>CALRNL020000005.1:0-191583 GCA_943369525.1 Synechococcus sp. UW140
AGAACAGCACCGAATCGAGTACAACGTCTACAGACCGCATTCGGCTCTCCAGGGGCATACGCCCCTGGAGGTCATCCAGCAATGGAAGGCGGCCTGATCAACCCACTAGCTCTCATAAGGACTGGAGCAGCAAGGGGGGTCACGTCACAGTCACAGATCCAGGGGGAGGGATTGGAAGATGGTTGGAAGGTGGTTTGCTATGGAGCGCTAAGGACTAGACGCACAACATGTCGCAACAAAATACCGTTTATACGGACTCCAAACGAGTTGCACAAATGCTATGGAGACACCTCCAAAAGCAGAAGCCTAAGAAGTCATCTCGACGCCAAAGAAAGCAACGATTCAATACGTATTGACAAAACCGAATAAGACTGCAAAAGCATGCATAAACAGCTCCGATCCTGAAGCAACGCCCTAGCAAATACCCGACTACAGGTATGAAGTGTTGGGCCTTCCTGGGTGCCTCCCCAGGTCGTTCAATTAAGATGGACATAATCCGGAACCCATCCAGTCGGCATTCCCATGGACTGCCTGGATGGCGGAAGCCAAAATCGCTACAACATTAATCAATGGCAACCCTATTCCCCCTTCCCCTGGCTGTAGGCAAGGAATGGTGTAACTTACTGAGCGCCTGGGCCGTTGACGGTAGCCTCGAGGTAGCAGCTCGACAAGCCTTCAAACTGGAGAGTAGCCCCCTAGCCCTCCAGGCCCTGGTTAGCCAATGGGCCGAGGCCAACTTTGAATCTCTGCCCGCAATCGAGCTGGTTAGTCGCAATGACCTGCCGGGGGCGGCTGCAGCATACGGGTCTAATACCACCACCATTTACCTCAACCAGGATTGGCTTGCAACCGCAAGTACGGCCCAGGCTATCGCCGTGCTTACGGAGGAATTGGGGCACCATCTCGATTCTCTGTTGAATCCAAGTGATACGCCAGGGGATGAGGGGGAGTTTTTTGCGAGGCTCCTAGCGGGGGCAGCTCCATCAGCAGACCAGGTTGCGGCAGTTAGAACCCAGTCGGACCACGGCCAGTTAATCGTTGCTGGCCAGCAGGTGGATATTGAGTATGCAAGCCTTCCCCAGATATCAGTCAAAGCGACCGCCAATGGTAATGAGGTTGATGGCAGTCCGGTGGTGTTCACGTTCAACCGAACTGGTTCCACCGCCGAAGCCCTGAAAGTTGGCTACCAATTATTCGGCACAGCTCAGGTTGGTGGCGACTACACTGGAAGCAATGTCGGAGAAATTGTCTTTTCAGCTGGGAATGACTCAGCCATCCTGTCATTGCCGACAATAAACGATATTCTGATCATTGACCCTGGCGAAACAGTCCTTGCTCGGATCGAGCCTGCTGCAAGCTATTTAATTGTAGCTGGCAGCCAGTTGGCAACAGCAACAATTACTGCGGAGGGCATTAATGTTACGAAACGGAGCCCAACACGACCAGGCTGGAGCCAGGGTGAAGTGCAAAATCACAATGCCTTTGCAGTACTAAAGAATGATGGCAGTGTGGTTGCCTGGGGTGATAGTGCCTATGGGGGCACGGCACCGGCAGGACTGGGCAATGTGACTCAAATCTTCTCCAATAAGGGTGCCTTTGCAGCATTGAGAAGCGATGGCACAGTTGTTGCCTGGGGAGATAGTGGTAAGGGAGGCTCTGCACCGGCAGATCTCAGCAGTGTTATCAAGATCTTTTCAAATGAACATGCTTTTGTTGCGCTGAAGTCTGATGGCACAATTGTTGCCTGGGGGGACCCGAGTTTTGGAGCTACTGCACCGTCGGGTCTGGGCGGCGTCTTAGACATCGTTTCCAACAATTATTCCTTTGCGGCACTTAAGACTGATGGCACCGTTGCTGCCTGGGGTAACAACTCCTATGGGGGCACCACACCCACGGGACTAGCTGCGGTTACGCAGATAGTCCCTAATGAGCAGGCCTATGCGGCACTGAAGAGTGATGGCACTGTCCTTGCATGGGGCAACATCGCCTACGGCGGCACAGCACCCGCGGGTCTTAATGGCGTTACCAAGATTTTCTCGACCAATCGTTCCTTCGTAGCCCTAAACAAGGATGGCACGGTCGTTGCATGGGGAGATAGTGGCTATGGGGGGGCGACACCAGAAGGTCTAAGTAGTGTCACACAAATCACCTCCAATGACCTTGCCTTTGCCGCCTTGAAAGACGACGGCACGGTCGTTACCTGGGGAAATAGCACCTATGGCGGCTCTGCACCAGCAGGCTTGAGTAGTGTTATCCAAATTGTCTCCAATAACCTTGCATTTGCCGCCCTTAGCAGTGATGGCTCTGTCGTTGCCTGGGGCGACAGCAGCAATGGTGGCACGGCACCTACGGGTCTAAGCGACGTCAGACAGATCTACTCCAATGACCTCTCGTTTGCAGCCCTTAAGAATGATGGCACTGTCATCGCTTGGGGAAGCGACATCTATGGGGGCACGGTCCCTACTGACCTTAGCGGTGTCACTCAGATTTTCGCCAATGATCTCTCCTTTGCGGCTCTAAAGAGTGATGGAACAGTTGTTACGTGGGGTGGCAGCGGCAATGGAGGCAATGCAACGGAAGGACTTAATGGTGTGGTTGGCTTTGCCGATCCCTACACCGATGATCAGTTGCCAGCAGGCATAGAATCACTGACCCCATCTGCAAGCATTATCAATGAGGGGGCCAGCTTAACGACCACAGTGATTACACGTAATTTGGCAGCAGGCACCCCGGTTTACTATTCCTTGACGGGCAAAGGAATTACCACCGAGGACTTTTCTGCAGGCATGCTCACTGGCACAGCGGTAGTTGGCGCTGACGGCTCGTTTGGATTGCTCCATACACTCGCCAACGACATAAAAACAGAAGGCGATGAAACGTTGGAACTGAAAATATTTACCGATCCAGCGCGATCAATACAATTCGGAAGCGCCGCAAGCATTCTGATTAAAGATGCTTCGAAAGGTCCCGCCGTCATATATAAACACGGGAGCAATCAACCATTGCTACTAAAGGCTTCCATCAAGGACGGAACCGGATTCAACGCATTAACCATATATTTCTCAAACTCAGGATTAGATGCCGAAGCGCCAGCCATTTATGCAGACCTGAATCCCGGCAATAATATTATCTCAGGATCGGCCAAAGACGGCAGCTTTGCAACATCGATCGCAATCAATCCAACCACTCAAACTGGAACCTACCAGGTATCATCATTATCAATATCCGACAAGCTTGGCAACTTGGTTCTGCTGTCCGACGCTGTAGAAGTCAAAGATTACCTTGCATCCCTTGGCATCGATCCCACCTCTTTAAGCTTCGAAGTCACAGGCAACCCTTCCGTAGGTGGCGACGTAACGCCACCGTCCCTCTCCGCCCTATCACTATCAGGGCAAAGCGTTAATCTAAGTTCGGGCAATCAGTTTCTTCTGCTAAATGCTGCCATTAAGGACGCATCTGGCCTCAGCAATCTCCAAATATCCTTTGCTAATCAAGCGACAAACAATACCTCTCCAGAAATTTATGCGTCTCTAAACCCCCAAAATAATATTATATCAGGAACAGCCAAAGACGGCTCCTACGCAGCATCAATAGCAATGAATGCGTCCACCCCCATTGGCAATTACCAGGTTGCATCCCTTTGGATACGAGATACTGCCGGCAATCAAGTTGATCTAGACGGAAAAGATGCTCTTGATTATTTAAGCAAGATTGGAATTAACCCGGCCACCCTAAGCTTCCAAGTGATAGGTACCGCCCCAACCAGTAGTGACAAGAGTGCGCCCTCTCTAACAAGCCTTACATTGTCATCGAAAAGCGTAGATATCAGCTCAAGCAATCAATCTCTGCTTCTTAAGGCATCGATTAAGGATGCAACAGGGCTAAGCAATCTGAGCATATCCTTTTCCAATGGACTCTCCGACATCTATACCTCCTTAAATCCCAATAACAATACAATCATTGGCTCTGCAAAGGATGGCAGCTACGCCGCATCGATTCTGATTAATCAATCCAAAGCTACTGGTATTTATCAAGTATCTTCTTTGTCGATACTTGACATCCTTGGCAATCAAACGCGCGTTGACGGCACAGCAGCGAAGGACTTTTTGAAATCAATTGGCATTGATGCGGCCTCCCTAAGCTTCGAGGTCAAAGGTTCTCCATTGAATAGCACGGACACCAAAGCCCCCCTGCTCGCGTCTTTAGCCATTAACCAAGCTCCAATTAATACCGAAACACCGAAGATAGTCACCATTACAAGTGCCGCTAGTCTCACATCGCAATACATTGATATTGATTTTATTGACTCAGTCGGCCTAGGAACTCCGATTAGTCAAACACTCGGCAGCAACTCCAGTTCTTGGGGTTACTTGAGCCTATCCGGTCCCGATGGTGAAACACTGACTGCTTCAATTGAGGCTGCTAATCTGATTACTGGCACCAGTAAAGCAGGAACTCTCCGAATTCCTGTCCCTTTTGATTCACAAATAGCTGCAGGAGCCTGGTCACTTTCACGCTTGGAGCTTTACAATCAGACAGGGCTTACTAAGCAAGTGAGTGGATATAATAACTCAGGCGACCTGGCAACTTCGCTTGCGCAAACAGCAGCACTCCTAGGGGTGGATCAATCGTCACTCTCGATCAACATTGTCAACAAGAATACTGTCGTCTCGCAAGCGCCCCTAGTCAAAGCCATTCGATTTGGCTCCCCTACCTATGATATTACCTCAGGGAACACATCCGTATCGTTAGAAATTGATTTTTCAGACTCGGCTGGGCTTGGTAGCACTATCGCCTCTGAAACCGGCAACCGCTCTTCAACATGGGGCTACGTTGGCCTAACTGGTCCGAATGGTGAGACTATCTTCGCCGAAATTGGATCCGCCAACCTAATTGCCGGTACAACTAAACAGGGTACATTGCGGCTTGCCGGCACATTGCCTGCCAACACTGCCCCTGGCACGTGGGTCATCAGTCAATTGAAGCTGAATAATACTGTCGGCCTTTCAAAGCAAGTTGATTCAATAAATTATCAAGGTGACCAGGCGGGGGCGTTGGCCCAAGTCGCTGCCCTGCTAGGCGTAAGCCCATCCTCGCTATCGGTCAGCCTCGTTAACAAAAACACGTCGCCAGCAGTGGCCCCAACCGTTAACGCGATCAGGTTTGGAGCGTCAAGTTACGATGTTTCGGCTGGCACCGCATCGGCATCGTTAGATATTGATTTTACAGATTCCGCTGGGCTTGGCAGCAGCATTGCCAATCCCGAAAATGAGGCTAACGCATCTTGGGGCCTGATCAATTTAACCGGCCCCAATGGTGAAAGTTTTTCTGCCAAAATCGGCTCATCCAATCTAGTTGCTGGCACTAATAAGCAAGGTACATTGAGGCTTTCCGGCATTTTGTCACCCCACATGGCCGCTGGGGTTTGGTCAATAAGCAGACTTTCTTTGTACAATAAAGCTGGCCTATCCAAAAACGTAGAAGCCTATAGCTTTCAAGACGACCAACCAAGCCAACTTGCACAGTTGGCGGCGCTGCTTGGGGTGAATGTTGCCTCATTATCAGTCGATATCGTTAATAGCAATAGCCTCCAAGCCGGCCTTCCCGTGGTCAAAGCCATTAGGATGGGAACTGTAATCACAAATCCTTCTTATACAATTACACCGTCATTAGCTAATGTCAATGAAGGTTCCACTCTGGCTACTTCGATAGCCACAGGCAATGTGGCCTCTGGCACAACCCTCTACTGGTCTGTTGGTGGTAACGGTATCAATGCTGCTGATTTTTCGTCGGGATCTCTAACAGGATCTGGCATTGTCGGGTCCGATGGTAAATTCATCTTTTCCCATGCCCTTGCCAATGATGTGGTAACAGAAGGTGATGAGACACTGCAGATCAAGTTGTTTTCTGATTTAACAAGAACGCTCCAGCTTGGATCAACCGCAGCCGTTAATGTCAAGGACACATCAACAAGCCCCTTACCTGCAATCAAAGATACGTCTGGCAAGGAAGTGGCGGGAGCTTCCTTTGAAAGCAAGAAAAGCCTCTTAAGCGATTTAACAGCCTCTGTGCCACTTAAGGCAGAAGCAAGCAAACTGCTTGATCGTTATAAAATTAATAACTCCGCATCCACAACCCCCAAATCCGCGGCTTCTACAGATTCTTCCTTTATTGACTTTACGATTAAAACGGGATCCCTAAAATCGATTATTGCGGAAATCGCTCTTGACCAAGAAATCAAGGCAAATGCTTACGTCAAGGTGAATCCCAATACCGGAGAGGCATTTGATTTCACCTACGACCCAATTACGGGTCTTGGCGCGGAACTGTTAGATACCAACAAAAATGGACTCGTCGACAGCCTGCGTATGCACCTGCAAGATGGTGCCAAAGGTGATGTGGATGGCCTGATCAATGGGCAAATCCGAGATCCTGGACTGCTTGCTGATGCGCCAAGACAAAGTGTCTACCGGTTCTTCAAAGCCTCAAAAGGCGTTCACCTCTATTCCTCCAGTGAAGAGGAACGAGCTATCGTCAACGCCAATCCGGAGTGGGGCTACAAGGATGAAGGTGTTGCCTATGACGCGCTTGTCACCCAAGGCAAAGCCCTACATCGCTTCTTCAATGCCAAAGCTTCTTACCACTTTATGACCACCAATGATGAGGAAGCAAAGACCGTCAAAGCCAATCCTGCATGGGGATTTTCCTATGAGGGTGAGAGCTTCAGCGTGAGCACTATCTCTCAACTGGGAATGAGTACACCTGTTAACCGCTTCTACAGGGTGCTAGATGGCGTAGGTCAGCATTTTTATACGGCGAGCTCCGATGAGGCCAATAATATTATTGCCCATCCTGAATGGGGCTACAAGTCGGAGGGGGTGGGTTGGTATGTTTGATCTGACAGGTTGCTAACTGATACTTATTTGGCAAGTCTGCAGCGATATTGCAGGAGATCTTGCTGACTGGACCGCCTAAGTAGCTGGCAGAATATGCCATCAGCCACAGAGGGATGGGTCTGAAGCAAGTGTTGGCGTTGATGCGCCGAACGTTGGGGAGATATCAGGTTGGCATTGAAGTGCTTGGAATCGGGCTAGGAGTGACTTTGGTGTTGACCTAGTTTCAAGCAGAGGGACCCATGGAGGAGGGTCCCGTCGAGGCGCAGAAACATGACGCCGTTCAAAGAATTGCAGATCCTACAATTAAGGGATCTTTTATTGCAATATGCGCATGGCCTAGGGCCTCATCTTTGAGACCCTAGGCTAGGAACCCTTTCAGAGCCTGCAAATAGGCTTTAGGGAATGATGGGCTTATAACTCTAGACAGGATCCGCTCAAATGGCATAAGATATGACGAAAGCTGACAAGTCACCAGGTCGTCCACCGACGTGGCTGAGCATGTTCGGCAATTCGATTAGCACTCCTTATTAATGACCGGCACCAAAGCCGCCTACCGATCATTTGCCAGTCGGTGGTGCACGTTTGGAAGAGGCTGGACGATTAACAGCAACCTCGGAGTCGCAAACGCCCAGCAATTCAATGTCATGTTCAATAGCTTTCCAAACAAAGTTCGGGCGATGGAGCCTCGCCAACGCTGGTGGCTCTCCGATAATCGACTGCCCAAACAAGAATGCAGAAGCTTAAGCAGCTGGAAGCTAGACAACACGAGAAACAACATCCCTCTAAAAACGATTTACCAAATCAGAATAAACGGGCTACGAACCGTTGCATGTCTCCAGAGAGGCCTGGTTGCCAGATTAATTCTTCGCCCAAAAAGCGCTATACGTCAATGGGTCAGAAGCTTCTATTGGGAAGTTCCCAAAATTAGAACCAGTTACCGCCCATGACGATGGGGTCAAAACAGCCGGAAGCTTTTGATTCCCTAAATCGTTTCATCACTAACTCAACCAAATTTTCAACTATTAATTCGAGGGATTGATCTCAATGGCAAATTCAACTGGCGAATGGTCCAATCCTGATGCCTGGGCAGCGATCCTGAGCGACGGTTCGGTTGTTGGTAAAGGCCCAGCCAGCTACGGTGCCTTGCCGATCAGCCTAAACGGCACGTTGGATGCTGTTGAGATCTACTCGAACAGTAAGGCTTTTGCTGTGCTTCGCGCCGATGGAAGCATCGTGCCCTGGGGCGAGGCCAGCGCCGGCGGTTCTCCGTCCAGCTTGCCTGCTGCCTTGAAGCAACCCAATACTAAGGTCGTGCGGGTGTATTCATCTGCGACGGCCTTTGCCGCCCTTACGGACAAGGGTGCCCTGGTCACCTGGGGAGATGCCCTAGCCGGGGGTGACACCAGCAGCTTGGCGGACTTACTCAATGGCCAGCTTCCAATTGTGGAGGTGGTATCGACTAGCCAGGGCTTTGCGGCTCGCAGGTCCGATGGTTCGGTACTGAGTTGGGGCAGTGGTGGTGGCATGGTCAAGCTCCCAGATAGCACCCTGGCCAGCAATGCGGTGGTGGGCCTGTTCAGCACCAGCACAGAAGTGGCCGCCCTGCGCCAGGATGGCTCCCTTCTGGTTTGGGCACCGACACGACCGGATCTGGTTCGGTTGCAACCAGGTTTGGATGGAATTGGCAGCGCCAACCAAGTTCGCCAGCTCGTGGCCCTGCCACCACCTGGCAATGAATGGGCTGCAATTTGTAGAGATGGATCCCTGAAGGTGTGGGGAGGAGCAACCACTAACAATAACGATAGACCCACAGCACAGATCCAGCTCACGGCTAACCAGGCTGTGGTGTCCGTAGTAGGGAACGGAACAGGTGCCCGGGCTGCCCTACTCAGCGATGGGTCGGTACAATGCTGGGGTGATGGAAGTTGGGGCGGCAACCCAGACCAAACGACCCGCCTTGCCCTCAATGGCAAGGTAAAGGTAGAAAAACTTGTAGCCTCCAATTATGGTTTTGCAGCCCTCCGCACCGATGGCTCGGTGGTGAGTTGGGGGTCATCAATCACTAATAATAACTACAATACCATCGCTCAGGACCTAAATGGCCAGACAAAAATCAAACAGCTGCTGGCAAGCAGCGATCAGTTCTGGGCCCTGCGGGTCGATGGCAAAATCATCCGTTGGTCAAGCAGCAGTGGCGCCACCGTATCTTCGGTTGGGCTCCACAACGGTTCACTGATTCCAGCCGAAGAGCTATTTCAACTCAATAGCAAAACACTTATCGCCAAATTAAGTACGGGACTATTCGTCACCGGCTACGAAACCGAACCACTCCTCGACCAGCCCAACAAGCCCGTCGTGGCAATTGCCGATCCAACTAGTCAGAAGCGGCTAGAGTCGCGCAGCCAACCCGCGTTAACTGGGCCACTACCAGTGAAAGCAATTTCACTGGGGAATGGCCTTTGGAACGTCAACCTAGAGTCAACCATTACAAGCGCCTATAGCGATAGCGATGGTGATCCCCTACAATCTGTCGGGCTTACCAACTACAAACAAGCTAGCCAAGAAGGCAGTTGGTACTACCGCGCGCCAGGATCTAGCGACTGGCAAGTTTTAACTAGCATCGATCGCCAGTCCTTTGTGCCCTTCGATAGATCCAGCGGCCTACAATTTCAGGCTGCCCCAGGATTTGCGGGTAATCCCCAGACCCCGCAACTGGTGGCCCTCGATGGCAGTATTAAGTTACCAACAATAGCTACCCGTGCAGCCAAGCCCTTACCTGGACCAACGGTCGTGCAATTACTTGCTGATGGCACGGGTTTTACCGGCTACAATTTAGTTTTATTGCGTTATGACACCAACGGCCAGACAATTGGCAACCCCACCCAGGTGAATCAGGGAGGAGTCAAGGGCAGCAATTATTATAATGGTTCAAACCCCGGCACCCTAATTACACGACTAAGTGATGGCAGCACAGCCGTGCTTTGGATGGGGCTTTATGCCAACAAATTCTCATACTTCCTCAGCCTAGTAGATATTGAGGGCAAACTTATATCCACCAAGACCATATGCGAGGCACTCACCACCAACGGTACAACAGCAGAGTTTAGAGGTGCCCAAGCTCTAGAAGCGACAGCCAGCGGTGGGTACGCCATTCTGCTCGGAACCTTGAGATATGAAGCGAAAAACAATGCTCAAGCCGAAAATGTATTAGAAATACAGCGCTATGACGCCAAGGGCAACGAGATAGGGAGCCCTATTGTAGCCAACAAATACTTGGGCAAGGTAGCAAATAACACCATTGATATAGGCTACTACACAGCTGATCTCACGGCCTGCGCTGATGGCGGCTACCTAGTTGGCTTTAGCGACTACAACAGAACAGTCAAGCGCAAGTATTCGGATGGCACCACCTATGATGGCACTAGCAATTCAGGCTCAATTACGGTTGCCAAGATAAATCAAGCTGGCCAAATAATTTACACCCGCTCCTTCACGGCAGCGGTCCTAAATGATACCCCCCTAAGGTTCCCGGGACAACAAACAGACCCAAATACAAATGCCCCTAGCTTTCAACTTATTAGCCTGTCCAACAACCGCTGGCTAGTAGCCTATGGCCTAGCCAAGGGAAATCTTCAATTGGAGTTATATGACAGCATCTCTGGGGATAAAATCAGCAGCCGCATCTACGAAAGCCTTTCATACTCAGCGCCATTAAGTCTTGGTCCGTTTGTGGCGACTTCAAACGGCGGCTTTGCAGCCAAGCTTCAATCCTATTCAGGAAATAATGATGTGGTCGTCTTCTTTGACGCTGCGTTACAGCCTATCGCCAGCAGCGACGTTGCGTCGCCCCTACCTAACATTGCCAATATCTATTCATCAAGCTCCAATGGCAACGATCTTAGCGCCAATAGCCAGGGCGGCATCTTCACGAGCGATTCATTTGTTTATTCAACCAATGACGCCAAGAGCACATTCAATGAGCAACTTAGATTGATAGAGATCAATCCAATCCAATCGGCCCTACCTTTCTCAACGCCAAGCGGCATCAAAACTGATAACAAAAGCGATCTTCATTACAGCCAAACCATCGGAGATTGGAACCCAACCTTACTGCCAGCAGGAAATACCACAATACTGCCCCTGGAAGCTGGCCTACTGAGCCAGGCCCTCAGTGCACCAGTCAGCCTGCAAGGCATCTCGATTACTGCAACTGAGCCTGGAAGCGTCGCCCCTCAAACGTACACCCTAACTCCTTCTGCTAGCAACATTAACGAAGGCCAGAGTCTTACGTTGGAAGTGTCTTCAACGAATGTTGTCGCCGGCACAATACTCTATTGGTCGGCTGGAGGCACGGGGATCAATAGCGCAGACTTTTCTGCTGGGGTATTAACAGGATCAGGAGCTATCGGCCCTGATGGGAAGTTTAACTTCGCCCATACCCTTGCGAATGATCTCACAAACGAAGGGAATGAAACGCTGGAGTTGAAGCTATTCTCAGATACAGCAAGGCAGCTTCAGGTTGGTTCGACTGCAACTGTGATTATCAAAGATACGTCATTAAGTCCGGCTTCAACCTATGGCCTAACGCCATCCAGCACAAGCATCAATGAAGGAACGACCCTAACGACAACGGTCAATACGACCAATGTTGCCCCTGGTTCGACACTCTACTGGACTGCTGATGGTACTGGGATCAATGCTGCCGACTTTTCTGCTGGAGTGTTAACAGGATCAGGCACTGTTGGAACAGATGGCAAGTTCAGCTTTACCCATACCTTAGCTAATGATCTAATGACAGAAGGAGATGAGACTCTACAGGTCAAATTGTTTTCTGATTCAGCACGCACACTGGCGGTAACGCCAACAATCAACATAACTATTAAGGATTCATCTTCCATACAGGCAAGCTATTTTCTTCAGGCCCGCAATCCGTTCACCAATGAAGGGGCTACCTTAACAACTGAAGTATCTACCTACGGCGTAGCCTCCGGGTCCACACTCTACTGGTCCCTTAGCGGCAACGGCATTACTGCTGCTGACTTCTCCTCTGGCGCGCTGACAGGATCAGGGGTCGTGGGAAGCGATGGAAAATTTAAGTTTTCGCATGTGCTTGCCAATGACAACCTAACAGAGGGAAATGAAGAGATTCAGATTAAACTATTTGCCGATCCAGCCCGATCCAATCAAGTCGGCTCAACTCTTAATCTAAGCGCTATAGACACCTCCACACAATTAACACCAAGCAAGGCGCCATTCACAGCATTTAAAAGCATTGATCCAACCGCTTGCCCGCCAGACTTTATAGCCGGAAACAATGGTGAGCTGTTCACCTGCTTCGGGTCGGAAAATCTAGGCAGTCAAATCAGCAATGGCTTGGTGGATATGGGAGTCAAAAAGCAAGCCGTCAATGGCGATATTATTTGGACAAAACTCCTAGGCACTAGCCAATACGACTATCCAAGGGTGTTAACCCTTGCCCCCGATGGATTGATCTATGTTGCTTCCTATGTATCTGCTACCCAATCGACCGGTGGTTACCAGTCGCTATTAGTTGCAAAGTTAAACGCAGATGGAAGCCAGAATTGGCTTTCAACAGTTGGTATCAAGAACCTTCTTACTGGCAACTTCCACTCTCTCGATGCAATCGCCACAAGCAAAGATGGTTCTGTATTTCTTGCGGGCACCAAAAAGAGCACGCCAACAGCCGCTATCGCCCCAATTCCCCTAGAGGGTTTTCTAGTTAAACTCCGCCCGGATGGCAGCAAGGATTGGGACACCCTGATAAGCTCTGATAAAAATATCGACATCTTTGACCTTGGTGTTGGCAACGATGGAAGCATCTTCGTATTTGGAAGAACAGCTGGCAATCTTGATGATCAAATCAACCTTGGCTCGACTGACACGTTTATTCAAAAATATGATTCTGCTGGCATTCGTCAGTGGACCCGCCTAGCTGGAGGAACCAAAGAAGATTACGGCATGTCGGGCATAATTTCATCCGATGGCCTTATCTATGTAGCCGGGGATACAGGAGGCACAATTGACACCCAATTAAACAATGGTGGGGCCGATATCTTCCTAAGTAAGTGGGATAGCAGTGGCGCCTTAAAAGGCTCACTCCTAATAGGTACTGCGGGGATGGATGATTGCCCTGATTTGGCAGCAGGGCCTGACGGCACTATTTTTATCGCAGGGCAAACAGAAGGGAACATCAATGGAGAGGAAAATAATACTAGTGATCGCAGAAAAGGCTTTGTATCCCAATACGATAAAGACCTCAAGCCACTTTGGACTAAAATAACAGATGTCTATTCATCCATATCCTATGGCGGTGGCTATCTCTACGCACAAGCCACACCAGCAGGCCTTGACTTTGCCAAGCTGGATGGCAATACGGCTGACTACTTATTGACCGTATCGATAGCAAGCCTTGGCGAGGGCCAGACCATTGTCTCGACGGTTAACACAACCAACGTGGCAACTGGGACAAAACTATACTATTCACTTTCTGGAAGTGGCATCTCTATTGCGGATTTGTCATCAGGTGAACTGTTAGGCACCGGCGTAGTTGGGTCTGATGGGAAGTTCAGCTTCTCCCATACCCTTGCCAATGACCTTGCTACGGAAGGGGATGAGACACTGTTGATTAAGTTGTTCTCCGATTCCGCAAGGTCGATTCAGGTTGGTTCGACGGCAACCGTGACCGTCAAGGACACGTCATCCACTCAATCCCCGCCTCCTACCCCATCGCCAATTCCAGCACCAATCCCGACCCCATCCCCATCTCCAACGCCTTCTCCAGCTCCTGCCCCATCACCAACTCCTACCCCTAACCCGTCTCCTTCGCCCCTTCCTGCCCCAAAAGTTAAGGACTCCACCGGCAAGGAGCTGGAGAGCATTACTTCAGAACGAAAGACTAGCACCTTAAGTCAATTAACCGCTGCAGTCCCGCTAAAGGCAGAATCCAGCAAGCTGCTTGAGCGCTATAAAATCAACGACTCAACATCATCGACATCCAAGAAAGCATCTGATACTGATTCAAGCTTTATCGACTTCACGATCAAGACTGGTGCCCTCAAGTCGCTTACTGCGGAAATCGCGCTTGAAAAAGAAATCAAGGCAAATGCCTACGTCAAGGTCAATCCCAATACAGGCGAAGCCTTTGATTTCACCTATGACCCCATCACCGGGCTCGGCGCCGAATTGCTAGATACGAATAAAAATGGCTTGGTGGATTCATTGCGGATTCACCTGCAAGATGGTGGCAAAGGCGACGTGGATGGCCTGATCAATGGGGAAATCCGAGATCCTGGACTGCTTGCTGATGCGCCAAGACAAAGTGTCTACCGGTTCTTCAAAGCCTCAAAAGGCGTTCACCTCTATTCCTCTAGTGAAGAGGAACGAGCTATCGTCAATGCCAATCCGGAGTGGGGCTACAAGGACGAAGGTGTTGCCTATGACGCTCTTGTCACCCAAGGCAAAGCCCTACATCGCTTCTTCAATGCCAAAGCATCTTATCACTTTATGACCACCAATGATGAGGAAGCAAAGACCGTCAAAGCCAATCCTGCATGGGGATTTTCCTATGAAGGTGAGAGCTTCAGTGTGAGCACAATCTCTCAGCTGGGAATGAGTACACCTGTTAACCGCTTCTACAGGGTGCTTGATGGCGTAGGTCAGCATTTTTATACTGCCAGTGCCGATGAGGCGAACAATATTATTGCCCATCCAGAATGGGGCTACAAATCAGAAGGCGTGGCTTGGTATGTGTAATCCGCTGCGGCCAGTAGGTGATCGACCTGGGACCAGAAGGAGGCGTTAAAGGAGGCGTTAAAGGCCGCGAGATTGAGGTTGAAGGAACGCCTACGGAGCTGGCGGACCATTCCACCGGTCGGAGTGGGAGTTCTTGAACCTGATGGTGGCGGGCGAAGCAACTGCCTGAGGTGGGGGGGTCTGAAGGGTTGTCTTGGAGGGTTTGGCAAAGAAGGCGCCCCTAGAAATCCAGATCCGACACGGCTCTCACGACCTGGTCCAGCAGGGCGTCATTGCGAACACCCAAACGGCGCTCTGGACAAGATGCCGGTTCAACCCCATCCCATCGCCAGCGCCAGCGCCATGCCTTCGATCAAGGGCTCAAAGGGCAAGCCCCGCAGAAAATGGCCGTCGACCACGGCGGCAGCCATCGGGCCAGCACGCGGCCCCAGACGCCAGCAGGGGAGGGAGCCACCCCAAGGCCTGGAACCCTAGGGAAAGCCTCCCTAGCCCTGGCTGGCCCTGGCCACCGGGCCCTGATGGCAGCCGAGCCGGATCGCCCGGATCAAGCCCCGATCGGAGCCAGGAGCCAATCCCTGGCCAGACAAGCCAGCAGGGAGGGTTTGGTCGTGGCAGGATCAGGTTCCCCTGGTCCTAGAACGCGTGGCGAACAACAACAGCTCGGCACGCCCCGTGGTGTTCACCTTGCTCGTGGCCCTAGGCGTGGTGGGCGGCCTGGCGTTGCTGGGCTGGCTCGGCATTGTGATGCTGGATCTCAAGCACCTCAATACGAGTGGGTTCACGTTGCCGTGAGCTTGGGTGACGGCGAAGTTGTTAACGGTGAGCCTTCTTTGCCGTCGCTTTGAAATGACGCCTGATCGTGGTCGCTAGCGGGTCCGTGGGAGGGTTGCAAACTCGGGACTGATCGAAGCTGGGACCAATCGCTACGGCTATAGAACAGCTGTCCAACCCGCTGGATGTGATCGATCAGCTCGGCAGACTGCAGGGACGACTGCAACGACAGATCAAAGCGCCAGGGCAAGAGGAGATCATCAAGGGCCGCATCCAGGCGGCCTAGGGTGCGGCCATCCAGGCCGGCCCCGGCAAGGGTGAGATCAATATCAGAACCGGGCCGGTGGCGGCCCAAGGCCCTGGATCCATACAGGGTTGCCGTCTCGATGGCCGGGAAGCTGGCCAAAGTGGCGTGGATCTTCGCCACGGCGGCGCCAGGCAGGCCGTGGCTGGCTGGGGTGGCCTGGGGAGTGCTAGGAGCAGGAGTCTGGGCGGTCACGGCCGGCGCTCCCAGTTCTGCAACTGCGTCTCCAGCTCCTGGAAGGCATGGAGGTAGCGGCTTACCACCGCCGTAACGATCTCCTGCACGGTGCCTTCGTCGTAGGTGTGGGTGCTGAGGTTGCGGTGGCGAATCATCTCCATCCAGGCCTCGCCATCCCTGACCAGCCCCTGGGCGAAGGCTTCTCGGGTGGTATCGCGGGGGCCATAGAGCTCCTCGACGCCCCGGGAGGCCAGAAAATCCTTGAGGGTTTTCCAGCTGAGCTCATGGGTGAATTCAAAGGCCTGGATCAATCCCTGGCGCTCTAAATCGCTGAGGGGGCGTTGGCCTGAGAGATCAACAGCTTCCACTAAGCGCGCCAGGGCGCGGCGAAAATTACCTGAGCGCTGGCGCCAACGAACATCTTGGCCTGTCATAGGTCCAGGTTAGGGGCAGAGCTCTTCAGGCACATCAAGACCGTCAATAAGATTTTAGCGACTTGACTTAATCCAGCCCCCTCAGCCAATCCCCGTGCGGCACAGGTTGAGCACATCGGCCATGACCCGGATCTGGTTGATCGTGCTGGTCAGTTGGGAGGCGCTGGCCAGTTCGACGCGCAGGTCGATGCGGGCCGGCTTGCCGGCGGCGGTGCGCACGCGGGCGTCGCTGACGTTGATGCGGCTATCCGAAAGGCGGGTGAGGATGTCCTTGAGCACGCCGACCCGATCGAGCACCTCGATGCGCAGCTGCACCGGATAGCGGCGGCCGCCATGGTCAGCGAGGGGGTTCCAGCGCACCGGTAGGCGGCGCTCCAGGGGCATCTGGGCCACGTTGGCGCAGTCGCTGCGGTGGATGGTGATGCCGTGGTTGCCGAGGGCGACGCTGCCGACGATCCCTTCGCCGGGCAGGGGGCTGCAACAACCGCCCAGCCGATACTCCAACCCCTCCAGCCCCAGGATCGGACTGGCGTGGCCATGCTCGGCAGGCGCCACCGGGGCGGCCTGCTCCCGTTGGGCGCTGAGGTTGCGGGCCAGGTCCTCGTTGCTGAGCACCGGGGCGGCGGCGGCCGTCACCAGGCGGATTTCCTCGCGCAGCCGGTTGAGGGCCTGCTGCAGGGTCACGCCCCCGAAGCCGATCGAGGCCAGCAGATCTTCGGTGCTCACCAAGTTGCAGCGGCGCGCCACCCGCGCCATGGCATCGCCATGGAGCAGGGCATCGAAGCCATCGCGGCCCAGCTCCCGCTCCAGCATGGCCGTGCCCCGCAGGATATTGTCATCGCGGTGGCTGCGTTTATACCAATGGCGGATGCGGTTGCGGGCCGTGGGCGTGGCCACAAAATTGAGCCAATCGAGGCTGGGATGGGCGGTCTTGGCGGTAATCACCTGCACAAAGTCGCCGTTTTGCAGGGGCGTGGCCAACGGACACAGTCGGTCGTTGATGCGCACCCCCTGGCAATGGTTGCCAATTTCAGAGTGGATGCGATAGGCAAAATCAACGGCGGTTGAGCCCTTGCGCAGACCCACCACATCGCCATTGGGAGTGAAAACAAACACCTCCTCATCAAATAAATCTTCCTTGATCGAGGCGAGGAAATCGCTGCTGTCTTCGCCCACCCCATCCTTTTGCCAATCCACCAGCTGCCGGAGCCAGTTGAAGCGCTCCGCATCACTGCTGGAGGCGGCCGGTGAACCCCCTTCCTTGTACTTCCAATGGGCGGCGAT
This sequence comes from Synechococcus sp. UW140, assembly GCA_943369525.1. Lineage (GTDB taxonomy): Bacteria > Cyanobacteriota > Cyanobacteriia > PCC-6307 > Cyanobiaceae > BAIKAL-G1. Next base: position 17,640 of record CALRNL020000005.1, read on the forward strand.
GCCATATTCGGCCACCTGGTGCATTTCGGCCGTGCGAATCTGCACTTCGATCGGCCGGTGCCGGCCGATCACGGCCGTGTGCAGGGATTGGTAGCCGTTGGGCTTGGGCAAGCCGATGTAGTCCTTGAAGCGACCCGGAATCGGCCGGAAGGTGTCATGCACCACGGCCAAAGCGCGATAACAACTTTCGATATTGGGCGTGAGGATCCTCAGGGCGGCCACGTCGTAGATCTCGTGGAACGCCTTTTGTTGGCGCTCCATCTTGCTCCAGATGCCATAAAGGTGTTTGGGCCGGCCGCTCACCTCGCAATTGGCCAGGCCCGCCGCCACCAGGCGGTCGCGCAGCAACTGCACCGTGACCCCGAGGCGCTGCTCCCGGTCGCTGCGCTTGGAAGCAACCTGCTGTTGGATCTCGCGGAAGGCTTCCGGTTCGAGAATTTTGAAGGCCAGATCTTCCAGTTCCCACTTCAGGCGGCCGATGCCGAGGCGGTTGGCCAAAGGGCCATAGATCTCACGGGTTTCGCGGGCGATGCGCTGTTGTTTGTCGGGCTTGAGGGCGCCGATTGTGCGCATGTTGTGCAGCCGGTCAGCCAGCTTCACCAGCACCACCCGGATGTCGCTGGCCATGGCCAAGAACATGCGCCGCAGGTTTTCGGCCTGGGCTTCGGTGCGGTTGGTGAAATGGATGCCGCCGAGCTTGGTCACCCCCTCCACCAAAGCCCGCACCTCAGCGCCGAAGTGCTGCTCAATTTCGGCGGGGGTAACGTCGGTGTCCTCCACCACGTCATGGAGAAAACCGGCTGCAATCACGCCGGGGCTGGCACCGATATCGCGCAGCAGGTCGGCCACCGCCACCGGGTGAATGATGTAGGGCTCCCCACTGGCCCGCACCTGGCCGTCATGGAGCTGGAAGGCGAAATCAAAGGCGGCCGCCAGCAGGGAGTCGCTATCTGGGGCCGAGGCGGAACCAGCGGCAGGCACGCCCTTCTCGATGCAGCGGCGCAGCCAGGCCGGCAGGGGGATGCCGTAGGCATCGGCCGGGCTGATCGCCTGGGGCCCGCTGGCCAGGTCGCCGGTGGGCTGGACCGGATTCCGGCCGTTTTTGCGCCGGTCGATCTCGGGCCAGGTCGGCCCAGGGGCTGGGGCTGGAGATGGGGCTGCTGCTGCGGTGGCGCCAGCAGGAGCTGTGGAGGCCGAAGTGGCGGCGGCGGGATCGGGGTCTGGATCGTCGCCTGAATTGGGGGAGGTCTGCGGACCTGGGCCTGGGATCGGCTTGCGATCTCCACCAAAACGGTCCGCAACGGCGGGCGCCTCAAGGGGGTCAGCGACGGCCGGGGCGGGATCCGCCCGGGCTGCTTCCGTCTTGTCAGCCGCTGCGTTGACCATCCAAGCCGGCGGAGACCCCCATCGTATGCATTTCGCGACACATTGGCCGCGCTGTGTGGGGCTGCCCATCCAAGCTTGCGGGGCCTGCCCCTGGATCAGCGCCATGGCCGCCAGCGGATTGCCCGCCGCCGCTCCGGCAGGGAGCCGCGGCCCGGCCCGGCCGATCCTGCGCCTGCAGCAGCTGCTGGTGCACTACCCCGGCAGTGCCGTGGCCACCCTCAACGGCCTCGATCTGGTGCTCCAGCCGGGCGAGCGCCTGGCCCTGGTGGGGCCCTCGGGCTGTGGCAAGAGCACCGTCGCCCGGGCCGTGCTGCAACTGCTACCCCCCGGCAGCCGCTGCGAGGGCGGCCTGGAACTGGCCGGCCAGGATCCCCGCCGGCTGGGGCAACGGGCCCTGCGGCGGCTGCGCGGCGGGGCGGTGGGCCTGGTGTTCCAGGACCCGATGACCCGGCTCAACCCGCTGATGACCATTGGCGAGCACCTGGCCGACACCCTCTCGGCCCACCAGGGGCAAGCCGCCAGCGCCGACCACCAAAGCCAACCCAGCCAACCCAACAAGGGGCTCCCAAACCGGCGCCCCCTCGGCCAGGGCCGGGCGATCCGGCGGCGGGCCGAGGCCCTGCTGGCCCGGGTCGGCATTGGCGCCGAACGCTACGCCAGCTATCCCCACGAGTTCAGTGGCGGCATGCGCCAACGGCTGGCGATCGCCCTGGCCATGGCCCTGCAGCCGCCCCTGGTGATTGCCGATGAACCCACCACCAGCCTGGATGTGGCGGTAGCGAGCCAGGTGATGGCCGAACTCACGACCCTTTGCCAGGAGGCCGGCAGCGCCCTGCTGCTGATTAGCCACGACCTGGCCCTGGCCGGCCGCTGGTGTGACCGCATCGCCGTGCTCGACCAGGGCCGGCTGGTGGAGGAAGCCCCCGCCCTGGAGCTGCTCACCGCCCCCCGCTCCGCCCTGGCCCAACGCCTGGTGGCGGCGGCCCGGACCCGGGAAGGCCAGGCCACGCCGGCCCCCAGCCAGGCCCCCCTGCTACTGGAGCTGGACGGCCTGCGCTGCTGGCATCCCCTGGCCTCCCTGCCCTGGCAGCAGCGATGGCTCAAGGCCGTGGATGGCGTCAGCCTCCAGCTCCATGAAGGCGAAACGATCGGGCTGGTGGGCGCCTCCGGCTGCGGCAAGAGCACCCTCTGCCGCGCCCTGATCGGCCTGGCGCCGGTGCGGGGCGGCGCCGTGCGCCTGCAAGGGGTCGACCTGCTGGGCCTGCGGGGCCGGCCCCTGCGGCGGGCCCGCAGGCGCATTCAGATGGTCTTCCAGGATCCCCTGGCCTGCCTCAACCCCCTGATGGCCGTGGGCGAGGCGATCGCCGACCCCCTGCTGATCCATGGCCTGGCCAGCAAACCCCAAGCCCGAGCCAAGGCCCGCGAGTTGCTGGCGGCCGTGGGCCTGAATCCGCCGGAAGCGTTTGAGCGGCGATTGCCCCGCCAGCTCTCGGGCGGCCAGCAGCAGCGCGTCGCCATCGCCCGGGCCCTGGTGCTCGAGCCCCAGGTGCTGCTCTGCGATGAGAGCGTCAGCATGCTCGATGCCGAAGTGCAGACCGAGGTGTTGGCCCTGCTGCGCAATCTCCAAAGCCGCCTGGGCCTGGGCCTGATCTTTGTCACCCACGACCTGGGCGTGGCCAGTGGCTTCTGCCAGCGGGTGATCGTGCTCGAGGGCGGCCGAATTGTGGAGCAGGGTCCCGGTGACCAGCTGCTGGCCCATCCCCAGGCCGCCATCACCCGCAGCCTGGTGGCCGCCTGCCCGCGGCTACCGGCCCTGCCCTGAGGGGGCCCGGCCCTAGGCCACCCGCCGCCGCAACGCCGCCAGCAGGGCCTCAAACACCGCCGGCAGGGGCGCCTCGAACTGCAGCCGTTCGCCCGTGATCGGGTGATCCAGGCCCAGGGCCACCGCATGCAAGGCCTGGCCCGTAAGGGCGATCGGCAGCTTGCGGCAGCGGCTGTAGGTGGCATCCCCCACGATCGGATGGCCGATGTGGGCGCAGTGGACCCGGATCTGGTGGGTGCGGCCGGTGTCGAGCTTGAAGCGCATCAGCGAGTAATCGCCGAGGCGTTCGATCAGGCGCCAGTGGGTGCAGGCGTGGCGACCCGTTTCATCGGCCACCACGGCATATTTCTTGCGGTCGGCCGGGTGGCGGCCGATGGCGCCCACCACCGTGCCCTGGTCCGCCGGCGGCACCCCATGGACCACGGCCAGGTATTGGCGCGAGGCGATGCGTTTCTGGATCTGCACCTGCAACTTCACCAGGGCCTCCTGGCTCTTGGCCACGACGATGCAGCCGGTGGTGTCCTTGTCGAGCCGGTGGACGATGCCCGGACGCATCTCACCGCCGATGCCTGGCAGGTCGGGGCAATGGAACAGCAGGCCATTCACCAGGGTGCCGTCCTTATTTCCAGGGGCGGGATGGACCGTGAGGCCGGCCGGCTTGTTCAGCACGATCAGGTGGCTGTCTTCAAACAGCACATCAAGCGGAATGTCCTGGGCCAGCAGGTAGGGCAGGGGCTCGGGCGGCGGCATCCAGAGCTGCACCTCATCGTTCAAGCGCAGGGGCGTTTTGGCCCGGCCGGTGACGCCATTGACGCGCACGTAGCCGGCATCAATGAACTTCTGGATGCGGGCCCGGCTCTGCTCGGGCCGCTGGGCCACCAGCCAGCGGTCCAGCCGCATCGGCAGGGGTTTGGGGTAGTGGAGCGTCAGCAGCTCGCCTTCGCCCTCGCCAAAGGCACTCATGGGCTGGGGGGCAGCTCCAGGGCGATCGGCCCCAGCTGGGCACGGCGGAAATCATCGAGCAGCCGCTGGGCCATGCGGCCCTCGTCACCGCTCGTGTGGCGGGCTGCGGCCGCCTCCAGCCAGGCGTTGGGGTCCTGGGCGGGGATGCCATAGCGGCGCTCCAGCAGGCCCGCTGCCACGCCGGCTGCCGAGACGGGTTCCAGCAGGGCCAACAGCCGCAGGAAGGCCAGGGCCACCGCCTCCCCCTCATAGGCCGCCTGGCCGATGTCATCGCAGAGGGCCAGGCGCAGGGCAGCCAGCTGGTCGTCCAGACGCGGCGGCAACACGCCGGGGGCATCGAGCAGGTCGAGGTCTTGGCCGAGGCGCACCCAGCGCAGGCTGCGGGTAACGCCGGCCCGGCGGGCGCTATCGACCACCTTGCGCCGCACCAGCCGGTTGATCAGGGCCGACTTGCCCACATTGGGGAAACCGAGCATCAGGGCCCGCACGGGCCGGGGTTTCATGCCGCGACCAGCGCGGCGGGCATTGAGCTGGTCGCCGGCCCGGATCGCCGCCGTTTGCAATTGCTTCACGCCCGTGCCGGCCTTGGCGTCACACCACCAGGGGGTTTGGCCGGCGGCGCGGAACCACTGGTCCCAGGCCTGGCGCGCCTCGGCACTCACCATGTCGCGCCGGTTGATCACCAGCAGGTGCTGCTTTCCCTTGATCCAGCGCTGCAGGCGCGGGTGGCCGGTGGCGAGCGGGATGCGGGCGTCCCGCACCTCAATCACCAGGTCCACCTTGGCCAGGTTGTCGGTCAGCGACTTCTCGGCCTTGGCGATGTGGCCGGGATACCACTGGATCGCCGGGGCGGCGCTGCTCAGTTGGGCGGCATGGCCCAACTGGGCTGGGGTGGTGGCCTGGGCTGGGGTGCTGTCTTGCTCGGTGCTGCCCCCTAGTTCAGCGTTAGTCACCAGGTCCGCGCAGCCCGCCGGGGCTACCAAGCCCGCTTCGTCATCCTTAATCAACGGCGCTTTGTTTAACGGCGCTTCTGCAGCGGCGGCAGCCTCGCTCAAGGCACCACCAACACGGGACAGGGGGCCAGCTGGATCACCCGCGACGCGGTGCTGGCCTCATCCGGCTCCAGGTTGAGGCCGCGGGTGCCCATCACGATCACATCGGCATTGATTTCGTCGGCCACATCGCAGATCACAAAGGCAGGCTTGCCTTGCCGCTCGATCAGCTCGCATTCCATCCCCTCAGCCAAAAACCGCTTGCGTGCATCCTCCAGCAAGGTGGCCACGGCGGCATGGTCGTCCTGGCCGGGCTCGACCACCGACAACAGCACCAGACGACTTTGGTGTTGCTGGGCCAATTTCAAGGCGGTGGCAGCGGTTTCGGCGGCCTGGCGGCTGCGATCGATCGGAAAAAGAACGGTGTCAAACATGGGGACGATGGGGACAGGCTTCAGCGACCGGCGATGCTCCGGCAGGTCCCATCCCCCCTTGTCTTAGCGCGGTGCTGGCGGCCTGGGGCCCGGCAGGCGGCCCTTCTGCCCCTTCGGCGCCCAGCACGGGCCGAAGGGCCAGAAGGGCCGCAGGTTAATCTCACCGCTCCTAATCCCCCTGCACCCGTGGCAAAGCGCTCCCTGGCCAGCTTGTCCGCCGATGAGCTCCGTGGCAAGCGGGTGCTCGTGCGGGTCGACTTCAACGTGCCCCTCGATGACGCCGGGGCGATCACCGACGACACCCGCATCAAGGCGGCCCTGCCCACGATCAACGACCTCAGCGCCAAGGGCGCCAAGGTGATCCTGGCGGCCCACTTCGGCCGGCCCAAGGGCCAGGTGAATGAGGCCATGCGCCTCACCCCCGTGGCCGCCCGCCTCAGCGAGCTGCTCGGCGTGGCCGTGCCCAAAACCGACAGCTGCATCGGCCCCGACGCCGAAGCCAAGGTGGCCGCCATGGCCAATGGCGATGTGCTGCTGCTGGAAAACGTGCGCTTCTTCGCCGAAGAAGAGAAGAACGAAAGCGACTTCGCCGCCGAACTGGCCAAGCTCGCCGACGTGTATGTGAACGATGCCTTCGGTGCCGCCCACCGGGCCCACGCCTCCACCGAGGGGGTAACCGCCCACCTCAAACCCTGCGTGGCCGGCTACCTGATGGAGAAGGAACTCCAATACCTCCAGGGCGCCATCGATGAGCCCAAGCGTCCCCTGGCGGCCATCGTGGGCGGCTCCAAGGTGAGCAGCAAGATCGGCGTGCTTGAGGCCCTGATCGACAAGTGCGACAAGGTGCTAATCGGCGGCGGCATGATCTTCACCTTCTACAAAGCCCGGGGCCTGGCCGTGGGCAAGAGCCTGGTGGAAGAGGACAAGCTGGAACTGGCCAAGGAGCTCGAGGCCAAGGCTGCCGCCAAGGGCGTGCAGCTCCTGCTGCCCACCGATGTGGTGCTGGCCGATGCCTTCTCCCCCGATGCCAATAGCCAAACCGTGGCGATCGACGCCATCCCCGACGGCTGGATGGGCCTCGACATCGGTCCTGACTCGATCCAGGCCTTCCAGGAGGCCCTGGCCGACTGCAAGACCGTGATCTGGAACGGCCCCATGGGGGTGTTCGAGTTCGACAAGTTTGCCGCCGGCACCAACGGCATCGCCCACACCCTGGCCGAGCTCAGCGGCAAGGGCTGCTGCACGATCATCGGCGGCGGCGACTCGGTGGCCGCCGTGGAAAAGGTGGGCGTGGCAGGTTTGATGAGCCACATCTCCACCGGCGGCGGCGCCAGCCTGGAGCTACTGGAAGGCAAGGTGCTGCCTGGGGTGGCGGCCCTCGACGAGGCCTGATTTCAGCGGGGTTAATCAACAGATCGCCAGCTGGTTGGTCGCCCTAGGGAGGCGACCAACCTTTCTTGTTCGTTCAAGCCGTTGGCGTCAGACGTCGCCAGGATCAGAAGATGCCAGGAGCCGGGCCGTCCTGGTCCCTGGCATGGGATTTGCCGGCCTCTTGCGGACCCTTTCGCGGCGACGCGGTGAGGGCGGGGAACCCAAAGCGCTGGCGGATCTTGAGCACCTGTTCCATGGTCTGGCGGCGGTCCTGCTGCCAGCTGCTGCGTTCCTGCTGCTGGCAGGCCTTAATCGCCGGCCCATTGGCAGCCTGCTCGTAGCACTGGCCAAAGCGCTTCAGGTCCACCAGGCGCTTCTCAAACAGCTGGCGTTGCAGGTCTTGGCGAGCTTGGAAATAGGCCTTGCGCTGGGCCACGCTCAGCTTGGCCATGGCCTCAGCCTCCCGCTTGAGGTGTGCCTCGCGGGCCTGGTGGGAGGGACCCTGGGGCGGGCGGGGCTGCTCCCTGCGGCCCGGGTCATCGCCCGGGGGTGGGCCACCGGTTTGGGCGATCGCCGCCAGGGGCGAACTGAGCAGGGCCAGGAGCGCCAAGGGCAGGGCGCGACGGAACGGACGGGGGGCCATGGGAGCAGCTGGCAAGGGATCGGGACTTCGCCATCCTGGCCACGGCTTCCGCTCCAGATGTGCCTGGGCCGGCCCCAAGCCGTGACGGAATCGGACTGCTCCAGGCCAGGGTTGCAGCAACTTGGGTAGCGGCAGCTTGCGGGATAGGGGCTTGGGTGCCAGCAGCCTGGACGCCAGCCGCAGACTTTGGATCCCAGACCCATCGGGACCAGGGCCTAGGGCGCGGGGGGTGGTCGGCTGCAGAGCCCGGCTCAGGGAGCCAGGGCCGCCTTATCTGCCACCACCCGCACCCGTTTCGTGGCGGTGACGATGCCATCGGGATGGACCAGCAGCACCGCCCAGGTCTGGGAGCCAGGATCCACCGGAGCCTGCACCGTCTTGAAGACGCCGCCGCCACCGAGGGCCTCGAGCTGGAGCCCGGGCATGGTGGAGTTGGCCAGCTGGCGCGGGGACACCGCCGCCACCGCTCCGGCCAGAACAGCCCCATCGAGGGGCTCATCAATCACCACATCGAGGTCGTAGCGCTGGCCGGTGAGCACCGCATCGGGCACCAGCAGGCTCACGGCCAGATCCTTGGCCCCACTGCGCACCAGGGAGCTTTCGCGGATGACGTCCTGGCCGTTGAAGCGATCGCCATGGCTCTGCAGCGCCACCTGTTCAGTGGCGACCAGGCGATAGAGGGTCGGGCCCTCCTGGCGGCTGCCGCTCACCGTGATCTCCAGGGTGGGCCTGCCGTCCTTCAAAGGGGTGCCACTGGCCACCTGCCAGCGCAGGTCGGGAAAGCGCTGCCGCAGGGCGGCACGGCGCGCCTCGAGCTCGGCCGGCACGAACCCCGGACCGGGCTCAAACACGGCCGCCAAGCCGGTCGCTGCCGGGTCGTTGAGGGCGGCCTCCAGGGCCGCTGGCGAGGGGGCCGCCCGCAGGGGTGCCCCAACCAGCAGACAAGCCATCGCCATCAAGGCGGGCAGGAGCGGGCGGAGCGGGGACATGAACAAGTCTCGGGCCAGCTTTTAAATTAGGGCCGCCCGGCTCGGGCGCCAGGCTCCGCTGCAGATGTCCATGACCCGGCTCCTGATTGCCGCCAGCGGAACCGGGGGCCACCTGTTCCCCGCCCTGGCCGTGGCCGAGGCCCTGCCCCCCGACTGGTCGATCCACTGGCTGGGGGTGCCGGACCGGCTGGAACGGGAGCTAGTGCCCAGCCGCTTTCCCCTGCACACGATCCGGGCCGGCGGCCTCCAGGGCCGGGGCCTGAACAAACTGTGGCAACTGCTGCGCCTGCTCGCCGCCACCGGCACGGTGCGCCGGCTGATCCGCCGCGAGGGGGTGGATGGGGTGTTCAGCACCGGCGGCTACATCGCCGCCCCGGCGATCCTGGCGGCCCGCTGGTGCGGGATTCCGGTGGTTCTGCATGACTCCAACGCCGTGCCCGGCCGGGTGACCCGGCTGCTGGGGCGCCTCTGCAGCCAGGTGGCCCTGGGCCTGCCCCAGGCCGCTGGCCAGCTGCAGGGCTGCCAGCCGGTCGTCACCGGCACCCCCGTGCGGCAGGCCTTCCTCGAGCCCGCCCCCCTGCCGGCCTGGGTGCCCGCCGGCGAGGGCCCCCTGCTGCTGGTGATGGGGGGTAGCCAGGGGGCGGTGGGGCTCAACCGCATGGTGCGCCCCCTGCTGCCGCGCCTGCTGGCGGCCGGCTGCCGGGTGGTCCATCTCAGCGGCAGCAACGATGGCGCCTCGGGCCAGTTCCAGCACCCGGCCTACGTGGATTTGCCCTTCAGCAACGACATGGCTGGCCTGCTGCAGCACGCCGACCTGGCCATTAGCCGCGCTGGGGCGGGCAGCCTGAGCGAATTGGCCGTGGGCGGCACCCCGGCAATCCTGGTGCCCTTCCCCGCCGCGGCCGACGGCCACCAGGAGGCCAACGCCGCCGCGGCCGCGGCGCTTGGGGCGGCGGTGATCGTGTTGCAACACGCCCCGGGCGAGCCCCCCCTGGAGCGGGCGATCTGGCGCCTGCTCGGGCCCCGGCTGCGGCGGCTGGAGGCGGGCGGAGCATCGGCGGACGGGGGGCCCAGCATCGATCCCTTGCTGGAGTTGGGGCGGGGCATGGGGCGCCTGGCCCAGCGGCACGCCGACCGGCAGCTGGCCCAGGTGCTGCAAGGGCTGGTGGGGACGGACGGCTAGGCCGCCGCGCGGGCGGTTGCGGGCCGTTGGCCGTTGAACCGCCCTGCAGCAACCAGACCCTGATCGCCCTTGCCAAACCAGGGGAGGCCAACCCCCCTGGCGCCGACCGGCAATCGCCAGGTTTCGTAGGACCGGGTTGGACTGGGTTGGGCCGGCTTGGGCCCCTAGCTCGGCCCCCGTTCCAATTCCTGGCCCAGGGCCCGCAGCAGCCTGCGGTTGCCGCGCCGGTCCTGCAGGCCAATGCGCAGCCAGCTTTCATCGAGGCCGGTGAAGGAGCGGCAATCGCGCAGCAGGATCCGGTGGCGCTGCTCCAGGGCTAGCCGCAGGGGCACCAACGAGCCGGGCTGCCCCCCCCGCTCACCGCGCACCAGCAGGAAATTGGCCGCCGAGGGCCGGGGCACCAGCCCGGGCAATGCGGCCAGCCGCTGGCCCAGCCAGGGACCTTCCGAGCCCACCCAGGCCCCCACCCGGCGGATCCAGCGCCGCTGCTCCAGGGCGATTTCACCCACGGCCCCGGCCAAGGCATTGACGGGCCAGGGATCGCGCCAGGCGGCCCAACGGGCCAGGCGCTGGGGATCGGCCACGGCGTAGCCCAGACGCAGGCCGGCGATCGCAAACAGCTTGGTGAGGCTGCGGATCACCACCAGGTTGGGGTGGCGGGCCACCAGGGGCACCAGGGACTGGGCCTCGCCGCCGGGCACCAGGGAGAGGAAGGCCTCGTCGCAGATCACCAGGGCGAAGCGATCCAGCAGGGGCTCGAGGCTGGCGCGGCTCCAGAGCTGGCCGGTGGGGTTGTGGGGGTTGGTGATCCAGAGGGCCTGGGCCCCAGCGCCTGCGGATCCGGGCGGGAAGGCCTGGGGGCCAGGGCCAGGCCACTGCAACGGCAAGGGCCAGTCGTGCCAGGCGCCCCCCCAGCAGGCCAGGGCCCGCCGGTAGTCGGCAAAGCCCGGTGCTGGCAGCAGGCTGCAGCCCGTAGCAGCCGCGTCCCGGGCCGCCCAGGTGAACAGTTCGGCGGCGCCATTGCCGGGCAGGAGCTGGTCGGGATCGAGGCCGTGGTGGCGGGCCAGGCCCTGGCGCAGGCGCCGGTGGTCCCGATCGGGATAGGGGCGCAGGGGGGCCGCCAGCAGGGCCGCCCGCAGGGCCAGGGGCGGGCCGAAGGGCACCAGGGAGGCGCTGGCATCAAGAATTTGGCCGGGCCGGCAGCCCAGCCGCTCGGCCGCCTGGGCCAGGTTGCCGCCATGGCGGGCGGGCTCGGCGGCGGACCCGGTCATGGGCGCGAACCGGTCATGGACGCAGACCCCTCATGGACGCAAACCAGTTAAGGGCGCAAGCCAGTCAAGGGCGCAAACCAGTTAAGGGCGCAAGCCGGTGATGGGCGCAAATCCGCCCAACGGCGCAGGCAAGCAGCTTGGTCGCAAAATCTAACCACCAAAAACGAAATATCTACCTAGCGTGGAATCGATTGCACCCGAACATGGGGTCCCTGCAGCAGGTTCTCGCCCAGATCAACGGCGTCCTCCTCGGAAAACATGACCGGGTGCGCCTGGCGGTGGCCTGCCTGGTGGCCGGCGGCCACCTGTTGATTGAAGACTGTCCCGGCGTCGGCAAAACCACCCTGGCCGAGGCCCTGGCCCGCAGTTTCGGCCTGGCCTTCCGCCGCGTCCACTTCACCAGCGACCTGCTCCCCGCCGACCTCACCGGCCTGCGCCTGTTCGACCAACACCTGGGCCAGTTCCGCTTCGAGCCCGGGCCCCTGTTCAGCCAGGTGTTGCTGGCCGATGAGATCAACCGGGCCAGCCCCCGCTGCCAGAGCGCCCTGCTGGAAGCGATGGCCGCCGGGCGGGTGAGCGTCGATGGCACCAGCCACCCCCTGCCCAAGCCCTTTTGCGTGATCGCCACCCAGAACGGCCTCGACCAGGCCGGCACCTCGCCCCTGCCCGAATCCCAGCTGGACCGTTTTGCCATGCGCCTCAGCCTCGGCTTCCCGCCGCGCCAGGCCGAATCGGCCCTGCTGGCGGGCCAGGCCCCCCGCCTCGACGGCCTGCAGGCTGTGGTGGAAGCGGCAGAGCTTGAGGAGCTGCAAGGGCAGGCCCAGCGGGTGGCCTGCGAACAGCCCCTGCTCGACTACGTGCTCGACCTGCTGGCCGCCAGTCGCCAGGGCGGCCTGGCCACGGGCACGCCGCTCTCGCCCCGGGCCGGCTGTGCCCTGGTGGCCGCGGCCCGGGCCTGGGCCCTGCTTGAGGGGCGGGGTTATGTGGTTCCCGCCGATGTGCAAGCGGTGTTCCCGGCGGTGGCAGAACACCGGCTCGATGGCGGCCGCCCGGCCCAGGAGCCCGGGGGCTACAGCCGGCAGCTGCTCGCCGCCGTGGAGGCGATCCGTTGAATGGCCAGCGCCGTGTCAAAGTCCGGGCCCGACCCAGGGCCACTCCCCCAAGCAGGCCCCAAGGGGACCGCCGAACCGATCCCCAGCGCGATCCCTCGGGCGTTGGCTAAGCCGCCCCGGGAGCCCTTTGCCGACCGGCTGATCCGGCGGCACCACAGTGCCAACCACCGCCTCGGCCTACGCAGTCTCTACATCCTGCCGAGCGGCTTTGGCTGGCTCTGGCTGCTGAGTTGCGCCGTGCTGTTCATCCTGGGCGTGCAGGGCAGCAGCGCCGGGGCCCTGCTGCTGGCCTACCTGGGGCTGGGGCTGGTGCTGCTGGCGCCCTACCTGACCCAGTTCAACCTGCAGGGGCTGGAGCTGGGCTGCGGCCATCCGGCGCCGGGCTTTGCCGGTGAGGTGCTCCCCTATCCGGTTCGGGCCACCAGCCGCGACCAACGGCTGGCCCTAGGCGTGCGCTTCCGCCGCTCCGAGGGCGACCTGGGCTGGAGCGGCAACCTGGAGCCGGGCCAGCAGTGGCTGGCCGTGCCCTGGCGGCCCAGCCAGCGGGGCCTGCAAAGCCCCGGCCGCCTGCGCCTGCAATCCAGCGCCCCCCTGGGCCTCTTCGTCTGCTGGACCCTCTGGGATCCGCCGGCCCGCCAGCTGGTCTATCCCGCCCGGCGGCCCGGCCCCGTGCTGGAGCTGGATCGGCCCCAGGCCCTGGAACGGGACCAGGCCCCTAATGGGGCAGACGACCAGGCAGGCGGCAGCGAGCACTGGCGCGAACTCACCCCCCACCGGCCCGAGGAGGGGCTAGCCCGCCTGGCCTGGAAGCAACTGGCCCGCAGTGGCGAGCGCTACGGCAAACGCTTCGCCGATCCCCAGCCCCGTCCCCACCTGCTGGCCCCAGACCCCAGCCTGCCGCGGGAACAGGCCCTCGAACATCTGAGCGCCCGCATCTGGCAACTGGCGGCCAGCGGCGAACCCTATGGCCTGGTCCTAGGGGATCAGACGGTCCCGGCCGCCGCCGGGGCCGCCCAGCTGGACCGTTGCCTGGCGGCCCTGGCCTTGGCGCCACCGTGATCGAGCCCCTCGCCCGCCGCCTGCAGGGGCTGAGCCTCGGCCTGCTGGCTCTCCAGCTGCTGGGCAGCGATTGGCAGAGCCCGCTCACCTGGGGCAGCCTCACCCTGGTGGTGCTGGCCGGCCTCAAGCTGGCCAACGCCCGCCGGCCGGCCGACCTGCGCCGGGGCCTGCTGGCCCAGCTGATTGCCCTTGGGGTGTTGGCGGGCCTGAACCCCACCCTGGGGCCCGGCCTGCTGCAGGCCGCCACGGGCCTGGTGCTGATCGCCGGCCTGCTGGCCCAGGAAAGCGGTGGCGCCGGGAACCTGCGCCAGATCCTCAGCCGCAGTGGGCAGCTGCTGGTGGTCTGCCTGCCCCTGGTGGTGCTGCTGTTTCTGTTCATGCCGCGCCTGGGCCCCCTCTGGCCCCATGCCGAGCTGGGGCGGGCCCGCACCGGCCTCAGCGACCAGCTCGATCCAGGCGCCATCGCCCAGCTGGTGCAGGACCCCTCGCCAGCCCTGCGGATCAGCCCAACCCAGGAGAGCGACCTCCCTCCAACCGACCAGCGCTATTGGCGGGTACGGGTGCTCGATCGCTTCGATGGCCGGCGCTGGCGCGCCGCCCCTCCCCTGGGGCCGATGCAGGGCCCGGCCCAGGCCTGGGCGCCCCCCGCCCCGGCCCCACCGGGTGCGGCCCAGCAACTCTGGTTGGTGGAGCCCTCCCCCCTGAGCGCCCTGCCCTGGGGCGGCAGCGGTGTGCCCCTCAACCCCCAGATCCTCAGCACCCCCAAAGGCGAATTACTGGGTCCCTGGCAGACCCAGGAGCGCCGCAACTACGTGCTGGCCACCAGCAACCGCCCCCCCACCTGGCAAGGGCAACCCCCCGATCGCTCTGACCTGGCCTTCGCCGCCGGCAGCAACCCCCAATTGGAGGCCCTGGCCCAGGGCTGGCGGCCGCTCCCCCCGGCAGGGCGGCTGGCGGCGGCCCAGGCCCTGTTCCAGGACCAACCCTTCCGTTACACGCTCCAACCCCCGGCCCTGGGGGACGACGCCCCGCTGGACCAGTTCCTGTTCGGCAGCCGGGCCGGCTTCTGCGAACACTTCGCCAGCGCCTTCACCGACCTGATGCGGGCGGCCGGAGTGCCGGCCCGGGTGGTGGTGGGCTACCAGGGGGGCAGCTGGGTCCCCGCCAACCTCTGGGGTCGCGGCTACCTGGAGGTACTCCAGCAGGACGCCCATGCCTGGAGTGAGGTGTGGCTGGCGGACCGGGGCTGGGTGCGCGTCGATCCCACCGCCTGGGTGGTTCCCGAGCGGATCCGCGGCGGGCTGCGCTCGGGCCTGGCGGGCCAGTGGTCAGACCTGGGGCGGCTGCACCAGGGCCTGCCCTGGCTGCGGCCCCTGGCCCGCAGCTGGACCAACCTCGATTTGGCCTGGAGCCAACTGCTGCAATACGACCAAACCAACCAGGACCAGCTGATGGGGCGCTGGCTGGGCCCGTTCCGCAGCTGGCAGGGGCTGGTGTTGCTGCTGGGCCTCGCCCTGGCCCTGGCCCTGGCGGTGTGGATCCTGGGCCTGCTGCGCCCTAGCCCCCGCCAGGAGCAGCAAAGGCGCCGACTCGATCGCAGCCTCAGCCGCCTGGCCCCCTTCCAGCTGGTGCCCCGGCCGGGAGAAAGCCTGCCGGCCTTCTGCCGGCGGGCCGCGACCCAGGTACCGGAGCTGGCTTTGGGCCTGGAGCGCCTGCAGACCAGTTACGAGCGGCTGCGCTTCGCCCCCCGGGGCCTGGAGCGCGCCCGGACCCGCGACTGGAACCGGGCCCTGGGGGCAGCGGATCGCGAGCTGGCCGCCGCCACCAGCCGGCTCAAGCGCAGGTCGGTAGAACGGGCCCAACTGCCGGAGCTCCGATGACGCTGCCGCGCCTACTGCCCCAGAAGCCCCGCCAAGGGCCCCTGGCCCTGGCTGGCCTGCTGGGGGCATGGACCCTGCTTGGGCTTGGGACCCTGGCCAAGTCCCCGAGCTGGGCCGCCGATCCTGCCCAGGTGATGCGCCTGCTCGATCGCCGCGGCTGCCCCGGCTGCGCCCTCCAGGATGCCGACCTAGTCCATGCCGACCTCCAGGGCGCCAACCTGCACCGGGCCAAGCTGCAGCGGGCCAACCTCAGCGGCTCCCAACTCGATGGCGCCAACCTCTCAGGCGCCGACCTGAGCTTCACCACCCTGGCCGGGGCGTCCTTACGCGGCGCCGACCTGCGGGGGGCCTTGCTGCTGGGCACTGACCTGCGCGAGGCCAACCTGGCCGGGGCCCTGCTTGATCGTCAAGGCCTAGCCCAGAGCCACTGGCAGCAGGCCCGGGGTCTGGAGCTCAGCCAGCTCGGCTACGCAGCCCTGCATAACGCCGGCGTGGCCGAAGCCAACCAGGGCCGCTATCCGCGAGCAGAACAGTTCTTCTCAGAGGCGATCCGCCAACTGCCCGATGCGGCGATCAGCTGGATCGCCCGCGGCATTTCCCGCAGCGAACAGGGCAAAACCAACCTGGCGGCCCAGGACTTCAACTACGCCAGTGTTCTTTACGAACGCATGGGCGATCCCCGCGAAGCCGAGCAACTCAAGAAAGCCTCCCAGCTGCTGCTAGACGATCCCAAATCACCGAAGAAATCAGGCAACGGCGTGGGCTCCCAGCTGGTGGGGGGGGCCCTAGCCGCCTTCCAGTTCCTGGTTCCCCTAGCCGCCAAGGCCCTTGTGCCGTTGGGGATCTGAGCCAGGCGGCCCAACTCCCCCAGCCCTGCCTACACCCACTTGAGCCCCTTGGATTAGGGCCCATCAATGGCCTCAGAACCGACCTTGGCCAGCCCCCATCAGCTGCCTGGATTCGGCACTGGCGGGTTGATAGCCATAACCGTAAGCACCACCATCGGTATCGTTAACGATATTGGCCGTAACCATAATCACGAGCTCCCGCTTCTCACGACTACCTCCTGAACTCCGGAAGAACTGACCCACTAAGGGAAGATCCCCCAGAATGGGCCATTTATCTACTGTCTGGGAATTAAAATCAGAAATCACGCCAGTGAGGATGAGCGTTTGGCCATCCCGTACCCGCACCGAACCCGTATCTAGGCGCCTGACACTCAAGATATTGATTGGTCCACAACCAGTGACGGGCGTGCCAGGCGTGCTTGCCGACACGGAAGGCGATAAATTAAAGGTGACAAAACCATTGTCATCAATTTTACTCACCCTGGCCCCAAAGGTCAACCCAGCAGTGCCAAAATTTGGGGTGCAGGCGATCACATTCGAAGAAGAACCCGTTGCCGCCGATGAAACATTGTAACTAATGGGTACCTGGGTGCCCACGGTAACGAAGGCCTCATTAGACCTCTCACGACCAATGGTTGCCGTGCTCAAGGCCGCACCGACCGTGGCAGTTGACGCCGCTCCACCAGTAATCGACTCGGGGTTATCCGTAAGAATCAGCGTTGGCGAAGCCAGCAATTTGGTTGAAGAAGACGTAATGGTAGCGTTAAGCAGATTATAGAACGAATCGGCCGTATAGGCCGTGCCTGGATTCACAGGCGCTGGAGACAAAGGACTCACAACTGTTTGAGGTTCTCCATAGACGGGCTTGGCACTGGAAGCGCCGCCAGAGAGGGTGTCAAACTGACCAGTAGTGGGAGGCAGCTGATTGCCCCAGGCGCTAATCAGCTTTCCCTTATCGCTAACGATAAAATTATTGCCATTCCTAAACGCAAAACTATTGCTCAAGGTAGAATTATTGCCCAAATTGATATCAAGAATCCTCACCGAGAGCGCCACCTGTCGCTGGCGTAGATCCAGTTGCCGCAGATAATTCTCCGCCACGGCAATCACCAGGGGATCACCCACCAACGTGATCGTCTGTAGGCGGGAATCGGTGGTGCCACTAAGGCCCCTGAGCGGTCCCGTGGTGGCCCCATAGGTTTCGGTCGTGCTGATCCGCTGGGTTTCAGTCTGGGTGGTGGTGGTGCCGCCGGCCACCTGGTTGCCCTGGGCCGTGCCGGTCTGGGTAGCATTGGTGATCACGGACACTTTCGTAATCGAAGCCCCCAAGCTGGCCAAGTAATCGGCCGCAGAACTGGCGGAAGCCTGGTTGAGCCGATACACCTTTGAGAGCTGGGTGCCGAAGCTCTGACCCAGCACATTGGGACCCACCACAATCAAATTGCCCTCCAGCCGGGCCTGGAGTCCGGCACTAAGCAACACCGAATTGAAGGCCTTAGAAAATTGCTCGTCTTTGAAGGAGATTGTAACCGGCGCCCCCTCGCTTGAGGGCCCCTCAAGGGCTTTGCCGTCCTTATCGGTGCCATTAACAAACACAAATCCATAGCCCTCGCGCTCGGCTAGGGCCATCAACACTTCCCGGGCTGGTGCATTGCGCACTTTCAGGATCACCTTATTGCCCTTGAGATTGATGAAGCCGCGATTGCGCAACACCATGCTGCCCACGGCCATGTCCCCCAAGGGCGGCGCCACCGCCCGGGGCTGCAGGGCCGGGGCATAGGCGGGCTGGGGCACGCTGCCGGGGCTGCGCAGATCGGGCCGGGCCGTCTGGCTGCTGGGCTGGGGCACGGTGCTGAAGCTGATCACCAGGTTGCGCCCATCGGCGCCGATCACGGGCCGGGCAAGGGGCACCCCCGGTAGGGGAACCACCTGGAGCTGATAGCTCGATCCACTGCCCTGCAGGCTGATGCCCTGGATCCCGGCCTCCGGCAGGGAGAGGTTCTGGGGCCCGTAGCGCAACACGGCGGGGCTGGCGGTGGTTAGTTGGCCGGCCCAGCCGTTGCCATTGCGGCCCTGCTGCAACACCGGTGTGGCCCCCGTGCCCTCAATCACCACATCCACCCCGGCCGCCTGGCGCCGGAGGGTGAGAAACAGGGAGGCGCTCCCCTGGGGGGCCGTCGGCTGGGCACCGGGCCCGGGCTGGCTGCTGGCCGCTGCCTGGGAGATCCAAGGAGCAGCCCCGGATGCCTCGGCCCCTGGCCCCGCGACAGCCGCCTGCAAGGGAACGGCCGCAATCGGCAGGGTGACCGCGGAGACCAGCAGAGCGGCTATGGATCCCCGGCGCTGGGTGGAGCCCAGGCCAGCGGTCCCGACCCCGTTCCACCAGCGCCTGGAACCACGTTGAATCACGCGAACTGCCCAATCACCTTGGGCGCAGGGTATGGGGGCGGAACCGCGGAGACTAGACATCAAGGGCAAGTTCATGACCTGGCTGGTGACGTTGGTCTGGGGGAGGAAGGGGGAGCTTGTCTGGAGTAGAGGCCCAACTTGAGCTTCAGGGTTGTCGAGCTTTGAACCGGAGCAGGGCTTGGGCCGGCCGGGGCCGCCCCGGCCTCCTGTTTGAGGCTGAGATCGCTCTGAACCACCAACAAACTGAGCGCCTCCAGCCGGCGCAGGAAGGTCAAGAGGTTGGGAGCTGGGCCATGGGCCGTGATCAGCAGGGAGGTTTTTTGCAACCCCGGGGCCAGCAGGGGGTCGGCGGGGGCCGGAGCCTGGCCGCCAGCTGGAGGGGCCGCTGGCGGTGACGCTGGAGGGGCCGCTGGCTGTGCCGCTGGCGCAGCAGGACTGGCGCCGGGTTTGGCGGTAGCGGCCTCTGCGATCGGCTCATAACTATCCAGTTGCACGCCGCTGCGGCTGGCCTCCGCCCCGATCTGGGCCAAAAAGGTGGATATATCCCCACTGCCGGCGATCAACGACAGCAACTTGGATTGCAGCAACAGGGAATTCTGCTGGCGCTGCTCGGCGCGCTCGATCCTGCGCCGAAACTGGGGAATGCTTGCGGCCACGGCCCTGAGCCGGATCAGTTGGGCCTGCTCCTCCTGGAGCTTGGTCCAACTAGGCAAAACCAGAAACACCCCCGTGCCCAGGGCCGCCAATCCGCCCAGCAGGGCGGGGACCCCCCAAAGCACCCTGTCCCGAGTGAGGGCCAACTGCAGCCTGGTCTTGGGCTCCTGGGCCTGGAGGTTAGTCATGGCAGCACCCCTGCGGCCTGCAGAATCTGCAGGCGCCTGGCCATGCCGCTAGCCCCCAGCCGTTGCAGTTGCTTGAGCTGGGCCCCTGGGTCCAGGGTCTTGAAGCCGCTGGAGAGTTCAAAACTGAGCTGGCCGGGGGCCAATCCACCCCTGCTCCCATCGCGGCTGACCTTGAGAACCTTGACGGAATCCGGTTGGAACATCGGCGAATAGGCCAACTGCAACTGCAGGGCATTGATGCGCTGGAACGCGTCCGGATCATGCCCCCCACCCTTCAGGGAAAGCCCAGGCCCGACGACAGAGACCTCCTTCAACTCCACTCCACTGGGGGCAAGCTGGATCAGGTTGGCGATTAGGGCAGAACCGGATGACACGTTCACAAGCCCATTAGCAAGACCCTGGTTACTTGTTTCCAGGCTTTTGGCCCCTGCCTGGACACTCTTGAGTTGCTCATCAAGGGCCTTGAGCCTGGCGGGCGAAGAATTCAGTTGGTCCAGTTGGATAGCAACTTTGGACTCCCAATACCCCAGGACGAGTTGCACGCCCAAGGCAGGCAAGAGCAGGGCACCCCCAAACAGGCCTCCCGCCAGCATCAGTTGCCAGGCCGGTTTGGTTCTGGGCGGGTCGCCGGGCAAGCCGACCTCCAGGCGGCGCTGCCTCAGCAAATCGATGGGGCCGTGGAACAGGCTGCTCATCGATCGGCCTCCACCAGGGCCAGCCCCAGCAGCCGCAACAGCTCAACCCCGGCCGGCACCGACCCCTCCGCCAGGATCGGCGGTTCAGGGGGGGCCGCCAGCCAGCCCAGGGCGATCGGATCGGCTACCACCACCTGCCAAGCCGGCAGGAGTTGCTTGAGGGGCTCCACCACCTCCTCCGCTAGGGCGGCCTGGGAGCCATGCAACACGAGCTGAACCGAGGTCACGCCCCGCTCCTGTTGGCGCCAGAAGTCAACGGATCGCCCCAACTCATTGGCCAGCACACCGATGCCAGCCATGGAGCCCGCCAGCCGCCGCCCATAGACCGGAATCCCCCGCTGCAGCAACAGCAAATGGCCCCGGTCCTTCGCGAGTTCGAGCACCGCCACCACCTGGTCGTCCGGTGTGTCGCTCAGCAGGGGCTCCAGGGCCCGCACCACGCAAACCTGGCCCGCCTCCAGGCCATCGAGGCATAGATCTGCGGTGGCAAAGGTTTCAATCCAACCCAGCAATAAGGCCTTGCGGACCGCAATCACCAGGGAGCTGGGCGAGGTGGCACCGGCCTCCGGCTCCAGGCGAATCACGCGCAGATCGGCCGATTGGACCGTAAGGCGGAAACCGGCCTCCTGGCCCCGCTGAATCAACAGGCGACGGGGATCCTCGGGCCAGTCAGCCCCAGGCCATTGCACTGGGTGCCATTCGGTCGCCAGATCGGGCAAAACCGCCGCCACCCGGGCTCCGGCAAAACCCCGTTCCACCAGCAAGTCGCCGATCAAATCGGCCAGGGCCTCGGTCCGCACCGGCATGCCCTGGTCACAAATGCCAGCCGGCAAGGGAATCCGCTCGAGCGACTTGACCGTGGGGACGGCACCCCGCTGGTGCAGGGCAAGCAAGGTGATGAAGCGGTCATCGAGCTCGAGCAGGACCCGAGCTGGGAATAACCAGGCTTGTAGCGGTATCAGCCGATCAACGACTCCGGCAAACACCAAGAGTGGCTACTTGCAACCGAAGCAAGTTTATAGGTTGTTTAGCGCCAAGTCACCCCACTGCCGACCGCTTCACCGATGTGGCGGAACCCATGGCGATCGAGCTGGGTCAGCAGCCCCTCCAGAATCGCCGGCACCAGGGCCGGCCCGCCATAGATCCAGCCGGTATAAACCTGGATCAGGCAGGCCCCCGCCGTGATCCGCTCCCAGGCCGCCTGGGCTGAATCAATACCGCCCACACCGATCAGGGGCAGGGCCGGGCCCGCCGTCGCCCGCAGCCGCCGGATTACCTCCAGGGCCCGGTGCCGCAGGGGCGCCCCACTCAGGCCGCCCGCTTCCTCCGCCAGGGTGCGGCCGGTCTGGGCCAGGCGGCGCCCCTCCAGGCCAAAGCGATCCAGGCTGGTATTCACCGCAATCACACCGGCCAAGCCCTCCTCGTAGGCGAGGCGGGCAATGCCATCAATGGCCTCGTCCTCCAGGTCGGGGGCAATCTTGACCAGCAGGGGTGGGCAGGCCGGCAACCGCCGCAGCCGTTCCACCAGCCGGCGCAACGGGGCCTCCCCCTGCAGCTCGCGCAGCCCCGGCGTGTTCGGCGAACTGACATTGATCACGGCGTAATCGGCCAGGGGTGCCAGCAACTCCAGGGAGGAGGCGTAGTCGTCGGCGGCCAGCTCCAGGGGGGTGGCCTTGGATTTGCCCAGGTTCAGGCCCAACACCGCCGGCCGCTGGCCTGGCGGCTCCAGGGCCTGCCGTTCCAGCGACCGCAGCACCGCCTCAGCGCCGATGTTGTTGAAGCCCATGCGGTTGAGGGCCGCCCGCTCCGCCGCCAGCCGGAACAGGCGCGGCCGGGGATTGCCGGCCTGGGCCTGCCAGGTGATCGTGCCCAGTTCGGCAAAGCCAAAACCAAACTGGTGCCAGATCCCGGCGGCCACGCCGTTCTTATCGAAGCCGGCGGCCAGGCCGACCGGATTGGCAAAACGGCAGCCAAACAGGCTCTGCTCCAGGCGCAGATCGCGCCGCTGCAGCTCGGCCCCCAGGCCGGCCAAACTGCCGGCCACCAGGGGCCAGTGGCGCCGCAGGGAGGCCTGGCCCAGGGCCGCCAGGGTCAGCTGGCTGAGCTGCTCGGCGTCGGCGCCGTCATCTCGGCTGAGCAGGGGGCCCACCCACTGGCGGTAGAGGCCAGCCGTGCTGGTGGCAGCCCCTGGGCCGGAATCAGGGCCTGAAGGGACTTCAGCCGGGTTTGGCGCTGCCATGGCCTCAGGTCCCGGGGGTCTTGGGTTCCGATCCTGCCGCGTCACGCTCCAGGCGCCAACGACCATCGGCATTTGGCAGCACCTGCCAATCCCGCCAGGTCCAGGCTGTGGCCTTCTCGGCCAGCTGCTTGATCGGCAATTGAACCAGCTGGGCCAGTTCCACCAGGCTGAGGGAGTATCCCCCCACCGCCAGGCGGTCGGCCAGCTCCAGGCGGCTGAGCAGCTGGCCCAGGGCCAAAGGCGCCGGCTCCGGAACTGGTTCGGGCACTGGTTCGGCAAGGCCAACCCGATCGGCCCCCAGCAGCGACTGAACCTTCCCTGCCCCGGGCTCGCCAGCCTGCTCCGTAACTTTCCCAACCCTGGAATTGACCCTGGCCTTGGGGGCGGCCTTGGCTGGGAACTGGGTTGCTGGCTGGGTAGCTGGCTGCGCTGGCGCCCCGGCCCCAACCGGGCTGGCCTGGGCCAGGGCCGGCCGGCCCCCCTTGGCAAAGGCCACCGCAATCGCATCACAGCGATCGTTGTCGGGATCACCGCTATGGCCTTTCACGTAGGTGAACGGCACCCCCGGCAAACGGGCCCGATCGAGGGCCTCCCAGAGCTCGCGATTCAGCACCGGTGACCCGGAAGCGGTGCGCCAGCCCTTGCGCTTCCAGCCCGCCATCCACTTAGAGAAGCCATCGATCACGTAGCGGCTATCGGTGCGGATCGTCAGGCTGGGATGGCAGGGCAAATCCTTGAGGCACTCCAGCAGGACCAGGGCCGCCTTGAGCTCCATGCGGTTGTTGGTGGTGGCTGGGTCGGCCCCCCCGAATTCCTGGACGCTGCCATCCTCAAAGCGCAGCAAGCTGCCCCAGCCGCCGGGTCCGGGGTTGCCGCTGCAGGCGCCATCGCAGGCGGCGGCCACCACCCGGGGTAGGGACTGGTCAGGGGTCACTGGGCCGCTCCGGCAGGGTCTGGTACAAAGCGGGTCTAGTGCGTCGTTGAGGAGCCTTCCCCATGCAGCGAACCTACCTCCCATGGCTGGGGCTCACGGTCCTAGCGGCGGGCGCCAGTGTCAGCCTGCTACCCCAGGGCCTCGCCGGCAATCTGTTCACCAGCCAGCCGCTCGATCGGAGCCGCTTTGCCGTGCTGGCCAAGCCCGTGGGCCGCAGCGACTGGAACCTACTGGTGCTCGAGCAGCTCGCCCCCCGGCCCCGATGCTGGGAAAGCCGCGCCGATGGCTTGGTGGACCCGGCCCTGAACCGCTTCGACTACACCGGTATCTGCAGCCGTTACCTCGATAGCAATGGCTATTCGCTGCGGGTAGGCGAGAACGACCTGGGCGGCAGCTACCGGCTGCGGCTGCATCAACAGGGCACCAGCCTGCAGCTGCTGGCCATGAACCCGAACGAATCAACGGACCTACTCGTGGGCAAGGGTCGCCTCAGCCGGCGCGACCGCGATGGTTTCGTCGCCCTGCAATTGGAACCAGGCTGGGAATTGCAGCGCCGCCTCTTTGGCCAGCAGGCCCTTAGCCATGTGTATTTCGCCAACGCCACCCCCCTGGCCCGCCTGCTCGCGAGCAGTGCCCAGGTGGCGGGTTCCCCAGTAGGTGGCCCCTCCAGCAGCCTGTCTCCTGGCTATGGCTCCCTGCCGGGCCCCCAGGGGGGGCG
The DNA here is from genome assembly GCA_943369525.1 of Synechococcus sp. UW140. GTDB lineage: Bacteria > Cyanobacteriota > Cyanobacteriia > PCC-6307 > Cyanobiaceae > BAIKAL-G1. The sequence goes on from CALRNL020000005.1 coordinate 41,430, forward strand.
CAGCGGCGGCGACGGTCCGATCGCCCTGCAGGTGATTCCGTTCAGGGAGTGAGGCCACCAGGGGCCCCGCGGACAGTTGCCGCAGCGGCCCAGGGCCCGCCCCACCCCCTTGGCCAAGCCCTTAAGGTTCTTGGGTGTGAGGAGTGCGGAACGACTTTTCGGGGTCGAAACGAGGACAGACTCCCGAAAACCGTTCCTAACTCAAAGCCCCTGCCTTCGGCGGGGCTTTTTTTTGTCCAATTTTTTGAGTCCGTATCGGGGGGCCAGGGGCAGGCTCTGGCAAGCGCCAAAAAAAAGGGCCAGCCCCGCAGGACCGGCCCCGATCGGCCCAAGCGCGGCCATGGGGCTGGTGAGGGACCCGGGGGGCCATTCACCAGCAAACCAGGCTCACTTGATCGTGACTTTGCCGCCGACTTCTTCGACGGCCTTCTTGATGGCCTCGGCATCGGCCTTGGACACCCCTTCCTTGATGGGGGTAGGAGCGCCTTCGACCAGGGCCTTGGCTTCGCCCAGGCCGAGGCCGGTGACTTCGCGGACGGCCTTGAGGACCTTGATCTTGGCAGCCGCATCGAAGCCATCAAGGATGGCGTCGAATTCGGTCTGCTCTTCAACGGCTTCAGCGGCAGCAGCAGGCGCTGCAGCCATCACAACGCCAGCGGACGCTGCGGCGGACACACCGAAAGCCTCTTCGATCTGCTTAACAAGCTCGGAAGCTTCTAGCAGTGAAAGGGTTTTCAGGGATTCGAGAATCTCGTCAGTTTTGGTAGACATGGTTGGGAATCAGCAACAGATCTGTTGGGTGAACAGTTGGATCGGTGGAGCTCAGTGGAATCGCAATCTGCGTAACCGCAGGGGGCGATCTCAGCTGCCTTCGCCTTCGGCGTGCTGCTTGAGCGCCCGAGCAAGACCGGATGGAACTTCGTTGATGCCCACTGCAACCTTGGTGGCCACGGCATTGATCGCACCGGCGATCTGGGCCATGAGCACCTCCTTGGAGGGCAGATCCCCGATGGCCTGAATGTCTTTGAGGGAAAGGAGTTTGCCTTCGAAAAGGCCCCCTTTCACATCCGACTTCTTCGTGTCCTTCTGGAAGGACTGAATGGCCTTCACCGCACCGCCGACATCGCCCTTGACCAGGACGAACGCGTTGGTACCGGTGAGCAGGGAATCGAGTTCCGACCAGGCGCTGTTGCCATCAATGGCCCGGCGCATCAAGGTATTTTTGGTGACCTTGCATGTGCCGTTGCTGGCCTGAAGGCGAACCCGCAGATCAGACATTTCCTTGATGGAGAGACCCTTGAAATCAAGGACCACCGCCAGTTCGGCCTCACCGAGGAGCCCCTTGAGCTCTTCGACGATCTGTTGCTTGTTCTCCAGCGTGCGGCCCATAGGAAGTGGAACGGATCGGGGGAACAAGCCGGGAACGCGGCCCCAGAAAACAACCTGTTCCCGAAGGAACCCGTTGTCGAGGCCGCCTGTCATTCCGGCCGTTCCAGGGCCAAGCCCCGATCAGGTCCAAAAATCTTGCGAGCACCTCGGCAGGACTTATGACCTTGGCAACCCTGAAACCAGGGACACCCAGCTCACCTGCTGTCTTGGGTAGGGCGCGTGCCCTCTGGCTTTCGCCAGCCCATTAATTTACAACACAGGGGGCCTGGCCGACCCTCCGCCACGCCCGGCCAGCCCGGAGAACAAAACCAGCCCCAACCCCCCGGGCGAGCCAAGAAAAACCCCCGCCGAACGGGCAGCAGCCACGGTCGACAGGGGTGAGGGGACGCCAAGACGGCACGGCAGGGACCTGGGCCCCGGGCCGGCTCAGCTTTCCTTCTTGATGTCCTGGAGGGCGGTCACATCGACCTGGACCGAGGGGCCCATGGTGGAGGTGATATAGAGGCTCTTCCAGTAGCGGCCCTTGGCGCCACTGGGCTTGTTGCGGTCGATCGTTTCCTGCAGGGCCTTGAGGTTGTCGAGCAGGTTGTCGCCACTGAAGCTGGCCTTGCCGAAACGCACGTGCACGATGCCGGTGCGGTCCGCCCGGAACTCGAGCTTACCGGCCTTGAATTCGTTGATGGCGCCCGCCAGGTCAGCGGTCACGGTGCCGGCCTTGGGGTTCGGCATCAGGCCCCGGGGGCCGAGCACCCGGCCTAGCTTGGCCACCTTGGGCATCATGTCCGGGGTGGCGATCAGCAGGTCGAAGTCCATCTGACCGGCGGCAATCGCGTCGACCAGCTCGTCATCACCAGCCAGGTCGGCGCCGGCGGCCTTGGCGGCGGCCACTTTCTCACCCCGGGCAATCACGGCAATACGAATCGCCTGGCCGGTGCCGTGGGGCAGGGCGACGGTGGTGCGCAGCTGCTGGTCGGTGTATTTGGGGTCGATGCCGAGGCGGGCATGGGCCTCGATCGTTTCATCGAACTTGGCGGTGGCGTTCTGCTTCACCAGTTCAAGGGCATCGAGGGGGGCATAGGCCCGCTCTTCGATCGAGCCCAGCAGGGCTGAATAGCGTTTGGAAACTTTTGGCATGGCGGGAACGGGGTGCGGGCGACCGGTTGGGGTCTCCCCCGAATGGGGTGAATGGGGAACGGGTCAGCGCTGGGCTGACAAGCCTTGGACTGACTGGCTTGCGGCTGGGGAGCCTGGGGCTGGGCAGCGTTGGGCTAGGGAACTGGTACGGGATCGGGACTGGGCTTCCGGATTGCGGCTGGGGGAGCCCCAGGGTCGCGGCCGGCGCTTTAGTCCTGGACGGCGACGCCCATGTTGCGGGCTGTGCCGGCGATGATGCGCATGGCCGCTTCAACGCTGGTGCAGTTGAGGTCGGGCAGCTTGGTTTTGGCGATCTCTTCGAGCTGGGCCTGGCTGATGGCACCCACGGCTCCCTTGGCGGATGTGGGGGCACCCTTCTCGATACCGGCGGCCTTGGAAATCAACACCGACGCGGGGGGCGTCTTGGTGATGAAGGTGAAGCTGCGATCTTCGTAAACGGAGATCTCAACCGGGATCACATAGCCAGCTTTCTCTTGAGTACGGGCGTTGTACTCCTTGCAGAAGGCCATGATGTTGACCCCGTGCTGACCGAGGGCAGGGCCCACCGGTGGTGCGGGGTTGGCTTTGCCGGCATTGAGCGCCAGCTTGATAATGGCAACGACTTTCTTGGCCATCGGCAGTGTTACGGGACAGGACTCCCCAGCGGGAGTGCGGATCGGACCTCCCTGGGGTGGGAGCTGCGGATCGCCAGCCCAAAAGGACTGGCGCTGGAGCGAGCCACCCGTGGGGGGTGAATCGCCAAGGGCCGCCCTCCGCAGGGAGACGGCCGCTGGGGATCAGCTCTGTTTGCTGATCTGGGAAAACTCGAGTTCCACCGGGGTTTCCCGGCCAAAGATCGAGAGCAGGGCCTTGAGCTTGCTGCGTTCCCCCGACACTTCGATCACTTCGCCTTGGAAGTCCTTGAACGGACCGGCGGTGACCAGAATCTGGTCGCCTTCGGTGAGATCGACTTTCACCACAGGCTTCTTCTCGGCGGCGCGGCGGAAGATGCGATCCACCTCCTGGCGGCTAAGGGGCCGCGGTTTGATGTGGCCGCGCACCTTGCCGGTGGCGCGCCGTTCTTCCTGGCCCACGAAGTTGATCACGTTCGGGGTGCTGCGCACCGCCATCATCGTGTCCTCATCGAGAATCATCCGCACGAGCACATAGCCCGGGAACACTTTTTCCTCGGTGGACTGGCGGCTGCCGTCTTTTTTGACCTTCACCGCCGGGGTCTGGGGAATCTCGATCTCCAGGATCCGGCTGTCGACGCCCAGGGTGACGGCCCGTTGCTCCAGGGTGGCCTTCACCTTCTTCTCACAGCTGGAGGCCACCTGCACCGCATACCAGCGGGCCACCTGGGGCCGGGTCTCCTCACCAGCGCTCTCCGATGCGGCGCCCAGGTCCAACACAACAGGGGTAGCAGGGGCAAGCGCTTCGTCCTCGCCCAGCCCGGGGGCGGCGGCGAGGGCCGGATCGGCGGTGGCGAAATCGACGTCAGACACGGGAGTCGGGAAAGGGGGATTCAGCGGAAGATCTGGCTGGAGGCCCAGCCGTAAAAGCGACTGACGGCGGCAATGGCGAAGGCGGAGAGCGTCACCATCAAAATCACCGCCACCGATTCACTGAAGAGCTGCTGGCGACTGGGCCACACGACCTTGCGCAGCTCGGCCAGGGTCGACGCGACGAAGCCGTCATCAGTGCCCCCAGCCCCGTCGCCATCGCTGGCCGCAGCCACGTCGGCAACCGCCTCTGCCTGGGGCAAGGAGTCGTCCGGAGCCTGGGGTGAGGGGGAGCGCTGATCCACGGCAGGGAGTCACACCGGTGAGGGTTGACACACCGGCAAACAATCACCCTACCGGATCTGGTTCCCACCCCCCGCAAACCCGCCCCCGGGCCCAGCGCCGGCGCCCGCCCCAGCCCCGTCGGCTGGCCCATCGGGCTGGTCGCTCCCGGCCTGGAGCGCAGGGTCGACCAGGGGCGTGAACAGCAGGGGCTCCAGGCCCTGGTCGTCACCGGGGGCCCCGCTCACCCGCACCCCCCAGTAGCCGACGAAGCGCTCCTCCAGCAGCTCGGTGGCCAGGGGGTTCTCCAGGCTGCGGCGCAGCAGGCGCCGCAGGGGGCGGGCCCCGTATTCGGGCTCATAACCCTGGCGGGCCAGGCGGCCCACCACGGCCTCGTCCACCTGCAACACAAGGTTTTGCTCCTGCAACAGGGCGGCCAGTTCGGCTAGCTGCAGGTGCACGATTCGGGCCAGGTCCTCGGGCCGCAGGGGCCTAAAGCGGATCACCTCATCAATGCGGTTCAGCAGCTCCGGGCGGAACTGCTGGGCCAGGGCCCGGTCCACCGCCTCAGCCAGGGCCGCGTCGCGGGCAGCCTGCTCCTCGGCAGAGGGCTGGGCGCCACTGGCGGCCCGGGCGCTGTCCAAGATCGCCCGACTGGCCAGGTTGCTGGTCATCACCACCACCGTGTGGCGGAAATCGACCGTGCGCCCCTGGGAATCGCTCAGGCGGCCGTCATCGAGCACCTGCAGCAGGATGTTGAAGACATCGGGGTGGGCCTTCTCCACCTCATCCAGCAGCAACACCGCATAGGGCCGGCGCCGCACCGCCTCGGTGAGCTGACCGCCCTCCTCGTAGCCCACGTAGCCCGGGGGGGCCCCGAGCAAGCGAGCCACCGCATTGCGCTCCATGAATTCGCTCATGTCGAGCCGCACCAGGGCCTCCTCCTCATCGAAGAGGGCCGCGGCCAGGGCCTTGGCCAGTTCCGTTTTGCCCACGCCCGTGGGGCCAAGGAACAGGAAGGACCCCACCGGCCGGCGCGGATCCTTCATGCCGGCCCGGGCGCGGCGGATCGCCGCCGCCGCCGCCGCCACCGCCTCGGGCTGGCCGATCACCCGTTCGGCCAGGCGCTGCTCCAGCTCCAGCAGTTTCTGGCGTTCACCCGCCAGCAGCCGCTGCACCGGGATGCCGGTCCAGCGGGCCACCACATCGGCGATGTCATCGGCCTCCACCTGCTCACGCAACAGGGACAGGCCGCTGGCCCGATCGGCCTGGAGCTCCTGCTCCAGATCCAGACGCCGTTGCTGCACCCCATGGAGCTGGTCGTATTCGAGCCGGGCCGCCTCCTCCAGGTCGCCATCGCGCTCCGCCTCGGCGATCGCCTGGCGCAGCTCGCCGTCATCCACCAGCAACTGGCGCCATTCGGCCAGCTGGGCCCGCTCCGCCTGCCAGCGCTGCTGCCGGTCCTGGAGGGTTTCGATCGCGAGCTGTCGCTGCTCCTGCAGCTGCAGCCGTTCCGCCATCGGAGCCGCCTCGGCCGCCAACAGGGCCAGTTCCACGCGCCGCAACTCGGCTTCGGCCTCCTCCACCAGCCGCGGCTTGGAGGTGGCCTCCATCTTCAGCTGGGCGGCGGCCTCATCGATCAGGTCGATGGCCGAATCGGGCAGGCAGCGGTCGCTGATGTAGCGGTCGGCCAGCTGGGTGGCGGCCACCACCGCCCCATCGGTGATCGTGACGCCGTGGTGGAGCTCGTAGCGCTCCTTGAGGCCGCGCAGGATCTGGGTGCTCTCCTCCCGGCCCGGCTCCTTAATCAGCACCTGCTGGAAACGGCGGTTCAGGGCCGGATCCTTCTCCACCGTGCGGCGGTAGTCCTCGGCCGTGGTGGCGCCGATGCAGCGCAGATCGCCCCGGGCCAGCACCGGCTTGAGGATGCTGCCGGCGTCGGCGCTGGAGCGGTCGCTGCTCACGACCGTGTGCAGCTCATCAATGAACAGGATCACGCCGGCGCCGCTTTCGGTGGCCTCCCTGGCGGCCACCTCCATCAACACGCTGCGCAACCGTTCCTCGAACTGGCCGCGGAACTTGGCCCCAGCAATCAGGGCGCCGAGGTCGAGGGCGATCAGCCGCTGGCCCTTGAGCGAATCGGGCACCTCACCGGCCACAATCCGCTGGGCCAGCAATTCGGCAATCGCCGTTTTGCCCACGCCGGGCTCCCCGATCAACACCGGATTGTTCTTGCCCCGGCGCGACAACACCTGGATCAGGCGGCGGATTTCGGTGTCGCGGCCGATCACCGGATCGAGCTCGCCGGCACGGGCGGCGGCGGTGAGGTCGCGGCCATAGGCCTCCAGGGCGCCGGGCTCCCGCTCCAGGCGCAGGGCCCCCTGGCCCTCGCTTGGCTCCGCCACCGGCCCGGAGCCAGGGGCCTGGGAGCTGGCCCCTGGACGGGCCAGGGAAGCGCCTGCCGAAGGGCCGACAAACGAACCAGCCGGCGAGCGGACCAGGGCTCCCCCATGCGGGCGGCCAGCCGGCGGCGCCCCGCCCCCCTCTGGGGCATCAATCCAGTCATCGGCCGGCCGGCGCCCCCGCTCCAGGCCCGACCCGCCCCCAGGGCGACGCCCCGGCTCCAGCGAGCGCGGTGGCACGGCCGGCTGGGGGAGTGATCGCGACACCGCAGGTTCCGGACCCCGGCGCTCGCTCGAACCACCGGCGCTGCGCAGCTGGCGCAGCAGCAGCTCCTCGGTCAGACCCTCGGCGGCCAGCAGGGAGGCGCCGCACCGGGGCTCATCGAGCAGGGCCAGCAAGAGGTGGGGCCCATCCAGCCAGCGGGAGCCCCAGCTGGCCCGGCGCCGGTCGGCCGCTTCCAGCAGGTCCTCGAGGGCCTCACCCACGAACAGCTGGGCGCCGGAGCTACTGGGCTGGTCGGCGCAAAAGGCATCGAGCCGATCGAGCAGGCGCTCGGGCTGCAGCGGCAAGGGGTCAATCCAGGCCCCATAGCGCGGATCACTGAACAACACCTGCATGAGGTGCTCCACATCCATCTGGCCATGGCGCCAGCGGCGGGCCTGCTCCTGGCTGGCGAGCAGCAGCTCCCAGGCCGCCTCACTGAAGCGATCCGGCTCGGCGGTGAGGCTGCCGCGGCCCGGATCGGCGCCGGGATTGCCAGTGGACGTCAGTGCTGAAGTCATTGGCCCTGGGATTGCTGAAACCTGTGCCGTGCTGGAGCCCGTTCCCCTGCCAGGGGCCTAACCCCAACCGGAGCCAGGGCCGCTGCCACGCCTGAGGGCGCGCTGGGATCAGGTTGCATGGGCGCGGGAGGCGAGCTGGATCAACTCCAGCTTGTAGCCATCGGGGTCCTCCACGAAGGCGATCACCGTGCCGCCCTCCTTCATCGGCCCGGGTTCGCGCACCACCTGGCCCCCCTTGCTGCGGATCGCGTCACAGGTGCCCACGATGTCGTCGACACCAATCGCGATATGGCCGTAGGCCGTGCCCAGGTCATAGCTGCTGGTATCCCAGTTGTGGGTGAGTTCAATCACGGCCGTGTCGGCTTCCTTGCCGTAGCCCAGGAAGGCCAGGGTGAAACGGCCGCCGGGGTAATCGCGGCGGCGCAACAACTCCATGCCCATCACTTCGGTATAGAAGCTGAGGGAGCGCTCCAGATCCGTAATCCGCAGCATGGTGTGGAGCAAACGCATGGGGCTGGCCAGATGGGGTGTCGCCATTCTCTCCAGCCCGCTGCCTGCAACCAGCCCGCATTCAGTGCCAACCGGCACAAATGGCCGGAGGGGGGCGGCCCATAGGATCGGTCCAATCCCATTTGGCCTGTTGTGATCGACTCCCTCGACCTCGTCATCGATTCCATCGTGGCCCGGGAAGTTCTCGATTCCCGTGGCACCCCAACCGTTGAAGCGGAGGTGCTGCTCGAAGGGGGTGCCAGCGGTCGGGCGATTGTGCCCAGTGGCGCCAGCACCGGCGCCCACGAGGCCCACGAGCTGCGCGATGGCGATGCCAGGCGCTACTTCGGCAAGGGGGTGCTCCAGGCCGTCAGCAATGTGGAAGAGAAGATCGCCCCGGCGTTATTGGGCCTCAGCGCCCTCGACCAAGGCACGGTCGATGCGGCCATGGCCGAACTCGATGGCAGCGACAACAAATCGGCCCTGGGCGCCAATGCCGTGCTGGCCGTGAGCATGGCCGTGGCCCGGGCCGCCGCCAACGGGGTGGGCCTGCCCCTCTACCGGTACCTGGGCGGCCCGATGGCCACCCTGCTGCCGGTGCCGCTGATGAACGTGATCAACGGCGGCGCCCACGCCTCCAACAACCTGGATTTTCAGGAATTCATGCTGGTGCCCCACGGCGCCAACAGCTTCCGCGAGGCCCTGCGCATGGGCGCCGAAGTGTTCCACACCCTCAAGGGCCTGCTCTCCGCCCAGGGCCTCTCCACGGCCGTGGGCGATGAGGGCGGATTTGCACCGGATCTGGCCGGCAACGACGCCGCCGGGGAACTGCTGATCCAGGCGATTGAAAAGGCGGGCTACCGCCCCGGCGACCAGATTTCCCTCGCCCTCGATGTGGCCAGCACGGAGTTCTACAAAGACGGCCGCTACGCCTTCGGCGGCGCCAGCTACACCAGCGCCGAGATGGTCGACCAGCTGGCCCAGCTGGTGAGCCGCTACCCGATCGTCTCGATCGAGGACGGCCTGGCCGAAGACGACTGGGAGGGCTGGAGCCTGCTCACCGAGCGCCTCGGCAAGACCGTGCAACTGGTGGGCGACGACTTGTTTGTGACCAACAGCAGCCGCCTGCAGCGGGGCATCGACCAGGGCATCGCCAACTCGATCCTGATCAAGGTCAACCAGATCGGCTCCCTCACCGAAACCCTGCAGGCCATCGACCTGGCCGGCCGGGCCGGCTACACCAGCGTGATCAGCCACCGCAGCGGTGAAACCGAGGACACGACCATCGCCGACCTGGCCGTGGCCACCCGGGCCGGCCAGATCAAGACCGGATCGCTCAGCCGCAGCGACCGGGTCGCCAAGTACAACCAGCTGCTGCGCATCGAAGATGAACTGGGCAGCCAGGCCGTCTACGCCGGCGCCGAAGACCGGGGCCCCCGCGGCAAGGGCTGAGGCCCCAGCTGTTCGCCCGGCGTCACCCGGAAGAACCCTTGCATTCAGGGCCCGGCGATGGCGCCAGGCACCCATTCCCCGCGTGCCAAGGGCGCCTGATCGGGTTGACCTCTCAGGTTGCCGGGGAATCAGGGCCAGCAGGGGCCTGGGCTCCAGGCAATTTTTCCAGGCGCAGGTCGCGCTTGAGCCGTCCCTGCAGCTTCAGCCAGCCCAGGCCCACCGGCAGGCCTACCGCCAGCGGGATCGCCGCTAGGGCTGGCCGGGTGCTGGCGCCGAGCATCGCCGCCGCCACGGCCAGGGCGCCCAGCAGGAAGGATTGGCCCGCCACCTGCTGGGCCACGGCCAGGCGACGCAGCAGCCGGTCGGTTTCACCGGCGCGGATCTGCACCTGGAGGTCACCCTGCTCGATGCGGGCCAGGCTTTCCTCCAGGCGGCGCGGAATCCCGAGGGCGCGGCTGCCCACCTCGGCCGCCTGGCGACCCAGCTGGTTGATCAGGTCGTTGGGGCCACTGCCGCTTGCGGTCATCAGGGGAAGCAGGTAAGGGCGGGCGATGGCAATCAGGCTAAAGCCGGGATCGAGGCTGCGGCCCACCCCCTCGAAGGTGGAGAGGGCCCGCATCACGAAGATCAGCTCCGAGGGCAGGCGAAACGGTTGGCCGTAAACCAGGTCGTAGAGATCCCCCGACAACTTGGCCAGCACGTTGGCATCGAATGGCGGCGTGAGGGCATCGGTGAGCATCACCCGCACCAACCGGCGCACCGGCCCCGGATCGATGCCCGTGGCGATCACACCGGCCGCCTGCAACTCGACCACCAGGCCTCCAGCGTCGCGGGCGGCGGCGGCGGTCACCATGCGTCCCAGGCGACTACGCAGCCGCTGGGAGATCTGGCCCATCATGCCGAAGTCGTAGTAGATCAGGGCCCCATCGCGGGCCACGGCCAGGTTGCCTGGGTGGGGATCGGCGTGGAAGAAGCCGAAGCGCACCAACTGCTGCAGGTAACTGGCCGCCCCCTTTTCGGCCACGGCCGCCGGGTCGATGCCGGCCTCGATCAGGGCCTCGCGGTCGGTGATTTTGATGCCGGGCACGTAATCAAGGCAGAGCACCCGCCGGGTGGTGAGCTCCCACACCACCCCCGGAATGCGGATGCCGCGGTCCTCGAGGAATTGCTGGCGGAAGCGGGCCGCATGTTCGGCTTCCAGGCGGAAATCCAGCTCCCGCAGCAACACCCGGCGACACTCCTGGGCGATCGAGACCCAGTCGCGGCCCTGACCCCAGCGGGGATGGCGCTGCAACACGGCGGCGATCTGCTGCAACACCTCCAGGTCGAGCCGGAACAGGCGCTCCAGGCCAGGCCGCTGGATCTTGAACACCACCTGGCGACCGCTGCGCAGGCTGGCCCGGTGCACCTGGGCCAGGCTGGCGGCCCCGAGCGGGCTCTCCTCCAGATCCACCACCTCGACACAGCGTTCACCCAGCTCCTGCTCCAGCAACTGCTGGGCCACCGCAAAGGGGAAGGCGGGTACCTGGTCCTGCAGCCGGGCCAGCTCCTCCACATAGCCGGCCGGCAGCACATCGGGCCGGGCCGACAGAAGTTGGCCGAGCTTGATAAAGGCCGATCCCAGGCCCAACAGCTCACCGGTGAGCCAATGGGCCCGCCGTTGCTGGCGGGCTGCCCGGCGCTCCGGGGTGACACCGCCGCGGTAGGTCCAATCGGCGCCGTCGGCCCAGAGGCCGGCCAGCAGGCGCAGCATCGACAGCCAGATGCGCAGGGAGCGCCGGACGCTGCGCAGGCCCGCCAGCAGGCGCGCCATCAGGTGCGCTCCTCGAGCTGGCGCGCCAGGGCGGCCACCTGGGCCCGCAGCTGGTCGATCTGGTCCTGGGGCTCGGCGAGGGGCTCGGTGCCGCTGGCGCCAGGACCCGGGAAACCCGCCGGGCCATCGGCCGACCAGGGTTCAGTCCCGGGTGGGGGCGAGGACGGCTCGCCATGGTCGAGGCGATCGGCCTCCAACTCCACCTCTTCAACAAACAACTGCCACTCGCGGCTTAGCCGCCCGGGGGCGTCCTGGGCCAGCAGGGCCAGCTCGGCGGCCGCATCGGCCAGGCCGCTACCGACGCGCACCACCAGACGATTGAGGGCGGCCTGAATCAGGGACTGGGGCGCAGGCATGGGGGCCGGCCAGGCAAAGGAAAAGGCTGGTGAAACTGTGGCAGATCAGGGCCGGCTACCGGGGCTGGCGGCCGGGGCCGCTGGCAAGGAGGGGGCACTGGGGGCGGTCGGCGGCGGCGGCGGCAGGTCTGGCGCGCTGGGGGGGTCCTGGTCGGCGGCGGGGCCTGGGGCCAGCTCCAAGGGAACTAGGCCCCCATCCGGGCTAGGGGAGGCCAGCTTCGCCTCAGCCTCAGCCTGGGCGGCTTCCTCGGCCTGCAGGCGCTGTTGGTCCAGGAATTCCAGGTCAGCGCGGATCGACTCGCTGGGGGAGCCGGACCGCGACCGCAGGCTCTCGAGGCTGGACCCCGGGAACGGCTGCACATCGAAGTTGCGACCGAAGTGCACCAGTTCACCCACCTGCAGGTTGAACAGGCGCTGGCTCACCCCGTAGCCCAGGCCAAAGCAAACCCCCACCACCAGCGGCCCCACCCAGGGGCGAGGACGCCGCTGCGGCGCTGGCGCGGCCTTGGCCATCCCATCCCACCCGATCGCTGCGGGCATCCTGCCAGGGGTAGGGGGCCTGGCGTTGACCTGCCCTAGGCCGCCCGGCCCAAGCAAGCCGCCAACCAGCCCCAATCCAGCACTAACGCCGCCCCTTACCCCCCCTCAGCCAAACGGCCGGCGGCCCCAAAGCAGCCTGGATCGACGAACTGCCCAGAGGTCAGGCTACCACCCAAAATACAAAACAGAACCCAGCGCAAGGCCCCTGAGGCAACTAATTAGGTCGTGTAATCGGCATTGATGCGGATATATTGATCCGAAAGATCACACCCCCAGGCGCTCCCCTGGCCGGGTCCAGCGCCGACGTTGAGGCGAATCACCACGGTGTCGTCCTGCAGATAGGCGGCGGCGGCCCGCTCCCGGATGTAGGTGGAGGCGGCAGGGCGATCAAAGGCCAGGGGTTGGCCGGCGGCCATCAGTTGGTGCTCCCCCAGCCAGAGGGCCACGGCGCCGGGGTCGAAGGCCACGCCGGAGCGGCCGGCCGCCGCCAAGATCCGGCCCCAGTTGGGGTCGCGGCCATGGATGGCACATTTCACCAGGGACGAGCCACAGACGGTGCGGGCGACCGTGATCGCCCCGGCATCGTTGGCCGTGCCCGTCACCTGCACCTCGATCAGGCAGGTGGCGCCTTCACCGTCGCGGGCGATCGCCCGGCCCAGCCAGATCGCCACCTGGGTGAGGCCGGCCTCCAGGGCGTCAAAATGCTCGGGGCCTAGGGGCTCGCCGGCTGCAAAGGCCAGGAAACAATCGTTGGTGCTGGTGTCCCCGTCCACCGTGATCGCATTGAAGGAGCGATCCACCGCCCGCTGCACCATCGCCTGCCACAGCTCGGCCGGCAAACCAGCGTCGCAGCTCACCATGGCCAGCATGGTCGCCATGGTGGGGTGGATCATTCCCGACCCCTTAGCCATGCCGCCGATGCGCACCCGCCGGCCGCCCAGGTCGGCCTCCAGGGCAATCTGCTTATCGATCAGGTCGGTGGTGAGGATCGCCCGGGCGGCGGCATCGCCCCCCTCGGGGCTGAGGGCGGCCACCAGGGGATCCAGCCCCGCCAGCAGGGTCTCCATCGGGATCGGCACGCCGATCACCCCGGTGGAGCAAATCAGCACCTCTTCGGCGGCCAGGCCCAGCCGTTCGGCCAGGGCACCGGTGGCCCCAAGGCTGTCGATCAGGCCCCGCTCGCCCGTGCAGGCATTGGCCTGGCCGGAGTTGGTGAGCACGGCCCGGGCCCGGCCACCCCTGGCGGCCAGGCGCTCGGCGCAAAGATCAACGCAGGCCGCCCGCACGACGCTGGTGGTGAAGGTGCCGGCGCAAACCGCCCCTGGGGGCGCCAGCAGCAGGGACAGGTCGGGGTTGCCCGAGGCCTTCAGGCCGGCCGTGATCCCGGAGGCCAGGAACCCCTGGGGGGCGGTCACGCCGCCAGGGATGGGGTGCCAGGGATGGGTCACGGGGCGCCTTTGCTGCAACCCTGAGCATCGGACAGACCAAGCCCCAGCAGCGACACCCCATGGCTGACACGCCCCGCTGGCCGGGCTCCCAACGGCGCATCGGCCTCACCGGCGGCATTGCCACGGGCAAAAGCAGCGTCGGCCACTGGCTGGCCGCCGTGGCGGGGCTGCCGGTGCTGGATGCCGATCACTACGCCCGCGAGGCCCTGGCAGCCGGCTCACCAGGGGCCCAGGCCGTGCTGGATCGCTACGGCGCAGCGGTGCTCACCAACCCTGGAGCCGCCCCCGGCGCCGGCGAAGGGTCTGGGGTTCTCGATCGCTCCGCCCTAGGGCGCATCGTCTTCCACGACCCAGCCGAGCGCCTCTGGTTGGAGCAACTGGTCCATCCCCAGGTGCGCGCCCGCTTCGACCAGGAGCTGGCGGCCCTAGCCGGTGCTCCGGTGCTGGTGCTGATGGTGCCCCTGTTGTTTGAGGCGGGCCTCACGGGCCTCTGCAGTGAGGTCTGGCTGGTGGACTGCGATGAAGACCAGCAGCTGCAACGCCTGATCGCCCGCGACCACTGCAGCGAAGCCGAGGCGCGGGCCCGCATCGCCGCCCAATGGCCCCTGGCCCGCAAACGGCCCCTGGCCGATGCCCTGATCAGCAACCGGGGCGACGCGGGCCAATGGATTGGAACCCTGCAGGAGTTACTGGCCAATGGCAGCCCAGGAGCCCATCGGCCACCCGGGACAACCAAAATCTGATCGTTCGATCGGGCAACCCACCGCTTCCGGTTGAACAGCTCTGGGCCTTCAACCGGAAGCGGCAGGGCGATCGGTTTCAACCCTTGAGCTTCTCGATCAGGATCTGATTGGCCAGCTTGGGATCGGCCTTGCCGCCGGTTTGTTTCATCAGCTGGCCCACAAAGAAGCCCTGCAATTTGGTTTTGCCACCCCGGAACGCTTCCACCTCGGCCGGGTGGGCCGCCAGCAACCCTTCCACAATGGCGGTGATCGCCGCCGGGTCGCTGATCATGCCGAGGCCCTGGGCCTCCACGATCGCCTTGGGCGAGCCGCCCTGGGCCAATAACTCGGGCAACAGGTCTTTCGCAATTTTGCCGCTGATCACGCCGCCATCGATCAGTTGCACCAACTCAGCGAGTTGCTCGGGCTGAAGCGGCAATTCAGCGATCGAAAGCCGATTGGCATTCACATGGGCCGCAATGTCGCCCGTCACCCAGTTGGACACGGCCTTGGCATCGGCGCCGGCGGCGACGGCCGCCTCGAAGTACTCGGCCATGGCCCGTTCATCGGTCAGCACCCGGGCGTCGTAGATCGACAGGCCCAGTTGCTCGGCGTAGCGATGGCGTTTGGCAGCGGGCAGCTCCGGCAACTCGGAGCGCCAAGCCTCGCGCTGCTCGGCGCCCACCTCGATGGGCCCGAGATCGGGATCGGGGAAGTAACGGTAATCGCTGGCACCTTCCTTGCTGCGCATGCTCTTGGTGAGCTGCTTGCCCTCATCCCAGAGCCGGGTTTCCTGCACCACCGGTTGCCCGGCCTCATAGGCCTTGATCTGGCGTTGAATTTCGTAATCGCAGGCCTTCTGAATCGCCGAAAAGGAGTTCATGTTCTTGATCTCCACCTTGGTGCCGAAGGGGGCGTCGGGACCACGCCGCACCGAAATATTGACGTCACAGCGAAGGGAGCCCTCCTGCATGTTGCCATCACTCACGCCCAGATAACGCATGATCCGGCGAATTTCGGAGGCATATTCCGCCGCCTCCCGGCCTGTGCGCAGGTCGGGCTTACTGACAATCTCCGCCAGGGCCACCCCGGCGCGGTTGTAATCCACAAGGGAATGGGTGCTGCCCGCCAGGCGATCGCTTCCGGCATGCACCAGCTTGCCGGCATCCTCTTCCATGTGCAGCCGTTCGATACCTATTGTTTTGAGGTAGGTGTCCTTGCCCTTCTCAGCTACCTCCACCTCAATCCAACCGTTCTCGGCGATCGGTTCGTCGTATTGGGAGATCTGGTAATTCTTGGGTAGATCGGGGTAGAAATACTGCTTACGATCAAACTTACTGTGCTCAGCGATCTGCAGGTTAAGGGCCATCGCCGCCTTCACCGCATACTCGAGCACCTTCTGATTCAGCACCGGCAAGGTGCCCGGAAGGCCGCACACCACCGGATCAATGTGGGTGTTCGGTTCATCGCCGAAGGCCGTGGAAGCGTTGGTGAAGATCTTGCTGTTCGTGCCCAGCTGCACGTGGGTCTCAAGGCCGATCACGGCTTCCCAGGCGAGCTGGTCGCTGCTGGTGGAGCCCGTTTGAACCGCTGCGCTGGCCGTAGCCATACCCTTTCTCTCCCTGGACCGGTGCTTGCAGCGATCCTATGGGTGCCGCCAACCTTCCCCATCCCTGGGGTACCCGGGGCCAAGCCTGGGAAAGGGCCCCATTGGATAGGTTGACCCGATGGCCGCCTCCCCTGAACCGATCCTGATCCTGGGGGGCGGCCTGATGGGTTTGGCCATCGCCCACCAGCTGGCACGCCGCGGATCGGGGGTGCTGGTGGTGAGCCGACGCCGCAGCGAGGCAGCCGGCTTCGTGGCGGCCGGCATGCTCGCCCCCCATGCCGAGGGACTGAGTGGGGATCTGCTGGCCCTTGGCCAGGCCAGCCTGGCCCGCGTCCCCGGCTGGGTGGCCCAGATCGAGGCCGACAGCGGCCTGAGCTGCGGTCTGCGCCCCTGCGGCATCGTGGTGCCCTTTCGCACTGCCGCCGAACGCGACGCCTACCCCACCGCCCCCTGGGGGGAGGCCCTGGATCGGGCTGGTCTGGAGCGGGAACTGCCGGGCATCGGGCCGATCTGGCTGGCGGGTCTGCTGTTCAGCCAGGACGGCCAGATCGACAACCGCCGTCGCCTGATGCGCGCCCTGGAGAGGGCCTGCGTGAGCCTTGGCGTTCGCTTCCAGGAGGGCAGCGAGGTGCTGGGACTGGAGTGGGACGGACAGGCCGAGGTGGGCCAGGCGAGGAGCCACGGAGCCGCCTTGTCGGCGGTGAAGCTGCGCACGGCCGAGGGGGAGCAGCAGCGGCTGCCGGCACGGCGAGCGGTGCTGGCCTGCGGCGCCTGGAGCGCGCGGCTGCTGCCGCAGCTGCCCGTGTTTCCCGTCAAGGGGCAGATGCTGTCGCTGCAGGGGCCGCGCCGCGCCCTGGAGCGGGTGATCTTCGGGCCGGGCACCTACCTGGTGCCGCGGGAGGACGGCCTGCTGGTGGTGGGGGCCACCAGCGAGCCCCAGGCCGGCTTCGGCGAGGGCCTCACACCGGACGGCCAGCGCCAGCTCCAGGACGGCATCGCCGCCCTGCTGCCGGCAGCGAGCGGCTGGCCGCCCATGGAGCGCTGGTGGGGCTTCCGCCCCTGCACCCCGGACGAAGGTCCGCTGCTGGGGGACAGCCCGATCCCCGGACTTTGGCTGGCCACCGGCCACCACCGCAACGGCGTGCTGCTGGCGGCGATCACCGCCGAGCTGCTCGCGGCGGCCGTGCTTGGTGGGGGTGCGCCGAGGGCGTGTCTGGGAACGACTCACCCTGGTGAGTCATTCCTGGAGCCCTCTTGGCTGCAGGTCTTCCGCTGGAACCGCTTCAGCGGCTGACACCTGGAGACGCCTCAACCGAAGCGCGCCTAGCGGCAAGAGTCCAAAGAACTAGGCGCGCAAACCGATCAGCCCAAACACCTCCACCGGCTCCGGCCAGCCTTTGAGTGGGTGGGCACCGAGGGGCTCAACCTCCAGCTGCCCCGGCAGCAACGCCAGCACGCTGGCGCTGATCAGGATCGGGTGCAGCGGGAACAGGCGGGTGAGCCCCTCCAGGCGGCTGGCCACATTCACGCTGGCGCCGATCACGGTGAACTCCAGCCGCTGGCTGCTGCCCAGGTTGCCGGCGATCACCTCACCGAAGTGCAGGCCGATGCCCTGGCGCAGGGGCGGCCGGCCGGCCGCGATCAACTCCTGATTCAGCCGCCCGAGGCTGGCCTGCATCGCCAGGGCCGCCCGAACGGCCGCCAGGGCCTCAATCGCATCACCGCGGCTGCGGGGCACGCCGAACTCCGCCATCAGCGCATCACCGATGAACTTGTCGAGCAGGCCCTGCTCGGCGATGACGGCGGCGGAGATCGCTTCGAAATAACGGTTGAGCAGGGCGAACAGCTCGGGCGGTTCCAGCTCGGCGCTGAGGGGGGTGAAGTCCACCAGATCGGTGAACAACACCACGCAGCGGGCGCGGCTGCCGCCCACCTGGGTCCAGAGCGGGCCGGGCTCGCGCAGGATGTCGCGCAGCAGCGTGGGCGAGACCCGCCGGGCCAGCAGCTCGTGCAGGTAGTTGCGCTCCCGGCTCTCCCGCGCCCACTGGCCGAAGCCGCGCACGCCACCCCCCAGCAGCGGCATGCCCACAAGGGCCGTGACCGGCAGCAGCCAGCCACCCGCCCAGCTCAGGCCCGCCAGCAGCAGCCCTCCGGAGGCGGTTGTCAAAGCGAGCGACAACGTGGCGCTGGCATTGGTACCGCGACGCAGCAGCAGTGCCGCCAGCAGCGACCAGCCCAAAAGCAACCCCGCGTCACCCGGCGCCGGCAGCTGGCGCTGGGCCGAGCCCTGCAGCAGGCTGGTCAGTGCCGCCGCCTGCACCTCAGCACCGCTCAGGGGGCCATAGGGGGTTTCCTGCTGATCGCCCAGCTCCGCTGCCGTGACGCCGAACAGCACGGTGCGGCCACGCCAGAAGCCTTCAGGCTGCTCCAGCACCTGCCAGGCGGGCACCTGCGGCAAGCTACCGGCCGGGCCCGGGTAATTGATCGCCAACGGCTCCGGCGGCACCGGGCGCCCCAGGGCGGCGAAGGCCAGCGGCGGCGGGTAGGGCGGCGGGAAGCCGGCTAGGGCCTGCTCCAACCAGCGGCGACCTGGAATCGCTTCGGTGATGCCCTGCGGGCTCTGCAGCAGGGCGGTCAGACCCACCCGACGAAAAGGGGTATAGAGGGGGCGACGCAGCTCGACCTGCGCCACACCGCCCTGCTCGCCGGCGGCCAGCGAAGCCGCCAGCACCACGTGCTGCCGCCAGGGAGCCAGGCGGCGCGCGAAGGCCTGATCGTCGGCCGGGCCGTAGCGGCTGGGCTGGCTGGTGACGATGTTGAACACCACCCGGGAAGCGCCACGCTCCAACACAGCCGCCGCCAGCTCCGCCTGCAGCGCCCGCGACCAAGGCCAGGCGCCCATGCGCCGCCACAGGGGCGACGCCTCACGCTCGGCGGGGGACAGCATCTGATCGAGCGCCAGCGATTCGCGATCCACCGCCAGCAGCACCGGAACCCGCTCCGGCGCCGTCGACTCCAACGCTGTCACGGGCCGAGCACCACGCCACTGGAAGAACCAGAGCCGCCATTGGGCATCGGCCGCCCCCAGCCAGGGGGAGCCCAGCAGGGGCAGGACCAGAGCAAGCCCCCACAGGGACGGACGTCTCACCGGGGGTTCAACGCCGGGGTCACGGCGCTGAGGCCGAGCTCCTTCTCGATCACGGGAAGGGTCTCCATTGGCGTGGCGAAGCCGTTGAGCAGGATGCTCTTCTGGCGCAGAGCCGCTGCCTCGCTCTGACTGAGGCGACGCGGTTCCTGCCAGGTCTGCTTGTCGAGGGTCAACTGCTGTCCGCTCGTGAGGTTGTAGCGGCGCCCGGCGTCGGTCTGCACCTGCACATGGCCCTCCCAGCTGAACACCTTGAGGCTGTCGTCGGTGGCCTCGATGAACACGGTGGTGCCCACGATCGAGGCGGTGGCCACGCGAGTGCGGATCATCAGGGGCGAGCCGCCCTTCAGGCCCGGATTCACCCAGGCAATGATCTGGCCTTTCTCCAAGTTCAGGCCGCCGACGCCCAGACGCAGAACGGAGTTACCACCGAGACGAAACTGGCGACCGTCGGCCAGCTGCACCTGCAGGCGCCCGGGCTTCTCAGTCCGTAGCAAGGAGTCGGGCGCCAGGATCTGACCGGCGCGCGCCGCGATCTCCATTCCCCCAGGCGCCCTGACGAAGGCCGGCTTGAACGGCACCTCGACCACCCGCGGCACCGGAGCGGCGGCGCGGGCCTGGGTGAGAGCCATGGCAAGACTGCCCGCACCGGCAACGGCGGCCAAGGTCTGCAGGGGACGGCGGAGGGGCTTCAAGCGAAGCGTCAAAACAACGCAGATGACATGCCCTCAGTGTGGCGGGGAAAGGCCGGACCTGCCACAGGCGCCACGGGACCAACACCGGCGGCAGAGGATCTCAGCCCTCGACGCGCCAGACCTGATCGGCGGGGGTCCAATCACTCAGCTCAGAGGGCTGGAACCAGAGACCGATTTCGAATTCGGCAGTTTCGGGGGCGTCCGAACCGTGGATCACGTTGCGGCCGATGTTCGCGGCCAGGTCGCCGCGGATGGTGCCGGGTTCAGCCTCGAGGGGCTTGGTTGCGCCGATCAGCTTGCGGGCACTGGCGATCACACCGTCGCCTTCCCACACCATCGCCACCACCGGGCCGGAGGTGATGAAGTCCACCAGGCCGGCGAAAAAGGGGCGCTCGCGGTGCACGCCGTAGTGGCTTTCAGCCAGGGCACGGCTGGGGGTGAGCTGCTTGAGTCCCACCAGCTTGAACCCCTTGCGCTCGAAGCGACCAAGGATCTCACCCACCAGGCCCCGCTGCACGCCGTCGGGCTTGATGGCAATAAAGCTGCGTTCAACGGCCATGGAAAAGGCATCAAGGTGGGCCCATCGTCTGTGGCGGGCCTGCCCGTTGGCAAGCAAGGGGCCCAAGCCAACGGGCTAACGCCCCAGCCGAAACGGCTCGCAACCGGCCCACAACACAGGCCAGAAGCGGCAAGTCCCTAGATTCAACGGGATACAGCTGCACCACCATGGCCGCTTCCGATGCTGCTGCAATTTCCTCTGGTGAGACCGGAGTGGGGGCTGGCTGGACTGTGGCAGATAGTGCCAGCCTTTACGGGTTGGACCGGTGGGGCGATCCCTATTTCTCAGTCAACCAGCAGGGTCACGTTCAGGTCAGACCCCAGGGGGCCGAGGGTCCTGTGCTTGACCTGGTGGACCTGGTACA
This sequence comes from Synechococcus sp. UW140, assembly GCA_943369525.1. GTDB lineage: Bacteria > Cyanobacteriota > Cyanobacteriia > PCC-6307 > Cyanobiaceae > BAIKAL-G1. Next base: position 62,114 of record CALRNL020000005.1, read on the forward strand.
GGGACTGCAGGGACGCAATCTTTCCCTGCCCCTGCTGATTCGCTTCGACAACATTCTCGAAGACAGACTCAAGCATCTCCACCAGGCCTTTGGGCAGGCGATTGGGCAATACGGTTACCCAGGCCACTATCAGGGGGTCTTCCCGGTGAAGTGCAACCAGCAGCGCCATGTGGTGGAGCAACTGGTGGAAAGTGGCCGCCCTTGGCATTTTGGCCTCGAGGCAGGCAGCAAGGCTGAATTATTGATCGCCCTATCCTTGCTCGATGACCCCCAAGCCTTGCTGATCTGCAATGGCTACAAAGACCAACGCTATATCGAAACAGCAATCCTAGCCCGGCGCCTCGGCAGGCAACCGATCGTAGTGATCGAACAAGCCGATGAGGTGGCACGGATCATCGCGGCGAGCCGAGAACTTGGCGCAGCGCCCCTAATCGGCATTCGCGCCAAACTATCAGCCCGGAGCACGGGCCGATGGGGAAGTTCGGTGGGGGATAAGGCGAAGTTTGGCCTGGCCGTTCCGGATGTGCTGGCGACGGTTGAAGCCCTACGCGAGGCAAACCTGCTATCGGAATTAAGACTGCTGCACTTCCATGTCGGAAGCCAGATCAATGATATTGCTGTGATCAAGGATGCACTGCAGGAAGCGGGTCAGATCTATGCCTCCCTCAGCCAATTGGGAGCACCCATGGGGTACTTAGACGTAGGCGGCGGCCTGGGGGTCGACTACGACGGCAGTCGAACTGCGAGTGCGGCATCAAAAAACTACTCCCTGCAGAACTATGCCAATGATGTGGTCGCCACGGTGAAGGAATGCTGTGAACCCTGGGGAATCGCGGTACCGACCCTGGTGAGTGAAAGTGGCCGGGCAATCGCCAGCCATTTCAGCGTCCTGATCTTTGATGTGCTTGGCACTGGCACGGTACCCAGAGGCGTACCAAAGCCGTCAGCGTCGGAGCCGCTCACGGTGCGCAATCTACGCGAAACCCATCAGAACCTGATCAACCTAGAGAGGGAACACAACCAAGCCGCGACCGAAACCATCTCATCGCAACGCAAACTAGAAAAGCTACAAGAGGCGTGGAACGACGCCATTAAGTTCAAGGACGATGCCCTCGCCGCCTTCCGCCTGGGCTACCTCAACCTCACCGAAAGGGCTGTGGCCGAACAACTGACCTGGGCCTGTGCCGACCTCATCGCCAAACAGTTACCAGAAACCGGCGTACCAGAAGAATTAAGGTCCCTGCGCTCCGCCCTCGCAAAAACCTATTATGCAAACCTATCGATTTTTAGATCCGCCCCCGACACCTGGGCCATCGATCAGCTCTTTCCGGTGATGCCGATCCATCGACTCGATGAAAAGCCAGAAGAACTCGGCAGCATCGCCGATCTCACCTGCGACTCCGATGGTAAGCTAGAGAGATTCATTGACAATGGCAAATCCAAGGCCTTACTGGAGTTACATGGCTTCAAAGAGGACGAACCTTACTGGATCGGCATGTTTTTAGCCGGAGCATACCAGGAAGTAATGGGCAACCTCCACAACCTATTTGGCAGCACAAATGCGGTCAACATTAGCCTTATCGAAAACGGGGATTACCGGCTTGACCATGTCGTCAGAGGCGACACCAATGCCCACGTACTCGAGACAATGGAACACAACCCGATTGAATTACTAGAAAGGCTGCGAATCGCCAGCGAAGCGGCGATTCGTAGTGGTCAACTCGAGATCAAAGATGCAAGCAGGTTGATGGATCATTTGGAGAGCAGCCTCCGGCAAACGACCTACCTCAACAACGGTCAATAGGGATCAGCATAAACGCATATTAACCAACTAGGAAGCCAACGGCCTTGGAGCAAAAATCATCGCCACACCAGCGAGCAGCTGCAATACAAGAATTTGCTGCAACCCATGGGCTCCTAGCCCCATAAAAACCAAGGTAAATGCTGGATTGAGAATACCAACGGAATCGGCAAAACCAAGGAACAACAACGAAGTCAAACCTGAGCCAACAACAAATCCAGACAAAGGCCTGGCTTCAGGGCAGATTCGCCCCTCATCACTCCAAGTATGGATTAGCCAGAACAGGGCCAGGGTCATGGCGAGCTCCACAAGCGATGAGCGCAGGCTGAAAGGCCCGGAGGGTGGAACGTAGGCACGGGCATGGAATCCCAGCCAAATGCCACATACCTGGGCAGTCGCATAGCCGCAAAAGGCCACTAAATTGGTCCAGAATGCTTTGGGATTGGCAAGCGTATGCTGGCCGAAAAACATCAAACTAACGGAGGGGTTGAAATGGGCTCCGCTACTGCGTCCAAAAAGGTGGATCAGGAAAACAAGGGCCAACCCAATCGATAGGAAGGTCACGAAGTCGGGCGTAGCCCGCAGGCTAAATGAAGTGACAACTGCGTAGGCCAGACCAAAGCTACCTAGCAATTCCAAGACCATCCGTTCAGGCAGGCTACGCATATTAACTCAAACTGGTTTTACACCATAGCCGCCGGTAATCACGTCGGCATAAAAGCGATAAGGCCCTGTATGGATTGCCGTGAAGCTAAGGGCGGGAGGGTTGCCGTGGGATGTCAATCGGCCAAATCGCTTCAAGGAACTGACAGTGACATCGCCGGGGCTTGGATGGGAACCCGTGAAATCGGTACCATGGCAATCAAGTTCATAATCAGCAAAAACCATTTGCCAGGGAGTACGGTTGGCCACGTATTTGTAGGTATAGGTTTCACCCGCCTGAAGGAGAACAGTGCGCTGAAAACGGCCACCTCCAATAACTTCCATGAGATTCGAAGGAGACTCTGGATCCCAGGCCTTGAGGGGGTCTGGAAAATTGCCCACAAGCGAAAGCTCATTCAACTCCGTCGTAGGCGTTAAAACGCCACCACCGGAGAGAACATCAATACCAAAGGCATCATCCTTTAAATTATAGGTGAAACGGAGTTTACTATCGACATCTAGCTCGAAAAGAATGTTCCATTCTTGGGGCTTACCATGCCACGCTATGCCTCGCAGGGACTGGGCAGGATGGGCTGGATCAACATCAAGCCAGCAACCAAATCCCATCGTATCAAGGAAAAGCTCAGAGCCGATACCAAAATTGATGCAATGCTTGCCAGCCTTCACATCCAAATCAAGCACAAGGTCATGATCGGACATACCAGGCAGGAGACTACGCCCAGGTACGGTAGGGTCGAACTGATTATCGGCGTAAACGGTGCCCAGCAGCTGAATAGAGGAGCGAAGGTTCAAATACTCAGGATCACTTACATTTACCCCGATCACCTTAATATGGGGAGAATCAGGGCTGGCGTCAAGCAAAAAACGGTAGAGGCCATCTTCCTTAACCTTAATTGTGCAGCCAGAATGCATAGAAGAACCATGGCTGCTCCCAAAGCCTGTGCCGCGAACCAGTCGGCCCGTGCCATCATTCAAAGCTGAAAAACCGTAATCCTCCTCGCCATCGGCTGAAATCAGGAACTGGTAAACACCGTCAGCCCTAAAATCAATACCGCCGTTCGCTCTCAATGGCACATCTAGCGACCATTTATCTGCTGATTCAGAAACAAACGAGCGACCTGGGCGCCTGCACAAAAACTTATCAAACATAGATAGATCATCCCAAACAAAGCCGTTCAGTTCATACCCGCCGAACGCAAGCAAAGGCTGGGCAATTACGGAAGAACCAGAAGCAGCACCCATGGGAATAATCTGAAGTGCCATGGTGGCACTATCAAAGCGAAACAAAAGCTCAGAATCAAATTTTAGATAAAAGTTGATGTTGGCATAGTGACTGCCATTGTGGTCTTCTGCGAGCACCCAGGTCAAAGAATCTGGATCGACATCGCTTGCCTTGAGGTGGCGATGAGAATTGTGATTAATAATTAACCGGAAGGAAAAGTTGGCACTGTGCTCAACTCCCTTAGGACCTTCAAGAAAAACCCTTCGCTCCCAAATAGATCCATTGATTAGCTTAAAATCCTGATCAATAATAAAAGGATTCCAAGCCCAGCGACGCGGCGATAGATTGCCGATCATTGAAATCGACTCAATCGCTCTAGAACGAATATGGGTGCTGGTATGCAAGGGGAATGCTTGGGTCATGGTTCCAGAGACTGCTCTTAGTAGGTTTAGCGCCTTAACGATCCCCCTGGCAATGAGGGTCAGGCAAACGTAGCGGGGAACACGGCTAGCCAAGGTAGTCAAGGATGTGTTGAAAACCTCACAAAAACCCGGTAAGCCCGGGCCTGCCGAAAAATAATGCGAAAAATGACAAGAAAAACCTTGGCAACCCTGCGAAAGAAGGTGCTTCTGAAAAAAGTGTTGCGGAATTTCTGAAACGAGTATAGGATGAGTTTGGTCGACTTGCAAAAGGCTTGAACCGACTACCCCTTAAAGACAATAGTTGACTAAAGCCCGGCTACATAATATCAAAAATCATTAAAGACCTCCAGCCAATTACGATGACTTCCTCAATCAACAGTTTTGTGAATTCGTCCAAGGGACGTCCACTCTCGCCCAACGGTGGCGCGACAAGGCTTTATACGGGTTCAGCGCATCCCTTCGGCGCTACTGTTGATAACGAAGGTGTAAATTTTGCAGTTTACAGTGCAAACGCAACAGCAGTTCAATTGCTGCTGTTTGACAACCCTACTGATCTTGAGCCAACTCAAGTAATTGACTTAAGCCCGATAACCAATAAAAGTTTTTATATTTGGCATATTTACGTCGAAGGCCTCAAGCCAGGCAGTGGCTATGCCTACCGTGTAGATGGGCCAAATGAACCGTGGAATGGCCATCGTTTCAATCCAGCCAAAGTTCTAGTTGACCCCTATTCGAAAGGGAATTCCCTCGCTCTATGGGAAAGGGGTGCCGCCTGTGGCGCCGAGGATAACCTTCACAAAAGCATGCGTAGTGTCGTCATTGACACGAGAGGCTACGACTGGGAAGGTGACCTGCCGCTGAGGCGGCCGATGGCTGAAACAATTATCTATGAAATGCATGTCGCCGGCTTTACTAAAAGTCCCACAAGTGGAGTTCAACATCCAGGCACGTTCAAAGGGCTCATAGAAAAGATTCCCTATTTAAAGCAGCTCGGCATAACAGCTGTTGAGCTCTTACCCGTCTTTAGTTTTGACCATACTGATGTGCTGCGTGTGCACGAAGGCACCCCATTAGTCAACTATTGGGGGTATAGCACCATGGGATACTTTGCACCCCACCAAGGGTATTGCACAGATCCTGAGTCTGGCCTCCACGTGGAAGAGTTCAGGGATATGGTCAAGGCCCTCCACAAAGCGGACATTGAGGTGATTCTAGATGTCGTGTTTAATCACACCGACGAGGGCAATCATCAAGGTCCAACCTTCTCATTCAAAGGGTTTGACAACAGCACCTATTATTATTTAACAGGTGAAAACGGCTCCAAAGAGTTCTATTATGATTACACGGGATGTGGCAACACATTTAACTGCAACCATCCCATTGGCGAAAAACTAATCTTGGACTGCCTACGCTTCTGGGTAGAAGAAATGCACGTAGATGGATTCCGCTTTGATGAAGGATCCGTCTTGACCCGGGGTGAGGATGGAGCTCCCCTAGAGCATCCCCCAGTTATTTGGTCCATTGAACTAGACGATATTCTTGGATCAAGCAAAGTCATTGCTGAGGCGTGGGATGCGGCCGGTCTCTATCAAATCGGATATTTCCCTGGCGCCCGCTGGGCCGAATGGAACGGCAAATACCGGGATTCAATCCGCCAGTTTGTGAAAGGAGATGCGGGTGTGATTAGTCAAGTTGCCGCAAGACTCACTGGCAGCGCAGATCTTTACCAGTGGCGCCACCATGAACCCGTCAATAGCGTTAATTTCATTACGGCACATGATGGTTTCACCCTCTACGATCTTTGCGCCTACAATGAAAAACACAATTGGGCTAACGGGGAAGGAAATAACGATGGCATAAATGACAATGATAGCTGGAACTGCGGAGCAGAAGGGGTCACCCAAGATGATTACATTAATTCGCTGAGGAAAAAGCAGGTCAAAAACTTTGGCGTGCTACTTTTGTGCTCATTAGGGGTGCCAATGATTGTGGGTGGAGATGAACACGCCCGCAGCCAAAAAGGCAATAACAATACCTACTGTCAGGACAACGCCCTGAACTGGTATGACTGGGATGCAATTAATTCAAGCGAATCGCAGGAGATGATTCGATTTTGGTCAATGCTTAACAGGAAGCGCAGCGATTTCATCAATCACTTCAAGGGCAAATACTTTAGTGGCAAAATAAGCAGGTTTGGTGTTCCCGAAATTTCTTGGCATGGCACCCAACTGAACCAACCCAATTGGGATGACGCAGGTTCCCGCTGTCTCGCAATGACCTTCGGTGATACGGCTGAAGATACAGATGGTCTCGACAATATTCACATTATGATGAACATGCACTGGGAGCCCCTAAAATTCGACATCCCTCAATATGAGGGGTTGCTATGGCATCGGACCATCGATACCTCTCTGCCTTCACCAAATGACATCTTGGCCTTGAATGAATCTCCAGTAATTACAGATTCAGGCTACATTGTAAATGACCGCAGCATCGTCGTATTGACGACAAGAGCAGAAGGAGGTTCGGTATGAAGCTATGAGATGACCTAAACGTCAAAGGTGCTCTAGGAAGAGCTGTCAAGACTTATCAAAAAAATCATCAAATTATCACGACAATGACTGGCACACTCGACTTCACCTTCTCCGATTTAATTGCAGGCTACATTCGGAAAGTAGACTTTCCAGAAGTATTTGACTCCCAAGGCTTTATTGAGCTGGAAACATCGGACGGCCGCACTTTTTCAGTTAAAGTAACCTACGCATGTTACGCTGAACTGGTTCGTAACCTAGGCGAAGGCTTCCAAGTTGCCCCAGGCTTGAAAGAAACGCTCACAATTGGCAGATTAATTCATGCCTATGGCGTATTCTATCCAGAGGCAAGCGGCCTAAAGTTTGAAGCAAAACATATCCTACTTTTTGGCAGAGATGGTTCAAAGCTGCGCTTCGAAGAACAGGATTGGTGGATCAGGCAGATTCAACAACTACTAAACTTCTATCTTGAAAAACAGTTCAAGGTAGACGAAGGTGAAACCATTGATTTCCGTAATTTCAGAACAGATCTAAGTTCTGAAGGTGACAAACAAGATGGTGTGCAGAACCTAGATACGGTCTCTCGACTCGTCTACGGATTCGCAACCGCCTACATGATGACAGGCGACGAGCGGGCCTTGGAGGCAGCGACCAAGGGTACCGAGTATATGCAAAGGCATTTCCGGCACCGTGATAGCTCCGAAGGCATTACCTATTGGTACAGCCAAATTGACATCCAAAATGATGGAAGTCTGCGCAAGTACATGGGTTCAACAGCAGGCGGCGATGAAGGCGGCAACGCAATTCCTTGCTACGAACAAATTTATGCGCTTGCCGGTCCAACTCAAACATACCGCTTGACAGGCACGAAAGATATCCTTGTAGACATTCAGGACACCATTTCTTTCCTGAATCGCTACTATAAAGATCATGGTCCCTATGGTGGCTACTACTCTCACATTGATCCCGTTACTTTCGATCCGAAAGCCGAATCACTTGGGGTCAACAAAGCCAAGAAAAACTGGAACTCGGTTGGTGACCATGCACCCGCCTACCTAATCAACCTCTACCTGGCAACAGAGAAGCAAGAGTACTCCGACTTCCTGGAATATACTTTCGACACCATTTGTGAATACTTCCCTGACTATGGTTACAGCCCGTTCATGAATGAAAAGTTCTACGACGACTGGACCCATGACCTCAGCTGGGGCATTCATCAGGCCCGTTGCGTGGTTGGTCACAACCTGAAGGTTGCCTGGAACCTCACCAGGATGCAAAGCCTCAAGCCCAAAGAAAGCTACAAAACCTTTGCCCATCAAATTGCCGATGCCATACCCGCCGCTGGCTGTGATAACCAACGCGGTGGCTGGTACGACATGATGGAGCGGACCCGCAAAGAAGGCGAAGAGTTCAATCGCCTTGTTTGGCATGACCGCAAGGCTTGGTGGCAGCAGGAACAAGGCATTCTGGCCTACTACATCATGGCTGGTGTCTATAATGATAACGAGGATTATCTCCGCTTTGCTCGGGAAGGTTCGGGCTTCTACAACGGTTGGTTCCTTGATTATGAGCAAGGTGGTATTTACTTCAACGTACTCGCCAATGGCCAACCCTATGCCCTTGGTAGCGAACGCGGCAAGGGTAGCCACTCTATGGCCGGTTACCACTCCTTTGAACTCTGCTTCCTAGCTGCGGTCTACACCAACTTGCTGGTGAATCGCCATCCCATGGACTTCTACTTCAGCCCAGAACCTGGCGCCTGGGAAGACAATATCCTCAGGGTTTCCCCAGATCTACTGCCCGCAGGCAGTGTTGAACTGAGTGAGGTGTGGATTAACGGTAAAAACTACGAGAACTTCAATCGTGAGAAGCTCTATGTGACGCTTCCAGAAACGGACACAACCTTAAAAGTTCGTGTGCGTATTACCCCGGCTGGCCTAGGTTTCGACGCTGATCTTCTGACGTTCGAAGGTGGAATTGCTACATTCGCCCTTTCCGGTGAACTCATCACTTCAAGGCTCCGCTACCTGCAGGAAGAAGTTGAAAAACTTCCGAATCTTAAGGGGCTTGTGCTAGATTTGACAAATCTAAAGTGCATTGGTAATACTGGCTGGAACTACCTTCTCTTCACCAAGCAACGCGCTGGCGCAAACTTTACAGTTAAACTGACAAACCTGTCAGAAGTTGTCAAGAATTCGTTGCTAGAAGCAGAACTTGATGAGGAGTTCACAATTGGCTAAGGAGCCAACAAGCCAGCTATGATGGCATAACCACGCCATCAATATCTTGACCGCAAGTTCTTTCGCTCAAAAAGGCGTTCAGGCGGCGACGCAAAATAACCTGACGGAAGCAGAAAACTGCTTCCGTCAGGCCTTTTTATTGGCACAACAGGAAGGCGGTAAATTTAATATCGGTGCTGCAAACCTAATTCGCTTACTGCATCAGCAAAACAAGAACCAAGACATACTAGAAGTAATTGGGGAACTAGGCTTTGATCAAGCCCTAAAACTGCCTCAAATCTGTATTCTCATGAGCGCCGAATCGGCGCTCATAATAGGCCATAATAAGTTAAGCGCAGATCTATACACTTATTTGCACGTCCAATACCCGCAAGAAAAAGCTGCTGTATTGGGTCTTAGTCAAGCCCTGCTGCGATTGGGACGGTTGGACGAAGCCGACAAAGTACTTAAGAACTCCATCCAAAGGAATGGGGTAGATGCAGAAGTAATGAGCAATCTCGCTGCGATTGCATTGGAAAAGGGGGATTTAGAACGCGCAGAAGCACACTACCGCGAAGCATGTAACCTGGCCCCAAATCAATTCATAACCCATTATAATCTAGGGAAATACTTACAGATGCATGGAGGCCTAGATGAGGCGCTATTTGAATTTAATCAATGCTTAGGGATCGTGCCAAACGCTGTAGACGCAATGATCGCCAAGGCGGAGACACTCAAAGGTAAAGGGGAAGAAAAAGAATCGCGAGAACTATACATACAAGCAATGCAAGCCAACAGCTTAAACAACGAGCGGTCGATAGCCATTATCAAACCATTGCTTGCCGAAGCAATTGAACAGGCCGACATGGATGCCTGCAGGCTCTATCTGAGCCAACTATCAAATTCAATACGAGCAGATTTTCGCCTAAGGACAATCATCTACGACTTACCAGAAGGGCTCCAAAATGAATTTGGCGAGGGCGCTAGCCTGTATGAGCCAAGCAAACTAGTGATCTGCAAAAGCTTCATAGGGGATTTTGACCATTTAGAAAAGATCACGGAACAGGTATTGGCCCATAAAAGTCTTATCAATAATCGACCTGGAAAGCCGACACGAGGAGGCAGGCAAACCCACGAAATCATGGAAACAAATAGCCAAGAAATACTTGCACTAAAAAAAGAGCTTAAAGCCGAGCTAATCAGATATGCAAACGGATTACCTGATTCCATTAAACCACAAGCCACGGCAAGATTTAAAATCAGTGGATGGGCTGTAAGCTTACAATCAGGTGGATATCAACTACGGCATAGCCACCCAGAAGCCATTGCCAGCGGAGTGCTCTATTTATCAATACCTTCAGACATGAACTGCAACAATGACGATAAACAGGGATCTCTATATTTTGCAAGTAGTAGGGGAAAGCCCAAGGAACAATCAATGCATGTCCAGGCAATCAAGGGCAAACTTGTGATGTTCCCATCCTATATGCCCCATGAAACGATACCATTTGAATCCACTCAAGAAAGAATTTGCCTCGCCGTCAACTTAATCCAAACAAACCAATAAAACCTAACCCCTATTTGAAGCGACGCGATCAAGCCCAAGCAAGGAAAAATCCTTGGTCGCCAGAAAGGATAGAAACATTTACCTGCCGCCCTGCGCGGCCTGGGAAGTGCTTGGCAAGCGCTAGGTGCCTGCATTCAGGAGCGGTCACGGAACCATGATCAAATGAAGGGGGAAGGGCATGGAGGCAAAAATCAGCTATGATAAAGATGAAGGTGCGCGGATTTGCTGCGCATCAAAAAGTCACTTTTAATCTCCTATCCATGGCCAAAAAAATTCTGACTGTCATTTCGGAATGGGGTTACTGGGGTGAAGAATTCGTCGGTCCATATGACGTACTGCTGAATGCAGGCTATAGTTTCGAGTTCATGACCGCCCATGGGCGTAAGCCACCAGCGCTGCCTCCCAGCATGGACGAAAGTTATATCGACCCGCCCTTGGCCAAAGGTGTCACTAGCGCCCATTTCGCCCAACGCACGACTGAGGTCGATGGTTCCGATCTACTGGCGAATCCTATTAGCCTGGCTGATCAACTGCCATTGATGCCCTATTTCAACGGGCCAAACTTTGGCCTAGAGCTAGAAAATTATAACAACCTGCGGGAAGAGTTCTGGAAAAAGTTTGTTGACCCCTATGAGGCCCTGCTCCTGCCCGGTGGCAGTGGCCCCATGGTTGACATGGTCAATAACGAACGCTTGCATGCCCTCATCCTTGGCTTCCTAAATCGCGGCAAATTAATTGCAGCTGAATGCTACTGCGTAACCTGTCTTGCCTTTGCCCGTGATTGGACAGAACGTAAGAGCATTATCGATGGTAAACATGTAACTGGCCATGCCCGTGAATACGATTACAAGGAAGGCACCGGTTTTGCGCAAATGTATGGGTACGATGGCGAGCCGATGAATACTTCTGCCAATTTCGGCCCTCCCTTCTATCCTCTAGAATATATTCTCAGGGATGCCGTTGGACCCGAAGGTGAATATCACGGTGGGGTTGGTCATACCCTATCAACCATTCTAGATTATCCATTCCTCACTGGTCGTTCCACTCAAGATTCCACGCTTGTTGGAGAGCTAATGCTGAAGGTACTTGAGGAAGGTCTCACGCGTTATGGATGGTGATCTGTTCATGAGAACCGAAACTCCCTCGCTCAACAACAGAGGTTTACGATGAGAGGCCACGAAGCCATTCTTCGCCAATTTTTGGCAAATGGTATTGATCATATGTTTGGCAACCCCGGCACAGTAGAGCAGGGCTTTCTGGATGCTTTAAGCAATGTTCCAGAAATGAAGTATATTCTTACCCTGCAAGAATCCATTGCAGTTCTTTGTGCCGATGGTTATGCCCGTAGTCGCTTCAAGCCTGCTCTGGTACAGATTCACTCCTCGCCAGGGCTAGGCAATGCGATCGGCAACCTCTACCAAGCCAAACGGGGCAATGCGCCCCTAGTGGTGATTGGTGGTGATGCTGGCATCAAATACCAGGCAATGGATGCCCAAATGGCAGCAGACCTGGTTGCCATGGCCGAGCCGGTCACTAAGTGGTCGGCGATGGTTCAACATCCCAGTAGCCTGCTTCGGATGGTTCGCCGGGCCATCAAGGTGGCCTCCACGCCGCCCTGTGGCCCGGTGTATCTTTGCCTTCCTGAGGACATCCTCGATGCAGAGATCACCGAGGAGATTTTCCCAGCCCACATCCCCAGTTTCGATATTCATCCCACCCAAGCCAATCTGCTTGAGTGTGTTGAGGTCATAAAAAAAGCAACTAACCCCATTGTACTTGTTGGTGATGGAGTTGCCTGGTCGGACGGGCTTGAACCCCTAGTTTCCCTAGCCGAAACAATTGGGGCTCGGGTTTACTCCGCCGATGGGGGTGAAGTCAACATACCCGAAGATCATCTTCTCAATTACGGTAGCACTGGCCACATGTTTGGCAGCCAAAGCTTGCCAAAAATACAGGATTGCGATTTCTGCTTAGCGTTGGGCTGCTACCTACTCCCGGAAGTGTTTCCCCATCTTGGCGACGTTTTTTCAGACGATACCACAGTTGTGCATATCGATACCGATCCAGCAAACATCGCCAAGAACCATCGGGTCGACATTTCCTACATCAGTGCCCCTGGAACCTTTCTCAGGGAATTGCTGCCGGTGCTCCAAGATTCCATGGGGGAAACTGAGAAAGAGCTAGCAAGTGCCCGCCGCCTGAAACACGAAGCCAATTCACCCGTAACCAACAACAATATCGGTGAAATTTATCAGGCGACACCAAGCCTACCCTTTGAGGCCTACGACGATAAGAACAATTACATGTCGTCTGGCTACTTCTTCAAAGTACTCGGCGATAAGCTGCCAGAAAACTCAATTATCTTCGATGAAGCCCTAACCAACTCCCCACCGATTAGTCGTTTTCTGCCGGGCAAAAAAACCGGCGATAAAATGCTAACAAGGGGTGGATCACTGGGCACCGGTTTCCCTGGAGCCATTGGGGCAAAATTAGCCCATCCGGATAAAACTGTGATTGGCTTCTCGGGAGATGGTGGCAGCATGTACACGATTCAGTGCCTTTGGACAGCAATGCGCCACGGCATTAACGCGAAATTCGTGGTGTGCCAAAATAGATCCTACCGGCTCCTACAGGCGAACATCAAGCAATTCTGGAAAGAGCGGGGTATTGAAGGAAGGGATTTTCCCCTCTCATTTGATCTTTCCTATCCAGAGATCAGCTATGACGTCATTGGCAAAAGCTTTGGAGTCGATGGAGAAAGGGTCTGGAATCCAGAACAGGTGCCAGGCGCCATTGAGCGCATGCTTAATTCAACAGGTCCTTACATCATCAACCTCGTACTAGAGGGTGATGTGAAGCCTGAACTAGTCGGGGTGCATTGTGGCCAATAGGCCATCCTTGCCGACTTGCTCCGTCCATCAACCAAATCACCCACGTAACATTCTATGATCTCCCATCCTGAGCTCTGGTCATTTGCTACAACTTGGTATCGCTATCTAGATGTTCACGCGCCCTTGGAAAGCTTCCGTGATCTTGTAACAGAAGACGTTGAATTTGTCTTCCCTGAAGCCACTGTCAAGGGATTTGAAGGTTATACCGGCTGGTATAATACAGTGATTGGCATTTTCTTTGATGAGCAACATACCCTTAAGATTGCCGATATCGAAATGCAATCTGAAGACAAAGCAACCGTCCACGTTGTTGTGAATTGGCATGCCAGCACCTGGAATGCCCCCAATGCCAGCAGCAATCGCTTGATGATGGATGCGGACCAAACTTGGGAAGTTGTCAAAACTGAGACGGGCTTAAAAGTTGCTCGTTACACAGTTAACTTCATGACCTACGAACCCCTCTCCTGCAAACTTTGAAGTTGGCACTCGTTGCCAACAACATTGCCACCATCTTTCATCCAATCCATCATGAAAAACATTCCAGACTCCAAACTTGGGCAGCTTTACCGCACCCACATTGAACTGATTCTCAAGAAGGATATTGATGCTCTTCTGGCCCAATATGCTCCCGATGGCCTGTTGATTTCGAGCTTCGAGAAGACCCCGAAGTATTTTCGCGGTCGCGAAGAACTGCGAAGCCATTTTCAAGGTATCTTGGGAATCGATGGCCTTGATACGGAAATTGCTTTTTGGGCAGAAACTGAAAATCCAACAACATTGATGATCGTTGAAGCCATCACAATGCAGGCCGGCGGTGGTGAAGCAAAAATGCGCTTTGCCGATAGCTGGGTATTGGATGAAAATGGGCTGATCAAAATTCACTTTGCCGGCATGACCCAGTATCCCGACGGCACTGTCGCCTAATTAACACCATGCAAATTATTTCACAGCTGGCAATTACTTGCCAAGACCAAGACACTACCGAAGCTTGGTACGTCAAACATTTTGGCTTCAAGCGTGCCCGCGTAGCCGAGCTACCCGATGGCAAAAAAATTGTATTTATTAAGATGGCAGATTCTGCCTTCTATCTTGAGTTGTTTGCTGCCGACTCAGAATCACCACTGCCTGCAGCCAGCAATGATGGCTACACGTTCCCAGGTTTTCGCCACCTAGCCTTTAAAGTTGAAAACGTTGACAAGAAGCTAGCTGAGATTGGTAGCGATGCCAAGATCAGCCTTGGGCCCCTTGATTTTGATTCTTTTATTCCAGGATGGCGTACCGTTTGGATCATTGATCCTGATGGCCGTATTATCGAAATTAGCCAAGGGTTCACTGATCAATATTAACAGCAATCTATCGACCAGGAATTGCTACTGGTCCCATTAATTATATTTTGAATCCATGATCCGATCAATTGGCATGCTAGATGCCATTGATCGGATTTTTATGAACCAGCTGATTTATTGATGCCAACCCAGCTGTATGCTACAAAGCAAGCAAGTAGACCACAAGATTGAGAAGGACTTTCTATGCTCAAATCACACCATAACCACTAGCGTACTCTTGCTAAAGGATCAAGCCGGGAAAGAGTACGGAGTCGACTACAAAGCAAAACATTCACACATGGCATCAAATAAAGAAGATTCAGCAGGCAATACCTGCGAAGTCAAATGAAGATGATAGATACGATTAAAATAAATGGAATATCCTTATAGCCCCGGCCATTAAACCAGCAAGCAAGTCAAAGTAATAAACCGTGAGACATAAAAATGACCCAGGTACCATCAAGAAGTACATGGGTCATTGATAAAAATTCAAAGCGGGGTATCAGCCCCAGCGATAGGTGATATAATAGGCCTAGAATGTATAGCGAATACCGGTTTTTAAAATCCAGTTTCTGGCACTCTGGGGGAGCAAATTTCCGAAGCTAGTATTCAAGAAAAGAAGTTCGCTGCCAAGAGCATACTTAGCGCCAAGATATACCTCTGTGTTTTTGCTTACCAAATAATTCATGCCCCCTTCAAAGGTTACCAATGGCGCCCACGTCTCGCCATTTGCATTTGGCACATTAAAGGAAAGCGCCTGGGTATTATTTAGCTGAATAATTGAACTCTTGACAGTACCTACGCCAACACCAACATAAGGGCGCCAACGCTTTTGATATCCAAATCCATCAAGATCATAGTAAGCATTTGCGGTATATTCGTTTAAAACGATAGCCCCGAAACCTGGATAATTTCTTGTTGTATCATTTGGCGACGAAACCATATTGACATTGCTGGAAAGGTTTGAATATTCGGCGCTGAAGCGGAAATTCTTATTAACCCGAACACCTATACCGGTTGATCCATAGAAACCACCTTGAAAACTTGTCACAGTATTGCCATTTTCACCAGCTGTGTCCCTATACTGATACCCTAGATCTCCTTGAACAAAGAAACCCTTCTTAGGAAGCAATGGTTCTGGGGCTTTAGGGTTGAGACCGGCATATTTTTCGAGTCGCTCTAGGCGCAATTTTAACTCGCGATTTTCCTGGATCAGCTGGTCAACGGTGCTGGATTGGGCAATCAGGGTGCCCGTCGCAGCGGGGACATCGCTGGCGATTGAAGGTGCTGCGGTGACGCCCTCAGCCTTGGACTGGGAAGGTGCCAGCACGATCAAAGGCATGGCCAGCGAGGCCGCAAAAATTTTATTCACCGTTTTAACGATTAAACTGATTGACGAAAGGATTTTAATGCATTTACACCGAGCAAAAGTTTCTTTATGACAGTCGACTATCTGTCTAACGGTGTCAATCAGGTTGCGGTAAAAAAACCGCAAGCGGCATGAAATGTGTTGAATTTGACATCACAGCACTTGCGGCTTTTCCCGGGAAGACAGGCAACCGTCAAGTTGGCTCGAGATCAATGGGTAGCATGCAGTATCCCGGAAGCAGCTGGGCCGATCAGATTAGTGTCGACCCGAGGAGTCTGATCTAGTTATCAATCTAAATTCAATCAGCGGAGCACTGCTTTTATTGCCTGGCATAGCTGAAAAAAAACTAACAACAGGTGCAGGGATACCAGTCGCTGTGAACCAGAATAGGATCACTTGTGGGCACTGTGGGCCGCAACAATGAAATGATAATTGGTTTTTGGGAAAGCTGTCTCACTTTGCCTGAGAAGTGATCACAAAGAAACGGATTCATGCCAATGAATCGGATACCTTTTACGATCTTATGGTAACCGCAGAGACGACATTTTCGAGAGCAGCTAAGATCATTTCTAAAATTGGCAAGTAAACCGGCCCGTTGGTGGAGTTTTGACTGTCCCTTCCGAATTGGCTGGCACCATCGTTATGGAGCACAACTATCCACTTCACCTTGCCATTCAAATTCAATACTGAAACCAGGATCTAGTAGACAAAATACTCATGCTATCTTTCGTCGAGAATTCAGTTGAGATCCAAATCTTGATCATGTCCTCGGAAAAATCATAGCCTTGGCCGCCATACATTTAGAACTAGATTATTCGACAATTATGGTAGCCGAAATTGAGTTGAATTGAAGTGGAAGTGTGGGCGCGCCTTCAAGAATCTCTAAACTGCCAAAGCTGAAGCCCTAGCCTGCGTATTCGCAAATCGAATCTAGGCGATCTCTCCAATGCAAGGAAATAGGATGCATTGACCAGTTGAACGAAGACCACCCAAGTCACACCTAAACCTGTTGTGAAGCCATCGTCCCTGACCCCCTTTGAGCTCACTTAATAGTAGCCCCATAACGAGTATCCCCTGATTGCAGTTAACTTGAAGGTGCAGAAGCAAAATCCAACACACTACCGCACATAAGTTCAGCAGGCTGATTCAGCATAAAAGCAACAGCCTAGGCTGAGGTCAAAATGATCTTACCGGTGCGACCAGGCCTGAGATGATGCTCTAATGCAAGAATCGTTTCCTGCAGGGGATACCTTGCCTCCACAGCCATTGGCAGCAAGTCTATCGATACCAATGCAAGCATTTCCATGGCTATTGCTTGCCGCTCTTCAGGCGCCATCGCCTGGATGGAACGCAACCTGGAAAAACCGCGCACAACTATATCGCTAAAAACAACTAGGGCGGCTGGCAAGACAACCTGATCTGCCGCCATTAATCCATAGATAATCAGTTCACCACCAGGCGCCAAGCACTGAAATAAGCGTCCAGAGGCCTCGCCGGAGAGGGCATCCAGTCCCCGACAAATTGATGCACTAGAAAGCTGCTTAGCTTGCTCAACAAGCTCTGGTCCATCGAGCAGGACGGCTTTAGCTCCTAGGTGCAACAATTCATCCTGTTGGCGGAGAGAACGCACCACCGCAATACCATTAAGGCCACGCATCTTTGCCAAAGCCAAAACGATCTTTGCCAGGCTTGAACTGGCCGCATTCATGATAAACCAATCGCCAAACTTTAGGCCTTGGAGTAAGCCTGCGGCAGTGAATGGATTCACGGCCAACATAGCACCCTGCTCCATCGATAGCCCCTCCGGCAGGGGAATCACATCTGCAGCCTGGGCAATCATGTAGTCGCGCCAGGTGCCACCGGATGGCACTGCCACCCGGGTGCCCACCGGAACCACCACCCCTTCCCCCACCGCATCAACGACACCTGCACCTTCGATCCCGACCGGGCATGGCAAGGTGGGGGAGAAGACATGGCGCCCTTCGATCAGCAATAGGTCTGCCGGGTTGATCGGTCTGGCCAGCAGTTGAACGCGCACTTCGCCCAGACCAGGTGTCGGCATGGGCACGTCATTCAGGGAAAGAGCAGTAGCGGGCTCAGTTGATATCTTGGTTAGTTGAATTTCGAGCATGCCCATTCACAAGAACTCCCTGACATCCTAAACACCCTTTGGCGAAATAGTCGCTGCCAGATCAAGTGAATTTCCGTGAACAGACTGACAATAAGAAAAAATTTGGAGCCCTGGATCGCCAGCCTCGATCCCAATTGCTGCAAACCTAGGAGGCCGAAGCCATAGGCCAATAACCTTTCTACGGATCAATAGGATCGCCGCTGAAAACGTGCTAGAACACAGAGGACTGATATCAAATCAATGGCTGAGCATTTTGATTTTGTGATCATAGGCGCTGGCGCAGCTGGCTGCATAATAGCCAAGGAAATAGCCAGCAATAATCCCGACAAGAGCGTGGCACTCCTTGAGGCCGGTGCCAACAATAACGAAGAACGCTTTGTTGATTCAGGCATCGGCAGTCTTTTCAAGATTTGGTTTACCGAATCAGACTGGCAACTACATACAACTCCTCAGGCGGGGTTGAATGGTCGCGAAATAATAATTAATCAAGGCAAGGTGCTAGGCGGCGGCACATCAATCAATGCGATGATGTATGTCCGCGGTCACGAACACAACTTCTTGGAGTGGCACAATCTCTCTGGCGATAACCCCAATTGGTCACCAGCACGCATCAAAGCCTCGCTAAAAGCTGTTGAAGGCTGTCTAGGTCCATGGGCCGATCCTGAGGTCCGGGGCATGGGCGGACCTGTAAAAATTAGCCAACCCTCGAATCCGAGCGTATCCTCCGGTGCTTTCTTAGCAGGTTGCACTGAGCGTGGCTATCAGCAAGGCGATTTCAATGGCGCCGTCCAAAATAATTATTCTGACTACATGCAACTGATCGTGGATGCAGAGGGCAATCGCTGTAGCAGTGCAAGGGCTTACGTTAATGCTGACATCCCCAAAAATCTAGTCCTCAAGTGCAATGCCACCGTTAGCAAATTATTGATTGAACAAACATGCTGCCAAGGGGTTGAGCTTGCTGATGGCTCGCAAATCAACGGTTCGAAAGTTATCCTAACAGCGGGTGCATTACAAACGCCCCAGCTGCTGATGGCATCAGGGATTGGCGATGCAACCTTGCTAGAAGCCAGTGGCATTCCATGCCAGGTCGACAATCCCCATATCGGCAGGAATTTGTCAGACCACATGCGCGTCATGCTCGCCTATCGATCCGACAAAGACCCTGGCCAGACTGATTACCTATGCGAAGCAGCACTATTTACTCAAACGGGCATTTCAGATCGGCCCGAAACTGATATTCAAATCAACTTCTCTGCCGGCGTCGAGGGATTTGTCCCGGAAGAATTTTTGAGCAAGGAAGCAAGTGCCTCTACCAAGACTGTTATCTTTGTGCCAGTCTTGACAAAACCGTTTAGCACGGGATCCATAACCCCACAACGGGTTGAGGGCAAGCTCCAATTCAGCATCAATCCCAATTACCTCAAGGACGAACGTGACCTCGCAGCATACAAACGGGGGCTTGAAATAGCTCGATCGATTGCCACTAGCCAAGCGATGGATGGTTATTGTGTTGAAGAGATATGTCCTGGCCCTGCAATTGACGATGCCGATTATCTACGTACGTATGCAACAACGATTTGGCACCCCGTCGGAACCTGCTCGGTGAGTGCACAGGCAAGCAATGGTGCCTGCAGTGGTGACTTCAAAGTTTGGGGCACGGATAATGTTTATGTGGCGGATGCATCTATTATCCCCACATTGACCAGCGGCAACCCCCAGGCAGCAATTTTTGCACTGGCTAAAATTGCCTCTGAAGTGATCGCCAACTAAATAAGTATAGCTTCAAAGCGAAAGGCCCAAGTGGCAGAAATAATCTGCGGCCTGGGCCTGATCTATTGCTATTCTCTGACTTTGAAGCCCAGGGCAAGAACCTTACTTGAAATAGTGATACGGTTGTGGCGTGCGATGATTCACGATGGTGGCTTCAGTGTCTCCATAAAGAAGGGCCCGGGAGAAGAAGTTTGGCAAGGAAGGGCTGCCAAATTCAAGCATTGAATAGGGGTAGGAGCCGTAAACTGGGCATGGCGAATCAATGGCAGGCTGCGTCAGCTCATTGATGATCTGCATTTGCTTGTCGCTCAACGTAAACTCGGCTGCACGCATAGCTTGAAGCAGCTGGTCATGGGTGCGCACTGAGAAAATCGGCACGGAAACCACCTGGGACTGTTGGATCAACCAACGCAATGCGATGGCAGTTGATGGCTCACCAATCTCTTCAAACAAGGGCTTTAACGATTCCATAATCGCTAAATTGCGCTTAGTAGTGGCATACCAGAATTCTTTGGGATCCTGTACATGGGGAAGCAAACGATGGGGCCCCTCACCAATCGTTGACAAATTATTGTATTTACCAGTCACCATGCCCCCCGCCAGCGGAGACCAACAGACGACGCCCAGGTCAAGCGCTTTGCACATGGGCACAAATTCTGGCTCATGGGAGCGCTCCACCAGGTTCCATTCATTCTGGACAGCGATGAATGGATGTAGACCTTGCAAATCTGCCGTGGTATTCATTCGGGAAACTTCCCAAGCGGGAACGCTTGAAAGACCCGCGTACAGAACCTTGCCAGAGCGGATTAGGTCGTTAATGCTGTAGAGAATCTCATCATAGGGAGTTGTGTAATCCCAAATGTGAACCCAGAGTAAATCAATATAATCCGTTTTCATGCGCCTTAGGCTGGCCTCAACCGAGCGGCGCAGATTTTTGCGGTGATTGCCCCTATTATTCGGATCAGCCTGGTTGGTTGGCAGACCTTTACCATTGAAGTCAGCAGCACCGTCACCTAAGCTATATTTTGTACCAACAACAAAGTAGTCGCGATTGTCAGAAATAAATTCGCCCACCCATTGCTCCGACTGGGATTCTTGATAACGATTCGAGGTATCAAGGAAGTTGCCACCAGCTTCTGCAAACGACTCAAAAATCTTTTTCGATTCTGCATGATCGGCGCCAAGGGGGCCCCAATTCACGCCCATGGTTCCGCATCCCAAGCCCAGCTCGGAGACCCGTAAACCGGAGCGGCCCAACAATCTGTATTTCACCGAATTGGTTGATAAAGAGTCACCTTGATTCTAGCGGATTATCAACGTTGTGCCTTGGTACGGATTTTCTTCTTAAACAGGTGCCGCGAAAAGATATTGCCATGGCTTGCACATATCACGATATGCCGGTCGAATCCTAAACCCTGAGCTTGCGCTTAACAATCCTTAATTAATCGGCCCCATTCTCGTCCTAAGCCAAAAGATAAATACACTTGCTCTGCGAAAAGCATAGAATGGTCAACAGAGCGGGATGATTGCAATCCCCAACAAGCTGATTTCGAGCATTGTATGTGCATAAGCGGAACCAATGCATGGCAATATCAGGTAGCGCAACGCAAATCAAGAAGTCAACAGATTGACAGCAAGCAATTGGGTTGAGCATTTATCCTGACGGCATTAAATCCAGCAAAACCTACTCGGCAGCTTGCCTCAGGGACTCATAACTGGCTGCATTACCATGTTCGGAGCATCGACATCAGTTGACCCACTATTGACTAGAGCGCTCGGCCCACTGAGGTGGACAGATTATTCTGGACAGATCCGATCGTGGATCCCAGATACGGGATACCGCCACTGCAGTGGACTTCCTCCAATGACAAAGCGCCGTATCCACAAACTGGGTTTCAAGGCTAAGCTCGCCATCAAGGTGATCAGTGACCGCACAACCATCCAACAGATCGCAGCTAACCACGCCATCCATCCCCTCGAATTGGATCAGTGGAAGACACAGCTGCCAGAATGCCAGGTCAGCCCTTCATGCGGGAATAGAAGACATAGGCAAAAGCGAAATGCAGCTCAAGGAGGCTGAATAGTTAAGCAGGTTGGCACGCTGCAAACAGAGCTGGCATGGTTCATAATAATCTCAGTAGCTGTGATGCCCATACACATGGCAAGTGAATCGATTCCAGGCCTTTTGTACTCAGTATCAAGCGGCAATACTAGTTTCTTGGCCTCAACTAATCCAGGCAGTACTATCAAGCCACTCCCATACCCGACGCGACGCTAGAGTTTTAAGGTTGAATCGACGCCCTTGCCCTGAAGGTTCCCTGTAGTCGTAGCCGCTGAATGGTTGACGACCTGGCCAAAAAAGCAACCCGACCAGCAAAATCCAGAGCGACACATCACGCCTGCTGGTGAAAGGTACCCTGAACGGGTGACAAACCAGACTCGACGGCAAGCTTTGCAAAACCAATCTAACCTCGATGACTGTGATCCTCCCATAGTGTGGGCTAATAGTGTGGTCTGAATAATTGACTGCTTCCGAGAGCCCTTTTTTCAAGGAGGCTTTGAATCTCTAAAGCATGTAAATGATGAGCAGGTTTCAAAGCTCGACTGAAATCTGTTCAGCAATATTTCCCTTCCAGATTTCGGCAGAGGCAGAGCAAAAACCTATCAGAAAAGTCTTGTCAGATTTAGACAATCTTGAAAGGTCCGCTGATGACTGATAGAACTGAAAGCCAGTTTCAATTAGCCCCAAACTTATACGAGTATATAGCTTGTTAAGCAGCTATATTTCAACTATCAATTTCCAATAATGATCGATCAGAAGTTGACTGATATTCCAAGAGTATATACACTTTGATTGCGTTGTCCATTTGCGGCAAAGGCAGCCGCGGTTGGACCTAGGTAGTAATATAAATAACCTGCGTTCAGATTTGTGGAGAAACTCTTTCCGGAGAGCTTGGGAAGGCGTATAGAGAGTTGAGGTCCAATTGATGTGAATCCAAATGTAGAGCCAGCATAAAACTTGTTACCAAGCCCTACCCTGATGGGAAGGGAGAAGTTGGCTTGATACTTTTTCGCTATGACAAGACTCCAATTTGGGGTGATTCCTGGTTCAACTAAAAAAGCACTGGGTTCCAAGCTAATCGATGAAGATGCAGGAAGCGTGTAGACCAGGGAAACTTGAGGTTTTAGAGAGAAATTGCTTAAGGGGACCGAGTCATTATAGAGAAGAGTACCCCTAGCCCACGATCCAAACCCGTAGGCGCCAGCTGGGGATACATAGGAAACTAATTGGAACGTAGCATCAAGTTTTTTATAAAGAACTAAATTAGCGCCTACGATTATGTCGGTTTCTGTAAAGTAGCGATAGCTGCTGGATGGATTGGAAAGGTTTTTGTTGCTGCTAAAATCGCTCCAAGTTGTCAGAAAAACTGTTGCAGAGTTAAGCCATGCATCTGACTTCTCCGATTTGTAAGCTCTATATCTTAAGTTCAGAAACGGCTGGCTGCTAATTCCATCCGGTTGTATTACCAAGCCGTAGGAATTATATTGCGAGTAAGCATTATATGCTAATGTTCCACTAAATGGCTTCTCAACTTTCTCATTTGGAACTTGCGGTAATGGTTGACGATTTACTTCTAAGTTGTCGACTATCTGCTGTCCTGTGTGGTAGTCATGTTCTGCGCGTTCGTGCTCAATATAGCTTGTTTCATCTTCAAGGGTGCCACTTGATGCTGCCTGACCGTTTATTAGGAAAGCGGCCAGAATTAGTGCTTGAAACAAACTGCTTCTAATGACTGATTGCATTAGAATGTATACCTCATGCCCGTTTTCAACGTCCAGTTTCGAGCACCATTGGGCATTAATGTACCAAAGTCGGTGTTTTCGAATAAGAAAGTTGACGTGTATGCATACTGACCACCAAAATAGAACTCGGTGTTTTTGTTGAACAAATATGAGAAGCCTGCCTGCACATTGAAGGTTGGTTGCGTATCCTGACCGTTTAAGGCTCTATTCACTCCTATAGAAGGAAAGAATGCTGGCTGGAGATTACTAATCTTACTTGTCATTAAGCCAACACCAGCACCAATGTAAGGCCTGAATCTTTTTTCGTTACCGAATCCATTAAGATCATAATACGCGTTGAGAGTATATGAATCAAGTTTTACGGAGCCATTCGCGGGGAACTGAGCTCCGTCAGCGCCGACAGGGCCTATGATGGGATCGATAACAGGAATTGGTATTCCTGGCCTAATTTTTGATACTGAGTTTTGCATCTGTGAATATTCAAATGAGAAACGAAAGTTTCTATCATAGCGATATCCAAGGCCAACCCCACCATAGAGGCCAGGGTCAAAGATCAAGTTTGTGATACCATTCTCGCCAGCAAACTCTCTTTGCTGTATACCAATATCCCCTTGTATGTATAAGCCAGTTTTGGGTAAGAGAATTTTTTTATTATTCCTATCTATTCCGAGGCTTCGCTTTAGCATGATTAATTCGGCCTCGAGTTCGATTATCTTTTTGAGGGCTTGTCCCTCCACCGATATTGTATCAACTTTCTGACTTTGTAAGAGTGTTGTCGAGCCACCTGATTCAGGCTCAGCACTTAGAGCCTTTGCTTGTGCTAGGACTAGGAAAGAGCAACTAAAGACGTTAATAGCTTTGCGCAACATTTGATAGGTATTCAAAGAAGACATTCTGATTAATATTGAAACGTAATTTTTACACCATTATTTCAAGTTCCTCTTGAATTGCAGACACTTTGCTTGCCGTCCACTCAATATAGTCTCGGTCTTCTGACCCCCGGTTTCAGGAAAGATGTCACCCCTCTCGTCAGTAAACCCGGGGGTTTGAGGAGATGACCAATGCGTCGTTACAGCGAGGCCGTCAAGGCTGATGTGAGAAGGCGGATGAGCCCGCCGCACCGCCAGAGCGTGGCCCGGATTTCAGAAGAGCTGGGCATTCACGTGGTGACCCTCTACAACTGGAGAAAGACCTGGCGGTTACAGGGAGAGGTGGTGCCGTCATCTGAGAAGGAACCAGAGGGCTGGAGCGCTGCCGAAAATTCACGGTGGTGCTGGAGAGCGCTGGCCTGAATGCCACCGAACTCAGCGGCTACTGCCGGGAGCGGGGGCTGTTTCCTGAGCAGGTTGAGCGTTGGCGGCAGGCCGCCCAGGATGCCAACGCCAAGCCGGTGCTGACCATGGCCGAGCAGAAGGAGCTCGAGAAGCTCCGCGCCCAGGACCAGCGGGATATCAAAGCCCTCTAGCCGTAGGCTTCTCCGAAGGAGTGAAAGGAGCTGCAGCGCAAGGAGAAGGCCATGGCGGAGATGGCGGCCTTGCTGGTGCTGCAAAAAAAGTGGGATGCCTTCTGTTCGGAGGAAGAGGAAGGCTGACCAGTGCCGCGCACCGGCAGAAGGCGATCGAGTTGATTGGCGAGGCCAAGGCCGCTGGCGCCAGGCTGGTGCGGGCGTGCAGTGTGATCGGCATTTGCCTGCGCACCCTCAAACGCTGGCGGAAGGCCTTCCTGGGTGATGGGGAAGGCAAGGACCGCCGTAAAGGCAGTGCTCGCCTGGTGGGTAACCGCCTGAGCGAGGAGGAGCGCCAGCGAATTCTGCTGACCTGCAACCAGCCGGAGTACGCCGCACTGCCGCCAGGGCAGATCGTGCCGGCACTGGCCGATCAGGGCCTCTTTATCGGCTCTGAATCAAGCTTCTATCGGGTGCTGCACCAGGCGGGGCAGTGCCACCGCCGCGGGAGGGCCCGGCTACCGCAGGAACCGCGCTCGGTGCCGCGTCTCAGGGCGGATCGCCCCAACCAGGTGTGGAGCTGGGACATCAGCTTCCTGCGGACCACGGTGCGGGGTGTGTGGCTGTACCTCTATCTGGTGGTCGACGTCTGGAGCCGCAAAGTGGTGGCCTGGGATGTGGCCGAGGTGGAGTCGGCTGACATCGCGGCTGATCTGGTGCAGCGAGCATGTCTCAAGGAGCGCTACCACCGCCCCAGCGGCTTTGGCAGCCACCAGTGCCAGCAGCCGCCACTGATCCTCCACGCCGACAACGGCAATGCAATGCGTGGGGCGACGCTGGAATCACGGCTCGAGGAGATGGGGGTGCTCAGATCCTTCTCCCGGCCGAGGGTCTCCAATGACAACCCGTACTCGGAATCCCTGTTCCGAACGGTCAAATACCGGCCCGACTACCCAAGCCGGCCCTTTGCCAGAAAGGACGAGGCTTGTGAGTGGGTGGCGTCGTTCGTGAACTGGTACAACCACCGGCACAACCACAGCGCGATCAAATTCGTGACGCCCCACCAGCGCCACAGTGGAGCTGCCAAGGCCATTTGCCAGCAGCGAGCAGAGGTCTACGAGACCGCCCGCAGGGCCAATCCATCGCGCTGGAGCGGTGCCATCCGCTGCTGGAGTCAGCCAGCAGAAGTGTGGATAAACAAGCCAACAGAAGAGCCCGATCCGGCCCTAGAGCTACCGTTGATCAAGGCCGCCTGAATGGCAGCCAAGGAGTGACATCTTTCCTGAAAGTCACCGACCACTGGCGATATTGCTACAGATTCCGGCGCTGATCATGTGGCCGCTGAAGCGATTCAGGCATTTGATGGGATTGATATTTTAGTGAACAATGCTGGCACCTATCCGGCCAAAGGTTTGTTTATGGAAACTGCAGATGATTGGAATGACGTCTTTAATCTTGATGTGGGCACAATGGTCCGGATGATCAATCGACTTGTACCGTTAATGAAAGAGCATCATTGGGGTCGGGTCATCGCAATTGCAAGTGGCGTTGGCACCAAGCCTCAAGGTGGCATGCCTCCCTATAGTGAAAGCAAAGCAGCCAATATCAATCTAGCAATTTCTCTCGCCCATGCATTGACAGACTCAGGCGTGACTAGCAACGCGATAAGCCCTGGGATCATCCTGACTCCAGGGCTCCACAAAAGGTTTGACAAAATGGGGCTTGATTCTAATCTAGACGTTCGCGCTAAAATGGCAGCAGATTTTTCCCACAACCCCACGGGTCGCGCCGGCTACCCCCATGAGATCGCCGATGCTGTTGTCTTTTTGGCAAGCGAACGCGCTGACTACATTACCGGTCAAATTCTAAGAGTTGATGGTGGCTATGTTCCTACAGTCAATTAGCTTCTAGCGATACACAATAGTCCAGCTTGCAATCCCTAAGGCCCAGCCTTTTTCTACCGGAAGGTTGCCAAAGCCGATAACCTCAAACGTCGAGCTCCTGCACGTTGTCGATCAAGATTTTGATACCCCTAGGGGCCTTCCACTGTAGGATCAAGCCTGGGGGAATAGTCCTGCAGGGGACTTTTACTGTCAGTAACCCTGATGGCGTGGCGCGAGAACGCTGCTTCCCTTGGGTTGATCCCCAGGCTCAGATGAAATCAGTTTGTAATCCTGGGCGATCCTGAGGGTTGGTATGCATTTCGAAATGAATCTGCCAACTTTCTCCCTGTGGGACGACCTAGACTGAGTCCAGGATCTGGCGGGATCAGAACCCAAGTCGGGTTTGGCTTAGGGAGATGCCCGATGCCGGTTTCGAACCAGCGACATCCTGCTTGTAAGGCAGGCGCTCTACCGCTGAGCTAATCGGGCGGTTCGACCATTCTGCCCCCTCGGTCCCCCCAGTGCTGCACAGAGCCCATGGCCGACGGATCCAGTCACGATCGGGGCACCTGGGTGCTGGCTCTCCCCTTCGGCCTGCTGTGGTGGCCCGTGATGGGCTGGATCGGCAGCGCCACGGCCGCCCTGGCGTTCCTGATCGGCGGCCTGCTGCTCTCACCGGATCTGGACACCCGCTCCCGGCCCACCCAGCGTTGGGGACCCTTGCGGCTGTTGTGGTGGCCCTACCGCCAGCTGTTGCGGCACCGCTCCCTGGTGTCCCATGGGCCCTTGCTGGGAACCTTGGGCCGGCTGGCCTATCTGGCTGGGGTGGTGCTGGCGCTTTCAGGGCTCCTGGCCCCCTGGGGCGCCCCGACTCCCGTTGCCCTGCTCCACTGGGGCCAACACCTTTGGCGGGGGCAGCCAGCCCTGCTGCTCCTGGCCTTGGCGGGACTGGAAGCCAGTGCCTGGCTGCACCTGATCCAGGACGGCGACCCCGTTGCCAAAACGCCCCGGGTCTTGCGCTTCCTCAGCCGGCGGCGGCGCCATCGGGCCGGACGGGGGTGGCGGCGGCCAAGGCGAACGGGCCGACGCCCATGAGGTTGCATCCGCAGCCGTTTTGCGGCGCCTGGGTGGAAATGACAGGGTGGGAGCCGCCGCAATCGCCCCAGCCATGGACGCCCCAAGCCAGGCCCAAAGGATCGTGTCCCCTAGGGATGGTTCCCAAAGGGACTTGGGCGCCCCCGAAGGAGCCCTGGCCGACTTGGTGGCCGTGGTGGCCCGGCTGCGCGATCCCGAGGCGGGCTGCCCCTGGGACCTGGAGCAGACCCATGCCTCCCTGGTGCCCTACGTGCTGGAGGAGGCCCATGAGGTGGCCGATGCGATCCGCCAAGGTGACGATCGCCACCTGGCCGAAGAATTGGGCGACCTGCTGCTGCAGGTGGTGCTGCACGCCCAGATCGCCAGCGAAGGGGGACGCTTTGATCTGGCCTCGATCTGCCGCGGCCTCAGCGCCAAGTTGGTACGGCGCCATCCCCATGTGTTTGCTGAGGTGGATGGGGATGGGGATGGGCCCGGGGACGGACCGAAGGGAACCAACCGGGGCCGGGCCGGGGACAGCGCCGCGGTGAAGCGGAGCTGGGAGGCGATCAAGGCTGCGGAGCGCGCTGGGGAACCGGGTTCTGGCCAGGCGGTCGCGGCTTCCCCCAGCCCCCTGAGCGACCGGCTGGCGACCAAGGTGCGGGGCCAGCCCTCCCTGGCCGGGGCGATGACGATCTCGCGCAAGGCAGCGGCGGCGGGCTTCGAATGGGACGGGATCGAAGGGGTCTGGGAGAAGGTGGCCGAAGAGCTCGGCGAGCTCAAGGAGGCCGTGGCCAGCGGCGACCAGGCCCATGCCCAGGAGGAACTGGGGGATGTGATCTTCACCCTGGTGAATGTGGGCCGTTGGTGCGGGCTCGATCCGGATGCGGGGCTAGCGGGCACCAACCGGCGCTTTCTAGAGCGCTTTTCACGGGTGGAAGCGGCCCTGGGGGGCGATCTCCAGGGCAAGGGCATGGCCGAACTGGAGGCTCTCTGGCGCCGGGCCAAGGCCGAAATTAGGCAAGAACTGGCAGCCCGGGAGGCCCCAACCCCCAGGCCCCCAGAGGGGAGCTGACACCAGGGATCGGTGCTGCAAGGCGATCGAAGCGAGCCTGCATCGGCTTGGATCGAGCCAGGAGGCTCCAGGCCGATCAGGGGCTTAGCTAAAGATCAAGACCGGCATGGGCGCCGCTCCAATCGTCGACCTTGACGATGGCAGGCCTGCCCAACCTAGTCTTAGGGAAATCCGAGGCCCTTGTCGATGGGGAGTCCGATCAGTCAGGAGGTTTTTATTACTAGGGCCAAGGCGAGATTCGGCGACAAATATGACTATTCGAACATCCTCTACAAAAGCTTCAAGACCCCGATAAAAATCCGATGCCGCATGCATCCTGTTAGGCTGATTGTAATCACGCCCGAGAAACACCTAGAAACCACGGGGGGCTGCAAATACTGCCTAAAGATGCATCGAAGCCAACACTCTGATCCCGAGTAGCAACCTACGCCCGAGGGCCATTAATCCGGAAATGGGCGTGCACCCACGAGCGATGGAGCCAGCAAACATGCTGCAGGCGGATCGACGCCCAAGCACCAATCTTGAGACCAAAGGCGTGGGGCCCTACTGCGGCGCCAGCGGTTCATGGGCGGCCCTGGCCCACCTGAAATGTGTCGGTCAGTCAGGATTTCGGGATGATTAGGCGTGATGGTCCGCTAAAAAGCGACCATAGGTGAAAACAATAATCGCCGTTAAAGCGGTCCAAAGACCCATGTCTGAGTTGAAATGTCCGTTTAGTGGACATGTGGGTGCGGTGACCCCCGCTGGTGGCACCTCCAACCAGCAGTGGTGGCCCGATCAGATCAACGTTGGCCTCCTCCACCAGCACCACCCGGCCTCCAATCCCCTCGGTGCCGACTTCGACTACGCCAAGGCCTTTGCAGGTCTGGACTACGACGCCCTGAAGTCCGATCTGCGGGCCCTGATGACCGATTCCCAGGAGTGGTGGCCTGCGGACTGGGGCCATTATGGAGCCCTTTTCATCCGCCTGGCCTGGCACAGCGCTGGCACCTACCGGATCTCGGATGGTCGCGGAGGCTCCGGCCATGGCAATCAACGCTTTGCGCCCCTCAATAGCTGGCCTGACAACACCAACCTGGACAAGGCCCGTCGCCTGCTCTGGCCCATCAAGCGCCGTTATGGCAATCAGATCTCCTGGGCCGACCTGATTGTTTTGGCGGGCACCGTGGCCCTGGAGTCCATGGGTTTCGCCACGCTGGGCTTTGCCGCTGGTCGCACCGACATCTGGCAGCCGGAAGAGGATGTGTTCTGGGGACGCGAGACCAGCTGGCTTGGCGATGAACGCCACGGCGCCGATGGCGGGCTCAACCAGCCCCTGGCGGCGGTTGAGATGGGTCTGATTTATGTCAACCCCGAGGGGCCCCATGGCAATCCCGACCCGGTGGCCTCTGGCCGGGATGTGCGGGACACCTTCGCCCGCATGGGCATGACCGTGGAGGAAACGGTGGCCCTGGTGGCAGGCGGCCATACCTTCGGCAAGTGCCACGGCGCTGCGCCCGCCAGCAACCTGGGGGCGGAACCGGAGGCGGCAACCCTGGAAGCCCAGGGCTTGGGCTGGCTGAACACCTACGCCAGTGGCAAGGCCGAACACACGATCACCAGCGGCATTGAAGGGGCATGGAAACCCAACCCCACCCAATGGGATCAGGGCTATTTCGAAATGATGTTCACCTATGAGTGGGAGCTCACCAAGAGCCCTGCCGGGGCTTGGCAGTGGGTCGCCAAGGACGTGCGGCCTGAGCATCTCATTCCCGATGCCCACGTGCCGGGATTGCGTTCGGCACCGATCATGACCACCGCCGATCTCTCCCTGCGCCAGGACCCAATCATGGCGCCCATCGCCAGGCGCTTCCATGCGGATCAGCAGGCTTTTGCAGACACCTTTGCCCGGGCCTGGTTCAAGCTGACCCACCGCGACCTGGGTCCCCGCTCGCTCTACCTCGGGCCGGACATCCCAAGCGAAGCGATGATCTGGCAGGACCCCCTACCGGCCGTTACCCATCCCCTAGGGGATGCCGCCGATTTCTCAGCGTTGAAGCAACAAATCCTGGCCACGGATTTAACGGTGTCCGAGCTGATTGCAACCGCTTGGGCCTCAGCCTCCACGTTCCGCGGCTCCGACAAACGGGGGGGAGCCAATGGCGCCCGAATCAGGCTCCAGCCCCAACGGGGCTGGGAGGTGAATGACCCGGAGCAACTCTCACGGGTCCTGACCCAGCTGGAGGCGATTCAGGCGGCCTTCAACAGCAACCGCTCGGACGGCAAGTCCATTTCCTTGGCCGATCTGATCGTGCTGGCCGGTGGTGCGGCCGTAGAAAAGGCGGCCGCAGCGGCCGGATACGCCGTGGCCGTTCCCTTCCGGCCGGGACGCACCGATGCCAGCGCTGAGCAAACGGACAGCGCCGGGTTCAATTGCCTCAAACCCCTTGGCGACGGCTTCCGCAACTGGCAGCGGGCCGACCTACCACTTCGGGCCGAGGAACTACTACTCGACAGGGCCCAGCAATTGGGATTGGGCGCCCCTGAATTCACGGTTCTCGTGGGGGGGTTGCGCGTCCTGGGAGCCAACAGTGGCGGCAGCCGCCATGGCGTTTTCACCGATCGCGTTGGCGTATTGAGCACGGATTTCTTCGTGAACCTGCTCGACATGGGCACGATCTGGGGACCGGGCCCTAGCGAGACCGTTTACGAGGGCCGCAGCCGGGCCGATGGCAGCCTGCGCTGGACGGCGACCCGGGCTGATCTGGTGTTTGGATCCAATAGCCAGCTGCGGGCGATTGTCGAGATCTATGCCCAGGAGGACGGGGCTGGGCGGTTTATTGACGACTTCGTGAAAGCGTGGGTGAAGGTGATGGAGCTGGACCGATTTGACCTGCATCGACCCAGCATCTGATCCGGGCTCCACTCCCTAGGCAGCCCTGCCCTGACCCATCCCGTCAACGGAGCGGCACCTCCCAGACCCTTGGCTCAAACCTGGAGTTCTGACTGTTTCGCTGGGACTGGGAGCCCGCTCAACGGGGGCTTAGACACCAAACCAAGACTCGGGTTTCTGGGTCAACCCAGCCGCTAACCCAACCTTACCCATCCCCGGTTAGCGCCCTAGATGGGATCGGGGCTCTGTCCCGATTGCCATGGGGTTCATTGCTTACTCCTGCGCCATGTTTCGCGATCGGCGATGCCCCTAATGGCAAAACCTTGATCAACAATCCATGTTCTACGAATCAGCAGCAGGTTTAGCTCGCCCAGAGCAGGGGCTTAACCTGCCAACGTTGATTGCACTTCAGGTCTCCGCCGCCCTTTTGAACCCCATGCCGTTATCACGATCTCTGCAGAAAGCACCGCGATTCTGGGGCCGGTTGGGTGCCCTGGCCCTGGGGGCGGGACTGCTAACGACTGGCCTGGCCCGACCCGCCCCAGCATTGGAGACGGTGACGCTCAAACTGCCGATGCTGCAGACGACCTTCACCTTGCGCCTGAGCGAACTGACCAGTCCGGCGGCGCTGATGGCCGGCCGCAGTGACCTCGCCGAATTGGATCGCGCCAGCAACGGGGCCCTGGGCCGATCCCTGGTGGGACTGTTTCAGCAGCCCTTGCCCCTGCAGAACACGGCGGTTCTGGACGAATCCATGGCCCAGCCCCTGGTTCAGCAGGTCCTGCTGATGTTGTCGACCTTCGGATCGATCGACAACCTGGGAGCGGAGGAACTCAGCCCGGGCAAATCGAGCAAGGTGCTGGCCCAAACCCTGCACCAACTCTTCGCCAAGGGCCAGCCCAGCCTGCTGGCCCTGCTCCAGGCCCTGCCGGGCAAGGGGGTAACGATCGATGTCCAAGAGGGCCTCAAGGTGGCCGAGCGGCTGACCGCCCAGCAGCGGCGGGCCCAACAACTAATGGGCGGCCAGCCCGCTGCCAGCGTCGATCCCAGCCTGGACAAACCGGGGCCCCTGGCGGTGCGGCGCCAGGAACTGGTCCTGGCCGTGGGCCACCGTCCCCAACCCTTGCAACTGGTGGTGATCCAACCCACCCAGGGCGCCAACGGCAAGCTGGTCGTGATCTCCCACGGCCTTTGGGATAGTCCCGAAAATTTCGAGGGTTGGGCCAAGCACCTGGCCAGCTATGGCTACACGGTGATCCTGCCCCGTCACCCCGGTAGCGACAGCAGCCAGCAACAGGCCATGCTCTCCGGCAAGGTTCTCCCGCCCGGACCGGCCGAACTGCGGCTGCGGCCCCTGGATGTGTCCGCCAGCCTGGACGCCGTGCAAGCCCGCAGCCTCAAGGGCCTCGAAGCCATCAGCGCCGCCCAAGTGGTGGTGATTGGCCACTCCTGGGGCGCCACCACGGCGCTGCAACTGGCCGGCGCGATTCCGAGCGCCACGGAGCTGCGCAGCCGTTGCCAGATCATCGACGATCCCGAGCGCAACCTCAGCTGGGTGTTGCAGTGCAGTTTCCTGAGTGCGGCGGATCGCGCCGCCGCTCCAGACCAGCGGGTCGTGGCGATCGCCGCCGTGAGCCCGCCTAGCCGCCTGCTGTTTGCCCCCGGTTCGGCCGCCGGCATGACCGCCAGGGGCTTGCTGATCAGCGGCAGCCGCGACTGGGTCGTGCCCCCCGATCCCGAGGCGATCACCCCCTTTGGCCCCAACGGCCGCTTCGGCCACACCCTGGTGCTGGCCAACGGTGGCGACCACTTCAACCTGCGCGCACCGGCCGCGGGCAATGGCTCGCCCCTGCGGGGCCTGCTGCTGGCCTGGGTGCAGGCCGCCTTCAGCCCCGGCGCCAGCCTCAAGCCGGCCCAAGGGCTACCGCCCCTGCTCCCCGCCAGCGGCTGGGGTAATGGGGCCATCCCCCTGGTCAACGTCACCAGCCAGCTGACCCCGGCCGGCAACTGAGCCCAAGGCCACCGGCGCCTAGGCGCTAAGGGCCTAGGCGCCAGCTGGTCGGGACCCCGAGGGGTAGGGTCCCGACCAGCTGGGCCTGAACCCGGCCCCTTGCCCTCGGGATTTCAGGCCTCGCGAGATCAGCCCTCCGGATACTGGCTCTGGTATTCGGCGTGGTGGGGGTTGATATCGGGCATCCAGTAATCGATATCGCCATGCCAATAGGACTTTCCCGAGAGTTGCTGGATGGTGAGCTTGGTGGTGCCCATGGCGCTGAGCAGGCCGCCGATCTGCAGCGGTGAGAGATCGGTTTTGATATCGGCGCCGGCGATTTTGAGCAGCTCCGGCAACTGGGTTATAAAGACCGGATTGGCCAGTTTGCGGAAGACTTCATTGAGCACCAACTGTTGCCGTTGCAGGCGACCGATATCGCCAAGACCATCGTGGCGGAAGCGCAGGAAGCCCTCCAGATCCTTGCCCTTCAGCAGTTGCCTGCCGGGGTAAAGATCGATGGTCAAGCCCTGGGTTTTGTCGGTGTAAAGCATGCGCTTAGGCACATCCACTTCCACGCCACCGAGGGCATCGCCAAGATGTTGAACGGCGTTGAGATTGACAAAAATATAGTGATCAACGGGCGCTGCCAGCAGCTTGGTGAGCTCCTGCTTGACCAGGGGAATGCCGCCAGTGGCATAGAGGGCATTCGCCTTCATCGGCCCGAACTGGTCCGATTCGATGTAGGTGTCCCGCGGCACCTGGGTGAGCTGGGTTTTACCCCCATCCAGGTTGAGGGTGAAGAGGGAATCGGTGTTGCCTGACACCTGGTCAGTGCCGATGACCAGGAGGCGATGGTTGCCCGTGGCCACGGGCGGCGCCATCGAAGCCAGCATGGTGCCTGGATGCCAGAACTTGGCAAGGCCCGCCCCCACCAGGGCGCCGAAGGGCCCCACCAGGCCATAGCCCACGCCAAGGCCCAGCAGAAAGGTGAGCAGCAGGGCCCGCTTCGGTCCCTTGGCCTGGCGTTGTCGCTGGGTACCCGGGGGGCCCGGCGGGCGCCGCGGCCGGGGCTGGGGCTGGCCAGGGATCGCCTCGGGGCTGGGGCGAAGCGGTGCGGAGCGACCAGGCCGTTCCAGGGGCAACACCAACCCCTCGCCATAGGCGGCGGGAGTGGCCTGGGCGCGGCGCTGACCGGCCTGGCGACTGCCCCGGGGCTCCAGATCCGAACCACGGCCCTTGGATTCGCGACCCTGGTCCGAAAGTCGATCGCGACCGCCATCACGAGCCTGGCGGCGCCCAGCGGCGGCATCCTGGCGCTCCGGGGCTTGGCCAGGGGGGCGGTCCCCTGGACGTTGCTTGCGGTCACCGCCGCGACTGGGTTGGGCCTGGGCCATGGGGACTGTCGATCGCCGCACCATAAAGCCCAAGTCCCCTTGCAACCAGGGGGTTCAGGCCCCTTTGACAACCGCAATTCGGGCGGCGGCCCGATCGGCCCGCTGGCGGGCCTGCTCCGGGCTACTGCCGGCAGCGAGCACCACGCCCATGCGGCGCTGGGGGCGGGCTTCCGCCTTGCCAAACAGCAGCACCTGGGTGTCGTCCTCGGCGAGGGCCTGCTCCAGGCCCAGGTAGGCCACGGGCTCGCAGGCCAACTCGGCAAGGATCACCCGGCTGGCGGCGGCGGTGCTGCAGCGAATCTCCGGGATCGGCAGCTCCAGCACGGCCCGCAGATGCAGTTCGAATTCACTCAGGTTCTGGCCCACCAGGGTGACCAGCCCCGTGTCATGGGGCCTGGGTGAAAGCTCGGAGAACACCACCTCCGGCCCGTCCTCGCCCTGGCACAGGAAGAATTCCACGCCAAACAGGCCCGTGCCGCCGAGGTTGTCGGTGATTGTGCGGGCCATGGCCTGGGCGGCGGCCAGCTGGGGCCAATCCAGGTGGGCCGGCTGCCAGCTGCACTGGTAGTCGCCCCGTTCCTGCAGGTGGCCAATCGGCGGACAAAAGAGCGTGGGCCCCTGGGCCTGACGCACCGTGAGCAGGGTGATCTCCTGATCGAAGCGCAGAAACTCCTCAACGATCACGCGGGCGCCGCTGCCGCGGGCCCCGGCCAGGGCCGCCTCCCAGGCCGCCTCCAGGCCTTCGGGCCCCTCCACCACGCTCTGGCCCTTGCCCGAGGAGCTCATCACCGGCTTCACCACCACGGGCCAGCCGAGGGGTTCCGCCACCTCAGCCAGTTCGGCGGCGCTGGCGGCATAGGCGTAGCGGGCCGTGCGCAGGCCCAGCTCGCCGGCGGCCAGGTCGCGAATCCGGTCCCGGTTCATGGTTACGGCCGTGGCCCGGGCGGTGGGAATGATCCGGTGACCCTCCGCCTCCAGCTCGGCCAGGGCATCCACCGCCAGGGCCTCGATCTCGGGGATCACCACATCGGGGCGGTGCCGCCGCACCACCGCCTTAAGGGCCTCGGGATCGGACATCGCCACCACTTCGGCCACCTGGGCCACGGCCATGGCGGGCGCGCCGGCGTAGCGGTCCACGGCGATCACCTGGCAGCCGAGGCGCTGGGCGGCGATCGCCACCTCCTTGCCCAATTCACCGCTGCCCAGCAGCATCACCCGGCGGGGGAAGGGAAGGCCTGCCATCGTCTGCAGCGAAGGGGATACTGACCTGATCCTGCCCCGCCAAGCCCCGTGTTGCTGTTCCCCTTACTCGGCTTCTCCACGGCGGGCGATGCCGCCTCAGGGCTGCTGTTTGGCTGGGACATCGCCGACCTGCAGAAGGGCGCGATCGTTTACCTAGCCCTCTCGTCCCTGGCCTTTGTGGTGGTTTGGGTGTGGGGCTACGTGCGCCGACCCAAGAACTAAACCGCCGGGCAGGGCCCCCAAGGGGCCGGGCCCGGGCGGCCTAGGCCAGTTCCGGCATCAAGGTGAGCTGGCGCACGGGCGGCTCCTCACTGACGAAGCCGTAGGCCTCAAACACCGCCGCATCGGCATGGGTGATGTGCTGGCCATCGGCATGGCGCTCCACCACAAAACCTTCGGCGGCCATGCGCCGCATCAAGCCCGCGGCCTCCTCGAGCCGGGCGGCCATCGCATCGAGGCTGGCGCAGTCGGCGGTGAGGCCGGTTTCCTTCCAGGTGAAATAGGCCATGGCAGGGATCGGGGATGGTGAAGGCGGGGAGTCGGATCCACCGGCTGGCCTGGCACCGGCAGGCCTGGCGCAAAAGCCGGCTGGGTTGGCTGGGCTGACCGACTTACTTTGACCGACTTACTTTGGGCGAACTGGTTTGATCGAACTGGTTTAGGGGAACTGATTTAGGCCAACTGATAGGAACGAACTGGGTTGGGCGACCTGGATTGGCCTGGGTTGGCCTCAGGGCACCAGCACCAGCCCCACCACTACCAGTAGCAAACTGCAGGCCCACAGGCCCACCACCACCTGCTGTTCCGTGGCGCCGCCCAGCTCGAAGTGATGGTGCAGGGGTGCCATGCGGAACAGACGCTGGCCCTGGCCATCGGCCCCCTTGGTGGCCTTGAACACCCACACCTGCAGGATCACCGAGAGGGATTCGGCCAGAAACACCCCGCCCATCACCAGCAGGGGCCAGAGGCTGTTGCTGAGCAGGGCCACGGCCGCCAGGCAGGCCCCCATGGCCAGGGAGCCGGTGTCGCCCATGAACACCTTGGCGGGGTGGCGGTTCTGGACCAGGAACCCGAGCCAGGCGCCGGCCATGGCGGCGCAGAAGCCCGCCAGGGCTGGATCGCCATCGTGGCCGCGCAGCATCAGCTGCAGCCCCAGGCCCGTGAACACCACGGCGCCACAGCCGGCCGCCAGGCCATCGAGGCCATCGGTGAGGTTGGTGGCGTTGCTTTCGGCCAGAAACACAAACAGGCCCAGGGGCCAAATCAGCAGGCCCAGGGGCAGCAGCCAGCCCAGGGGCAAGGCCAGGTCGCTGGCCAGCTGGTGCTGCCAGGCGGCCCAGGCCAGGAAGGCCACCGCCGTGAGGGCCTGGAGCAGCAGCTTGCCGCGGGGCGACAGGCCCTTGTTGGTGCGGCGAGTGAGGCTGCGCCAGTCATCGATGCCGCCGATCGCCAAATAGCTGAGGCTGATCGCCGCCACCGCCAGCAGGCGGCCATCGGCTGGGGCCACCAGGCTGCCAACGATTAGGCCCGCCGGCACCACCAGCAGGCCACCCATGGTGGGGGTGCCGGCCTTGCCATGGTGGGATTGGGGCCCCTCTTCGCGAATCACCTGGCCCAACTTCAGGGCCCGCAAGCGCGGCACCCCCCAGCTGACCAGCAGGCCACTGACCAGGGCCCCAATCAGCAGGGGCAGGCTGAGCTGCAGGGCCTGGCCCAGCCAGTCGCTGAGGCCGCAGAGCACCAGCAGGATCAGGGCCAGAACAGCAGCGATCCGGCGGCTATTCCCCGGCAGCCGGGCCAGGAGTTGGGTGAAGGCCAAGGGGACTGGAAGGACTGGGCCCAGTCTTCCTCAGGCTTCGGCCTCGGAGTAGGGGCTAAAGGGGGGAAGCCAGCAGGCCAACGCTCCTTAGCAGGGGGCTGGAGGTGCCCCCAGGCACCGAAACCTTGCGGTTCAGGTGCCCAACAGGCCTGGCGCTCCGTTGCCGAAACTCAATCTTCCCAGTCTTCTTCGGACTGCTCGTCGGCGGGGTTGTAATCCTCCTTCTCACCCATGAGGGCGGAGAGCTCCTCCTCTTCCACCGTGCTCACATCAGCCGA
Organism: Synechococcus sp. UW140; assembly: GCA_943369525.1. Classification (GTDB taxonomy): domain Bacteria; phylum Cyanobacteriota; class Cyanobacteriia; order PCC-6307; family Cyanobiaceae; genus BAIKAL-G1. The sequence goes on from CALRNL020000005.1 coordinate 100,906, forward strand.
GGCGGTTTCCTCGTCGGCCACCAGCCGGCCACTGGACTCCAGCCAGCTCAACAGGTCGGGCTCTTCGCGAAGGGGCAGCACCGGCGCCATCTCGCTGCGGCCGTAGCGGGTCAGCGAGGGGTTGATGCTGTCAAGGTTGCTGAGGCTGAGGTTGCTCATTATCTGCTCCAGGGCACCCGGCAATGGGCTGAACTGAACCCGATCCACGATCCTAACCGAGGCCCCGTTGCACGACCCGTTGAGCAGCCCCCGAACCAAACTTGTGGCGGTCTGGCTGGCGGCCCTGCTCTTGAGCGGCGGCCTGGCCTGGGCGGGGCAGCGCTGGCCCGAACCGCTCCCCATCGACCTGGGCTGGGTGGTAGCCCTGGTGCTGGTGCCGCCGGCCCTGATGGGTTTTTGGCTGCTGCTCGGCTGGAATTCGGGGACCGGCGACCCGGGGGCTACCGGCGACGGGGGAGAATCGCTCCATTCCGGCAAGGAGCAACAGGGATGACGGCCAGCAGCCAGTCGAACCAACCCCGGGCCAAGAAGGTGGTCCTGGCCTATTCCGGCGGCGTCGACACCAGTGTCTGCATTCCCTACCTGAAGCAGGAATGGGGCGTGGAGGAGGTGATCACCTTCGCCGCCGACCTGGGCCAGGGCGACGAGCTGGAGCCGATTCGCCAAAAGGCCCTCGATTCCGGCGCCAGCCAGTCGATCGTGGGCGACCTGATCGAGCCCTTCATCACCGAGTTCGCCTTCCCGGCGATTCGGGCCAACGCCCTCTACGAAGGCCGCTATCCCCTCTCCACCGCCCTGGCCCGGCCCTTGATCGCCCGGCGCCTGGTGGAAATCGCCCGGGAGCTGGGCGCCGATGCCGTTGCCCACGGCTGCACCGGCAAGGGCAACGACCAGGTGCGCTTTGACGTGGCCATCGGCGCCCTGGCGCCGGAGCTGAAGGTGCTCACCCCCGCGCGCGAATGGGGCATGAGCCGGGAGGAAACGATTGCCTACGGCGAGCGTTGTGGCATCCCCTCACCGGTGAGTAAAAAATCGCCCTATTCGATCGACCTCAACCTGCTGGGCCGCAGCATCGAAGCGGGTCCCCTGGAGGATCCGATGGTGGAACCGGCCGAAGAGGTTTACGCCATGACCTGCTCGATCGAGGCGGCCCCCGACACGGCCCAGGTGGTGGAGATCGCCTTTGAGCAGGGCAATCCGGTGGCGATCGATGGCGTGCGCCTCGATCCGGTCAGCCTGATTCGCCGCGCCAACGCCCTGGCCGGCGGCCATGGGTTCGGCCGGCTCGACATGATCGAAAACCGGGTCGTGGGCATCAAGAGCCGGGAGATCTACGAAACCCCAGGCCTGCTGCTGTTGATCAAGGCCCACCAGGAACTGGAAAGCCTCACCCTGGCCGCCGACGTGCTGCGCACCAAGCGCCAGTTGGAAATGGCCTGGGCCGACCTGGTGTACCAGGGCCTTTGGTATGGCCCGCTCAAGGATGCCCTCGATGGCTTCATCGAGCGCACCCAGCAGACCGTCAATGGCAGCGTGCGGCTGAAGCTGCACAAGGGCAACGCCACCGTGATCGGCCGCAGCAGCAGTAGCGACAGCCTCTATGTGCCCGACATGGCCACCTACGGCGCCGAAGACCAATTCGACCAACGGGCCGCCGAAGGGTTCATCTACGTGTGGGGCCTGCCGACCCGGCTCTGGGCCGCCGCCCGGCGCCGCTGACCAGGGCGAGCCCCCCAGGCCTCAGGCCAGGACCAGCCACCTAAGGGCCCCGGCCCACCTGCTAGAGGGCTCCTGATCCAGGCTCCCGGCCTAGCTGGCGCCGGGTTGCCAGGTTCAGCACGCGCCGCCAGGCCAGGCGGCCCAGGGGCTGAATGGGGCCGGTTGGAGCCCGATCGGTTCCCAGGGGATCGGCGGCAGCTTGATCGGACAACCCTTGATTGGATGTCCCTTGATCCAAAGCTGCTTGATCCGAAGCTGCTTGATCCGAAGCTGCCTGATCCAAAGCTGCTTGATCCAAAGCCACTTGATCAGATGACCCCTTTTCCGCTGGGGGTTGATCCGCTAGCCGATGGTCCAGGCCTGCTGCCGCCGCCTGGGCCGGCGGCAGCAGCAGCTGGAGGCGCTGCCTAAGGACGTGGTTGTCGTCGCTGAGGAGGCGTTGGCGGTCCAGCAGGGGCTGGAGCCGCTCGGCAAATTTGCGTTCAAAAATCCCCGGCAACTCGACGACCAGCTGGTCCAGCTCCGCCAGCTGCTCCAGGCCCTGGGCCAGCTCCTGGCGGGCAGCCTCCAGGGCCGCAGAGCCAGCCGGGGGTGCCGCCACCGCCGGGGGTGGGGAGCTCGCAAGCTCGGGGTGGGGCTGGTCCGGGGGGGATGGCTGCTCCAGGGGACCGGGGCACGGGAACGGTTCCAATCTTCGCCAGGACCGGGACCGGTTGGGGCCAGGCCGGGCCGCACTCCAGGCCCCGGGCCCAAGCCAAGCCGCGCCCGGGTCCCCCAAGCCCGGCAACGCCCAGGGGCTAGGGCGACGGATTCCAGCAAGGCGCCCAAAGCCACGGCACCCCCAGCACAAAAACCCCCAGACCGCATCCAGCGGCCCGGGGGCAAAGGCACCAGGCAGGAGCCCGGGGAAGCCTCAGGCTTCGACGGTTTCCAGGGCAGCCGCTTCGGTGGTAGCAGCGGGAATGGGGCCCGTGCGGGGGGCGGGCAGGGGGCCTTCCTGCTTGACGGTGAGATAGCGGATCACGTCTTCGCTGAGGCGCATGGCCCGCTCCAGGGTGGCCACCTGCTGGCCATCGCCGTTGTGGGTGAGCTGCACGTAGATGCCTTCCTTGTGGCCAGCGATCGTGTAGGCCAGGCGACGCTTACCGCGCATTTGGGTGTCGAGAACCTCGGCGCCGGCCTCGGTCACCAGGTCGCGGTACTTGCTGACATGGGTTTCCACCTCTTCCTCCGGGATGTCCGGACGAAGGATGTACATGGTTTCGTAGTAGGGCTTCTGGGACATGACTGGAACGATCCGACTTGGACGAGGGCTGGCGGCCTGGGTGCGGGCTGCCAACGGCGGATTGCCCAATGTATCGCGGCAGGGGGCCTGGCTCCTGCTGGTCAGGCCCGCCGCCCCTGCTGGCCCGCCCCCGGGGGCCGGTCAATAGAGCTGCATGCGCACGGCCTCGGAGAGGCTGGGGATCTCGGCCTGGCGGCCCCGCAGGCACTCAACGATCGCGAACACCACCAGCACCAACACCCCCATAAACACGGTGTTGCTGAGGGTGCGCACCGCAAAGCCGCCGCCCAGGGGCGCCAGCAGCACGGAGAAGGCCAGCGACACCACCACCAGCACGATGTCGACCAGGATCGCCTGCAGCACGTGGAAGCGCAGGTAGTAGGGCACCTTCTGGTTGCGCACCACGGCCAGGTAGAGCGCCAGGAACAGCAGGAAGCCGCCAAAGGGCACCACCTGCTCCACCATCAGCACGGGCAGGGCCGGCAGGGTGAGCCACTGCAGGGGCGGAAACAGGGGGAACAGGTAGCGGCCGAAGGGCACCCCATCGCTCCAGGGCAGCAGGTAGGCCAGCAGGGCCAACAGCCGTTGCCAGATCGGAATCGACGCCATGGAGAAGGGAAGCTCTAGCCAGGCTAGAACCGCCGGGCCACGCTCCAGGCCCAGCCAAGACAGGACGCGCCTATCTGGATGGCGCCTGTCTGGGACTCAAGCTTGGTGCTGGTTCTGGTTCTGGGTCTTGATCTGGATCTGGACCTAGGCCCAAGCTCCTAAACCGGCTCCGGGGCCGTGGCTCGGCTTCAGCCGCGATCCAATTCGGCCAGGGCGGCCTGGCGCATGGCCTCCACCGGGATCTCCGCCAGGCCAGTCCAGTGGCGCAGGGCGGCGGCCCCCTGCTGGATGAGCATCTCCAAGCCATCGAGGCTTGGGCAACCACGGGCGGCCGCCTGGCGCAGCAGCGGGGTCGGCCGGGGCGTGTAGATCAGGTCGTAGACCAGGGTTTGGGGCTGGAGGGCCGCCAGCTCCAGGGCGCCCAAAGGGCAGCGCTCGGCGGCGGCGGGATCGGTGGCAGAGGCCATCCCCACCGGCGTTGTGTTCACGACCAGATCGGCCCCGGCCACGGCGGCTGCCAGGGAACGTGCCGGCTGGTCAGGGGCGAGAAGCAGGCCAGCTCCCGCCCCGCCGGGGCCATCCCCGCAGCCCGGCGGCCCGCCCCAGGCCAGGCCCTCCAGCCGGGTGGCCCCGGACCAGCCGCCGCAGGTGGCGAGAAAGGCCGCCAGGGCCGCGGGTTGGCGGCCAGCCACCAAGATCGTGTCCAAGCCCAACTCCACCAGGCCGGCCACCACGGCCAGGGCGCTGCCGCCGCAGCCGAGCACCAGGGCCCGCTTGCCCGTCCAGGGGCTAAAGGCGCCGCTGCGCAGGGGGGCCAGGAAGCCCTCGCCATCGGTGTTGGTGCCAAACCAACCCCCGCCGGCCCGGGGCACCAGGGTGTTCACCGCCCCGAGCCGGGCGGCCAGGGGGCTGAGCTCCGCCACCAGGGACACCACCGCCTGCTTATGGGGGATGGTGACGTTGAGGCCCAAGCAGCCCACCGCCTCCAGGCCATCAAGCACCTGCTCCAGGCGCTCCGGCGGCGCCGGCAGGGCCAGATACACCCAGTTCAGGCCCAATTCGGCCAGGGCGGCGTTGTGCATGGCCGGCGAAAGGCTGTGGCGCACCGGATTGCCGAGAACGCCCACCAGGGCAGTGGCTCCTGTGATGGCTGCTGGCATTGGTGATGGGTGGGGGTTGGTGGAGGCGGTGGAGGTGGGGGGTGGCGCCTGGGGCACGGCGGCAGGCGGCACCGTACGGGCCGGGTTCGGCAACCACCCCTAGCCCCCCGTGGGGGCCACTGCTGAGGATGCGGTCAGTTCAAAACCCTCATTCAGGAGGTTGCTATCCATGGGCAAGGTTGTCGGAATTGACCTTGGCACCACGAACAGCTGCGTTGCGGTGATGGAGGGCGGCAAGCCCACCGTGATCGCCAATGCCGAGGGCTTCCGCACCACGCCCTCCGTCGTGGCCTACACCAAGAACCAGGACCAGCTGGTCGGTCAGATCGCCAAACGCCAGGCGGTGATGAACCCGGAAAACACCTTCTACTCGGTGAAACGGTTTATCGGCCGCCGCGTCGATGAGGTCACTGAAGAATCGAAGGAAGTGAGCTACGGCGTCGAGAAAGTCGGCGCCAATGTGAAGGTGAAGTGCCCGGTGCTGAGCAAGCAGTTCGCGCCGGAAGAGGTGAGCGCCCAGGTGCTGCGCAAGCTGGCCGAAGACGCCGGCAAGTACCTCGGTGAAACCGTCACCCAGGCGGTGATCACGGTGCCCGCCTACTTCAACGATTCCCAGCGCCAGGCCACCAAGGACGCCGGCAAGATCGCTGGCCTTGAAGTGCTGCGCATCATCAACGAGCCGACGGCGGCAGCCCTGGCCTATGGCCTCGACCGCAAGAGCAACGAGCGCATCCTGGTCTTCGACCTGGGCGGCGGCACCTTCGACGTGTCCGTTCTCGAAGTGGGCGATGGCGTGTTCGAAGTGCTCTCCACCTCCGGGGACACCCACCTGGGCGGCGATGACTTCGACAAGGTGATCGTTGATTACCTGGCCGCCAGCTTCAAGAGCAACGAAGGCATCGACCTGCGCCAGGACAAGCAGGCCCTGCAGCGCCTCACCGAGGCGGCTGAAAAAGCCAAGATCGAGCTCTCCAGCGCCGGCCAGAGCGAAATCAACCTGCCGTTCATCACGGCCACGCCCGAGGGTCCCAAGCACCTCGACCTCACCCTCACCCGGGCCAAGTTCGAAGAGCTGGCCTCCAAGCTGATCGACCGCTGCCGCGTGCCGGTGGAGCAGGCCCTCAAGGACGCCAAGCTCGCCTCCAGCGAACTGGACGAGGTGGTGATGGTGGGGGGCTCGACCCGCATCCCCGCCGTGCTGGAGCTGGTCAAGCGCGTCACCGGCAAGGACCCCAACCAAACCGTCAACCCCGACGAAGTGGTGGCCGTGGGTGCCGCCATCCAGGGCGGTGTGCTGGCCGGTGAGGTGAAGGACATCCTGCTGCTGGATGTGACGCCCCTCTCCTTGGGCGTGGAAACCCTCGGCGGCGTGATGACCAAGATGATCACCCGCAACACCACGATCCCCACCAAGAAATCGGAGGTGTATTCCACCGCGGTGGACGGCCAAACCAACGTGGAAATCCACGTGCTCCAGGGCGAGCGTGAGATGGCCACCGACAACAAGTCGCTGGGCACCTTCCGCCTCGATGGCATCCCCCCGGCACCCCGGGGCGTGCCCCAGATCGAAGTCACCTTCGACATCGACGCCAACGGCATCTTGAGCGTGACCGCCAAGGACAAGGGCAGCGGCAAGGAGCAGAGCATCTCGATCACCGGCGCCTCCACCCTCAGTGACAACGAGGTGGAGAAGATGGTGAAAGATGCCGAGGCCAATGCGTCGGTGGATAAGGAGCGGCGGGAGCGCATCGACCTGAAGAACCAGGCCGAAACCCTGGTGTATCAGGCCGAAAAGCAACTCGGCGAGCTGGGCGACAAGGTGTCCGCCGAGGCGAAGGCCAAGGTGGAAGAGAAGCGAGTGAAGCTCAACGAGGCCCTGGAAAAGGAGGATTTCGACAACATCAAGCCCCTCTTCGACGAACTTCAACAGGAGCTCTATGCCCTGGGCGCCTCGGTGTATCAGCAGGCCGGCGCCGATGGCGCCAGCAGCGAAGCGGCGGCCGGTGCCAGCAGCAGCGGTGGCGGCGATGACGTGATCGACGCCGAATTCACCGAGAGCAAGTGAGAGGCGGGCAGCGGCCGCTGCCCCCGATCCATCCGGCTTCAGCCCCCCATTGGGGGGCTTTTTTCATGGGCTTTCAGGGGCCAGCGGCAATTTGGTCGGCGGCCCATTCGGCGCTGGCGGGGGCCAGCAGCACGCCATTGCGGTAGTGGCCAGAGAGCAGCAGCAGGCCCGGTTCCAAGACTTCAAGCAGGGGCGCCGGCCGGCCCACGGGCCTGGCCCGCAGGCCCTGCCAGCTGCCCAGGGGCGTGGCGGCCCGAAGCCAGTCGGGGGCATGGCCGTTGAGCAGGCGCAGGTCTGCGAGGGCGGCGGGATCGCCGGGGGCGCCGGCGACCCAATCCGGCTCCAGCGTGGCCCCCAGCCAGAGGCGACCCCCCGGCCGGGGCACCAGGTTGATGCCCTGCCACACCAGCGAGCCGGGCCACAGGTCGGCGTTGCAGCCGGCAGGCAACTGGAGCTCCAGGGCCTGGCCCAACACCGGCGCCAGGGGCCGCTGGTGGCCCAGGGGCTCCAGCAGGGCGGCACTGGCCAGGCCGGCGCAAACCAGCAGCCAGGGGGTCTCCAGGCGGGGGCCGCTGGCCAACTGCACCCGCCAGCGTTTGGTGCCACCGGTGGCATGGGCGCCTGGAGTGCCATCGGCGCCGGAGCTGGCCCCGATCGCCTCGGCGCGATCGCAAACCAGCTCCAGGCCCCGGTTCAGGGCGTCCTGGAGCAGGCGCTGGCGGCTGGCGATCGGATCGAGTTGGCCGTCTAGGGGCGACAGCAGCCCGCCCAAGGCGGCCTGGGGCAGCTGGGGCCGCAGCGAGGCCAGCTCCTCTTGGCTGAGGAGGCGCAAGGGAAAGCCCCTGGCCTGGCGCTCCAGCACCAGCCGTTGCTGGAGCGCCAACTCCTGGGGATCGGCCGCCAGTTGCAGCAGCCCGGGCCGCTGGGGCAGGGCCGACCCCCGCTCGGCCAGCTGGTCGCCCCACTGCTGCCAGAGCTGCAGGGAGCGCTGGCGCAGGCGCCAGCCGCGGCCGCTGCTGCGCCGATACACCTGGGCCATCAGCAGCCCCAGGGCGGCCCTGGTGCCGGCATCGGCCGCTTGCTCGCCGGCGCCGCCGGGATCCACCAGGCAAACCGCATGGCCCCGGTTAAGCAGCAGCCAGGCCGCAGCCACGCCAACCAAACCAGCCCCAAGCACGGTCACCGCTGCGGGCGGACCGGACTTGGGGCTGGTGGGTGCGATCGGGTCGATCTGATCAGCCGGGGCAGCCAGGGATCAACCCTTGGCGGCCGCCGGGATCACCTCGGCATAGGAGCCAAAGCCGCTGGCCACCTTGATATAGGCCTTGCGCAGGCCATCACCATCCTGGAGACGGGCGGCCTCATCGAGGTCGGCCAGGGCGGTTTTGAGCTGGGTGGCGCGCTGGTTGGCTTGGGCCTGGTCGGCCGGCAGCAGCAGTTTGTTGATGTAGAGCATTTCGCGGCCCACTTCCTGCATGGGGCCGTGGATCAGGTTGCGGGTGAAGACCCAGTTGCGGGCATTGACCAGGGTGGCGAGCTCGGGCAGCCGCTCCTTGGCCGCGAAGAAGCCATCGGCCTGGCGCTCGATCGCCGCCAGGGCATCGGGGCTGAGCACGGCCGCCTTGGCCGAACCGCCGCCATCGCAGGCCACCAGGCCGATGCTGAGCACGGCCACCAGGGCCAGCAGGGCCAGGTGCTTCAGGCCAGCCGTGACCCTGGAGAACAGGGCAGACAGGGTCTGGGCAAGCATGGAAAACAAATCATGTGGCTGGACTTTACCCAGGGTTGTCGCCGGCTCCGGCCGCCCGGTGATGGTCTGCAACCGATCGCCGAATCGGAACCGCCGGGCCCGGGCCAGGGGCGACACCGGTGGGCACAATGCCCCTAGTCCCTGGAAAGGCCGGACTGGTGACAAGCGCTGGCAACCCGGGTGTGACCGCGATCCTGCAGATGATCTGCCCGGACCGGCCCGGCCTGGTGCGGGAGCTGTCCGGCTGGGTGGCGGCCAATGGCGGCAACATCGTGCACGCCGACCACCACAGCGACCAGGGCGCTGGCCTGTTCCTGAGCCGGATCGAATGGCAACTGGCCGGCTTCGGCCTGCCGCGCGAGGCAATCGGCCCCACGGCCCAGGCCCTGGCGGAGCGCCTGGATGGCCAATTCCAGGTGACCTTTTCCGATGACCGGCCGGCGGTGGCCCTGTTCGTGAGCAAGCAGGACCACGGCCTGCTGGACCTGCTCTGGCGCACCCGCACTGGCGAGCTGCCAATGCGGGTGCCGCTGGTGATCAGCAACCACCCCAACCTGGGCCCGGTGGCCGAGGAATTCGGCGCCCGGTTCGAGTGGGTGCCGATTGATGGCTCCAACCGGGAGGCCGCCGAAGCCCGCCACCTGGAGCTGCTGGCCGAGCACGGCATTGAGTTGGTGGTGCTCGCCAAATACATGCAGGTGCTAACGCCCAGCTTCCTGGCGGCCTTCGATCCCCCCGATGCCTTCCACCGGGTGATCAACATCCACCACTCCTTCCTGCCCGCCTTCCAGGGGGCCCAGCCCTACCACCGGGCATGGGAACGGGGCGTGAAACTGATCGGCGCCACGGCCCACTACGTGACCGAGGAGCTCGATGGCGGGCCGATCATTGCCCAATCCACCGTGCCGGTGGGCCACCGCGATGAGGTGGGGGATCTGATCCGCAAGGGCCGCGACACCGAGCGCCTGGCCCTGGCCCGGGCCGTGCGCCTGCACCTCAAACGCCAGGTGATCGTGTATCGGGGCCGCACGGCGGTGTTCGATTGAACTGATGGCTGTCCTGTCCCTGCCTGGCCGCCTGGCGGCCTTCGGCCATCAGCTCGAGCGCCACCTGCAGACGGAACGCCCCGAGGGGGCGGACCCTGGGGGCTGGCGCTGGTTCCAGCTGGGGCTAGTCCTGCTGCCCGCCAGTGCCTTCCTGGGGGCCGTGTTGCTCTTTGCCTCCCTGGTGCAGGGCAGCCGCCGGCGGCAGCCCTGGTGGGGCGATGGCTGCAACCGCTGGTTGCTGGCAATTGCGGTGTTGATGCTGGTGGGCTGCTTCCGGGCCCATAGCGGCTGGCTGGCCTGGGTGGGCCTGGGCAACTGGCTGCCCTTTTTCTGGGGCTTCTGGGGTTTTCAGGTGTATGTGGCCACGCCCCAGGCCCGGCGCCGGGCCGGTCTTTGGTTTCTGGCCGGCACGGTGCCGGTGATCGTCACGGGTCTGGGCCAGCTGTATCTGGGTTGGGCCGGCCCCTGGCAACTGCTGGGGGGCCTGATCCCCTGGTGGATCAAAGCTGGGGGCAATCCCCCCGGCCGGCTCTCGGGCCTGTTCGACTACGCCAACATCACCGGATCCTGGCTGGCCCTGGTCTGGCCCTTCAGCCTGGCGGCCCTGCTGCAACGCTCCCTGCCCTGGCAACGGCGGGCCCTGGCCCTGGTGCTGGCCGCCGGCCTGGTGGCCAGCCTCTATCTCACCGATTCGCGCAATGCCTGGGGGGCGTTGGTGCTGGCCCTGCCGATCGTGGTGGGTCCAGCCAGCTGGCTGTGGCTGCTGCCCCTGCTGCTGCTGGCGATCGGGGCCGTGGCCCTGGCCAGCCTGCCGCTGGTGCCCGCCGGGATCCAGCACTGGGCCCGGGTGCTGGTGCCCGACCCGATCTGGGTGCGGCTGAGCGATCTCCACTTCGCCGGCCACCGGCCCCTGGCGATCACCCGCCTGGGCCAATGGGCCGTGGCCGTGGGCCTGATTGGCGAGCGGCCCTGGCTGGGCTGGGGGGCGGCGGCCTTCAGCCTGATCTACCCCCAGCGCACGGGCCACTGGCATGGCCACACCCACAACCTGCCGATCGACCTGGCGATCAGCTTCGGCCTGCCGGTGGCGGCGATGGTGATCGGCCTGGTGGCCTGGCTGCTGCTGCGGGCCCTGCGCCTGGGCATGCTGCAGGCGGCCGTGTTTGAGCGGGCCTGGGGGGCGGCGGCCCTGGTGCTGGTGGCCCTGCATGCCACCGACATGCCTCTCTACGACAGCCGCATCAACATCGCCGGCTGGATCCTGCTGGCGGGCCTGCGCTGCGTGGGCAAGGGGGCCGGCCAAGGGCCGGCGACAAGCGCCAGCGCCGCCCTAAGCCAGGGCGCCCCTTGAGGGGCTGGGCCCCAACGGCCTGAATCCAATGCAGCCGCCAAGCCTGAAACGGCCACCGCTGGCCTACCCCCCCAGGGCCTGCTGGCGGTGGCCCGCCAAGGTGGCCTTGGGCAAGGGGCCATCCAAATGCTCCCAGGGCAGCACCCGCTCGCCCGACCACTCGCCATGGACCACCTCCTGCCAGGGGGGCGGCACGGGCAAGGGGGTGACCCCGGCGGGGGTGCCGCCGCTGGCGCCTTCCACCACGGCCCGGTAGGCCTTTTTCCAGCCACCCAAGGTGCCATGGTCGCCGCGGGCGGCGGCGACCACCGGGGCCAGGCGCCGGTCGCTGCGGGAGAGCAGGGCCTGGATCACGCTCCAGCCGTAGCTCTCCGGCCGCAGCTCGATGCCCTTGGGCTGGAGCCGTTTGGCGAGCAGCTTCAGCCGTTTTTCGGCCTCGGGGCGCACGCCCTGCCACTGGAAGGGGGTGTGGGCCTTGGGCACAAAGGTGCTCACCCCCAGGAACAGGCGCAGCCCCGGGGTGGCTTTCTTGAGGGCCAGCATCAACTCGGCCGTGGCTTCGATATCGGCCTCCTCTTCCGAGGGCAGGCCGGCCATGCCATAGAGCTTCAGGCCACTCAGGCCGCCTTCCTTGGCATAACGGGCCGCCGCAAAGATCTCCTCGGTGGCAAGCTTTTTATTCACCACCTCACGCATGCGCTCGCTGCCGCTTTCGATCGCGATCGTGAGCGACTTGCTGCCGCGCTTGGCCAGGATCTGGCCCAGCTGGGGGGTGACGGTGGCGGCCCGCACCGAGCTGACGCTGACGCGGGTGCCATCGAAGCGGTCCTGGTCGAGCCAGCTGAGCAGGTCGGCGAATTGGGGGTGCTGGGTGACGGAGGCGCCAAGCAGGCCGAGCCGCTGGGTGGCGGCCAGGCCCTTCTCCACCGCCGGAATCAGCCCGTCCTCCAGGGACGAGGTGCGAAAGGGCAGGGTGAGGTAGCTGGCCAGGCAGAAGCGGCAGAGCTCGGGGCAGCTGCGCACCACCTCCACCATGTGGATCGAAGGCCAGGCCGCCTCCGGCGTGATCACGGTGGAATGGCTGAGGGTGTTGCCGCGCCAGGTTTGCTTGGCCACCGAGGCGGGGATGCCCGCCTCAATCGGCTCGATCGCCAGCAGCTCGCCCTCGCTGCCGTAGCGGGGCGCATAGAGCGAGGGCACATAGACCCCCGGCACCTGGGCCAACGCCCGCAGGCGCTGCTGGCGCGGGGCGTCCCGGTGGGCGGCGATGGCGTCGATAAAGGCCGGCAACAGCAACTCGCCATCGCCGAGCAGGAGCACATCAAAAAAGGGCGCCAAAGGCTCGGGATTGGCCGTGAGCACGGGCCCGCCGCCAAACACGATCGGATCGGCCTCGGCCCGCTGCTCCGCCCAGATCGGGATGCGCTGCTGCTCCAGCAGATCAAGCAACACCGGCCCATCCAGCTCCCAGCTCAGGGAGAGGCCAAACAGATCCAGGCCCGAACCGCCGCCGCCCAGCTGGCGATCGCCACGGCGATCCCCCTGGCGATGGGGCGGGTCCGCCTGGTCGGTGAACAGGCGCCGCACGTCCACATCGGCCCGCTGGGCCAGGGTCGCCCACACCACCTGGTAGCCCAGGCTGGTGATCCCCACCGAATAGGTGCTGGGAAAGGCCAGCACCGTGCGCAGGGCTCCTGCCACCGGCTGGGCTGGATCAAACAGGAGGGTTTCCTGGTTCAGGGGTGGGATGGCTCTGCCGGGACAATTCAGTCTGAAGGCTGAGGGGCCGGGGAACCCTGATGGGCGGCACAACACCGCAGACGCCATGGCCAATGACACCCGCGCACCAGGCCTGATCCAGCGCTACCGGGAGGAGCTGCAGGTGCGCCACTATGCCCGCCGCACGGTGGACACCTACGTGCAATGGCTGCGGCGGTTTCTGCGCTTTCACCAACTGCGCCATCCGCGGGAGATGGGCAGCGCGGAGGTGAATGCCTTTCTCACCCATCTGGCGGTGCAGGGTCAGGTGAGTGCCTCTACCCAGAACCAGGCCCTGGCGGCGCTGCTGTTTCTGTATCGGGTGCTGCTGGAGCGGGATCTGGATCTGGAGGGGGTGGTGCGAGCCAGGCAGAAGCGACGGCTGCCCGTGGTCTTGACCCCGGGGGAGGTGCGGGCGGTGCTGGAACGGATGGACGGCGTGGAAGCGTTGGTGAGCGAAGTGTTGTACGGCAGTGGGCTGCGATGGATGGAAGCGCTGCGGCTGCGGGTAAAGGATCTGGATTTCGAGCGCCAAGAACTGACTGTGCGCGACGGAAAAGGCAGCAAGGATCGGCGGACGATGCTTCCTTTGGGGGTAGGAGAGCGGTTGCGAGTGCAGCTACGGAAGGTGCGATTCCTACACGAGAAAGATCTTGCTGAGGGGTACGGAAGTATGCAACGACCCGGAGCGCTCCGCCGTAAGTACCGGAATGCCGACAAGCAGTTGATCTGGCAGTGGGTGTTTCCTCAGCACCAGCGCTGGCGCAATGACGAAACAGGAGAGCAGGGTCGGCATCATCTCGATCCAAGCCTGGTGCAAAAGGCGATTCGTCGCGCCGTAATCGAGGCAAAGATCAGTAAGGCCGCCACCTCTCACAGCTTCCGTCATTCTTTTGCCACCCACTTACTCGAACGTGGCCATGACATCCGCACGATTCAGGACCTGCTCGGCCACAACGACATCCGAACCACCATGATCTACACCCATGTGCTGAACCGTGGCCCATTCGGCATCAGCAGCCCTGCCGACACTTTGCAATCCAGAACACACTGTCTAGGTTGATCCGCCAAAGATATGTCGATTTGAGGGTGCAAATGTCGGATACGCTGAGAAAACAACCATGGTCGGCACCTTTACCCGCAGCCCTGCGGCTTAGGCGACAGCCGAAGGGCCTGGAGGCAACTTGGGCGGAGCCACTAAATCGGAACCTGAAGGATCGCAGATGGGCAATAATGCCTGTTTGATAGAGACATTTCGTAAGCCTTGAAGATCGGTCAAGGCGAAAACTGTCTGGCTCGCTTGGCAAAGAGGGCCAATCATGTAAAAATTCATTATTTCTCGCCTCACCGGCTCCCAGCACTTTTGTAAAGCTATGCACACATCTTAGGCGGATCCGCCTATAATTAACACGCATTGGTCCCTGAAGCGTGAGATCCATTGTGGCGCAATACTTCTGCCGCCTAGCTGCCGGGCGACTGCTGCGACTTAGGCGGCCAGCCGGGGGCTTCGGTGCGACTTAGGCGGATCCGCCCAAATAGTAGTTAGAAGCACCAAACAACCCTGGTCACAATCTTGGAATGATTGGCCGACTTCACAGAAGCCACCAAAGCCAAGCGATTGTTGCAGAACGTTACAAATGCCTTCGGCGAACGCGGCTCGCGCGATAAAATATCGAAAAAGTAGGTTGATATGGCTTTTGCTGATATTTGTTCCGAAGAACTTCTCGCCAAGCTTAAGCAAACACCCAAGGAAGTCACCAAGTGGATAGCCAAAAACAGAGAGAAGCCAAGCCATATGCCTAGCCACATTGAATGGACATGTGAAGCGATTTCAAGCGATGGCGATTCATTTATCATTTATATGAGACAGAATATAAGCCTAAATGACGATTTTTCTTGCGGGATTGCATGGAAGTCTCCGGATGGCGAGCAGGTTACGATTGCAAGATATAATGGGAGCAGTCATGATCACACAAATAAGTCAGATGGAACTGAGTTTATTCAACAATGTCACATACATCAAACAACCGTCGAGGCAGCTCGAAGTGGTTGGAGCTTAGAAAACTTTGCCATTCTGGCCGAAACATATACTTGCTTAGATGAGGCGAAATCACGACTTGCAGATGATTACCTCATTAGTGGCCTAGTCCCTAACGTGAATCAGCTTCCACTATCGCTATGACATTAGATATACCTATGCTAAAGGAGTCTTTATGCAAAAGCCTGTGCGGCGAGGTTTCGCTGCGCCTCCGTAAAGATGGGAGAATAACTATATCCACTCCATTCCGCTTCCCGGATGGGGACGCCTTACTGATGATTGCCGAGCCTACTTCTACTGGTGGAGTGAGATTGTCTGACTTCGGACATACTCTGATGCATCTCAGCTATAGCATGGATGTCGACGATATTATGAAGCCAGGCAATCGAAATGAACTTTTCAGCAAGATTCTAATTGATCATGGGATAACATTTAAGAACGGAGCCTTCTACACTGAAGTCGCAATTATAGAGATTGGGAAGGCGGTATTCAGTCTTGGTCAAGCATTGAGTCAGATATTTGACATCAGCTTTTTATCTCGCGCCAGAGTCTCATCTACATTCTACGAAGATCTTGAAAAAGCAGTATACGAGCTAGCCCCCAAGGCTATTATTCAGAAAGATTACATTGTTGACAACAAGAACCGCTCCACTGATTATCCTATTGACTATAGAATCGAGTTCCCTGGCATAACAGAACCCATGTTCTTATTTGGGGTTCCCTCAAATGAAAAGGCAAAGCTGGCAACACTAATAATCCAGCACTGGCAATCAGAAGGGCTTGCTTTTGTATCATTTGTCGTTTACCAAGATCAGTCTAAGATTAGCAGGCCAGATGTCGCAAGGCTAACAAATGTTGGCGATCAGTCAATCGCGTCACTTGACGCTATTTCTGATATGAAAAGAAAGCTAGAGCACCTCTATAGGTTAGAAGGCTCGACCCCTCTTGGGTCCGCATAAGACTCTTCCCTCCTAGGCTTCTAACATCAAGATGCAGAAGACGGGAGCGTAAGCAGCCGAAATTGCTGAGGTCTTGTCCCGCTCTTGATCTTGGCGTTGGGCTCCTATCAGTGACGATCAACAAATTTACCGCTAAGATCCTTTTGATTATTCTGCGGGGCCAAACTGAGCCTCAAATAACCTGAGTACCACATCATCTCAGCTTACGATGATCACATTCGACCCTGATGAGAGCTAAAGACTCCAATGTAATGTCATTTTTGGCCTGGGCAACCACAGGCTTGCTTCTTGCATTTGCCCTTTATACAGCGGGTGTACTGTACGCGACAAGGCCAATAACTGAATTCTCGGTCGCAAAAGCTGCATCCTTCGCGGATAGCTATGGGGCTCTAACTTCGTTATTTGCTGGGCTTGGCTTTATTGGCTTGCTTGCTACGATTTTCCTGCAAAGAGAAGAGCTAAAGCTGAATAGGCAAGAACTTGAAGAAACTCGCAAAGAGATTGCAGCTCAGAGTAAGACTCTAAAACGACAGCGATTCGAAGGTGTCTTCTATCGAATGATTGAGTTATACAAGATTAATCTTAAAGAGCTATCCATCAGGAGATTTGGAAAAGAAGCCGAACGACTTGAAGGAATCAATGCCTTGAGCTATCTCATTGATCGATTTAATAATGAGTGGAACGAGAAAGAGCTTCCCGATTTTCCGGCTGAGTCAAAGATGCAGGTCGCATTTACCCATGCCTTGGTTCGGTGTGCCCGCTCTGTCTTCGTTCGTCAGGCAAGATATGTGGAGACACTCAATAGTATTCTTGAGCTCATTGAGAAAGAAGCCGAGAGCGATGAGCAAGTCCATATACACTGGCAAATCCTTGCATCGCAGTTGACTGCCTATGAAATTACATACTTATTCTATCAAAGCTTGATAACCCCTGATTTCAGCTTGCTTCGTGAAATGCTCTCTCGATCACAAGCCTTTAGAAGCAGAGTTGAGATGTTACGAGTGCCTGATTCTCATCGCAAGGCCTGGGAACTCCTTTATCACCTTCAACTTCCACCTCGTCGCGCTCAGTACAAGTCACCCATGGATCAGGACCAGATCAAAGGCGCAAAGCGCGAAATGCGTCAAATTAGGAGGCACATTAGAGATGCCAAAAAGCGCCGCCGTGTTCAAGATGAAACCGTTGAGTCTCACCTAGATACCGATATCCAGGCGTGAGGGCTTGTTATGCCACGATTTTCTAGGCACGCCCAACATCATCATTCACCCGACCCGCCAAGGCTTGAGTGGTCATGCGCCGAGGTCAATGCGGGCGGGTGATGATGAGCGTTGGGAGGCTTGGAGACAGACTTCATGATCTTCTGTTCAATTTCAGAAAGGACTGAGTATCCGGGTAAGGCGGAGTGTACGATATGGTCGAATTGGCATCATTTGTCGAAGAGATGTCACACGCGGAGAACGAGCGCAAGCGGCTAGAGGCGTTGGCTGCGCGCTATCGAGCAGAATTGCCGAACATTCAGGCGCAGTGGGATCTCAGACCAGAAGCAGTGCGATTTAATGATATCAGTGAAGAAATACTTGCTGGCGGAATGTCAGTCTACAGGTGCAGCATGAATGATCTCTGGGGCGGAATTTACAATCCATGTGTTTACGAAGCCAATACTATTTGGAGGCCTCTCCACACCGAGGGTAAAATTATCAGGGTAATTGAGGCATGGGAGATGGGTGTTTCCCTTTCGCCACTATTTCTAGTAAAGCACGGTACGTTGGACCTGGGATTGGTAGCGGATGGCAAGCATCGGCTCACGGTTTGCCGTGCGATTGGTGCATTAGAGGTGCCGTTTATGGTTGGCAGTGTGGATGCCGAATGGGTGGAGAGAGCAATCCCAGGCTTGGTAGATATCGGCCAATGCAATGCCAGAACCATAGAGGCCTGAGCCTAAAAAGCAAAATGCTGTATCCTGGCAACCGCCCAACCAGCCCCTCGAGTGGACAGGCCGCCATTAAGTCGGCTTCGAAAGCAATAACTCCTTGCCTGCCACTCAGGGGCAGCGTTGGGCCTCATGAAGCTTCCATCACATACAAGAGCTGTTATGAACAAATCCAATATTGCCGGTGTCGCGTTATTGCTCATCTTCTGTGGCACTACAGTAGCCTGCACTGAATCAACATTCACGTTTGAGTCAGTAGTAACGCTCGACGATATGTCATCTCTGGTTCGGGCAAAATTCCCGCTTGGAACTTCTCGCGCAAATGTACGGCGCATGTTTGTTGAAGAGGGGCACGCAACACTAAAGGTCAAGACTGGTGATTCTAGTGGCGAGAAATACCTTTACGATATTGATTTATGCAAGTACTACATTTGGCGCTGGAACATATCGGCTGACTATGACGCCAATAATCGATTGCGCCAAGCATACGTAAATGGAAACATTGTTTTTCTGGACGGCAATCCAAAGAAGGTTATTGTAAAGGTTGCGGAAATAGGGAAAAAGGCATAGATATATCGGGTTCAACGTCCTAGGCCAGAAGCTTACAAGGGCGAGAGTTCACTGGGCTTTGTGCTCTTTGATCGCGACAGCGATCCGAAGACCACCGATGATCAAGCCCTCATTGGCGCCGGACCTAGCCGAGCCGATCCAACGAATATGGGCAAACTAATCACTTATACAGACGTCGATCCTTGGCGCTCTATTTTCGACTTCGATGCCGCTGACCGTATCGTGCCTTATAAAGGTGATTGCAGTGAAGTCGATAGGCTAATGAAGAAGCAGACGGGGCCACAGAGGCGATGAGGCCCAACCCATCGTTCGAGGGGATCTGCGCAAGAAGCCGCGGAGCCCACTCAACTCAAACGTTGGCCGGTCCCAGGGAAGATCTGCCGACAGGCTGTGGCAGAGCTATCGTGAGTGGACGCAGGTGACTCCCATGGCAAAGCAGTTCGATGTGGTGGTTGAGAGAGACTCAGAGGGCTTTTATGTTGCGAGCGTGCCCTCTCTAGTCGGATGCCACACACAGGCACGGTCTCTGGATGAGTTGATGAGCCGGATCAGAGAAGCTATTGAACTCTGTCTAGAGATTCAGGACGGAATGGTCGAACAACTGGACTTCGTTGGCGTTCAGAGAGTAACAGTCTAGACGTGTCAACATATTCCGCTGTCACAGGCAAGGCGCTCATCCTGGCACTTCGAAAGATTGGCTTCGAAGTTCTGCGAATAAAGGGAAGTCATCATTTTCTCAAACATCCCGATGGCCGCACTACTGTAGTCCCTGTTCATTCTGGTGAAACGCTGGGTCCTGGGTTGCTTTCCAAAATCCTGCGTGATTCTGAGCAAACCAGAGATGAACTAGAGGAGCTGCTTTCTTGAGCGAAGATGGCCGGCCAACCAGCCCCTGGAGTGGACAGGCCACCATGAATTCACTTCAGGCACCAGATGCTCCTTGCCTGCCACTCAGCTCAAGCGTTAGCCAGAGCAGGGAGATGCGCGGAAGTCGCGTGCGTGGCTACAATGTAAGTACGTCTGCAGGTCGTGGCCATGGTTCGAGCGAAGCTGGTCAAAATCGGCAACTCGAGAGGGGTCCGTCTCGCCAAGACGATGCTTGAGGTTGCGGGGCTGGCTGACGAAGTCGAGATCGAGGTGGCTCCAGGGATTCTGACCATCAGGCCGTTGGCTCAACCGAGGGCTGGCTGGGCAGAGGCGGGGGCGGCGTTCCAGCCGGAGGGCCTTATCGATGAGATGACCGCTACTCGGTTTGATGATGAAGAGTGGTCCTGGTGACTGAAGAACACGTCTCAAGAGGCGATATCTTCCTTGTCTCGTTGAATCCAACTCGCGGTTCTGAAATCAGAAAGACGAGGCCTTGTGTCATCGTTTCTCCGGACGAGCTGAATTCTCACCTACGCACTTTCCTCGTTGCGCCGCTCACAACTGGCGGTCATCCATACCCTTTTCGAGTGCGTTGCACGTTTGATGGTAAAGACGGTCATGTTGTGGCTGATCAGCTGAGAGCTGTAGATAGGGAACGTCTCGTCAAGCAATTGGGGAGACTGCCGGAGACTACGCTTAATGAGCTGCTGGGTGTTCTTCAGGCGATGTTCGCTGTATAGAGGCCTGGCTAACACGGCCATGCACCTGACCCGCCCCCTCCAACTTCCCGTAGCCCAATGAGATCCCGAACCAGTAGCTTTCTGCGGGCAAGTGATGGCCAGCGTTAACTCTATTTGCCTCCTCCGTTCGTTTAGCATAACACGACTCCAAAAGAAGACCAGAATCGCTCATCTCTGGAGGTCCCCGATGCAGTGATCTGCGCCATCAAAAAGGATTCAGAAGATCAATTTAGTGCTCCAATTCCAGCTATGCCTATTGCCATCCCCAAGCCAAATCACTTGATTACCCCATGGGCAGAATCAAGGAGACCATAGAGCATTGCCTAACGGTGTAGGCGAGCTCTAGCGAACGACATCGCGGGTCCCGTGGGGATCTACCGAGCAGCCAACGTTATGTAGCTGATCAAGCCTATAGTTCTGGAAGCTGCAAACCACTGCTACGTTCCCAAAATGTGCCCCAAGACCCTCTGTTGAACAACATTGATCAAGGTTTGGGACAACGGTTGCCACCAATGCTGGCTGAAATAGATCTAATGGCTTTAGCGATCCGAATCGTCAAAAAAACCCTAGGCAGCTCAAGCCAACCCATGGCAGCAATCACTCACTACCTAGCCAATCTCTCCAACGGCAAGCTAGTGCTCTGGTGCTACTTAATTTGGTGGGGAACCACCGTCTTCCATCATTTCGATCCATCGCCCAGCCTTTGGTTAAACTCACTTGGCATCAGCGCAGTGATCGGCGTTGCCCTCATTCTCAGCGTTGGCGGACTCCAATCGGCAAGCCGCGATCGCTGGCAAACGTTTCGTCTGTTCGCCATGCCCTTCTGCGTGTCGAGTTTTTCATCCCTGATTAAGGGCAAGGGTTTCCTGCTGATTGTCTCGCCATCGGCTTCAGAAGTAGCCATCGCAGCGGGCCTCTGCGCAGCATTCTCAGCCATGGTTGTAGGCCTTAGAAGGGCACGGCATTCTTCCCGCACCTAACAATTCTTCTGGCAAACGGGAGGTTGATTTTGGCGGCTGCGATCGCCAGGTATTGCTCCTTGGTGAGGATGCGGCCAACTTCGACGATGACCAGAAGGCACTGCCTGGTCCTGCGGAATCAGCCGCTAGCACGGCAACGATCCAGGCGGCCTGCCGGACTACGACCTCAGCGCTTCCGATCGGGTCCAGGTCAGCATCTCCGGCCGCATCATGGATGGGCCCTACACCCGGCTGTTGATGCAGCAGCCCGACCTCTCGCTGACCCAGGTGATGCTGCTCGATCGCATCCAGAAGGGCCTGCCGATCAGCCGTGATGAACAGCTTGAGCGAAAGAAGCACCAGCGGGTGGAGGCACGATGCCCCAATCCAATGGGTTCGGCTGACATGGCCACGATGCCGCGCTCGGCGGGGCAATGCAAATTCTACTCAAGGACGACACCCAGGTCTACAAGCAGTTCGTCGAAAACGAGTCATTCCGCAGGGCCGTAACTGACATGGTCTTTACAATTGCAAACCAATAACCATGCGCGAAGCCAGGGCTATCCTCGAGTTTCAGCGGACGGGACTCTTGATCCCTCGTGGGTCCGCTGAGCTACTGCCAGGAGCTGCTTCGGATCTGCATCACATCGGAGCAAGCAAGGGGTTCGCCATCGGAAACCCAGTAGAAAAGCCATCTTGACGTCCCTAAACAAGCGCGCCGAGGGTAATTGGGCTGGCCAAGCCATAGCAGTGGAGGTGCATAATCGAGCCATCGATTCAGCGGAGGGCCGCCCATGCCAATCAGCTAAGCGCCCTAAAATCCACCCCCATCTGCATCGAGATCATCCAGGCATGTTGTCCTTCAAGCACACCAGCAAACAGCTCCTCACCAGGGCAGCCATGCCCGTGCTGCAAGCCATCGTGCGGCAGACGCCCCCTGGTCGGCTGCGGTGGTTGGCCTGGAGGCTGGGCCATTCGCGCCTAGTCGATTCAGTCGATTTCGTCACCAAGGCCTACGGCTTCATCGTTGCTGGCAATACCAACGATTTGATCCAGGGATATTTGTACTGGTTCGGAGTGTGGGAGCCCAACCTAACGGACTTCATCAGCCGCCGGATGGCGGAGGCACCCAACAGGGTCTTCGTGGACGTGGGCGCAAACATTGGCTATTTCAGCGCGCTTGTTGCCAAGCGCTACCCCCAATCCCACGTGGTCTCGATCGAGGCTTTCCCGCCCACTGTCGAGAAACTGCGCCTCAACCTAGGGCGCAATGGCCTAAAGAATGTGCGCGTCGTCGATGTGGCCGTCAGTGACAGCCAGGGCACCATTGAGTTCTTCTATGCCGGGCCTTGCAACGAAGGGGCCACAACCACCCTCAAAGGGCGGTTCCCATCCACGGCGCTGCCAGTGAGCTGCAAACCACTATCGGAACTGCTCACGGAGGAGGAGCTAGCCACCGTGCGGCTGATCAAAATCGATGTGGAAGGAGCGGAATCGCGCGTCATTAAGGGTTTGGCTTCGATATTGGCAAGGCTGCCTCAGGACTGCGAAGTGATTGTGGAACTAGCCGGCGACTCCATAGAGACTTCAATGGGTATTGTTAATACGTTTGCTGCCCACCACTTCAATGCCTATGCCATTGAAAACGACTACCACGCCCGCTCCTACCTGTATCCGCATCCCCCTAAACGGCCCCAACGACTCAGCGCCCTTGCGGCCAAGCAAATCGATGTCGTTTTTTCGCGATTAGATCTTCAGAGCTTGTAAGCGGTTCGGCGCGCCATCACCAATCGCTCCAGCCGCGATGGAAGCGAGGCTTTCTCCCTGGCTCAGGCAGCTAGGGGGAACTAATGACGCCCACACCCCCAGGGGATGGAAATCGCTTTGGTCACGTCCCGTGGTGCCTGCGCCCATGGCGATGCCATCAGGGAAGGGAAATTCAAGCCGGCCTGGGGGCAACCCTCACCTGGGACCTGATTGCAATCGACCCCTGCGGCAGGGACGATTTAGATTAGCCCTATCCCCCTGGTCCTCGATTTAGCATGGCGTTTAGTAAGGCAGAGCAGATCAAGGAGCTAGGGGCCCTAACCGTGCTGGGCCTGCTGTCTAGTTTTAGCAATAACCTCTTACTGGGTGACCCCACAAGTCACTCGATTTTAAAACAAGCCAATACCGTTTTTGGGGCCTACCTGACTATCACCGGTTTTTTGCATTGGCCCCTCAACACCCTGTTTATCATTATGGCCCCAACCCTATGGCTGGCGACCCTTTTTAGTAATTACAAGATCCCTCGCATTGCCCTAGATTGCGTTGGGGGCTGGCTTGCGATCCGGATGGTGATCACCTTGGTGTTCATTGATGCCCTGTTGTTGGTGCCGGCGGCCAAGCCAAGCTTGCTGCTGGGTCAGATTCTTGCCTACATTCCCTTTTTTATCATGGTTTGGGGATGGCTTTTTTGGCGGATTGATTGCTGCGGACGCCCCTTCTCTCAGCAAATCATTAAGATCTCTGAGGCCACGCCACCGATCACCTCCTTCGACTACTACGAGGCCTCCCTCTATTCCGTGATCAACAAGGGGCTCTCTGGCTTTCGGGGCAAAACACGAGCCGGCAGCATGGTGAAAATAACCCATGATTTGATGCTGATCAACATATGGGGATTGGTTTTGGCTCGGGCCTATGGGGTGGTGCAAAAGATGCTTTAGGGGCCGGCCCCTTTCCCTTGCCCCGATTGCTGCCAGGCCTCTTGGTAGCTCAGGTTTCCATCCTTCGCCAATTGCACACCTAGGCGACCGAATTTAGCAGCCAAAATAACCTGCAGGCGGGATAGTTTCTTGGATTGATATTGGGCCATGGCAATCTGGCGCAAGGCATCGGATTCGGCGTGCCATTGGCGGCTGAAGGCGGCCAAGCCTTCGGCCAGGGAATCGCGGTGGCTGGCCACACCCTGGGCCAGCAGCGTCGCCCCTTCCATGGCCGCATTCACCCCCTGTCCCACGGGAGGCACGGGGGCCGCCGCATCGCCCAGCAGGGCGACCCGACCGACGACCAAAGCGGAGCAGCGCTTTGCTTTGCCCGTGGGCAGGCAGTCCCGCTGGCAAAAGGCTTCCACCATGGCGTCCGAGGCAAAATGGCGCAACAGGGGGTGGGTTTGATCGAACAGGTCGGCGGCCTCCCGAAACGAGGCAAATTGCCTGGGTGCGGCAAAGCCGATCTGGCAGAACCAGCGGGGATCGCCGGGGCCCAGGGGACCATTAATCGCGCCGGCAACGGCAAGCACCGGGTGGGTTGCCAACACATAGAGATAGTTGGCATCCAATTCATCGAGATGCTGGTCAAGGTGCAACATCATGGCGTGGTTGCCCAGATCCATCGATTGCACCGAAAAGCCGGGCTCCTGGTCACTTAAGGCTCGCCGCAGCCCACTGCCGCCGCCGTCACAGGCCACCACCAGGTCAAACTGACGCACCTCGCTGCTGCCGGTGGCGCGCCAGGTGAGTTGCAGCTCGCCCCGCTCGGCATTGGCCAGCTGGGCTTCCACGCCAAAGTGGAGGTCTACGGAGTTTGCGTAGTGGTGCAGGAGGTGGGCCTGCAGGGAGCGGCAGATGTCCCCCCGGCTACCGGTCCATCCCTGGCTGCCATAGGGTTCAACGATGAAGCCCCAACCGAGTCGACGCATCCAGGGGGCAGGGGCGATCTTGATGCCCTTGAAGGCAATCAGGTCGGCATCGAATCGCTCCGTGATGCCAATGGCCCTAGCGGCATTGAAACCATGGCCCGTGATGTCGATGGTGTAGCTGCGATTGGGGTTATAGGTGGCCACCTCGCCATGATCCTGGTCCCGGTCAAACAGCTGGATCTGGTAGCCGCCTGCTTGAGCGAGGGCGCAGGCAAAGGTGAGTCCGGCGGGACCGGCACCAACAACGGCAATATTGACGTGCACAGGAGTTTTTCCTGGAAATTTTCAGAGGATTGCTTCATAGGACTAGGCCCATGAAATTCAACCCTAGCAGCACATCTCGAAAAAAAATCAGCTAGGCCAATTTTGCCGCTGCCCATGGGAGGCCCCGCAATATCGTCAATGGTCGATAGCAAAGATCCTTGCAATATCGACCCTGGACGATAGTTACAGCCTGGGCGACCATATTAATCAAGAGGCCCAACCGGATCATGGCTGCCCCTGATTGGTTGCGCCGCATAAAAAAGGGCTTGCGTCCAAGCCCCTGGGTCGTCCCTGAATGGTCTTCAGCCGATCTCCGATCGCCGCCTGATCTCACACCCCCGCCAACACCTGGGCCTCCTCCTCGCTGCTTACCACCCGGCCCTGATCTTCAAAGCCGGCGAGTTGGTCGAAGTTGAGATAGCGGTAGATCTCGGCCTGTTGGGGGTTGATCTTGGCGGCGGCGATCGCCAGGTATTGCTCCTTGGTGGGGATGCGGCCCAGCTGGGCGCAAACGGCGGCCAGTTCGGCGCTGCCCAGATACACCTGGGCGCCGTTGCCCAGGCGATTATTGAAGTTACGCGTGCTGGTGGAAAACACGGTGGTGTTGTCCTCCACCCGGGCCTGGTTGCCCATGCAAAGCGAGCAGCCGGGCATCTCCATGCGGGAGCCCGCCTTCTCGAAGATGGCGTAATAGCCCTCGGTTTTGAGCATCTCCTCGTCCATGCGGGTGGGCGGACACACCCACAGCTGGGCCCCATTGGCGCCCTGGCCCTCCAACACCTTGGCGGCGGCCCGGTAGTGGCCGATGTTGGTCATGCAGGAGCCGATGAACACCTCATCAACCGGTGTGCCGGCCTCTTCTGAGAGCAGTTTGACGTTGTCGGGATCGTTGGGGCAGGCCAGGATCGGCTCGGTGATTTCATCGAGGTTGATCTCGATCACGGCCGCATACTCGGCGTCGGCATCGGCCTCCAGCAACACCGGATTGGCCAGCCAGGCCTCCATCGCCTTGATGCGGCGGGCCATGGTGCGGGCATCGCTGTAGCCACGGGCAATCATGTTCTTGAGCAGGGCCACATTGCTGCGCAGGTATTCGCTCACCGTGTCCACCGACAGCTTGATCGTGCTGCCGGCGCAGGAGCGCTCTGCCGTGGCATCGGTGAGTTCAAAGGCCTGCTCGAGTTTGAGATCGGGCAGCCCCTCGATTTCCATAATCCGGCCACTGAAGATGTTGATCTTGCCGGCCTTGGCCACGGTGAGCAGCCCCTGCTGGATCGCCACGTAGGGGATGGCGTTGACCACATCGCGCAGGGTCACGCCCGGTTGCAAGGCGCCGGAGAACCGCACCAGCACCGATTCCGGCATGTCCAGGGGCATGGCACCAATGGCGGCGGCGAAGGCCACCAGGCCCGAGCCGGCGGGGAAGGAGATGCCCAAAGGGAAGCGGGTGTGGCTGTCGCCGCCGGTGCCCACGGTGTCGGGCAGCAGCATGCGATTGAGCCAGCTGTGGATGATGCCGTCGCCAGGGCGCAGGGCCACGCCGCCGCGGGAACTGATGAAGTCGGGCAGTTCGGCGTGGGTCTTGAGGTCGACGGGCTTGGGGTAGGCGGCGGTGTGGCAGAAGCTCTGCATCACCAGATCGGCCGAGAAGCCCAGGCAAGCCAGCTCCTTCATCTCATCGCGGGTCATCGGCCCGGTGGTGTCCTGGGAGCCCACGGTGGTCATCAGCGGTTCGCAGCTGGTGCCGGGCCGCACGCCCGCCAGGCCGCAGGCCTTACCGACCATCTTCTGGGCCAGGGTGAAGCCCTTGCCGGTGTCGGCCGGGGCACTGGGGCGGATGAACAGCTCACTGGGAGCCAGGCCCAGCTCGCTGCGCACCTTGTCGGTGAGGGAGCGGCCAATCAGCAGGGGAATGCGGCCGCCGGCGCGCACCTCATCGGCGATCGTGCTGGGCTTGAGCTCGAAGCGGGCCACGATCTCGCCTGCGTTGGCCTGGCCGGCGGCCCGCTCGATCGTGCCGGCGTAGGGACGAATCGTGATCACATCGCCCGAGTTGAGGGCCGACACATCACATTCGATCGGCAGGGCGCCGGAGTCTTCGGCGGTGTTGAAAAAGATCGGCGCAATCTTGCCGCCCAGCACCACACCGCCACTGCGCTTATTCGGCACGTGGGGGATGTCGGTGCCGGTGTGCCACAGCACGGAATTGATCGCCGATTTACGCGAGCTGCCCGTGCCCACCACATCGCCCACGTAGGCCACGGGATGGCCCTGCTGCTTGAGCTGGCTGATCAGCTCCAGGCCGCCGGGCATCCGCGTTTCCAGCATCGCCATGGCGTGCAGGGGGATGTCGGGGCGGGTGGTGGCGTGGGTCGCCGGCGAGAGGTCGTCGGTGTTGGTTTCGCCCTCCACCTTGAACACGGTGACGGTGATCTCGGCGGGCAGTTCCGCCTTGGCGGTGAACCAGTCGGCCGCAGCCCAGCTCGCCACCACCTGTTTGGCATAGGCGTTGGTTTCGGCCAGCTCCAGCACATCGTGGAAGGCGTCGTAGACCAGCAAGGTGCGGCTCAGGCCCGCGGCGGCGGCGCTGGCGATGGCCGGATCCCCGTGGGAGAGCAGGGCGATCAGGGCGCTGACGTTGTAGCCGCCGATCATGGTGGCAAGCAGGCGAACCGCTTCAAGGGGGCTCACCAGGGGGCTGGCGCTGCTGCCCTGGGCCACGGCGCTCAGCCAGGTGGCCTTCACGTAGGCGGCCCCATCCACCCCCGGGGGAATGCGTTCACTCAGCAGGTGCAGCAGCACGCCGTCTTCACCGGCGGGCGGTGCCTGCAGCAACTCGGTGAGGGCCTGGGCCTGCTCGGCGCTGAGGGGGAGGGGCGGTACGCCCTGGGCTTCCCGTTCCAGGGCGGCCTGGCGATAGGCGCTGAGCATGCCGGAGGCCTCCATCGGGATCAATCCACAGATTGATCCATTGTTCTTGGCCGCGGGGCTGACGTTTAGTGGCGATCGCTGCCAAACGCCGGCCCCAGACCCGGCCGATTTCGTAGGCTGGACCCAATCCCCAGCTGTTTCAGCGCCCGCCCCCGGCCATGATCCCCACCTCTGATTTGCACGTGGTGGAAACCCGGCCGCTGGTTCCCCCCGCCCTGCTGCACCAAGACCTCCCCCTCAGCGACCGCTCCGTGGCCACGGTGCAGGGGGCCCGCGAGCGCATTAAGGCGATCCTGCGCGGCGACGACCCGAGGTTGCTGGTGATCGTCGGCCCCTGCTCGGTGCACGACGTGGCCGCCGCCAAGGACTACGCCGCCGCCATTGCCACCGAGCACGCACTGCACAAAGACCAACTCGAAGTGGTGATGCGGGTCTATTTCGAGAAACCCCGCACCACCGTGGGTTGGAAGGGCCTGATCAACGATCCCCACCTCAACGGCAGCTACGACATCAACACCGGCCTGCGTCTGGCCCGGGAACTGCTGTTGCACCTGGCCGAACTGGGCCTGCCGGCGGCCACCGAACTGCTCGATCCGGTGGTGCCCCAGTACATCGCCGACCTGATCAGCTGGACCGCGATTGGCGCCCGCACCACCGAAAGCCAAACCCACCGGGAAATGGCCTCGGGCCTGTCGATGCCGATCGGCTTCAAGAACGGCACCGATGGCAGTGCGATCACGGCGATCAACGCCATGGAAGCCGCCGCCCGGCCCCACCATTTTCTCGGTATCAATCACGAAGGCCACGCCGCCATCGTCACCACCACCGGCAACCCCGATGGCCACCTGGTGCTGCGCGGCGGCAAGCGCGGCACCAACTACCACGCCGAAGCGGTGCGGGAAGCGGCCGAGGCCCTGGCCAAGGACGGCCTGTCGCCCCGGCTGATGGTGGATTGCAGCCACGGCAACTCCAACAAGGACTACCGGCGCCAAAGCGAGGTGGCCGCCCAGGTGGGTGAGCAGTTGGTTGCGGGTTCGAGTCCAATCATGGGTGTGATGATCGAGAGCCACCTGGTGGCCGGCAACCAGAAGATCCCCAGCGACCTCTCCCAGCTCACCTACGGCCAGAGCATCACCGACGCCTGCATCGACCTGGCGTCCACCCGGGAGGTGTTGGCGAACCTGGCGGCGGCGGTGGCCACGGCCCAACGGGGCCAGGCCCTGGCGTCCTGTTCGGCCTGAACAGCGGCCCAGGGCAATCGGCATAGGGTCTGGCAGCCGGTGACCGGGGGCCAGCCATGACCTATTTGCTGCAGCTTTGTGGACTGTCGGATCCGGTGCAACTCTTTTATCTGGAGCAACAGGCCAGCGCCGGCGCCCGGCCTGGGGCTGGCGCCCGGGGCCCTGATCCGTTGGGGGGTCCAGATCCGGCTCGGGGGCTAAACCCGCTTCGGGGCCTAGACCTGGCCCAGGGCGAGGCCGGGCCAGCGGGCCTGATTGGCCCCGCCTTTGCCGGCTTTCGGCCCTTCCAGCTCGACCAACTGCTCGGCTGGGCCCTGGACACGGCCGGCTGCCGCGGCTGGGACCTGGAGGCGATCCAGCGCACCGTGCTGGCGGCCTGGCTGGAGCGGGCCGAGGCAATCGACCAGTGGCAGCGGCGCCTGCGCGAGGCCCCGGCCGATCGCCGCATCGTGGCGGGCCTCGGCAGCCAGCGGGATTGGCAGCAGCGCTGCGAGGGCCTGCTCAGGGCCTGACCAGGTTCCAGAGCAGGCCAACCGCCAGGGGCACGCTCAGGTTGTCGAGGCCAAAGGCGCTGAGCTGCTCCAAGCCCACGGCAACCGCTGTGATCAGCACGATGGCGGCCGCCGCCTGGGGCGGACCCGCCGCCGCCCAAGTGGCGGCGGCCGAAGCCTCAGCCGCCGGCGCCTGCAGGATCCAGAGCAGGGTCAGCACAGCGGCACTGGCGATCGCCATCGCCCCAGTGCCCACCAACGATTTGCGCTGGCCAAACAGGCTCCAGCTGGGCGATCGCACCAGGGGGCCCAGCAGGCCGGCCAGGCCATCGCCAAAGGCCATCACCAGCACCCCGGCGGCCACGGCGCCCCGATGGGCGGGCCAGAACAGGGCGACCAGCAGGGTGATCGAGGCGCCGTAGGCGACCGTGCCGTAGCTGGGCCGGTCCACGTCCTCCACGGCTGGCAGCAAGCGGTAGCGATGGTTGAGGGCCGTGAGCAGGGTCACGGCCGCCGCCACCGGCAAGGCAACGCCGCGGCCAATCTGCAGGGCCCAGGCCAGCAGCACCACGGGCCCGGTGCCCATGTGGACCAGCTTGCGGCTCCACTCCCGCTGCTCCGGCCAGCGGCGGCGCACCAGCACGGCCAGGGCCAGCACCCAAGCCAGCCAGAGCCCCACGATCGCGATCGCCGGGCCCTGGGCCCGGGTGCCGGACCCGATCGCTTCGACCAGCTCAGAAACTCCCAACAGCCTGCGCTTCAGCCAGGGTTGATCATGCCGCCCGCTCGAAGTTGGTCATCAGCCGCAGCTTCAGGATCGCCTTGGCTTCCAGCTGGCGCACCCGTTCGCGGGACACATTGATCTGACGGCCAATTTCGGCCAGGGTGAGGGGTTCACTACCCTCCAGGCCGAAGCGCATCTTGATGATTTTTTGTTCCCGTTCGTTGAGCTGGGACAGCCAATTGCCCAGGTGCTCCTTCTGGAGCGTGCGGTCCATCGAATCCATCGATTCGCCGCTAGCGGGATCGGCGATCAGTTCGCCCAGGGTGCTGCGGTCCTCTTCGCCGCGGGCATGGGCATCGAGGGAGGCGCAGGGGGCGCTCTGGGAAATCAGCTCTTCGAGCTCCTGGGGCGGCATCCCCATGGCATGGGCCAATTCCAGCCGGTAGGGCTGGCGGCCGAGGCGGTGGGAGAGCTCCCGGCTGATGCGGCGCATCTTCGAGAGCTTTTCGCTCACATGGATTGGCAGGCGGATCGTGCGGGCGCTGTTGTCGATGGCCCGGGTCATGCCCTGGCGGATCCACCAGTAGGCATAGGTGGAAAACTTGTAGCCCATGGCCGGGTCGAACTTATCGACGGCCCGCTCCAGGCCGATCGCCCCTTCCTGCACCAAATCGAGCAGCTCCAGGCCCTGGTTCTGATACTTCTTGGCGACGCTGACCACCAGGCGCAGGTTGGCGGCCATCATGCGATCCCGGGCCCGGGTGCCCATGCGGATCTGGTGGCGCTGGCGGGGCGTGATCTGGTCGGCCGGCAATTCCCGCAGGCGCTTCATCGCCTGCACATGGTGGGCCAGCTCGATTTCTTCGGCGGGCGTGAGCAGAGGAACGCGGCCAATCGTGCTCAGATACCAACCAATGGAGTCAACCCCAAGGCGGCCACCTTGGCGACTGGCGGAGGCCCTGACCTGGGCAGGTTTGCGGGCGGGTGCCGATGCTGGCGGCGCCGAATCCTTTGGCGCTGAATGCTGCAGCTGCCCAGGAGATAACTCCTGGGGGGGTGATGACCCCGCGGAATGCTGAGGTGTCCCCATGACCCTCTGCCTCCTAATTTGATTTTGCCGGAATGTAGCACTCAGGCCAAATAGGCAAGGTGTCAAATCGGCAATGTTTGAGGGTTAGGTCCTGTTTTTGCCGATTTGCCCATCTAACGCCTGCGAGCTGGGCTGGTTGCGCTGGCCATGGGGCCGATCGAGGTCAGGACTGCGGCACCGCCAGACTGCGCCAGCCCTGCATCAACTCATCTTGAATCGCAGGCATCTCGGCCTCGGACTGCCGCTGGCTGAACTGGCCATCGGCGGCCATATCCCAGGCGCTGCAGGTGTCCGCCAGGTAGGCGTTGAGGAGATTTTGTAGTTGTTGACGCAGAATTGGGTCCTCGATCGGGGTAACGGCTTCGACCCGTCGATCGAGGTTGCGGGGCATCCAGTCGGCGCTGCCCAAATACAACTCATCATCTCCGCCGTTGGTAAACCAGAACACCCTTGAATGTTCAAGAAAGCGGCCTATCACGCTGGAGACGCGGATGTTGTCGCTGATACCGGCCAAGCCCGGCCGCAGGCTGCACATGCCCCGCACCAGCAGGTCGATCGACACCCCGGCCTGGGAGGCGGCATAGAGCCGCTGGATCAGGCGAGGATCGACCAGGGAATTCATCTTGGCCTTGATCTGGGCCGGCCGGCCCGCCAGGGCATGGGCCGTTTCCCGTTCGATCAGGGCTTCCATGCCGGTGCGCAGGGTCACGGGCGCCACCAGCAGCTTGCGGAAGCTCTGCTGCTTAGAGAAGCCGGTGAGGTAGTTGAACAGCTCGGCCAGGTCCTGGCCCAGTTCCGGCCTGGCGGTGAGTAGGCCCAGGTCGGTGTAGAGGTTGGAGGTTTTCGAGTTGTAGTTGCCCGTGCCGATGTGGGCGTAGCTGCGCAGCCGGTCCTTTTCCTTGCGCACCACCAGGGTCACCTTGGTGTGGGTCTTGAGGCCCAGCACCCCATACACCACATGGACGCCGGAGCGCTCCAGCTGGCGGGCCCACTGGATGTTGTTGTCCTCGTCGAAGCGGGCCTTGAGCTCCACCAGGGTCATCACCTGCTTGCCGTTTTCGGCGGCCCGGATCAGGGCGGCAATGATCGGCGAGTTCTTAGAGGTGCGATAGAGGGTCATCTTGATCGCCAGCACCGAGGGGTCATCGGCGGCCTGGTTGATGAACTCCTCCACCGAGGTAGAGAACAAATCGAACGGATGGCAGAGCAACACATCGCCGCGCCGCAACACCGAGAAAATGCTGGTGAATTCCTCCGGCTTGATCGAACCATCCTCCAACTGGCTCTTCTGGGCCCGGGCCAGGGCCGGCGCCGTGCGGCCCATGAAGGGCCTGTCCTTGAGTTGGGGTAGGGGGATGGCCTGCAGGCTCATCAGGTCGTCCAGGCCGAGGGGACCATTGATCCGGTACAGGTCCTGGGGCTCAACGGCCGTGCCCTCCATCAGCAGGTCCACCACCTCCTGGGGCATCTCGTTGGCCACCTCCAGGCGCACCACCTCCCCGCCCAGGCGCCGTTTGCGCAGGCCCTCCTGCAGGGCCAGCATCAGGTCGTCGGCTTCGAGATCCCGCAGTTCCAGGTCGGCGTCACGGGTGACGCGGAAGAAGTAGTGGCCCTCCACCACCATGCCCGGGAACAGCCGCTGCAGGTTGAAGGACACCACCTGCTCCAGGGGCACGGCGGTGAACACCGGCGCCGGCCGACGTTCACAGAGGTCGGTGGGAATCTGCACAAAGCGCGGCAGGTTCTTCTGGGGCACCTTGACCCGGGCGAACTGGTGATGGCCCGTGTCGGGATCGCGGATCAGGGCAGCGATGTTGAGGCTGAGGTTGCTGATGAAGGGAAAGGGATGGGCCGGATCCACCGCCAGGGGCGTTAGCACCGGAAAGATCGCTTCGTTGAAATAGGTATTGACCCAATCCTTCTGATTGCTGTTCAACCGTTCGTAGTCGAGCAGTTGCACGCCATGGTCAAACAGTTGGTGTTTGAGATAGAGGCGGTAATGGGCCTGTTGCTGGTCCAACAGGGGTTGCAGCGCCTCCTGGATGCGGTCGAGCTGCTGCTGGGGCGTCAGGCCATCATCGCTGAGGGTGGTGATGCCATGCTCCACCTGGGACTTCAAAGAGGCCACCCTCACCATGAAGAACTCATCGAGGTTGTTGCTAAAAATGGCGCTGAACTTGGCCTGCTCCAGCAGGGGCGTGTGTTCATCCAAGGCCAGGGCCAGCACCCGCCGATTGAAGGCGATCCAAGCCAGCTCCCTGTTGAGATAGAGCTCGGGGGGAAGAACGGGGTGGCTCATGGTTGTTCAGCCTGACTCGGAAGGATAAAAAGGGTTGGGCTCGCAGCTGCCAGTCCATTGGTTCCACAGCAGCCGGACTGATCGGGGCCAGGCTGATCCGGCACTTGTTGGTTTGAACCAGGTTGGTTGGGGCCAGCCATGGAAGAAAGCAACTCTATTTAGGTGCTTCTGTGTTCCCGAGCCTTGACACCGGGCAAGCCACCGGCCACCAGGACTGCCACGCCGATCAGCAACAGAATCCCGAGCCAGAAGGGACTGCGCTGGCCGACGAGTTCATAGGCCGCTCCGGCGAGGGGTGGCCCCATGAAGCTGCCCAGGCTTTGCAGTCCCTGCAGGCTACCCAGGGCCGCCCCCTGGCCGGAAGAATCGAGCCGCCGCGACACCAGGCTGCGCAGGCAGGGGGTCACCAATCCGGTGCCGAGGGCCAGCACAGCCACGGCGCCAAACACCACCGGTTGGGCGTTACTGCGGTTGGCCAGGGGAATCAGGCTGCAGCCCACGATCACAAAGCCCAGGCCCGCCAGGGTGAGGCGCCATTCACCGAACCGTTTCACCAAGGGGCCTATCAGGCCCCCCTGCACCACCGTGGCCACCACGCCCACGACCAGGAAGGCGGTGGCGGCCAGGCCAGGACCCCAGCCGAAGCTTTGTTTGAAATAGAGCACCAGCACGGCGGTGAAGCCGTTGAAGGCCCGAAAAAAGAGAAAAAAGGCCAGGCAAAGCCGCCGCACTTCGGGGTTGGTGAAGACCCGATGCAGCTGGCTCAGGGGATTCAAATCGCGTTTGCGCGGCAGGGCCCGACGGGCCGACACCGGATGGGTTTCCGGCAACAGGCCGATCACCAGGGCCAGGTTCACCACGGCAAAGCCCATGGCTGCCCAGACCGGCAGGGTGACGCCATAGCGGGCCAACAAACCGCCGCAGGCGGGACCCAGAATGAAGCCCAGGCCAAAGGCCACGCCGATCAAACCAAAGGCCTTCGCCCGGTTCTCCGGGGTGGAAATATCGGCCAACACGGCACCGGCCGTGGCGGCGGTGCCACCGCTGGCCCCATCAAGCAGCCGGGCGGCAAACAGCAACGCCAGGGGAATGGAGGTGCCGGCGGCCCAGGGAATCGCCGCCCAGTTGAGGCTGATCGTGATCGCAAACAGGCCCAGGCCCAGCACCGACCCGGCCACACAGACCGTGATCACCGGTTTACGGCCGAAGCGATCACTGAGGGCGCCGATCAGGGGCGTGACCGTGAACTGGGCCACGGCATAACTGCCCGCTAGCAGCCCCAGGGTGCGGGCGTCCTGGGTGAAGCTCGCCAGCAGGAAGGGCAGCAAGGGAAAGACGATGCTCTCCCCCAGCCGGTCGTTGAGCAGGGTGAGGAAGGCGCAAAAGCTCGTCGATGGGCGGATCGAGCGCAAACGGGCAGGCCCAAGGTTGGCTCAGACTCCCATGGGAGCGGGGCGGCCCGGGGCTGGCAGGCAACCAGGAAGGGGCTTGGCGGGTCATGGGCTGGGGATGATGGGAGCCTCGCGTCGGTCACGGATGAAGGACCCCAACCCGTTATCGGCTCCGGTTTTGAGCCACCTCACCAGCTCCGGCGAAGTGCACATGGTGGATGTGGGGGATCGGCCCCAAACCCCAAGGGAGGCCGTGGCCGAGGGCTTCATCCGCATGGATCCGACCGTGTTGGCCCTGGTGCTGGAGGGCCGGGCCGCCAAGGGCGATGTGCTGGCCGTGGCCCGGGTGGCGGCC
Organism: Synechococcus sp. UW140; assembly: GCA_943369525.1. Taxonomy (GTDB): domain Bacteria; phylum Cyanobacteriota; class Cyanobacteriia; order PCC-6307; family Cyanobiaceae; genus BAIKAL-G1. The sequence continues at coordinate 136,177 of CALRNL020000005.1, forward strand.
ATCCAGGCCGCCAAGCGCACCTGGGAACTGATCCCCCTCTGCCATCCAATTGCCCTCAGCGGCGTGGGCGTGGTGATCGAGCCGGCCCCTGACGGCTCCGGCCTGCGCCTCCAGGCCTCAGCCCGCACCACCGGCGCCACCGGCGTGGAAATGGAGGCCCTCACGGCCGTGCAGGTGGGCCTGCTCACCCTCTACGACATGCTGAAATCCGCCGATCCGGCCATGACGATCGGTCCGGTGAGGCTGCTCAGCAAAAGTGGCGGCCGCCATGGCGACTGGCGGCACGATGGCTGAACCCTTTGGCAAGGAGGGCTTGGCCCTCGAGCAGGCCCGGGCCCAGATTCTGGCGGCCCTCCAGCCCCTGGGGGGCAGCGAAACCCTGGCCCTAGGCGCCTGCCTCGGCCGCATCAGCGCCGCGGCGGTGCTGGCCCGGGAGGCCGTGCCGGGCTTCCGCGCCTCAACCATGGATGGCTATGCCATCGCCGGAGGGGCGGTCCCCGCGCCTGGCACCAGCTGGAGCCTGGTGGGTGGGTCTGCCCCCGGGGCCCCCTATGGCGGCAGCCTTGGCCCGGGCCAGGCGATTCGCATCCTCACCGGGGCACCCCTGCCCGAAGGCTGCGGCAGGGTGCTGCCCCAGGAGTTGGTGGAGCTGGCCGGCGACGGCCTGCTGGTGCTGCGGCGCGAAAGCGGCGCCAACCCCTGGATTCGCCAACCCAACGAAGAGGCCGCCCCTGGCCAGGAGTTGCTGGCCGCCGGCCAACGCCTAGGACCAGCCGACCTGGGCCGGCTGGCCAGTTGCGGCCTCGATGCCATCGCCGTGACGCGGCGGCCGCGCCTGGGCCTGCTGATCAGCGGCGATGAACTGCTGCCGCCGGGCGTCCCCCGCGGCCCGGGCCAGATCTGGGACAGCAACGGCACCTTGGTGGAGGCGTTGCTGGAGCGCCTGGGGTACCCGGTGGCAATACAACGGGTGGTGGCCGATCAGCCGGATCGGTTGCGCCAAGCCCTGCTGGAGCTAGCCCAGGGCTGCGATGCGGTGATCAGCACCGGCGGCGTCTCGGTGGGCGACAAGGACCGGATCCGGCCCCTGGTGGCGGAGCTGGGATCGGTGAATTTCTGGAAGCTGCATCTCAAGCCCGGCAGGCCGTTTGCCTGGGGCGAAGTGGCGGGCAAACCCTTCTTCGGCCTGCCGGGTAATCCCGTGGCGGCGGCCGTCACCGCCCTGCAGCTGGTCTGGCCCGCCCTGCAACAGCTTGAAGGCGGCCAGGTGCACCTGCTGCCGCGGCTGCGGGTGCGGCTGGAGGCGCCCCTGCGGCGGGGGGGTGGCCGCCCCGAACTGGCCCGGGCCGAGCTGGTAATTAGCACCCAGGGCGAGTTATGGGCCCGGGTCAGCGGCTCCCAGGCCTCCGCCCGCATCGGCTCCTTGCAGGGGGCCGACCTGCTGCTGGAGATCCCGGCCGAGCTGGACTCCCTCGAGGCGGGCCAGGAGCTCTGGGCCCAACTGCTGCGCCTGCCGATCCTCTAAGGGGCGTCCAGCCGTGGTGCAGGCCCGGCCCAGGCCTGGTCTTCCCCTGGCCCGGCACTCAGAGGGGCGTATTCCCTGTGATCCAGGTGCCCTCGCCGCCACTCCATTCCCGCTTCCAGAAGGGGGCCTCGTGCTTCAGCGCTTCGAGCAGCTCCTGGCAGCAGCGTTGGGCGGGGCCGCGCCGATCGGCGGCCACGGCCACCAGCACGATGGCCTCCCCCGGCAGCACCCGGCCAATGCGATGGTCCACCAGCACGGCTTCCACCCCGTGGCGCCCCCCGCAATCCGCCGCCAGCCGCTCCAGCTGGCGCTCGGTCATGCCGGGATAGTGCTCCAGCTCTAGGGCCTCCAGGGGTTGGCCGCTGGCGCTGGTGGCCCGCACCCGACCGATGAAGTGGGCCGCCGCCGAGGCGCTGCCGGGGCCCTGGCGCTCCCAGGCGGCCAGGCTGGCGAGGGGATCGAAGCGGGCCGGGTGCAGCCGCACCTGCAGGAGAGTCATGGCCCTCAGCCTCCACTGATCGCAGGCAGATAGGCCACCTCATCGCCATCGCCAAGGGGCTGATCTTGCTCAGCAAAACATTGGTTCACCGCCACCCGCACGGACCGGGGGAGGGGGCCATCGGCCAAGGACGCCCCCGGCTGAACCCCAACCTGATCGATCTGCAGGATCTGCCAGAGCCGTTGGGGGGTGGCGGCGGGCCCGGCCGCCAGGGTGACCATGCGCTCACCCCAGCCGGCTTGCTCGCGCAGGCCAGCGAACACTTTCACCGTCAGCCTGATCACAGGCCCCCTCGATTCCAGGCCAGGGACTGGGTCAACCATGGGGCCTGGTAGTAAGCCGTAAGCCGTTTACTCTAAAAAAATTGAGCCAGGGCCTGTCGGTTCATGAGTCTTGCCATTGCCCTGCTGACCGTCTCCGATACGCGCACCCTGGCGGATGATCGCAGCGGCGAAGCCCTCCAAGACCGTCTAAGCGCAGCAGGCCACCGGCTCGTCGATCGGGCCCTGGTGCCGGATGACCGCTACCGCATCCGTGCCGCCATCAGCCAATGGATCGCCGATCCCGCCGTCCAGGTGGTGATCAGCTCCGGGGGCACGGGCCTCACCGGCCGGGATGGCACCCCGGAAGCGGTGGCGCCCCTGCTCGACAAAACAATTGAGGGCTTTGGTGAGCTCTTTCGGGTGCTCTCCTTTGAAACGATCGGCACCAGCAGCCTGCAGAGCCGCTGCCTGGCGGGGGTAGCCAATGGCACGGTGATCTTCGTGTTGCCCGGGTCCCTCGATGCGGTGCAAACCGCCTGGGATCGCCTGATTGCCGCCCAGCTCGACGCCACCACCAAACCTTGCAATCTGGTGCAATTGCTACCCAGGCTCCTGGAGACATGAAAGCGAACGATATAGTTTGGCCTGATTCCGGGTATAAACCAAAAATCAGCAGGCCTAAACCAAGGCAGGATCATCCCATGCAGAGTTATCCGCCCAAATAGGCCATTTCGGCTGCCGATCGTACGGTGCCTGAGCCATCCATTTGGCGCTCCTCGCTATAACGATCCTGCCGCTGGCGCCAGAGCCGCTCCAGGGCCCTGCTGAGGCCGCTTGGATTCGGCTCTGGCCGCAGCCAGGGGCGCAGGTCCGTTCCTTGGGAGGCGAACAGGCAGGTGTAGGCCTGGCCATCGGCCGTGATCCGCAAGCGATTGCAATCCCCGCAGAAGGGGGCACTGATCGAGGCCACCACCGCCAGGTGCCCCTGGCCATCGCCATAGCGCCAACGCTGGGCCGTGCCCTGGGGCGCCCTGCCCAGGGGCTCCAGGGGCCAGCGTTGGCCAACCCGCTGAACCATCTCGGCGGCCGGCATCACATCGGCCGGGCTCCAGCCATTGCGCGTGCCCACGTCCATGGCCTCAATCAGGCGCAGTTCCACCCCCTGCTGGCGGGCCAGCTGGGCCAGGGGCAGCAGCTGGTCGTCATTGCGGCCGCGCACAACCACGGCGTTGAGCTTGAGGGCCCCGCAAGCCGGATCGAAACCCGCTGCCTTGGCATGGTCGATCGCCGCCAGAATCCGCTTGAGGGCCTCAGCCCCCCTGGCCCCATCCCCCAACCCGGCCATCTGGGCCACGCTGGCGGCGGTGGTGCCATCGAGGCTGAGGGTGAGCCGGTCCAGCCCTGCTTGCCTGAGGGCCTGGGCCCGGGCCAGGTCCAGCAGGCTGCCGTTGCTGGTGAGGGCGATCTCGCCCAGCCCTTGCTGGCGTAGGGGCTGGGCGGCCTCGACCAGCTCCTCCAACTGGCGATTGAGCAGGGGCTCCCCGCCCGTGAGGCGCAAGCTGGTGACCCCCAGGCCCACGGCGGCCCCCACCACCGCAAGCCGTTCCTTCAGGGTCAAGAGGCCCTCGGGCTCCTGGCCATCGGGCAGGCAATAGGGACAGGAAAAATTGCAGCGGGCTGTCAAAGACAGGCGCAAAACCCCGAGGGGCCGCTGGTGTTGATCGAGGGATCGATCGGGCTGCAGGGAAGGAGTCATGCTGGCGGCAAATCTAATCGATTGCGGGGGCTAAATAAATCCCTTGAAAAGCCTGCAATAGCATCACTAGGCAGCCTGACCAAACAGCTCGGCGTAACAACTTGCCGGGCCAGCCAATCCATCCGAAAACTTTCATTCAAGCAACATCACCAACACTAAAACCATTTATAAATGGCAAATCCTTGTCGAGATCACTCCCATTCCTCCCCTCCCAGGGCTCCCCACACCATCCCTTGGCCCAGCGTTGCGCAATCGGCCGGGTGATTGCAATTCCTCAATTGATCGGCAGGCAGCAGAATCTGGTGAGCCCGCTCCTGCTCAAGCCAGGTAAGCAGGCGCCGTTCACCAGTGCCGAGGACGCGGAGCAGGCCCCTGCGGCGTTGGGCCGTGGCGGGATAGATCCCGAGTAAGGGCTGGGAGCGATGCCCGTCGTGGGCAACCACGATGTCCGGGTACTCCGCAGCGGCCTGCACCAGTTCGCGCAGCGACGACGGGCCCAACCAAGGCATGTCGACGGGGCACAGCAACAGTTGGCAGCCGGGGTGGAGTTCCAACAGGTGTTGAAGGGCGACCAAGGGTCCCTGCTGGGGCGCTGGCTCGGCGACTGGCTGGACCCGCAGGCAGCCCTGCTGGTTTAGCCCTGCCGCCAGTTCCCAGTGGCGCCCGTGGGGGGTCAACAGGGTCACGGGCTCCCCCAGGCTGGCCAGCAGCCGCAATTGGCGCTCCAACCAGCTGCCCCCCTCGGGATGGGGCAACAGGGCCTTGTCCTGGCCCATGCGCCGGCTTTGGCCGCCACTGAGCAGGCAGGGCTTGAGGGGCCTGGTCGGGATCGACATCAAGGGCGTTGGACCATCTGCCGACCCAAAGCTGCAGCGGGACTGGATTGCCTGCCTTGACCTTCGGTCGCCGGCAGTCGGTTGCTTGGTGGCAACCGCTACCAATCGCCCGATGGTGGCCTTGATCGAATGGCTCCCTCCTGCCCCGGCCCCCGGCCGCCACCCCGATGCCGCCGGTCGCCGACTCCGACTCCGACTCCGACTCAGGCCCTGGCCCTGACCCAGGCCCTGGCCCTGCCAACGCCACCGCCGCTGCCACAGCCACCACCGCCCCCGGGGGCCTAGCAGGGCCCGCCCGGGCCCAGTGTCCCTATTGCGGCGTGGGTTGCGGCCTGGAACTCAAACCCGGCGATCCGGCCCCGGAGCCCGGGCCAAGCAGCTGGAGCGTGCGCGGCGATCGCCAGCATCCCTCCTCCCTGGGCCAGGTGTGCATCAAGGGGGCCACGGTGGCCGAAACCCTCGACCACAACCGCCTGGTCCAACCCCAATGGCGCGAGAGCCGCGACCAACCCTTTCGCCCGATCGATTGGGAGCAGGCCTTCGCAATTCTGATCAACCAGATACAACAAACCCTGGCCAAGCTGGGCCCCACGGGCCTGGCCATGTATGGGTCAGGCCAGTTTCTCACCGAGGATTACTACGTCGCCAACAAGCTATTTAAGGGAGCGCTCGGTAGCAACAACTTCGATGCCAATTCACGCCTCTGCATGAGTTCGGCCGTGGCGGGATACGCCCGCAGCCTGGGCTCCGATGGCCCGCCTTGCTGTTACGACGATCTCGATTTAGCCGATCTGGTGCTGTTGATCGGCACCAATACGGCCGACTGCCATCCGGTGCTGTTTCAGCGCCTACTCAAACGCAAGCGCAAGGCCAAGGGGGCCCTGCAGATCGTCGTGGTCGATCCCCGCGCCACCGCCACCAGCGACGCGGCGGACCTGCACCTGGCGATTCGTCCCGGCACCGACCTGGTCTTGCTCCATGGCATCGGCCATCTGCTCTTGGGCCAGGGGGCGATCGATCACGCCTTCGTTGATCGGCACACGCAAGGCTTTGCAGCCCTGGAATCGCTTTGGCAGGCCTGGACGCCGCAGCGGGTCTGCGCCCTCTGTGGCATTTCGAGCGCCCAACTGGAGCACCTGGCCCAGCTTTGGGCCCGCAGCCAGGCCGTGCTCAGCCTCTGGTCGATGGGGGTAAACCAGAGCCGCGAAGGCACCGCCACCGTGGGCGGCATCATCAACCTGCACCTGGTCAGCGGCCAGATCTCCCGCCCGGGGGCCGGGCCCTTTTCCCTCACCGGCCAGCCCAACGCCATGGGCGGCCGCGAGGCAGGCGGCCTGGCCCAGCTGCTGCCGGGCTATCGCGCCATCGCCAACCCGGCAGACCGGGCCGATGTGGAGCGCCACTGGGGCTTTGCCCCCGGGGCGATTGCGGCCGAGCCGGGGCTGGCGGTGTGGCAACAGGTGGAGGCGATGGAGCGGGGCGAGCTCGGCCTCTGGTGGGTGGCGGCCACCAACCCGCTGGTTAGCCTGCCCTGGCTGGATCGGGTGCGGGCCGCCGCCCAAAACTGCCCCCTGGTGGTGCTCAGCGAGGCCTACGCCGGCACGGAGACGGCGGCGGTGGCCCACCTGCTGTTGCCGGCGGCCCAATGGAGTGAAAAGGCGGGGGTGATGACCAATTCCGAGCGGCGCGTCACCCTCTGCCCCGCCTTTCGCCAGCCCCCCGGGGAAGCCCGCGGCGACTGGGAGATCTTTGCCGAGCTGGGCCGGCGATTGGGCTTTGTCAGCCAGTTCAGTTTCGACTCGGCGGCGGCCGTGTGGCAGGAGTTCAGCACCCTCACCGCAGGCAGAGTCTGCGATTTAAGCGGCCTCAGCCATGGCCTCCTGGCCGAACACGGACCCCAGCAGTGGCCCTTTCCCCAGGGCTGCGCCCCGGGCGCCGGCCAAGCGCGGCTCTATGGCGATTGCCGCTTTCCAACCCCCTCGGGCAAGGCCAAGCTGATCGCCGAGCAGCCCCTGGGCCTGGCCGAACCACCGTGCGACCAATTCCCCCTGGTGCTCACGGTGGGCCGCTACCTGGGCCATTGGCACACCATGACCCGCACGGCCCAGGTCGAACGCATCCAGCAGCGGCACCCGGTGCCCCTGCTGGAAGTGAATCCCGCCGACGCCGAACGCCATGGCCTGGTCGATGGCGCCCTCGGCCAGGTGCGCTCCCGCCGCGGGGCGGTGGCGGCCCAGGTGCAGGTCACCGATCGAATCCGGCCCGGCACGGTGTTTTTGCCGATGCATTGGGGCGCCAGCCAGGAGTTGGCCTGCGAGGCCAATCGCCTCATGCATGAACTCGGCTGTCCAATCTCAAAACAACCGGAACTCAAGGCTGCGGCCGTAACCCTGGAACCCATAACCAGGGAGCCCGTAACCCGGGAACCCGTGATCTAAACAGCCCCAACCCAGGCAGCCCTGGCCGAAACGGACCTTCAGGCCTGCATCAACTGCGGCGCCAGGCGCAAACCCCCACCAGGACAATTCTGCTGACTGATGAGGCCAGCCTTGCGCCACTTGGAGAGTTGGCGTGTCACGGTGACGCGGGTGTGGCCGCTGAGTTCGGCCAACTGGGCATGGGTAAGCAACATCGGCAGTTCGTACCATTCACCGCAACGGCGCCCTAGCCGCTCCACAAGCAACTGCATTAAGGCGGCGATGCGCTGTTCCGCCTCACCCAGATGGCGGATCATTAAAAGGGCCACGGTCCAATCATGGAGATTGTTCGACCCTTCCGAGGGCAAGCGTTCCTCGTCATCTTTGAGCTCAACGGGGAATATGGCTTCCAGGTGGAGGCGGGAGCGGCGCAATAAATCGAGATTCAGCTGATCACCAGCCTGGAGGAAGCCCAAGGTGATGGCAGGGGCATCGAGGGGCTCCAGCTCCAGGCCGGAAATGGCAACCCGCAGCAGGCCCTGGGCCACATTCAGACAGGAACTACGTTGCAGCAAGGCAGCATCAAGCACCATCGTGTGGCCCACGGCAATCTGCAAGCTCAGGGTGGGGGCCGCTGTCTCAAGCATCATCATGGGCATGGCGCCGAAAGAGGAAATCAAGGGCGTGGTTGCGCAGCTCCCCGTAGCGGGGATCGGCCTGAATCGCCTCAAAGCGGCGGGGGCGCTCAAACGGCACCGGCACAGTCTCACCAATGGTTGCCGATGGGCCATTGGTCATCATCACCACCCGATCGGCCAGGAATAGGGCCTCATCAATGTCGTGGGTAATCATCAAGACGGTGGGCTTCTGTTCGCGCCAGATGGTTAGCAGTTCTTCCTGCAGCTCCTCTTTGGTGATCGCATCGAGGGCGCCGAAGGGTTCATCGAGCACGAGCACCTGGGGGCTCACGGCAAAGGCGCGGGCAATGGCAACCCGCTGCCGCATGCCCCCGGAAATCTCGTCGGGTCGCTTCGAGCGGGCATCGATCAGCCCCACCATCTCCAGGTGGTGCTCCACCACCGCGGCCCGCGTCGGCGGCGTCAGCTCCGGCCGGGCCGAGCGCACGGCCAGGTCCACGTTCTGCTCCACGGTCTGCCAGGGCAACAGGGAGTAGTTCTGAAACACCACCATCCGATCGGGGCCGGGGCGGCCAATCGGCTCTCCCCGCAACAGCACCTCACCGCTTGAAGGCTTCAGGAAACCGGAAACCATGTTGAGCAAGGTCGATTTGCCGCAACCGGAATGGCCGATCACACAGACAAACTCCGATTGGGCAACCTGCAGATTGATCTGGCTCAGGGCTTCAAAAGGGCCGCGTTGGGTGGAAAAAACCTGGCCCACATCCCTGAATTCCAGGAAGGGCTGCGTCCCTGCTCGACCATCGGCGCCAGGGGCAGGTGCGACGTCTGGGCTGATCTGGGTGGACATCTCAGGAGGAAGGCAGGGAACGGTCGGCCGAGGCGCTTTCGGGCAACTGGAGACTCTCAACCACGGGCTGGGCCGTAAAGGGAAGGGCCTTGAGGTAGGCGAGCGGGTCGTCCTGGTCGAAACTGGGGCCGCTAGCGAGGCCAAACGGTTTGCGATCGGTGGGGAGGGCGGGGAAGCCGGCCCGCTCCAGGGCCGCCGCGCAGAGGTCGCTGCGGTAAACGCGGCTGAGCAGCTCCACCCGGTTGCTCGGGAAGGGGCTCCAACCCCAACGGCTGAATTGGCTGAGAATCCAGCAGCCCTCGGCGGGATTGGCGCTATGGGCCCGATCGGAGTGGTAACGGTTCAGGGGCAGGCGATCGCCAGCCGGTTCGCCATTGCCGAGATCGAACTGGCGCTGCAAGGCCACGGCCGATGCCAGCCCCAGCCATTGGGGCTGGCTCAACAACTCCACCAGGGTCTCCCGTTGGCCGCCGTCGTCACAGAGCTGGCCGGCCCGCATCAAGGCGGAACAGAAGGCCAGCAGGCTGTCCCGGTGGCTGTCGGCCCAACCTTCATGGCAGGTAAACACCTTTTCCGGATGGCCACTCCAGATGTCGAGATCGGTGGCTAGCCCGTAGGCGAGACCCGCCTCCACGGCCTGGGCAACCCGGTAACGGCCGGCGATGAAGCCATCGAGCTCCCCATTCACCAGGGCCGCTTGCATCGCCAGGGGCGAGATCGTGATCCAGGTCACCTGGCGATCGGGATCGATGCCAGCGCTGGCGAGCCAATGGCGCAGCAACAGCTCCTGCATGCTGCCCTTCTGGCCAATGGCCAGCCTCAGGGGCGCCGGTTGGGCCTGGAGAAGGGCCGCCAACTCCAGGCCACTGCGCACACCGGCATCGAGATAGCGGCGGGCCAGGCAGAGGGCATTGCCATTGCGGGTGACGGTCATGGGCGTGAGCGCCGGCCAGCCGGGCTTGCCGTGGAGACCCAGGGTCAGGGCCAGGGGCGTGGTCGCCGACGTAATCGCCCCGTCCAGGTCGCCCGCCTTCAGCTTCTCCTCCAGCTGTTGCCAACGGCTGAAGACGATCGGCACCACGTTGAGGTTCTGCTCGCGGAAGAAGCCGCGATCCATCGCCAAGGCCAGGGGTGCAATATCAAGCCCTGGCAAATAGCCCAAGCGGATCGTGATCGCCGCGGCACCGACCTGGGCCCCGTTGCTTTGGCGAGCGCCCGTGCCAGCGCCTGCGAGCTTGGGTGCGCTGGCTTCGCTGCGGCGCTGCCGGAGGCGACGTTGTTGCTGCAGAAAGCTAATTAGCTCGCCGCGCAAGGCGTAATAGTCGGGGTGCTCCATCACCTCCAGGCGTTGACGCGGCCGGGCCAGGGGCACCTTGAGGATCTGGCCGATGCCGGCCTCCGGGCCGTTGGTGAGCATCACAACCCGATCGGAGAGCAGCAGGGCCTCATCCACATCGTGGGTCACCATCACCGCGGTGACCCCAGCCTCCTGGCAAATCTGCATCAGTTGCTGCTGGAGATTGCCGCGGGTGAGGGCATCCAAAGCGCCAAAAGGCTCATCCAACAGCAAGAGCTTGGGCCGGATTGACAGGGCCCGGGCAATGGCGACCCGCTGCTTCATGCCGCCGGAGAGTTCGGCGGGCCGCTTGTCGGCAGCCTGGCTGAGCCCCACCAGCTTGATGTTGGCCTCCACAACCGCTGAGCGTTCCTCCCGGCTGGCATCCGCCATCACGGCATTAACGGCTAGGGCGATGTTCTGGCGAACGCTTTGCCAGGGCAGCAAGGAGTAGTTCTGGAACACCACCATGCGATCGGGACCCGGATCGGTGATCTGGCGTCCGTTCATCAAAACGCCGCCCTGGCTGGCCTGGGCCAGGCCGGCCATCAGGTTGAGCAGGGTGGATTTGCCACAGCCAGAGTGGCCGATCAGCGAGACGAATTCACCGTCTTTGATTTCCAGGTCAATGTCCTTAATGGCAACGTAGGTGTTGCCATTAGGCAGGGGGAAACTCTGGGTAACATTATCAATCGTTAAAAGACCTGACATCTCAACGCCTCCGACCGCTAACCCGTTCGCCAACCATGCCCACGAGGCGATCGAGGATCAATCCCACAATGCCAACATAAAAAATGGCCAGGATGATTTGGCTGGTGCTGGTATCGCCGCCAGCGTTGTAAGCGTCCCAAATAAAGAAGCCAATGCCGCCATCGGCCTTCAGCATCTCCGCCGCCACAATGGCCAGCCAAGCCAGGCCCACCGAAATACGCAGGCCCGTGAACACATAGGGGGCCGTGGCCGGCATTAAAATATCACGGAGGTAGCTCAGCTTGCCGAGACGCAGCACGCGGGCAACGTTAATATAATCCTGGGGAACCTCACGGATGCCCACTGCTGTGTTAATAATAATAGGCCAAATCGCCGTGATGAAGATCACAAAGATAGCCGCCGGATCCGCTTGCTGCATGAGCAACAGGGAGATCGGCAACCAGGCCAGGGGCGGCACGGTGCGGAGCACCTGAATCAGGGGATCAAAGCCCCGCCGCAGGAAATCATTGAGACCAATGACCAAGCCAACCGCCACACCCACCACCGCCGCCAGGCTGTAGCCAATGGCGACCCGTTGCAGCGAAATCAAAATCTGCAGCACCAGGCCCTTGGCCGTGCCGCCATCATCGTAAAAAGGTTTGCTGATATAGGGATCCCAGGTTTGGGTGATCACCTGAATCGGGCCTGGGAACCCCTCCGGATTGGGTAGGCAAAGCAATTGCCAAAGGGCCAGGGTCAAACCGATGCAAACAACGGGTGCCTTGATCTGACGCGCCAGGGGCGATCGCAGCCAGGAGACACGGGATCGCCGCGACCTGCGGCTCGAATCAAGGGTGGTGGTCATGGATTGGGGAGAGATCAATCAATAGAAAGGGAGATCCGCCATGGATCTCCCCCAGGGACTAGGGCAATAGCCCTTACTTCATCGCCTTGATCTTGAGGCTGTTGAGATAGGCCGTGGGATTGGTGGGATCAAACTTCACGCCATCAAAGAACTTCTCCACACCACGGCTATCGCTGGCGGGAATATTGGTATAGCCATTGGCTTTAGCGGCCTTGCGCCACAGATCGGAGCGGTTCACCTTGTCCACCAGGGCCTTGGCATTGGTGCCCTTGGGCAGGTAACCCCAGCGCATATCTTCGGTCACAAACCAGATGTCATGGCTCTTGTAGGGGAACGAGGCATTGGCGTTCCAGAACTTCATCTTAAAGCGACTGTTCTTCACCACCTTGCCGGTGCCATAGTCGATGGTTCCCTGCAGGCGGGGCAACAGGTCTTCAACCGAAGCTTTCACATACTTATCCTCGGAAAGGATTTTGGCCAGTTCCGGGGTGTTGGCGGGGTCATCGGCCCACTTCTGGGCCTGTTGAACGGCCATCAGCAGCCTTAGGGCCGCGTTGGGATTTTTCTTGACCCAATCAGCCCGCATGGCAAAGGCTTTTTCGGGGTGGTCTTGCCACAATTCGCCGGTGGTCAGGGCGGTGTAGCCCAGTTTTTTATTCACCAAGCGCTCATTCCAGGGCTCACCCACGCAGAAGGCGTCCATGGTGCCGGATTGCATGTTGGCCACCATCTGGGGGGGCGGAATCACCACCAAGCTGGTGTCCTTGTTGGGGTCCACACCGTTGGCAGCCAGCCAATAGCGCATCCAGAGGTCGTGGGTGCCTCCGGGAAAGGTGACGGCTGCCTTGAACTTACGGCCGGAGGCCCCGCCCTTGGCAATATCCTTCGCTAGGGAGAGATCCTTCAGGGTGAACTGCTCATCAAGAAATTGCTTGGAGAGCGATATGGCCTGGCCATTAACATTCAGCCGGGCCAGGAGGTACATCGGCACTGGCTGCTTGCTCTTGCTGATCGCCCCTGTGGTGAGCAGGTAGGCCATCGGCGACAGCAGGTGGGCGCCATCAATGCCGCCACCACCGCTGCCCAGTTCCAGGTTGTCCCGGGTCACGGCCCAGGAGGTTTGCTTCTTCAGCTCCACGCCGCCCATCCCTTGCTTGGCGAAGAAACCCTTTTCCTTCGCAATAATCAGGGGCGCCGCATCGGTCAGGGCGATGAAGCCCAGGGTGACGGAGCTGGTTTCGGGCTTACCGGGCTGCACCTTGGGCGCCTTGGCTGCCTGGGCCGGCAGGGGGCCTAGCAGGGTTGAAAGCGTGCCCAATTGCAGGGCAACACCCACACCGGCGGCGCAGGAGGACAACAAGAAGGAGCGGCGCTTGAAAGTCGACATGCAACAAGATGCGGCGCGTAATCGCCGGAAGTGGGGTGTGTTGGGCCAGCAAAATCGGGTTTCAGAATTAATTTTCTGAAACCGCCATCTCCCTGACCGCGGCGTGAACAATGACCGAGTGGTCTGGTGGCAAGTGCCCGGGATCCCTGGGCCCTATCCAGCGCAAACTCGGCTGGATTGGCGAGGAGATGGCGGCGCACAAGCTGACCGACCCAGTGATAAGACCACAAGCGCGGTTGGGTTGGGCGTCGCAATTGCTACAGATTTCCAAGCCATGGCTGCTGGGCCTGGCGATCGGCGGGTAAAGGCCCGGCTCCGAACCCCGCCAGGACCCGTTCTAGGGGCTGGGGAGGGCCTGGCCGGGGTGTCCCCTTAACAAGGCCCGTTCAGGGAGATGGCAACCCAGAGGTCAGTCCAAATTCCGCCAGGGCCAGGGGCAAATTGCGATGCTCATGGCCGCTCTGGGCCAATTTCACCAAGGCGAAGCGCTGTAACTCGTTCAGGCCTCCCCAGGCTGCGTCGCTAAGCACCACACCCAGATCCCTGCAGGCCTGGTCCACCGACGCAGGGGTGTCCTGGGGCTGCTGCCAACTCTCCTGGCAGGCGATCGGCAGGGTGCGGGCGACCCCAGCGGCTTGCCGGGCGGTCCGCTCCAACAACCACCGCCGCAGCTCCGCCACGGCAGCGGGCCCATCCGGCCAAACCAGTAGCCGCTGCCGTTCGGCCACCGCCAGATCGTTCCAGTGCACCAACTTGAGCTTGACCCCGGCGAGATCGAGCTTGCGCCGCACCGCCATCGGGATGCAGCGCAGCTCGGCCGTGAACTCCGCCTCGAAGTCAAAACAGGTGTGGGCGATGGCAGCGACGTCGCCCCTCGCCGGGCCCAGAGCGTTTCTGGACCCATCGCTCCCGCAGCCCGGCACGCCCGTGGAGTTCATTGCATGGCGGCCTGGAGGCCCAGGCCGACGCGGGCCTTGAGCAGGGCCTCGCTCTGGTCGAGGGCGGCGACAAACGTGTCGTGGGCGCCAGCAAACCAGAGATAGGCGGCCACATTCCAGCGCAGGGCCCCAGCCAGGGGTCCGGCGCCGGCCAGGGCCTCACCGGCCTGGTGCCGCCAGCTATCCAGGTCGCTCCAGCGCACCTCCTCGGACGGAATGCCGTGGTCGCGGGGATGGAGCAGGACACGCTCGCTAACGCCATGGCGCAGGCGGGCGGTGATGGCGGCCCGGGTGGTGGGCAGGTCGGTGGAGCCCTCCAGGCCCTTGACCGTGAGCACATCCGTTTCGGCCGCGGCCGTGAGCGCCTCCCAGGCCCGGGCTTCGGTGGGGGGATGGACAAAGCCACTGATCAGCAGATGGTCCCCCTGGTGGGGAGTCCAGAGCAGCTCCAAGCTGGCGACCGGAGGCCGCTTACCAATCGCATCACGCACCGGCAGCAACCGCTCCGCCGCCGGGAAGTGGTCCGGTTGGTGGGTGAGGGCCAGGCCATGGCGATCCAGCCGCTCCTGCACCTGGGCCAGGGGCAAGCCAACCCAATCGATCCCCAGGGCCGCGAACAGTTCCGCCAGGGTCACCCCGTATTTCACCGGCATCGGCCCGCCGCCATGGAGCACCACCGGCAGGCCCGCCGCGGCCAGCACCAGGGCCACCAGGGGCAGCAGGGGGGCCGTGCGACTGCGGCCGTCATAGGGAACCCCAAAACAAAGGGCCCGCCGGCCCGGGGTTGCCAAGGTGGGGCCGTGCTGGCGATAGCTCTCAAGCATGCCGGTGAGCTCGATCGGCATGGGCCGGCGGATGCGGTGGGCAATCAAAAAGGCCCCGAGCTGGGCATCACTGGCCTGGCCCGCCAGCATCAGGTCCATCGCCTCACGGGCTTCCTGGCGCGAGAGCCCGGTGCTGGTGTGTTCGCCGCTGCCGACCTTGCCCAGCAAGTCACGAAAGCGCAGAGCCTCCAAACTGAGGCTCCCGCCCCGCCCTGGGGACTGGGGCCCGGGCAGGGGCTGCGAAATCGTTGTAGCCGCCGCACCCATTAGTTGTAGTGGTTGAGACAGGAGCGCCCCTGCCCCCTGGCCAAATTGTCCATCCGCTTGGCGTTCTGGTTGGTTGATGGTATCCGCTGCATCGAGTGAGTTTCAGGCCGATGGGGCGGATCCAGGCCAAGTTGGAACCAAGTCTGGAACCAAATTGAGCAAAATCGAGCAGGCAAAAGCCAGTTTCTGCGGCCTCGATCTGGAGTCCCGGCTCGGCGAACTCGCCAGTCAGGGTTGGCAATCGCTAGACGAAGACACCCTGACCATCCATCTCAAATGGCTGGGCATCTTTTTTCGGCCCGTCACCCCCGGGCGTTTCATGCTGCGCCTGCGGCTCCCCAATGGGGTGATCCTGGCCGACCAGCTGGAGGTGCTGGCCGATGCCCTCGATCGTTGCGGCGAAGAGGGATCCGCCGATATCACCACCCGCCAAAACCTGCAGATGCGCGGGTTCCTATTGGAGGACATGGCCCCCTTGTTGGGAGCCATGGAGGGGGTGGGCCTGACCAGCCGCCAATCCGGCCACGACAATCCCCGCAACATCACGGGCAATCCCCTCGCCGGCATCGATCCGGAGGAAGTGGTCGACACCCGGCCCCTGGTGGCGGCCATCCAGGCCCGGCTGCTGGGGCCTGGGGGACCCCGCAACCTGCCCCGCAAGTTCAATGTGGCCGTGGGCGGAGCTGCCGATAGCTTCCTGCTCCATAACGACCTGGCCTTCCTGCCCTGCCACCGCGATGGCGAGTTGGGCTTCACGGTGATGGTGGGGGGCTTCTTTTCGGCCCAACGCAATGAACTGGCCATCCCCCTCGGGCTATGGCTCCGGCCCGAGCACCTGGCCGATTTCAGCCTGGTGGTGCTGCGCCATTTCGAACGCCACGGCAATCGGGCCGCCCGCAACAAAAGCCGGCTCCTGTACCTAATCGAATACCTGGGGCTGGAGACCTACAGGCGGGAGCTGCTGGCTGAATTGGCCGCCCTCGGCGCCGAAGCCCTACCCCATGACGGCAGCCATCTGGTGACCCGGACGCCCCGCTCCGGGCTGGGGGTTCAGGCCCAGAAGCAGCCCGGCCTGCACTGGGTCGGCCTGGGCGTGCCCATGGGCCGGCTCGATGCGGACGCCATGGCCGAGCTGGCCCGCCTGGCCAGGACCTACGGCCAGGGGGAGCTGCGCTTCACCGAGGCCCAGAACGTGCTGATTCCAGGCGTGCCCACCGACCAGGTTGGGGCGTTGCTGGCCGAACCGCTGCTGCAACGGCTGCGGCCCGAACCCGGCCCCCTACAGGCCGAAGCCGTGAGCTGCACCGGCAACCGCTATTGCAGCTTTGCCCTGATTCCCACCAAAACCACCGCCCAGGCCGTGGTCGAAGAGTTGGAGCGGCGGCTGGAGTTGCCCGAGGCGGTGCGCAGCCACTGGACCGGCTGTCCCAATGCCTGCGGCCAGCCCTACATGGGCGAAATCGGCCTGATGGGCGCCAAGGCCCGCCAGGACGGCCAGATGGTGGAAGCCGCCAAGATTTTCCTGGGGGGATCGATGGGAGCGGAGCCCCAATTGGCGGCCCTGCACGGCACGGCCGTGCCCCTGACCGACCTGCCTGATGTGCTGGAAACCCTGCTGGTGGAGCGTTTCGGCGCCCGGCGCCGCAGCCAGACCCCCTGAAGCTCCAACCGCTTGCCAACGGTCCCCAGGGCCAAGGCGGGCGGCTGCCAACCCCCTGGGCCCAGCCCCATGCCCCCCCCACTCCCGGGGCGGACCTGGCCCCCGATTTCCCTCGCTCCATTGCTGATTCGTCCTTGTCCATGCCGCCCCTGCCGCTGGCCCAGGCCTGTGCCGAACGCGGCCGGATCGCCGCAACTGGCAGGGTGGATCCAGCTGCCCGGTGGGTGACCATGCTCCGCCTGGGATCTGACCAGCCCGACCCGACGCCCTTGCCGCCCGAGGGCAGCCTGGAGCGCTGGCAGCGGCTCCAGGAGCTGGGCCGCAGCCCAACCGACCCCGGCCCCTGGC
Source organism: Synechococcus sp. UW140 (assembly GCA_943369525.1). GTDB lineage: Bacteria > Cyanobacteriota > Cyanobacteriia > PCC-6307 > Cyanobiaceae > BAIKAL-G1. The sequence goes on from CALRNL020000005.1 coordinate 153,276, forward strand.
TCGCCGGCCTGGCCTCGGGAAGCCTGACGCCCGATGTCGATCTCCTCGTCACCCTGGCCGGCCGGGTGGACCGGGCTGGCGCCGAACGCCTGCTAGTCCTGGCCGCGGACTTTGGCCTGCCGCCCCTGCGCCTGGCCCTGGAGCAGGCCCTGCCTGCCCTGCCCGCCGCCACCCGGGCGGTGTGGCTGGATCCTCTTCTGACCCTGGCCCCCGACGAACCGGGCTGGCTGGCCCTGCTTGGGGCGTTCCCGGACCCCCGCGTCGCCGACCGGTTGCGGCAGGCCCTGGCCTGCTCTCTGGACGCCCAACTGCTGGAGCGCCTCGGCCATCAACGGCAGGGCGAGGATGGGGCCCTGCTCCTCAAAATCAGCCTGACGCCAGGACCACGGGCCCTGCGCCATGGGGCCTTGGAAGGGCTGGCCCTGGGCCTTTCGGCCTGGCCCCTGGAGCCCCTGCGGGCGGGCCTGGCGGCCCTGGTGGAAGACCTGGATCCCGCCCTGGCCGCCAAGGCGGTGGATCTGCTGGCCCGCCTACCCCAGGGCCAACGCCAGTTACGACGCCTGGCCCAACGCCCCCTGGCGGCCCCGGTGCAAGGGCGGCTGCAACGGCGCCTGCGGCGCTGCCCCCTGGTGCTGGTGGTGCATGGCCGCAGGGGCGGCCTCATTCCTGAGGAGCTGCAGGATTGGGCCCGGGAGCTGGAGCAGCGGCGCGGCGCCCCGGTGCTGCTGCAGGCCCTCACCAGCGGAACCCCAGACCCCAGCCCGGGCTTCTGGGCCGGGGCCCAGCGGGCTGGGGCGGTGGGCCTGGTGCCCCTGCTGCTCCTGCCTGGGGGCCACGTGCGCCAGGACCTGCCGGCAATCGCCCGCGCCTGGCGCAACCGCCTGGGCCCGGGCCCGGCCATGGCGCTCCAGCGCTACCCCTTCCTGGGGGCCTGGCCGGCCTGGCAGCAGCTGCTGGCTGGCCAACTGGCGGATCGGCAGGAATTTGGGGCCATCCACTGGCTTCACCATCCGCTGGAGGGCCCCCTGGCCCAGCGCTATCTGGCCCACCTGGGCGCCGTACTGGGCAGCCCTGGGCTAGCCACTCCATACACTGCAGAGCTGGCGGATCTGGTTTTGCCTGTGGATCGCCCCGACCCGCAAAGCGTGGCTGTGCTGCCCCTAACCCTGGCCAGCAACCGGCTCACCGACACCCTCGCCGCCGGCCCCCGGGGGGCTCTCCCACCAGGCCAAACCCGCCCCCCCCAGCCCCTTCCTCCCCTGTTGCAGCAACCCGCCATCCGCCAGTTCCTGCTCAGGGCGCTTGGGGCCTTGCCATGAGCACCGATGGGAGCGGCCCCGCGGCCACCAGCCCCGACACCAGCGGCCCCGCAGCCAGCACCCCAAAAACCCTGGGCCTCGATGGCAGGGAGCCCGATGGCTTGGACAACCCTTTGCCGGGCACGGTGTATCTGGTGGGGGCGGGTCCGGGCGATCCGGACCTGCTCACCCTCAAGGCCCATCGGCTGCTCAGCCGCTGCGATGCCCTCGTCTACGACTCCCTGGTGCCCCGGGCCCTGCTCGACCTGGTGCCAGAGGGCTGCGAGTGCCATTTCGTCGGCAAGCGCCGCGGCCACCATTCCGTGCCCCAGCCCACCACCAACGCGGTGCTGGTGGAGCTGGCCCAACGGCACCGCTGCATCGTGCGGCTCAAGGGGGGCGACCCCTTCCTGTTCGGCCGGGGCGGCGAGGAGGCGGCCCACCTGGTCAAGCAGGGGGTGGCCGTGCAGGTGGTGCCTGGGGTGACGGCGGGCATCGCCGCGCCGGCCTACGCGGGCATCCCCGTGACCCACCGGCGGGCCGGCTCGAGCGTCACCTTCGTGACCGGCCATGAGGAGATCGATAAGGGTCGCCCCGGCGTCGACTGGCGCGGCCTGGCCCGCAGCAGCGATGGGCTGGTGATCTACATGGGCCTGCACAACCTGCCCCAGATCTGCGCTGAACTCATGGCCGGCGGTCTGGCCGGCAGCACGCCGGCGGCGGTGGTGCAGCAGGGCACCGTGACCGGCCAACGCCAACTGATCACCGCCCTGGCCGACCTGGCTGGCAGGGTCGAGGCCGAAGGGTTCGGTTCCCCCGCGATCGTGGTGATCGGCGCCATGGTGGCGGAGCGGATTCCCCAGTGCGCCCCCGAACCGGCCCTGGTGGAGATGCCGATCCCCTTCTAGAGCTCCAGGCAAGGGCGCCTGGGGCAGCAAACCCCCTACTCCAGCCGCAACACCCCCTGGGTGCGCTCCCGGCGCTGCTGGTCCTGGGCCCGGTAGGCCTCCTGGCAGCCATCCCGGGGGGCAAGCACGCAGCTCACGTAGTTGGAGGCATCCACCAGGGCGGCTCGGATCGCCTTGGCCGCCGGTGTGCGTTGGGACTGGCTGTTGTTGGAGCCAAATTGCAGGGTGCCGGCAGCGGCGGTGAGGGCCTGGCCGGTGGTGCCCATGGTGGGAGCGAGCCAAAGGGCGAGGCCGGCGGCGGGCGCCAGGCTGGCGCCATTGGAGCGGGCTTGAGCCGTGTTGCTGGCCCGACCTTCCACGGTGCGGGAGCCGAGGATCTCGCCGGTGCTGCTATCGACAATGCGGATATCAAGGGCGACGTAATCCCTGGTTTCTTGCTGTTGGTTCGCGGTGCCAAAACCGAGCAGGCCGAAGTTGCTGCCGGACTGTTTGGTTTCCACGTTGTTGTCGTAGGCCGTGAGCGTGCCGAGCACGATGTAACGGGCCCCGGTCATCTGACCCTTTTTGGCGGCGTTACTTCCCTTTTTAACGATGCCTAGCTCGGCCAGCTCCTGCTCCGACAACACCTGCTTGAGGTTGCTGCGCTCCACCACCTGGAGATTCCCCGTGGCCGCCAGTTCATTGGCCAGGGCTGCGGCCAGGTCCTGGGCCACCGATCCCTGCCACCACCAGGTGGGCTGGGTCACCGTGTTCTTGAACTCCGGCACCGACACCGTGGGCCTGGTCCAGGGGCGCGCCGCACGGGGCTGCTGGTAGGGCTGCTGGGGCAGGGGCTGGGGTTGCTGCTGGGCGCCCACGGGCAGGCCGGCGGCCGCCACAAGCAGGCCGGCGAACAGACAAGCCCTGCGGCGGTTTGGGGTCATCGCGACGGGATGGGGGGGAAGGTCAGTCCCCCCATGCTGGCCTGGGGCGGGCGGCAAGGCTGGGGGGGCGCCAGTCGGGTATCCGTCCCCGATCCGGACCCCATCAGGGGTTTGGTAGCCGATCGAACCACAGGCCCGGCTAGCACTTGGGTTGATTGGGACACCTTCTTCGTCCACCTCCGGTGGCAAACGCCATGGTCACCACCCTGCTGGAGGCCAACCACACTGGCCAATCGCCCACGGCGCCGCGACCGGCGCCCATGTTTGAGCTGGTCCCCTACGAGAAGTTCCGCGATACCCCTGCGGTGCGCTTCTACGACATCACCGTGCCCACCTCCAATGCCCGCGATCTGGTGGTGCACAGCGGCCCGGCGATCAGCCCCCCCGATGACAGCGAAACGGGCGCCTGGCAGTTCTATCTCCATCCCCACCAGGAGGACAACCTGCTCGCCCTCCATGGCGGCCGCACCTTCTTCCTGGTGAACCTGGGCTGGAACTATCCCTTCCACATCGTGCGCCTGGAAAGCGGCGGCGACATCCTGCGCATTCCGCCGGGCACTTTCCACCGCTCCGTGTCCGATCCCGCTGGCTCGGTGGTGCTCAACCAGGCCGTGCGCGACCAGGGCGCCAGCGTGCTGCGCGAATTCCGCGTCTACAACAGCGGCCGCATCCCGCGCCTATTCGCCACCACCTCCCGCACCGCTCCCCTACCCAAGCTGCACGGCGTCAGCTGGTGACCCCCAGGCTTGCCGCCAGGCCCCAGGCCTGGGGCGCAAGCCGGTCCCTTGGGCACGCAAGCGATCAGGGCAGCCGCAGGTCCACGGTTACGGCAGCGGGGCTGGCTCCGCGCCAGGGGGCTGCCCCCAGATCCAGGGGGGCTGCCCCCCTGGCGAGCTCCTGGGGTAGGAAGCCCCCGTCTTCGCTCAGCAGGGTCCAGCGCTGGAGCGGCGGGCTACCGGTTTGGCACCCGCCTCCCTCGCCTGGACCCGCATCGGGGCGGGCCACCAGGACCAGCTCCAGGGGCAGGTGGGGCGCAATCGTGGGGTGCAGGCAGGGGTAGAGGCGCTCCAGCCGGTAGCGCACGGCCACGGGCCGGGACGCCTCGGCGCCGGGCAGGGCCAGGGGGCGTCCCTGTAGCACCAGGCCGTAGCACTGGCGGAAAGACGCCGAGGTGATCACCTCAAAGCGGCGCAGGGAGCTGTCCACGAATCGGCTGGTGCTGCCCCCTTCCACCGGGGTGTCACACAGCAGGGGCCAGGGTTCGAGGCTACGGCGGATCTCCAGCTCCGCCTCGCCCTCGCGCCAATGGAGCAGCTGGGGGAAGCGCCACTGCCAGATCTGGCGGAACAGGCTCGGGTCCAGGGCCAGGCCATCGGCCGCCAGCAGGGCCAGCACCTGCTCCAGATCGGCCCAGAGCTCGCTGGGCAGCAGGCAGCGATCGTGCAGAGCCTCACCCCAGGCACGAATCGGCGTGGGCCGGTGGGCGGGCTCCAGCACATGGGTCGCCAGGGCGCTCCAGAGCAGGGCGATTGCCGCGCTCCACTGGTGCTTGGGCAGGGTTTCCATGGCCCGGAACTCGAGCAGCCCCTGGCAGCCAGCGGCCCAGGCCGGGTTCCAGAACTTGTCGAGGCTGATTTCGCTGCGGTGGGTGTTGCCGCTCTTATCGGCGTGGAGGTGGCGCAGGGTTTCGCTGATCGCCACCCGCTGATCTCCCTCCGGCAGGCCGGCCAGCACCTGGTGGGCCAGCTGCAGGTCGAGCCAGGCGGCGCTGCCCTCATCGGGCCGGGGCGCCTGGGAGGCGGGCCCCACCGAATTGCCACTGAACAGGTAGGCCAAGCTGGGATGGTGCTGCCAGAAACGCAGCAGGCCCACCAGCCAGGCGGGCCGGCTAAAAAATGGGTTCTGCTCCAGGCTGGGGCCACCCCAGAGCAGGTGGTTGCCGCCGCCACTGCCCTCCTGGCTGAGGCCAGCCCGGTTCAGGGCCTCCTGGCTTGGACGCTCCAGGCTGGGGTCGCCGGGCTGGGGGAGCTCCGGGGCGGGCCGCCGCTGCTTCCAGGAGCGCAGGCCCACGGCCGCACCGCCTTCCTCTAACAACCGCATCCAGTCCGCGTAGGCGTCCCAGCGGGGGCAAACGGGCAGATTCACCTCGAGCACACCCGGATCGGCGGTGAGGCCAAGCACCTGCCAGGCGCCATCGATATCGAGGGGCAGCACACCGCTGAGATCCGGCTTGCTCCAGGCGCCACTGGCCTTGGCGATCACGCCCAGCAGCTGCTCCAGGGGCTGGCGGGCCAGGGGGGGCAGGAACAGGCTCCAATCCTCCGGTCCCACCTCCAGGGTGAGTACCTGGCGCAGCACCCCCTCGGGGAAGTGCTGCAGGGGCAGGCGCAGGCCGGCAGGACCGGGGGCGCCCAGCAGCTCCCGCAGCTCCTCGGCCAGGGGCCAGGCCGCCGGCGTCCAACCCAGCTCACCGCCTACCTCCCTGTCCTGGCCATCGTTGTGGCTGAGGGGGGCCGCCCAGACACTGCGGGCGTCGTCGAGGGGATCGCGCAGTTGCAGGGGCTCCAGCTGGCAGCCCAGGCCGCGGCCGATCACCGCCAGGAAACCCGCTGCCCCATCCGCCGGCAGCACGGGCCGGGGGGCCCCATCGTCCTGGGGCCAGGCCACCACCGGATCGCCGCCCGGTCCGGTGAACAGGCGCAGGGCCCAGCGGGGGTTGACCTCGCCGTCATAGCGCTTACCCGGGCAATACATCAGGGTGCTGCCGGGCCAGGCCCGTTGCTGCAGCTGGGCCGCCAGGGCCCGGGCGTAGCCCAGCTTGGTGGGGCCATCGGCCGCAAACGACCATTCCGCCCCCTCCGGCGCGTCGGGCACGTAGGTGGGTTCGCCACCCAGGGTGAGCCGCACCCCGGCGGCGGCCAGGCGTTGCTCGATCAGCGCACTCACCTGGGGAGGGTCCATGGGACTGGGGGGCTGGTTGGCTGGGGAGTCCGCGGCTGGACGGGTCACTGGGGCACTCCCGAGGGGGACTGGGGCACCAGCTCGGCCCGGCTGGGCACCTGGGCTTCCGCCTCGGGCTCCCGGGGCGGCACCAGCACCTCGGCCTGGATGTCCCACTTGAGGATGCTTTTCACCCCAGGGGGGCCGGAGAAGGTGCCCGTGATTGCGGCGGTGAGGTCGGATTGGGAGGAGGTGGCTAAGGGGATGTAGCGCTCATCCACCGCCCCCTTGCCGCTGGGATCAAAGCCCCGCCAGCCGGCCCCCTGCAGATACACCTCGGTCCAGGCGTGCAGGTCGTAACGGGTCGGTTTGGGCTCCACCAGGTGGTAGCCGCTCACAAACCGGGCCGGCAGGCCAACGCTGCGGCAACACTCGATCATCAGCATCGCCAGGTCCCGGCAGGAGCCCACCCGTTCCTTGAGGGTGCGGCCGGCGGGCCAGGCGGGGCCGACATGGCGCTGGGTGTATTTGACCCGGTCCTGGATGATTTCAATTAATTGTTGAAGGAAGGTGAGGCTGCGCTGGTCGCTGCCCATCAGGGCTTCCTGGGCCAGGTCCACCGCCGCCGGGTCGTGCTGACCGTTGGGTAGCCAGCCCTGCAGACAGGAGAGCAGGTCGGGGTTGAGCCGGCCGATTGGCACCGGCAGGCGGGCCATCTCTTCCTCGAGGCAGGCCTCGATCAGGGGGGGCTGCCAGGTTTCCACCTCCGAGGCCGCCTGGACCCGGAAGATCCGCGTTTCCTTGAGGAAGCGGGCCCGGGTAATCGTGTCGCCACCGGCGGCGAGCAGGTCGTAGAGCTGGCTGGGATCGGGGCTGATCGTCAGGTTGTAGTCCAACAGCCGTTGGAACCCGTGGGGCCGCGGCCGCAGGCAGAAGCGATGGGGCCCGAGCAGCACCGGATCGCTGTAGCGGTAATAGAAGCTGTGGGTTAGGCGGGCACGCATGCCGGATCGGAGCTCGACTCGGAGGGGGACGGGGTGGGCATCACAAAGTAACGGTCATGGATCAGCCCATGGAGCCGGTTCAGATCGCTCTGGAAATGGTCGATGGCCTCATGCAGGCCCTGGCCAATCAGGTCATCAATTCTCACAAAACTCCAGCTAGCAAGCATCAGACCGCTCTGGCATTCCAGGTCATCGGGCGGACCGGGCACCGCACTGCTGCGGATCACGCCCAGGGCCTTGTTGATGCCTTCGAGGCAGTAGCGCACCGAGCGCGGGAAGATCGGATCGAGCAGCAAAAACGCTGCCACAGCGCGGGGAGTGATGCCTTGCTGCTGGGCCTGGCGGAACATCTGATAAGCGCCGGCCGTGCGCAGCAGCGAAATCCACTGCAACTCATCGAGCACGCCGCCCACCTCCTCGGGGCTGGGCAACAGCAGGAAATACTTCACATCGAGGATGCGGGTCGTCTTGTCGGCCCGCTCGATCAGGCGACCCAGACGGCTGAATTGCCAGGAGAGATCACGGCTCAAGGTGGCATCGGTCACGCCATAGAAGAGCTGGCAGGCGCGGCGGATTTCGCGCAGTTGCTCCTGGGGCTGGAGCTGCCAGAAGGCTTCACTTTCCTGCAGGGTCCAGTGCAGGTCATTGATCTGCTCCCACATTTCCGTGGTGATCACCTCGCGGATCTGGCGGGCGTTCTCCCGGGCGATGGCGATGCAATTAACGATGCAGCTGGGGTTTTTCGGTTCCTGCACCAAAAAACGCACCACATCCCCAGGGGTGCCCTGGGGATAGAGGGTGTCGAACAGTTCCCGATCGCCGCAGGCATCGATCAGGGGCAACCAGGGTTCGGCACTGCCGGGTGGGCAATCAAGGGCCATGGCCTCGCTCACCTCCACAAAGCGGGAGATGTTCTCGGCCCGTTCAACGTTGCGGTTAATCCAGTAGAGCGAATCGGCGACGCGGCTCAACATGGGGAGTCCTCCACGATCCAGGTGTCCTTACAGCCGCCGCCCTGGGAGGAGTTCACCACGAGGGAGCCCCGGCGCAGGGCCACCCGGGTGAGGCCGCCGGGGCTCACCCAGGCGCCCTTGCCGCGCAGCACGTAGGGCCGCAGATCCACGTGGCAGGGGTAGAGCTCCCCCTGGCTCAAGGAAGGCACGGTGGAAAGATCCAGGGTGGGCTGGGCGATGAAATTACGGGGATCGGCTTCGATCTTGGCGGCAAATTCGAGAATCTCGGCCTGGTCGGCATGGGGGCCAATCAGCATGCCGTAGCCGCCCGCCTCCGCCACGGACTTCACCACCAGGTCCTTGAGGTGGGCGAGCACATAGGCGCGATCGTCGGCCCTGGAGCACAAATAGGTGGGTACATTTTCGATGATCGGTTCCTCACCCAGGTAGTAGCGAATCATCTCGGGCACATAGGCGTAGATGAGCTTGTCATCGGCCACGCCACTGCCCGGCGCATTGGCGATCGCCACCCGCCCGGCCGCATAGGCCTCCATCAGGCCGCGCACCCCCAGCATCGAATCACTGCGGAACACGGCCGGATCGAGGAAGTCGTCGTCGATGCGCCGATAGATCACGTCCACCGCTTCGAGGCCGGCGGTGCTGCGCATCCAGACCCGGTTGCCTTCGCAGACCAGATCCCGGCCTTCCACCAGCTGGATGCCCATCTGCTGGGCCAGGTAGCTGTGCTCGAAGTAGGCGCTGTTGAATACCCCGGGGGTCAACAGCACCACCTTGGGCCGGTTAGTCCAGGGGGCCAGCTCCCGCAGGGTCTGGAGCAGGTGGGAGGGGTAGTCGTCGATCGGCTGGACGATGCGACCGGAGAACAGGCTCGGGAACATGCGCTTCATCACGCGCCGGTTCTCGAGGAAATAGGCCACCCCGGAGGGGCAGCGCAGGTTGTCCTCCAGCACCCGCCAGGTCCCGGCACCATCGCGGATCAGGTCCAGGCCGGAGATGTGGCACCACTTGCCCAGGGGTGGCTTGAAGCCCTGCAGCTGGGGCCGCCAACCTTGGGAACTCTCCACATCCTCCCGGGGAATCACCCCGTCATTGAGGATGCCCTGGTCGCCGTAGACATCGGCCAGAAACAGGTCGATCGCTTCCAGGCGCTGGATTAGGCCCCGTTCGAGGATCTGCCATTCGCCGGTGCGGATCAGCCGCGGCAGGGGATCAAAGGGCAGGATCCGCTCGGTGCCCTTATCTCCCGAATCATTCAGCCGGAAGGTGGCCCCAAGGCGCTTGAGCAACATGCCGGCAGCGGCATGGTTGCGGTTCAGTTCCTCAATGCCCAGGGTGCCGAGGGAAGAGATCAGGGGCTGGAGCGCCTCCCGGGGTTCGGCGCTGCCACTGAAATATTCGTCGTAGCCCTTGCTGGGCCTATAGGCGGTGAACATGGCTGCCCCGGGGTGGCCCCGATCATGCTTAGCGAACGGGGCCACGCCAGTCATCATTGCTACGGAACCCCCGGCCCCCTCGGCCCTGGCAGGGGGCCCGCCTGATCAGAGCAGGAAATAGCGCTGGGCCATCGGCAGCACCTCCGCCGGCTCGCAGGTGAGCAGTTCGCCGTCGGCGAACACCTCGTAGGTCTGGGGGTCCACCTCCACCTTGGGCAGGGCGCTGTTGTTGCGCATGGCGGCCTTGCCGATGGAGCGGGTGTTCAGCACCGGCACGCAGCGCCGCTCCAGCCCCAGCTTGCGGGGCACGTCGGCATCGAGGGCGGCCTGGGAGAGGAAGGTGAGGCAACTAGGGGCCAGGGCCTTGCCGAAGGCGGCAAACATCGGCCGGCCATGGACGGGACCGGGGGTGGGGATCGAGGCGTTGGCATCGCCCATCTGGGCCCAGACGATCGAGCCGCCCTTGATCACCAGCTCCGGCTTGACGCCAAAGAAGCCCGGCTTCCAGAGCACCAGATCGGCCAACTTGCCCACCTCCACTGAACCCACCTGGCTGTCGATGCCGTGGACGATGGCCGGGTTGATCGTGACCTTGGCGATGTAGCGCTTGAGGCGGGTGTTGTCGTTGCGGGACGAATCGCCCGACAGGGCGCCCCGTTGGACCTTCATCTTGTGGGCGGTCTGGAAGGTGCGGGTGATCACTTCACCCACCCGGCCCATGGCCTGGGAATCGCTGGCGATGATGCTGAAGGCGCCGATGTCGTGGAGGATGTCTTCGGCGGCGATCGTTTCGCGGCGGATGCGCGATTCAGCGAAGGCCACGTCTTCGGGGATCGAGGGATCCAGGTGGTGGCACACCATCAGCATGTCGAGGTGCTCCTCCAGGGTGTTGCGCGTGTAGGGGCGGGTGGGGTTGGTGGAGCTGGGCAGCACGTTGGGCTCGCCGCAGATGCGGATGATGTCGGGGGCGTGGCCGCCGCCCGCCCCTTCGGTGTGGAAGGTGTGGATGGTGCGGCCGCCGATGGCGCGGATGGTGTCCTCAACGAAGCCGGCTTCGTTGAGGGTGTCGGAATGGATTGCCACCTGGATGTCGAAGCGATCGGCCACCGATAGGCAGCAGTCGATGGCGGCGGGGGTGGTGCCCCAATCTTCATGGAGCTTCAGGGTGATGGCACCGGCGCGGATCTGCTCTTCGAGCGCTTCTGGGGTGCTGGCGTTGCCCTTGCCGAAGAAGCCCAGGTTCACGGGTAAGCCTTCGGCTGCCTGCAGCATGCGGGCCATGTGGAAGGCACCGGGGGTGCAGGTGGTGGCGTTGGAGCCCGTGGCCGGGCCCGTGCCGCCGCCCAGCATGGTGGTGACGCCACTGGCTAGGGACGTTTCGATCTGCTGGGGGCAGATGAAATGGATGTGGGTGTCGATGGCGCCGGCGGTCACGATGTGACCCTCGCCGGCAATGGCCTCGGTGCCCGGGCCGACGATGATGTCGACCCCATCGGTGATGTCGGGGTTGCCCGCCTTACCAATGGCACAGATGCGGCCGTCGCGCAGGCCGATGTCGGCCTTCACAATCCCCCACCAATCGAGGATCAGGGCGTTGGTGATCACCGTGTCCACGGCCCCATCGGCGCGGCTGGTCTGGGCCTGGCCCATGCCATCGCGGATCACCTTGCCGCCGCCAAACTTCACCTCATCGCCGTAGCTGGTGAAGTCCTTCTCCACCTCCAAAATCAGCTCGGTGTCCGCCAGCCGCAGCCGGTCGCCGGTGGTGGGGCCGTAGGTCTCGGCGTAGGCGCGGCGGTCGATCCGGTAGGGCATGGCCTGGTCTGCAGGGAGGGGAAAGGGGCCGAAAGGCGGAGCTAGGGAAGCGGGGTCAGGGGAAAGGCTTGTCCGGGCTGGGCGTCGTCAGCACCGCTCCAGGGCGGAGCTGGCGGACCTAATCCAGGGGCCCGTTGATGCGGCCGTTAAAGCCGAACACCCGGCGGGCCCCGGCGTAGGGCACCAGGTTCACCTCGCGGCTGTCGCCCGGTTCAAACCGGATCGCCGTGCCGGCGGGGATGTCGAGCCGCAGGCCCCGGGCGGCCTCGCGGTCGAACAGCAGGGCGGCGTTGGCCTCATGGAAGTGGAAATGGGAGCCCACCTGCACGGGCCGGTCGCCGCTGTTGGCCACGCCGAGGGTGGTGACCGGGCGACCGGCATTGAGTTCGAGCGTGCCGGGTTCGCTGAACAGTTCGCCGGGAATCAGGGGAGCCATGGCGGGAAGGGTTGGAAGGGGATCAGGTGGGAGGGGCGATCGGCTCAGCGGATTGGATCGTGCAGGGTGACGAGCTTGGTGCCATCGGGAAACACCGCCTCGATCTGCACCTCATGCACCAGTTCGGCGATGCCCTCCATCACCTGGTCGCGGCCCAGCCAGGTGGTGCCCTCGGCCATCAGCTCGGCCACGCTCTTGCCATCGCGGGCGCCCTCGATCACCAGAAAGCTCAGCCAGGCCACCGCCTCGGGGTAATTGAGCTTCAGGCCCCGGTTGAGGCGCCGTTCCGCCAGCAGGGCCGCCGTGACGATCAGGAGTTTGTCCTTCTCCTGGGGTGTGAGATGCATGGAAAGGGGATGGCCAAAACCACTGTGGCAGCGGCCGAGGCAGCCAAGGGGTTCATGAAGAACGGTTGTCGGCCCTGGTGGGGGCGGGCTCAGGGCCCTGGGAGCTCAAGGCTCGGCCCCAATCCAAGGGCTTTCCTGGAACGGCCAGACCCGTGGCAATTGGGGCGCCGGCTGGTGGCGTTGCTGGCGCAGGCGGGCCCAGATGCGGGTGAACCAGTAGCGGGCCGCCTGGCTGGAGGAGCCCCGATAGCGAGCCACCAGGCCCTGGTCGAGGGGGCCGCAGGCCATCTCGCCCTCCAGGCCGGCCCGGTCATCGCGGCAGAGGCTGGCCAGGGCCTCCAGCTCGGCGGCAGCCAGGGGATCGGGCGCCACCCAAACCAGGCTGCCGAACACCGGCTGGCCGGCCAGGCCGTGGTCGCCATCCAGGCTGGCGCCCCCCAGCTCGAGCCGGTCGACCAGTTCCCAGCGGCTGGCCGGCCCCTGCAGGCGCCGGATCTCCAGCTGGGAGCGCCAGCGGCCCTGGCCCAGGCCTTCGCCGGCGGCGCTGCGGCCCAGCCGCACCACCTCGACGCCGAGCCAGCTAGCCCCTGGGGCCAGCTCCACCCGGCAGGTCTGCTCAAACAGGCCATCGGCGAACAGCACCAACTCCTGGGGCAGCCACTCGAGATCGGAGCCGGCAGCCAGCTCAAACAGCAGCTCCTGGCCAGCCCAGCGCCCCTGCGGCACCTGGCGGCTGCGGCCCACGGAGCCATACACCTTCTGGGCAGCCACGCTGGTCAGCAGCACCCGGCTGCCGGGCTCCAGGGCTGCGGAAACCTTGATCCGGTCGCCGCCCACCAGGCCGCCGGCGGTGTGGAGCAGGGGCAATTCGCAACGACCATCGGCCTGCTGGAAGGCCCGCTGGATCTTCAGGGGCGCGGTGGCACCGCCTTGGAAGGTCGTGCGGGGCAGGGCCTTTTCGCCAGAGCCCTGCAAACTGAATTGCAGCCGGGCCTCGGCCTGCCAGGAGTCGCTCATCGGCGGAGGGTGACGGCGGACTTTGACGGCGGCCGCGGCGGCGGCCCGTTGCAATCCACACATTTTGCCGGCCCCATGGCCCGCGAAGCTGCCCCTCCCCTGCAGGCTTGGGCCATGGCACACTCCCTGGCGTCCCTGGTCCTGGTTCACCGGCTGGCTCCTGGCGAGCGGGGCGGCGAAGAGGGCCGTGGGGGGGAGCCCCTGCGGCTGCTGCTCACGGCCGACCAACGCACCAGCCTGCGCGGCCACCGGGTCAGCGCCTGTGGCCGGGACCTGGTGCTGCAGTTGCCCCGCGGCGCGGCGCTCCAACCCGGCGAGCTGCTCTCCACGGCTTCGGGAGATCGGCTGGTGCGGGTGGAAGCGGCGCCGGAAGCGCTGCTGCAGGTGCGCAGCCCCGACCCCCTGGCCCTGCTGCAGGCGGCCTACCACCTGGGCAACCGCCATGTGGCGATGGAACTGCACCCGGGTGAATTGCGGATCCTGGAGGATTCGGTGCTGGCCGATCTGTTGCGCCAGCGGGGCTTGGCGGTGGAACGGGTTGAGGCACCCTTTGGGCCGGAGGCGGGGGCCTACGGGGGGGGCCACAGCCACAGCCAAGACCATGGCCATGACCATTCCCATGGCCCCAACCCCGACCCCCACCGGGGCCCCGACCAACCATGAGCACGGCCCAGTTGCGCCTGTTCCAGCTGGTCAGCCCGGCCCTGCCGGTGGGGGCTTTCAGCTATTCGGAGGGTCTGGAAGTGCTGGTGCAGGCCGGCCGGATCGCAACGGCTGAAGCCCTGGAGGTCTGGTTGCGGGCCGAGCTGGATCGGGGCGCGCTGCGGGTGGAGGCGGCAGCCCTGGTCCCCCTGGCGGCAGCCCTGGGCCGGGCCCGCTTGGCGGCGGCGGCCGGCCAGGGGGGGGACCTGGCCGCGGCCCTAGCCGAGGTCCAAGACCTCGATGGCTGGTTGCTGGCGGCCCGCGAATCGGTGGAGCTGCGGGCCCAGCAGCGCCAGATGGGCCAGTCCTTGCTGCGGTTGCTCACCGACCTGGGCTGGCCCCTGCCGGCTGGGGCACCGGCCCCAACCCCGGCAGGGTCAGCCCAGCCGATCGGGGCAGGCGGGCTCGCCTGGCCGGCCGCCTGGGCCTGGGCCGGGGTCTGCCTCAACCTGCCCCCGGCCGACCTGGTGGAGGCCTACCTCTATGGCTGGGTCGCCAACCAAATCAGCGCCGCCGTGCGCCTGGTGCCCCTGGGGCCCACCCAGGGGCAGCGGCTGCAACTGGCCCTGGCGCCCCTGCTGGCCGAGCGGGCTGGCGCCCTGGTGGCCAGCGATCCCCGCCGTCTCTGGAGTGGGGGCGTGGGCGCCGGCCTGGCCCAGCTCAGCCACCGGGAGCTCTACTCGCGCCTGTTCCGCAGTTAAGCGGCCTGGATGACCCAGCCAGGGGTTGGTTCTGGCCGGGGCGGCCGGGGCTAAACGCCCCTGAACGGGCCAAACGATGGAACGAGAAGGGCGGGCCATAATTCGACGATGCTTTCCCTCTGGTTCGGGGCCTACGACCAGGGCCTGGCCTACGCCGGCCTGGCCCTGGGCACCCTGCTGATCCTGCGGATCCTCAATTTCGCCGACCTCACCGTTGATGGCTCCTTTGCCCTCGGCGGCGGGGCGGCGGCTGGGCTGATCAGCCAGGGGGTGCGGATCCCCCTGGCCCTGCAGGCGGCCCTGGCCCTGGCCGCCAAGACGGTGGGGGCCTTTGTCAAAATCGGCGATTACGCCACAATCCTGGCCTTCAGCTCGATCTGCAAGGTGGGCCTGGCCAACAAAATTCCGGATTACTCGGTAGATCCGCCGGACATCGACCTGGCCGGCTGCCTGGGGGTGATCGGCTGGACCTACGTTGACGACAGCGAGGCGGCCGGCGCCCTGGCGGTGCCCATCCTCCAGCGAATCGCCCAACACCATGCCGTTTGAACCCCTCACCAAAACCACCCTGTTGCCCAATGGCGCCACCGCCAAGGCGATCGGCGTGAGCTTGCCCCAGGCCCTG
Source organism: Synechococcus sp. UW140 (assembly GCA_943369525.1). Taxonomy (GTDB): domain Bacteria; phylum Cyanobacteriota; class Cyanobacteriia; order PCC-6307; family Cyanobiaceae; genus BAIKAL-G1. The sequence continues at coordinate 168,399 of CALRNL020000005.1, forward strand.
CCCCAGCAGGCCGACCCGCTGGTGACCCCATGAGCAGCCGCCTGAGGGTGGGGGTAGCCGGACCGGTGGGCTCTGGCAAAACGGCCCTGGTCGAGGCGCTCTGCCGGCGCCTGCGCGACCGCCTGCAGCTGGCCGTGGTGACCAACGACATCTACACCCAAGAGGATGCCCAATTCCTCACCCGGGCCGGGGCCCTAGAACCGGAGCGGATCCGCGGCGTGGAAACGGGCGGCTGTCCCCACACGGCGATCCGGGAGGACTGCTCCATCAACCGGGCGGCGGTGGAGGAGCTTGAGCGGGCCTTTCCGGGCCTGGACCTGGTGCTGGTCGAAAGCGGCGGCGACAACCTGGCGGCCAGCTTCAGCCCCGAGCTCGTCGACCTCTGCATCTATGTGATCGATGTGGCGGCCGGTGACAAGATCCCCCGCAAGGGCGGGCCCGGCATCACCCGTTCGGATCTGCTGGTGATCAACAAGGTGGACCTGGCCCCCCTCGTGGGCGCCAGCCTGGCGGTGATGGAGCAGGACACCGAGCGCATGCGCGGCGGCCGGCCCTGGTGCTTCACCAACCTGCGCAGCGGCGCGGGCCTCGACCAGGTGGAAGCATTTTTGTTACAACAGCTACCAAATTGAGGCCAAAAGCCCCCTTCGCCAGCAGCGAATTGTGCGTGGTTGGGCAAATTGTGTAAATGGATACAAAGTGCCCAGAGGCACACTCCCTACCTTCTTTTCACCGCTGTTTCGCGGATTTCCACGAGGAGTTCTTTCCAATGCAGACCTTGTCGATGCGCCAGGCATCCCGCGTCCTCCTTGGTGGCGCGGCCCTGCTGGCCACGTCCGTCTCCCTCGTCGCCTGCGGCGGCGGTGAGAAGAGCGCCGAGGGTGGCAAGTTCGACGGCGAAGTGAAGGTCGGCATCCTTCACTCCCGCTCCGGCACCATGGCCATCTCCGAGAACACGGTGGCCGAAGCCGAGCTGATGGCGATCGAAGAGATCAACGCCGCCGGTGGTATCACGATCGATGGCAAGAAGCTGAAGATCGTTCCCGTTGAGGAAGATGGCGCCTCCGATTGGCCCACCTTCGCCGAGAAGTCGAAGAAACTGATCGATCAGGACAAGGTCGCCGTTGTCTTCGGTGGCTGGACCTCCGCCAGCCGCAAGGCCATGCTGCCGGTGTATGAGGCCAAGGACGCCTTCCTCTATTACCCGATCCAGTACGAAGGTCAGGAGTGCTCCAAAAACATCTTCTACACCGGCGCCACCCCCAACCAACAGGCTGAGCCCGCTGTTGAGTGGCTGCTGAAGAACAAGGGCAAGGACTTCTTCCTGGTTGGTTCCGACTACGTGTACCCACGTACGGCCAACACGATCATGAAGGAGCAGCTCAAGGTCCAGGGCGGCAAGCTGGTGGGTGAGGACTACCTGCCCCTCGGCAACACCGAGGTGGCTCCGATCATCGCCAAGATCAAGCAGGCCCTGCCCAAGGGTGGCGTGATCGTCAACACCCTCAATGGCGACAGCAACGTTGCCTTCTTCAAGCAGATGAAGGCCGCGGGCATCACCCCCGCCAACGGCTACTCGATCATGAGCTTCTCGATCGCCGAAGAGGAGATCGCCGCCATTGGTCCTGAGTACCTCGAAGGCACCTACGCTGCCTGGAACTTCTTCCAGAGCCTCGACACCCCCGCCTCCAAGAAGTTCACCGCCGACTTCAAGGCCAAGTACGGCGAGAAGCGGGTCACCAGCGACCCTGCTGAAGCCGCCTACGCCATGGTCTACCTCTGGGCCAAGGGTGCTGAGAAGGCCAATAGCGTCGACAACGCCAAGGTGCGCGAAGCCCTGATCGGCGTCAAGTTCGATGCTCCTGAGGGCCCGGTCGAAGTTCAGCCCAACCACCACATCTCCAAGTTGGTGCTGATCGGCGAAGTTCAGAAGGACGGCATGTTCAAGATCCTCGAGAACAAGGGTGTGGTCAAGCCCCTGGCCTGGAACCAGTTCGTGCCCGAAACCAAGGGCTACACCTGCGACTGGACCCAGAAGCGTCCTGACGCCGGCAAGTTCAAGATGTGATTTGCTCTGGGGACCTAAAGCCTTCGGGCTCCGGTCCCCAATCGACACACACAACAGCTTGGGGGGGAGAGCAATCTCCCCCCTTTTTCAATTCAAGCCCACTTCAAAATCCAGTCATCACTTTCCTACTCCCATTTGAGCGGGTTGGTGGGGCTGCACCCGTCCACCTTTGCCTGATCCCTGCAGGTCGCAATGGATCTTCTTTACGAAACACTCTTCAATGGCCTGGCCATTGGCTCGGTTCTGGTGCTGGCAGCCCTGGGACTAGCCGTGGTTTTTGGTCTGATGGGTGTCATCAACATGGCCCATGGTGAGTTGATGATGCTCGGCGCTTACACCACCTTTGTGGTGCAGAACATCTTCAAGGCCGTGGTGCCTGAAGCCCTCTTCCCGATTTACATCCTGGTGGCCATTCCCCTGGCCTTTGTGGTGAGCGGCCTAGTGGGCTTGCTGCTGGAGAAAACGGTGATTCGCCGTCTCTATGGCCGGCCCCTGGAAACCCTGCTGGCCACCTGGGGGGTCAGCCTGATCCTGCAGCAATTCGTGCGCTCGGTGAGCAGTGCCTTCGCCCTCGGCCTGCTGGTGACCGTGGTGGGCGGCCTGCTCATCCCGCGGCTCACGCCCAAAGCCTGGTGGCAGCAGCGCTGGACCCCGATGCTGGGTTCCGGCAGCTGGATCGGTTCCGGCCTGGTCGGCATTGGGGTGGCCTCGGTGCTGGGCCAGCAACGCACGTTTGACCAACCCTGGTTTAGTGCCCGCAACATCGATGTCACCGCCCCCACCTGGCTGCGCGGCTCCATTGATGTGGGCGCGGTGACGATGCCGACAGCCCGCCTATTCATCATTGCTCTCACGGCCCTGGCCCTCCTTGGGGTCACCTGGTTCCTGCAAAAGAGTGTCTGGGGCATCCGCATCCGGGCCGTTACCCAGAACCGCTCGATGAGCAACTGCCTGGGCATCCCAACCGACAAGGTGGATGCCCTCACCTTCCTGATCGGCTCCGGCCTGGCCGGGGTGGCCGGCGTCGCCGTCACCCTGCTCGGTTCGGTCGGCCCCAACCTGGGAGGCAACTACATCGTTGATTGCTTCATGGTGGTGGTGCTGGGCGGCGTGGGCAAATTGGCCGGCACGGTACTGGCCGCCCTGGGCATCGGCGTGCTCAGCTACCTGATCGGCTCCGGCTCCCTGTTATTGGTGTGGCCGGCCATGCCCGCTGGGCTGAATGAGCTGATCACCTTCTTTGCCACCACCTCGATGGCCAAGGTGTTGGTTTTCGCCCTGATTGTGGTGTTCCTGCAGGTCAGACCGGCCGGTCTGTTCCCGCAGAAGGGTCGCATGGTGGAGGCCTAATCGATGGCGGATTTTCCCTCCTCCCTGGTCTCCTCCCGCACCCTGCGCCGCAGCCTGCCCTGGCTGGTGATCGTGGTGGCCGCCCTCGTGCTTCCGATGGTGTTGCCCCCCTTCCGGCTGAACCTGCTGGGCCGGTTCCTGTCCTTGGGCATCGTGGCCCTCGGCATTGATCTGATCTGGGGTTACACGGGCATGCTCAGCCTGGGCCAGGGCATCTTTTTTGCCCTGGGCGGCTATGCCCTTGGCATGTATCTGCAGCTCGACAACCTGGAGCCTGGCCAATTGCCGGAGTTCTTTGGCCTCTATGGGGTCAAGAGCCTGCCGGCCTTCTGGCAACCGTTCAACTCACCGGTCTTCACCTTTTTCGCCATCTGGGTCATCCCAGCCCTGGTGGCAGGCCTACTCGGCTACCTGGTGTTCCGCAACCGCATCAAGGGGGTCTACTTCTCGATCCTCACCCAGGCGGCCCTGCTGGTGTTTTTCAACTTCTTCAATGGCCAGCAGAAGTTGATTAACGGCACCAACGGCCTCAAAACCGACACGGCCCAGATCTTCGGAGCCCTGGTCGGCAGTGATGGGATGCAGCGCAACCTGTTCTGGCTCACGGTGGTGCTGGTGATCGGCGCCTGGTTCCTCTGCCGCTGGCTAACCAAAGGTCGTTTCGGCGATGCCCTGGTGGCCATCCGCGACGATGAACCGCGCCTGCGTTTCACCGGCTACAACCCGACCGCCTACAAGACGGTGGTGTTTGCCGTGGCGGGCGGCCTGGCCGGCATCAGCGGCGCCCTCTATACGGTGCAATCGGGCATTGTCTCGCCCCAGTTCATGGCGGTGCCCTTCTCCATTGAGATGGTCATCTGGGTCGCCGTCGGTGGCCGAGGCACCTTGATCGGGGCGATTCTGGGGGCCCTGCTGATCAATTTTGCCAAGAGCCTGATCAGCGAACAGCTGCCGGAAACCTGGTTGTTCATCCAGGGGGGCCTGTTCCTGCTGGTGGTGACCGCCCTACCCGATGGCCTGGTGGGCTGGTGGCGCCAAGGGGGCCCGGGCCGCCTAATTGCCATGGTGGGCCTGCCGCAGCGCTCGCTCACCTATCCGGCCCTGGATCTCGACCCCGAGGTTCAGGCTGAGCAGAGCCAGTTCGATGCCAAAGGTTCCGAAGGAGGTCAGCCATGAATCTGCTCGAACTGCAGGGCGTGAGCGTCAGTTTTGATGGCTTTCTCGCCCTCAACGACCTCAATCTCCAACTCGCCCCAGGCGAATTGCGGGCCGTGATCGGCCCCAACGGCGCCGGCAAGACCACCTTCCTCGATGTGATCACCGGCAAGGTGAAACCCACCAAAGGGGATGTGTTTTTCCGGGGCAAGTCGTTGGTGGGCCAGAGCGAACACCGCATCTCGCGCTTGGGAATCGGCCGCAAATTCCAGACCCCCCGGGTGTATCAAAACCTCTCGCCCCGGCGCAACCTGGAGCTGGCGGTTCGGGGTCCCCATGGACCGTTTGACCTGCTATTCAGTCCCCTCAGCAGCGAGCAACGGGACCGGGTTCAGCACCTGCTCGGGGTTGTCGGGCTGGAATCCCATGCCAACCAACAGGCTGGTGGCCTCTCCCACGGCCAGAAGCAGTGGCTGGAAATCGCCATGTTGGTGGCCCAGGATCCCGAATTGCTGCTGGTGGATGAACCGGTGGCCGGCCTCACCGATAAGGAAACCGAGCGCACCGGCGAGTTGCTGCGCCAACTCGCCGGCGACCACACCGTGCTGGTGATTGAGCACGACATGGACTTCATCCGGGATCTGCAGGCGCCCGTCACGGTGCTGCATGAGGGCCACGTGCTCTGTGAGGGCTCGATGGAGCAAGTGCAAAACGACCCACGGGTGATTGAGGTGTATCTCGGCAGCGAAACCCAGGAGGCCCCATGACCAGTTCCAACCTGGTACAGACCAACAACCAGGCGGGCGGACCCGGCTCCGCCCCAGGCTCCAACCTGCTGCAATTGCGCGGGCTGAATGTCTTTTACGGCGAGAGCCACATCCTGCGCGATGTGGATCTGAGCGTGGCCCCCGGCCAGATGGTCTGCCTGATCGGCCGCAATGGTGTCGGTAAAACCACCCTGCTCAAAACCGTGATCGGCCTCCTGCGCCAACGCAGCGGCTCGGTGCTACTGGACGACCGGGAGCTCTCGCCCCTGGCCCCCCACCAACGGGCCCGCAGCGGCATCGGCTATGTGCCCCAGGGCCGGGAAATCATTCCCCAGCTCACGGTGCGCGAAAACCTGCTGCTCGGTCTCGAAGCCCTGCCCGGTGGCCTGGGCAAGACCCGCCACATCGATCCGGTGGTGTTCGACCTCTTCCCGATCCTGGAGAAGTTTCTTAACCGCCGCGGTGGCGACCTCTCGGGCGGCCAGCAGCAACAACTGGCGATCGCCCGGGCCCTGCTCGGTAAGCCCAGGCTGTTGCTGCTCGATGAACCCACCGAAGGCATCCAGCCCTCGGTGGTGTTGGACATCGAGCGGGCCGTGCGCCGCATTATCGAAACCACCGGCATCAGCGTGTTGCTCGTGGAACAACACCTCCACTTCGTGCGCCAGGCCGACTGGTACTACGCGATGCAAAAGGGGGGCGTGGTGGCCAGCGGCCCCACCGGTGAGCTCAGCAAGGAGGTTGTGGATCGCTTCTTGAGTGTTTAAGCAGCGCTGACATCCAAGCTGGCCCAGGCTGCTGGGCTGGCTTGGACCCGCCATAAATTAAACATGGAAAGCATTAGGATTTTTTGGCAATCTTGCGATCATCAAAATCTCCATGCCGACAAAGATTTTGATGCAAACGCCCAAGCCAGGCACCTGGATCTTTGCCCATTTTCAACTCCTTCCGTCCGTCAAAATAAAATAGAACCTGCCAGCTCGTGTCTCCCTTGCGCCCTTCCGCAGAGGCTGCGTTACGAACCGAAGTGCCGTAGAGGTTGTCGTACTTGGGCCACTTCGGCTCATCGGGGATGCTGCAAATCGCGTTGACCTCAAGCAGTTGCTCCGGCTGGCCGCCGCCGCTGATCTTCACAACGCCATCAAATAGGCCATTGGGTTCTCCGCCGCGGAAGGGCTCAACCAGCACCACCCGCTGCTCGCCCACTTGAACCAGCAGATCGCCGGGCTTGGCGCTGGATTGGGGCTGCTCCCTCGTGATGAGGCCACAGCCAGGGAGGGCCATCAGGCCAACCAGGCCAAGGCAGCGCCCCAGCCCAAAGGAAGGACGCCGGAGGGATCGTTGCCCGCTGCTTTGGCTCGCCATCCCCATCCCTGCCGCGTGAAATCCCAACCTATCGAGCGGGGGTCAACGCCGACGCCGACTTGGACCCCGGCGGCCGGGCTGGTGGGGCCCATTACTCGCCCAGCAGGTTGCGCCAAAACGATTCCGCCAGGGAGCTGGCCCAGCCAGGGTCGCCCTGGGCCTGGCCGGCTGGCCCCAGGGCCTGGCCATTGACGGCCCGAATCGGCCGGCAGCCCAGGCTGTTGAGTAGCAGGGCCGCACTGACGGAGGCATTGGTTGAATCGTTGGTTGCTTCGCTGATTGGCTGGAGCAGGAGCCCTGGATCGAGCGTTGCTTCCCGCGCCAGGCCGAGCTCCAGGGCCCGGCCCCGCATCACCCCCGGCAGGCAGCCACTGGCCAAGGGCGGTGTCAGCCAGGTGCCGTCGATCAATAGCAAGAGGTTGGCCGTGGCACCACAGCAGAGCTCTCCACCTGTGCCCAGCAGCAGGGCCTCCTCGGCTCCGGCCCTGCGGGCCTCGCGCCGGGCCTGGATCGCCTGGCCATAGGCAAAGGTTTTGCACTGGCTCAACAGGCTGGCCCCCTGGCGCCGTTCCAGCTCGCTGATCCACACCGTCACCGGCCTGAAGCTGGGCTGCAGCGGCGTGAACTGCAACCAGAAGCGGTGCCCTAGGGGCGGCTCGCCCCCGGCGGGCAAATCGATCCCCCGGCCCGGGGCCGACCCCCGGCTCCAGTTCAGGCGCAGGGCACCGCTAGCCGTTCGCGAGCGCTCCAAGGCCGCCGCGATCAGGGGCTCGAGCCCTTGCCGGGCGGGGGGCGGCTCCATGCCCAGGAGGGCGGCAGACCGCTGCCAGCGCTCGAGATGGGCGTCCAGCAGCCGGGCTTGCCCCTGGTCCACCAGCACCGTTTCAAACAGGCCATCGGCCAGGGTCAGGCCGCGATCATCGAGGGGCAGGCTCAACTGGTCGGGCCGGCCCCACTGGCCACGCTCCGCCGGCTGGCTGGGATCACCGATCCAGGCGATCGGCTGGCCATGGGCCCGGCCCGGCTCTGGCGACGGGGCCCAGGCGGACCGGGAACCCGGGTCGCTTGGGGCGGGTGCCCCTGCTGGCAAGGCAGGGACCCCGGTCATGGCAGGGCCCCAGCTCATGCCAGGGCCTCGAGCAACGGCTGCAGTTTCCAGCCCAGTTCCTCCGCTTCTCCAGCCGGATCGGAGTCGGCCACGATGCCGCAGCCGGCGTGGACCCGCAGCCGCTGGCCCTTCACCATGACGCTGCGGATCAGGATGTTGCTATCGAAGCTGCCATCGGCGCCGAGGCGGAACAGGGAACCGCAGTAGGGGCCCCGCGGCACCGGCTCGAGCTCACTCAAGCGTTGGCAGGCGCGCACCTTGGGGGCACCCGTGATCGAGCCCCCCGGCCAGCTGGCCCTTAGCAGGTCCACCGGCCCCAACCCGGGCCGCAACTGGCCGCGCACCACCGAGGTGAGGTGGTGCACCTGGCGGTAACTCTCCAGCCCCACGAGTTGGTCGACCCGGATCGAGCCCGGCTGGCAGACCCGGCCCAGGTCGTTGCGCATCAGGTCGACGATCATCACGTTCTCGGCCCGGTCCTTGGGGTTGGTGACCAGGTCGGCGGCGGCATCGGCATCGACTACGGGATCGGGGCTGCGGGGGCGGGTGCCCTTGATCGGCCGGGTTTCCACGGCGCCACTGGCCGAAACCTGCAAAAACCGCTCCGGCGAGGCCGACAGCACAGCCTCCAGGCTGGCGCCATCGCCAACGCTGGCGGCACTAGGGCCGCCAATCGCCAGGCCGGAGAAGGGGGCCGGGCAGTGGCGGCGCAACTGGCCGTAGAGGGCCAGGGGATCGGCGGGGGTCGCCAGAGCCTGCTCACAACAGGCGCTGAGGTTGGCCTGGAACAGATCGCCCCGGGCGATCAACGCGCGCACCTGGCCCACCTGGTCGGCGAAGCGGGCGGCGCTGGTGTGCCAGTGCCAGGCCGCCAGGGGGATGGCGGCGGGTTCGGGGGGCGCCTGGTGGGGCAGGGCCTCGATCACGGCGGCCAGCTCGTTGAACAGGGCGCTGTCGCTGCCCTCCAGCCACAGCCGTTGCTGCTGTTGATCGAGCCGCAGCACCGGGTCATGGCGGGCCGCCCAGAGCACGGCCATGTCGCTCGGGCGCCAGTGGTCGCCCGGTTCCACCCAGGCGCCGGCCCCGTAGGCCAACCAGCCCATCCAGTGGCCACCGCCGGCCACCATCGCCGCCAGGGCGCCAAAGGGGTCCTGGTCGCGGCAGACCACCAGCTCCTGGGGAGCCACCCCCAACACACTCCAGCGGCCCAGGTCCGTGCCGTCCCCATCCAGCCACACCAACCCCTCCCGGCCGAAGCTTTCGGCCAGGCCCCAGGCCAGGGACCAGGGATCGCGCCAGGGCAGCTCCAGGCGCCTCATTGGCTCTGGTAGCGACCCTGGCGGCCCAGGGGGGTGGCCAGCTCCGGATGGCCCGCCTCGATCAGGGCGGCATCGCGGATGCGGCAGCTGTCGCAGCGGCCGCAGGGTTCGCTGCCGCCGCTATAGCAACTCCAGGTTTGGGCGATCGGCACCCCCAGCCGCAGGGCCTCGGCCACGATGCGCGTCTTCTGCCACTCCACCAGGGGGGCCCAGAGCTGGGCGCCGTGGCCTTCCCGGCCGGCCTTGCTGGCCAGATCGGCCAAGGTTTGGAAGGCCTGCAGATAATCGGGCCGGCAATCGGGGTAGCCGGAGTAATCCACCGCATTCACCCCCAGGACCAGCCGCTCGGCGCCCCGGGCCTCGGCCAGGCTCAGGCCCAGGGCGATGAACACGGTGTTGCGGCCCGGCACGTAGGTGGAAGGAATCACCCCGGCCTCCACCCCGGCGCTCGGCAGGGCGATGGCCGCATCGGTGAGCGAAGAGCCGCCCCAGGCCGCCAGGTTGACGGCAATCGTGTGGTGTTCGGCCAGACCCAGCTGCCCAGCCAGCCGGTCCGCCGCCACCAGTTCGCGGCGATGGCGCTGGCCGTAGTCGAAGGAGAGGCCGATGACCCGATGGCCCGCCTCCACCGCCAGGGCCGCCGCCGTGGCCGAATCAAGCCCGCCGGAGAGCAGGGCGATGGTGGTGGGGGTGCTCAAGGACAGGGGGCGAAAGGGAAGCCGGAGCCAGGACAGGCCAGCCCCATGATGGCGCCGCCAAGCGCCCCAACCAGGGCCCCATCGAGCGCTTGCACCGGCTTGGGCGCGGCGGCGAGGCCGCCCCCAAGCCCACTCAGCGCACGCCCAGCCATTTGTGGGTCTGCAGGCTGAGCCGCCATTCGGGCCGGGCCTGCACAAAGGCAACCGCAAGCTGCTGGCCCTCGGGGCAATCCCAGCCGGGTTGCAGCAGCAACAGGGGGCCTGGGGATTGGCCCGCCAGCCCGGCGGTGGGGTGCGTCTGCGGCCGGGCGCTGGCGGCGGCCGCCATGGCCAGGGCGAAGTCCAAATCGGCAGGGCTGTGCACCACCACCTTGAGCTCATCGCAGCGGGCCAACAGCTCTGGTGTGGGCGGCCGGTGGGGCTTGGGGGAGAGGGTGATCCAATCGAAGCGACCGCTCAGGGCGTTAACGCCGCTGGTTTCCAGGTGCAGGGGCAGGCCGGCGCCGGCCAGGGCGGCGCAGAGGGGCTCCAGGTCGTGTTCGAGGGGTTCGCCGCCGGTGATCACCACGAAGCCGGCTCCGGCGGCGGCGGCGGCCCGGACGTCATCCCCTAACTCGGCAAGCGGGCGCTTGGGATGGCTGAGCAAGGGCCAGGAGTGTTTGGTGTCACACCAGGGGCAGCCCACCGCGCAGCCCGCCAGGCGGATGAAGAAGGCACTGCGGCCAGCGTGGCAACCCTCCCCCTGCAGGGAGTGGAAGGTTTCCACCACCGGCAGGCTGGCGCCGCTTGGGGCGATCGCCACGGCTCAGGCCGCCAACAGCTGCTCCTCGGAGCGGGCCGGCAGCCGCTGCTGGGCCGCCGCGATCAGGCCCCGGAACAGGGGATGGGGCCGGCCGGGGCGCGAGAGGAATTCGGGGTGGAACTGGCAGGCGGTGAAGAAGGGATGGCCCTTGAGCTCAATCAGTTCCACCAGCCGGCCATCGGGGGAGGTGCCACTGATCTCATAGCCCGCCTCCACAAAGGCGGTGCGGTAGGCGTTGTTGAACTCATAGCGGTGGCGGTGGCGTTCGTAGACCACCTCCGCGCCATAGAGCTCCTGGCCCAGGGTGCCGGCCGTTAGGCGGCAGGGGTAAACCCCCAGGCGCATGGTGCCGCCCAGGTCGACCACATCCTGTTGCTCGGGCAAGAGGTTGATCACCGGATGGGGGGTGTGGGGATCGAGCTCAGCGCTAGTGGCCCCCACCAGGCCGGCCTGGTTGAGGGCCCACTCGATCACGGCGCACTGCATGCCCAGGCACAGGCCCAGGAAGGGCACCTGCTGCTCCCGGGCCCAGCGGATCGCCGCCACCTTGCCATCCACACCCCGGTTACCAAAGCCGCCCGGCACCACCACCGCATCCATGCCCTGGAGCAGGCCCTCCGCCCCCTGGCTTTCGATCTGTTCGGCGCTCACCCAATGCAGATCGAGGCAGGCATCCCGGTCGATGCAGGCATGGCGCAGGGCTTCCACCACCGAGAGGTAGGCGTCATTGAGTTGCACGTACTTGCCGACCAGGGCCACCTTCACGGCCGGGCCTGGGTTGCGCAGCTTGTGCACCAGGTCGGCCCAGCGGGCCATGTCGCTATCCCGGTCATCGAGGCCCAATACCTCGAGCACCTGGCGGCTAAGGCCTTCGCGTTCCATGGCGATCGGCACCGCATAGATGCTGTCGGCATCGAGGGCCTGGATCACGGCCTTGGTGGCCACGCCGCAGAAGCCGCCGATCTTGGCCTTGAGGTCTTCGTTGATCGGCCGATCACTGCGGCACACCAGCACATCGGGCTGGATGCCAATCGAGCGCAATTCCTTAACCGAGTGCTGGGTGGGTTTGGTCTTGAGTTCGCCCGAGGTGCCGATAAAGGGCAGCAGGGTCACATGCACATAGGCCAGGTCGTTGCGGCCGACGTCGCCGCGGAATTCGCGAATCGCCTCGAGAAAGGGCAAGGATTCAATGTCACCGACCGTGCCACCGATCTCCGTGATCACCACATCGGCGCCGCTGTTGGCGGCCACCCGCTTGATGCGTTCGCGGATTTCACCGGTGATATGGGGGATCACCTGAACGGTGCCGCCGTTGTAATCGCCGCGCCGTTCCTTGTTGATCACCGATTGGTAGATCGACCCCGTGGTCACGCTGTTGAGGCGCGACATGGCCGTGTCGGTGAAGCGCTCGTAGTGGCCCAGGTCGAGATCGGTCTCGGCGCCGTCCTCGGTAACGAACACCTCGCCGTGTTGATAGGGGCTCATCGTGCCCGGATCAACGTTGAGGTAAGGGTCGAGCTTGAGGATCGACACGCTGTAACCGCGGGACTTCAGCAACCGTCCCAGGCTTGCCGCCACGATCCCCTTGCCGATGCTGGACACCACGCCACCGGTCACGAAGACAAATTTGGCCATGGCACCTCGGGCGAAGCCCCAATTTATCGGTTCATGACAAAGGCCCGGCAGCCCGGGCCAGGACCCCTGGGCCAGGCCAGCCGAGCCCGGGCCCCTGGATCAGGGGCCCGGCCGAGCCAAGCGGGGCTTCAGCCCTCCAGGATGCTGCGCAGCATCCAGGCGGTCTTTTCGTGGATCTGCAGGCGCTGGGTGAGCAGGTCAGCGCTGGGCTGGTCGCCATACTCATCGGCTAGGGCGAAGACGGCCCGGGCGGTGCGCGCCACGGCCTCATGGCCGAGCACCAGCTCCCGCACCATCTCGGTGGCAGCGGGGATGCCCTGGGTTTCGCTGATCGATGCCAATTTGGCAAAATTGGCACCGCCAAAGGGGGCGGGACAGCCGAGCGAGCGGATCCGCTCCGCAATGCCATCGAGGGCATCCCAGAGTTCGTTGTATTGCCCCTCAAACATCAGGTGCAAGGTGTTGAACATCGGCCCGGTCACGTTCCAGTGGAAGCCGTGGGTCTTGCCGTAGAGCACGAAGGTGTCAGACAGCAGGCTCCCCAACCCTTCAGCAATCTTGAGACGCTGGTCCTCGGGCAGGCCAATATCAATCGGTTGGGCGCTGCTGGAGAGCGGAGCGGCGGCGGTCATGGGGAAGAAAGCGCAATGGACGGCCCCCTAGGGGCGACAGCTGCGTTCTAGCCCAAGCCCAAGCAGGCCGTCAGTCGCGCCCGCGGCCAGGGAAAGGGCCATGGGCGCCAGGGGAGCGGCGCCACCAGTGACCAGGGCCCTGGGGCAAAGGGAACAACCCCAGATTGCGCTTCGCTTCGGACGGACGAGCCCTTAATCCTCTTCCGTCCAGGTGCTAGCCACATGCAGCTCCTCGAGCTGCTTCGGGCTCACATCCGCCGGCGCCTGGGTCATCAGGCAGCGGGCCTGCTGGGTTTTGGGGAAGGCGATCGTGTCGCGGATCGATTCCTCGCCAGCCAGCAGCATCACCATGCGATCGAGGCCGAAGGCCAGGCCGCCGTGGGGCGGGGCCCCCATGTCGAGGGCCTCCATCAGGAAGCCGAACTGGCGGTTGGCCTCCTCCAGGGGCAGGCCGATCGTTTCCAACACCTGGCGCTGCAGGGCCGAATCGTGGATGCGCAGGGAGCCGCCGCCCAGCTCCAGGCCATTGAGCACCAGGTCGTAGGCCTGGGCCCGGGCCCCAGGCAGGGTGGCGGCCCACTGGGCCGGATCGTCGCCCAGGTCGCCGGTGTGGGGGGCGCAGAAGGGGTGGTGCAACGCTTCGAGGCGGTTTTCACCGGCGTTGAACTCGAACATCGGGAAATCAACCACCCAGAGGAAGTTCCAGGCGGCGTTGGCGCCATCGGCGGCCACCAGGCCCAGCTCCTTGGCCAGGAACTGGCGCACGCGATCGAGGGCCTTGTTCACCGTGGCCGTGTCACCGGCCCCAAAGAGCAGCAGGGTGCCGGGCACGGCGCCGGTGCGCTCGAGCAGCTCGGCCTTGGCCTCGGCAGAGAGGTTGTCCTTGATGGCGCCGATCGTGTCGATCTCGCCGCCCTCGCGCACGCGGATGAAGGCCAGGCCGCCGGCGCCGGCTGCCTGGGCCTGGGAAAACACATCACCACCGGGCTTGATGCGCACGTTGCTGAGGGCCTCATTGCCGCCGGGCACGGCGATGCACTTCACCGAACCCCCGGCCGCCACGGCGCCGGAGAACACCTTGAAGCCCATGCCGGCCACCAGGTCGCTCACGTTCACCAGCTCCATGCCGTAGCGGGTGTCGGGCCGGTCGGTGCCGTAGCGGTCCATGGCCCCGTGCCAGGTGAGGCGGGGGAAGGGCTGGGGCAGCTCGATGCCCTTCACGGCCTTCCAGATCGCACAGATGAGTTGTTCGTTGAGGGCCAGGATCTGCTCCTGGTCCATGAAGCTCATCTCCATGTCCAGCTGGGTGAACTCCGGCTGGCGATCGGCGCGCAGGTCTTCGTCGCGGAAGCAGCGGGCCACCTGGTAGTAGCGCTCTAGGCCGCCCACCATCAGCAGCTGCTTAAACAGCTGGGGCGACTGGGGTAGGGCAAACCATTCACCGCCACAGACCCGCGACGGCACCAGGTAATCGCGGGCACCTTCCGGGGTGGAGCGGGTCAGCACCGGCGTTTCCACCTCGATGAAGCCCTGGTCTTCGAGGAAGCGGCGGGCGGTTTGGATCGTGAGGTGGCGCAGGCGCAGGTTGCCGTTCATGCGCTCGCGGCGCAGGTCCAGGTAGCGGTGGCGCAGGCGCAGCTCCTCGCGGGTGTGCTCCTCGTCGTGCACCGACACCGGGAAGGGCAAGGTGCCCTTCACCGCATTGAGCACGGTGATGGCACTGGCCAGCACCTCGATCTGGCCAGTGGCCAGGCGCTCGTTGATCGATTCGGCCGGCCGGGCCCGCACCCGGCCGCTCACCTGCAGCACGGTTTCGCTGCGCAGGTGTTCAGCCACGGCGAAGGCTTCGGCGCCCAGATCCGGATCCACCGTGATCTGCACGGTGCCGCTGCGGTCACGAAGGTCGATAAAGATCACGCCGCCATGGTCCCGGCGCCGGTCCACCCAGCCGCACAAGCTCACGTCCTGTCCGATGACGTCCTGAGCCAGATCACTGCGCAGATCGCCGCACCCGTGGCTGCGCATGGCGGAACCCGAAATCAATTGGCGAGTTTCCCATGGCGAGCGGGCCGGGGTGCCGGCGCTGGCAGATTCGGCCCCAATCGAACCAGCCCCGGGCGGCCTCAGGGGCGCCGATAGAAGGGCCGTTTGACCACCACGGCCGGCGCCGCCTTGCCGCGGATCTCCACCGCCAGTTCGCTGCCGAGCTTGGCGACCTCGCTGGGCACATAGGCCAGGGCAATCGCCTCCCCCAGGGTGGGGGACCAGCTGCCGCTGGTCACCACGCCCACCGTCTGGCCCTGGTGCAGCACCGGATAGCCGTGGCGGGCAATGGCCCGGCCCTGGAGCTTCAGGCCCACCAGCTTGCGTGCCACCCCCTCGGCGCTCTGGCGCTCCAGCACCTCGCGGCCGATGAAGGGCTTGGCCATCTCCAAGTGCACCAGCCAGCCCAGGCCCGCCTCCAGGGGGGTGGTGGTGGCATCAAGTTCGTTGCCATAGAGGGGCATGGCCGCCTCCAGCCGCAGGCTGTCGCGGGCGCCCAGGCCGCAGGGCACCACGCCGTCGTCGAGGAGTTGCTGCCAGAGGGCCAGGCCGGCTTCGCGGCCCAGCAGCAGTTCAAAGCCGTCTTCGCCGGTGTAACCGGTGCGGCCCACGAACAAGTCGGCCCCAGCGGCGGCCCCCATGGCCGAGCCCGCCAAGTGCAACTGGCGATGGCCAAAGCGGGGCAAGCCGGCCAGGGAAACGCCGGCCAAGGCTTCCAGCCGGGGCACCGCCTCGGGCCCCTGTAGGGCGAGCAGCACGCCATCGCCCTTGGCATCAGAGACGCGGATACCCCAGGGCTCCAGCTGGCTGCGGATCCAGGCCGTGTCGGCCTCGGCGCAGGCCGCATTGATCACCAGCAGCAGCCCGTCGGTTTCGACGCCAGGGGCCGAGTCGTTAGCCACCCGGCCCTGGTCGTACACGATCAGGTCATCGCGGATGCCGCCCGCGTCGTTCAGCAACACCGTGTAGCAGGCCTCACCGGGGCCGATGCGGAACAGGTCGCTGGGCACCAGGGCCTGGAGGGCATCCTTGGCGCCATCACCCCGCAGGCGCAGCACCCCCATGTGGGAGATATCAAACAGGCCGCAGCTGCTGCGCACCGCCTGGTGCTCCGCCACCAGACCGCTGAACTGCACCGCCATCTCCCAGCCGGCGAAGGGCACCACGCGTCCACCCGCCGCCTGGGCCGCCGCGAAAAGGGCCGTGCGCCGCAGGGCAGGGGCACCACCAGGGTGCTGGTCCGAAGGGCTGGCGGAGGCCCCAAGCGACGGTTCAGCCAGCGGAACGTCGGCCATGGCAGCACTGCCGCTCAGAACGAATGAATCCTATGGAGCCCCCTTGCCAAGGCGACCGACCCGGAACCGGGTGCAGGGGGACGCCAAGGACCCGATCGAGAAGAGATTCCGAACCTTGGCACGGCCAGGTTGGTTTCCAACGGATCCGTGCCTAGTTTGGGCGGCCCCGATC
Organism: Synechococcus sp. UW140; assembly: GCA_943369525.1. GTDB lineage: Bacteria > Cyanobacteriota > Cyanobacteriia > PCC-6307 > Cyanobiaceae > BAIKAL-G1. Next base: position 184,808 of record CALRNL020000005.1, read on the forward strand.
AAGCCCTGGATGGGTCATCGCCCCAGCTGCCGCAGTTGCCGCCACTGCACCCCTGCCGCCGGGGTGGAGATGGGCTGGTGCCAGCTGCGCCGACTGGCGATCCACCCCGAGCTGGCCGGTGAGGTCTGGTGTCACCACTGGGTGGCAACCGCAGGGCGCCTGCCCCTGGTCGCTGGAAACGAACCAGACGAACGCGGCCGCAGGGATCACCAGCTTGCCCTGGCCGAATTTCTGACCTAAGCCACCCGGCAATGGGCCGACCCAATCGGGTGGGTTGTTACACCAACTACCAAACGTCCCGGTCAAGGCCCACAGATGTATCGCAGCTGCTAGGGCTGGGACCGCAGAGGTGTGATAATGGGCTGAATAAATCGATACACGGGGTTGGGTGGTTGTCCATAGCGCTGTGCCTGCCAGGGCCGGTTGAGCTAATTGCAGCCCAAGTGGACTGCGAACGGCTGGCCTATCCCACAGGGGCCGAAATTTTTGCCAGCGGCCAACAGGCCGCCGCGATCTTTGCCGTGCAGCAGGGGCTGGTGGAGCTGATCGATGGCGGCGGCAACCGGCTCTCCTACCGCCCTGGCGAAGTGTTCAGCTACCAAGACATCGCCTGGCGCGAAGGCCGCTACCGCAATGACGCCGTGGCCCGCACCCCGGTGCAGCTCGTTAAATTGAGCCGGCTGCAGTTTCTTAACCTGCTCCACAACCACCCCACCCTGGCGGTGATGCTGATCTCCCAGCAACATGAGCGGATGCGGGAGCAACGCAACAGTGGCACAATTTGCTACTAAAATATTAACTAGCAATTCTACCAAATAGGGCCAACCTCCCCAAAGAAACCTACACAACAACAGGGGCAAGCGCTGGCGTTTCCCACAAAATGCCAATGACATCCTCAATCAGCATTGATGGTCGTCAGCAAAGCAAAGCGTAGTTGAGATAATCCTCCTGACTCCCTAAAACTGGAGCAGCGGCGCCCTCCGACCATGGTGCAACGAAGCATCTATCTCAAGTTAGTACGCGGAAATGGCGGCTTTTTGGCGGTAACGCGATCTCTTCGAACATCCCAAGGCCAGTCGCAGTCTGGCCTCAAGGCCGGGCCTAGGAGTGGAGCCATGGATCCCATGCAGCATGTCCAGCAGCCAAACCAGACGAACTTGCGTGCTAGCAAAATCAGGAATCAGCAAGCCCACGAGAATCACCAGTACCAGCCCAGGGCCCCACGCCAAGTCGAAATAGCTGGCATGCATAAGCAGCCAGCCGGGGAATAGGGCCGACCACACTTTGAGATGGTTAATCGGCTGTTGATACAACAATCATCCTCACCACCGATCAAGCCAAAGGCCGCAATCCCATTCCTGCCGTCACAACCCCTGGCCATTGGCAGGCCATCAGCTTCAGCCCCAAAGATTAGCAACCATTTGCGGAGCTTTAGCCTGATCAACCGACGACAACACAAGAAAGAACAAAAAATTAGGCCGTCAGAACCATCGATGCAAACAGCACTAGTCAGGGACTGCACCCCATACCAGTGCCTTGGCTAGGCCTACCCCAAAAAATGGGATGGCCCAGGGCAGCCAAGGCCTGATTTTGCGGGCCATTAATTGCTCTGGTAGCAATTCCTAAGGCCGATTGAAAGTGTCCCAGAATACGTCAACAGGCTAGACCCATGCCATCAATGGGTCGCCCAGGCGACCTGATAAAGAAACCTTAAACAACGACCAATCTCCATCCCCTATCAAGGGAGCATCAAGACATGGGCCCCCTGTGACTAGCTCCTCTCTCGGCAAATTCACCAGCCTGAGCACCCTGTCTCTTCCAGGTGGCGCCGAGATCAGTGCCTTTCACGCCGGGGCCAAGCTCCTGCTGACGATTGGCGGCAGCAGCACCCTCTCGGTTGTTGACCTCTCCGATCCGAGCAAGCCGGCCCTGCTGACGAGCCTGACCCTGGCTGGGGTCGGCAATAGCGTGGCGGTCTCGAGCAGCGGCCTGGTGGCCGTCGCCATCGAGGGCGCTGACACGGCCCGTTACACCGAAGGCAAGGTGGCCTTCTTCCAGGTGGCCGGTGTCGGCAGCGCCGCCAATGTGACCGCCGCCGGTTCTGTGGCCGTGGGCATTGTGCCCGATTCGATCGCCTTCACCCCCGATGGCACCAAGTTGGTGGTGGCCAACGAAGGCGAGCCCAACGAGCTCTACACGGTGGATCCCGAGGGCAGCATTTCGGTAATCAATGTGGATGCGGCCACACCAGCCAATTCCAAAGTCCAAACGGTTTCCTTCAGCGACCTCAATACCCGGGGCGCCGAACTGGCTGCCCTGGGCATCCGGATTGCCGGCAAAAGCGGCAACACCGTCGCCCAGAACCTGGAGCCCGAGTTTGTGGCCATCAGTGCCGATGGCAAAAAGGCCTACGTCACCTTCCAGGAAAACAACGCCATCGGCGTGATCAAGCTGGATGGGACCACCCCCAGCCTGGAAAGCCTGCGCAGCCTTGGCGTGCAGGACTACGTGCGCGGCCAGGCCTCAATCAAGACCTATGACGTCACCATCGCCAGCCCTGGCACCACCTCCGCGGGTGGCGTGGTGCCTGGCGGCGGCCTCTCCGGCCTGTTTGCCACAGGCAAGGACAGCGACGGTCGCCTGACCTTCCTGGCCCCGGCGGACCGGGGCCCCAATGGTGAAAGCACCAAAAAGGATGTGTTAAAGGCCGATGGCACTGCCGGCACCGACGGCATTAAGGACGACGTCAGACCCTTCCTGCTGCCGGATTACCAAGCCCGCTTCTACAAGCTGGCCCTCAACGAGACCACCGGCGTGGTGAGCGTCACCGGCGAGGTGAAGCTCACCCGCCAAGACGGCACCACGCCGATCACCGGCCGCTCCAATGGCAAGAGCGACGAGCTGCCCGTGGATGCCAATGGCACCCTGCTGGCCTACGACACCTACGGCGCTGACCTGGAATCGATCGTTCAAGATAAGGATGGCAACATCTGGATGAGCGATGAATATCGCCCCGCCATCTACAAATTTGATGCCACAGGCAAACTGATCGAGCGCTACGTGCCCGTGGGTGCTGGTGTGGCCGCCGGCCTTACGGCTGGCGCCCTGGGCAAAGAAACCCTGCCAGCCGAATACGCCAAGCGCCAAAACAACCGCGGCTTCGAAGGCATGGCCTACGACGCGGCCAACGGCAAACTCTTCGCCTTTGTGCAAAGCCCCCTCGATGATGTGGGTGCTAACGACGGCACCAAGGGTTCCCTGGTGCGAATTCTGGAAGTGTCGGCAGCAACCGGTGCCCCCAGCGCCGAATATCTCTACGCCATGGCCGGCAAGGGAACCACCACAGCCGCCGCCGATAGCCCCTTCTACGAAAGCAAGGTCGACAAGATCGGCGATGTGGCCTACGACGCCACCCGTCAGGTGTTCTATGTGATGGAGCGGGATTCAGCCCCAGGCGCCCTGAGCTATAAGCAGGTGTTTGAGATGAGTCTCAAGGGAGCCACCAATATCCTCGGCAACGCCGTTGCCAACGAAGAAAACCTCAGTATTGATGCGCTCAAGGGCCAAAATATTAGCCTTGCCAATAAGGTTCTACTCACCAATCTCGCTAGCGAAGGCTACATTCCCAATGACAAACCTGAGGGCTTAGCCCTGCTCGCCGATGGCCGCCTGGCGGTGATCAATGACAACGATTTTGGCGTTACGGCTCTGAGCGCCAAGGATTACGACGCCCTTAGCACAACAGAGAAAGCTAAATATCGACTTGCCGCCGATATCGACGGATCCAAAACCTACGTCCATGCGAATGGTGCTAATGCGAAGGTGCAGCTGGGCATCGTGAACTTCACCCCTACCGGTATTGATGCTTCTGATAGGCCCACTAGCCCGGTAACGATCGCTCTTCTCAATAACCAAAATATCTACGGCCTGCGCATGCCCGATGGCATCGCCGCCTTCCAAGCCACCGGCAAGGACGGCACCAGCCAAACATTTACCGTGATCGCCAATGAGGGCGACACCCGCGTTCGCCCCGATGGCGACTTCACCGCCAACGGCACGACCACAAAAGACGCCACGGTGTTTGTGGATGAGCTGCGCTCGGGTGTCACTGGCACCAGCCCAGACAACCGCCTCAAGATCATTACCGATCTGGGCAACTACGACGCCACCACCGCGGCCTACGAGCAAAAGTTTATCTTTGGCGGCCGCTCGATCTCCATTCTCGATTCCCTGGGCAATGTGATCTGGGATAGCGGAGATGCGATCGATCGGGCTGCCATTGCTGCTGGCACCTACGACGACACCCGCTCCGACGACAAGGGCTCGGAGCCCGAGAACGTCACGGTGGCAACCATTGGCGGCAGAACCTATGCGTTTGTCGGCCTGGAGCGCAGTAACGGTGTGGTGTCCTTTGACGTCACCGATCCCTACAACGCCAGCCTAGTTGATTACAACAAATCAGCTACCGGTGTAGTGTCACCTGAGGGACTAATCATTATCCCAGCTGAAAACAGCCCGAATGGACGCACCTTGCTTGTGACCAGCAATGAGGTTAGCAAGCAGCTAGAAGTCCTTAGTCAAGATTACACCCTGCAATTGCTTCACTACTACGGTGAGAGTGGTCTACTCGGGGTGAAAACAGCCCCAATCATGGGTGCCCTGATCGACAAGTTTGACGATCAATACTCCAACACCCTGGTGATTAGTGAAGGCGATAGCTTCATCCCAGGCCCCTGGCTTGTGGGAGGCGCTGACCCGTCCCTAAACGGATTGGCTGCCTTAGGCGACACTAATGCCACCGACGCCAAGAGCGATGGTGCCACTGCCCTGGCCCGGCCTGACGTGGCGATCATGAATGCCTTTGGCACCAATGTGTCGGCCCTTGGCAACCATGAGTTTGACCTCGGTTCACCGGTATTTAGTAGTGCTATTTCGCCTTCTGGCACCTGGAAAGGGGCCCAATTCCCGCTGATTACCTCCAACCTGGACTTCAGCAAAGACAGCTCCCTCAGGGGCATCGCCGATGCCAGCCTCGGTGGCACAGCTACCAATGCCTTTGCAGGCAAAGAAGCGTCGGAGATCAAGGCCAAAATTGCACCCTATACCGTTGTCACCAAGGGTGGCGAAAAGATCGGCATTGTGGGAGCCACCACCTGGAACCTGCTGGAAAAATCGTCCCCCAACGGCACAACGGTTCTAGATGACGCCAATGCTGCCACCAGTGACTTACAGGAAGTAGCCGCCTACGTGCAGGCATCCGTCAACAAATTGATCGCTGCCGGCGTCAACAAAATCGTGATGATCGACCAGCTCGATGGCATGATCGAGCGCAACAAAGCCCTCGCTCCCCTTCTCAAGGGCGTGGATGTGATGGTGGCTGGCGGGGGCCACGAACGCCAAGGTGATTCCAACGACACGGCGGTTGCCTTTAATGGCCATGATGCCAATTTCGTTGCCGATTATCCGATTGTCGTCAAAGATGCCGATGGCAAGGACACCCTAATTGTCACCACTGACACTGAGTATTCCTACCTGGGCCGCCTAGTAGTGAGCTTTGACAGCAACGGAAACGTTATCACTCCCGCGCTCAATTCAACGGTCAACGGCGCCTACGCCTCCACTGAAGCCTCCCTCCAGGCCGCCTACGGCAGCACCAAAACAAGTGCAGAAATCGTCGGATCGAGCACGATTGGTAAGGCCGTTGGTGAGATCACCAATGCGATCGACAAGGTCATCTCCAGCAAGGATGGTGCCATCTTCGGCTATACGAATGTGTATTTAGAAGGCGATCGCGTTTTCGGTCGTGCCCAGGAAGTGAACCTCGGCAATCTCTCGGCCGATGCCAACCTCTTTGCCGCCAGCCGCACCCTGCCGGCCGGAACGGTGCTGGGCTCCTTGAAAAATGGTGGCGGCATTCGGGCCTCCGTCGGCAGCGTTAATGCCGATGGCACCAAACTGCGCCCTTCCGAGACCAGCGTTAAGCCCAATGGCGCCATCTCCCAGCTGGAAGTGGAAAACGCCCTGCGCTTCGATAACAAGTTGATGGTGTTTGACACCAATCCAACAGGCCTGCTGGCAATCCTGAACTACGCCGCTGGCCTCTCCGCAGGAAACGGCGGTTATGCCCAAATCGGTGGCGTGCGTTTCTCCTTTGATCCCAGCAAGGAAGCCGGCAAAAAGGTTCAAGATGTGGCTGTCTACGACCTTGACGGCAAGCTTGTGGCCAAGGTCGCGGATAACGGTGTGATTCTCGCTTCCGCACCCAAAACCATCACCCTCACCACCTTGAACTTCATGGCCCAGGGGGGTGATGGCTATCCGCTCAAGGCTAATGGTGAGAATTTCCGCTATCTGCTGCGCAATAGCAACGGTTCTGTTTCCGTTTCGCCGGCAATCAGTGAAGATCTGGATTTCTCGGCAGAAGCAACCTATGCCGCCTATCCAAACGTACTTGGCGAGCAGGATGCCTTTAAGAACTACCTGAAGGCCTTCCATGGCACCCCTGATCGGGCCTACAACACTGCTGACACGGTTCAAGCGGCCGACCAGCGCATCCAAAACCTCAGCGTCAAACCGCTGGACACGGTGTTGCCTGACACCAACACCCCCCTGCTCCGGGCACGCGTCAGCGGCCTCCAGATCACGGAAGTGCTCACCATTGGTGAGGCCGTTGGCACCTATTTCCCCACCGGCACCCCCGATGGCATGGGCGCCTACCTCAAAGATGCCAACACCATCCGCCTGCTCTTCCAATCGGAAATCACGAAAACTTCCGG
>CALRNL020000006.1:0-180374 GCA_943369525.1 Synechococcus sp. UW140
CCTGGCTCAAAAGCTGCTCAGCGGTGCGCAACTTGCGGATGATCTGCTCGGGGCTGTGGCGTTTGACTTTCATGGGGCTTCTCCTTGCCAAGTCTGGCTGGTGGGGAAGCTCTCATAAGCATTGGTTCAGGTTTTGGGGTCCACGTCACTGGGGCTGGGCTAGGAGCCCCTGGGGCTAGATCCCGAGCTCTTGCCACACCCGGGCCAGGAGCTTGTCGAGGCCCTGGGAGGTGGCGGCCGAGATCAGCAGAACTGGCGAGCCGCAGTGGTCCTGCACCCGGTGGGCCAGGTCGTCGAGCTCTTCGCCCAGGAGCAGCTCCATTTTGTTGATCGCCACCAGCCGCGGCCGCTCCGGCAGGCCGTGGCCATAGGCGGCCAGCTCGGCCTCAACCACCGCCAAATCGGCCAGCGGATCCTCGGTGCCCGCATCAACCAGGTGCACCAGCAGGCGGGTGCGCTCGATGTGGCGCAGGAAGTCGTGGCCGAGGCCAGCCCCCTGGGCCGCCCCGGCAATCAGGCCCGGGATATCGGCGAACACGGTGCCATCGCCACTGGGCCGGCGCACCACGCCCAGGTTGGGGACCAGGGTGGTGAAGGGATAGTCGGCGATCTTGGGCCGGGCCGCCGACAGCACCGAGATCAGGGTGCTCTTGCCCGCATTAGGCAGGCCGATGATGCCCACTTCGGCCAGCAGCTTGAGCTCCAGCTGCAGCAGCCACTCCTCGCCGTCCTTGCCCTCGGTGAATTTCTCCGGGGCCCGGTTGCGGTTGCTGAGGTAGTGGGCGTTGCCGAGGCCGCCACGGCCGCCGGCCGCCGCCAGCAGGCGCTGGCCCTGTTCGGTGAGATCGCCCAGGAGGATGTTGGTGCGCCGATCGCGCACCTCCGTGCCGAGGGGCACCTTGATGGTCAGGGAATTGCCGCCGGCGCCACTGCTGCGGTTGGGGCCGCCGCGGCGCCCCTCCTGGGCCTCGAACAGGCGCCGGTATTTGAAGTCGAGCAGGGTCTGCAGGTTGGAGTCGGCCTCAAACCAGACGTCGCCGCCCCGGCCGCCGTCACCCCCGGAGGGGCCCCCGGCTGGCACGTATTTTTCCCGCCGAAAGGCCACGATGCCGTCGCCACCGCGGCCGGCGCGCACGGCGATGCGGGCTTGGTCAATGAACTGCAAACGAGGAAAGTCGAGGGATTGGCACTCCGAACCCCAACCCTAGGATCGGGCCGTCGCAGGGCTGGTTTTGGCAGAGGTTCGCTTCCAGCGCGTGGACAAGACCTATCCACCCCGGCGGGGCGCCGCGCCGGTTGAGGTGCTGCGGGACCTGGATCTAACCATCAGCGATGGGGAATTTCTGGTGCTGGTGGGTCCCTCCGGCTGCGGCAAGAGCACCCTGCTGCGCCTGCTGGCCGGCCTGGAAAACCCCACCAGTGGTGAGTTGTTTGTGGGCGATCGCCGGGTCACCGAGCTGCGGCCCTCCCAGCGGGATGTGGCGATGGTGTTCCAGAGTTACGCCCTCTACCCCCACCTGAGCGTGGCGGACAACATCGGCTTCGGCCTGCGGCGCCAACGCCGGCGCAGCCCCCTGCAGGAACTGGCCGATGGCCTGCACCGGGCCAGCCGCAGCCTGCCGGGCCCGCTGCGCTTTCCCTCCCGCCGCGAGGACCGGATCGAAGCCGTGATCCAGCAGGTGGCCGAGACCCTGGAACTGGGGCCCCTGCTCGATCGCCTGCCGAAGGAACTCTCCGGCGGCCCGAAGCAGCGGGTGGCCCTGGGCCGGGCGATCGCCCGCCAGCCGGCCGTGTTCCTGATGGATGAGCCCCTCAGCAACCTGGATGCCAAGTTGCGCGGTGGCACCCGCAGCCAGATCGTCGAGCTGCAGCGGCGCCTTGGCACCACCACCCTCTACGTCACCCACGACCAGGTGGAAGCCATGACCATGGGCCACCGGATTGCCGTGCTCAACCAGGGCCAGCTGCAGCAGCTCGGCACGCCCCTGGAGCTCTATCGCTGGCCCGCCAACACCTTCGTGGCCCAGTTCATCGGCAGCCCGGCCATGAACCTGCTGCCCGTTACCGCCGCCGGGGGAGCCCAACTACTGCTGGAGGGCCGTCGCTTCCTGGTGGAGGGCGCCATGGGAGCGGCCCTGGCCCAGTGGCAGGAGCGGGGCAACCCGGACGGCCTCACCGCCGGCCTGCGGCCCGAACACCTGCGGCTCGGGCCCGCCACCAACCGCAACCTCAGCGCCGAGGTCAGCCACTGCGAAGCCCTGGGCAATGAACAGCTGGTGAGCTGCCGCTTGCTCGAGGGCAGCCACCTGGTGCAGGTGCGGGCCGAACCCGACCAGGCGCTGGTGCCGGGCCAAACGGTGCACCTGGAGGTGCAGCCAGCCGCTTGGCGCCTATTTGACGGATCGGGCCTGGCCCTGCCCCAGGTGCCAGCGCCGGCGACGGCGGGCCCGGAACCGGTGCTGCCGAAATTGGCTTGATGGGTTAGGGCGTTGGCAGGGGCTAGGCCAGCCAGCCGGTGGGGCCGAGCCTCATTTCACCCAAACCACGCTGCAACCCTGGCCGCCATCGCCCTGGTCGGCGTCGCTCACCCGCTCCACGTAGGGCACGGTGGCCAGCCAGTCGCGCAGGCCCCGCTTGAGCTTGCCCGTGCCGATGCCATGGATCACCCAGAGGGGGCCATTGGCGTTGCGCAGCCGTTCCTCCAGGGCCGATTCGGCCTCATGCACCCGTAGGCCCCGCACATCAACGGTGTTGCCCTCGGTGCGCACCTCGGGGCCGCGGCTGGCCGGATTGCGGCGGCTGCGCACCTGCACCACCGGCTGGGGCGGGTCGGGCGGTGCCGGTTTTTCGCCCTGGAGCCCCTCGATCGCCGCCAGTTCCACCGTGAGACGCAACACGCCGCAGCGGACCGTGAGCTCGAGGCCATCGGCGCTGATCGCCAGCACCTCCGCCGCCTTGCCCAGGGCCAGCAGGCGGATGCGCTCGCCCACCGCCGGCCGCCAACCGCGGTGATCACGGCGCTCGGGCCTGGGCCGGTGGTCCTGCTCGAGCTGCTTGAGTTTCTGGCCGGCCTGGCGGGCCGTTTCACCGGAGGCCTGCCCCTGGCGCAGGCGGCGGATGATCCGGCGCACCTCCTTTTGGCCATCCCGGATCGAGTGTTCCAGGGCCTGGCGCCGTTGCTCCTGCAGCTCCGCCGACTGGTCGCTCTGCTGCTGCCAGCGCTGCAGCAACTCCTCATGCAGTAGCTCGGTGCGGGCCAGCAGGGCCGCCGCCTCCTCGGCCGCCTCCTGTTGGCGCTGGCGCTGGGCCTCCAGGCCGGCGATCACCTGGTTGAGTTCCCCCTCGCCCCGGGGGGCCAACAGCAGCTGGGCCTGGTCGAGCACGGCGCCATCGAGGCCCAGGCGGGCGGCGATGGCCAGGGCATTGCTGCGGCCCGGGATGCCCCAGAGCAGGTGGTAGGTGGGCGAGAGGCTGGCGACATCAAAGGCCACCGAAGCATTTTCAAAGCGGGAATCGTGGTATTTGAGCGCCTTGAGCTCGCCAAAGTGGGTGGTGGCGACCGTGAGCCGGGCCCGCTCGGCCAGGTGGCGCAGCAGGGCGATCGCCAGGGCCGTGCCCTCGGTGGGATCGGTGCCGGCGCCCACCTCATCGAGCAACACCAGGCAGGCGCCAGCACTGGCTTCGGGGGGCAGGGCGGCCAGGATGCGGGCAATCCGGCGCACATGGCCGCTGAAGGTGGAGAGGTTCTGCTGCAGCGACTGCTCATCGCCGATGTCGGCCAGCACGAGCTGGCACCAGGGCAGGCTGGGGCTGCCGCTGCAGGGCAGGAACAGGCCGGCGCGGGCCATCAGGGCCGCCAGGCCGACGCTTTTGAGCGTCACCGTTTTGCCGCCGGTGTTGGGGCCGGTGATCGCCACCACCCGCAGCTCCGAGCCCACCTGCACGCTCACCGGCACCACCCCATGGCCGCCCTGGCGGCGCTGCTGCCAGAGCAGCAGGGGATGGCGCAGGCCCTCCAGCCGGATCGGGGCGCCGGGATCGGCCTCCAGCTCGGGCCGCACGGCGCCGAGGGTCTGGCCGTAGCGGGCCCGGGCCAGGGCGAAATCCAACTGCACCAGCACCGCCTGGAGGTGGCTGAGGGCGGGCTGCTCGGAGCCAACCAGGCCACTGAGCTCCAGTAGCACCTGCTGCTCCTCCTCCCGTTCCTTGCCGGCCAGAACGCCGATCCGGTTGCCCAGGGCGATCACGGCCTGGGGCTCGATAAAGACCGTGCTGCCGGACGCCGAGCTGTCGTGGACCAGGCCCGCTAGCTGGGAAGCGGCCCCGGCCTTAACCGCCAGCACGGGCCGGCCATTGCGCTCGGACACCACCGTGTCCTGGAGCAGGGCGCTGTGGCGACGGATCAGCTCCTGCAGGCGCTCGCGCCGGTCCGAGCGGGCGGCGGCCAGCTGGCGGCGCAGCTCCGCCAGGGGGGCACTGGCGCGATCCGCCACCCGGCCGCCCTCCTCCAGACAGAAGCGCAGCCGTTGCTCCAGCTCGGGCAGGGTGCGCAGGTCCGCCACCAGGGCCGTGGTCACGGGCCGCAGCGTGGGGTCCTCGATCTGGCGGCGCAGGCGCCGGGCCGCCGCCAGGGTGGTGGCCACCGCCAACAGGGCCAGGCCCGAGGCGGTGCCGCCCTTGGCACAGAACAGCAGGGTGTCGCCCAGGTCGGCCACCCCCTGGAAGGAGAGGCCCCCCTCGCTGAGGCCATCGAGGCCCAGCAACTCGGTGGTTTCGGCCAGGCGGCGGCGGCTCTCGGCCAGGTCGATGGCCAGGGGCAGGCGGGCGCAGAGGGCTCCGCCGGCGCTGGTGCTGGCAAAGGTGGCCAGGTGCTCCCCCAGCCGCGGCCACTCCAGCAGCTCCAGGGCTTCCAGGCCGATCGGCTGGTCCATGCCCACCGGCAGCGAAGCCGGGGAGTCCGGGGCCAGGTCAGGTGCGCCGGCAGGAGGCTCGGTTGGCTGCAGGGAAGGAACCGGGGGAAGCACTAGGCAAGCGGCCTGAGGAGGCGGTAATCCGGGGAACCGGGGGCTGGGGATGGGGGCATCAGCGGGCGATTAGGACCGGTTGGAGCCGATGCCGGCCTCGGGCTCGTAGAGCAGCTCCAACCAGTTGCCCTCGGGATCCTGGAGATAACAGGACGCCGTGCCGTCGCGGTGGTCGTGGAGCTCGCCCACCGCCACTCCGGCGGCCAGGAGCCGGGCGTGTTCCGCCTCCACCTGCTCACGGCTGGAGAAATGGAAGGCGAAATGGGGGCCGGCGGCCTTGTAGTCGGCACTGAGCAGGGCGATGCCATCGCCGCCGCCCGGGCGCTGCAGGTAGGCCCAATCGCTGGCATCCCAGGTGAGCTCCAGGCCCATGGCGCCATAAAAAAGCTTGGCCCGCTCCATGTCTTGCACCCGCAGGGCCACGTGTCCCAGCCAGGATTGCCGGCCTGGGGGACCGGGCTGCTGATCGCTGCCAGCGGGCCTGATGCCGTCCACCGCCTGACTGTCCACCGCCTGACCGTCCACCGCCTGCCCGTCTACCGCCATGGTGCCCCTGCCGTTGCGCTAGGGCCATTCTTGACCGCAACAGGCCCGGGCGTGGCTGCGGGGCCAAGGCGGCCCGGCCGGGGTGACTTCCCCTGGTGGATGGGCCCGGTCCCGTCAGGGCTTGGGGCCTGCACCGATGGCCAGGCTGGTGCGGGCCAGGCAGCCGATCGAGAAACAGATCAAGCCGCTGCCGAGCAGGTTCCAGGGGAACGGCCGGCCACCATCTTTCTCGGTGAAGAACAGCAGCAAGACCACGGCCGCCGCCAGCCAGGGCATGGCTACGGACCTGGACAGGGCGCTGCGGCTCAAGGGCGCCGTTGGGCGAGGGCCCAGGAGGTCTGGCAGACGCAGCGAATCAAAAACAGATGGCGGCGCTGCCGAGCAGGCCCCAGCCATCGCCCCGGTTGGCCCCATCGCCATCGAGCAGCAGGCGCCGGGCTAGCACGCTGATCAAGCTGGCCGCCACCTTGGGGCCATGGATCCAGCCCACAAAAAAGCCAGGGCGGCGCTCGCGGGAACAGATCCCCGGCGAGGGGGACGCGGGCCAGTCCGTGGGGGTTGGGTTCACCCCTCGGCCAGCCAGGCGGCCGCATCGCAGGCGTGGTAGGTGAGGATCAAATTGGCGCCGGCCCGCTTGAAACAAAGCAGGGTTTCGAGCACGATCGCCCGCTCATCAATCCAGCCCCGTTCGGCTGCCGCCTTCACCATCGAATATTCGCCGCTCACGTTGTAAGCCGCGATCGGCAATTCAGTTTCAGCCCGCAGGCGATGGATGATGTCGAGATAGGCCAGGCCGGGCTTCACCATCAAAATGTCGGCACCTTCCTGCTCATCGAGCAGGGCCTCGGTGAGGCATTCGCGGCCATTGGCCGGATCCATTTGATAGGTCGATTTATCCTTGGGGATCGGCTTGCCGGCCTGGGCCCGGGGGGCTGAATCGAGGGCTTCGCGGAAGGGGCCGTAGTAGGCGGAGGCGTATTTGGCGGTGTAACTAATGATGCCAACATGCTCAAATCCCTCCTCATCGAGGGCTTCGCGAATCGCCCCAACCCGGCCATCCATCATGTCGCTGGGGCCGATCAGGTCCGCGCCGGCCTTGGCCTGGGCCACGGCCTGGCGGCAAAGGATGTCCACGGTTTCATCGTTAAGCACGATCCCGTCAGCGCTGACGATGCCGTCGTGGCCATCGCAGGAATAGGGATCGAGGGCCACATCGGTCATGATCGTCATGCCGGGGTGGGCGGCCTTGATGCGCCGGATCGCCCTGGGAATCAGGCCGCCTTCGTTGAAACATTCGGCGCCATCTTCGGTTTTGAGCCCATCGGCCACCTTGGGGAAGAGCACGACGCAGCGAATGCCCAGGCCCCAGGCGCGCCCCACCTCCTGCACCAGCCCTTCGAGGCTCCAGCGTTGGGCGCCGGGCATGGCACCGATCGGCTCGTTGGTCGCGCCCTCGTGCACAAACAGGGGATAGATGAAATCGGCGGCGCGGAGCTGGTGCTCCCGAACCATGGCCCGCAGGGCTGGCGTGCGCCGCAACCGGCGGGGACGGTAGGTGAGCTCCATGGCGGACTGAACGCTGGCCGGATCCTACGGAGCGGCCCTGGATTGGGGGGCCAGCCGGGATTCAGGGGCTAGCTTGCATTCAGGCCAGCGGGGACCCAAGCCAGCCGAGCTCAGAGGCGCGCCTGCTCGATCCAGTCGAGGCGGGGATCGACCAGGCGCTCGGCACGCAGTTGCTCGAGCAGCTGGCGCTCCGTGTCGCTGAACCTGGGGGGGAGCCGCAGGCTGATGCTGAGCAGCAGGTCACCACGGCCGTCCTTGATCGGCCAGCCCTTGCCCTTAAGCCGCAGGCTGCGGCCCGGCTCCATCCCCGCCGGCACCTGCACGGTGGCCTCGCCATCGGGGGTGGCCACCCGCACTTCACCGCCGAGGGCCAGTTCATCAAGGCTCAGGGGCAGCTCGGCCCGCAGCAGGTCTCCGTCCAAACTCCAGACGGGATGGTCGACCAGCTTGAGGTTGAGATAGAGGTCGCCGCGGCGGCCGGTGCCGGGCTGGAGGTTGCCCTTGCCCTTGAGCCTTAGGCGGCTGCCGGTTTTGACCCCCGGCGGAATCCGCACCTGCACTCGCTCCTCATTGACGGCCAGGGTGCGCTCGCAACCCCGAAAGCCATCGGCAAAGCTGAGGCTGATGCTCGCCTCGGCATCGAGGTTGAGGGGCGCCCGGCCGCCGCCGGCCGCCGCCGCGCCCCCGGGGAAGCCGCCGGGAAAACCGCCACCAGGGAAGCCGGAGGAGAAACCAAACCCGCCAGGGGCTCCGCCAAAACCGCCGCCAGGGGGGCCGCCGCCAAAACGGCCTAGCAAATCATTGATGAAGTCGTCGAAGTTGCCGTAGCGGCCAAAATCCACATCAGCGCCGCCGCTGGCACCGCCCGCCTGGTTCCAATACTGGCCGAATTGTTCGTAGCGGCGGCGCTTATCGGGATCGGAGAGCACCTCATAGGCCTCGCTGATCTCCTTGAATTTCGCCTCCGCCTCCTTGTTATCCGGATTGACGTCCGGGTGGTACTGGCGGGCCAGCTTGCGGAAGGCCCGTTTCACCGCATCGGCATCGGCGCCCCGCTCGAGGCCAAGCACCTTGAAGTAATCGCGATATCCACTGGCTCCCATCGCGGCGTCGGGGGTGAGAGGTCAATGGCAGCTCCACTCTCCCAGTTGAAATGCCCGAACCGCCGCGCCGCCATGGGCGGAAGGCCGAACGACGGACGCCAAACGGCGGGACCCGAGCGGCCCCAGCGGTGACGGGCCGCCCCCTCCTCGGACTGCCCCCTCCTCAGACCGCCCAGGGGCATCAGCGATCAGCAAGGGGGATCCGCCCTAGCCTCCAGCCAGCATCCCCAGCCGCCATGGCCCCTGCAGCCCGTCCTGCCATGCCCGCCTCCCAGCCCCCGGGCGCTGGACGCCGGCGCGGTTGGCGCCCGGCCCTGCTGGTGGGCGTCAGTGCCGCCCTGCTTGGCACCTCAATCGGCGCCCATGCCCCCGCCAGCAGTGCACCCCTCCCCGGTAGGGACGCGCCAGCCCTGACCCAGCCCGCCCAAACCCTGCTGGCCGAAGCCAGCCGTGGCGCCGTTCTGAGGGCCTCCAGCCCAAACCAGCTGGCCCTGGTCGAGATCCTGCGTAGCAAGGGGGTGCTGTTCTACGGCGCCTGGTGGTGTGGCCACTGCGCCCACCAAAAGAGCCTGTTCGGCGCCGAGGCGGCCAGCAAGCTGCCCTACGTGGAATGCGACAAGGACGATCCCGGCCGCCAACGCTGCCAAACGGCCAAGGTTCGGGCCTTCCCCACCTGGGATTACAAGGGTGAGCGGCGCGAAGGGGTGCAGGAACTGGAGGCGCTGCGGATCTGGGTGGGCGCGCCCAAGGGGTCAAGCAACCCTGCGGCCAAAGGCTCAAAGACTTGACAGGCCGCTGAGGGCCAGCAACAGGCCAAAGCCCAGGCATAGAGCGCCGCTGATCTGACGCTGATGGGCTTGGGTCCAGCCATTGAGCCGCTCCAGCTGGCGCCGGCCGCTAGCGCCACTCGCCAGCAGCAACAGGGGCGGCGCCAGGGCAGGCAGCAAGGTGAACAGGGCAATCAACCCCACCAGCAGGGCCTCCTGCAGGCCGGGCAACCGGTCCCGGCCCAGGTCATGGACGGCGGGAAACACCAACACCAAGGAGGTGAGATTGCTGGCCATGGTGACCAGGCCCAGCCCAACGGCGCGGCCCATGGGGTGGCCCGGGGCCGCCGGCCCCTCCTGACGGCCCTCGCCCTCGCCCCCTGGGGATGGGCCCTGCTCGCCAGAGCTGGCCTGGCCTGGTCCAGGCGCCGCCCCCAGGAGCTTCAAGCCAAGCCCCAGCAACACCAGGGCCAACACCAACCGCAGGCAGGCCGACTCCGGATCGGGCCCGGGCAGCGGCTGGGGCAGGGCGTGGCCCACCACCAGGGCCAGGGCGATCCACAGGGCCACCACCATGGCCGCACCGAACACAAACCACCAACCGGCCCGCAACCCCGAGCCGCTGCGCGTCACCGTGAGAATCTGGGCCACCAACACCAGGGGACTCACGGCCGAGCCCAGGGCCAGGGGCAGGATCGCCAGGGCAGCGGCCTGAAACGACGGCGCCAAGGCCAGGCCCGGGCCGGCGGGTGGAAGGGCGGCCAGGAGGGTCGTCGGGCTCATTGAGGCACACAAGCTCAAGGGATTCCTGCGTAAGTCGACGCGACAACCCAATCGTCGCAGGCCCTGGAGCGGCCTGGTTCAGGCGGGACAGGAGCCTTTCAATGGCAATAACCAAGCCGGCGTGATTGGTTCGGAAAATCCCATCCCTAGCGCCACCACCAGCAGCCAGTTAGGCACCCTCGGCCTGGCACTCACCTCGGCGCCGATCCCCCCCCCCACCATGACCAAATCCATCAGTCTGGTTCCCAACCGGGCCCTCGCCAAATGGCTGGCCATCCTCGCCAATGAATTGGGCGACAGCTCCCTCTCAACCTCCATGCGCACTTCTGGTTTGCCCTCCTTCCACACCCGGGGCCAAAACCGAGAATTCAATGGCCATCCATCGCCGCTGGCGCTCAATTGGCCTTGAAAAATCAACCGCACTTTCAGCCAAGGGCAATAGTGAGACCTTCTCCTCCTGCCATCTATTTGGCCTTGGCAGGTGCATGCAGCTTAGTTCAATTTTATCGCATAATAAACAGACCAAGGCCCTAGTGGTTAATCATTGATCAACCACTAGGCCTCCCCGCCACCCATCACAGCATCGCATTTGATTCGACGCTCGAAGCTCACCTATCGGCCGTTTCGCAACACCGCCAAGGCGAGCAGGTAGGTGTCCGTCAGTTGCCCCGCCTCAAGCAGCCTGGAGCCTTCGATCTCAGGCTGCTTGAGGCTGGCTGATGCCATCGGGCCAGAACTGGTGTTGGGGGTGGCGGGTCAGTCCCGCCAGAAGCGGCAGCACCACAGCCGGTGGGCCTGGGCTGCTGGGCTAGCGCGGCTGGCCCAAAAGGCGCAGCGCCACGTTTTGACTCAAGGGACAGGTGGCCCAGCCATCCGCCTGGACGCAAGCAAACAAGCCATGGGCCGGCTCGTGATGGATGGGGCGCCGATCCAGCAAGGCGATCAGCCCATTCCCATCCAGCAGGGCCCCATTCGGGGCAGCGCATCCCGCAGGCCATGAATTAGCTCCAGATCCACTGGTGCTTCTTGGGGAATCCAAGACAGCAGGGGCAGGCCGCTGAGATGGTTGGCTCTAGCAGGGCTGCTGGTTGAGGGGGGGCGCAGGGTCAACTCATGCCTGGCGGACCCAACCACTGATCACGGCCCCAAGCTGCAGCGCTGCTGGCGGGCCAGAACCCGGGCCGCCGCCAGAATAATTTCGTCGAGTTGCAGGGTTGTCCGCATCTCCAGCCCAAGATCTCCCCGGCTCGATCAAGGCCAACTCGGCAGGCCAGTCAACCGCGGAGTCCTGCAGCACAAAAGAGCGCTGACAAGCCTTCATTCTGGACGTAATTTCCAGTTCGGGGTGGGCGATAGGGGCACCGACCCATGCCCATAAAAAACCCGGCCGTTCGGCCGGGCTCAAGAAACGATAGACTTGATCTTCCGATCCACTCAAATACATTTAATCGATTAAATTGAGTGGTCCAAGGATAGGATTGACAGTACTGTTGATGGTACCTAAACCCCTGCCGCCGCCAGCTCCGGTAGGGGAGCAGCCCCATCCTTACGGATCACCACCTGCTTGCTGTCATCCACATCCACCAGGGCCGAGTCGCCGTCACTGATGCGGCCGGAGAGGAATTCCTCGGCCAGGGAATCTTCGAGCAGGCGCATCACGGCGCGACGCAGGGGCCGGGCCCCGTAGCTGGGGTTATAACCCTCTTCGACAAGCCGCTCCTTGAAGGATTCCGAGACGGACAGGGTGATGCCCTTCTCCTGCATGCGGGCGAAGACTTCACGCAGCATGATCTCAGCGATCAGCTTCACCTCGTCGCGGCTGAGCTGACGGAAGACGATGATCTCATCGAGTCGGTTGAGGAATTCGGGGCGGAAGTATTGCTTCAGCTCCTCATTCACCAGCGAACGGATGCGCGTGTACTGGGTGTCTTCAACACTGCTGCCGGAGAACTCGAAACCGAGGCCACCGCCCCCCTTCTCAATCACCTTCGAACCAATGTTCGAGGTCATGATGATCAAGGTGTTCTTGAAGTCCACCGTGCGGCCCTTGGAGTCGGTGAGGCGACCATCTTCCAGCAGCTGCAGCAGCAGGTTGAAAACATCGGGGTGGGCCTTCTCGATTTCATCGAACAGCACCACGGTGTACGGACGACGGCGCACTGCTTCGGTGAGTTGGCCGCCCTCGTTAAAGCCCACGTAGCCGGGGGGCGAGCCGATCAGCTTGCTGACCGTGTGGCGCTCCATGAATTCCGACATGTCGAGACGAATCATCGCCTCTTCGCTGCCGAAGAAGTAGGCGGCCAGGGCCTTGGTGAGCTCGGTTTTGCCGACGCCGGTGGGACCGGAGAAGATGAAGCTGGCAATCGGCCGGTTGGGATTTTTGAGGCCAACCCGGGCCCGGCGGATCGCCTTGGACACGGCCTTGACGGCCTCATCTTGGCCGATCAGGCGCTGGTGCAGGGTTTCCTCCATATTCAGAAGCTTCACCGATTCGCTTTCGGTGAGTTTCTGCACCGGCACGCCGGTCCAGGAGGCCACGATCTGGGCGATGTCCTCCTCGGTGACTACGGGGGTGCGCTCACCGGAGGCGTCATACACCGCTTGGCCGTCGCCAAAGGCACCACCACTTGGGACAGCCTCTTCGTTTTGCGCCCCAGACGCTTCGGCGATTTCGCCGGGCTCCTCATCGCGGCGGGTCTGGAGGATGGTGCGGATCTGGTCGCGCAATTCCACTTCCTTGTCGCGCAGTTCGCCGGCCTTGCCGAAGTCCTGCTCGCGCACGGCGGCTTCCTTGCGTTTCTGCACATCGCGCAGCTGCTTGTCCACTTCCTTGGCGGCCACGGGCAGCTTGGAATTGAGCAGGCGCACGCGGCTGCCGGCCTCATCGATCAGGTCGATGGCCTTGTCGGGTAGGAAGCGATCGGAGATATAGCGATCGCCCAAGGTGGCTGCTGCCACCACGGCTTCATCGCTGATCTTGAGGCGATGGTGTTGCTCGTAGCGCTCGCGTAGGCCCCGCAGGATTTCAATCGTGTCGGCTACCGAGGGCTCACCCACCATCACCGGCTGGAACCGACGCTCCAGGGCCGCATCGCGTTCGATGTGCTTGCGATATTCATCGAGGGTGGTGGCGCCGATGCATTGCAGCTCACCCCGGGCCAGGGCCGGCTTCAGAATATTGGCCGCATCAATGGCCCCTTCAGCCGCACCGGCCCCAATCAGGGTGTGGACCTCGTCGATCACGAGGATCACATTGCCGGCGCTACGGATCTCCTCCATGATCTTTTTGAGGCGCTCCTCAAATTCACCCCGATATTTCGTACCCGCCACCAACAGGCCGATATCGAGAGTCAAAACCCGCTTGTCTTCAAGGATGTCGGGAATTTCGCCCTGGGTGATGCGTTGAGCCAGGCCTTCGGCGATGGCCGTTTTGCCCACCCCGGGCTCGCCAATCAGCACCGGGTTGTTCTTGGTGCGACGGCCGAGGATCTGGATGACCCGTTCAATTTCATTCTGGCGGCCCACCACCGGATCCAGCTTGCCGTCGGCGGCCAGCTGGGTGAGGTTGCTGCCGAATTCATCCAGCGTGGGGGTTTTGGTGGAGCCCTTGCTGCCGCCACCGGAAGCCACCTCAGCCGTTTCGCCGAGCATGCGGATCACCTGGGTGCGCACCTTGGCCAGGTCGACGCCGAGGTTTTCCAGCACCCGGGCAGCCACACCTTCACCCTCACGGATCAGGCCCAGCAGCAGGTGTTCGGTACCAATGTAGTTGTGGCCAAGTTGGCGCGCTTCTTCAAGGGACAGCTCCAGCACCCGCTTGGCCCGGGGGGTGAAGGGGATTTCCACGGCCACAAAGCCAGAACCGCGGCCAATGATCTTTTCGACCTCGACCCGGGCGTCCTTGAGGTTGACGCCCATGGACTTCAGCACCTTGGCCGCCACCCCCGTGCCCTCGCCGATCAAGCCCAGCAGGATCTGCTCGGTGCCGACGAAGTTGTGGCCAAGGCGGCGGGCCTCCTCCTGGGCCAGCATGATCACCTTGATGGCTTTCTCGGTAAACCGCTCGAACATGGGGCGGTGCCAGTTGCAGGTGCCCCCAACCTATCAGGATTGGACGGTGATTGGGGGTGCCGCTAGGGCAGGGGAAGAAGCCTTGGCCTGACAGGGGTATGGCCGGGTTGGCGCAACAACGTAACCGGGGAAACTTTTGGGCGTTTGCGACAAAAATAGGCGGCAATCCGTACCAGGGCTGACAGTTACCGGGCGGCTCTCTCCAGCGGGCCCGAAGCGGCGGTTCCGATCCGCTTCCATTGGATCAGGGCATCCTGGCCGCCGCGGTAGTAACCGCGACGGGTTCCCGCCGTTTGGAAGTCGCAGGCGCCATAGAGGGCCAGGGCCGCCCGGTTGTCGGCCGCCACCTCCAAGGTGGCGTGCAGGGCCCCCCGTTGGCGGCCCCCGGCCAGCAGGGCCTCCAGCAGCTGGCGCCCCAGGCCCCGGCGCCGGCCGGCGGGATGGACCGCCAGCACGGTGATGTGCAGTTCATCCACCACCAGCCAGCCACAGGCCACCCCCACCAGGCCGCCGGGGGCCGCGCCGGCAATGGGCCCGTCGAGTCCCAGGCACAGGCGGCCGGCCCCCTCCAGCTCGGCGCGCCATTGGCTTTCGCTCCAGAACCCGCCCAGGGCGGCGCCATCGAGGGCGAGGCAGGCCTGGAGATCAGAGGTTTGCAGCAGCCGGGCGGGGGTAGCGCCCCCGTCCCCAACCCCTCCTGGGGGGGCGGGATGGGCCTGATCGGTGGCCGCGTCCGTTGGATCGGGCACAGCCCCAAAACCCGTTCTGCCTACGATTGTCGCCCTTGCCGGATGCGGGCGCCCTGATGACCATCACCCCTGAGTCGGCTGGATTGGCAGCTGGGCTCACCTCTGAAGCGGTGGTGGCGACCACCCCAGAAGCCACCGGCCCCTATGAACTGGAGCGGGACCTCGACAGTCCCAACCGCAACCTGACGCCGATCAGCAGCGCCCTGGATGCCAAGGGCCGGCTCCAGGTGGGCGGTTGTGACCTGGCGGACCTGGCCCAGCGCTACGGCACCCCCCTCTACGTGCTGGATGAGGCGACCCTGCGGGCCACCTGCCGGGCCTATCGCCAGGCCCTCGAAGCCCACTACCCGGGCCCATCGCTGGCCCTCTACGCCTCCAAGGCCAACAGCAGCCTGGCGATCTCCGCCCTGGTGGCCTCCGAAGGGCTCGGCCTCGATGCGGTGTCCTCGGGCGAACTGCTCACCGCCCTAGAGGGCGGCATGCCCGCCGAGCGGATCGTGCTGCACGGCAACAACAAATCCCGCGACGAACTGGCCCTGGCCATTCGGGCCGGCGTGACGGTGGTGCTCGACAACTGGCACGACCTGGAGCTGCTGGCCGAGCTGGCGCCCGCGGCGCCGGTGTCCTTGATGCTGCGGCTCACCCCGGGGATCGAATGCCACACCCACGAGTACATCCAGACCGGCCACCTCGATAGCAAGTTCGGCTTTGACCCCGACCAGTTGGAGACGGTGCTGCGGGAGCTCACCCGCTACCCCTGGGCCGCCCTGACCGGTCTCCACGCCCACATCGGCTCCCAGATCTTCGAGCTCCAACCCCACCGGGACCTGGCCGGGGTGCTGGCCGATGCCCTGGCCCTGGCCCGTTCCCTCGGCCATCCCGTACGCGATCTCAACGTGGGCGGCGGCCTCGGCATTCGCTACGTCGCCAGTGACGATCCCCCGTCGATCCAGGAGTGGGTGCGGGGGGTGGCCGAAGCGGTGCACCAGGCCTGCCAGCAACGGGGGCTGGAGCTGCCCCGCCTGCTCTGTGAACCGGGCCGCTCCCTGGTGGCCAGCGCCGGCCTCACCCTCTATCGCATCGGTAGTCGCAAGGAGGTGCCTGGCATCCGCACCTACCTTTCGGTGGATGGCGGCATGAGCGACAACCCCCGGCCCATCACCTACCAATCCCAATACACGGCGGTGTTGGTGGAGCGGCCCCGGGCCGGGGCCAGCGAGCGGGTCACCCTGGCCGGCAAGCACTGCGAATCGGGCGATGTGCTGTTGAAGGATCTGGCCCTGCCGCCGGCCCAAAGTGGGGATGTGCTGGCCGTTTTTGCCACTGGGGCCTACAACGCCTCGATGGCCTCCAATTACAACCGCATCCCCAAACCGGCGGCCGTGTTGGTCCATGGGGGATCGGTCGATCTGGTGCAGCGGCGCGAACAGCCAGAGGAGCTGCTGCGCTACGACCTGCTGCCAGAACGGTTAACGCCGGTAGCCTGACGCCATTCCGGTGGCTTGCTGAGGGAATCGGGTTGGGGTTCGTCGATCTGAAGCTGCTGCTCGATCTGCTGCTGGCGACGGCCCTTGGCCTGGTGCTCCTGGCCCGGGTGAAGGAACCCCGAACCCTCTGGTTGCTGCGGGGCTACCTGTTGCTGGTGGCCCTGGCCTGGGTGGTGCAGCGCTACGCCAATTTGCCCCTCACCAGCAAGCTGGTGGATGCGCTGGTGTTGGCCTGCAGCCTGGCCCTGGCGATCCTCTGGCAGGGGGACCTGCGCCGGCTGATGGAGCTGCTCGGCACTGGCCGCCTCGACGTGCTGTTTGGCAGCCAGGGGGCCGACAAGCTGGCCTCGGGCGCCGTGGGGGTCCTCTCGGAGGCGGCAGGAAAGCTTTCCCAATTGCGGCGTGGCGGCCTGATCGTGCTCGACCTCGGCAGTGACCTGCGGCCAGAGGACTTCCTCAATCCCGGCATCGCCCTCGATGCCCAGCTGTCGGTGGACCTGATCTTGAATCTGTTCACGGCCAACACGCCCCTGCACGACGGCGCCCTGCTGGTCAAAGGCAACCGCATCCTTTCGGCCGGGGTGATCCTGCCGATCTCGCGCCAGGGTCTCAACCGCTTCGGCACCCGCCACCTGGCCGCCCTCGGCATCACCGAGCGCTTCGATCGCTGCCTCTGCATCGTCGTTTCGGAAGAAACGGGCACCCTGTCCCTGGCCCGCCAGGGCCGGCTCGAGCGGCCCATCACCAGCGGCCGCCTCCAGGAGCTGCTCGCCGACGCCATGGCCCAGTCCGCCGCCAAACCCGGCAGCAAGGCCACCGCCAAGCCCCAGCCCAAAGCCCTGGCCCCAGCCAGTGCCAGACCCAGATCCGGCAATGGGCCCAGCTTGGCTGCGGCCCCTAAGGCGCCCGTGATCACAGGACGTACCGTGGCCAAGGAAGGCCCAGACCCCCACGCATGAGTCGCTCCCTGGCGACCACGGAGACCCCCCAGGCGAGCCGTCCGTTGGTCCAGACCCTGCCCGATGGCCTCGATCCCACCCGCCTGCCGGCCCATGTGGCCGTGATCATGGATGGCAATGGCCGGTGGGCCCGCCAGCGCAACCTGCCCCGGGTGATGGGCCACCGCGAGGGGGTGGAAGCGCTCAAACGCACCCTGCGCCTGTGCAGCGACTGGGGCATCGGCGCCCTCACCGCCTACGCCTTCTCCACCGAGAACTGGAGCCGGCCCGGCGAGGAAGTGAGCTTCCTGATGGCCCTGTTCGAGCGGGTCTTAGCCCGGGAGCTCGAAGCCCTGGAGCGGGAGCAGGTGCGGATCCGCTTCCTGGGGGAATTGCAGCAACTGCCGGAAGGCCTGCAACAGCGCATCGCCAATGCCACCGAGCGCACGGCCCACAACACCGGCATCCATTTCAATGTCTGCACCAACTACGGCGGCCGCCGCGAACTGGTGCTGGCAGCCCGGCGCCTGGCCGAGCAGGTGGCCGCCGGCCAGCTCGATCCGGCCGCCATCGATGAGCACAACTTCGCAGCCGAACTCCACACCGCCGGCGAGGTGGATCCCGACCTGCTGATCCGCACCAGTGGCGAACACCGGATCAGTAACTTCCTGCTCTGGCAGCTGGCCTACGCCGAGCTGCACATCACCGATGTGCTCTGGCCCGACTTCAACGAAGCGGCCCTGACCCAGGCCCTGCTCGACTACCAGAGCCGCCAGCGCCGCTTCGGTGGCGTCCACTCCCCCACCCCCTGACACCGGGCCCTTGACCCTCTCCCCCGCAGCCCTGCCCACCCAGGACCTGGGCCAGCGCCTAGCCCAGGACCTCCCCCCTGCCGGCGCCCTGCCAGGCCTGAACGCCGTCCCTGGCCAGACCCAGGGGATCAAGTTGCGCCACGACTGGAGCGTGGCCGAGATCGAAGCCCTACTGGCCCTGCCCCTGGTGGACCTGCTCTGGCGGGCCCAGGCGGTGCATCGCCAGGCCAATCCCGGCTACCGGGTGCAGCTCGCCTCCCTGCTCAGCGTTAAAACCGGCGGCTGCGAAGAGGACTGCGCCTACTGCCCCCAGTCCATGCACCACAGCAGCGACCTCAACGGCCGGCCCGACCTGGAGGTTGCCCCCGTGCTGGCCCGGGCCCGGGCCGCCAAAGAAGCCGGCGCCCAGCGCTTCTGCATGGGCTGGGCCTGGCGCGAAATCCGCGACGGCGCCCCCTTTGACGCCATGCTCCAGATGGTGCGGGGCGTGCGCGAGCTGGGGCTTGAGGCCTGCGTCACCGCCGGCATGCTCAGCGAACCCCAGGCCCAACGCCTGGCCGAGGCCGGCCTCACCGCCTACAACCACAACCTCGACACCAGCCCCGAGCACTACGACCAAATCATCAGCACCCGCAGCTACCAGGAACGGCTCGAAACCCTGGCCCGAGTGCGGGCCGCCGGCATCAGCCTCTGCTGTGGCGGCATCATCGGCCTGGGCGAAACGGGCCGGGATCGGGCCTCCCTATTGGCCGTGCTCGCCGGGATCAATCCCCATCCGGAAAGCGTGCCGATCAACGCCCTGGTGGCGGTGGAAGGCACGCCCCTAGAGGACCAGGCCCCCGTGGATCCACTGGAGATGGTGCGGATGGTGGCCGTGGCCCGGATCCTGATGCCCTACAGCCGTGTGCGGCTCAGCGCTGGCCGGGAGGCCCTCGGCCGCGAAGGCCAGCTGCTCTGCCTGCTGGCCGGGGCCGATTCAATTTTCTATGGCGACACCCTGCTGACCACCGCCAATCCCGGCGTAACGGAAGACCAGGAGTTGCTGGCCGCCGCCGGCGTTGCCCCCTGGAACGACCAGGTGTCCTGATGGCAGCAGCCGGGGCCCTGCAGGTGGCGGCCTTTTACGCCTTTGCCCCCATGGAGGACCTGGCTGGCCTGCGGGGCGAGCTGCTGGCCGTAGCCCAGGCCGGCCAGGTGTTTGGCACGGTGCTTCTGGCCGAAGAAGGGGTGAACGGCACGGTCTGCGGACCGGAGACGGCGGTGCAGGGCCTGCTGGCGCTGCTGCGGCGCCGTCCTGGCCTGGAGGGCCTCACCGCCAAGTTGAGCTGGGCGCCCGAGCAGGCCTTCCATCGGCTCAAGGTGCGGCTCAAGCGCGAGATCGTCACCATGGGCTGCCCCACGGTGAAACCGGTGGCGCGGTCCGCCGCCGGTAGCGAGCCCGATGGCTCCCCGGTGGGCACCTACGTGCGGCCCCAGGACTGGGACCGGTTGATCGCCGATCCGGGCACCCTGGTGATCGACACCCGCAACACCTACGAAGTGGCGGTGGGCAGCTTCGAAGGGGCCATCGATCCGGGCACCGAGAGTTTTCGCCAATTTCCGGCCTGGGTCGAGGAGCACCTGCGGCCCCTGGTGGCGGAGCGCCAGCCCCAAGCCCTCGCCCTCTTCTGCACCGGTGGCATCCGCTGCGAGAAGGCCACCGCCTACTTGCTGCAGCAGGGCTTTGAGGGGGTCCACCACCTGCAGGGGGGGATCCTGCAATACCTCGAAGACGTGCCGGAGGCGGGCAGCCAATGGCGGGGCGAATGCTTTGTGTTCGACCAGCGGGTGAGTGTGAACCACCAGCTGCAGCCAGGCCGCTACCGGCTCTGCCATGCCTGCGGCCTGCCGCTCTCGCCCGTCGATTGCGACCTGGAGAGCTACGTGGAGGGGGTGAGCTGCCGCCATTGCCTCAGCCTCTTCAGCGAGAGGGATCGGCGCCGTTTCAGCGAACGCCAGCGCCAGATCGCCCTGGCCGCCGCCCGGGGCCAGGGCCACATCGGTGTGGGTCCCAGTCCCAAACCCGCCGAAGCCGATGGCCCCTGACCAGGCCGGGCCGGGGGCCGGCACCCCAGCCCTGGAGCCAGCCCAAGGGTTGGAGCTGCCGGTGCTTTACAGCTTCCGCCGCTGCCCCTATGCGATTCGGGCCCGCCTGGCCCTGGCCGCCGCCGGACTGGTGCCCGGGATCGATCTGGTGGTGCGGGAGGTGAGCCTGGCCTGCAAACCCCCCGAACTGCTGCTGGCCTCGGCGAAGGGGACCGTGCCCGTGTTGGTGCTCCCCCCTGGGGCAGGCGCCGAACCGGCCAGGGATCCAGCCAGCGAGCCGGGCCCAAACCCGGGCCCCCCGGGGGGAGCCCAGACGGTGATTGACGAAAGCCTGGACCTGATGACCTGGGCCCTGGCCCGCCACGATCCGGGCGATTGGCTGCGCCGGGGCGACGGCCCGGCTGCCCGGGCCCATCGGGCTGAGATGGCCGCCTTGATCGCTGAAAACGACGGCCCGTTCAAACACCACCTCGATCGCTTCAAGTACCCGGATCGCTTCAAGGCAAGCGATCGGGGGGGCAATCCGGTGGGCGGTCCCTTGGGCGATCGCGGTAGCCATGCAAGCCACGATCCCGTTGGCGATTCAATCCACGATTCACCTGGCGACCGCCCTGGCGACGCCCGCCTGCGCCATCGGGCCGCCGCCCTAGGGATCCTGGAGCGCTGGAACCAACGCCTGCAAGCGGGCGCCTGGCTACTGGGCCCAGGCGCTTCCCTGGCCGACTGGGCCCTACTGCCGTTTGTGCGCCAATTTCGCCGGGCCGATCCGGCCGGCTTTGACGCCGAGCCCCACCTGGCCGCCCTAGGGGACTGGCTGGGACGCTTTGAGGCCTGCTCGGAGCTCGCCACCGTTCTGGATGCCCCCTGGGGCCTGCGCCAAGCCTGGCGATCGCCCCACTGGCTCTACCACCTGGCCTTGCCCCAGGAGTGGTGCCAGGCGCGGGCCGCGGGGGTGTACGCCCGTTCCACCCGGGGGTTGGGGCTGGAGCAGGTGGGGTTCATCCATGCCAGCTACGCCCACCAACTGGCCGCCACCTACGCCCGGTTCTATGGCGATGCCGGCCCGGTGGTGCTGCTCACGATCGATCCGGCCCGGCTGGAGCAGGCCGGGGTGCCCGTGCGGGCCGAGGCGGCTGGAGCAAACCCGGCCCCCGACGCCGAACGGTTTCCCCACCTCTACGGCCCCCTGCCCCTAGGGGCGGTGCTGGCCGCCACCCCCTACCAGCCATGAGCGCTGCTGCGGCCCCCGTGCCAGCTCCCCTGGGGCCAAGCCTGGCCGCACTGGAGGCGGAAGCCCGGCGCCGCGGCCTGCTGTTGCGCCTGCAGGTGGGGCGTCCCCTGGGCCTGGCCTGGAGCCTGCGGGTGGGGGTGGCCCGGCGCCAAAGCCAGGGCCTGCTGTTGCTGGGGGAGCTCAAGGGCTGGGCCCTGCCGCTGGCGGCCGGCCTGCGGCTCGACACCATGCGGGTGCAGGGCGAAGACACCGCCGGCGTGGGCGCCCTGATCTGGGCGGCCACCTTCGCCTGGGCCCTGGAGGCCACCCCCTGCCGCCGGGCCCGGCTCCTCGCCATCCGCGACCAGGAGGCCCAACACCGCCGCCTGGTGCGCTATTTCCGCCAACTGGGCTTCGAGGCGCTGCGGCCCCTGGAGGGCGGCGCCGGCGACCTGGCGCCCCGGCTGCTCTGGGGTGGGGCCGGCCTGCTGATGGAGGGCGACTGCGCAGCGGGCCTGCGCCGCAGCGCCCGGCGGCTGGGGATCGGGCTGGAGATCGCCCAAGGCCTGAATTGAACGCTTGGGCCGAAGCTCTTGGGCCGAAGCCGCCGATGGGCTTTGCTGGACGTCGACGTCGCTTGGTTCTGCTCCGCCATGCCCACCCACGCCGCCGTGCAGGCCTATTACGGCCAGGAGCTGGGCGGAAGCGCCGACCTCAAGACCAACGCCTGCTGTGATGCCGAGGCCCTGCCCGCCTGGTTGAAACCCCTGCTGGGGCGCATCCATCCCGAGGTGACCAGCCGCTACTACGGCTGTGGCCTCGTCTGCCCGCCCCTGCTGGCAGGCTGCCGGGTGCTTGATCTGGGCTGCGGATCGGGCCGGGATGCCTACCTGCTCTCCCAACTGGTGGGGGCCAGCGGCCAGGTGGTGGGGGTCGACATGACCCGGGAACAACTGGCGATTGCCCGGGAGTACCAGGCCTTCCATGCCGAGTTGTTTGGCTACGCCAATGTGTCGTTTCTGGAGGGAACCATCGAAGAGTTGGAGGCCCTGCCGCTGGAAGCGGGCCAGTTTGATGTCATCGTGTCCAACTGCGTGCTCAACCTCGCCACCGACAAAGGGGCGGTGCTGCGGGGAGTGAAACGCTATCTAAAAGCGGGCGGCGAGTTCTATTTCGCCGACGTGTATGCCGATCGCCGCCTGCCCGCTGAGCTGCGCAGCGACCCCGTGCTCTATGGCGAATGCCTGGGCGGTGCCCTCTACTGGAAAGACTTTCTGCGGCTGGCCCGGGCCGCCGGTTTTGCCGATCCCCGCCTGGTGCAGGACCGGCCCATCACCATCGCCGATGCCCGCATCGAAGCCCTCCTAGGCGAGACCCGCTTCTATTCGGCCACCTATCGCCTCTTCAACCTCGACGGCCTCGAAGACGCCTGCGAAGACCATGGCCAGGCGGTGACCTATCGGGGCACGATTCCAGGCCATCCCCATCGCTTCGATCTTGATGGCCATCACGCCATCGAAACCGGCCGCTGTTTTCCCGTGTGTGGCAACACGTTTCGCATGCTTCGCGAAAGCCGCTTTGGCGACCATTTCATCGCCACGGGTGATTTCAGCCGCCACTACGGCCTCTTCCCTGGCTGCGGCGAAGCGATTCCGTTTGCCAGCGCCAGTGGGGGCCTTGGGGCCGGAGCGGCCGCCTGTTGCTGAGGGAGCCTGGGAGCCTGCTGTTGTTGAGGGAGCCGGTGTGGGTCAGGGCCGTTGCCGGGCCCTGGCCCTCGACCCACAGCACCAGAAGCGGAGGCCTCAGAACCCGCTGCGCTGCAAACCCATCAACTGGGCGGCGTAGTCCTCACTGAAGGAGGCCTGCAATTGCCAGGCCTGGAGCAGGGATTTGGCCACCTGGCGCAGCTCTTCGAGATCGGCGCAGGCATCAATGGCGCGGGAGTGGGCCTCGATGGCGAACTGGCGATCTAGGGATAGGGAGACGGTCATGGCAGGCGGCGGTAGTGCTTTACATCACGTTACAAATCTCACCCCGGGGCCGTGGGCGGGTTTCCCGTAGGCGGCCAGGCCGGCCGAATCTGTCGATTGGTTTCGGGATTCTTCCCGGCTAGGGCCCCTGGCCAAGATTGGCTGAAGGCCCCGAACCGCCCCCCCAACCCAGCGTTCCTTTCCGTCCAGGCCTAGTCGCTCCGCCCCGTCGCCCCAGCCCGCAGCCATGCCCCATCCCGGCCCATCCCCCTGCCCATCAGACCAGCTCCGCCCGGCCCCCCAGGCTTGGAAACCACCCCTCGGTGGTGGCTTGGGCTGGGCCCCGGGCCTGGTGTTCCTAGGCGGCGGACTGCTGCTGGGCCAGGTGCAACCGGCCCAGGCGGAGCTGCTCTATCGGCTCGAAACCCGTTGCAGCCTCCAGGGGGCCGCGCCGGTGCCCTGCACGGTGGAGGCGATCGAGGCCGGGGAAGCAACCCTCTATCGCCACCGGATTGCTGCCGGCCAGGCTGGGGATCGGGTCGAAACCGTGCGGATCTCGGCCAAACCAGTGCGCATGGACCGCTGGGTTCAAGCCAGCAAGACGTTTGTCGCCCTGGAGCGGGCCGCGGCCCGCTTCTCCACCAACACCGTTTGCTTTAACGGCACCGACCTCTGCGTGGTCAACCCCAACTACCTCAACAGCGTGCGCCAGGCCAACGGCAGCGCCACCCAAGGCCGGGATCTGGTGCGGGTGCACTTCGGTGCCGATGGCCGCATCGACGCCAGCTGCTACGACGCCGGCTGTGCCGTGGGCCAGCCATGAGCAACGCCCGCCAATGGACAGGTCTGGCCCTGGCCGCCCTCGTGGGCCTGCCCATGGGACTGGTCGCGCCCGGTGACCAGCCGGCCCTCGCCCGCGGCGGCGGCGGTGGCGCCCGGGGCGGTGGCGGTGGCTTTTCCGCAGGAGGGGGGAGCCGGGGCGGTGGCGGCTTTGCCGCTGGCGGCGGATCGAACTGGGGTGGCGCGGCTGGGGGCCGGGCCCAAACGGGCTTCCAGCAGGCCGGTGGCGGCCTCGATCGCGGCTCCAGCCGGCCCCATGGCGGCTGGAGCAACCGGGTCAGCAGTCCCCAAGCCCAGCCGTCCCTCAACCGCCCCAGCGCCAGCCCGGCCGGCTGGGGCGGCAACGGCTTCACCCCAGCCACCCGCCCGGTTAATGGCGGGATCAATGGCGGCACCAACGGTGGCATCAATGGCGGCATCAATCGCGGTGGCGGCATCGGCACCAATCGCCCCGGCTCGTTCCCCGCGGCCCGACCGGGCTACGGCAATGGCAGCCTCAACGGCAACCGCTACGCCAACCGGCCGGTCAACCGCAACTGGGGCAACTCGATCAACATCAATACCGTCAATGTTCACCCCGGCTGGGCCCGGCCCGGCTGGGGCGTGGCCCGGCCCTGGAGCACGGGCTGGTACGGCGGTTGGGGATCGCCGCCCTGGGGCTGGTGGGGCGCCCGGGCGGCGGTCTGGGGCATCGGCAGCTTGGCCACCGCCGCCGCCATCAACAACGCCGTCAATGCCTCCATCGCCGCCCAAACCACCTCCTTCCTGGTGCCAGAGAGCGACTACCAACTTCTCTATGGCAGCGTCCAACCCAGCGGCAGCTCCACGATTCAATTCGCGGTGAGCGCCAATGGCAGCACCTACCAGCTCACGGCCGATTGCAACGCCGGCCTGCTGAATGGGGTCGATCCGGCCAGCGTCGCCGAAGCCCAGCTGCTCAATGCCGCCTGCCAGGTGGCCTTCGGCAACGCCTGAGGGCGGCCAGGGCTGGCGCTTCGGTCCTTATGGAGGCCCCACGGGGCCCCTTGGGGCCAACAAAGGGGGCTGGGCCGAACCGGCTTGCACCAACAGGAGGCCCATGGTTAGCCCCGCCGTGGTCCTAGCTACCCCGGGGTAAGGGCCGGACGCCCGTCCAAGCCTGTGATCGGCGAGCTCATGGCTTGGGCGGTGCCGGGCGGGTCGCCCGGCCGTAGAGCCAAACACCGAAGCCAGACCACAGGATCGTCCAGAGGCTGAAGGTGGCCAGGGTGCCGAGCTGGCCGGTTTCAAGCGAATAGATCCCAGCCTGGATCAGGCCGGCATCGATCAGAGAGCCGCCGATGCCCCAGGCGAGCACCCAACTCACAATGAAGCCAATCGCAGCCAGGTTGCCTGTCATGGGGAAGGGCGACGGGGGAACCAAGATGGTGCCCGATCCTGGTCCCAACTGGCCGGGGCCACAGGCCGGGGCCACGCCGGCCTCGCCCCTGTTTTGGGATCGGCGTTATCAGAAGGCCAGCAACCGTTGGGACCTGGGCCAGCCGGCCCAGCGCCTGCTGGAGTTCCCCAGCAGCCATCCCCTGGCGCCCTAACCCCCTGAGGCGACCAAAGCAGGACTTGCCAGAACAAAACCGGCCTAACCAAGGGGGCTGACCTAGGGAACGGGGCCCTCCACCAGCTGGGGATAGACCATGGCGGCGATCTGGCGGCAGATCAGGCTGGCGATCGCCCCCTGCTGGCCGGGGCCAAGTCCGCCAGGGCTGCCAGCGACCAGCCCCTGGCCCGGAGCCAGGTCCAAGAGGGCCAGGGTTTTGCGGGTCTGCTTCAGGAGCTGGCTGAAAACCAGCCGGGTGGGCCCGATCGCTAGGGGACGCTGCAGCAGGCTGAGGTCGGGGCCATCCAAGCCGGCCTGCTCGGCCAGGAGCAGGGCCTGGGCAGCGAGCTGCTCCACCTGGGCGGTGATCACCAGGCCATGGGGTTGGGTGATCTGGTAGCGAAAGGCCTCTCCGGGCAGGTAGAGGGCCGGCTGGCCTGGATCAATGCTGAAGCTCTGGCCGCCGATCTCGAGGCGGCCCTGGCCGCCGTAGGAGAGCAGCAGGGTCACGACCGCATGGTCATCCACCTGGAAGCGAAAGGGGGAACCCATGCCAATCGAGATCCCCAAGGAGCCCAGATCAAGGCTGGCCGACTTGTGGGCGTAGTCGGCAGGGTCGGCCAGGAGGCCCACATCCTGGATCGGCAAGGAGGGATGGATGCGCTGGGCGCAATCGGCCGGAGAAGAACTCATCAGGGCCCGGCCATTACAGAGCGCTAGGGGGGTGGAACGCAGCCGCATCAATTCAGACATGGATGCCACCTTCACCAGGCACTAGGCAAGGAATCAGGCTAATCCCGAAGACATCTTCTACCCAGGCCATTGATACAGCAATCATGCCGCAAGCCAAGCAAGCCAAATCTTCCACTTCATCGCACTGCGCTGTCTCAAAAAAAAGAAAGAGAGAGGGAGAGAAAAACACTAAAATGACGATTTAGCGGGTATAATTTAATCATCAAAACCCAGCAATCTCAAAGCACAACCTATGGCAATTTCGCTATCGATGTCAACAGTACCCTCCCAAAGAAGGGTGCTGTTGACATCGTCAAGGCCAGCAAAACCAGCGGGCCCGGGGCAGCGCCAGGGGGGGCCTCGGACCGACTTCTGCCAGGCCTACCTAGCCCATCGCTCCCAGCCCAAGACTTCGCCCTAGCCCGGCAGGGCTGGGCGACCCCAAGACCCCCCGGCCCTAGGAGAACGCAGCTGGAGCGGATGCCCTGGCGATCGGCTGGCCCTTGGGGCATGGCCCGATGGGCGGAAGACGGCTGCCAAGAACGACAGCATCACGATCGGCATCTACCGGCTCTGGGGCCTGGCCGACCTGGTGCTGGCTTGGTGCTGGCCAGGGCCAGCAGGGGCTGCTACGTCGATCCGGTGCTGCCCTTCC
This sequence comes from Synechococcus sp. UW140, assembly GCA_943369525.1. Classification (GTDB taxonomy): domain Bacteria; phylum Cyanobacteriota; class Cyanobacteriia; order PCC-6307; family Cyanobiaceae; genus BAIKAL-G1. Next base: position 26,912 of record CALRNL020000006.1, read on the forward strand.
CCTACCTGGGGCTCCTGGTGGCCTACCTCTGCTAGGCCGACCTGGGCCTGGGCCAGGCGGATCAACAGGCCGCCAAGGTCAAACTGCAAGCCGAAACCAGCTCGGCGCCCCAACGGTTAGGGGGCTATGGGGATGGCCAGGCCCTGGGTAAAGCCTTGGGGGGAACTGGTCCATAGCGATGACGTCCACCCGGTGCCCAGTGGGATGCGCAACACCCCCCCTTCTGTGCCAACAAGGCCTCCTGCGCCCAGAACGCCGGCTCCTATCTCCAGGCGATCGCCCCTGCGGCGGTGCCGCGGGGGCGATCGCCTGGAACTCTGCGATGACCCGATCGTGGGCGCCCAAGCGCGGGAACTGGTGGAGATGGAGGAGTCCGGGGAGCTGCCCAGCCTGGGGATTGGGCTCGATAGTGCCCCTAGCCCGGATGGGGACCTGAACCTGAAGCTGCCCCCAGGCCGCCCATCGGGGCGCTCCGGAGCCTGGGAACTGGGCTGGTTCAGCGCCGACCCGTCCAGCAGCAACCACACCCCGATCCGGGGTATCGCCCTGATGAACCGCCTAGACCTGCCCCACTGGCCGGCTCCGGCGCCAACCCAGATGCCAGGGGAAGACAGGGATCGGGGAGCCAGATCAAAATCAAAATCCCCCTTTCGAGTGAATTATTCTGGGTATTTCCCCCTATCGTCAATGCTCTTCAGTCAGGCAATTGGATCCTGTTCCACTGGAGGCAACGCCCAAAGGCTGATCAGCCAAGGAGTCTGAAGATTCAGCCAGCCCCAGCAAGCCGCAACAAAAAATTCCTCCAATAATCTTACAGCACCCCTGCAAGCTGGGGGCTTTTTTTCATAGCGCCCCTAACCATAATCAGCAAAACCGATCTACAGCCATGGAGATCCAGCCCCAACGGTGGGGAGCCGCGATCGAGGCTCCCGGCCAATCCTGGCTGGCAAGGCTCCATGGCGTCACTCGCCTGGGCATCAATGGCCTACATAGCGATAACGAGCAACGACAGATTAATATCATTAACACAAGCATCCTGCTGATTATCCTGCCGGCTTGGCTACTGCTTAGCAGCAGTTACTGGCTGGCGGGCCGTTGGTCCGCGGGCCTGGTAATGGTGGCCGGCGTGGTGGGCCTAGCCAGCCTGGTGATCCTGCACGGCCAAGGATATTTGAGCCTGCACAAGTATGGCCTGTACAGCCTTCCCATCGTCTTTCTGGTTCCGATTGGCGTGGCCCTAGCCCTTGGGGGCTATCTCAGCGGTGGCCTGGTCACGAACTGGTCAATGGCAACACCCTTGCTGGCGATTCTGCTTGATCAGCCGCGCACGGCCAGGCGCTGGTTCCTACTGCTGATAGCCATCAATGGGGCGATAGTGCTGCTGCCCTCGGTGTTCATTGAGTGCACATCGGCGCCAGAACTCTGGGTCAAACCCTCCCAGTTCTTTAACCGCGTTGGCATGCTAACGGCCATCTATCTCTGCCTCGACTATCTACATCAGCAGCACCAACAGGCCATCCTGCAGCTCGATACCTTTGCCGCCACCGTCTCCCATGAATTACGCAATCCGCTCACGAGTGTGGGGCTGGGCCTGGCCCATGTGCTGCGCCAGCAGGAGCGCCTGAGCGACTCCCAGCTGCTGGCCGTGCAGACCGCCAGCCAGGAAGCCAACCGATGCCAGGTGATCCTGGGGGATCTGCTGGTCCTCAGCCGCGGGGACTCCCACCGGCAGAGCCAAACCCTCACAAGCCTGGATCCCTATCCCCTGCTACTGGCGATTAGTGAGCGCTTACGGCAAAGCCTGGGGGTGACCCTCACCATCACCAGCCAAGAGCCTGGGCAGCCCCGCTGGGTGGTGGCCGATCCGATGCGGCTGCAACAGGTGTTTGAAAACCTGATCGAAAACAGCGCCAAATACAGCGATCGCCAGCAAGCCATTGAGATCACCCTTGGCACGGCCGACGGCGACCAGCAGTTGGTGATTGAGCTGGCCGACCGGGGTTCCCAGCTCTCAAGCCAGGACTGCCTGGCCATGTTCAAACCCTTCACCCGGCTAGCCAATGCCAGCGGCAAGCCCGGCAGTGGCCTGGGGCTCACGGTGGTGCGGCGCCTGGTCAACGGCATGGGCGGCACGATTAGCGCCACCCCCCGCCAGGGAGGCGGCCTGATCATGGGGTTGACCCTGGTGCGCAGCGCCTGGCCCCGCAGCCCCACCTAGGGTCCCGAGCGGTGCCACGGGCAATCGCCAAGACCGGCGGTGACACCCCAGCGGAAGCCGAGGCCAACCCAAGCGCCACCGAAAAATTCAAGCCCAATCATCAGCCCTTAGGTAGTTGCAAAAAACGCAATAAATTCCGCCTAGACCATCATTGGCGTGATCAGTTCACGCCAACCAAGCAGGCCCCAATCCGGCCTGGATGCGTGTTCTGCATGCCTAAGCAAAACCAGGCCTGGTGGCTCACCCAGCTTGATACTTTAAAACCATGCTCTAGGCGCTGAAGCCATGGCTCCCCTTCCCAATCCAGCCCATCTAAAACCAGGCCAGTGGTTGGGGACCCTTGGCCGGACGCTGATGGCCTTGGGCCAGCTGTTCTTTGAACGCCTGCAACACCTGGGTTTTAAGGGGGAGCAAAGCCAACGGGATCAACAGCAAGTCCTGATCCTCAACACCTTCAACCTGCTGGCAATTCTGCCGGTGAACTTTACGCTGGGCTGCATTTACGCCCTGAAGAGCCAATGGCCAGAGGCGCTCTTGATGGGTTTCAGCGTGGGGCTCCTAATCGCCTTGATGGCAGGCCACAGCCGGAGTCAGATCGCACTCACGGCCTATCGTCAATATAGCTTGGCCAACTCCTTTATCTGTCCGTTCATCCTCACCTTTCTGCTCGGGGGTTACCACAACAGTTCGCTCGTCATGCTTTGGTCTCTACGCACACCCATGCTGGCCATCTTGCTGGGGCGCACCCAAACTGCCCGGGGCTGGCTCGGCCTTTTTATCATCTTCAACCTACTCGTGATTGCAGCCTATGACTGGCACAATAGTACCCCAACAAGCGTTGCTGATTACAATAGCAAAGATGCCTTTAATGGCATTGGTGTAGCCATCCTGATCTATGGCTGCCTCCTCTATCTACAGCGCCAACACCAACAGGCGATCGAAACGCTTGATCAATACGCCAGCCTGGTGGCCCATGAATTGCGCAACCCCCTCACCAGCATCAGCCTGGGGATCGCCCATGGCCTGCGCCAGCGGCAGCGGCTCGGCCCCAGCCAGCTTGAGGCCCTGGAAACGGCCCTGGCAGAGGCCGAGCGCAGCCAATCGATCCTCCGGGATCTCCTGCAAATCAGCCGGGCAACCGCCGACCAGTCCGAGCTGGTCCGCCAACGGCTTGACCCCTATCCCTTGCTGGTGACCCTGGCGGCCCAGGCCCAGGCCCAGCGGGGCACCGTCGTTGCAATCGACTGCCCCCTGGGCGAAGCCGACCGGCTGCTCTGGGCAGCGCCCAGCCCGTTCAACCAGATGGTGGCGAACCTGCTCGAGAACAGCGCCAACTACGCGGACCCACGCCAACCGATCGACCTCGCCATCAGGGCCCATCGCGATGGGGACCAGATCCAGATCCAGGTCGCCGACCGGGGCGCCCCCCTCACCAACCAGGACTGCCTGGCCATGCTGAAACCCTTCACCCGGCTGGCCAATGCCAGCGCCATTGCCGGCAATGGCCTAGGGCTCACGGTGGTGCGGCGCCTGGCCTGGGCCATGGGCGGCAGGGTCAGGGCCACGCCCCGGCCGGGGGGCGGCCTGGTTGTCAGCCTGTTTCTACCCAGGGGGGGGGGGGGGGGGCTAACCAGCAGTCGCTCCATGTTGGGCAATCACCCGAAGGAACGAGCGATCACCCCCCGAAAGGGTGAACAAGGGCCAGCACAACAACCATGGAACTATTGCATATACCGCAATAACAAAGCTGCTGCAGTGTTTCCAGGCGGATCGTCCAGCTAGCGGTGCAAGCGGCATGTCCCCAATGGGCAGTAGGGCTGCCGCATCCGCCTAGCCTATTCGCATCAACCATGCATCAAGACCATTGGTTGCTACCACTGAACCCCTACTTCGCTGGCCAGAGCCATTCGTCACCTGGCCAAGCCTCTGGCAAAAACTACGCCGTTTTGGCATACCCTTGCATGCTGACGACAAATTAGCCCAGAAAATCATTATTCTCAACCTCACCAATCTGCTTGGCATTTTACCGCTCAGACTATTTTTAGGCGTTAATTATGCGTTGATGGGCGAATGGCCCTCCGCGATTCTGATGGCGGTTGCCTTCACGACAGTAGGCGGCCTGATGCTGTTGCGGGTGGGCGGCAAGCTCAGCTTCCGCTTCTATCGCATCAGCTCACTTGTCTTTACCTTTATTTGCCCGGTGGTACTCACCATCTTCCTGGGGGGCCATCAGGGCAGCAGCGTGGTGATCATCTGGTCGTTGCTCTGTCCCCTGTTGGGCTTAATGCTTGACGAGCCGCGCACGGCCATGAACTGGTTTGCCATCTTCCTGGCGGCCAACCTGCTGAGCCTCTGGGCCCAGCAGATCCTGCTCACCGAGGCGCCGGTGCCGCCGGCCTGGGGCAGCAGCCTGGAGGCCTTCAATGTGATGGGGGTGGGCACAATCCTGTTTCTGGGCCTGCGCTCCTTCTTCATCAAGCGCCAGCAGGCCCTAGAGAAGCTCGATCGCTACGCCGCCGTGGTGGCCCATGAATTGCGCAATCCCATGACCACCGTGGCCATCGGCATGCGCCATGTGCTGCGGGATGCCAGCGACCTCAAGCCCTCCCAGCGGCAGGCTCTCCAGGCCGCTGCTAGCGAAGCGGACCGCTGCCAGCGCCTGCTCAATGACCTACTCGATCTCAGCCGCAACAAGTCCGAACGGCTGCACCTATCCCTACGGCAGACCGACCTGCCCAAGCTGATGGTGGCGGTGGCCCGCAAGGCGCACCAATGCTTAGATGCCACGGTCAGGGTTGGGTGCTCCCTCCCCCCCAACCAGAGCCAGGGCCTGGTCGATCCGGTCCATCTCGAGCAAGTGCTGTTCAACCTGGTGGAGAACAGCTCCAAATACGCGCAGCGTTACCAGCCCATCGACCTCTCGATTGACAGCGGTCCCCAGGCCAACCAACTGACCATCAAGGTGGCCGACCGGGGCCAGGGACTCAGCAGCAGCGAACTGGAAAAAATCTTCTCCCCCTTCTATCGGGCCAGCAATGCCAAGGGCAAAACCGGCAGTGGCCTGGGCCTCTATGTGGTGCGCAGCATCGTTGAAACCATGCATGGCAGCGTTTCAGCCGCGGCCAGGCCAGGGGGCGGCACCGTCGTGGCGGTGACCCTGCCCACAACGGGGGCTTGAGGACAAGCCATGCCAACGCTCCTGATTGTCGAAGACAATTTGCCCCTGGCCCAATGCCTTCGCCTAGAGCTGGAGGCCGAGGGCTTTAAGGCGATGACGGCAGGCGACGCCGCCGCCGCCCTGCTCCAATTGCAGGGGGCCGAGTCCGTGGACCTGCTGGTGGTGGATTGGGACCTGCCTGACCTCAGTGGCCTGGACTTACTACGGCGCCTGCGCAAGCACAACTTTCAGCAGCCAGTGTTAATGCTGACGGGCCACGACGAGGTGGACCGCAAGGTGCTGGCGCTCGAATCCGGCGCCGACGACTACATGGTGAAGCCCTTCTCCTTTGACGAACTACAGGCCCGCATCCAGGCCCTGCTGCGCCGCAGCAGCACCGCCCTTGACCCGCATGAAACCAGCGGTGATGCCAGCCTGCGCCGCCTGATCTCGGAGCGGGAATGGGATGTGCTGATGGAACTGGGCCAAGGCAAAAGCAATGCCGAAATTGCCGAAGCCCTGTTTCTCAGCCAGGAAACGATTAAATCCCATATCAAGGCCCTGCTACAAAAACTCAAGGCGAAGGATCGCACCCATGCCGTGGTGATCGCCTTTCAACAGGGGTGGCTCCATTAGGCAGGGGATGGGGCCCGACGGGATTAGGCAGCGCCAACGAACTGGGCTGGCAAAGGGCCTGGGACTGACCATCCCAGGCCCTTTATCATTTGAAAACAAAAATAGAGCAATTAATTCAATTGAAGACCAAAATCCCTAGGGTTTCAATCCCTTTTCAAGCAGGAATGCGGCCAGATTACTAACGCTGCGGCCCTCATAATCGGAGCGCTCGATCAGGGCGTGATACATGGCGTAGGGAATCGTGATGCTGATCCGCTGGGGGGCCCTTTGCACAAGTTGGAGGCCGGTGTTGCGCACTGGAGTGGTCGTCATCGTTTCGACTTTGCCCAAGGGCATGCTTCGGACCTGCCCAGTCTCTGCGGCATGGACGCTGGTGTCTTCCCCGCATCTAGTGAGCCCACCGCCCCAATGGGGGGAAAGACCCGGGCAGGGCGACAGGCCGCCATTGGCGCCAGCCCATGGGCCAAACGTTTCTTGCATTTGCGACAATTTTTGACCCTTACAATCGGAAGCTCGTCTTAAGGAGGGCGCCCAAGGGGCTGGGTCTCGCCGGCGGGCGTGGGCTGGCCCAGGGGAGAGCGAAATCAAAGGGGGCCGGGGTCAGGCCGATGGGGTCGCCGGGTTGAACTTGCACCAGCCCTCCCAAGCGATGCTGCTGTCGTGGGGGGGTGCCGCCGCCCCTGGGGGCCATCGCCAACACCGGTGGCACCACGGCCAGGCCCCAAGCATCCCCCTAGGCCAGGCCATCCATCGATGGCAGACCCCAAGCCAGAACTGGCTCTCGCCCGGGCCGCCGGGCTCCTGGACTTGGGCATCGCTCGTGCTCTTGCCCCCCAGCCCACACCCAGCGCAGGCCACCAGCCGGACTGGGCCGGCTGCCAGTACCCCCTAATGCAATAGGCGTTCATGGTTGCTGGCACCGGGGACCAGGGCCACGGAACCCGGGGCCTGTTGGGCAAGGGGGGCTGCCGGGAGCCCCTGGCTACCCGGTTGCAGTAGGCCGTAGATCGCCGCCAGAGCCCGTGGAAGCCCCAGCCCCCCAGGGCCGGGTCAGCGCTGGCGCCATTGGACGCCAATGAGTTGGCGCTGATGCTGAACGCTCCATGCCCCAACCGTTTGCATTGATTGCACTGCCCATGACCCCCAACCCGGCCCCCACCCTTTGTTTCGCGGCCTGGGTGCCTTCACCAGCGCCAAGCCCGGCCCGGGTGGCCGCCAGCGCTGCTAGGGCCGCGGGCCATCGCCCACCTCCCCCACCAGGAGCGGCGTGCAGGGAAACCACAGGGGGGCCACGATCCGGTTGCTTTGAAAGACTTTCCCTGGAAAGGCTGTCCCTGGAAAGGCTTTTCCTAGAAAGGGTTTGCCTGGGAATGGCTGGTGTGCCTCCAACTAGCCTGGCCCAAGATCTGCCGCTGCCAGAAGCCGCCCTAGCGATCGGCCAGTAGCGACACGGGAAGTAGCGATACGGGAAGCCCCCCACGGATGGTCCAACGGGTCATCGAGAGACCAACGCACCAATCGATCCCTACGCCATCGGGCTGCCGCCGGTGCCGGCAGCCCCTCAGCGGGTCGTAGAGGGGCCGTCTGTCCAGTTGTCCCAGGGATCCGGGGAACCTTGGGAGCATTGGATTGGGGAGCGGCTGGGCTGGGGGCCTTGGGGCCTGCCCTGGTAGGGCCTTGCCTTGCCCCACCCCTGGCCGCTGCCATCGCCAACGCCCCAGGGGTCTTGGCGAAGGCCCTTCATGCCGGTCAATCAGGCAGTTCGTAGACCGCTGGGAATGCCCCCAGCCCAACGGCTGCCACGGGTTCCGATCCTGCCACTGGCCATCGCCTGCCAGGGCCGATCCCCGGCGAAGGACCCCACCAGGGGGGGGCCAACCCTGAGACTGGCCAAAAAGGTCCTGGCTTTTTTGGCAAAACCAGGCCAAACTGCTGTTAATCGCAGCAGCCTTAGCGAAGTCCGCCTGGTGGACGTTATCCTAATTCCTAAGAGACTCCAATCTAGGGAAGACACTTAATCATTAAATCAACGTCATTCCCTTTTTAATACTGGCTTTTAATGCCTTCTGGCGAGGCATGCTATTAGCCCTAGCCTAGTCTCAGCCCAACCAAAGTTCGACCTTGATGCCCCCTGATTGACAGGTCAGTCCAGGCCCAATTCCCACTCCCCCCGTCTGCCAACCCTGGCTCTGCCGCCCGACCCATCCAGCCCCAGCCCTGGAGGCGATTCGGCAAGCTCCCATACCCATTCCATGACCCAGGCCCCTTCCCATCCCCTACTGAGGGACCATCCAGCCTTTGTCGCCCTCTCAGCCCCGGCCCAACGGCGTCTCCAGGAGAGCAGCAGCCAGCGCAGCTATGGCCCGGGCCAGCTGCTCTGCAGCGGGGCCCTGATCCCCAGCGAGTTGCTGCTGATCGTCTCCGGTGAGGCCCGACTCCTGGCGCGCATGGACGGGCGCCTGCGCACGGTCGCCAAATTGGGACCCGGCGAACTGGTGGGCCTGGCCTCCTTGTTGCGGGCCTCCCCCTGCGAAGAGGTGAGCGCCTCCCTTGGGGTTGAGGTGATCGCCCTGCCGGATGCCCTGGTGCTGGAGCTGCTTCAGAACGAGCAGGGCTTTGCCGCCTGGTGCGCCGACCACCTGTTCACCGCCGAATTGGTCGCCCTGATTGCCCTCCAGCTGGAGCGCCACCCCCAGGGCTCGGCCTCCCTGCCCAGGTTGCTGGCCAAGGGCCAGGAGGGTGCCCGGCTGGTGCCAGCCACCCAGGCCGGCCTGGCCGAGCTCCCCGCTGGCATGCAGGTGCTGGTTGCCAGCCACAACGTCGAATCCCACCCCCTCGGCGCCCGGCTGGATCCGGCCGGTGAGGTGCCCACTAGCCTGCCCCCCTTGCCGCCCCGCCTCATCGCCCTGCCGGCCGACCTCTTTGAACCGGTGAACGGCCCGGCCCCTGGATCCGATCCCAACGGCCCAGCTGAATTGGGCTCCGCCGACGGCGCTGGCGAGGAGCCGGCGACCTATGCCGAAGCCGTGGCCCTGCCTCCCCTGGCTTCGGGCCTGGATCTGGGTCAGCGGGATCGGCCCAACTTCACCCTGCTGCGGGGCAATGGCCCCCTCGAGGAAACCCTGGCCTGCTTCCAGATGCTGGCCGCCGAATTGAAACTGCCCTTCCGGCGCGATGCGATCGACAAGATCCTGCGCGATGCCCTGCGCCGCGGCCAGACCCCCGACCTGCAGCTCTGCGGCAACATCGCCGCCTTGATGGGCCTGCATGTCAGTGGCGTCAAGGTGCCCGCTAACCAGGGAACCCGCCTACAAACCCCCGCCCTAATCCCCTGGCAGGGGGGATTTGCGGTAGTGCGCAGCTCCAACGCCCGCGGCCTGTTGCTCGCCTCCCCACGGGAGGGCTGGATTGAACTCGGGCCCCTACAAATTGAGGAGTCCTTCCCCGAGGGCATCGAATTGCTGCTGCTGGAGCGCAGCAACAGCAGCCAGGAACAACGCTTCAACTTCAGCTGGTTCTGGCCGGCCCTAACGCGCTACCGCGGCGTACTCACCCAGGTGTTGATCGCCTCGTTTGTGGTGCAGCTGTTCAGCCTGGCCAACCCCTTGCTCATTCAGGTGATCATCGACAAGGTGATCAACCAGCGCAGCCTCGACACCCTGCAGGTGCTCGGTTTTGCCCTGGTGGTCGTCACCCTGATGGAGGGGGTTATTGGCGCGCTTCGTACCTTCCTGTTTACCGAAACCACTAATCGCATCGACCTGCGGCTGGGGTCGGAGGTGATCGACCACCTGCTACGCCTACCGCTCAGCTACTTCGATCGTCGACCGGTGGGGGAACTGGGCACCCGCATCGCCGAACTCGAAAAGATCCGCAGCTTCCTCACCGGCCAGGCCCTGACCACCTTGCTGGATACGGCCTTCTCGGTGATCTACATCGTCGTGATGCTGTTCTACAGCCTGTTGCTCACGGCCATTGCCCTCAGTGTGTTGCCCATCCAAATCGGCCTCACAATCATCGGAGCGCCCCTGTTTAGGCGTCAGTATCGTGATGCTGCCCAGGAAAATGCCCGCACCCAAAGTCACTTGGTAGAGGTGCTTACGGGCATCCAAACGGTGAAAGCCCAGAACGTGGAGATGATCAGCCGTTGGAAATGGCAAGACTTCTACACAAAATACATCTCGCGTACCTTTGAGAAAACGATCACCGGTACGGCCCTCTCCGAAACCTCCCAGGTCCTGCAGAAGCTCTCCCAGCTGTTAGTGCTTTGGGTGGGCGCCACCCTGGTACTCAATGGCGAGATGAGCCTGGGCCAGCTGATCGCTTTCCGCATCATTTCGGGCTATGTCACCCAGCCCCTGCTGCGGCTCTCCAGCATCTGGCAAAACATCCAGGAGCTGAAGGTTTCGTTTGAACGCCTCGCCGACGTGGTCGATACCCCTGAAGAATCCGACGACAGCGATAAGCAGAAGATCCCCCTGCCCCCGATCAAGGGAGAAGTGACATTCGAGGATCTCTGCTTTTCCTTCAATCCCTCGGCGGCCCAGGTGCTCAGGCACATTGATCTGGTCATCCCTGCAGGCACCTTTGTGGGGGTCGTGGGCCAGAGTGGTAGTGGCAAGAGCACCCTCACCAAGATGTTGCCGCGTCTCTATAACCCGAGCACCGGCCGCATCCTCATCGATGGCTATGACATCGACAAGGTGGAGCTCTATTCCCTGCGCCGCCAGATCGGCATGGTGCCCCAGGAGCCCTTGCTATTCAGTGGCTCCGTGGCTGAGAACATCGCCCTCACCGATCCTGATGCCAGCAGCGACGCGATCGTGGAGGCGGCGCGCCTGGCCTGCGCCCATGACTTCATCATGGAACTCCCCAGTGGCTATAGCAGTGGGGTAGGGGAACGGGGCGCCGGCCTGTCCGGGGGCCAACGCCAACGGCTCGCCCTGGCCAGGACCCTGCTCAGCAATCCCCGCCTGCTGATTCTTGATGAGGCCACCAGCGCCCTCGACTACGACACCGAACGGCGGGTCTGCGACAACCTGCTCGACAACCTCGACCACTGCACTGTCTTCTTCATCACCCACCGACTCTCAACCATTCGCCGCGCCAAATTGATCGTGATGATGCACGAAGGCGCCATCGTTGAAACCGGCACCCACGATGAGCTGATGGAACGCCGCGGCCGCTACTACGCCCTTTACTGCCAACAGGAGGTTGTCTGATGTCCCAAGCGAATAAGCCCGGCGCAATCGTGCGCGCCGCCCAGAATGCCTTGGAAAGACGGGTGCAAAGCAGCCATGAAGAAATGGTGTTGCAGCAATCCAACTTTCTGGCCAAAGCAATCACTTGGGCCCTAATCGCCACCACCGGCTCGGCCCTAGCTTGGCTGGCCTTTGCCAAAACCGATGAGGTACTGATAGCCACCGGCAAGCTCCAACCGATCGGCGATGTCAAGGTGGTGCAGATGCCCGTGGGTGGCGTTCTCGACACCATGCTGGTGAAGGATGGGGAGCGGGTGAAAAAGGGCCAGGTGTTGCTGCGGCTCGATAACGAGGCCAGCCTGGATCGGCAGGCCCGCACGAGGCAGTCGATTGCGGCCAAGGAGCAGCAGCTGGTCCTCAAAAAAGTTGAGCTGGATCGCTACCTCAATCTCAATGAGACAGAGCAGGCCGTTCTCCGGCAAAATTTAGCCCTGGAAAAGGAGATTCTCGATCGTCTTGAGTCCCTTAAAAAAGTCGGGGCTTCGGCCGAACTCCAATACCTGCAACAGCGCAATAAGGTGCGTGAGGTCGAAGGCGATATCGCCAAGAGTCGCGTGGATCGTTTGCGGCAGCTAGCGATTCTGCAACAGGCCGTCGAACAGCTCAATGGCGAATTGGCTGATTTGCGCAGCAAGCTCACCGAACTGGATGTCAACATCCGCTACCAGGACATCCGCTCGCCCGTGGATGGGGTGGTGTTTGATCTCAAGCCCACGGGTGTGGGCTTTGTGGCCCAAGGTAGTGAGCCGGTGATGAAAATCGTGCCCTATGAAGCCCTTCAGGCCAAGGTGGAAATTGAAAGCAGGGACATCGGCTTTGTACGCCTAGGCAAGCCCGTGGACATCAGCATTGACTCCTTCCCCTCCCATGACTTCGGCGTGGTGGAGGGCACAGTGAAATCGGTGGGATCGGACGCCCTGCCCCCCGATGAGCAGCACAAAACCTATCGATTCCCGGCGATGATTGCCCTCAATTCACAGCAATTAAAGCTGAAATCTGGGGTAAAATTACCCCTGCAGGTGGGCATGTCTCTCACGGCCAACATCAAGCTGCGCAAGGTGACCTGGTTGCAGCTTCTGCTTGGCGAATTCAAGGACAAAACCGATTCCTTGAAACAGCTCTAATAACCTTGGCCAAGGCCCAACTCCCAGGGAATCCTGCGCGGATTGCCTGGGTTTTTTTTGGCTTAGGCCATGCCCCTGCCATCGATTCGTTAGCCCCTCGGGCCCAGGGCCGATGGCCTGGCAGCAGACCCTCAGAGCTGGATCGCCTGCCCATCCTCGAAACACCAAACCCAGCGCTCACCCGGTTCAATGCCCCGCATCAGCTTGTGGCCCGTTTGGCGGTAGTGGCCGGTGGCATGGCGGTTCTTGGAGGAATCGCAGCAGCCGACATGGCCACATTCCAGGCATAGGCGCAGGTGCAGCCAGCTATCGCCCAGGTCCAGGCACTCCTGGCAAACGTGCTGGGCCGGTTCCGGCAGTTCCGTGATCGCGGCCAGGTGCTCGCAGGGGCGGCGTCCGGAAGGGGCCATTAGGGATAGGGCAGGACTTTGGGGTCCATTGAAGCGTGGATCCCAAGCATGGGGCCGGGCTGGCTCCCTGGGGCAGGCTCCGGCCCCGTCGAACGGGCAGGCCTCAAGGGACGTTTAGCTTGGGATCAGGCAAGCTTCACCCCAGGGATGCAACCCGTTCACCCGGCCCAGCCCCAGGCCCCCAAGGGGCTGGCCTGGCAGTGCATCAGCGGCTGCGGCGCCTGCTGCCGGCTCGATCCGGGCGAACGGCCCGAGGCCCTCGAGGCCCTGGACCCAGAGGAGCAGGAGATCTACCTCTCGATGGTGGGGGCCGATGGCTGGTGCCGCCATTACGACACGGGCAGCCAGCGCTGCCGCATCTATGAAACCCGGCCGAGGTTTTGCCGCGTCACCAACCTGGCCAGCATTTTTGAGGTGCCTGAGGCGGAAGCCAATGGCTTTGCGATCGCCTGCTGTCGCCAACAGATCCGCAGCGAACACGGCGGCCGTGGCAGGGTGCTGAGGCGGTTTGAGCGGGCCCAGCGCCAGCCGCCTTCCCCCTCCCAAGCCTGAACCTTTCCAGCCCCTTTCCCGCCCGCCACCGCTCCATGGCCATGGATCCCCAGCCCGCTGCCAGCGCCCCTGAAGGAGTGGCCAGCCCCGAGACCGGGCCAGTAGCAAGCGGGGTCTCGGCTAGCGGGGTCTCGGAAAACGGGGTTTCGGCTAGCGGAGTTTCGGCAAGCAGCGATCCCGCCCCAGAGGCCAACGCCGACCAGAGCACCTTTCTGTCGGTATTTCTGGCCACCTTCAGCACCGTCTTCCTGGCGGAACTGGGCGACAAGACCCAGCTGGCCGCCCTGCTGCTCTCGGCCGAATCGGGCCGGCCGGTGATCGTGTTCTTCGGAGCCTCCCTGGCCCTGATCTGCTCCAGCCTGGTGGGGGTGCTCCTCGGCCGCTGGCTAGCCCGCTTCATCCCCGCCCAGATGCTGGAACGGCTGGCGGGCCTCTTGATGGTGGCCCTAGGCCTGTGGCTGGGGCGCCAGGCGGTGCTGAGCTTCCTGCCCGCCAGTCCCCCCCTGGCCTAACCGCCCGACCCTCCCCGCTTCAGCCAGTCCTGCCGCAGATCCGACCTTGGAATTTCCCCTATTGGTCTCCACCTTTGCCACGGTCTTCCTGGCCGAACTAGGTGATAAGACCCAGCTGGCCATCGTCACAATCAGCGGCACCTCCAACCGCAGCGGCGCCGTGTTTGGCGGCAGTGCCCTGGCGCTGGTGTTCGCCAGCCTTTTAGGCGCTGGCGCCGGCGGCTCCCTCTCCAGCGTGATCCCCGCCAATGCCCTGCAGCTGGCAGCCTCCGCGGGCTTTTTGGTGATCGGCCTGCGTCTTGTGATCAAGGCTGGCAAGGGCGAAGCTCCAGACCCTGCCTAGGGCCAGAAGGGCTAGCCCGGCTGGGGAGTTGGCCGGATTTGGGCCCCGGCGGCAGGCCGCCAACCCTTGGCTGCCTAGAGTTCTGGGAAATCTCCCCTCCCCCTGGGCAGCGCTACACGCCCCGGCGGGCGGGCTTACCCCGCTGCACCCCGTCTCCCGATGAAGTTCTCGGTCGCTGACCTGCTCGACCAGCTCCCTGGCCAGGAGCCCCTACCGATCGCCAAGCTCGAAAAGGCACTCGGGCTCACCGAGGCGGGCGACCAGGCGCTGCTGCGCATTGCCCTCACCGGCCTCGGTCGGGTTGGGGTGCTCGAAGAAGGCGACAACGGCATCACCCGCAGCCCTGACTCCGGGCTGATTGAGGCCCGCCTGCGCTGCAGCAGCAAGGGCTTCTGCTTTGCCCTGCGCGACGACGGCGACGAAGACATCTACATCCGGGACCACCAGCTCAACCACGCCTGGAATGGGGACCGGGTGCTGGTGCGCATCACCCGCGAGGGCGGTCGGCGCCGCTCGCCCGAGGGCAGCATCCAGTGCATCCTCAAGCGCCAAACCACCAGCCTGCTGGCCCAGGTGGAGCAACAGAACGACCGCCTCGTGGCCGTTCCCCTCGACGATCGCCTGCTCACCGCCCTGGAACTGCCCGCCGCCGATGCGGTGCACCTCAACCCCCCCGAGGAGGCGGTAGTGGAGGTGCGGATAGACCGCTACCCGGTGGCCCAACTGGCGCCCCAGGGCCACGTGGCCCGCAGCCTGGCGATCCATGCCGGTGAGGAAGCCGATCGCGACCTGCTACTCACCAAACATGGCCTGCACGACCGGCCAGCCGCGCCCCGCTCCAACCCGAAGGCCATCGCCGACAAGGACCGGGACGATCTCACCGGCCTGCCCACCCTGGTGCTCGGCGGCTGGACGGGCACGAATGCGCCGATCCTGCCGGCCGTTTCCCTGGAGGAGGGCGAAACGGGCCTGCGCCTCTGGATCCATGCCCCGGCCGTGGCCGAACGGCTCAGCGCCGGGGGGCCACTGGATCTCTGGCTGCGGGAGCAGGCCGAAGCCCTCTGCGTCGGCCGGGCCTGGCTGCCCCTGTTGCCCAGCGCCCTCAGCAAGGCGGCGGCCTTCGCCCCGGGCCAGAGCGAAGCGGCCCTCTCGGTGGCCCTCGATCTCGACGCCGATGGCGCCCTGCAGCATTTCCGCTTCTGCCGCAGCCGCATCCGGCCCGATGGACTAGTGGATGGGTCTGCCCTGGAGGCCCTCGCCGAGCGCAAACCCAAGAGCCGCACCCTGCCCGCGGCCCTCAAGGGCCTCAAGGACCAGCTCCCCCTGCTGGAGCGCCTGATCGCCCTGGCCGGCCAACTGCGCGACCGGCGTCTTGCGGCCGGCTCCCTCGATCTGGATCTGGCAACCCCCGCGATCGACAGCCTGGGGGACCTGCGGGCCCCCGATCCGGACCTGGCCCGGGAAGGCTGGCTGCCCCGCTTTGAGGCCCACCAGGCCACGGCCCTGCTGCGGGAACTGACCCTGCCGGCCCACCAGGCCCTGGGCCAGCATCTGGCGGCCCTGGAGCTGCCCGCCCTGTTCGCCACCAACCCGGCACCGGAGGTGGAGGACGTCAACGAGGTGGCCAAGGCCGCCCTGGCCCTGGAGATCCCCCTGGAGCTCTCTGCCGACGGCAACGCCAGCGCCCAGGAGCTGGCCATGGCCTTCGCCGGCACCGACCGGGCCCGGGTGCTGCAGCAGCAACTCTGTGACACGGTGCGGCCCGTGGCCCTAGCCGCCGAACCGGGCCCTAACCAGCTCGCTGGCGAACCGCGCGCCCTGGCTCCCTGGTGTTTCGCCTCCCTGCACTACGCGGACCTCTGGAACCAACAGCTGTTGGTGTTGCTCCTGGCCGAAGGCAAGGACCGCCCCTCGGTGCGCCACAAGACCCGGGTTGACCTGGCCGCCGACAGCTGCCACGGCACGATCGACTGGCCCCTGCTGGCCCCCAGCCAGCTCAACCCTTACCAGGAGGCCCGCAGCGAGGCCCTGATCCAACGCCTCAATGGCCGCTCCCGTTTTGTCCAGGAGCTGCGGCTCGACAGCCTGGCCATGGCCCAGGCCCGGGAGGCCGAGCCCCTGGTCGGCCAAACCCTGCAGGGGGTGATCAGCGGTGTGCAGAGCTATGGCTTCTTTGTGGAGGTGCCCCCCAGCCAGGTGGAGGGCCTGGTCCATGTCAGTTCCCTGGTGGATGACTGGTACGAATACCGCTCCCGCCAAAACCGACTGGTGGGCCGCAAGAACCGCCGCACCTACATGCTCGGCGACCGGGTGGAGGTGGTGATCCAGAAGGTGGATGTGCTGCGCCACCAGATCGATCTCGCCGTGGTGCTCGCCGAAGACGATGGGGCGGAATCCGCTGCCGAAGGCAGCTCCGACGGCGCAACAGGGGCTCGCGCAACGGCGTTCGACCCCGAGTCCCCAGCTGATGCCAACGACCAGGCCCCAGCTCCCGGTGCGGACGCCGGGGACAGCGCCCTGGCCGCCAGCCCCAACGAGGGCTGACCCCATGGATCCGCTGGTGCTGGCCGTGTCCGGTGCCTCCGGCCAACCCCTGGCCCAACGGGCCCTACAGCTGCTACTCGAGGCGGGCGAGCGGGTTGAACTGGTCACCAGCCGGGGTGCAATCACGGTCTGGCAGGCCGAATTGGGCATTCGGGTGCCGAGCGAGCCCAGGGCCCAGGAGGCCTTCTGGCGCGAGCGCACCGGCTGCCAAGGGGGTGAACTGCGCTGCCACCGCTGGAACGACCAGGCGGCGACCATCGCCAGCGGCAGCTTTCGCACCCGCGGCATGGTGATCCTGCCGGCCAGCATGGGCAGTGTGGGCCGGATCGCCGCCGGCGTCGCCACCGACCTGCTCGAGCGGGCCGCCGACGTGCACCTCAAGGAAAGCCGCCCCCTGGTGATCTGCCCCCGGGAACTGCCCTGGAGCCTGATCCACCTGCGCAACCTCACCGCCCTGGCCGAGGCCGGCGCCCGCATCGCCCCGCCGGTGCCGGCCTGGTATCACCAGCCCACCACGATTGAGCAGATGGTTGATTTCCTGGTGATCCGGGTGTTCGACTGCCTCGGCTACGACCTGGGGGCGCTGCAGCGCTGGCAGGGCCCCGTCGATGGCGTCCCCCCAACCCAAAGCCCCCCAACCCAAGGCCTGCCAACCGATATCCCCTTAACTGACGTCCCGATTAGCAAAGTCCCGGCTAGCAAAGTCCCGTTGGCAGAAGTCCCGTTGCCAGGAGGCACGCCCCCCTAATGCCCCCCGCCGTGCTGTTCCGTCGCCTGTTGTTGCTTCCCCTGCTGGCCCCCGTGCTGGCGGTGCTGCTGGTCGGGGCGATCAATCCCCGGCCCTGGGTGGGGCTGCGGCTGTTGATCTGGCGCTCCCCGGAATGGACCATCGGCAGCTGGATTGCCCTGGCGGCTGGGGGCGGGGCTGCCCTCAGTGCCACGGCCACGGCCCTGGCTCTCCAGGCTGGCGCCGCCAGCAACCGACGCCAGCTGCATCGCCCCATCCCCGAAGCACGCTCCCGGCGCGCCTGGCCCTGGGGCCGGAGCGAGGCGGACGGCCCGACCCAAGCCCGGGGGGATGGTCCCGGCCAGGAGCCAGCTCCGGCCCAGGCCGGGGCCAACCGGGAAGGTGCTGGCACGCCCAGGCAGGACCAGGCCTGGGCGGGGCCCAGCCGCCATCCATCCGACCCCCAGCCCACCCTCTCGGTGCCCTTCCGGGTGATCCGCCGCGCCCCGGCCGCCGGGCGCGAAAGCGGCCCTTTGGACGGTGGAACCGTACCCTCCGGGACCGGCATGGCCGGAGCGAACGGCTGGAGTCCCTCAGGGCCCCAACCAGACCCCCAGACCGGCCAGCAGGGGCCCCGGCGCCGGGGCCTCTGGCCCCTGGGAAACCGCCAGCAGGCCCAGCCTGCCCAGGCCCCTGCAGGCCCCAACCCCGCAGATCCGGTGGCCGTCGATCGCAGTTGGCAGGTGGGGCCGGACGCGGATTGGTGAGGTCAGGGTCTTTGGCTGAAGCCAAGACACTGGTTTGAAGCCAACACCCTGGTTTGAAGCCAACACCCTGGTTTAAAGCCAACACCTTGGTTTGAAGCCCAGACCCAGGGCTGAAGCCAAGACCCTGGACTGAAGCCAAGACCTTTGCGGGGGCCCTGGCCTCGCCAGGGGGCAGCGGTGTGGGCCCCCTTCCCTACAGTTGGGCAGCGTTATGCCTGAGGCCTGAGCCGGTGACTGAGTCCGCCACCCCCGCGCCCCAGAACGACAGTTCGACCAGCCAAGCCAGCCCGGCCGCCCAGGCGCCAGCGGCCCCTGGCCCTGCTGCCGCTCCCGCAGCCAAGCCCAAACCGCCAGCACCGGAGGAGCAGCCCTTCGGCCAATTTGTGCCCCAATTGCTGCTGCCGGCCCTGGCCAAGGAGATCCGGGCCTACGGCGGCGGAGCGGTGGAGCTGGCCTTCGAGCAGGGTCCGATGCCGGTGGTCGGCAGCCCCTGTTCTTTTGTTAAGGGAACCTGGGCGGGCGGACGTCGCTTCTGGCTCTGTTTCACCGCCGAAGACATCGGCTCGGCCAAGACGATTGCCCTGGCTGAAGCGGGCGCCGAGGCCAGCCTGCTGGAATCGTTCCTGATCGATGAAAAGAAAATGACCCTGGCCCTGCTCGTGTCCCGGGTGGTGTCCCGGCTCAACGGCCAGAAGTGGCTAGGGGCCAATTGAGCCCGGTCCCCTAGGCCCCCAGTCCGCCAGACCAGGCGGCTGAGCAGGGTTAGCAACCAGGCTTTACGTCGCCACCGGCGACGACCTTGGGGCCCCTACCATGGGTCCAGATCCTGCTGCCGCGCTGCCCGATGGTGCCCCCCACCGCCACCGCCCTGCCCACCACGGGCCCAAGCCTGGGCACCGCCGAGTCCCCCGCAACCAAGGCGCCGGCCAAGGACACGATCCTGACCCCCCGCTTTTACACCACGGACTTCGACGCCATGGCGGCGATGGACCTCCAGCCCAATGTGGTGGAGTTGGAAGCGATCTGTGAAGAATTCCGCAAGGATTACAATCGCCACCACTTCGTGCGCCAGGGCGAATTTGAAGGCGCCGCAGATAAACTCGACCCGGACACCCGTCGCGTCTTCATTGAATTCCTAGAGCAGAGCTGCACCTCGGAATTCTCCGGATTCCTGCTCTACAAGGAACTGAGCCGCCGCATCAAGGCGAAAAACCCCCTGCTAGCGGAATGCTTCGCCCATATGGCCCGCGATGAGGCCCGCCACGCCGGCTTCCTCAACAAGGCCATGGGCGATTTTGGCCTCCAACTCGACCTGGGCTTCCTCACCGCCAATAAGGCCTACACCTTCTTTAAGCCCAAGTTCATCTTCTACGCCACCTATCTCTCCGAGAAGATCGGCTACTGGCGTTATATCGCCATCTTCCGCCACCTGGAGAAGCATCCGGAAAGCAAGATCTTCCCGATCTTCAACTTCTTTGAAAACTGGTGTCAGGACGAAAATCGCCACGGCGATTTCTTTGATGCCCTAATGAAGGCCCAGCCAGACACGGTGCGGGGCCTGCAGGCCCGTCTGTGGTGCCGCTTCTTCCTGCTGGCGGTGTTTGCCACCATGTATGTGCGCGATGTGGCCCGCAAGGAGTTCTACGAGGCCCTGGGCCTGGATGCCCGCGAATACGACAAAATGGTGATCGCCAAAACCAATGAAACCTCAGCGCGTATCTTCCCCGTGGTGCTGAACGTGGACCATCCCAAGTTCTACGTACGCCTCGAGCGTCTGGTGCAGAACAACGATGCCCTCAGTGCCGCCGACGCCAGTGGCGCCCCGGCCCCCCTGCGGCTGCTGCGCAAGCTGCCCCTGTGGCTGGCCAATGGGGCCGAAATGGCCAAATTGTTCCTGATGGCGCCGATTCGCAGCGAGCACTACCAACCGGCGGTGCGCTGAGCAGTCCCCCCCGATCGACCAGCTCCCCACCAGGCCCCTTCCCTCCGCGTCCCAACCGTTGGTCGTCACCCTGTCCCCCTCCAGCGCCATCCCCTCGCCAGCGGGCAACCGCTTTGACCAGGCCTGGCGCAAGCCCCTGGAAGCACTGCTCAGCCTGGGCAGCGCTGCCGGCGCCGACCTGGTGGAAGTGTTCCTTGAGAGCACGGACCACCTGGGGGTGCTGGCCGAACAGGAGCGCATCACCAGCGTCAGCCCGGCCTTTGGCACGGGGGCCGGCATCCGCGTGTTCCGTGGCGAGCGCGATGGCTTTGTCTCCACCAACGACCTGAGCGAAGCCGGCCTGCGCCGCGCCCTCGAGCAGGCCCTGGGCATGCTTGGCCTCCAGGTGCCCATCCTCGGCGACCCCGGCCTGGCGGGATTCGAGGGCCTGGCGAACCTGAGGGATTTTGGCGCCACCAAGGCCGACTGGCTGCGGGCCTGCCCCAGCCTCTCGGAGGCCACCAGCCGCCTGCTGGAGGGCACCGACCGGCTCGAACGCCACGGCGCCCACCTGCAGGCCCGCCGCGGCAGCTATGCCCGCGACTGGCAGGAGGTGCTCATCGCCGCCACCGATGGCACCTTTGCCCGGGACATCCGGCTGCACCAATCCCTGGGCTTGACCGTGCTGGCCGCCGATGGCGAGCACCGGGCCAGCGCCGGTCGCCGCTACGGCAGCTCCGGCCGGCCCGAGCACCTCGCCCAATGGGATGTGGAGGCCTCGGCCCAGGAGGTTTGTACCAGCGCCGGCACCATGCTCTATTCCGACTACGTGGAGGCCTGCCAGGTGCCGGTGGTGCTCGCCAACCGCTTCGGCGGCGTGATCTTCCACGAGGCCTGCGGCCACCTGCTCGAAACCACCCAGGTGGAGCGGGGCACCACCCCCTTTGCCGACCAGGTGGGTGAGTTGATTGCCCATGAGGCCGTCACCGCCATTGACGAGGGCCTCAGCGATGGCGCCTTCGGCTCCCTCTCGATGGACGACGAGGGCATGGAGCCCCAGCGCACGGTGTTGATTGAAAACGGCGTGTTGCGCCGCTTCCTTAGCGACCGGGCCGGCGAGCGCCGCACCGGCCACGCCCGCACCGGCAGCGGCCGGCGCCAGAGCCATGCCTTTGCCGCCGCCAGCCGCATGCGCAACACCTACATCGCCGCCGGGCCCCACAGCCCAGACGACCTGATCGCCTCGGTGGAGAAGGGTCTGTATTGCAAAGCCATGGGCGGCGGCAGTGTCGGCCCCACCGGCCAGTTCAATTTTGCCGTGGAAGAGGGCTATCTGATCGAGGACGGCCAGCTGACCAAACCGGTCAAAGGGGCCACCTTGATTGGTGAAGCCAAGGAAGTGATGCCGCGCATCTCCATGTGTGCCAACGACCTGGAACTGGCCGCGGGTTTCTGTGGTTCCGTTAGCGGCAGCATTTTCGTCACCGTCGGCCAACCCCACATCAAGGTGGATTCGATCACCGTCGGAGGACGCTGACCATGGACAAGCTTGACGCGCCCGCCCTGAGGAGCCGGATCGAGACCTTCGCCCAGGCCCAGGCCATTGGCCGTTGGGACCTGGGGGCCGCCAGCAGCAACGACAGCTCCGTGCAGGTGGACCGGGGCGAAGCCAAGCAGATGAAGGCCGCCCAACGCAGTTCGATCACGGTGCGGGTCTGGAATGGCGATGGTTTGGTGGGAATCACCAGCACCTCCGACCTCTCCGATAGCGGCCTGCAAAAGGCCCTCGCCGGGGCCCAGGACGCCAGCGCCTTCGGCAATCCCGACGACTGCCCCGCCTTTTCGCCCCTGGCAACGGCGCCGCTGCAATCCCTTGAGCAGCCCTTGCACGAGCCCCGCGGCATTTTGGAGCTGCTCACCAGCCTCAAGGACGCCGAGCGCCAACTGCTGGACCGCCATCCGGCCCTGACCACCGTTCCCTACAACGGCCTGGCCGAACGCAGCAGCGAGCGGATCTATCTCAATAGCGAGGGGGCCTGCCGCCAGCAGCAGCTCACCACCGCCAGCGTCTACCTCTATGCCCGCGCCGAACAGGCCGGCCGCAAACCGCGCAGCGCCGGCGCCGTGCGCCTGGCCTACGGCGCCTCCGACCTCGATATCGCCGGCTGCATCACCGAGGCCGCCGACCGCACCATCGCCCACCTGGACTACGCACCGATCCCCACCGGCCACTACACCTGCGTGTTCAGCCCCGAGGCCTTCCTGGATCTGATTGGGGCGTTCAGCAGCCTGTTCAACGCCCGCGCCGTGCTCGATGGCGTCAGCCTCAGTAGCCGCAGCTCCCTGGGCCAGAGCCTGGCGGTGCCCTTTCTCTCGATCGCCGACAACGGCCTGCACCCCGGCAACATCGGCGCCTCCAACTTCGATGGCGAAGGCACCCCCACCCGTCGCCTCAGCCTGGTGGAGGGGGGCGTGCTGCAGAACTTCCTCCATTCCGAAGCCACGGCCCGGGCCTTCGGGGTGGCTCCCACGGGCCATGCCGGCCTGGGCGCCAAGGTATCGGTGGGTGCCGACTGGTTTGAAATTGGCGCCACCCCAGGGGCCGCCGGGGCCGCCTTGGGCCTTGATCGCCACTCCTCCAGCGACCAGGCTGCCGCTCCGGGGGGCGGCCTGGTGCTGATCGATTCCCTTTCTGCCCTGCATGCGGGTGTGAAAGCCAGCCAGGGCTCCTTCTCCCTGCCCTTTGACGGCTGGTTGCTCCAGGGCGGCGAAGCCCGTTCGATCGAAGCGGCCACCGTGGCCGGCGACATCCGCAGCCTGCTCAACGCCATCGTCGGCTTTGAAGGCGAGGCCAAGGTCACCCCCGATGGCCTCTGTCCCCACGTGTGGGTGGAGGGGCTCTCGATCACCGGCGAAGCCTGATGGCGGGCCTAGGGCGGTTGCCGGCGCAATCGCCATGGCAGACCCCATGAAGATCCTGTTCTGGGGCACCCCCACCTACGCCGTGCCAAGCCTGGATGCCCTCGTGACCGCCGGCCATGCCCTGGTGGGGGTGGTCAGCCAGCCGGACCGGCGCCGGGGCCGGGGCAAGGAGCTGGTGGCTTCGCCCGTGAAGGCCCGGGCCTTGGAGCTGGGCTTGCCGGTGTTCACCCCCGAGCGGATCCGCCGCGATGGCGAGTGCCAGGCCCAACTGGCCGCCCTGGGGGCCGACCTCTCGGTGGTGGTGGCCTTCGGCCAGATCCTGCCCCCAGCGGTGCTGGACCAGCCGCCCCTGGGCTGCTGGAACGGCCATGGCTCGCTGCTGCCCCGCTGGCGCGGCGCCGGCCCGATCCAGTGGAGCCTGCTGGAGGGAGATGGCGAAACCGGGGTGGGGATCATGGCCATGGAGGCGGGTCTAGACACCGGGCCGGTGCTGCTGGAGCGCACCATTGCGATCGGCCTGCTCGAGAACGCAGCCCAACTGGGGGAGCGCCTATCGCTGCTGACCGCCGAACTGCTGGTGGAGGCCCTGCCCCTCATCGCCGCCGCCGGCCCCGGCCCGGAAGCGCAGCGGCTGGCCCGCCTGGGGGTGCGCCCCCAGGCCAGCGAAGGCCTCACCACGGCCCGGCTGCTCACCAAGGCCGACCTGCAGATCGACTGGCACCAATCCGCGCTGGCAATCCATCGCCGCGTGATGGGGCTCTACCCCAACGCCCAGACCAGCTGGGCCGGCAAACGGCTCAAACTGCTGGCCACAGAACCCCTGGTACAACGGCTGGCGGACCAGCTCAGCCCCGAAGCGAACGAGCTGCTGCGCCACGATCCCGCCATCCAGTCGGCCTGCGCCGCCGCGACCAAAGGAGCTGGGGATGCACGCCCTGGCCCCGAACCGGGCACCGTGCTGGCCTTCGCCAAGGAACTGGGACTGGTGGTGGCCAGCGCCGGCTGCCCCCTGCTGCTACGCACCGCCCAACTGGAGGGCAAGGGGGTGGTCAGTGGCCAGGCCTTGCTGCAACAACTGGGGGCCCAGGTGGGGGATCGGCTGGGCCCAAACCAAAGCCAGTCGACCGAGGCTGGAGCCCCCTAGCCCAGCGGAGCACCCGGCTCCAGCACGGCGCCTAGGCCACGGCGCCCTAACCTCAACAGAACCGAGTAACCGGCCATCCCATCCAAACCCCCAACAGCCCACCCCCAGGCACAACAGGTCTTGGCAGGAGAAGAGAAGTCCCAAGCAAACAAGTGGCCCTAGCACTGGGCGTAAACCCAAGCCAAAGGCCCAGCATTGCTATCAACAATTTCCAGGAAAATTGAACACTTTTCCTGATCCGATCGGCCCCCAATTATCTAGCCTAAGCCCTTGCAAAGATGGCGAGTTTGACGCCAAATCAAGCAATCCATCGCCACAAGATGAAACGGCAAAATTGCGCCATTTCCTATCGAAAACCTGCGTTCAGCGCATGGCTGCTTTGGTTCACAGCATCGGGTGCCACGTTGAGGCCATGGCCATGAAGGAAAAGGCTAAAAGACATCGTTACCGTTGACAGCTTGCAGCCCGCCGGAGGCAGTCCCCAGGCAGTTCTGCGGCAACGGCCAGCCAATTGGCAAGGCGGCATTGGGATCAAGCAAGGCAGCACCCACTTCAGGCCCCAAAGGCACCAGTCCCCCAAATCCCCCACTCCATGACCGTCAGTGTGATCACGCCAACCAGGCTGCTGCCGGACCGGGTAGGCATGCTGGTGGAACTCAACCAAAGCCTCAGCCGCAACCGCTGCCGGGTTGAGCATGTGATCGTGGTCGATGGCACTCCAGGGGCGGCCATGCCGGCGGAGCTGGCCGGGCGAGCCACGGTGATCAGCAGTCCGCGGCCGATCGGCCAGGCGGCGGCCCGCAACCTCGGCCTGGTGGTGGCCCAGGGCGACTGGATCACCAGCGCCGATGACGACGACTGGCTCCATCCCCACTCAATCGATCACCGGCTGGAGGCCATTGGCGGCCAGCCGGGTGCCCTCTGGGCAGCGGGCTATTGCACCGACGATGACAGCGTCGACCCGCAAATCATGCCAGCTGGATTTTGCCCAGCAGGGGCCATTTGGCAAGCCTGGCCCAGCCCCCACCACCCGATCCCCCTGGGTCCCACCACCCTGCTGGTGCAGGCCAACCTGCTCAAACGGGCCGGCGGCTGGATGGGCTTACCCCAGGGGGAAGACATCGGCATGATGATGGCCGTCACCAGCCTGGCGCCAGGACTGGTGATTGATGCTTACGTGTATCACATTCGCCTCCATGGCGGCCAGATGACCAAAACCAGTTGGTTTGATGATTTAGAACTATTGGCGCGTCGCTGCGCTTGGGAACGGGGGGCCTCTATTTTGTCCCAAATGCAAACTCCAAGGATGCTAGTCACAACGCCCTAGCCATAGAAGTTGATACCAAGTTGGTCCCCTTAGAAAAAGGCCTTCACTCCCATCTCAATGCCGTTTTCGTTGACAGCAAAGGCGTTCGGTTGGGGTGCGCCGTTGCTGCCACCTAAGTGGAGGAGACGCCAGGAGAGGTTGAGCTGGGTGCTGTTGCCAATCGCATAGCCCACTCCCGCCTGGGCATTCCAGGAGAGGTTCTGCGGCTGGTCGATGCCAAAGCCGCCGATGTCGCCGCGGGCAAACAGCCGCAGCCGCGGCGAGAGAAACAGCATGGCCTGGGAGCCCAGCAGGGGTTGGGCGACGGTGGAGCTGAGCTCGCCGTAGCGCGTGAAGCTGCCGGCGGGGCGATTGAGGCTGAAGCTGTTGTTTGGACCTGTAACAGTGATGCTGGAGCCGGATCCCTGGCCTTCCAGGCCCAGGTCGTATTGCACATTCACTAGGCGGATCCCGGCATAGGGAATCACGGTGAGGCTGCCAGGCCGCGCCACCGCAGACTCCCGCTCCCCGAAGCGATAGCGCAGGGCCAGGTCGTAGATCCCTTGAACGAGGCCCATGCTGGCGTTGATCGTTTTCGAGCCGATCGCGAGGCTGGCGCTTTTGCGACCGAGGGGCCCAAAGCTCTGGTCGGCATTGAGGCCGCCCCGGCTAAGACCTTGGGCTCCCTGCAAGGACAGGTAGCTGAGGTCGGTCAGCAGACCCAATCGCCCGTATTCGACGCTGCCGCGCAGGCTGGCAAGGGCGGAAAGGGGCTTAAGAACCTGACCCAAATCCAGCTCAAAATCGGTGCTCAAGCCCCGCACCGTGGCGGTGCCACTGGTGCGCAACGGGGCCAGGCCATAGAGCTCCACCGTGCCAGCCCAGGGGGACGGCGAGGCTTGGCGGCCAGGGCTGTTGCCGCTGGTATCAGGACCACTCGCTAGGGGGGTTGGCCCACCAGGGCCCTCGGCCTGGAAAGGCACCATGGCTATCCCCCCCTGCGGATCGCCAGCCAGGGCCACGGGGGGCGCCACCCCCACACCCAGGAGCCCCATCAGCACGGCGGCATGGATCGTGAGGATCGGAGTTGGGGGGAAGGGCACCAATCAGCTAGGCCGGACGACTGCGCCGGATCGGCGCTTCAGCACCCCGGCCACCGACACTGCGGGGCCCCCGGGCCCGGCCGCCAGCGCCGCCCCCGGCTCCGCCCCGGCCACCACCGCCGCCGCCACCGCCCCCTCCAGCCCGACCACCACCGGCGCCGTAGGAGCCACCGCCACCGCCACTGCGCCCCCTAGATCCGCCCTTGCCGCGGCCACCGCTGAGGTCGAGGGGAGGGGCCGAAAGGATGGTGGGTTCAAACCCGGGCACCTCCTGGCGCGCCAGGGGGTTGCCGATCATGCGTTCAATCGCCCGCAACAATTCGTGCTCTTCGGCCGCCACTAGGGAAATCGCATGGCCGCTCTGGCCGGCCCGGCCGGTGCGGCCGATGCGATGCACATAATCCTCGGCCACATTGGGCAAATCCAGGTTGACCACATGGGGCAACTGCTGGATATCGATGCCGCGGGCGGCCAGGTCGGTGGCCACCAGCACGCGCACGGCGCCGCTCTTGAATTCGGCCAGGGCCCGGGTGCGGGCGCCCTGGCTCTTGTTGCCGTGGATGGCCGCCGCGGCAATGCCTTCTTTAATCAACCGTTCGGCCATGCGGTTGGAGCCGTGTTTGGTGCGGGCAAACACCAGCACCTGCTGCCAGTTGTTGCTGGCAATCAGGTGATGCAGCAAGTCGGGCTTGCGGGCCATGTCGCAGGGATGCATCACCTGCTGCACCGAAGTGGCCGTGCGGTTTTCCGGGGTGGCCTGCAGTTGCACCGGGTTGTGCAACAGGCCCGTGGCCAATTTACGGATTGAAGGGTTAAACGTGGCCGAAAACAGCAGATTTTGCCGCTTCGGCGGCATCAGGGCCAGGATTTTCTGAATATCGCGAATGAAGCCCATATCGAGCATGCGATCGGCCTCATCGAGCACCAGGATCTCAACCCGATCCAACCGGATCGCGTTCTGTTGCTGCAGGTCCATCAGCCGGCCGGGGGTGGCCACGAGCACATCGGCGCCCCGGCGCAGCCGCATCATCTGGGGATTGATCTTGACGCCGCCGAAGACCACATCGGAGCGCAGATCCAGGTACCGGCCGTAGGCCGCCACGCTTTCGGCCACCTGGGCAGCCAGCTCCCGGGTGGGGGTGAGCACCAGGGCCCGCACGATGTTGTTGCGGGCGTGGGGGCCATGGCGCAGCCGCTCCAGCATCGGCAGGGTGAACCCGGCGGTCTTACCGGTGCCCGTCTGGGCCGCTGCCATTACGTCATGGCCGGCGAGCACGGCCGGAATGCACTGCAGCTGGATCGGCGAAGGGCTGGTGTAGCCCTTGGCCGCAATCGCATCGAGCAGGGGCCTGCACAGGCCCAGGGACTCGAAGTCTGCCAACGGAGCGGCGCCGGCGGCGGGATCAAGCGTTGGGGACTGGAGGCTGGCGTCTGGCTCCTGGCCCGGAGCGGGGTGGGTCAGGAGAGCGATGGCAAGCCCTGGAAAGATCCATTCACCCTAGGGCGACCCAGGGTTGGCCTAGCCCAAGCCGCCTAGGCGCTCAGCTAGCCGGCTCAAAGTGGCTACAGCGCTGGCAAGGTCCCTCCGGCACCACGGCGCAACGCAACAGGGGCGTGCGGGCATTAAAGCGGCAGTTGGGATCGCCGATCACCCAGCGACCCTGCCACCAGCGGGCCTCGGCAGGCTGGCGTTCGGCCTTCACCTGCAGGGCGACGCTGGCCAGTTCATAGCGGCCATTGCGCAGTTGGTAGCGGTGGCTCCGTTGCATCACCAGGAAACTGCGCTCCCCCAGCTCCAGCCAGCCGCCGGGATAGGGCACCTCCTCGAGCTCCAGCTGCTCCAGCAACTGGCCCGAGCCGGCCTGGCGCAATTCCACCCGCATCAGGAGGGCGCTTGGCGGAGGGGATCGGCCGGGGCTGGCTTGCGGACCGAGAAGCCCCAGGCGAACAGGAGCCCCACGACGCTGAGCAGCACCCATTCCGGAGGCACCAGCTGGGGAGCCACCAGCCGCACGATCAGGCGCACCCCCACCAGGCCCACGGCGAGGTAGCCGGCCGCCTCCAGGTGGCGGAACACCGCCAACCAACGGATGAAAAGACCCGCCGTTAGGCGCAGGGCCACGACCCCGATCGCCGCCCCGGTCATCACCAGGGGCAGCCGGTCGCTGACGGCCACGGCGGCGGCAACGCTGTCGAGGGAAAAGGCCAGGTCGGTGAGGGCCAGGGTGACGATCACCGAGGCCAGACCCCGGTTATGGGGCGCCGGGGCCCCTGCCTCGCCGTCGCTCCGGTCCCCAGGGGCCCCGGCGCCAGCGGTGCCGTCGTCTTCGGCGGCCTCGCTGCGCAGCAGGGGGAGCACGCTGGTGGCGGCCAGCCAGAGCAGGTAACCGGCGGCGGCCAGCTGCAGGGGCCAGAAATCAATCACCCATTCGGCGGCGGCAATCAGGCCGAGGCGAAACACCAGGGCCAGGGCCAGGCCGAGGTTGAGGGCCTGGGTCTGGCGGTTGGGGTCCTTCAGGCCGCGGGAGATCGCCGCCAGGGCAATGGCGTTATCGGCGGAAAGCACCACTTCCAGGGCCACCAGCAGGGGCAGCAGCACCAGAATTTCGCCCCACTGGTCAGCCGACTCAATCAGGGGGGTGATCGTGGGGATCGCCTGCGCTTCCATGGGTTCTGCAGCGCAGCCGAAGCAGGCACTCTAGAAAGCCCTCACCCAGCCCAGGGAGCACCCCAACGCCATGCAGCTCCAGGTCCAGCTCGTCCATGCCGAGGGCGGCCACCGGGTGGTGCTGGTGACGGGCTGGCACGGCGACCACTGCCTCGGCAGCGCCCTGGGCGAAGCGGCCAGCGCCGAAGAGGCCGAGGACCGGGCCCTGGCGCGGCTGCAGCAGCGGCTGGCCAGCCCCCCAGCCCACGGGCCCCAACCAGAGCCAAACCAGGGATCCGTTCAGGCCCCAATCCAGGTCCCTCTCCAGGTCCTAGTCCCAGCCAACAGTCCGGCCCCTGTCCCCGCCCCAAGCCAGGCCCCAGCCACCGCGCCGCAGGAGTCCCCCAGCCCGCTGCCGGAGCGGCCGAGCCCAAGGGAGCCCTCCCTGCCAGGGGCCCAGGCCAAACCGGCCCGGCCGCCCGTGCCTGCCTCCCCCTTCCCCGCCGCCCTCAGCGTCAAACCAACCCCAGCCACGGGCGGGGCGGGCAGCCCGGAACCGGCCCCCGCGCGGCCCAGGCCCCTTGCCGCCAGCGAAGCGACGGCCGCCGCCCCGCAAGACCCCGGCGACGAGGGGGAGCCAGGGCGTTCGCCAGGGGGAGCGGCCCAGCTGACCCTCGGCAGCAGCACCCGCGCCGAGGCCGCCCCGGCCCGCTCCACCCCCGCAAGGGCGGAGACGGCCGCCGAGGCTCCCGCCGATCCAGAGGACTGGAGCGATGAGCTGGCGGCCCTGGAACTCCAGCTGCAACGGCTCGGCTGGCAGCGGGACCAGGAATCGATCTATCTGCAGCGGGCCTTCGGCCATCCCAGCCGCAGCCGCCTCACCAGCTACGGCGACCTGGTCGCCTACCTGGCGGCGGTGCGCCAGTTACGGGCCCCCGCCGATCCGGCCAGCGTGGCCGTGCCCCTACGGCGGGCGGACCTGCTGGTCCAGAGCGACCAGTTGCTGGCCCAACTGGGCTGGGACGCGGCCCGGGGCCGGGAAGCCTTGGAAAAGCACTTCGAGTGCTCCAGCCGCCAGCAACTCAACGATGGGGACTTGCTGCGCTTCAACATGATTTTGGAGGGGGAGCTGATCACGGGGATGTGAGGAACCTGGCCCCCACGCCCGGGGCCGATCCAGCGGCTCGGATCCAGCGACGCGCATCCCGCGGCGACCCCAGCTTCAGCTCCGCCCAGCACCTGTTCGGAACCCAGACATCACCAGCCCAGGAGCCCATCAGGACCCGATCAGGACCCAGCCCTGATGTGCACCAGCTCATCGGCACCAAACCTCTCCAACCAGGGCTCAAGCCGGCGTTGTTCCTCATCGGTGCGGGTGCAAGCAAAGCCGTAACGGGCCCGCACCCGTTCGCTGGCCTCGGCCAGGGCCGCCCTGGCCCGCTGGCCCAATTCAGCCACCGGCAGGCTGTTGCCCGGGGACAGGTAGTCATAAATCACTGTGGAAGGCGAATAGAGCTGGGTGCTCTTGCCATCGGGCCACTCCAGCGTCAGCAGCACTTCCGGCACGGGTAGGAAAAAGAATTAAAGATGCCCCGATCGTGGCGAAGCCCTGGCTCCGGCGGGGTGTGCATCGCAACAGCCTGGCCCCGCTAACTGCGCCTGGCCCCGGTCAAGCCTGGCCCCGGTCAAGCCAAGGCCCCGAAACCGGTCAAGGGCTCCTCGCCCTGCCAGAAGCTGTGGCGCTCGCCCCCCTGGTGCAGCACCAGCTCGCTGGCGCCAGCAGCAAAGGCACCGATCTCGGCGCAGAGCAGGTCGGGGTAGGGCGCGATCCACTCCTGCAGGGCCGCCAGTTTGGCCGGGGCTACCGCCAAGAGGAAGCCAAAACTCGGGAAGCAGGCCAGCCAGGCCTCCAGCTCCACCCCAGACGGCGGCTTGATCGCAGCGAGATCAAGCTCCAGCCGGCAGCCGGCAGCCTCGGCAAACATCACGGCGGTGCCCACCAGGCCGCCCATGCTGATGTCCTTGGCGCCGTGGGCCAGGCCCTGGGCCGCCAGCTGCACCAGCAGCTCCAGGTGGGCCCGCAGCAGGGCCGGCTCGGCGCTGGTGGCCCCATCCCAGAAGGGGTAGTGGCGATAAAAGCGGCCACTGGTGTTGACCAGCAGGACACAGCGATCCCCCGGCCGGGCGGCCCGGGCCGAGAGCACCGGCCCCGGGGCCGTGCCCAGCACCGCCACCGACAGGGCGGTGTAGGGACTGTGCAAATTCGTGTGGCCCCCCACCATCGGCACGGCAAACACCTCACAGGCCCGGGCCATGCCAGCGAGCAGGGCCTGGGCTGGGCCGGCGCCCCCCGCCCAGAGGCTGTTGACCAGGGCCAGGGGCCTGCCGCCCATGGCGGCGATGTCGCTGAGGTTGACCAACACCGCGCTCCAGCCGGCGAACCAGGGGTCTTCCTCCACCAGGCCGGGGTGGAGCCCTTCGCAGGCCAGCAGCAAAGGGGCTGCTACGGCCGGCAGCAGGGCGGCGTCATCCCCGAGGGCGGCGGCGGGGCCCAGCTGGGGAAAGGGTTGGTGGACAAAGCGGCCGGCCGGCGCCTGGATGTCGCGCTTGCTGGCCAGGCCCGCCGAATCCTTCAGACGCTGGGAGAGACCCTCGAGGGCTTGGGGCTGGGGACCACCAGGCTCCGGCACGGCGCCGGCTGGGTCACCGCTCATGCCGCCAGCCGCCCGGGCCGCCGTTCCAGGGATGGGGCGTAGTAACTGAGATCGGCCTCCATCAGGTGGTGGCTGACGCCGCGGATCTCAAGCTCGTTGAGGGATTGCCAGTGGAGCCGCTCAAAGAAGCGTACGTTTTGAATTTGCACCGTGGCCAAAAAGCGATCACAGCCCCAGCCATGGGCGGTGGTGACCGCCTTCCAGATCAGGCCCTTGCCGATCTGGTTGAGGCGGCGGCAATCGGGGTGGACGCCGAGGCGGCCGCCGTACCAAACCCGGGGGCTCTCCTCCAAAATCCGCACCACCCCGACCACGCCGCCGGGCACTCCGGAACCGAGGCGGGCGTCATGGCTGAGGGCGGCGATCGGGTAGGCGATCGCGTCCTTGTCGTCGCGATCGCAGTCTTCAAAAAGATGTTG
This sequence comes from Synechococcus sp. UW140, assembly GCA_943369525.1. GTDB lineage: Bacteria > Cyanobacteriota > Cyanobacteriia > PCC-6307 > Cyanobiaceae > BAIKAL-G1. The sequence goes on from CALRNL020000006.1 coordinate 59,339, forward strand.
TTCCTGGCAGAAGATGGCGCTGCGCAGTTGCCAATACTCCGCCAGCAAGGGGGCACCTGGCCGCAGCAGATGGAAGGAGAACCGTTCAGAACTGGCCGTGGGTGAGAGGCGAAAATCCTCGGCATCGATGCCAAGGCCCGAGCGCACCGAGGGGGTGAAGGCGGCCGGCGCCGAACTGCTGCTTCGGCCGATGTCGTGGCTACTGGGATCGATGAAGAACATGGTGTTGCTAGCTGGGATCTAGCGCTGGGGTTAGGGATTGGATTCAGGCTTGGGGATCGGGGGCGGTTTCAAACAGGGACAGGGCTGAGCAGGCGCCACACTTGGCACAGCCCGCCGCCATCGCCTCGGCACTGATGTCGGAGGCGCGCAACAGGGCCGCCACGGCGCCGTAGACGCTGACCATGAAGTCCGTGCTCGGGGCGGGGTGGTGTTGCAGGGGCGTGCCGGCAATGGGCACGAACGGCACCACAAAGGGGTACACGCCGATCTGGATCAGGCGCTCGCTGCAGGCGATCAACGACTCGGCGCTATCGCCCAGGCCCGCCAGTAAATAGGTGGACACCTGGCCGCGGCCGAACACGGCCACCGCCTGGGCGAAGGCGTCGTAGTAACGCTCCAGGCTGAGTTCGGCCTTGCCCGGCAGGATGCGGCGCCGCACCTCGGGCTCCACCACCTCCAGGTGCATGCCGAGGCTGTCGATGCCGGCATCCTTCATGCGCTGGTACCAGATCGGATCGTCGGGCGGCTCGCACTGGCCCTGGATCGGAATCGCCACCTTGGCCTTCACCGCCGCCGCCGTTTCCGCCATCAGCCGGGCGCCCCGGTCATCGCTGTTGGGGGTGCCAGTGGTCATGACCAGCTGGCGCACGCCATCGAGGCGCACGGCGGCTTCGGCCACCTCGGCCACCTGGGCCGGGGTCTTGCGCACCAGCGTGCGGCCATCATCGAGGGATTGCTCGATGGCGCAGAACTGGCAGGACTGGCTGCGGTCGCGAAAGCGGATGCAGGTCTGCAGCAGGGTGGTGGCCAGCACATCGCGGCCATGGAGCAGGGCGATCGCCTTGTAGGGGGTGCCCTCGGCGGTGCTGAGGGCATAGAAGGCGGGCTCCGCCGGCGCGGTCACGGTCGCCAGACCGGCGCCAGCCCGGTCCGCCACGGCCACGGCGCCGCTGGCGTCCTGCCGGAGCTGGAAGGGGGAGTCCTGGGAGACGGCGTTGTAAACGGGCACCATCACGGTGGTGCCCTCGATCGTCAGGGCCCGGTGGTCGGAGGGGCCGGCGCCGCCGCGGCGGCCCTGGTTGCCGGCGATGGCGGGATCGACTACTCCGCGCACCTGCAGCTCGGTGACGAACCGGCCCAAGGATGGGGAATCGGTCCCAGTGGGGGTCTTGGTCCGGGATGGGGAGTCAGCCACGGGTGAGTTCCTCCAGCCGCAGGGGCAGGGGAGACGCCAGGGCTGGAGCCTGGGGTGCCAGGGGCGCAGGGGAGGGCTCTAGTTCTGGGGCAACCAGGGGGCCCAGCGGCTCGACCTGACTGGCGGGGCTGCGGTTGAGGCGCAGGCTGAGCAGGTCGGGCCGGCTGTAGTGGCCGACGCTATCCATCATGCGTTTGCGTTTGGTGATCAAGGAACGGTCCAGTTCGGCGATGGCCAAGCCCTCGCCCTCGGGCAGGGGACCGGCCAAATAGCGCCCCTCCGGACTGATCACGGCCGTGTGGCAGCCGCCCTGGAAGGCCTTATGCAGGGAGGTATCGGGCGTGACCGTGGCGTAGTCGCTGGGGTCGAGCCAGGCGGTGGAACAGATCACAAAGCAACCGGCCTCGAGGGCGTGGTGGCGCATGGTGACCGCGGTTTGTTCGCTAAAGATCGGCCCCACCAGGGAGCCCGGGAACTGGGCGCAGTGGAGTTCCTCCCCCTGGGTCATCAGGGCGAAGCGGGCCAGGGGGTTGTAGTGCTCCCAACAGGCCAGGGCACCGATGCGGCCCAGGCGGCTCTCCACCACCTGCAGGCCGGCGCCATCGCCCTGGCCCCAAACCATGCGTTCGTGATAGGTGGGCGTGATCTTGCGGCGCCTGAGGATCAACTCGCCCTGATCATCAATCAACAACTGGGTGTTATAGAGGCTGCCGCCATCGCGTTCATTGATGCCCACCAGCACATGCATGCCGTATTGGCGGGCGGCGGCGGCGATCCGGGCCACTTCCGGACCGGGAATCTCCAGGGCCTGATTGTAAAGGCGCAGGTGGGAGCGCCCCATCAAGACCGCCGGCTCCACGAAGGAAAAGTAGGGGTAGTAGGGAAGGAAAGTCTCCGGAAAAACAATCAATTCGACCCCGGATTGGGCCGCCTCTTTGATCGCATCGAGGAGACGCAAGAGCGACCCTTCCAGGTCCCACAGCACGGGCCGGATCTGGGCCGCAGCGACGATAATCGTGGGAGCCATCGTTGTAGCCATGGAGCACCAATAGTTTGAGCAAGCCGAACAGGAACAGGGGAGCCATCAATGGTGCTGGGCTACCCCTAATTAGGGGCAGCCCAGCACCCCAGGATTCAGAGGGTCCAGGTGTCGAGAATGAAGGCGCCTTCCTTGCGGTGCATAAGGATAATGTCGAGCACATCGAGGGGGTTCACGGGCGTGATGCCGGGAATCAAGGCCCCTTCGCCATGGCCGTAGAGGGCCTGCAGGGCAAAGCGACAGGCGTAGACCTTGCCGCCCTGGTCCATGAACTTCTGGATGCGGGCGTTGAAATTGAGGTGGCCATCAAAGGCGGCATCGCCCAGCTTGGGGAAACCGCGCTGCACCCCCAGGGTCACCCCGGGGCCATAGAGAAGAATCGAGGTTTCAAAACCCTTATTCACAAGACGACTGGCCTGCAGCAGATTCACCAGGCCAATCGAGCCCTCAAAGGCCACGGTGTGGAAGGTGACCAGGGCTTTTTCGCCCGGTTCCGCCATGATATCAGGGAAGACCTTCTGCTCGTAATCAACAAGGAAATCGCCCGGCTGGTTGGCGGGACGGGTGACTTCTGGCATGGGGCGAAGGCCTGGGGAGGGGAAAGACCCGCCGACAGTTGCATGGATGAAGTTTTGTTTTTTGTTGCCGATGCAACCAAATCCCCGCCCCGATCCAGCCCCTGGGACCTCCACCAAGCCCTCCAGGCCCTAATCAAGGCCAGAGGTGCCATCGCGGGGCAAGAAGTTACCTTTGCTACCGCAAATCAGGGGGCGCGCAGGCAAGGTAACAACCCCTATGTATTGGCATTTCCGTGCCCAGTGATCTGCCAACTCCGCGCCGGGTTCCCGTGGTGGTGGTCGGTGGCGGCCAGGCGGGGCTTGCGGTGGCCGGCAGTTTGCAACGGCGCGGCATCCGGCCCCTGGTGCTGGAACAACACCGCATCGGCTACGCCTGGGAGCAGCAGCGCTGGGATTCCTTCTGCCTGGTGACGCCCAACTGGCAATGCCGCCTGCCCGATTTTCCCTACGACGGCGAGGCGCCAGAGGGCTTCATGGCCCGGGACCAGATCGTTGATTACGTGCGCCGCTTTGCCGTCCACATCCGGGCCGATGTGCGCGAGGGCGTGGCCGTGTCGCGGCTGCTCGATCAGGGCTCGAGCTATCGCCTAATCACCAGCGAAGGCGAGATCGAAGCCGACCAGGTGGTGGTGGCCACCGGCGGTTATCACCGTCCCAAACGCCACCCCCAAGCCGAGCGCCTGCCCGCCTCGGTGCTGCAGCTCGATGCCCGCGCCTATCGCAATCCAGGCCAGCTGCCGGAGGGACCCGTGCTGGTGGTGGGCAGCGGCCAGTCGGGCTGCCAGATCGCCGAAGACCTGTTCCTGGCCGGCCGCCGGGTGCACCTGAGTGTGGGTTCGGCGCCCCGCTCGCCCCGGCGCCACCGCGGCAAGGACGTGGTCGATTGGCTCGATCGCATGGGCTACTACGCCATGCCGATCGACCAGCACGCCGACCCCAAGCTGGTGCGCACCAAAACGAACCACTACCTCACCGGCCGCGATGGCGGCCGGGACATCGACCTGCGCCAACGGGCCCTGGAGGGGCTCCAGCTCCATGGCCGCCTGCTGGACCTGGCGCCGGGCCAGATCCGTTTCGCCCCTGACCTGGCCGCCAACCTGGACCAGGCCGATGCCGTCTATTGCCGCATCCGCGCCAGCATCGACGCCTACATCGCCCAAGGCGGCCTCGACGCCCCCGAGGAGCCGGCCTACAGCGCCTGCTGGCAGCCCGGCCCCGGCCACGACGCCACCCCCCTCGACCTGGGGGCCGAGCCCCTGGCGGCGGTGATCTGGTGCACGGGCTACGGCGCCGATTTCGGCTGGATCGAGGTGCCGGTGTTCGATGGCAGCGGCTATCCCGCCCACCAGCGGGGGGTAAGCGCCAGTGAGGGGCTCTATTTCATTGGCCTGCCCTGGCTGCACACCTGGGGGTCGGCCCGCTTCTGCGGCGTGGCCGAAGACGCCGACTACCTGGCCGAAGCGATTCGCCTGCGACTGCAGCGGCGGGACGCCAGCCAGGAGCGGCTCGAATGCACGGCCCTCCTGGGCTCCTGAGCCCCAGCGAACCCTTGGGCTGGGTTCTTAACGGCCTGAAGACCAGCGCTGATCCAGTTCCGCCGTGGCCGCCCCCAGCAGGTCGGCCAGGGAGGTGACCAGGCGATAGCTGAGGGCAATCGCCAGCAGGGGCGCCTCCGGCACCAGGCCGCCGAGGCGCAACAGCAAGGCCGCCTCAAACACCCCCAGGCCACCCGGGGCGCCGGGTAGCACCAGGCCCAGGGTCCAGGCCAGGGCAAAACCACTGAGCCACTGGTTCCAGGCCAGCAGGGGCGCCGCATCGAAGGCGAGCACGCAACAGGCAAAGCCGCTGAAACGCACCAACACAAAAGCCAATTCCCCCAGCAGGGGCACCAGGGGATAGCGCTGCAGGGTCGCCCCGGGGGCGCCCAGGCCCAGGGGCCCCTCGGGCACACCGGTAGCCAGGAGTTCCGCGCTGCCCTCCAGGGCCGATTGGCCCCCGGGCCCACCAGAGCCATCCTCGCAAGCCCCATCCGCTAGCAAGCCCTGGCGTTGCAGCTGGCCCTGGCGACGGCGCTCCAGCCGCAGCAACAGGGGCCTGAACCAGCGGGGCTGGAGCAACAGCAAGGGCGCCAGGCCTAGGGCCGCCAAGCCGCCCTGCCAGCCTCCGCAGGCCACCAGGGCCAGGGCCGCCACCGCCATCAGCACCGGATCCAACAGCACCGCCACCAGCCCCTGGCGCAGGTCCAGGGCCGCCGCCACCGGGCCCTCGGCTCCAGCAATCCCGGGGACTGGGTCGCCCTGGCGCAGCACGGCCAGCCGTTGCAGCAGGTGCCAGACGCCCCCGGGCAGGTATTTGCGCAGGTTGGAGCCCAGAAACAGCAGCACCGCAGGCAGCCAGCGGGGCCGGTGGCCCAGCCAGGCCAGGCCCAGGGTCCAGGCCAGGCCATTCACCACCAGGCTGAGCAGGGCCAGCCCCAGGCCCAACAGCAGCCAGGCCCAACCCTGGGCATCGATGCTGAGCTGTTGCAACTGGCGGCCATTGGCCACCAGGGCCGCCAGCAGAAAACCGGCACTGGCCAGGCCCACCCAGAGGCTGGCGCCGCCCGGTAAGCCCTGGGCCCGGGCGGCGAGTCGCCCCAGCTGGGCCGCCAGCTGCCGGGAACGGGCGACAAGGGCTCGGGCCAGGGGCTGGAACCTGCGGGAGCTGGGCTCGGCGCCATCGGTAGCGCCGCCCTGGGGCCCTGACCCTTGGCTCATGGCAGCTCCTCCTGGGCCAGGGCCGCCGTGACGATCTGGCGCACCTGGGCCATGGGCAGGCCATGGCGGCGGGCCAGGTCTGCCAGATCATCAAATTCGGGTTTGGAGCGCCGTTCCCCCGCCGGCAACTGGACCTGCTTCAGGCGCACCGGTCCCAGGGGCGTGGCCAGCTCCCGGATGGTGCGGGGCAGGGCCCAACGCTGCTGCAGCTGCTCGCGCACCCCCAGGCTGGTGCCCTGGCGCCACCAGATCCGGCGCAGGCCCTCGGCCTGCTCGGGCCGGGCCAACACGGTCAATAGCACCCCCGGGCGCCCCTTTTTCATCCACAGCGGCTGGCTGAACACCTCCAGGGCCCCGGCGCGGCGCAATTCATCGGCCAAAAAGGCCAGATCCTCGGGGGTGGCGTCATCGATCTGGGCCTGCTGTTGCAGCAGGATTTCGGGCAGGGCCATTTCGGCCTGGAGGGTTTCAGCCTGGAGGGTTTCGGCCTGATCCGTCACGCCCTCGGCGGCGTTCTCGACGCTTGCACCAGGCCAATCCACCCCAGCCACCGCTGCCTGGCCAGCCCCCTCGGGGCGGCTGGATCGGATTGGGAAGGCCGGGATCTCCGCCACCAACACCAGGCGCAGCAGGTTGGGGCGATCCAGCTGGCGGCTGCCCAGGCCAATGCCCACGGCCTGGGGCACCAGGGCCGGCGCCGGCCCAAACCGCCCAGCCAGCACCGCCATCAGGGCCAGGCCCGTGGGGGTGGTGAGCTCGCCCGCCGGGAAGCCGGCGCTACTGGCCAGGGGAATCCCCTTGAGCCGGGCCAGTTCGAGCACGGCCGGAGCCGGCAGGGGCAGGAGCCCATGGGCCGTTTGCACGGTGCCGTGGCCCGCTGGTGGGCTGGCGCAGACCAGCTGGTCGATGCCGAAATGGGCCAGACCGGCGCACACCCCCACCACATCGACCAGGGCATCGATGGCGCCCACCTCATGGAAATGGACCCGGGCGGCGCTCTGGCCATGGACCTGGGCCTCAGCCTCGGCCAGCAGGCCAAACACCGCCAACACCCGTTGCTTGAGCTGGGGCTCGAGGGGGGCGGCGCCGATGGTGGCCTCCAGCTCCGCCCAGTGGCGATGGGGAGGGTCCGGCTCCAAGCCCCGCACGGCCAGGTGCAGGCCCCGCAGGCCCCCACTGCGCCGCTCCTCCAGATCGATGGCGTAGGCCCCCGCCAGCCCTAGGGCCGCCAGGGGAGCGTCGAGCGCCGCCTGGGGCAGACCGAGATCGAACAGGGCGGCCAGAAGCATGTTGCCGGCCAGGCCCGTGGGGCAATCCACCAGGGCAAGGGTCATGGCTGCTGCCCGGTGTTGATGGGTTGGTTCTGGCCAGGCTCGTGTGGGACACCATCGCCTTCGGGCGCGCTGGGGGCTTGGCGAAACAGGCGCGGGGCCTGGGCCAGCAACCGCTCGGCCCGGTGCTCCAGCTCGGGGCGACGCTTGCTAAGCCCCTGCTCCACCTCGCGGCGGGCCCGCCGCTGTTCCCGCTGGGCCGTGTCCACATCAAAGCCCGACAGGCCCCAGATCCGGCCCAGCAGGGCCCGGTCATCGCTGCCGCCTTCCGACTCGCCGTAAATGAGCTCCTCGGCCACCATGCCAGCGAGCAACACCCGGCTCCAACGGCGCAGCTCCTCCGCCGGCAGGCCTGGAGCGAGGGCCCCTGGGAGCCCCCCTTCCACCGAATCGGGGGAACCATCCCGAGGCGCGGCCTCCAGCTGGGTGCCACCGGCTCCTACCGGCCGGGCCAGGAAAGGCATCACGAACTCGGAGGCAAACTCCGTACTGCCATTGCTGTTGAGGCCCGCCCGCAGGCAGGCCAGGCTGCCCACCAGCACCCGGCGCAGGGGCAAGCCTTCCGACTCGGCCAGCAGACCATGGCCCGCCTCATGCACGGCAATCCGGCGCAGGCGGGCCTGGCCGCCCGGCAGGGCTTCCGCCAGCACATGGCCGCCGCGGCCGCCGAAACGGGCCGCATCCAGGCTGAGGGCCGCCAAACCAAGGGCCACCGCCAGCACAATCCAGGCCGGCGACACCCCCACCAGGGGCCCGACCACGGCCGTGGCTGTGAGGCCGCCCACCACCAGGCCTGCCCGTAGGGCCGCCGGAGCGGCGGGGTCAGCCATTAGCGGCTGGGACGGCTAACGGCGCTGGCATTGCGACGGGGCCCATCACCCCGGGGGGAATCGCCCTTGGGCGCCTCACCCCGGCCCCCAGCCGCTGGCCGCTCGCCCTTGGCGCGATCGGCCCCTGGGCCAGCGGCAGCACGATCAGATCCTTGGCGGGAGCCAGCCGCGGCACCCCGGCCGCCACCGCCGCCCTTACCAGCAGAACCGCGGCCCTTGCCGCCTCGGTTGCCGCGCTGGGGCATGGGCGCAATCACCTCATGGCGTTCCAACTGCAGGAGCTGGCCCTGGCGGCGCAGGTCTAGGGCCACAAAATGGCGCAGGCTTTCAAGGGGAATCTCACCCTTGAGCTGCAACTTGAACGGGGTGGGACGGCTGCCATCGGGGCGGGGGAGCTGGCGGATCTTCACCACCACATCACCGCTCTCGGGCCGGGTGTAGATCAGCTCGCCGCGCACGGAGAAATAGTCGTCACCTTCGGGCACCGCATCGGCGCCCCCAGGGATGGGATCGCTTGCGGGTTCCGCCGTGACATCGCTGGCTGGATCCGACTCAGAACCCAACGCTTCCAAGGCCACGGGCTCGCCAGCCCCATCGTCCTCGGGATCGCTGGCCCCGGGGCTGGTCTCGCTGGAGAGGGTGCTGGGCTCCCAGACCCCCACCAGTTGCAGGTGCAGCTGGTCCTCGTCGCGGGAGCGGGGATAGACCACCCAGAGATGGGGCTCGGCCAGGTCGAGGTGGCGGCGCATCAGGGTGAGGACCCGGCCCAATACCACCGCCTCAATCGCGGTGCCGTCCTCGGTTTCGATCACCCCCCGGGTCAATTGCTCGGGATCACTGGGCCGATAGGTCCCCCGGACCACACCGATGGCCCGGTACTGCATCGGTTCGGTAACCGGCGAAATCGGATGGTGACGCATCGTCGCTAGAGCCCCCTGGGCGTGCTGGTGTCCTGGGCCCACGGGCCAATGTAGCCAGAGCCGCAGGCCCCAGACTGGGGCCCAACGGTGCCTGCCCGCCCCCATGCCCGAGCGATCCGGTTCTGGAGGGCCCACCGAAGGCTCCCCAGCCAAGGCCGGCAAGCAACCCGCCCTGAAACGCCTGGCAGTGATCAGCCTGGTGGCCGGCTGTGCCTGGGCCGGCTGGGGGCTGGGCCAGCGCAGCGGCGAGCGCCAGGGAGCGGCCCAGCGGCAGGTGCGGGCTGAGGTGGACCAGCTCCAGGGCAAGCTGGCCAGCGGAGCGGCCCCGACCCAAGATCGCCAGCGCCTACTCAGCCTGCTGCTGGGCCTCGGTCGCCAAGCCGAAGCGATCACCCTGCTCGAACAAATGGCCGACCAGGAGCCCGGGCGCTGGGCCCTGCGGCTGCTGCTGGCCGACCTGCGCCGTAACGCCAAAGACCGCAGCGGAGCGGAACGGGAATTGCGCCAGATCCTCAACCAGGATCCGATGCACATCGAAGCCCTACAGCGCATGGCCCTGCTCGAATTCGAGCAGGGCCGGGGCAGCGAAGCCCGCGCCCAGCTCCAGGGCCTGCTGGAGAAGGCCCGCAAGCCCAGCCTCCAGCCCCAGGCCCTGGCGATCGGCCTGCTGCTAGCCGACCTGATCCAACGCCAGGGGGACCTGGCGGCGGCAGCCCAGCTCAATCAAGAGTTGGGTGGGGCCTTCCCCAGGGATCCCCGTCCCTGGCTGGCCCTGGCCCTAGTGCGCCACCAGCAGGGGAATGGTCAGGCCAGCCAGCGGGCCCTGGTCCAGGCCCGCTCCCGGCTCGGGGGCCCCGGGGCCAAACGGCTGGACCAGGTGGCAGTGAGCTGGGGTCTAGCTGACCTCAGGGGGCCTTCAAGGGCACCTGGACGGTCTTCTGGGGCGGGGGCGGCGGGTTTTGGAGGGCCTTGAGGGCCTGGTCGATGGCATCGCCCGGGGGAGTGGCCTCATCCATGGCCGTGCTCTTGCGCAGCTTGTTCATCAGATCCATCGGGTTGGTGGAATCGAGGATCGAGCCGCCTCCCTTGCCGGAGCCGCTGCTGGGGCCGTAGTCGTAAAACTGTTGCTCCTGCTTGGACTGGCCTGCTGCGTAGTCAGCGCGGGCGAAGCCGGGGGCCAGCAAGGCGCCAAGGCAGAGACACGACACCAGACCAAGACCCGGCAGCACGACGGGCCAACGGCTGTCGGCTGGGGCGCTGCGGCGGCGGCGAAGGGGGGCCATTGCCAGGGGATCAGGGGGGCGGTTCTGCCTGAATGCTAAATGGACCGGATTGCTGCCACGGCCAGGTCCATGCGGATTGCCAGCTGGAATGTCAATTCGGTGCGCAGCCGCCTCGACCAGGTGACCGCCTGGCTGGAGCAGAACCAACCCGAGCTGCTCTGCCTGCAGGAAACCAAGGTGGAGGACGGCAGCTTTCCCCATGACGCCTTCCGCGCCCTCGGCTACGACGCCACGATCAGCGGCCAGAAGGCCTACAACGGCGTCGCCTTGGTGAGCCGCGTGCCCCTGGAGGACGTGCGGATCGGCTTCCCTGCCCTGCTGAACGGGGATGCCGACGCCGAGCGGTTGGGGGAGCAAAAAAGGGTGATCAGCGCCCTGGTCGATGGCGTGCGGGTGCTCAATCTCTATGTGCCCAATGGCTCCTCGCTCCAATCGGAGAAATACGCCTACAAACTCGAGTGGTTGGCCTGCCTACAGCGTTACCTGGCGGAACTGGAGCGCCAAGGCGACCCCCTCTGTGTGGTGGGGGATTTCAACATCGCCCTGGAGGCCCGTGATATCCACAACCCGGCCCGGCTGGAGGGCGGCATCATGGCCAGCGAACCCGAACGGCTGGCCCTGCGCCAGGCCCTGGGCGGGCGCCTGCAGGACAGCTTCCGCCTGTTTGAGCCCGCCAGCGGCCACTGGAGCTGGTGGGACTACCGCAGCGGCGGCTGGGACCTGGACCGGGGCTGGCGCATCGACCACATCTATCTCTCCGAGGAGCTGGTGGAGTGCGCCACCGGCTGCGTGATCGACAAGGCGGTGCGGGGCAACGAGAAGCCCAGTGACCATGCGCCGGTGGTGGTGAACCTGGCCTGGCCACCCGCCGGCGATGACGAGGACGAAGGCGAAGAGGAGGAATAAAGAGGAGTTTGGGGGCGAAGACGCCGAGCCGGACGCCCCCAGAGCCGCAGCTCAGGAGCCGTAGGGTCCCGGATCCCAAACCTCCCAGGCCCCTGCCCTAGAAGGCCACCACCCCTTTTGGCAGCGGCACCCCCTGCACCTTGAGCTCCACGGCCCGGCGGGCCGATTCGGCGCAGGTTTTCGGGGTGGGAAAGATCTTGCCGGGGTTGGCAAGGCGTTGGGGATCAAAGGCCTGGCGCACCAACTGCATGGTGGCCTGGTCGTCGGCACTGAACATCCAGTCCATGTAGCAGCGCTTGTCGCTGCCCACGCCGTGTTCGCCCGTGATACTGCCGCCGGCGGCGATGCAAAGCCGCAGGATCTCGCCACCGAGCCGGTGCACCCGCTCCTGAATCGCCGGATCGGACCCCCGATAGAGGATCAGGGGGTGGAGATTGCCATCGCCGGCATGGAACACGTTGGCCACGCTCAGGCCATGCTCCCGGCTCAAGTCGCCGATGGCCGCCAACACCTGGGGCAGGGCGGTGCGGGGCACCACGCCATCTTGGAGGTAGTAGCTGGGCGACTGGCGGCCCAGGGCCGTGATCGCCGATTTACGCCCCTTCCAGAGCCGGGCCCGGGCCGCCTCGTCCCAGGCCTGGCGCACGCTGCCAGCGCCCGCCTGAAGGCACAGGCGGGTGGCCAGTTGCACCGAATCCCGCACCTCCTGCTCCTGGCCATCGAGCTCCACCAGCAGCACGGCCGCCGCCTCGCGCGGGTATTCGTCGAAGCCGAAGTAATCGTCCACCGCCTGAATGCAGAGGCTATCCATCATTTCCATGCCGGCGGGCATCACCCCGGCGCCAGTGATCTGTCGCACCGCCTCGCCGGCCGCCGCCATCGAGGCGAAATCGGCCAGCAACACGGCCACCGTCGCCGGGGCTGGCAGGAGGCGCAAGGTGATCGCCGTGGCGATGCCCAAGGTGCCCTCGCTACCGATAAAGACACCCCGCAGATCCAGGGCCGCCATCTCCGGCTGGGGGCCCCCCAGGGTCGTCACCGTGCCATCGGGCAGCACCACCTCCATGGCCAGCACATGGTTGCTGGTCACGCCGTACTTGAGGCAATGGACGCCGCCGGAGTTTTCGGCGACGTTGCCGCCGATCGTGCAGACCTGCTGGCTGGAGGGATCGGGGGCGTAATAAAAACCGGCGCCCACCACCGAGCGGGTCACCCAGCTGTTGATCACGCCGGGCTGCACGGTGATGCGCTGGTTGGCGAGATCCACCGAGAGCACCTGGCGCATGCGGCTGGTGGCAATCACCAGGGCCTGCCGCTCGGCCACGGCGCCACCGGAGAGGCCCGTGCCACTGCCCCGGGCCACAAAGGGAATCGAGCGCTGGTGACAAAGCCGCAGCACCGCCGCCACCTGCTCGGTGGTTTCCGGCAACACCACCAAGGGCGGCTGGTGGCGCTCCAGGGTGAGGCCGTCACTGTCGTAGGCGAGCAGCTCCTGGCGGGCGGTCACCACGGCCTTCGCGGGCAACAGCTGGCGCAGGGCCCGGGCCAGCGCAGTCCAGTCATGGGGCTGGCCGGGCCCGCAGCCTGGAGAGGAGCCCTGACCTAGGGATTGGCCAGGGGGCTCGGCTCGGGTTTGGGCGGGGTCCAGGGGGTCAAACACGGACTGGGGACGCCTGGGCCGCTGGGGATTGGTCGTTGATCCCAGCCCCGGGGAGCCTGATCAGGACTGTCACCATAACGAGTCAGGGGCCCCCGGCCCGAACGGCCCAAGGTTGCGTCAATATGGGCGATGGCTGGTTCCGCTTCGGCAGGCGCCACCTCCCCCCACCGTCTGCGGAACCTGTCTTGACCTCGGCCTCTGTTTCGGCTCCTGCCCTGAACACCGCCCGTTCCCAGGCCCTCTTCAGCGCCGCCCAGGGCCTGATGCCCGGTGGGGTCAGCTCCCCGGTGCGCGCCTTCCGCTCCGTTGGCGGCCAGCCGATCGTGTTTGACCGCGTCAAAGGCGCCTACGCCTGGGACGTGGATGGCAACCGCTATATCGATTACATCGGCAGCTGGGGACCGGCCATCTGCGGCCATGCCCATCCCGCGGTGATCGCCGCCCTGCATGAGGCCCTCGATAAGGGCACCAGCTTTGGCGCGCCCTGCGAGCTGGAAAACACCCTGGCCGCCATGGTGATTGACGCCGTGCCCTCGGTGGAGATGGTGCGCTTCGTTAACAGCGGCACCGAGGCTTGTATGTCGGTGTTGCGGCTGATGCGCGCCTTCACCGGCCGCGAAAAGATCATCAAGTTCGAAGGCTGCTATCACGGCCACGCCGACATGTTCCTGGTGAAGGCCGGCTCCGGGGTTGCCACCCTCGGCCTGCCCGATTCCCCCGGCGTGCCCCGCTCCACCGCCGCCAGCACCCTCACCGCCCCCTACAACGATTTGGAGGCGGTCAAAACCCTTTTTGCCGAAAACCCTGGGGCCATTGCCGGTGTGATCCTCGAGCCGGTGGTGGGCAATGCCGGCTTCATCACCCCCGAGCCCGGCTTCCTAGAGGGCATCCGCGAGATCACCAAGGAAAACGACGCCCTGCTGGTGTTTGACGAGGTGATGACGGGGTTTCGCATCAGCTACGGCGGCGCCCAGGCCAAGTTCGGCATCACCCCCGACCTCACCACCATGGGCAAGGTGATTGGCGGCGGCCTGCCGGTAGGCGCCTACGGCGGTCGCGCCGACATCATGGCCATGGTGGCCCCGGCGGGCCCCATGTACCAGGCGGGCACCCTCAGCGGCAACCCCCTGGCCATGACCGCCGGCATCAAGACCCTGGAACTGCTGAAGCAGCCCGGCACCTACGAGCGCCTCGACGCCATCACCAAGCGGCTCTCAGGCGGCATCCTGGCGGCGGCCGAAGCCGTGGGGCTGCCGATCTGCGGCAGCTCGATTAGCGCCATGTTCGGCTTCTTCCTGTGCGAGGGGCCCGTGCACAATTTCGAAGCGGCCAAGGCCGCCGACACGGTGCGCTTCGGCAAACTGCACCGGGCCATGCTCGAGCGCGGCGTGTATCTGGCCCCCAGTGCCTTTGAGGCCGGCTTCACCTCCCTAGCCCACAGCGACGACGACATCGACACCACGATTGTCGCCTTCCGCGACAGCTTCGCCGAGATCGCCTGAGGCCCGGGCACGGAGCCCTTGGGGTGAAGGCCCTTCAGGTTTGAACTGCCGCGGGCGCCTCAGGGCCCTTCGGCAACGGCGGCAGCATCGCGGCGGCGCGGATCGGCCACGCCGAGGCTGCCGCCTGAGCGGGTGCGGCCGCTGCCAATCCCGGGCCCGGGACGGACTCCCTTGGCTGGCACCACTTCCACCGAATTGGCCGAGCCCATGGCCGGCACGGCCACCAGCTTGTGGCCCATGGCCTCCAGCAGGCGGCGGGTGTCGGGGCTGATGCCCTCTTCGAGGCTGATCTGGTCGGGCCAGAGCTGGCTATGGATCCGGGGGGCCGCCACCGACGAGGCCAGGTTGAGGCCAAACACCAGCCGGTTCAAGAGCACCTGCAGCACGGTGGTGATGATGCGGCTGCCGCCCGGGCTGCCCGTGGCCAGCAGCGGCTCCCCCGAGGGGCGGAACACCAGGGTGGGGGTCATCGAACTCAGGGGCCGCCGGCCCGGGGCGATGGCATTGACCGCCCCCTGCACCAGGCCGTAGCCATTGGCGCTTCCGGGCTTAAGGCTGAAATCGTCGAGTTCGTTGTTGAGCAGGAAGCCCGCCCCCGGCACGCTGATGCCGTTGCCGTAGGCCCCGTTCAAGGTGGTAGTGACTGCCACCAGTCCCCCCTGGCGATCGGCGACGGACACGTGGGTGGTGTTGCTGCCGCCGCCCAGGGCGGTGGGGTCTGCCTCCAACTGGGCGGCGGGCCGGTGACGGTTGAGATCCAGCCTCGAACGCTGCAGGGCGGCATAGGCAGAGCTTTGCAACTGCTCCAGGGGCATGGCCACGTGGTCGGGGTCGCCCAGCAGGCGGTTGCGATCCCGGTAGGCCAGGTTCATCGCCTCCACGAGCCGGTGGATCGTGGCCGCACTGTTGGCACCGGAGGCTTCCAGCTTGAGGGGCTCCAACACGTTGAGCAGCTGCAGCAAGGTGATCCCGCCGCCACTGGGGGGCGGCATGGTCAGCACCGGATACCCGCGGAAGCGCCCCTGCAAGGGGGCCTGCCACCGGGCCCGATAGGCCGCCAGATCGGCGGTGGTGATCAGTCCCCCCCGCTGGGCCATCAGGGCTGCCAGCGCCCGGGCCACCGGGCCGCCATAGAAACCGGGCGCCCCCTCGCTAGCGATGCGGCGCAGGCTGCGGGCCAGATCGCCCTGACGCAAGATCTCCCCTGGCCGGTAGGGCTGCCCTCCGGGCTTGAAGAATTGGCGGCGGGAGCTGGGATCGGCCTGGAGCAGGGGCGCGGCAGCGGCCAGGGACTCGGCCAGCTCCACCCCCACCGGAAAACCCCGCTCCGCCAGCTCGATCGCCGGCGCCAGCACGCGCTTAAGCGGCAGGCGTCCGTAGCGGGCCTGGGCCAGGGTGAGCCCGGCCACCGTGCCCGGCACCCCCGTGCTGAGCAGGCTGCGGGTGGCCTTGATGCGATCGACGCTGCCATCGGCCCGGAGAAACAGCTCGGGCCGCACGGCCAGGGGAGCGGTCTCGCGAAAATTGAGGGCCACGGCCTGACCCCGGCCGATCGGCACGGCAGGAGCCCAGGCCCGTTTGGCGTCGGCCTGGGGCAGCCATAACACCAGAAATCCGCCGCCGCCCAGGTTGCCGGCCTGGGGCAGGGTCACGGCCAGGGCAAAACAGGTGGCCACGGCCGCATCCACCGCGTTACCACCCTGGTGCAAAATCGATGCCCCCACGGCCGCAGCCCGGGCCTCCTGGGCCGCCACCATGCCTGCGCCTGAGACGATCGGGCGGAAGCGTTGGGCGCCCTCCTGAAGATCGGTGGCCGCCGGCGAGGCTGGCGGCGGCCCGGCGGGCAAAGCGGACGCTGGACGGGAAGGGGCGCCGGCCGGGGCCACCGTCCCAGCCCCATGGGCAGGGGCCATAGCCCAGGCCGTAGCGGGGGCCCAGGCCAGGGCCCAGGCCAGGGCAGCAGACGCCCGGTAGCGCCCAAGCCTGGCAGCCATCAGCGGTAGTTCTCGAACTGCAGGGGCACGTCCACATCCTGGGCCCGCAGCAGCTGGATCGCCTGCTGCAGGTCGTCCTTGTTCTTGCCGGTGATGCGCAGGCTGTCCCCCTGGATCGCCACGGTCACCTTCTTGAGCTCGTCGCGGATCGTTTTGCTGAGGGCCTTGGCAATCTCCTGGGAGAGGCCCTTGCGCAGCTTCACCTCCTGCTTGACCCGGTTACCACCGACGGGCTCGGGGGTCTGGAAATCGAAGATCTTGAGGGATAGGTCGCGCTTGGTGGCCTTCTGGCGCAGCAGGTCTTCCACCGCCACCAGGGCCATCTCACTGGCGCTGGTCACCGTGAAACTGGTCTCCTCCAGCTCAATTTCGGTGGCCGAATCCTTGAGGTCGTAGCGCTGCACCACATCGCGCCGCACCTGGTCCAGGGTGTTCACCAGTTCCTGGCGGTCGAAGTCGGACACGACGTCAAAGGAGTAGGTGCTCATCGCGGCGAGGGGGCGCTGGGGGGCGTGAATGGGGATCGTAGGTGGGGCCAGGGGACCAGGCCACCAGGGCCCCCTTGCGGCGCCAGTGCTCCAGGCCCTCGGCCGGGGCCGTCGACTGGATCGAGCCACCGCCCCTGGTCGGGGTCAACCCAATCGGCCAAGGGCCAATCCCCACCCCGCGATCTCAAGCCAATCGCTAACGCCCCCGTAGGAGCTGTACTAGATATCTCCAAGGTCAAGGCATAGCGACAAGCTGGCCCTGATTGTTTGGGCAGCACTGCTCCCAATCCAATCACTGATGCCGCTGTTGGGATAATCGACTCGCAAAACCCACTACCCGTCCAGGACAATTGCATGTCCTGGCATAACCCTCCAGCCCGACTAGAGGACAACCAGCCCCTGGGACGTCGTAACCCTTTGACTCGGCCGCTCCTTCGATAGGTTGACCCCATTGGACCTGGCCCCCTGCCCGACCCCTTGCCCCCCCTGGCCCCCCTTTGTTGGGATCTAGGTGATCCGATCCCGGATCAGGCCCGCATGGGGATGGGGTTGGCACCCGGGGATCCGCCCCTCGTCATGCAATTGGGCTGGCAGGTTGATGCGATTGGGGCGATGGAAACCGGGATTGGGCCCCTTCCTCCAGCCCTCCTTGGCGATTTAAACGCCGCAGAGCTGGCCCGCCTGGACTCCTTTCGCCACCCTTGGGATCGCTGGCGCCATGGGCTCGCCCGCGCTGGCCTGCGGCGCCTGCTCGGCCACCTACTCGCTACGGAGCCCGCCGCCTTGCACTTCGAGGCGGGGCGGGGCGGCAAACCCAGGCTGATAACCAGCCCCAGGGTGCCCGATCCCCCCCAGTTCAACCTCTCCCATGCGGGCGAGCTGGTTTTGCTCGCCCTCCATCCCAGCCAAGCCGTTGGGGTGGATGGGGAGCGGCTCGATCGTCGTTGCAATCTCGAAAGGCTTGCGCCCCGGTTGCTCACGGAGCAGCAACGGGCGGACCAGGCAAACCTCCCGGCGGATCAACGGCACGCCTTCCTGCTTCGCCAGTGGTGCCGGCTGGAGGCCCAGCTCAAATGCAGTGGCCAGGGGCTGGCGGGGCTAGAAGCCCTGCGCCAGGCCCAAGCAAACCGGGCCCCCTCCACCAAACTGGTGGATCTGGCCTTACCCCCGGGCTACTGCGGCGCCCTGGCCTGGGCCCAGCCACCGGTTCAGCCGTTGATGCGTTCGAACTCGGCCAGCACCGAGGCCTGATTGCGCACCAGGCCCAGCAGGTTGAGCCGGTTGCGGCGCACGGCCGGATCGTCCACCATCACCAGCACGCTCTGGTCACCATCGAAGAAGGCCGCCAGGGCTGCGGCCCCCTGGGCCAGGCCATCGGCCAGGGCCTGGTAACGCTCGGTGCCCGTGCCAGAGACGATCGGCTCCAGGTCCTGGAGCACGGTGAGCATGGCGGCCTCACTGGGTTTCTCGAACAGATCGGGCGCCACCACCCCCATGGGCGAGAGCACATCGAGGGCCAGGTCGCCCTTGGCCGCCAGGCGGGCCGCCCGGGTCACCACGGCCTGCACCGCCGCCAACTGGCCATTGGCGCGCAGGGTCACTAGCAGTTCGGCCCGCTGGCGGGCATCGGCGGGATCGGCCAGCACGCGTGCCATGCCAACCCCTTCGCCAGCCACAGCCTGAACCAGGTCGGTCGGCAGGCCCCCCTCCTCCAGCAGGCTCACGAGCCGTTGGCGCAGGAACTCGCCCAGGTCCGCCGCCAGGGCGGCGGAGTCCACCTGGAAGGCGGGCAGCAGCTCGGCCCAATGGGCGCAGGCGCGCTGCAGCAAAGCCTGGAGATCGAGGCGCCAGCCCTGGTGCCAGAGGATCTGCAGCAGGCCGTTGCCGGCCCGGCGCAGGGCGTAGGGGTCGGAGGAACCACTGGGCCGCTCCCCCTTGGCGTAGATGCTCAGCAACAGCTCCAGCCGTTCGGCCAGGGCCACCACCGCACCAGCGGTAGAGGAGGGCAGGGCGTCGCCGGCGCCGCGGGGCAGGTAATGCTCGAGCACGGCCAGGGCCACGGGCCAGGATTCCCCTTCCGCCAGCAGGTATTTGCCACCCATCACCCCCTGGAGCTCGGGGAATTCGCCCACCATCTGGCTGACCAGGTCGTGCTTGCAGAGGTGGGCGGCGCGGCGGGCGTGGGCGGCGTCCTGGTCGCCCAGGCCCAACTGCTCCACCAAGACATCGGTGCACCACTCGAGCCGCTCGACCCGATTCAGCAGGCTGCCCAGTCCCTCGGCGAAGGTGACCCGGGCCAGCTGGTCGCGGCGATCGATACTGGCCACGGCCCGATCAGCCGCCACAAAGAACTCGGCATCGGCCAGGCGCGCCTTCAGCACCCGCTCGTTGCCGCGGCGCACCGTGGCGGTGGCGGCGGGCAGGCTGTTGGCGATGCAGAGGAAGGTGGGCAGCAGGCTGGAGCGGGCATCGAGGGCCAGGGGATCGATCTCCGCCTGCAGGCGATAGAGGGGGACGTAGCGCTGGTGGGCGCGCATCACCGTGCTCAGCACCTCGGCGGGCAGGGCCAGGTAGGCCTCGGGCACGGAGCCTTCGATCAGCAGGGGCGCCTCTACTAGGTCGGTGAGTTCATCGAAGAGCTCCTGGGGCAGGTCGGGGCGGGCCTGCAGGACGGCGGCGGCCGACTCGACGGCGGCGCGGATCATGGCGGCGCGGCGCTGGCGATCCACCTCCACCCCGGCAGCCGCCAGGGTTTCGGCATAGGCGCTGGCCGTGGCGATCGAAACGCCGCTGGCCCCGCCGCTCCCCTCACCAGCCTGGGCAGCGTGCAGCCGGTGGCCCCGGCTGAGGCGGCCGGCACTCACCTCGGGATCACTGCCCGCCAGGGTCACCGGGATCACGGCGCCATCGAGCAGGGCCACCAGCCAGCGCACGGGCCTCGAAAAGCGGCTCTCACCCTCGGCCCAGCGCATGAAGCGGCGGCCCTGCAGGCCCGCAATCCATGGGGGGATGCAGGCGGCCAGCAGCTCGGCCGCCGGCAGGCCAGGTTCCCGCACCCGGGCGAACACAAAGGGCCCCTTGGCGGTGTCGCGCACCTCCAGGGCGCTGGCCTCGATGCCACAACGCTTGGCGAAGCCGATCGCCGCCGGGGTGGGCACCCCATCGTTAAGGGCCTGGGCCGCCGGTGGCCCCTTGCGGTCCTCCTCGAGGTCGGCGGCGCTGGCGGCGAGATCGGCCACCAGCAGGGCCAGGCGCCGGGGGGTGCTGGTGACCGTGACCGGCCCATGGCTCAGGCGCCGCTCGGCCAGGTCGCGGTGCACCAAGGCTTCGAGCTGGGGCAGGGCCAGCCGGGCAAAATCGGCGGGCAGCTCCTCGGTGCCGATCTCAAGCAGAAAGGTCGACACGGGGCAGGCGCAAGCAATGGGCTGAGTTTATGGAGGGGCCGGGGCTGGGGATGGGGATGGCGTCGTTGCCCCGCTGCCGAGGGGGCGGGCCAGGCCAGGGAGCCTGCCGGGCGCTTGCAGCCGGCCCGGAGCCTGGGGCCCGGCGAGCCAGCCAGTCCCGGCTCCCGTTAGGGACATGTAACCCCACAACCAAATGGCCAGGGGCGTTTCGCTACGGTCAATCCAGGTAAGGGCGACCCTGTGACCGTGACTGCTGGGCAGACTTCAGATTCCCCGGTCGGCTTACAGCAGGCCCAGAACCCGACCACCAAGACCCCGGTGGGGGTGCCGCCGCTGCTGCAGGGCGACCAGGGGGCCTTTGCCAGCCTGGCCAGCGGCAGCGAGCGCACCAAATTTGAACAGCTCAAGGCCGACAGCGGCTACCTGAAGGAACCGCTGGCCACCGAACTGGCCAACGACGCCCATCACTTCACGGATGGCGCCGTGCAGTTGCTGAAATTCCACGGCAGCTACCAACAGGACAACCGCGAAAATCGCCAAAAAGGCCAGGAGAAGGACTGGCAGATGATGCTGCGGCTGCGCAGCCCCGGCGGCCGCATCCCCGCCAGCCTGTTTCTGGCCATGGATGACCTGGCCGATCGGCTCGGCAACGGCACGCTGCGGGCCACCACCCGCCAGGCCTTCCAGATGCATGGCGTGCGCAAGGGCAACCTCAAGGAGGTGATCGGCACGATCGTGCGGTCCATGGGCTCCACCCTGGCCGCCTGCGGCGACATCAACCGCAACGTGATGGCGCCGGCGGCCCCGTTTGAACAGGGCGCCTACCCGGCCGCCCGCCGCCTGGCCGATGACATCGCCGACCTGCTCACCCCCACCGCTGCCGAAGGCTCCTACCTGGACCTCTGGGTCGATGGCGAACTGAGCTATCGGATCAAACCGACCGCGCCGGTGAAGAAGGTGCGCAAGCGCCAACTGGAAGGCGGCGTGTTCAGCGGTGATGTCAGCGAGCCCCTCTATGGCTCCACCTACCTGCCGCGCAAGTTCAAAGTCGCGGTCACGGTGCCGGGGGATAACTCGGTGGACCTGCTCACCCAGGACATTGGTCTTGTGGCCTTCGCCTACCCCAACGGCAAGCTGCGGGGCTGCAATGTGTATGTGGGTGGCGGCATGGGCCGCACCCACAACAAGGAGGAAACCTTCGCCCGCACCGCCGATCCCCTCGGTTATGTGGCGGCCGAGCATGTGCTGGATCTGGTGCAGGCGATTGCGGCTGTGCAACGGGACCACGGCGATCGCCAGCAGCGGCGCCATTCGCGCATGAAGTATCTGATCCACGAACGCGGCATTGCCTGGTTCCAATCCGAACTGACGGGCCGCTATTTCCAGCATCCGATCAAGCCGCTCCACAGCGAGCCCACCAACAAGCTCCTCGATTACCTGGGCTGGCATCGCCAGGGCCAAAACACCTGGTTCGTGGGCCTGCCCGTGCTCAGTGGCCGGGTCTCCGGCCCCTTCAAGGCGGGCCTGCGCCAGCTGGTGGCCACCTACCAGCTGGAGATCCGCCTCACCCCCAATCAGGACCTGCTGCTCTGCAACATCGGCACCAGCCAGAAGGCCAGCGTGCGCGCCGGCCTGGCGGCCCTAGGGATCGACAACCCCGGCGAAACCAGCCTGCTGGCCCGCCACGCCCTCGCCTGCCCGGCCCTGCCCCTCTGCGGCCTGGCCGTGACCGAGGCCGAGCGGGGGCTGCCGGCGATCCTGGAGCGGCTGGAAGGCCAGTTGCGCCAGCTGCAGATCGAGCGGCCGATCCTGGTGCGCGTCACCGGCTGCCCCAATGGCTGCGCCCGGCCCTACATGGCCGAACTGGGCCTGGTGGGCAGCGGTCCCAACCAATACCAGCTCTGGCTGGGGGGCACCCCCAACCTCAGCCGCCTGGCCGAGCCCTACCTGGAGCGCCTGAACCTCGATGCTCTCGAAACCACCCTGGAGCCCCTGCTGCGCGGCTGGGGTGAGGCCGGCGGTCGCCGCAGCTTTGGCGACCACATCCACTCCCTAGGCCGGGACGCCGTGCTGGCCCTGCTGCCCAAGGAATAACCGGGGCGGGGGTTCGGCCGGGATCTCAGAGTGGGCTTTCTGGGGGCGCTGTTCAGAGGGTGCCATCCCCGATCCAGCGGCCATAACGGGCCGCCAGGGCGCCAGTGCGCCAGGCCCAGAGTTGGTCGCCCAGGCTAAAGTGCCACCACTCGTTGGGGTGCTGGGCAAAGCCAGCCATCTCCATCACCTGGCGCAGCAGCTGGCGCCGGCCATGCCAGCGGGCAGCCGCTCCGCTGGGGTCGGCTAGGGCCGCCGCCGCAAAGTGGCCCGGCTCGGACACGGCCCCGATCGCGTCAATCGGGGCGCCCAGGTCGAGCTGCTGGAGTGGGCCAGGGGCCCCCATGCCGGCGGGGTCTTCAGGACCCGCCAGGGTCAGGTCCACGGCTGCGCCGGTGCTGTGGGGCGGTGGCGTGGCCGGATCCTCGCTGGGGGACGCCCAGAAGCGACCCACCTCCGCCACGATCGCCGCCAGGGCCCCAGACGGGACCTGGGGATCCACCCCCCGGAGGCGGCATTGCTCGCCAATCGCCTGCTCGACCATGAAGCGCTGCACCGCCAATGGCCGCCAGGCATCAAAGATCAGCAGCCGCCAACCGGGGCGCAGGACCGCCAAGTGCTGCTCGGCCACCAGCAGCTGCCGCACCACGCCGGAGCGCAGGCGGAAGGGATCGGCCCCAGCCCCATAGGGAGCGCCCAGGGCCCCATAGGGATGGGGTTCCAGCCGCGCCAGGAAGGAGGGGATGGGCTCCAGGGGCTCCCCCAGCTCCACGATTGGGATCGGACTCCAGGGGCGCTGGGTAGGGGCTTGAAAGGTCATGCCTAGGGGGAAAGGGCTCCAGCACCCGCTTTCATCGCCCATTCAAGCTGGGGCTACTGGTCAAGCTCGCCGTTAGGGCAGGCCCAAGCCGGCGGAATCAAGCGCCTGCAGCACCTGGGTAGCCCCCATCCAGCGGCCCTGCCTAATTGAGGCGATCCATCTGGGTGAGGCGCTGGCGTTGCTCGGCCAGGGCGGCGGCCAGGGCCGGGTGCTCGGCCAGGTCGGGATCGCGGGCCATCAGGGCCTGGGCCGCCTCGCGGGCCTGGTCGAGCACGGCGCCGTCGTCGCTCAGGCTGGCCAGGGCCAAATCCGGCAGGCCCGATTGGCGCGTGCCCAGCACCTGGCCCGGACCGCGCAGGCGCAGGTCCATCTCGGCAATCTCGAAGCCATCGCTGGAGCGCACCAACACTTCAAGCCGCTGGCGGGCCTGGGCATTGCGGCTGTCATTGATCAACAGGCAATGGGAGGCCGCCGCCCCCCGGCCGACGCGGCCGCGCAACTGGTGCAACTGGGAGAGGCCAAAGCGATCGGCATGTTCGATCACCATCACGCTGGCCTGGGGCACATCCACCCCCACCTCCACCACCGTAGTGGAGACGAGCACCTGGGTCTGGCCCGCCGCAAAGGCGCCGATCGCCGCCTGCTTGTCGGCGCTGGCCAGGCGGCCATGGAGCAGGCCCACGTTGAGGTCGGGGAACACCTCCTCGCTCAGTTGGCGATGGACCTCCACCGCCGAGCGCAGGTCCAGCTTTTCCGAGTCCTCCACCAGGGGCAACACCACATAGGCCCGCTGGCCGGCTTCCACCTCAGAGCGGATCAGGTCATAGGCCTGCTGGCGTTCACCGCCCTTGATCAATTGGGTGCGAATCGGGGTGCGGCCCGGCGGCAATTCATCGATCTGGCTGACATCGAGATCGCCATGGATTGACAGGGCCAGGGTGCGGGGAATCGGCGTCGCCGTCATCGTCAACAGATGGGGTTGCAGGCCCTTATGGAGCAGGCGATGGCGTTGGTGCACGCCGAAGCGGTGTTGCTCGTCGACCACCACCAGGCCGAGGCGGGCAAAGCGCACCGGATCCTCCAATAGGGCATGGGTTCCCACCAGGATCTTGAGGGTGCCGTTGTCGAGGTCGGCCAGCAGGTCGCGGCGCCGCTTGGCGGGGGTGGAGCCGGTGAGCAGGGCGACGCTGACATGGAGCTGGGGCAGCCACTCACAGAGCTTTTGATAGTGCTGGGCCGCCAGCACCTCGGTGGGCGCCATCAGGGCCCCCTGGCAGCCGGCATCAATGGCCGTGAGTAAGGAAGCAATCGCCACCACGGTTTTGCCACTGCCCACATCCCCCTGCACCAACCGCGCCATCGCCTGGTCCCGGGCCAGGTCGGCGTGGATCTCGGCGAGCACCCGCCGCTGGGCGCCGGTGAGCGGAAAGGGAAGCAACTTCAAGAAGGCCGGCATCAGGCCATCGGGCTCGCCCGCGCCTGGGGCTCCCCCAGGGGCCCTGGGGGCCGCCAGGGCCAGGGGGGGAGCCGGGTTGGCGGTGAGCTGGCGGCGCCGTTGCAGCAACCCCAGCTGCAACATCAAAAACTCATCAAACACCAGCCGCCGCCGCGCCGCCGCCAGCCGCTCCTGGTCCTCTGGCTGGTGGATCTGCACCAGGGCCGTGGGCAGGTCCAGCAGCAGCTGCTCCTGCAGCAGGGATCCGGGCAGGGGGTCCCCCCAGGCCTGCACCGCGCTGAGCAGGGGGAGCACCGCCTGGCGAACCCGATCGGCCGTGAGCCCCTCGGTGAGGCCATAGACGGGCAGGAGCCGGCCAATCTGGCGGCTCTGCAGGGGCGCATTCGGGCTCTCCAACACCTCCATCAAGGGGTCCTGGAAGCAGGGGCCGTAGGGGGTTTCCTTGACCAGACCACTCACCGCCACCGTGCAACCGGCCGGAAACTGGCGCTCCTGGGACTTCAACCAGCCCGGCGAACTGAAGCGTTTGCCGGCGAAAAAGCGTGACACTCGCAGGCGGCCGGTGGGATCCTGCAGCTGCAATTCCAGGATCGACAGGTTGGGATTGCGGGGGCTGGTGAAGCTGCTGCTGCGCCGCACCGTGGCCACGATCGTGGCGGTGGATCCCGGCTCTAGGGAGGCGATGCGCACCAGGTTGGCGTAATCGAGATAGTCGCGCGGGTAATAGCGGATTAAATCGCGGGCAACGAATAGGCCTAGGGCGGCCAATTTTTCAGCGCCCTTGGGGCCAATGCCGCGAATCTCGCCCAGGGGGGTCTGGGGGAGGAGGCTGGCGAGGCCAGGGCTCGAGGCGGGGACCGGGCTGTCCTGGGGCCGGTTCAGGCGCGGCGGCGCCGGCGGCGTTGCCGGCTGCAGGGACCGCTGGATGTCGTGCAGCCGTTGGCGGCTGCGGCGCACCAGGCTCTGGCGGCGGGCCTGGCTGAGGCTGTCGTAGCAGCGATAGTCGTCCGCTAGCTGGGCCAGGGCCCCCTGGTCTGGGCGGGGCAGGCCGGCGGGAGGATCGTCGCACTGGCGGGCCAGGAAGCTGCTGAACCGTTCGCGGCGGCCCTGGAGATTGCCAAAGCCGCGCTCCGCTTCCAACTCCAGGGCCTGCTGCAGGGGCCTGGCCCATGGGGCGAAGGCCGCTAATGGAGCAACCGCTGCCGGCACCGCCTTCGGCCCAGGCGGTGGGGCCGGGGTTAGCCCGGCGGGGGGCGGGGTGGGGGAGGCAGCCGCTGGCTTGGGCTGGCCCGGCCCGGGGGCGGAGGCGCCTAACGGGGCTCGCGCTGGGGGTTGGGACTGTCCTGAAACCACTGCCGCTCTGCCTCCAGGGCCTGCACACGCCGCTGCCAGTAACGGTGCCGTTGGGCCATTGTGCGCAATCGGGCCCGGTTCTGCTCAAGGCGCCGGCGACAGACCCGCAAGGGCGGCGTCTCGAATTCCAGATCGGTCGGCCTGAGCAACAGCGCCACCATGTCCAGGGGCCCGCCCAGGGGGAAGGCCCCTTGGGCGTCACTGCCAAGGCTGGCGGGGCTATCGCCGCCAAAGGGCATCTGCAGGCGCACCAGGTTGGCGGGGGCCGGCTGGGGATCCAGCTGGCCCTTGAGCACGGCATCGAGCAGGGCAATCGGCAAGTGGCTCCGGGTGATCCCCAACCGGAGCAGCTCCCCATTGACCGCATTCGAGAGGTTGCGCAGCCGTCGCTGCAGGGCCCCATCGAGGGCCTCCCACCAGGCCAACAGGCTGGGGGCATCTTGGGGCAGCAAGGAGTCCTGGGCTTGCCAGCCCGACGGATCCGGGACCGGGCCGAGAGCGCCGGCTTGGCGCAAAAGGTCAAGACGAAGGACCATCGCCCCCTGGTCCCCCGCCTCCAGCGCGTCAACGGGCTCGGCCGGGAAGGGGGAATCCCCCAAGCCATCGGAGCTAGCATCGCCAGGCCCCCGGGCGGACTCGCCCTGGCCAGATGGGGATGGGCCCAATTCAAGGTCGCCTGGGCCAGCTTGGCCGGTCTCAGCAGAACCCGGGCTAGCCAGGCCGGCCGTCTCCGCGCCCAGTCCCTCGGCTGCCATGGCAAACAGGGATTGGAAGAACTGGAAGTCATCGGTCGAGCCTGGGGGGCCCGCGGACCGTTGGCGGCCGCCGCTGGCACCAGGCGCCTGGGGGAAGGGAGGGCGCCTCGGTGGACGGGGGCCCGCGCTGGCGGCCTGCGGGCCTGGGGACTGGCCAGGCGCGGAGCTCGGCGGGGGCGGGGCAGCACTGGCCTGCTCCGGCGGCGGGGGCGTGGATCGCTCCTCTTGCCGCGGGCGAGCCACAACCGGATCGGACTCCGAATCATTGCCAACGCCTAGGCCAGACGCTTCGCCCCGATCGCCTGGGGGGCCGAGCTGTTCGGTCGGATCGCTCGTCTGGTCCGGTTCGGCAGCGCGGCCAGGTTGGTCCCCCGGATCCGGGGGAAGGAAGGTTTGGCCCCGATCCTGCTCCTGGACAGGACCTTCAGTCTGTGGGGGACGGCCCTGGATCCCACCCGGGGGCTGGGATCCAGGCCGCTCTGGCTTAGCCAGGGGTGACGCCGGCCCGGGGGGCGGTGCCCCGTGCTGCCCTTGCGCCCCCTGGTCCCCCTCGTTCTGATCGTCCCCGTCCTGGTCTTCGTTGGCCTGGTCTTGTCCGTCCTGCCCTGTCCCGCCCTGGTGGGGATCGCCCTGGGTGGCAAAGCCGGCCAGCCAGGATCCCAGCCCCTCCAGACCCGCGCCAAACAGGTCGGCGCTGAGGGGCAGATCGAGGCCCAGCTGCACCGAGCCCTGGGGCCGGCCCAAGGGACTGTCCCCGGGCTCGCCATCTCGCCGGCCCCTGGCCTGGCCTTCAGCCTCGCCGTCGACCGCTTGGGACCCATCGCCGTGGTCGTGGTCCGCCGCCAGGGCGCGCAACAGGCGCTGCTGGTCCCGCCGCCGCTGCCGTTGCTGGCGGGCTTGCAGCTGGGAGGCCAGGCCCATCAGCTGCTCAACCGTGAGCAGGCAGTTGCACCGCTGCACTAGGGCCTGGAGCCGCTCCTGCAGCTCCAGGCGGCGGCTGGCACCGATGGCGCTGAAGCGCTCTGGGTAAGTCTGGGTGGCCAAATGGAAACAGGCCTGCTGCACAGAATGCAACAGGCCCTTGCGGAGCACTTGTAGATAAAGGGCCAGCTGGCGGTAGAGCTCCGGAGTGAGGGCCAGGATCTGCTGACGCTGTAGCTCCAGTTGGCGCTCGGCCTCCGCCAGGGGGCTGCTGTTGGGATGCAAAGGGGCCGGTGGCTCAGGCGGAGATGGTCATGGCGGCGACTTCGGCAGCGAAGTCGGTCTGCTCCACCTCAATGCCCTCACCCAGGGTGTAGCGGGTGAAGCGACGGATCTGGATGTTCTCACCGATCTTGCCCGCCACCTGCTTTACCAACTCCTCCACGGTGATGGCGCTGTCCTTGATGAAAGGCTGCTCCAGCAGGGCGAGCTCCTTGAGGCGCTTGCCGATCCGTCCTTCGACGATCTTCACCTTCATGGCCTCAGGCTTGCCTGCCAGGTCATCGCGGCCCATCTCAATGCCCTTTTCGCGCTCGGCCACATCTTTAGGGATGTCGGCGGTGCTCACGAATTCAACGTTGGGACAGGCAGCAATCTGCATCGCCACATTGCGAAGCAGGTCCTGGAAGACATCACCTCGAGCCACGAAATCGGTTTCGCAGTTGACCTCCACCAGCACACCGACCCGGGCGCCGGTGTGGATGTAGCTGCCAATCGCACCCTCGGCAGCGGTACGACCCGATTTCTTCTCGGCCGTGGCAATGCCCTTCTGGCGCAGCCATTCAGTGGCCTTGGTGGTATCACCACCAGACTCGGCGAGGGCTTTTTTACAATCCATCATGCCTGCGCCGGTTTTATCGCGCAGTTCCTTAACCAGCTTCGCGGAGATCTCAGCCATCGGAGGGCGGGGAGTAGGGGGTCAGGGAGTGGGAGGGAATCGAATCGGGGCCAGATTCAGGCTTCAGCCTTCCTCATCCTCGTAGCCGCCGCGCTGGTCCTGGGCTCCGTGGCGACCTTCATTGATGGCATCGGCCAGGCGGCCGAGCACCAGTTGCACTGAACGCACGGCGTCGTCGTTGCAGGGGATGGGCACGTCGCAGAGGTCGGGATCGCAGTTGGTGTCAAGCATCGACACCAGGGGGATATCGAGTTTGCGGGCCTCGAGCACGGCGTTGGTTTCGCGGCGCTGATCGACCAGCACCACCACATCGGGCAGGCGGCGCATGTTCTTCAGACCACCGAGGTATTTCTGCAGCCGCTCCAGTTCGCGCCGCAACACGGCGGCTTCCTTCTTGGGACGCAGGGCGATGCCGCCGGAGGATTCAAGCCGCTCCAGGTCCTTGAGCCGGTCGATCCGGGCGCGCATCGTTGTCCAGTTGGTGAGCATGCCGCCCAACCATCGCTGGTTCACAAACGATGCGCCGCAGCGGGTCGCCTCCTGGGCGATTACTTCGGAAGCCTGTTTTTTTGTACCCACGAACAGGAAACGCTTGCCACTGCGGGCGGCACTGCGGGTCCACTTGTAGGCGTTATTCATGCAGACGGCGGTCTGCACGAGGTCGATGATATGGACCCCATTACGCGCGCAATAGATGTAGCGCGCCATCTTGGGATTCCAACGGCGGGTTTGGTGCCCAAAGTGGGCACCCGCCTCCATCATTTCTGCGAGTGTGACAACAGCCATTGAAGTTGGGGTTTCGGGTTCGCCTCCACCTGCCAGGGACCATGGGGTTGACCGACGGACCGAGAATCGGCCTGGGGGTCAGGGGCAAGGCCAGGGGGCCTAGCCAGGGGCACAGACGGAACAGCCGGTGCCTGGTCACCCGAAACGGACAGGTGTGCGGTTTATTAGGGACCCAGCCAACCTATCAAATGGGCCCTTGCTGCCAGGCCGGTTTGCCGCCAGGATCCCTACCCGACGCCCAGGTCAGAGATCCTGGCCCAGACCTCAGGCCAGGCCCGCAGCCCGGGCCTCGGCATAGAGGGCCCGCACGCCAATGCGATTGAGGGGCAGGCGCAGCAGCTCCAGGGCCAGGCCTGGTTTGCCCTGGCGGATCAACCAGGCGAGCAGGGGCCGCAAGCTGCGTTCATTCAGCAAGCCCCCCAGGGTGAGCAGCTCCCAGAGCAGACGGTGCAGCAGGGTGAACTGGATGATGAAGCGCACCCGGCGGGTGGGGTGCTTCCGGTAAAAAACCAGGCCCATCTTGGCCCGCTCCTGTTCCACCTGAATCAGGCGGGGAATCTGCTCCAGGCTCAGGGCCGGGTGCCAGTGGTAGCCCACCGCCTCGGGGCAACGCACCAGCACCACGCCGAGGCGCCGCAAACGCTCGCCTAACTCGAGATCTTCCCAGCCATAGAGGCGAAAACGGGTATCAAAGAGGCCGCTGCGTTCCAGCAGTTGGCGATCAATCGCCACGTTGCCCGTAGCGAAATAGGCCCAGGAGAGGTCGCGCAGCTTGTGGGGCTCGCTGCTGGGGTCCTCGAAATTGGCGGTGTTGATCACCGCCCCGTAGGTGAAGCACAGGCGGTCGCCGCGGCGCTGCCATTGGTCCTGCAAGGCGCTGGCGTGGGCAAGCAGGAAGCCGTCCGTCACCACCAGATCACTATCAATAAAGACGATCACATCGCCCTGGGCATGCTCGACGCCCCGGTTGCGGCCCTCGGCCGGCCCGCCGTGGTCCTGCTCGACCAGGCGCACGTGGGGGAACGACGCCGCCTCGGCCCGAAGCCAGGCCAGCGTGTCATCGCTGGAGCCATCATCGACGACCACCACCTCGTAGGCGCTGATCGGAGCGCCTAGCTGCTGCTGCTCCAGGGCCCGCAGGCATTTGGCCAGGATCGGCCTGCGGTTGTAAGTGGGGATGACGACGCTGAGAAACATGGGTTCGTCAATACAGCCAAAGGGCCCTCAAACCTAAAAAAATGGGGACCCCGCAGGATCCCCCCAGCCCAGACCACCCCCCAGGGGGGGTCAGGTCTGGTCAGTCAGCAGCGCCGCCGTTGTTCGCCGTGCCGGTCACGCCATTGCCAGCGCCTTCGCCGCGGCCATCGTTACGCAGCTTGCGCTTTTTGAACTTGCGGGCGTAGGCGCGGTTGCGTTCCTGCTTTTCCTTCTTGAGATTCCTGCGCTTCGACATCGGCGGGCCGGTTCGGTGGAGAGATCCTTCACCATACTCAAACGCAGCCAGGCCCAGGGCCGATGCCCCAGGACCAAGCTGCGGTCTCCCGGATGTTCCCTGTCCTAGGAAGCAGGAGGAGAGCCCACTGCCCCCCTCGATGGCCCTAGGGGGCCCCCGCCTCCCTGGCAGCCAAGGCCCCAGCGGTCACGGAGTCGGCGGAGGCCGTATCCACCACCCGACCATCTTCCATCCGCAGCACCCGGTCGGCCAGATCCAGGATGCGGGGGTCGTGGGTGACCATCAGCACGCCACAGCCCTGCTCCTTGGCCAGGCCATGGAGCAACACCACCACATCGCGGCCGGTGCGGCTATCGAGGGCGGCGGTGGGCTCATCGGCCAGCAGCAACCGGGGCCTGGTCGCCAGGGCCCGGGCAATCGCCACCCGCTGCTTCTGACCGCCGGAGAGGTCGTGGGGCAACTTGTGCAGCTGGTCGCCCAGGCCGACGGCCCGCAGCCATTCGCGCGCCTGGTCGCGCCGGGCCCGATAACTGAGGCCGCCGATCAGGTCGGCACCCATCTGCACGTTCTGCTCGGCGCTGAGGCAGCGCAGCAGGTTGTGGCCCTGGAAAATCATGCCAATCGAGCGGCGGAGCTGCTGGCGCTCAGCCCGACTCGAGCCGGCCAGCTCCTGGCCAAACACCTTCACCTGGCCGGCCTGCACCTGGCGCAGGGCCCCGACCAGGGTCAGCAGGGTGGTTTTGCCGCAGCCGGAGGGGCCGGTCAGCAGCACCACCTCGCCGCTGGCGATCGAGAGATCGACCCCTTCGAGCACCTGGCGGCGCATCTTGCCCTGGCCATACCAATGGCTTAGGCCGGCAATCTCAATCGCCAGCGGGCTGAAGGCTTGGGGGCCAGGGGGCTGGGCCAGGTCGGAGGGCATGGCTCAGAAGATCTCCGCCGGATCGGCATCGCCCAGGCGGCGCATGGCCAGGGCCGCCGAGCCCATGCACATCACCAGGATCATCGTGAACACCACCAGGGCCCGGTCGGGATCCATCTGCACCGGCAATTTCGTTGCCCCCTTGATCACTCCATAGAGCGCCAAGCCAGCCCCGTAGGCGGGTAGGTAGCCCAACACCGCCAGCAGGAATCCTTCCCGGGCCACCACCCCGAGCAGGCTGGTGAGCTTGTAACCCATCGCCATCAAGGTGGCGTACTCGGGCAGGTGATCACTCACATCGGAATAGAGAATCTGGTAAACAATTACGCAACCGACCACGAAGCCCATGCCGGCACCCAGGGTAAAAATAAAGCCAATGGCGGTACTGCTACGCCAGTAATCTTTCTCCATTTCAATGAAGCCATGATGGGTATAAACAATCACGTCCTTGGGCAAATTTTGGCGTAGCCGTTTAGCAACAGCCTCCGGGTTGGCGCCAGGCCGCAGCCGAATCAGGCCAAGCTCAATGCTGCCTGGCGGCGTATTCGGCAGCAGGCTGAGGAAGGTTTCACTGCTGGTGAGCAGGTTGCCATCGGCGCCAAAGGAAGGGCCCACGGCAAACAGGCCGGCCACCCGAAGGCGCTTGCCGGAGATTTCACTTTCGACCGTGCGTCCCTGCCGGAACCAGTCGGCCACCGGGCCGAACTCATTGCGGGAGCGCTCATCAAACAAAACCCTGCCTTTTTGGGTGAGCAGGGCGGCCTTGGATGTGAGGGCGGGATCGTTAAAGAGGGGATCCCTGGGCTCAAAGCCGAGGGCCAGGATCGAGCGGGTGCCACGGGTTTCCGGGTTGCGCCAGAGCAGCAGGTTCCAATGGACCGGCGAGATGCCCTGCACCTCGGGATCGGCCAGGGCCTGGACCAGCCGGCGGCGCGGGAAACCAGCCATGCTGATTGAACTTTTGGTGCGCGGACTCATCAACACCAAATCGGTGTTGAACATCTTGTGCACCGTGACGCTGGCGTCAAACAGGGCATCGCGGAAGCCCAGCTGCATGAACATCAAGATGCCCGCGAAGCTGATGCCCGCCAGGGCCACGGCCAGCCGCACCGGCTGGCGGGTCAGCAATAACCAGGCCAGGGGGATGCGGCGGCCCGACCAGATCGCCAGCAGCGGATTCACGGCGTGAAGCGGGCAATGATTTTCAGCCCCGCCAGCTGGCGGACCCGCTGGATCTCGGCGGGGCTTAGGGCCAGGCGCACCTCCACCACCCGGGCGTCGGCATCGCCGGTGGGATCGGTGGAGAGCAACTGGCGCTGGCGCACCTGGGGGCTGATGCGCAGAACCTTGGCCTCCAAGCTGCCCTGGAAGCCGCCGTTCTCACTGGTGAGGGTCACGGCCTGCCCCGGGCGCACCCGGCCGATGTCGCTCTCGTAGACCTCGGCCACCGCTTCCATCTGGTCGTTGGCGCCAATCTCCAGGATGCCGGCATCCCCTGGACGCTCGCCCGGATGGGTGTTGATGCGGAGCACCAGCCCACCGATCGGCGCCTGCAACTGGCTCTTGGCCAGGTCGGTGCGCACCTTGCGCAGCTCGGCCTTGGCCTCCTGGAGGGAGCCGCGCAAATCGACCACCTTGATCTCCCGCTGCTCCAGGGCGCCAATCGCAAACACGCCACTGTTGGTGAGCTGGCGGTAGCGGCTGGTTTCGCGGTCGAGCAGGTCGAGCTGCTGCTTCAGGCTGGAAATGCGCGTCAGCAGCAGGGTTTCCTGGGCCTGCAGGGTCGGGCGGTTGTCAAAACTGGCCAGCACCTGGCCCGCCCTCACCAGCTGGCCCTCCTGCACATAAAGGGCGGTGAGGCGCGGCGAAGCTCCGAAATCGGTGACCGGGGCCGCCAGCTTGCGGATATTTCCTGCGGGCTCCAGACGTCCGAGGGCGGAGACGGCCTCTAGAACTGGCGGCGCCGCCGGCCGGGAGGCGCTGGCACTGGCCGCCTGGGGGGCAGGCCTGGGCAGGGGGCGCCGTTGCAGCACGCCAATCCCTGCCGCCAGCGCCACCAGGACGGCCCCAGCGATCAGCAGCGGGCGCCTAGTCAGGGCAAGGGCCTTGACCCCGCTCAGCCCAGCAGGGGATCGTCGAAGAGCAGCTCCTCGATGTAGCGGTCCGCCCATTGGGGGTTGAAGGCCTTCTCCAGGACCCTGCGGGTCTTGTCGTTGCGTTTCTGCTGCCTGCAATAGGAGAGCTGTCCCGCGTGCCTCGCCACAGTAAGGGGATGGTCGCTGGCCTGGGGCTCGGTGCTGCGGCAGGCCTGGCCCAGCACGGTCAAGAAGCGGTCCACCTCCTCCACGAACTGCTGCTCCTCGGCCCCATCGGCCGGCCGCACGAAGCGCACGAAGGGCGAAAAAATCGAGCCCCAATCGGGCAGCTCGCGCTCCTGGCTGTAGGTGAAGGGGGGCAGGGCCGCCAGGGGGCCGGCGATGCTCTCGGGCAGGGCGCCGCCCACGGGCGAGAGATCGGCAATGGCGGCCGACACCACCCCCCGGCCGGCGACGATGTCGGCGCCAAAGACGGGCAGATCGAAGCGGGGATCGGGGAAGAAGACGCAGTGGAGAATCTGCAGCCCCGCCCCCAGGCGGGCGGTTTCCAGGTGGAGCTTGCGCAGGCCCCGGCACCGGCGCAGTTCATTGCGGATGAATAGGGCCTCGCCATCGAGGCTGCCGCTGATCGCTTCAAGCTCCGGGTCGATGGCCAGGGGTTCCAGCTCGGGCAGGCCCAGCCAGCAGGCGCGAATGCGCTCGGCCAGGGCATCCATCAGGGGGTGGACCCCCAGGGCTGGGCCCGGGGCGGGACCTGGGGCTGGGGTCGTCAACGCTGGATCTGGCGCAGGGGCGATTCTGATCCTGACAACAGGATTGCCATCCAGCCAGCAGAATGCAGGTCCTGACACGCGGCGTCACGGATTTGGTGGTTTCGCAAGTGGTCTCGGAGGGAGGGGTGCCCGTGGGTTCGTCCTTGGCCCCAGACTTGGTAGCAGGCGGCAGCGTCGGCGCGGCTCCCGGGCCGGTGCTCCGAACCGGAGGCACCGCCAGCCTGGGCGATCCCCAGGAGCGGCGCCTGGGCCAGGGGGCCGCGGTGGTGAGCCTGGACCTGCCCCAGGCGCCCGTGACCTGCCTGGACTTCTGGTGCCGCGCCGGCAGCGCCGCCGAAACCCCCGCCGAATCGGGCCTGGCCCATTTCCTCGAGCACATGGTGTTCAAGGGCAGCGAGCGCCTCGGGGCCGGCGAATTCGACCTTCGGGTCGAGGCCCTGGGCGGCAGCAGCAATGCCGCCACCGGCTTCGATGACGTGCACTATCACGTGCTCGTGCCCCCCAGCGCCGCGGCCGAGGCGATCGACCTGCTGCTCGATCTGGTGCTGGCGCCCCGGCTCGATGGCCAGGATTTCGATATGGAGCGCCAGGTGGTGCTCGAAGAGCTAGCCCAGAGCGAAGACCAGCCCGAGGAGGTGGCCTTCCAGCAGTTGCTGAGCCGGGCCTGCCCAGGCCACGCCTATGGCCAGCCGATCCTGGGCCGGCGCTCGGCCCTCGAAGGCCACCGGGCCGAGGCCATGGCCGCCTTCCACCAGCGCCTTTACCGGGCGGACAACTGCTGCCTGGCCGTGGCCGGCCCCCTGGGCGACGGCGCCATCTTGGAGCACCTAGGACAGTCCGCCCTGGCAAGTTTGGCCAGCTCTGACCAGTCCCGATCGGCCGTTTCGGGCCCCTCCTCCGCTGGAGCCCAAAGCGCGGCCCCCCCCCTGCACCTGCAGCCAGGCTCCGACACGGTGGCCCTGCCGCGGCTAGAGGCGGCCAGGCTGCTCATGGCCTGGCAGGTGCCCGCCGCCGGCGACCTGGAGGCGGTGATCGGTTGCGACCTGCTCACCACCCTGCTGGCCGAAGGGCGGCGCAGCCGCCTGGTGGCCCGCCTGCGCGAGCAGCTGCGGCTGGTGGAAAGCATCGACCTCGACCTCAACGGCCTCGAAGCCGGCAGCCTCGTGTTGCTGGAGGCCGTGTGCGAGAGCGAGCACTTGCCAACCGTGGAAGCGGAAATCCGCAGGGTGCTCGAGGAGCTGATCGGAGTTCCGCCGACCCTGGCGGAGCTGGAGCGGGCCCAGCGCCTCGTGGGCAATGGCTACCGCTTCGGCCTGGAGGCCCCTAGCTCGGTGGCCGGCCTGCTGGGCAACAACCACCTCTGGGGCCGGCACCAACCGATCCAGGCGCCGCTCGATGCCCTGGCCGATTGGGATCCCCAGCGGCTCTGGAGCGAACTGACACCCCTGCTTGATCCCGAGCGGGCCTTCTGCCTGCGGGCCCTGCCGGCATGAGCTCCGTCACCTCCAACCCCAGCAACGCCCCCGCTGCCCAGCCAGCGGCCATCCCCAGCAGCCCCCTCCCCAGCAGCCCCGGCGGCAGCGCCCTCCCCGGGGCCAGCCTGGGGTCCCTCGGCGGCTCTTGGGCCCAGTCCGTCTTGCCCGGGGGCTGCCCCCTATGGGTGGTGAGGCGACCGGGCCCTGAGATTGTGTCGGCCAAGCTCTGGATCCGCGGCGGCAGCAGCTCGGACCCCAGCGGCCAGCGGGGCAGCCACCAGCTGCTGGCAGGCCTGCTCAGCCGCGGCTGCGGCGACCACAGCGGCGAGGCCCTGGCCGACCAGGTGGAAGGCCTGGGAGCTGGCCTGCGCTGCGAGGCCTCCGAAGACGGGCTGGTGATCAGCCTTAAATGCGCCGCGGCCGACGCCAACCAGCTGCTGCCCCTGCTGCTGACCCTGGTGCAGAAGCCCTGGCTGCTAGATGACCAGATCGATCTGGAGCGCCAGCTCAACCTGCAGGCCCTGCAGCGTCACCGCGAAGATCCCTTCCAGTTGGCCCATGACAGCCTGCGCCAGCAGCTCTATGGCGCCGGTCCCTACGGCCACGATCCCCTCGGCGTTGAGGCCGAGCTGGCGGCGATCGGCCGGGACGGCCTCAGCCACCAGGCCAGCCAACTGGGGCGGCAGGGGGCCGTGCTGGTGCTGGCTGGCCAGCCCCCCGCCAACCTGGAGGCGCTGCTCATTCGGGACAGTGGCCCCGGGGGCTGGCCCACCCAGGCCCCCCTGGCCAACCCCACCTGGGCACCCCCCAGCCAGCCAGCCGATGGGGCCAACCGCCTGGCCTGCAAGGAAGAGGACACCGAACAGCTGGTGTTGATGCTCGGGGCCGCCACGGTGCCCCTGGGCCATCGCCAGGGCCTGGCCCTGCGGCTGCTGCACTGCCATCTGGGTGTCGGCATGTCGAGTCGCCTGTTTGTGACCATGCGCGAGGAGCACGGCCTCGCCTACGACGTGGGCGTGCACCACCCGGCTCGCCTGGGGGCGGCTCCCTTTGTGTTCCATCTCTCCAGCTCGGCGGAGCGGGCCTTCGAGGCCAGCACCGAGCTGCTGAACGAATGGCAGCGGTTGCTGGAGCAGCCGCTCACGGCCGACGAGCTGGCCCTGGCCCGCGCCAAGTTCCGGGGCCAGGAAGCCATGGGCCGCCAAACCGGCAGCCAGGTGGCCGATCGGCTTGCCCTGGTGCTCGGCCACGGCCTACCGGCCGATTTCACCGACCGCTGCCTGGGCGAACTCGACCGCCTCGAGCCCGCCGATCTGCTGGCCGCCGCCCGGGAGCTGCTGGCCAGCCCCAGGCTCAGCCTGTGCGGCCCAGCCCAGGCCCTAGGCGCCGCTGAAAAGGCCTGGCGCCAGCACCCGCTCTCGACCTCCCCCCCGGCCTAGGCCCGCCGATTGGCCTGGGCCAGGCGACCAGCATGGGCCAACCCAATGGGGTGGGCCAAACCAGCGCCACCGGCCCGGGCACTGGCCTGAAAGGGGCAGCGGAGAGCTCCGTTGACATAGGGCGAAGCCAGGGGGGGCGTCAGCCGGCAGCCCCCTCACCTAGGGGCCGCAACAGGGCCCCATCGATCAGGAAGGTGCCTCGGCGGAAGCGCACGGCGACCGTGCCCAGGGGGCGCAAGGCCACGACCTCGCCCAGCTCGGCGAGATCGACCAGATCGGGGGGACGCAGCATCGGCATCGGATCGGCCGTTTTCAGGTAGCTGGGTCGTTGCAGGAGCTGCACTGCGCAGCCCGGCCTGAGCCCTGGGGGGGGACCCGGCTCAGGCCTGGATGGGGAGCCCAAGGCCGGTGGCGGGGAAGCCCCCTCCCCGATCGCCTGACCAGGCCCGGTCACTGCATCCGACTGGGGACTTGGCTCGGAACTTGGCATCGCCGCAACGTCTCAAGGGCCCTACTCTCCTGCAGGATGGGCCTGTGATTGGGTTCCCCCGTGCGCGCTCTTGCCAACTGGAGTGGGGCCATCGCCGGACTGCTCCTGATCGTGATCGGGGGCCTGATCCAGGCGGCCCTGGCGTTCCCCTCCCCCAACGGCCAGCCCTACGTCACCCTGCCGATCAGCCTGCAGGTGCCAGCCCTATTGCTTACCGCCCTGGTCTGCGGCCCCCGCTCGGCCATGCTGGCTGGGGTTGCTTACATCAGCCTGGGTCTGTTCCAGTTGCCCGTCTTCCACGCCGGCGGCGGCATGGCCTATCTGATGGATCCTGGCTTTGGCTACGTGGCCGGCTTCCTGCCGGCGGCCTGGGTGACCGGTCGTTTGGCCCGCCAACAGGGCATGGACAACTGTGTCAGCCTGGCGGGAGCCGCCTGCATCGGGTTGGCCGTGCTCCAGGCCTGCGGCATGGCGAACCTCCTGCTCGGCGGCCTGGTGCAACGCTGGGGCGGTGGCTTGGCTGGTCTGTTGATCAGCTACAGCCTTGGTCCGATCGTGCCCCAACTCATGCTTTGCTGCGCGATTGCCGTCCTGGCCCTCCCCCTGCGGCGCCTGCTGCTGGTTGAATCCTGATGGCATTGGCCAAGCGGGATTTGAGCCGCCAGGGCGCCTGGCTGGTTGCCCTCGGCGTGGTGGCCATCGACCAGCTCAGCAAGGCCTGGGCCCTCAGCCACCTCGGCGGAGCAGGCCAAGTTCCCTTTCTCCCCGGCCTGCTCAACCTGCAGCTGGTGTTCAACAGCGGCGCCGCCTTCAGCCTGCTAACCAACGCCACCTGGCTGCTGGCGGGGGTGAGCCTGCTGGTGACCTTGGCCCTGCTGGTGTGGATCCAGCTCAGCGCCCCCCTGCGCCCCTGGCAGTTGTTGGGGGCGGGGCTGCTGCTCGGGGGGGCCATCGGCAATGGCCTGGATCGCTGGCGCCTGGGCACGGTTGTGGATTTTCTGGCCCTCGTGCCGATCCCCTTCCCGATCTTCAATGGGGCCGATGTGGCCATCAACCTGGCGGTGATCTGCATCGCCCTCGACCTGCTGCGGCGCCATGGCCCTTCCAATCGTTGAACGGCTGCGCCAGCGGCTCGCCGCGGCCAAGCCCCAGGGCCGCCCATGGCTGGAGCTGTTCATTCCAGGCCAGCCCAGCCAGCGCCTGCCCCTCTATGGCGGCACCTATCGCATCGGCCGCGACAGCCACCAGGAGATCTGCCTGGTCCACCCGGCCGTCAGCAAGCACCACGCCCTGCTGGAGCAACGGGGAGGCCAGTGGCTGCTGCAGGACAGCGGTTCCACCAATGGCCTCTGGTGGCACGGCCGCAGGGTGCGGGAGCTGCTCCTGGCCGATGGCGATGTGGTCCGCTTCGGACCGAGCCAGGAACCGGGCTTGCCGGACCTGAGCTTCCATCGCCAACCGCCGCCCCGGCTCGGCCTGGTGGCCCGGGGGGTGAGCCTGGCCCTGGCGGCGATCGCCGCCGGTGGCCTAGGTCTGCTGGCCCTCTCGTTCGCCCAGGTGCCGTTGCGCAACCGGCTGGCCTCGGTGCGCGGTCCCCTCGCCCTCTACGACGGCGCCAACCGGCCCCTTAGTTCGGCCGAGTCGAGCCTGCACCACGAAAACCCGGGCCTGCGCGATTACCCAGCCGTGTTGATCGACGCCCTGCTGGCCAGCGAAGACAGCCGCTTCTGGTGGCACCCAGGCATCGATCCGATCGGCACGGGCCGGGCCCTGGTGGCCAACCTGGTGAGCGGCCGGGTGCTGGAGGGCGGCAGCACCCTCACCCAGCAGCTGGCCCGCAGCCTCTACCCCGAAACCGTGGGCCAGGGCCAGACCCTGGAGCGCAAGTGGCGGGAGTTGCTCGTGGCGATGCAATTGGAGCAGCGCTTCAGCAAGCGTGACCTGCTGCTCACCTACCTCAACAGGGTGTATCTGGGGGTGGGTTGGGGATTCGAGGATGCCTCGCGGCTGTATTTCAACAAGCCCGCCGCCCGACTTGACCTCGGGGAAGCGGCCCTATTGGTGGGTTTGCTGCCCTCCCCCAACGGCCGCGATCCCTGCAGCAACCCCCAGGCGGCCCTGGAGGCCCGCAATGGCGTGCTCAGGAAGATGGTCGATGGCGGCCATTTGGGCTCGGAGCAGGCCCACCGGGCCAGCCGCCGGCCGATCATCCTGGCTGGCCTGGCCTGCCATGGGAGTGGCAACAGTGGCCGCCGGCCGGCCCCCTATTACACCGACCAAGTGCGGCTTGACCTGGGCTCCCTGCTGGGCGATTCCGTGGCGGCCGAGGGCAACTTCCTGGTGGAAACCCACCTCGATCCGCTCCTGCAGCAGGTGGTGGAACGGCGCCTAGGCCAGCTCCTGGCCGGCACCAGGCCGGCCGTCAGCGAGGGGGCCGTGGTGGTGCTGGACAGCCGCAACGGCGGCATTTTGGCCGTGGCGGGCGGGCGGGACTACCGCCAGAGCCAGTTCAACCGGGCGACCATGGCCCTGCGCCAACCGGGCAGCACCTTCAAACTCTTCACCTATTTGGCCGCCCTCGAGCGGGGGCTGGGACCCAACGACGGGATCAGCTGTGCGCCCCTCGATTGGGGCGGCCAGACCTTCAGCAGCACCTGCGGCGGCAGCCTCAGCCTCACCAGCGCCTTCGCCTCCAGCACCAACACGGCCGCCCTGCGGCTAGCCCGGCGGGTCGGCCTGGACCAGGTGGCCCAGAAGGCCCGCGAACTCGGCATCAGCACCCCCCTGGAACCGGTGCCGGGGCTAGCCCTAGGCCAGAGCGAGGTGCGGCTGGTGGAGCTCACCGCCGCCTATGCGGCCGTGGCGAACGACGGCATCTGGCATGCCCCCACCACGATCCGCCAGCTCACCGACGCCGAAACCTGTGGCGGCCTGGAAAGCCAACGCTGCCGCAGCCTCAAGGGCAAGGGGGATCGGCCGATCAACCCTGGCCGCCGCGTCATCAGCGCGGCCACGGCCCGGCAAATGCAGGGGCTACTGCGGGCCGTGGTGCGGCAGGGCACCGGCGGGGCCGCCTCGCTCGGCGGCATGGAGGGGGGCAAGACCGGCACCACCAACAACGGTCGCGACCTGCTGTTCATTGGCTACGAACCGGGGCGCCATTGGGTGATGGGCATCTGGCTTGGCAATGACGACAACCGCCCCACCGGCAGCAGCAGCGCCCTGGCGGCTGGCCTATGGAGTGACATCATCCGCGCCGCCGGCAACGGCAGCCTGGGGGCCGGCACCAAAACCGCGGCCCAGCCCCGGCCGTGACAACCCCGCCGCGCCTATGGCTCATCGCCG
The DNA here is from genome assembly GCA_943369525.1 of Synechococcus sp. UW140. Taxonomy (GTDB): domain Bacteria; phylum Cyanobacteriota; class Cyanobacteriia; order PCC-6307; family Cyanobiaceae; genus BAIKAL-G1. Next base: position 100,580 of record CALRNL020000006.1, read on the forward strand.
GCATCGCCCTCGCTGCCCTGGTGGCGATCGGGGCCGTGCTCAACGCGATCAGCCGGCTGATCTGGGATCTGCAAACCGTGCTGCCCTACTGGCTGGTGGGGCCCGTGGCCCTGCTGCTGTTTGGCGGCGGCGCCCTGGTGATTGGCCGGCTGGCCTGGCCGTGGATTCGGGAGCTGGGCCGCAAACCAACCAGCCCGGCCGGCGCCAAACCGGCGATCGAACCGCCTGGCAACCGCCAGGAGGCGGCCCAGCAAAACCTGGCGGCGATCGACCAGCTGCTGGAGCGCATCCGCGATGACGTGCAGCGCCAGGCCCTCCAGCAGGAACGGCTGCGGGTGGAAGCCCAGTTACAGCGCGGCGACCTGGTGCTCGTGGTGTTCGGCAGCGGCTCAGTCGGCAAAACCTCCCTGATCCGGGCCCTGCTGCGCCAGGTGGTGGGCGATGTGGGCGCCGCCATGGGCTCGACCCGGGCCAGCAGCAGCTATCGGCTGCGGCTGCGCGGCCTCAGCCGCGGCCTGGTGCTGGTGGACACCCCAGGCATCCTGGAGGCCGGGGCCGCCGGCCAGCAGCGCGAACAACTGGCCCGCCAGCAGGCAGCCTCGGCCGACCTGCTGTTGCTGGTGGTCGATGGCGACCTACGCGCCGCCGAGATGGAGGTGTTCTCGGCCCTGGCCAGCCTGGGCAAGCGGCTGCTGCTGGTGCTCAACAAATGCGACCTGCGCGGCGAAGCCGAGGAAAGCCAGCTGCTCGATCTGCTGCGCAGCCGCGGCGCCGGGCGCATCGGCCCGGAGGATGTGGTGCCCGCCAGTGCCTCGCCCCAGTCGGTGCCGATGCCAGGGGGCAAGCCCCTGCAGGTGGAGCCGGAGGTGGAGCCCCTCCTGCGCCGGATCGCCAGCGTGCTGCACCGCGATGGCGAAGACCTCATCGCCGACAACATCCTGTTGCAGAGCCGCCGCCTCAGCGACACCGGCCGGCGCCTGCTGGGCGAGCAACGCCGCCGCGACGCCGAGCGCATCATCGATCGCTACATGTGGATCAGCGCCGGGGTGCTGGTGGTCACGCCCCTGCCGGTGGTTGACCTGCTTGGCACGGCGGCCGTGAACGCCCAGATGGTGATCGAGATCGGCCGCATCTACGGGGTGAGCCTGTCGAAAGCCTCCGCCCAGGAGCTGGCCCTCTCAGTGGGACGCACCCTGGCCAGCCTGGGGGTGATCCAGGGGGGACTTGGGCTGATCGGCACGGCCCTCAGCCTGAATCTGCCGGCCCTACTGCTGGGCAAGGCGGTGCAGGCGGTGGGGGCGGCCTGGCTGACCCGGATTGGGGGCCGCAGTTTCACCACCTACTTCCAGCAGGACCAGGACTGGGGCGATGGCGGCCTACAGGAGGTGGTGCAACGCCAATACGACCTCAACCGCCGCGATTCGGCCCTGCGCCAATTCCTCGATCTTGCGATCCGGCGCGTGGTCGAACCGCTGCAGCGGGCCAAGGATCCCCAGTTGCCGCCCCGGCCAGGACCTAGGTCTGGGCCTGGGTCCTGGCCGGGGTCTGGGTCCTGGCCGGGGTCTGGGTCTGGGCCCCCGCCGGGGGCGTAGGGGCTGCCGTCAGGCCCAGGGCCTCGGGAGGCGGCGGCTGCATCGGTCCGCGGGCATCCAGCACGGTGATCAGCACCAGATACACCAGCCCGATCAAGATGGACAGGGCGCCCGTCAAGATCGCCACCCAGCGCCCCCTGCGATCGCCAGGTTTGGCAGGGCCCCCGCTGGGATTGGCAAGGTTGGAAGGGGCCGGGCTGGGATTAGGCGGGTTGGAATTGGCCGGGTTGGGATTGGCCGGATTCGGTGCGGTCATGGCTGCTGGTCGCGCAGGGATTGGGCCACCACCTCGGCTAACTGGTCGAGGTGGGTGGTGGTGGTATGGGGATTGCCCAGCACCGCCTTGAGGTGAAAGCGGCCGCCATAAAGGGGGCGCGACAGCATCAGCTGGCCTTCGAGCAGCCGTTGGCGCGTGCGGACCGACCAGGTTTCCGCCTGGCTAGGGGAAGCTCCGGCCGGAGCAAAAGCAAGCAGATGCAACGGTCCGCCGCAGAGGTCGAGGCCCAGGGGCTCCAGCTGCCGTTGCAGGTGGCGGCGCCGGCCGATGGCGCCATCGACCACGGCCTCGATGCCGGAGAGGCCCAGCTGGCGCAGGCCCAGCCAGAGCTTGAGCACCTCGGCTGCCCGGCTGCCCTGCAGGCCCCATTCGCCGCCGTGGCCGCCGCCCCAGCTGGCCTCCATGTAGGGCAAGCCGGTCCCGAAACAGGCGGCCAGCCGCCCGGGCTGCGCCAGCAGCAACAACGAGGAGGTCTTGGTGATCCCCAGCAGCTTCTGGGGATTGACCGTGATCGAATCGGCCAGCTCCAGGCCCGCCACCCGCTGGCGATGGCCCTGGGTGAGGCCGCAGACCGCACCGATCGCCCCATCGATATGGAGCCAGATGCCCTGGGCATGGCAGAGGGCGGCGATCGCCGCCAGCGGGTCCACCGCCCCCCGCACGGTGGTGCCCGCCGTGGCTACCACCGCCAGCACGGGCTGGCCTGCCCGGCGGGCATCCTCCAGGGCGTCTGCCAGGGCCTCCGGCCGCAGGCGCCCGTTGCCATCCACCGGCACCGACCGCAGGGCCGCCGGCGGCAGGCCCATCACCGCCAGGGCCTTGCCCAGGGAGACATGGGCGTCAACGCTGCAAAACACCAGGGCCCCCTGGTGCCCGGCCAAACCGGCCCGCTGGCGGGCCACCACCAGGGCCATCAAATTGCTGAGGCTGCCGCCGCTGGCCAGCACCCCGCCCGCCCCGGTGGCCAGGCCCAGGGCCGCCGCCATCCAGCCGGTGAGCTGGCGCTCAAGGCGCGACAGGCTCGGGGCCAGTTCCTCGGCCAACAGGTTGTTGTTCAGGCCGGCACAGACCAGCTCGGCCACCACCGAGGCGGTGAGGGGCGGCGGATCGAGGTGGGCCAGGGCGCCGGGATGGCAGGGGTTGTAGGCCCCCTCCATGACCTGCTGCAGCTCCGCCAACAACTGGGCCGGCGCCACCCCCTGGGGGCCAGGGGCCACCTCCGGCAACACGCTCAGGGGGGGTAGGGGTGAGCGCTGGGACGCCGTCGCCCACCACTGGCAAAGCTGGTCGCTGGCCTGGTGCAGAAAGGCACCCAGGGCGGGATCCAGGCTGGCCGGATCCGGGAAGGCCGGCACGGGCAGCAGGGAGGCGATCTGGGGGGCAGGGGCCAAGCTGTTCCGGTGGCGTGGCCCCATCCTCCCGTGCGACCGGTGCCCGCCGGGGCGGAAGAATGGCCCCAGCTGCCGCAGCACCTGCCATGGCCGGGCCGGGCCCAGACAACCTGTGGATGGCGCGGCTCCTGCGCCGGGCGGAACGCCTGGGGGACGAGGGTGAAATCCCCGTGGCGGCGGTGGTGCTGGATGAATCCGGACGGGCGATCGGCTGGGGGGTGAACCGGCGGGAGCGGGACCAGGATCCCCTCGGCCATGCCGAATTGCAGGCCCTCAGCCAGGCGGCCCGGCTGCGCCAGGACTGGCGCTTCAACGGCTGCTGCTTGCTCGTCACCCTGGAGCCCTGCCCCATGTGCGCCGGCGCCCTGGTCCAGGCCCGCATGGGCCGGGTGGTGTTTGCTGCCGGCGATCCGAAACGGGGCGCCCTAGGGGGATGCCTCAACCTGGCAGACGATGCCAGCGCCCATCACCGCATGGACGTGGTGGGCGGCGTCGAGGCCGATGCCGCCAAGGACCAGCTGGAGCGCTGGTTCAGGCGGCGGCGCCAACAGGCACGGCCGAAGCCTGGTTTCGGAAGGCCGGCAGCTCCTGCTCCAACAGGTTGAGTAGCAGGTCGACGTTTTCCCTGCGGCTGTTGTGGCCCATCAGGCCCACCCGCCAGACCTGGCCAGCCAGGGCCCCGAGGCCGCCACCGATCTCGATGCCGTGCTTGTTGAGCAGGTATTGGCTGAAGGCCTTGCCATCCACCCCTTCGGGAATGCGCACGGTGGTGAGGGTGGGCAGGCGCCGCTCCAGGGGCACGTGCAGCTCCAGGCCCAGGGATTCCAGGCCAGCCCAAAGGCGCTCGGAATTGCTGCGGTGGCGCGCCCAGGCGTTTTCAATCCCCTCTTCGGCCAACAGGCGCAGGGCCTCGCGCATGCCGAAATTCATGTTCACGGGTGCCGTGTGGTGATACACCCGGTTCGAGCCCCAGTACTGGTTCAACAGGCTGACGTCGAGGTACCAATTGGGCACCTTGCCGCTGCGGGCGTTGAGCTTGGCCTCGGCCCGGGGGCCCATGGTGAAAGGACCCAGGCCCGGCGGGCAGCTGAGCCCCTTTTGGCTACAGCTGTAGGCCAGATCCACCTTCCACTCATCCAGCTTCAGGGGCACGGCGCCCAAGGAGGTCACCGTGTCAAGCAGCAGCAGGCAGTCGTACTTCAGGCAGAGGTCGCCGATGCCCTCCATGGGCTGGAGCACGCCGGTGGAGGTTTCGGCATGGACCATGGCCAGCACCTTGGGCTGGTACTGCTTCAGGCCGGCTTCGATGTCCTCGAGGCTGAAGGCTTCGCCCCAGGGCTTCTCGATCGTGTGCACCTCGGCCCGGTAGCGACCGGCCATGTCGGCAAGGCGCAGGCCGAAATAGCCCTTGATCGCCACCAACACGCTGTCGCCCGGTTCCACCATGTTGGCGATCGTGGCTTCCATCGCCGCACTGCCGGTGCCGCTCATCGGAATCGTTAGGCGGTTATCGGTCTGCCAGACGTAACGAAGCAGCTCTTGCACCTCCCCCATCAGCTCGATGTAAAGGGGGTCCAGGTGGCCTATCGGCATGCGGGAGAGGGCCTCCAGCACGGTGGGATGGGCATTGGAAGGACCCGGACCCAGCAACAGTCGATCCGGTGTCGCTATCGGTCCAAGGGAGAGGCGATGGCGATCACTCACAGGGATAGGGGAAGCGGTGGGGGCCAAATCCGGAGATGGTCAAGCGATGGATGGGAGCCTAATCAGACGGCGGCTCGAGAGATGGGGCCCTGCAGCCCTAGGGGAACCAATCCGCTGGGGAATCGGGAAGGAACCGAGCGGGCCCCGAAAGGGATGCAAGTCAGCCCCGAAAGCAGCTTGGCTGGGGTGAGGGACGCCAGGGTTATGGCGGTTTGCCCGAGGGAAGGGAACGCCATCGGGAAGGAGCCAACCAGGCCTGGCGCCAATCTTCAGCGGGCGCGCACGTTGGTGTCGGCCAGACCGCGGCAAAGGTGCTCAAAGGGCACTCGCACGATCGCCACCGGGCCAATGCCCGCATCGGTGAGTTGCTCACAAACCACATCGGCCATCAAGGCAATGCTGCGCACCGTGGGACCGGTTGGTACGCCCAGGCTTTTGTAGGTGTCATCGAGCCCGTTCAGCACCCGTTCATTGAGGATCGTGGCGTCATCGGCCACCAGGGCATAGCTGGCGTAACGCAGGAAGTAATCCATGTCCCGCAGGCAAGCAGCCCAGCGGCGGGTGGTGTAGGCATTGCCGCCCGGGAGGAGCAACTCGGGGTCGGCCTGCCAGAGGCGCTGGCTGGCCTCCCGCACGATCTCGGCAGCCTCCCGATTGATCAGTTCCACGGCGGCCAGGCGCACGGCCGACTCGTCGTAATAGGTGGAGATGCGATCGATGGCGGACCGATCGAGATAGCGCCCCAACTGGTCGTAACGACCGATCAGGCCAGTGATGGCATCGCGCATGGCGGTGAAATTTCGACGCACCTAGGCGGAACGTAGCATCTGCATTCGCCCAGATCCCTTGCCAGGCGCAGGTTCTGGCGAAGTTGACAGAAACGGTTACGCAACCTGGGGCGGAGCGGGCCCGGGGACCCGGGAGCCCGACCCGACCCGACCTCGCCCAGGCCATCGGGCGGGAATTTGGTAATGGTTGATACAAATTGGGCCCGGGTGCGCTCCGTACGTTCACCAATTGGCGCCTGTTGGGCACCCCGTCCCGCTCCCCCCCCCCAGATCCCCCGTCATGGCCAAAACAGCCCAGGACGTCCTTCGCCTGATCAAGGACGAGGGCATCGAACTGATCGACCTGAAGTTCGCCGATCTGCACGGCAAGTGGCAGCACCTCACCGTCCACACCGATCTGGTGGAGGAGGAGAGCTTCACGGAAGGACTGGCCTTTGATGGCTCCTCGATCCGCGGCTGGAAGGCCATTAACGAATCGGATATGGCGATGGTGCCGGACCCGGACACCGCCTGGATCGACCCCTTTTACAGCCACAAAACCCTCAGCCTGATCTGCTCGATCCAGGAGCCCCGCAGCGGCCAGCCCTACGGCCGCTGCCCCCGGGCCCTGGCCCAAAAAGCGCTCAATTATCTCAATTCCACCGGCCTGGCCGATACGGCCTTCTTCGGTCCGGAGCCCGAATTCTTCGTCTTTGACGACGTTCGCTATAACTCAAGCCCGGGAAGCAGCTTTTACAGCGTTGATTCGATCGAGGCCCCGTGGAACACGGCCCGCCAGGAAGAAGGCGGCAACCTGGCCTATAAGATCCAACTGAAGGAGGGCTATTTCCCGGTGGCCCCCAACGACACCCTCCAGGACATGCGCAGCGAAATGCTGTTAACCATGGCCTCCTTGGGGGTGCCCATCGAGAAGCAGCACCACGAAGTGGCCACCGCCCAGCACGAATTGGGCATGAAGTTTGCCGAGCTAATCAGCGCGGCCGACAACGTGATGATCTACAAGTACGTGGTGCGCAATGTGGCGCGCAAATACGGCAAATCCGCCACCTTCATGCCCAAGCCGGTGTTCTCCGACAACGGCAGTGGCATGCACGTGCACCAAAGCCTCTGGAAGGCGGGCCAGCCCCTGTTCTTTGGCGAAGGCACCTACGCCAACCTCTCCCAGACGGCCCGTTGGTATATCGGTGGCCTGCTCAAGCACGCCCCCTCCTTCCTGGCCTTCACCAACCCCACCACCAACAGCTACAAGCGCCTGGTACCAGGTTTTGAGGCCCCGGTGAACCTGGTGTATTCCCAGGGCAACCGCTCGGCTGCCGTGCGCATCCCGCTCACGGGCCCCAGCCCCAAGGCCAAGCGCCTGGAATTCCGCTCCGGCGATGCCCTGGCCAACCCCTACATCTCCTTTGCGGCGATGTTGATGGCGGGCCTCGATGGCATCAAAAACCAGATCGATCCGGGTGATGGTACCGACGTCGACCTGTTCGACCTCTCGCCGGAGGAACTGGCCAAGATCTCCACGGTGCCGGCGTCCCTCAACGGCGCCCTCGAAGCCCTCGATGCCGACAAGGACTACCTGCTGGCCGGTGGCGTCTTCACCGAAGACTTCATCAGCAACTGGATCGCCCTGAAGTATGAAGAGGTGCAGCAACTGCGCCAGCGGCCCCACCCCCACGAGTTCAGCATGTACTACGACGCTTGATCTTTAGGGCCTGATCTTCAGGGCCTGATCTTTAGGGCCTGATCTTTAGGGCCCAAAGAGGGAGTACCAAACTGTTCTGAACGGGCCGGATCCAGGCATTGCCGGGTTCGGCCCATTTTATTGCGCTGCTAACGATTGGCGTAATAGCGCTGGGCCAAGGCCTCGGCGCCAACCCCCTGGCGCCAGGCCCGGCGCAAGCGCCAGTTCTGCCAGAGGCAGCCCAGGAGGCCCAGGCGCCGCCAGCGGCGGCCCGCCACCAGCAGGCCCGGGCCCAGGCAGCGCAGGGGCAGCTGGCCGGCGAGCCGTTCGACCAGATCCAGGTCTTCCATCAGGGGCAGGGGCCGGAAACCGCCGGCGGCCAGGTATTGGTCGCGGCGTACCAGCAGGCCCTGGTCGCCGTAGGGGCGTTGCAGCCAGCTGCTGCGCAGGGCGACACCCATCTGTAACAGGGTTAGCCCCAAGCCGGCCGCCTCGATCTGGAGCTGGAAGTACCAGCCCGCCGGCGGCGAGGCCAGGGCCCTGGTCACGGCAACGGCCCAGGCCGGCGGCAGGCGGGTGTCGCCATGGAGAAACAGCAGCCAGGGGGCCGTGGTCTGGCGGGCCCCCTCGGCCAGCTGGGCACCGCGGCCGCCAGCTAGCGCCGTGACCCGGGCCCCAGCCAGGCGGGCGATCGCCCCGGTGCCATCGCTGCTGCCCCCATCCACCACTAGCACCTCGGCCACCAGGGCCGGCATCTCCACCAGCTGGGCAAGTAGCAGGGGCAGGTGAGCCGCCTCATTCAGGGCCGGAATGACCACGGCCAAGGGGGGGAGTGGCGGCGCCAGGGACCTGGGGACGGCGGCCCGGCCCCAGGCTGGTGACAGCCAGCGAGGCCGGCGGCCGCTTCTCCCTAGGACTGGCCCTGCAATGGGCCCTGGCCGAACGCCGGAAGCGGTCCAATCCCTTGCCCTCATTCGGGCCACCGGGCCGGGGAAACCCAGTCCAGCCAGGGGGCCAGGTCGGCCCGGCGGTCGAGATCGCTCTGGCAGCGAAGCAGCTGGGCCGCCAGCCCCCGCTGCTTCGCTGCCTGCAGGCAGCCCTCCAGCACCGCGGCCGTGCCCCAGGGCTGGCCCGCCACCAGGGCGGCACCAGCCAGGTCGAAGCCGCTGCGATTGAGACCGATCAACCAATACCCCCCATCCAGGGCTGGCCCCAGCACCAAAGGCCCGGTGTCGAGGGCCCGAAAGGCCGCCACCAGATCGGTGCCAGCCAGGTCGGGCAGGTCCGTGCCGACCAGGACCACCTGCTCGGCACCGGCGCCAAAGGCTCGCTGCCACTGGCGTTGCATGCGCAGGCCCAAGCTTCCCCCCCCCTGGGCGCAGAGGTGGGCCACCCCCAGCTGCTGGCCCCAACGCCGCCGGGCGCCCGGTCCCAGCCCATCCACGGCCAGCACCAGATCAACCGCTTGTTGGTGCCTGGTGCCCCGGGCCACGGCCAAGGTGTGCTGCAGCAAGCGGGCCTGGATCCCGGCCGCCAAGACAGCCCCATCGGCGCCCAAGCCGGCGGCCAGGCGTCGCTTGCAGCGGCCTGGGGATGGCCACCGGGCCAGCACCACCAACCGGCGCCGCCCCCGAGCCGGTGCCACCCTGGGGCCTGCCATACCCGACCGCCTAGGGGCCTGCCGCCGATCTGGCCCCATCGAGATCCCCCTCAGTTCTTGGTGGGCAATTCGGCTGGCCGCAGGTCGAGGCTGAGGCTCTGGCCTCCCCGCCGCACCTTGAGGGTGAGGGGTTGGCCGATCTGGCCCTGGTCCACCGCCAACTGCACCTCGACGGGGTTCTTCACCGCGTTGCTGGCCACTGCCTCGATCAGGTCGCAGGCGCGCAGCCCGCCCTTGGCCGCCGGACTGCCCCGCAGCACCTCCACCACCACCACTCCATAGGTTTCCGGCAGCCGGCACTCGGCATTGGTGGCATTCACCTCCCGGGCCAGTTCGGGGGTCAAGCCCTGGAGGCGCACGCCGATATAGGGATGGGACGCCCGACCCTTCTGCAAAATTTCGGCGGCCACATCCCTGGCCAGGTCAATCGGAATCGCGAAGCTCAGGCCGGCGCCAGGGGCCTTGCGGATTGCCGTGTTAATGCCGATCACCTGGCCCCGGTCGTTGATCAGGGGGCCGCCGCTATTGCCGGGGTTGACGGCCGCATCAGTCTGCAGATAGGGCACCCGCTGGCCGGCGCCGATCGCATTGGTGCGGTGCACGGCACTGATGATGCCCAGGGTGACGGTGTTATCGAGGCCAAGGGGGTTGCCGATGGCAATCGCCCACTGGCCCGGACGCACCTTGTTCGAATCGCCCAGGGGAGCCACGGGCAAGCCCGTAGCGGCCAGCTTGACTACGGCCACGTCGGTGACGGGATCGGCCCCCACCACCTTGCCGCTGAAGCGGCGGCCATCGGGCAGGGTGACGCCCACTTCACTGACCCCATCAACCACATGGGCATTGGTGAGCACCACCCCATCGGAGCGGGTGATGAAGCCCGAGCCCTGGCCCTGCTCCTGCTGCACCGATGGTCCGGATCCAAACAGGCCCCCGAGGGGGTTGATCACCCGCTTCACCGTGTCGATCCGCACCACGGCAGGACCGACCTTGTCAACGGCATTCACGACGAAGTTGTTGCCCTGCTGGAGCGTGGCCTGGGGTGGGGCATCGCTGATCGGCACCTTTTGGGCCTCGGAACGCTGGCCCGGCAGGGAGGGGAGACCGGGCAGGGTGATCGTGGCGCAACCCACCAGCAGCGTGCCGAGGACGGCCGGACCCAGCAACGATGCAGCCAGGGGACGCAGGGCTAGGCGTGGGGGGGCCTGGTTGGGGGCTGCCATGACGGGGCTAGGAAAGACCGGAACAATTCCGCTTTATTAAAGACGGTTTGGCCGCCGGGGCCCTGCCTATATTCGGTCCTCAGGTGGCGGGCAAACGGTGCAGCAGGGAGAGGAGCTCTGGCACCAGGTTCAAGCAGCCCTGCAGGGCAATTTCAGCAAGCCCACCTTTGAGACCTGGATCCGGCCGGCCCGCTGCGCCGCCCTGGAAGCCAACCAGCTGCAGCTGATCGCCCCCAACGCCTTTGCCTGCGGCTGGCTGCGCAAGAACTACCTGGAAACGATCGCGGCCGTGGCCAGCGAGCTGGCCGGCCGGCCGATCAGCGTGGTCGTTGAAACGGCCGCCAACGAGGAAGCGGCAACCCTGCTACCGCCCATGGCGGCGACGGGCGCCGGCCCCTCGGGTGAATCGAGCCGCAGCCAGGGGGGCGGCGCCGGTCCGGCCAACGCGGCCCATGGAACCGCCAACGGCACCACCGCCACGGGCGAAACGCCGCGCAAACTGGCTCCGGGCCTCAACCCCCGCTATGTGTTCAATCGCTTCGTGGTGGGCCCGAACAGCCGCATGGCCCATGCCGCCTCCCTGGCGGTGGCCGAAGCTCCCGGGCGGGAGTTCAACCCCCTATTTCTTTGCGGCGGCGTCGGCCTGGGCAAAACCCACCTGATGCAAGCGATCGGCCATTACAGGCTCGAGATCGACCCGGAGGCCCGGGTGTTCTATGTCTCCACCGAAACCTTTACCAACGACCTGATCCAGGCGATCCGCAAGGACGGCATGCAGGCCTTCCGCGATCGCTATCGCGCCGCCGATTTGATTTTGGTGGACGATATTCAGTTCATCGAAGGCAAGGAATACACCCAGGAAGAGTTCTTCCACACCTTCAACGCCCTCCATGAGGCCGGGCGCCAAATCGTGATTGCCAGCGACCGTCCCCCCAGCCAGATTCCCCGCTTGCAGGAGCGGCTGATCTCCCGGTTCTCGATGGGCCTGATTGCCGATATCCAGGCCCCGGACCTGGAAACACGGATGGCGATCTTGCACAAAAAGGCCGAACAGGAACGCATGAGCCTCCCCCGGGATCTGATCCAATACCTGGCCGGCCGCTTCACCTCCAACATCCGCGAACTGGAAGGCGCATTAACCCGGGCCGTGGCGTTCGCCTCGATCACGGGCCTGCCAATGACGGTGGAATCGGTGGCGCCCATGCTCGATCCAGCCGGGGTGGAGGTGGCGGTCACCCCCCAGCAAGTGCTCGCCAAGGTGGCCGAAGTCTTTGGCGTCGCGATAGAGGATATGCGCAGCCCCAGCCGCAAACGGGCCGTGAGCCAGGCCCGCCAGGTGGGCATGTATCTGATGCGCCAGGGCACCAGCTTGAGCCTGCCCCGCATCGGCGAAGCCTTCGGCGGCAAGGACCACTCCACGGTGATGTATGCGGTTGAGCAGATCGAGAAAAAGCTGGCAGCTGATCCCCAACTCGGCCGCCAGGTGCAGCAGGTGCGCGACCTGCTGCAAATTGATTCGCGCAAACGCAAGTAGGTCCCAAGCGAGCCCACAGCCCATTCTTCTGGAGGGGAACAAGCCGCCCGATCCAGCCCAGCCTCGGCTGCCACCTCCCGGCTAGCCCGACGCGGGCAACCACTGCGCCTGAAGAATGGGTTTGGACAGCACCTCCAGCTTCAGGGAGCTGGCATCGATCAAGACCGGCATGGCGGGTCGGCTCGCCTGGTCTCGCTGGCCATGGCGATCACCAGCCGGCAACGGCCGAAGAGTCAACAGCAGCTGATTTCGGCTGGCATCAAAGTCGAGGCTGGTAGTGGGTTCCAGCTCCCAACCGGCAAGCCACCGGCGCTGCAACAGTTGGCCGCGGTGGTTGAGGGCCAGGATCTGAAGTCGGGGTTGGCCGACGCTATCGACCAGCATCAGCCAGATGGTTCTGCCGTTGGCTGAGCAGGCGCTAGCGGCGACCCCCTCCTGGCCCTGCCAAAGGGGACGCGGCGGCTGCCCCGGTTCCACCAGCTCCAACGATCGGCTGAAATCGGGTCGGTAATGCACCAGCAGGGCCCGGCCACCACCGCGACAGAAGGCACTGAGCTCGCGACTGCCGGGCAGGATCTGACGGGTCTGGGCCTGGCCCGGCAACCCCATCAGCATTAGGCCATCGGGATTGGGCACGACCATGGCACCGCCATGGGGAACCAGGCGGATCGGGCCACTGGTTTCCAGCGTCAGCGCCTGGGAACGACCGTCCGAATCCCAAAGCTGGGTCTTGGCCTGCCCGGAGGCAACACTGGAGCTTTGCATCAACAGATCTCCCCGCTGATTGCTGCTCAGATAGGCAAAGAGCAGTGGTCGGTTGGATAACCGCTGGGGCACACCAATTTGGGGCGGCAACAGGCCCAACTGGGCTGGCGCCAAATTGCGTTGCCTTACGGGAACTCGCCACACCTCAAGGGGCCCAAGGCGCTTGGCCCCGGCCATGACGATGCCCGATCCATCTCCCATGACCTGCAGGCTCGGCAGCGAATGCCAGATCGGACCGACGGCCTGCCAACGACCATCGTGGTGCTGCAACTGAACCTGCTGCCCCCCCTGCACCGACACCACCGCCACGATCCGGGGCCGGGGATCCCAGCTCCACCGCTGGGATGGCAGCGGCAGCCGCCGGTGATCCAGGCCTGCCAAATCCAGGGTGATCGGTGCCGTCACCCGACCGTCGTTGGCGAGTAACAGGCGAAGGGACTTGCCGTTTCCGAACCAGCTGGCGGGCATCGCTGGGCTGAGTCTGCTCTCCTGGGCCAGACTCGCCTGATCCATCGGCCGACTAAAGCGGAGGTCAAGGGCCCCTGGCCCCGAACTCGTCAACGCGGGCTGGATCCCGAGCAGACGCGGCGGGCGGCGAAGCAAAAGCTGCTGCTGGACCAAAACCAGCCCAAAGCCGGCGGCCACCAAGGCGGGCCAAACCTTCATGGCTCAAAGGGGCGATCTGGCCTGGCGATCGTCCTAATCCTGGTGGGGATCACCACGCTGTGGGGCTGGCCGCCGACCTGGGCCAGGCCCATGGTTCCCTCAATCGACAGCCACTGATCCGCCAGGGGCGGGGGGCTGGACCGGGGCCAGCGCACCGGCAGACCGATCGGGGTGGCATCAGCCAGGCAGCACCGCACCAGCAGCCTCGCCAGTTGGGGTGGCCCGTCGGGCATGGCCAATACGAACCCACTGATCCGAACCGGCTGGCCGTCATAAAGGATTGGATCTGGTTCGAGCGCCAGGAGACGCACCCAGTCGGTGAGGCTGCGCTGGGCGGGAGGCAGCACAAAACCCAGCTCCTCTTGGGCTACCACCTGGCCGCCGCGGTTGGCCGCCAGATTGGAGAAGGAGGGTTGGGGCGGAAACAGCAGCATCGCCATCGCCACCAGTCCAGCCATGATCCAGCTCCAGATCTCCCTAGCGGACACCAAAGCCTGCTGGGAACGCCCCCAGCCATCGAGGGCGGCAAGCACTATCAGTAGTATCCCAGCCAGCAGAATCAAGGGATGAAAAGGTGAACGAACCAGCAGATTGAGGCGGCCGCTGCTGAAGCTCACCAGCAACAAAGATCCCCAGAGAGCAAGACAAAACGATCGCAGTGCTTTTGCCATGGCTTCAGAGCTGCCAAAGGTTGACCCCCTGGCCAATCAATAACACGAGCACGGAGGTGCCCACTGCCGTAAGAGCAATGGCGCCAGGTCTCAGCAGGATTCCAAACAAGCCCAACGATTTGAGGTCAATCACGGGGCCCAGCAGGAGAAAGGCCAACAGGGCCCCGGGGGTGACAAGGCCGGCAAAACCAAGCGCCAAAAAGGCATCCACACTGGAACAGACCGAAACCACCACAGCAAGAAGCATCAGGCTGATGATCGAAAGCGTTGGCGCATCCCCCACGGCCAGCAACCAGCTCCGCGGCAAAAATGTTTGCACCAGGGAGGCGATGGCGCAACCGAGCACCAGCAGGGTTGTCAGGTTCAAGAACTCGCGAAGCCCATGGCCGAGCAGGTCGCCAATCGACAGTCGCGGCGCCACGGCAGGCAAGCCGGCCTCCTGCCCCAGGACTCCGCCGCGGCGTTCTAACAGATTCAGCTGCACCAGCGGCAGGTTCAGCCTGCGTTCCTCTAGAAGCCCAGGTTGTAGCAGGTCCTGCTCAGGCACCAGGCGCAAGAGGGGGGCCAGCACCATGGCGATGACCAGGGCTCCCAGGGGTCGGGCAGCCAGCAGCCAGGGCTGGTCTGGGAACGCGGCCCAGGTACTGGCCAACACAATCGGATTCAGCACTGGCGCCGCAAACAAAAACCCCAGGGCGGTGGCCAGGGGTGTACCGGAAGCCAGCAGACGCCTGGCGACCGGAACGTTGCCGCATTCACAGGCTGGCAGGGCAAAGCCCAGGGCCGCTCCGGTCAGGGGCCCGAGCAACGGATGGGCTGGCAAGTGCCGCAGCCAGCGCCCACCTGGGTTGAGCCCGCGCACCAACGTGGCAATCGCAACGCCAATCAACAGAAACGGCAAGGCCTCGATCACCAGTCCCTGGAAGACGGCCCAAAGGTTGGCAAGGGTGTCGAAGCCGATCACAACTGCGTCAACCCAGGTTGGATTACAGGTCTAAATCAGTCCACGCCCTGACACACGTCCATAGGATCACGGGGTCGTTTCCACCTGGCCATGGCCCGCCCGGTCGCAGCAGCAGCCCTCCATGACAAGCAGGAGCAGCTTCTTGCGCTGTTGCGCCTGGCAGAAACGGAGCTGACGGGCCAGCAGGTGCATGCCCAGTTGCGCCAGGGGGACTTGCCGATGGGCTTGGCCACGGTTTATCGCCACCTGCGCCTGCTGCAGCAACGGGGCTTGGTGCGCTGCCGCCACCTGCCCAGTGGCGAGGCCCTCTATGCCCCCACCGAACGGGATGAGCACCATCTCACCTGCGTTGACTGCGGCGTCACCACAGCCCTAGAGCACTGCCCCATGGCCGAGGTGCACCTCCATGGCGACCAGGCCGCCAACTTTCAGCTGCTCTTCCACACCCTGGAGTTTTTTGGGCTGTGCAGCAAGTGCCAGCAGCGCCCCGACGACTGAACCGGCCGATGGCGAGGGGAGGCTCGACGCCAAAGGCGAGACGCGCCGGAGCCTGGGACGCAAAGACCAGAGGCAACCGCGGACCCAGCCCCTCCGCCAGAACCGAGACCGCCTGGGCGAAAGCCCCCTGGACTACGGAGATCTGACCTGAGAGCACTGGCCCAGGGACAGGTGGACCAGAAGCATTGGGCGGGACCGACAGGCCGAGAGAGCCGAGGCAAGAAGGGAGATGGGATTTAAGATGAGAACGGTTATCATTTTGAGCAATGGCGGTGACTGCCGCTCCCCATCAGGTCTGCCCGCGTGCTCCCTCGTCCACAGCCAGCCCGCACAAACCGCCGTCTTGCCAGCGCTTGCGCCGCCGCCTTTGCGATCGGGCCTGCCGTTCTGCTCGCAGCTTGCGCCCCCAACGCCAGGCCGGAGGTGGTGGCCGCCGATGGCGTGCTCTGCGACATCACCCAGCGACTGGCGGCCCGGGACCTCCAGGTGGCCTGCCTGTTGCAACCCGGCGATGACCCGCACCAGTTCAACCTCACGCCCCAGCAGAGCCGTGATCTCCAGGGGGCCCGGCTGGTGCTGATCAACGGCTACGGCCTCACCCCAGCCCTGGCGAAACAAACCAAAAAGATCGCCGTGGCCGAGCAGGCCGTGCCCGAAAGCCCCAGGCTGGAGGCCCTAGCCGGGGGCCATGGAGAAGAGCATGGCGACGACCATGGCAACGACCATGCCACCCAGGCAAAGCAGCAGTCCAGCCAAACGGAATCCCCAAGCAAGCACGACAGCCACGCCAACCAGCACTCCAGCGGGGACAGCCCCGAAAGAGACAAGACCAACGGCGCCATCCCCAACGAATCCGTCCAACGCCGAGACAAGCCGAGGGAGGACGGCCATCGCCACGGCGACCAGGATCCCCATGTTTGGCATGATCCCGTCCAGGCCAGCGCCATGGTGAAGCTGGTAGCCCAGAAGCTCGAAGCCCTCAAGCCCGCTGCCCGCGAGCGGATCGCCAGCAGGGCTACGGCGATGGTGGCCGTGTTGCAGCAACTGGACCGCTGGAACCGCCAGCAACTGGCCACCAGGCCAACCCCCACCAGCCCCCTGGCCACGGGCCACCGCGCCTTCGCCAGCCTGGCTCGGGCCTACGGCCTGCGGGAATTGCCGGTGGTGGACTCGCTCAGCAGTAGCCAGAGCCTGCGGCCCCAGGCCTTCGAGGCGGTACTACGGGAACTCAAGCGCAGGCAGGTGACGATGCTGTTCGCCGAGACCCTCCCCGCCAGCAAGTCGTTGCAACGGATCAGCGCCCTCAGCGGAGTGCCAATCGCGTCAGCCCCCCTAGTGGCCGATGGCCTGGCCAAGGCCACCACCCCCCAATCCCCTGGGGCCAGCTCCCTCGTCGCCACCCTCACCGCCAACACCTGCCTGATCGTCACTGGCCACAAGGGCCAGTGCGACCAGCCAGGCCGGGACCACCTCGTTCAGCAATGGGTCGCCATTCAATAGGCCCGCTCCAGGGCAAAAAACCTGAACAACAACCGCTTCCAACCCTAACCGTGAACAAGCAGCTATTGCACCTGGGCTCAACGATGGCATTGATAGCGCTTAATCCCAGCCCCGGTAATTCTGAAACGTTAAAAACCGGAGAGGCAACCCGGTACGCCAACCAAACAGGGGCCATCAGTATTTCCCAGTTTTCGGACATTCAGCCCACCGATTGGACCTATCAGGCCCTCTCTAATTTATTAGAACGCTATGGCTGCGTAGCAGGCTATCCCAACGCCACCTTCGAAAGTAAGAAGGCGATTAGCCGCTTTGAAGCGGCCGCCCTATTGAACGCCTGCCTAGAGCGCGTTACCGAGACGAGTGATCAACTGAAAAAGCTAACAAAGGAATTCGAAAAGGAACTGGCGATCCTCAAGGGTCGCGTCGATGGACTCGCAACCCGAGTGGGCGAACTGGAGGCCAATCAATTCTCCACCACAACGAAGCTTTCAGGCCAAGCCACCTACGTCATTGGCGCAAATACCTTCAGTGGCAATGCCATAAATACCCAGGTAAACACATTCAACTTGAGGGATGGAAGCACAATCAATCTGCCCAACGCGACCACCTTTAACTACGATCTACAGCTGAGCCTTGACACCAGCTTTAGCGGCAAAGATTTACTTAGAACCATACTTCGAGCCGGCGACTTTGGCTCCAGTGCATTTGGTGGCTTTCCGGAAGCACTCAGCCTTTCCACCCTTGAGACGGCCTTTCAAGAAGAAGCGGGCGCCAACATCCTTGGGATCGACAAACTTTACTATCAGCTGCCATTGGGCCATGGCTTTACGGCAACAGTTGGTCCTCGTGTCGGCCAAGAAGACATGCTTGCGCTATGGCCAAGTGCCTATCCGGCCGACACGATTCTCAACGCACTCACCCTTAACGGCGCACCAGCAGCCTACAACAAAAATCTAGGAGCAGGCGCTGGCCTTTGGTGGCAATATGAAGGCTATGGCGTAAGCGCAAACTATGTCGCTAGCCGGGGCAACATCGGGGCCCTTGGCGATCCGTCGGATACAACTGGAGGCCTGGGAAGTAAAAGCTCTGGGGCAAGCGCAAGCATTCAACTTGGTTACGTAACAAATCAGTGGGGACTGGCAGCCATTTGGAGTCAGATCCAGCCATTGACAACCATTCCAGGCGGCACGCCAATGATTCAAACGGCCACGAACGACCCATCCAGCCAAGCCAGCACCAATGCCTTTGGCCTCAGTGGCTTCTGGCAACCTTTGTCAACAGGCTGGATACCGTCAATCAGCCTGGGCTGGGGCATCAACAGCACCACTTACCAAACGGAGCAAGCAGGTGCCAGTGTGAGCACAAGCCAATCCTGGATGGCAGGGCTGCAATGGAAAGACGTGCTTGCCAAAGGCAACGACTTTGGGATGGCCGTAGGCCAACCTGTCTTTGCTACCGCCTTGACAGGCTCCACAATCCCTGAAGACGGCAACTTCATCTGGGAATGGTGGTACAAGCTACAAATTTCCGATCACATTACCGTTACGCCTGCCCTAATCTATCTAAGCAGGCCACTAGGGCAAAGCACCCCATCAGGTCAAACCTTTAGCCAGCTCGGCGGCCTCATCAAAACCACCTTCACGTTCTAAAGACATGGACCGGAGCCCGAAGACAATTCAAAATCGACAAGCAAGTAGCACCATGCAACCCATACTAAACAAGACCATATGCCCCAAACC
Source organism: Synechococcus sp. UW140 (assembly GCA_943369525.1). GTDB lineage: Bacteria > Cyanobacteriota > Cyanobacteriia > PCC-6307 > Cyanobiaceae > BAIKAL-G1. The sequence goes on from CALRNL020000006.1 coordinate 119,230, forward strand.
CCAGGGCCCTACCTAGACATAGGGGGCCACAAGCGAAGCGCAAGCTAAAAAAGCAGCAAAATGGCCTATGCATCGAAAAGCTAACCGCCCCAGCCTCGCAAAGCGGACGAGATGGCTACCATGGCAACGACCTAACGCCGTGGTCTGGGTTCATCGGTTAACGGCGCGCTGGGATCCAAACCCTCCAGCTCCCCAGCAAACACGCGGCTGGCGGTGATGTCCTCGGCCTCGATCGTGATCAGGTCGCGCTTGGTAAGACCCGAGCCCATGGCGTTGAACAGCCGATTGGCCTGGCGCATGCGGGTCCGGTCAATGGCATTGCGGATCGAGCGGGCATTGGCAAAGAAGGGCAACAGCATCCGCCGTTGAATGTAGTCCGAAAAAACCACAGCGGCCTCCTCGCTAAGCCGATAGTTTTCACGAGCCAGAATAAGCTTGGCGATCGCCAGCAACTCCGGAGCGCTGTAATCGGGGAAATCAATATGGTTGGCCACTCGGGAGGAAAGGCCTGGATTAGACTGATAAAACACATCCATCCGGTCCTTGTAACCAGCAAAAATCACCACCAGATCGTCCCGATTTGCCTCCATCACCTGCAGCAGGATCTCAATCGCTTCAGCGCCATAATCCCGTTCATTTTCGGGGCGATAGAGGTAATAGGCCTCGTCAATGAATAGAACGCCCCCCATCGCTTTTTTGAGGATCTCGCGGGTCTTGGGCGCCGTGTGGCCGATATATTGCCCGACCAGATCATCACGGGTGGCCGTCACCACGTGCCCCTTGCGTACATAGCCAAGGCGATGCAGGATCTGGGACATGCGCTCGGCCACCGTGGTCTTGCCGGTGCCAGGACGGCCGGTGAATGACATATGGAGGCTGGGGGCGGTGGTGGCAAGTCCCACCTGCTTCCGGGCCCGCTCCACCACCAGCAGGGCGGCGATTTCCCGGATGCGGGTTTTCACGGGCCGCAAACCAATCAGATCGCGATCGAGTTGGTCGAGCACCTCCTTGATATGGCCGGCCTCATAGGCCGCTTTGAGATCGACCGGGGTGAGGTCGTCGTTGGCTGCGAGGGCTGCCTGATCAGGATCAGAGCAGGCCATCAATGGCGGCCGCAAAGGCTTGGTCGACATCGCCGATGGCGGCATCCTCCACTTCAGCGCGCAGGGTGATATTCACGTAAGTGCGGCCAAAGCTGATATCGGGAAAGCGGCTTTGCTGCTCAGACAGCGTGTTAAGGCGCTCCAAAAACACCCGGGTGGCTTCGTAGTCACTGAATTCGATCCGGCGCTCAAGCCGATCGGGGCGGGGTCGCTGGGTCCAGGGCTGCTCCATGACTTGAATGTAGAACTTCGTGGGCTGGGCACAGGGGCTCCCGGACCCGGGGGGCCTGGAAGCAGCAGGCCTGGGATCAGGAGGAGGCGCTGAGGCAATCGGTGCGCGCTCTGGCCAGACGACTAGCCCAGGCACGGGCATGGGCCTGGTTGGCGGCCTGGGCCTGGGGATCGGTACTGCCCAACGGGGCAGGGAACGTGCCCACGATGGCGGCGTTGGTGACGCAGAACATCGCCTTCTGGAAACTGGCGCAGATCTTGACGCGCACGTCCCCTTCACCGCGGCTGCGCTGCAGGTAGAAACGGTGCAGCGACTCGGGCAGGTGGCGATACATGTCCTGCATCAACAGGCTGGGGGGAATCCCCGCCCCCATGGTGGGTAGGGGATCGGCAAACAGGGCGCCATAGGCGAATTGGCTTTGGTCTGGCGAAATCTGCTGGGCCTGGGCGTTAAAGCTGACCGTGCCCAGGAATGGCGTGCCCCGCAGAAACACTGCTTCCACATAGGGCACGGCCACATCGACCAGAAAGGTCAGCCCGGCTTCGGGAGGCAGCACGGGGAAGGTCTCCTGGCCGATCGTCACCGCATAGGTGATCGGCTTACCGGCGGCAGCCACCAGGCCCCCTTTGATGAAATCCACCACCTGGGCAATGGTGGTCACCTGTCCATCCCGTTCGGCGGCGGCCAAATCGATAAAGAGATCACTCATCACCCGCCAGAACTGGCCGAGGGCGTGGGTGGTGGCGGCGGTGCGGATCAGCTCGGGCAGAAATTGGCGAAACAGGGGATCGAGCAGGCTCAACAGCAGGTCATTACGGCGCTTGGCCTGGATGATCGCTGCGCAAAGATCGGTGAAGGCCTGGGAATCGAGATAGGCATCGAGACCCCCGGTGGCATGCCAAAGCATGGCCTTCATGCAATATTCTGCGTATTCAAAATTGATGCGATCGTGGTTGAGATGGCGCCAGATCTTGGCGGGGCTCAAATCGCCATCAAGGAACTTAAAGAGCGGAAAAGGATTGAGAAATTGCTGCTCAGCCTGATAAATTAGGTTGCGGCTGTAGGCATCTAAAACCTCGCCGTAACTCTCGAGCACCCCCACCACTTGCAAGACATGGTCAGAGGTCTCGGCCAGCAGGGTCTCGCCATCGAGCAACCGGCGCTCCAGTTCGGCGGCCTCAGGCATGCCACCCTGGCGGGTGAGATCGGCTGAAATAACTGGCATCAGCCCAGTCCCCCCTCGGGGAGCGCAGCCACCAGGCCAGGCAGCTGGGCCATGGCCGTGGTGGTGGCCTCGCTCCAGTGGCCCAAGAGGGCCGGAACCAGGCCCAGGGCCAAAACCGCCAGGGCCAGGGCCATGGCTGGCAAGGTTTCCCGGGGAGCCACCGGCGCCAGTTGGATGTCCAAGCGAGTGTCCTCAACCGGGTTGGCACTGGCGGGGGTGATCGCCAGCCGGCCAAAAAAGGCCCGATTAACCAACAGTAGGAAATACACGGCCGTTAGGCCCGATCCCACCATGCAGAGCAGGGTGGCGATCGGATAGGCCAGAAGGCTGCCTCGGAACACTAGAAATTCGGCGATGAAGCCGGCCATGCCGGGCAGGCCGGCGCTGGCCATCACCCCCAGGATCATTAAGGTGCCCGTAAAGGGCAGACCCCGCTCGGGATTGAGCAGGCCCCGCAGCACGTCCAGATCCCGGGTGCCCGTCTTGCGGTACACCGTGCCGACCAACAGGAACAGCAAGGCCGAGATCAGGCCGTGGCTCACCATCTGGAATTCGGCCCCCAACAAGGCCACGGGGGAAGCCGCTGCCCCAGCCAGCAAGACGTATCCCATGTGGCCCACCGAGCTGTAGGCCACCATCCGCTTCATGTCCCGCTGGGCAATCGCTGCCAGGGAGCCATAGACCACCGAAAGGGCCGCCCAGATCGCCAGGCCAGGGGCCAACTGGGCCCAGGCCTCCGGGAACAGGCCCATGCCAAAGCGCAGGATCCCGTAAGTGCCCAGCTTCAGCAACACCCCAGCCAGCAACACCGAAACAGGGGTGGACGCCTGGGTATGGGCGTCTGGCAACCAGGTGTGGAAGGGCACCAGCGGCAACTTGATGCCAAAACCCACGAGCAGGGCCGACAGCAGCACGATCTGGCTGCCCATGGCCAGCCGTTCGCTGGTAATCGGGGTGAGGCTGAAATCCACCGTGCCGGTAAAGAGGGCCAGTCCCAGGAACGCCCCCAGGATCAACATGCCCGACACGGCCGTGAAGATCAGGAACTTGGTGGCCGCATAGGCCCTCTCGCTACCTCCCCAGATCGAGATCAGCAGCCAGAGGGGGATCAGTTCGAGCTCATAGAACAGGAAAAACAGAAGAAGGTTTTCGGCCAGGAAGGCCCCATTCACCGCCCCACTGATCAGCAGGAGCATGGAGAAATAGATCCTGGGCCGCTTGCTGAAATCCCTAGTGCAGACCGCCGCCACCAGGGTGAGGGCCGCATTAATTAACACCAGGGGCAACGAGAGTCCATCCACACCCAACTGGTAGTTGAGACCGATGCCCGGGACCCAGCTATGCACCTCTTCCAGTTGCATGCCCCCCTGGCCGGGATCAAACACCAGCAAGAGGGACAGGCTTGCTAGCAACTGGGCCGCCAGCACCGCAATCGTGATGCCCCGTAGGCGACCGGGGCTCGGCTCCCCTGGCCAGAGCAGGAGGGCGAAGGTTCCCAAAAAGGGAATGGCCAGCAACAGGCTTAACCAGGGGAAGACCATCAAGGCGGAGCTCGTCATCATCGAACCACCTCAGTGGCAATCCAGGTCAGGGAACTGAGCAAAACGACGATGGCGATTATCACCGTGAGCACATAGCTCTGCAACTGACCACTAACACTAAGCTTGAGATTCTCGGCGCTTTGGAGGGAGAGTCGACCAATGCCATTGACAACTCCATTAACAACCTGACGATCGATGGCGTTTGTTAAGCGGGCCAGTCCGGCCACAAAGGCCACAATCGTCGAGCGATAAATTTTTTCTGTATAAAAATCTAGGGCCAGCAGATCCTGGAGGCTCCTGAGGGGTTGCTGGATCGAGCGGGACCAAAACTGATCGAGACGGATCAGGCTGCCAATGCCAACGCCCACCAGGCCGGACCCGGCCACGGCCAGGGCCACGGGCAGGGAGAAGACAGCGATGCCAGGCACCGGATTGATCCTGGCCATCAACAACGGAGTGAGAAGCACTAACACGGTGAGGCTGACCATGGGCAGGGCCATCAGCCAGTTCACCTCGGGGGCCCGCTTGGTTTTCGGCGTGGCTGCCCCCAGGAAAACGGAGCGGAACACCCGGGTCAAGTTCAAGGCTGTGAGCAAATTGGTGAGCAGGATCACCACCGCAAAGAGGGGATGGGGCTGCCAGATCGCCTGGACCCCCAGGCCAAAGGACCAGAAACAGCCCAGGGGCAGCAGGCCCACCAAGCCAGCCCCCGCCACCAGAAAGGCCAAGGTGGTGGCGGGCATGCGGTTGCCAAGGCAGCCCAGTTCGGTGAGGTCCTGGCTGTTGGTGGTGGCAATCACGCTGCCCACGCTCATAAACAGCAGGGCCTTAGCCAGGCCGTGGGAGAGCAGCAACAACAGGGCCACCGCCGGTTGCTGCAGGGCGATGGCAATAAAGACCAGGCCCAAATAGGAGGTTGTGGAATAGGAAAAGGCGCGCTTGAGGTCCACCTGGGCTAGGGCCACCAGGGCGCCGGCCAGGGCACTGATCGTGCCCGCCACCAGCAGCACGGTGGTGGCCATCGGCGACAGCCGCAAGAGCGGCATCAGCTTGAGCAGCACCAGGGCCCCGGAGGTCACAACCACCGAATTGCGCAGGATCGAGGCGGGGTTCGGTCCCTCCATGGCCTCATCGAGCCAGAGGTGCATCGGGAACTGGGCACATTTCCCCATGGGACCCGCGATCAGGCCCAGGCCGATCAGGCTGCCGGCCAAGGGGGCCAACGGGCCAGTGCCGTTGGACGGGTCCTGGGCCTGGGCCGCCCAGCTATAGAGATCGGTGAACTCCATCGAACCGGCCAGGGCCGAGAGGGCCACCACCCCCATCAGCAACAAGACATCACCGACCCGCTTGGTCAGGAAGGCATCGCGGGCAGCGGTGACCACCAGCGGTTGGGCATACCAGAAGCCCACCAACAGATAGGTGGAGAGGGTGAGCATCTCCAGCAAGAAGTAGCTCATGAACAGATTGCTGCTCAGCACCAAACCGCTGAGGGCACCTTCAAAGAAGCCCACCAGGGCATAGAAGCGGGCCAGGGACCATTCTTTGTCGAGATAGCCCAGGGCAAAAAACTGGGCCAGCAGGCTTAATAACGTGACCAACTCCAGGGCGGCCAGGTTAGTGAGCGACAGATCAAAGCCAATCGCCAGGTGCAGATCGGCGGCGGAGAACCAGTCAACGCTGAGGTGCTGGGCACCCCCTTGCCAGATTTCCAGGGTGACGAGGCTGCCGTGGACAAAGGCCAGCAGGGTGACCAGCAAATTCAGGTAGGCCGCAGGCCTGGGCCCATTGCGCTTGACCCAGCCGGTGGCCCAAGGCAGGGACAACAGCACTCCGCTGAACCCGTATACGGGGATCAACCAGACCAGCTGGATTGGCAGGGGAAGGGCTGCAGTCAAGGGGAAAGGGAGAGCAGGCAGCCGCAGGGTCGCGGCTGGCGGCGGAGTTTAGGCAATCAGCCCCCAGTCTGGCGAGCCCCAAACGGGACTCGGCAGTCCGGGGCCGAGGTGGAGTCGCCTTAGAAGGTGACCCGTTGGTTGGCTCGGGAGGGAGCCCCGCTCAGCTGGAGCAGCCACTGGGCCAGCTCCTCGCCATGGTGCTGTTCGTCCTCCAGCAAGGCCTGGAAAAAGAGACCATTCTCCCGGTCGCCCACCAATAGACAGAAGCGCAGGGCATCGTCGTAGTGGTGGATCAGGTCGTGCTCCAACACACTGTTATGGCGCAACAAACCAACCAGATCGGCCGCGTGGGTCACGGGGCGCAACTGGGAGGCGGCCGGAGCCACCCCCAGGGCCAGCATCTGCTTGACGATGCGCTCGGCATGCTGCATTTCCTCCACGGTTTCGTGGCGGAATCGCTCGGCTGCCTCAGCTAGACCCCAGAGCTCCACGAGGGAGGCCTGGGTCATGTATTGCTGCACCGCCGAGAGCTCCAGGCTCAGGGCGCGGCCCAGGTAGCCCAGGACGCGCGGATGGGTGAGCGCGGTGGCCATCAGCCGCGACGGGTCGAATCGACGCTGGCGAGCATGGGCTCGAGTTCGTTGTGGGGGCGGGCAATGATGTGGGCCGCCACCAGGCCATCGCCAACGCGCTCGCAGGCATCGGCGCCGGCCCGCACAGCGGCATTGACGGCACCGGTTTCGCCGCGAACCATCACGGTGACGTAGCCGCCACCCACAAATTCCCGGGAGACCAGGGTGACTTCGGCTGCCTTGGTCATGGCATCAGCCGCTTCGATCGCAGGCACCAGGCCACGGGTTTCGATCATGCCGAGGGCGATGCCCTGAATGGGAGAAGCCATGGTGTTGGAAGAAGGGGAGGGGGAAGGGGTGTTGCTGCCGCCGCCGGAGCGACTGGAGCCGGTTTGGGCAGGAGCGGACTTACTCGAGCGGCCGCCACTGGCCCGGCTGCTGCTGGCCCGGCTGGGCACCGCGCGGCTGGGGGCCGAACGGCTGGTGGTGGCCCGGCTGGGGGCCTGGCGGCTGCCGGAGCGCACCGGTGAGCTGCGACTCACAGCGGTGGCCACCACCGGGATGGTCGCCCCCGGGCTGGCGACGGGGGCCGGGGCCGGGGCCGGCGCCTTAGGGGCCGCCGCGGGTACGACGGTGGCTGGAGACACCCCAGGTGCCGCAGCCACCGAGCCGGCCGGGGTGGCTGCGGCCACCGCAGGGGCTCCCGGCGCCGGCAGGGGCTTGGCGGTCCCAGCGGCGACAGCTGCCGCCGCTGCTGGCTTCACTACCGGATCGGCCGGGGTGCTCGTGCCTTTTGGGCTGGGAAGGGGGGGGGTGGAGGAGGCCATGGCAGGGGAGAACGGGACGCGGAAGGGAAAGCTGGGGGCTGGGCCCCTAGGCCTCATCCGTCCGGCGACCAGTGGTCGATGATGCCGCCGATGGTGAGATCGGTGTAAATCTCCGGATTGCCGCAGGCAAAGCGGGCGGCGGAGCCGCTGGCGGTGAACACCCAATTGCCAGGTGCTGCCCCAACCGGGTCCACCGCCACGTTCAACTTGCCCTTGGGGGTGCGCAGCACCCGCAATTGCATATGGCCCAAGCCGCCCACCCGGTGGCTACAAACAAGGGAACCGGTGACCTGCATGATTTCCATCAGCTGGTCGTCCCAACGGTCTTGGCTTGGGCAGAGCCAGCTGACTGGGAAGGGCTAGCTGGTTGGGCACCGATCGCTGGTTTTGCAGCACTGGAAGGAGCAGCTGCATTGGCCCCTGGGGAGCCGGCCGCAGCGGCCTTGGCGGCCTCGGGGTCCCAATGGTCGATGATCCCGACAATGGTGAGATCGCTGGGATAGGACTTACTGCCAGCGGCTTCGCGGGCAGCCGAACTGCCGACGCAGATCACCCAATCGCCAGGAACACAACCGACGGCATCAACGGCCACCTTCTGGGTGCTGCCGTCAAGCACCACCTGCAGATGCTTGTGCTCAAAATCGGGGATGCGATTGGTGGAAACCAACGGTTTAACGACCTTGCAAATCAGCATTTCAGTGGCCCCCTCCCGTGGCGAAAGTGATCGATGAGCCCACCGCTTCGGTCGGGGAATCCCGATCGTTGTCGCGGATCGTCAACAGAGTATGGAGCAGACCGTCCCGGCAGAGATCGGCGTAGCGCACGCCAATTGCCCGCTGCAATCGCTCACAGCGATGAATCGCCCGCTCGCGCGCCCCCGGCACACTGCTGCGATAGTCAAAGCGCACCACCACCGGAATCGGCAACCCGCGGGATCCATTGAGCCCCTTAAAGATCTTGACGCCCACATCGAGATCGGCAGCGCCTTCCTCCAGGGTGTCGAGATAGGCGAAGTAGGTGAGATTGCGCAGATGAATCTCCTTGAAACCAATGCCCACACCAATAAAACGTTCGGCATGGCCGGCATCGGCGTAGGCGCCGCCATGGAACTGGCGCACGTAGTCGATCTGGGAGATGTTGTGCTCCAGCAACCGGGCCACCAGCTTGACCATGCCGGGATCTGGGGTGGAGGCAGCCGCCTGCTCCACCAGCTCCAGCAGGTGGGCCCGGCCCTGGTCCGCCGGCACCTGGGCGGTGGCGTCGTAGGCGGCCTGGGCGTCAAGCCAGCGATCGAGGTTGGTACTGCCATCAAGACCAGGCACATGCACCCGGATCGCATCGGTGTCGGTGTCTAGGCCGATCAGCAGCAGATCAACGGAGGCCCCACAGCAGAAGCTGTTTTCAATGGCGGCGCGGAAATCCTGCAGGCAACCCAGGCCTCCTGCGGCCGCAGCGCCATCATCGCTGGCATGGGCGGCGCAGCCTTCGTGGCTGGGATCTAAGGAACTGAAGTGATACACCACCACCTTGAGGTAGCGGGTATCCGCCTGGGCAGGATTGGGCTTGGCTTCGCGATAACGCAGATGCTCGGTTTTTACCCAGCGATCCACCGTATTCTTGATATCGAACATGGCGCCAGCATGGGGCCGGCGGCGCACACTGCTGTAAGGAATCCTCAGGGCGTAGGCGATGGCATGGGCCAGGCGACCATCGGCGCACGGGGTGACATCGAGCAGGTGAAAGCCACACTCGAGCAGGAAGTGATTGAAGGCCTCCGCGCCCTGGCTGCCCTGGTGGCCGCCCAGGGGATCCGAACCAAAAAAACTGCGGCTGGCCTGGCCATAGGCCTCGAACACACACCAGGCGAACAGGGTGCGCATGTCCAGCTGGGTGACCCAGGCCGATTCCAGAATCGCCAGGGGCAGGTCGTAGCCGAGTTCCGCCTGGGCCAGCTGTTGGGCCTGGGCAACGAAATCGGGCTCGTGCTGCAGGGCCGACAGGCGCTTGAGCACCGGCACGATCCGGTCAAAGGAAGCCTTGGTGCGCTGGTCGTAATTGAGCAGGCAGGCGTTGGCTGCGGCATCGCTGAGGGGATGGAGCGGAGCACTGGCACCGCGCCGGCCCCGGTCAGCCAGGCGAGCATTGACGGAGAGGCCGGACCCCAGGGAAGCAGGGAAACCGGTCCCACCAGCCGTGGCACCTAGACCTGAACCGGACTGGGAAGCCGAAGGGCTAGGGCGGCGACGGGGGGCCGTCGGCGCTTGGGGCTTGGGGGAGGCAGGGGCTCTGCGGCGGGGGGGCATGGCGCTCAGCCCCGGGCGCCGCCGGACACCGTGATCAGGGAACCCTTGTCGGTGTTTCCACTGGATCCGGTAACGCGGCTCACCGGTTGGGCCACCTCCTCATTGCGCTTGGGCTGGGTGCCCGGCATGGCGGACATCGGGCCGGTGCGGGTGGGGTTGCGGCGGCGGGCCGAACTGCCCTCGGTGCCGGTGACGCGATCGCCCCGATCCCAGTCGTCGCCAGTGATTTTCAGGCCGGCGGAAATGCCCTCGCCGGTGACCCGGGAGACGGGACGACCCGCCTCAGGGTCGCCAGCAATGGGCTCGGCCTGGGGCTCGGGCTTGGCCAGCCGGGCCCGGGCGGGGGATTGGAGCCGGCCCAGTTGGGCGCCGCCGCGATCGAAACGGAACTGCTCGGTGCCGGTGACCCTGTCACCGGCCAGGTCAAAAGGGCCGGTAACCCGTCCTCCACCCAGTTCGTAGCTGCTGCCCGTTACTGAACCGCCGGCATCACGCTTGCCGATGGCGGCGCGGGCGGGGGATTGGACGCTGAACTGCTGCCAGGGGGCGCTGGTGAGGGGTTGGGGGAAATCGGGCTGGTGACTCTCGGCCGGGGCACAGTTGGCGTTCACAAACTGGTCACCGCCGATGTAGGGGGTTCCGGTGACGTTTTCACAGGCGCCGCGATCGCCACCGGTCATCACCCCACCAATGCCGGGCTGCTGGCCGCTGAGCCGGGGGCCGGGGGTGCCGGCCCGGGCGGGGGTGCGCTGGCGAATCGCCTTGACCTGGCCAGAGGGACACCAATCGGCGGCCTGGTCGATGCCGGCATAGGGGGTGCCGGTGACCAGCTTGCAGGTGCCGGGTTCATTGCCGGTGACTTTTTCGGAGCGGCCGGTCCGGGTGCCACTCACCACCTGGGCCCTGTTGGTGACGCTGAAGCCCACCTTGGCCGCCTCGGGGGCAGGACGGGTGCCACAAAAACGGTCGTACTGCTGGCTGCCGACGTATTCATCGCCGGTGACCAGGCGACAGCTGCCGGGCTCATCGCCGGTAACCCGCTCGCTGCGGCCGACGCTGGTGCCTGTGATGCCGGTGCCGCGCAGGGTGTTGAAACTATCGACCTTGGCCGGAGCCCGGTTGGCCAAGGGGGGCTCATTGCCCAGGTATTGGTCGCCCGTGAGCTGCAGGCCGGAACCGGCCTCATCGCCGGTCACCTTTTCGGAGCGGCCCACCATCACGCCGGAAACGGCGCGGCCACCCTGGGTTTGGCTGTGGGCCACCTTGCGGGGGGAGGGGACCACGCCACCGCAGTAGGCGGCGGACTGGTTGGCGGAGATGTATTCAGTGCCGGTCACGGATTTGCAGGTGCCAGGCTCATCGCCGGTCACCTTTTCGGAGCGGCCCACCTCGTTACCGGTAACCCGGTTGCCGTGGCTGGTGGCGGTGACGCGCACCTTGGCGGGCTGGGAGGGACCCGGATCGCTCTGGCAGAAGGTGCGGAAGATTTCGGCGCCCATGTACTCGGTGCCGGTGATCTCGCGGCAGGTGGCCGCCTCATTCCCCGTGGTCTTGGTGGACCGGTTGGCCTGGGTGCCGGTCACCACCTGGCCACTGAGGGTTTCGCTCACGCCCACTTTCCAGGAGGCATCGGCAGCCGCTGCGGCCTTGGCACCGTTGCGGTTGGGACCACTGGGGCGGGTGGCGCCCGTGCGAGCTGTGCCGGCCGAACCGGCCTTGCTCTTCAGTTCCCGCACTTTTTGGGCCAACTCCCGGGTGGTGAGGTCCGGATTATTCAGGCGCACCACCGAGGCTGAGCCGCGGCTGGTATCGGTGCTGGCGGATTTACCGCGCTTGCTCAAGGCCTCGCGACGGGCCAACACCAGGGCCCGGCTGGGGTTGTGCTGGGCGCTGGCCTTCTTGCTGCTGCTGCGGCTGGCGGTGGCGGCGCTACCGCTACCCAGGCTGGCGCTGCTGCGGCCGCTGGCACGGGCACTCGACAGGGACAGGGACGCGCTGCTGCTGCGGGCCGGGGCCGGCTCGGTGTCATGGCACTTGCATTTGTGCTCGGCCTTGGTGCCGGTTGCGGGCGCGGCTACCGGGGCCTTGGCAACGTCAGTGCGGGTTCGATCCCGCGAGCTGTCCGCCCGCTTGCCCCTCTTGCTCAGGGCTTCCCGGCGGGCCAAAACGAGCTCACGGCTGGGATTAGCCACCGGCTTGGCGACACTGCGGTGGCCCGCCTGGCTAGGGGCAGCCAGGGAACGGCTGGCCTGGGCCCGAGCCACAGGTCGGCTGATCTCAGCAGCCGGAACCGGATCTACCGCAGGCCCATGGGTGCGGGAGGGCTTGGCATCGCTGGCCGAGCGCACGCGACTGGGGGCCTGGGAATAACGACTGACGGCATTTTTGCCGCCAGTCGTTAGGGCCCTACGGCGTTCCAGAGCTGCTTCACGACTGGATGTACTGGCCATGTCCGCCCGACGAAAGGAAGGTCAAAATAGGAGTGCAGAAAGCAAGCCCTGCCTGGAACTGGGGAGCCGGCCCAGATCACTGGGGGCCCGAGAAACCAGGGGACTGCACTGCAGAAAAAGGGGTGGGGCCCGGTGAATCACCGGAACCCCGTATCAAACCGCTGATCAGCGGCCTTCGAAAACCACGAAGCAAGCGCCCTGGCTCTGGGTGTAGGCGTCGTAGCCGACCAGACGCACATGGTGATCGGGATAGGCCCGATGGCAGGCTTCCAGTTCGTTGACGATCACACCGAGATCCTTCTCACCAAAGAAGGGCAGTTTCCAATAGGACCAATAAATGGCCATGGAACGGCTGGGGTGGACGTGCTCAACCACAGGGCTCCAGCCCTGGGCGATGATGTAAGCGATCTGATCGTAGATCTCGTCCTGGGTGAAAGGCGGCAGGAAGCCGAATGTCTCCAGGGTGGCGACTGTTTGATAGTCACCCACGGTGCTCTTGAAGGGCATGGGGATCCTTGGGGGATGGGATGGAACGGTCGAGTCGATGGTGATGATTGGGCAGGCCCGCAAATGCTGGCCCGACCCAATCGTTCACCGCTAATCAGGCGACGTCGAGCTTGTCGACGGTGTCGAACTCGAACTTGATTTCCTTCCAGGTCTCGAGGGCGATCGCCAGCTCGGGGCTGTGCTTGGCAGCCTCCAGCAGGATGTCGCGGCCTTCACGCTCGATTTCACGACCGGCGTTACGGGCCTTGACGCAGGCTTCGAGGGCGACCCGGTTGGCAGCAGCGCCAGCGGCGGAACCCCAGGGGTGACCGTGGGTACCACCACCGAACTGGAGCACGGAGTCGTCGCCGAAGATGCTGACCAGGGCGGGCATGTGCCACACGTGGATGCCACCGGATGCCACGGCGAAGACGCCGGGCATGGAGCCCCAATCCTGATCGAAGAAGTTACCGCGGGTGCGATCTTCGGGAACGAAGGATTCGCGCAGTTGGTCGATGTAGCCGAGGGTGGTCTGACGATCACCTTCGAGCTTGCCAACCACCGTGCCGGTGTGCAGCTGGTCACCACCGGAGAGGCGCAGGCACTTGGCGAGCACGCGGAAGTGGATGCCGTGCTTGGGATGGCGGTCAATCACAGCGTGCATGGCACGGTGAATGTGCAGCAGCATCCCGTTCTTGCGGCACCACTTGGCAAGACCGGTGTTGGCCGTGAAGCCACCGGTGATGTAGTCGTGCATGATGATGGGCTGGTTGAGTTCCTTAGCGAACTCAGCGCGCTCATACATCTCCTCAGGAGTGTTGGCGGTGCAATTGAGGTAGTGACCCTTGCGCTCGCCCGTTTCCTCTTCGGCCAGCTTGACAGCTTCGGCCACGAACTCGAAACGGTTCTGCCAGCGTTGGAACGGCTGGGAGTTGATGTTTTCGTCGTCCTTGGTGAAGTCAAGGCCGCCGCGCAGGCACTCATACACCACCCGGCCGTAGTTCTTGCCGGAAAGGCCGAGCTTGGGCTTGATCGTGCAACCGAGCAGGGGCCGGCCGTACTTGCTCATCCGGTCGCGCTCGACCTGGATGCCGTTGGGGGGGCCACCACAGGTCTTGATGAAGGCGAGCGGGAAGCGGATGTCTTCGAGGCGCAGGTGGCGCAGAGCCTTGAAGCCGAAGACGTTGCCGACCAGGGAGGTCAACACGTTGGTGATCGATCCCTCTTCGAACAAGTCGAGGGGATAGGCGATGAAGGCGTAGAACGCCTCCTTGTCACCAGGCACGTCTTCGATGCGGTAGCAACGGCCCTTGTAGAAGTCGAGGTCGGTAAGGAGCTCGGACCACACGGTGGACCAGGTGCCGGTGGAGGATTCAGCGGCCACAGCGGCAGCCACTTCTTCCTTGGGCACACCTTCCTGGCCGGTGCACTTAAAGCACGCCAGCAGGTCGGAATCGAGGGGAACGTAGTCAGGAGTCCAATACGTGTCGCGGTACTCCTTAACCCCAGCGTCGTACTTCTTGCTCATGGGGAATCTCCAGTGGGTCGGGGGGAAGGGTTAGAGGTGGGAGCGGCCACTCAGGTCGCGCGTCAGACCTCAGTCCTTCGCGCCCACGAAGCCAGAGCTGCTACCCAGGGCAGGTTCAACTTCCCGGTGGGGGCGGGCAATGATGTGGGCAGCCACGAGGCCGTCGCCCACCCGTTCGCAGGCGTCGGCGCCAGCGCGCACTGCCGCGTTGACGGCACCGGTTTCGCCACGGACCAACACCGTCACGTAACCGCCACCGACGAATTCACGCCCGATCAGGCGGACTTCTGCAGCCTTCGTCATGGCGTCGGCTGCCTCGATGGCGGGGACTAGACCCCGGGTTTCGATCATGCCGAGGGCGATGCCCATGGTTTCGTTTGCCATTACCTGCTCCTGGAGGAGGGGGGTGGAATGTTCGCTTGCAACCTTGCTCGCCAAGCCTTCCCTAAGTCAAGCTTTCTGGACATCCGGCGCCATCACCGTCCCTGGGGCCAAGAATAAGCAACACTGATCAATTGCACACATAACGTTGCGGATTGCTTCTCGGCCCCTGGCCCCAGCCGACCAATAATCCCCCCTAACCCATGGAGATCCCAGTCAGGGCAAGCATCGGAACGATCTCTCCAAGCCCCAAGCCTCCAGGCCAAGACCACTGGTGGCTTGACCTGGGGGCTTGGCTTTGGGCTCCCAGGCAGGCCCCGGCGCCAGGGACGGATCACAAGCTGACCCAAGACTGCTGCGCTTGGAGCCAAATTGCGGCAGTGCCCCTGGGATCCAGCACTCGCCGATCGCGCGGGGCCGCAGCCAGATCCCTAGAGGGGTTGGGCATCGGCCACAAAGGCCACGCCGCCGTAGTAATCGAGCAGGGGCTGCACGCCCTCACGCAAACGGCTGAGCACTTCACTTTCGCAGTACACAATCACGTGGGCATTGGCACCCAGCCCGCTGAAATCCATCGATTCCGAGACCATGCCATGGGGGCCCTTGCCTGTGACATGACGCATGACCGAATAGCCCGGAGCTCCGGACGCGTCGATCACCTTAATCACCTTGTCCAGTTCCCGTTCACTGAGGATCAGATCAACACGTTTCATGGGTTTAGCTAGCTAGCGGCAGGGAGGACTTTGTTGATCAGAGCCATGTAAGCAGGAATGCCCACAATGATATTGAATGGGAAGGTGACCCCGAGCGCGGTAGATATGTAAAGACTTGGATTGGCCTCAGGCACGGTCATCCGCATGGCAGCCGGAACAGCGATGTAGGAGGCGCTGGCGCAGAGCACCACAAACAGCAAGGCGTTGCCATGGCCCAATCCTAGGCCTTTGGCAATAAAGGCTCCCACGACCGCATTGAAGACGGGCATGATCACGGAGAAGCCAATCAGGAAGGCGCCTGCCTTGCGGAGATCCGAGAGGCGCTGGGCCGCCACAATGCCCATATCCAACAGGAAAAAGCTCAAGGCTCCGTAGAAAAGTTTATCCGTGAAGGGCAACATCTTCTCGACACCATGGGGGCTGTTGGCTGCCACCAAAACCCCAATAATCAGGCTGCCAATCAGCAGGAAGACCGAGCTATTGAGAAACGCCTCGTGCAGCACCGCCCCCCAACGCATCCCTTTGGTTTCAGGCCGTTTTTGCGGGGCAGCCAATTTGACTAAGAGCAAGCCAATGATGATGGCTGGTGATTCCATCAGGGCCAAGGCGGCCACCATGAAACCATCAAAACTTATCTTTTGGCTTTCGAGGAAGCTCTGGGCGGTGATGAAGGTCACCGCACTGATGGAGCCATAGGTGGCAGCGATCGCTGCCGAGTTGAAGTTATCAAGCTTGGTTTTGAGCAGCAAAAAGCTATAAATTGGCACAGCAAGTGACATCAAAATAGCCGCCAAGATTGTTGGCAGTACCTGACCACCCAAACCGCTGTGGGCGAGTTCCAAGCCGCCGCGGAAACCAATAGCCAGAAGCAAATAAAGGGAAAAGAGCTTCGGCAAGGGAGCAGGGATCTCTAGATCCGAGCCCACCAACACAGCCAGAACCCCCAGGAAAAAGAACAGAACCGGAGGCGTTAGAAGGTTCTGTAGAACCAGGCTGGTCTCCATGGCAAGCCCAATGGGCACAGGGATTGTTGGCAGCCTACGGGCAGCAAACCCCCGCCGCCGCCAGGCGTTGGCAATCGCAACCGCCCTAAATTTCCCTTGGGGCTGGCACAAGCTCGATCAATAGGGGACTGCCCCCATTGCCTCCCCTAGGTGCTCAACTTAGGTTTTGGGCAAGACCGGCACCCCTGGAGCCATCTAGGGGGTGGAATGGTCAACCCCGCAGGTCCGTCCCCGTCCCCCCGCCAGCGACCTAGCCGACCCCCCACCCTCAGCAACCTCTGCAGCCCAGCCCCTGCTCTGGCCCCTGGCGCTCACCTTCAAGGCTTGTTGGTGCTGGCCATCCCCATTGCTGCTGGCCAGCATCCATAAGATCTGCCCCTGCCGACCCCATTAGGGAGAATGGCGGGCCCTGCCCCAACCGGCTTGCCCCATCCCGTTCTGGTGATCGCCAGTGGCAATCCCTACAAGGTGGCTGAAATCGCCGCCATGTTGGATGCCGTGGATCTGGAGGTCCGACGCCAGCCGGACGCCCTAGAGATCGAAGAAACGGGCAGCACCTACCTGGCCAATGCCCGTCTCAAGGCCGAAGCCGTGGCCAGTCTCACCGGCCAGTGGGCCTTGGCGGACGATTCCGGCCTGGAAGTGGATGCCCTCGGCGGGGCTCCTGGGGTGTATTCGGCGCGCTACGCCCCCACCGACCCGGAGCGCATCGATCGCCTGCTCCAGGAGCTGGGGCCGACCCCCTACCGCAGCGCCAGTTTCAACAGCGCCATGGCCCTGGCCGATCCTTCTGGCACCACGGTGCTCGAAGCACAGGGCATCTGCCGCGGCGAAATCCTCAGCGCCAAGCTGGGTCCGGGCGGCGGCTACGACCCGATTTTCTGGGTGCGGGAAGCGGCCATGACCTACGGCCAGATGCCCGCCCACCTCAAGGACAAACTCGGCAGTCGCGGCAAGGCGGCCCGAGCGATCGCCCCGGCGCTGAAACGGTTGCTGGGCCTGGGCTAGGGGCCATCCCTGCAAGGGGGTGCTCCTGAAAAGGCTTGGAGCCAGAGGATTAGGGGCCTGCAGGCCAGGGAGCTAAGCCCAGGGAGCTAGGCCTTGGCGGTGCGGTTGATGTGGGCCACGGCGCGCATGGCGGCGGCGGCCGCCTCTTCGACGTCGCCTTCGCGCCCCGCCAGGGTGAGGCGGCCAAAGGCACCGACAGCCTTGACATCAACCACGGTGATGTTGGAAGCCTTTTCGGCCTCGTTGGCGGCGATCAACACATAGCCGGCGGGCTCGGTTTCGAGGATGAACATGCTCATCCCTGCCTGGATCATCGAACCGCGGCGGTTCTGGCGGTTAATCAGAACGGCGTGGTCCGGGGTGATGGCCCGGATGATCTCGGTCCAGCTCACTTCGCAGCGACTGCGCAGCTCCACCCGGCTGCCAATCGCCTCTAACACCACCTGGCCGGAGTGCAGCACATTGCTCTGGTCCCGGTGATAGAGGGCCAGGGAGCCGAAGGCCCGCTCCACGATCATCTGGCCCAGGCGCACGCTGCTCGCCTTCAAGGCGATGTCGGTGACGCGGTGGACCGCCATGCCGGGGGACACCTCCAGCCAGAGGCAGGCATCGCCTGGAATCGGCAAAAACCCCTGGGACACCGTGCCCATGTAGGCCGCCAGCTGGGGTTGGAGCGAATCGAGGAACACGTAGGTACGCAGCTCGATCGACTGCACGTGGCTGGACTGGCGCGCCAGCCGGGGCGCCTCGTTGTCCGTGGTGATCACGCAGCTGGGGGCCGAGGCGTCCAGGGCCCCATGGCCACCACCAATGCCCAGATCCGTTCCGGTGATTGCGATCGGAACCTGGCGTCGCCTTCGGCTTCGATCGCTGGGGGAAAGATTGCGCTCCATGGCGGCGGACCTTGAGGACGTCGTTGTTCGGTCCTCAGCAGATCCATGCTGATGGAGCTGCGTGATCTTACCGGTCGGCCCCCCTTGCGCCGCGGCCCCGAGCCGATAGCGTCCGGCCATCGCTTGAGGCCCGATCCGTGGTTAGCCAGCCCTCAACCGCCCCCAGCGCCCATGGCGTTGCCACCAGCCGTGATGGCATGGCCGAGTGGCTGGCCCAGGCCATCGACCAGGGGGTCCAGCCCGACCAGGCCCTGGCCTTCATGGGCCTGGGACTCATGCGCAGCCTGCAGGTGGCCAACCCCGCCCTGGCGCCGTTCTGGCCAGAGCTGCAGGAGGGGACCGATTCCAGCGTCGACTTGACGGCCCTGCGCAAGCGGCTGGACCTCACCGACCTGGCCATCCGCACCGGCGCCCCCTTGAGCACCGCCGAAGTGGCCCAATTGCTGGGAGCCCGTCCCGGCAGTGCCGTTGTCGAGCGGGCTGGCCTCGTGGCCCGGCGCCTGGGCCGCAATGTCTGGCGCCTCAGCCGAAGCGCCGACAGCGATTCGGCCCAGGCCAACCGCCCCCCCCAGGATGGCTTCCGGCGCCGCCTCTGAACGGGCCCCTGGCCGATTCGCTTTGGGCAGCTGCCCTGCCCCGCCGGCCCTCCCTAGCGGGGATCCGGGGAGGGGCCCGGCGGTGGGCCTGTTTTGGCATCTTTGGCGACAGCCCGCCAGTTCGAAGAGTGGCATGCTGAAAGGCTCTGCAATTAAGAACCTTGGTTTCGGCGCCTTCCTTGCCCGCGTTTAGCGCCCGGTCCCAACAACAACGCCTTTATCGGCTGGTGGATAGCTACGGATCGGCCCACTCCGTTCTCGATGACCACTACGACTCCCTGGAGGCCGCCTGGGCCGATGCCGAATCCTGGTGGCTGCAACAGGGCGAAGGCCAACCCGGCCCCGTGCCCATTGGGGTGGAAGTGAGCACGGCCAGCGGTGGCTGGCGCACCCTGCGCCACCCCGGTCGCTGAGGGGGGATCGGGCTGCGCCCGGGTTGGGATCGGGCTACGCGGGTTGGAATGGGGCGGTCCCCAGCCGCCGAGCCACCCGCCCCAGCCTTGCCCAGGACTGGGACTTTCGGTTTAGGCCCGTCAGCGCCGCCAGGAGGCTTGGTTCAGCTGACCTGAACGCCTTTCCAGAAGGCCACCCGTCCCTTGATGGAGGCCGCATCCGCCTTGGGATCGGGGTAGTACCAGGCCGCATTGGCATTGATGGCCTCGCCCACCACCAGGTCGTAGTACTGGGCGGTGCCTTTCCAACTGCACACGCTGGTGTGGGTGGAGGGCCGCAGATGGGCTGTCACGAGGGAATCGGCTGGGAAATAGGCGTTCCCCTCCAGCTTGACGATGTCGTCACTGCTGGCGATCAACTCTCCATTCCAGCGGGCTTCCATGGCGACTTGGCGGTTGCTCCCATCTTGGCGTAGGCCCCAAGGACCTGGCTGGCGCCAGGGGTGGGGATCGGCCTAAAAGCGGTAGTAGCTATAGATCTGCATAGTGGCGTAGCCCAGCGGGGCAGGCGCCGGATTGGGACCGGCCGGCAGGGCCTCCACCGCAAACATGTAGGTGTCGGCCTGGTTGGGATTGATCCAGGGTTTGAGGGCCAGGGTGAGCGTGGCTCCCGGCTGGGGCGGCTCGGGGAAGCTGATCTGGAAGCGACGCTGATCGGCATCGAAGCGGACCTGGACCGGCACTGCGGCTCCCTCATGGCGGGGCCTGCCCAGGAAAGCGCGGGAAGCGGCCAAATTAAAATTAAAGCTGCGATCCACACCCCGGGTCTGGGTGATCGTCAGGCCGCCGAGGCCCACGCCGGCCTGCTCCGGCAGGGTGACCGTGAAGTAGTACTCGCCCCCCACCTGGCTCACATCGCTGTAGTAGTTGGTGAAAATCACCTGCCAGGGGGGCGTGCTGAACCAGGATTGCCCCTGCAATTCGACCGCCCGGGCCGGCGCCAGGCCCGCCAGCTCAGGAGCGGCAACCGCCAAGGGCAGCAGGCTGATTGCCACGGCGGCGGCACGGAGCAGGCACGGGCGCATGGTGGGCGGGCAGGAATTCAACGCTAGCCACAGCCAGCCACCCTCCACCCCCAACCTGGCCGCTGGTGATGGGGGACCTAGCCAGGCTTGATAGGGTGCTGGCAAGCGGCATGGGCCAATGAACAGGGCTGAACTCGACGCCATCGAGCTGATGCTGCGGGACCTGCACACCCGCCACGACGAGATTCGCCATCGGGCCGCCTTCCGGGGCTGCACGCGGGAACTGCTGGCCCTGCAGGAAGAGCTGGTCCAGTACCTGCTGACCCGCAAGGACTCCCTCTCCGGTCGCTGCTGAAGCAACGGCAGGTCAGGCCCCTGGCGGCCGCTGGGCGCGGGCTCCAGGCCTGGGTCGGAACCTGGCTTGGGCCTGCGGTTCAGGGGGTGCGATCCCCATTCGGGAAAGGATCTGGCTCGGGAGACCCGATGTCCGTTTCCAGAACCCCCGTTTGCCAGCGGGACAGCCATTTGGGCACGAATGCCAGCAGGCCCACAAGCACCAGCAGGCCCAGGCCGAACTGAAACACCCCCGTAATCATCCGATCGATCGGAATCCAGCGGCCGCCCAACCAGGCCAGACCCACCATCGAAATCGACCAGAGCAGGGCCCCACTGACATTGCAGACCAGGAAGCGGCCGTAGGGCATGCCAACGGCTCCGGCCATGGGCCCGGCCAGGATCCGCAACACCGCCACAAAGCGACCCAGGAACACCGAAGCACTGGCGTGGCGCAGGAAGCGCTGGCGCAGCCCGTCCATCTGCTCGGGGCTCTGGCGCAACCACAGGCCCAGGCGCAAGATCAGGTCCCAGCCAAAGCGGCGCCCGACCCAGTAGCCGATGTTGTCGCCCAAGATGGCGCCCGTGGCCGCCGCGCCGATCACGCCCAAGAGGGACATCTGGCCACTGCCGGCGGCATAGCCACCCAGCAGGGTGAGGGTTTCACCCGGTAGGGGCAGGCCCGCATTCTCCAGCAGCATGCCGGCAAAAATCACCCCATAGCCCCAGCGGCCAAGCAGCTCAACCAGGTCATGGCTACTGAATTCCATGCAGACAATCTTGGCGCCTGGCCAGACCCGATGGGCCCTGCTGGGCGGCCAGGCGGACCAGGGATTGGCGATCGGCCCTGGCCCATGGAGGTGAGCCCCTCGGGGATTGCCGAACTAGTACGACCGACCAGGCCAGGGCGACGTCAAGCCTGGGCGAAGCGGCGAGGATCCTGGTCGCGGCGGTGGCTGGTCGGGATGGGGGGGCCCGAGGGGTTGCCCGCGGCGGGATCCAGCTGGGCGGTGCTCTCAAGGGCCTGGCGCAGGCGCCGGGCCCCATGCAGGGACATGTCGCGGGGCACACAGATGCGGTCGCGCAGGTAGCGCAGCCCCGCCGCCGATCCCGCCGGAGGCGGGCAGGCCTCCCCGGTAACCAAGCGGGTGAGGGCACAGGCCAGGCCCTGATCCAAACCGGCGCCGGAGTGGGGATTGACGGCCAGCAAGCTGGGTCGATGTTTCAGCACCCGGGTCAGGGCCTCGAGGGCCGCTCCGGGGGGTTCAAGCTGGCGGGTTTCCAACACGGCTAGCGAACCCGTTGGGTTCAAGACGCCCACGCCATCGGGGCCGGGCCCGCGGCCGGCCTCCGCGTCAAGCCAGGGCCCCTGGTCGATCTGCCGGGCGCAGGCCCGCTGGGCCTCGCTGCCACTGGCCTGGCAGCAGCCCATCTGGGGCGGCAGGTCGTGGGCGTGGGTGTGGAAGTCGGACTGGGTGCCCAGGTAGGTGGGCCGCTGCTCCAGGGCGGTGAACCAACGATCAAGGGCCGGGTGAGCCTGGCGCAGGCCATAGCCCTTGTAATAACTGAGGCTCGCGCCCATGCGCTCCAGGTAGGGCGTAAAGATCAGATCCACACAGCTAAAGCGCTCCAGGAACCAGGGGCCCGGGTGGACGGCCAGGGCCCCATCCACAAGCCCGGCGATTTTCTCGAAATGGCGCTCCGCCGGCTCGCTGGCCGGGCCCGCCTCGCCCGTGCAACACAGCCACTGGCACCAGGCCCGAAACAGGCGCCGCTCTAGCTGGCGCAGGGCCAACACGTCCGGGTCCCGCAGGGGCCGCTCCAGGGGGCCGAAGGCAGCTTCGAGGGCAGCGAGGATCTCGTCGCTTTCGGTGACCAGCCGGCCATCGAGCTCCAGGGCAGGCAGCATGCCGGAGGGTACCCGCTGCCGGTACCAGCCCTCCTTCTCGCCGTAGCAGTTCATCGTCACCTTGCGGATCCGGTAGGGGATCTGCCGTTCCTCCAGCCACAACCACACCTTCTGGCAGTAGGGACACCAGGCGTGGTGGTCCCGATAGAGGGTGACCCGAACTTCAGACTCGTCGCTGCAAAACAGGCGCAGCTGGGCCTGGGCATTGGTCGCGCCCCGAACCCGATCTGGCTCCGGAGACGCCAGGGCCTGCAGTTGGTCCCAGCTGAGGGGGGCTGTGGTGGAGAGTGCTTCAGGCACCTGGCGGGGACAACGCTGCTAGCCATGGTCTAAGCAAAACCGGCCGACCAGCGCTGGCCCAGGGCAGGGGGTCTGGGGTCAGGATTTTGCGATTTTGGTCGCCGTAGACACCGTATGTGCGCTGCCATCGCTTAGGAAGGCCGCCAGTTAGGCCCTGCCCATGAGCCAGTCGCTCGGTGAAACCGCCCGTAATGCCCTGGGTTCCCTGAAGAGGGGGCTTGGTGCCTTCCTTGGCAGGGACAGCAGTGGCAGGGACAGCAGCACCGCAGCTTCTGATTCGGCCAAAGTCCCTGGTAACCAAGAGTCTTCCCCTGGTGCTCCGGCTGGGGATACCAATCTGGGCACCGCTTTCCCGAGCGTTGTCGCAGCGCCAACCCAACTCCATTTCACCGCCCAGGGGCCCCAGTGGGGCTTTGCCAGCTGGCAGCTCAGCGAGGCCGACCGCCGGGGCCTGGACCAATCCGGCGCCAGCTCCCTCAGCCTACGCATCGCCGATGTCACTGGCCTCTCGGGCGACGCCGCGGCCAAGCCCCATGCCCAGCAGGAGGTGAGCGTCGAGCGCTCCGCCAGCCAATGGGGCATGGCCCTCCCCCTGGCTGACCGCGACTACCGGGTGGACCTTGGTTACCACGGCCCCGGCGGTTGGGTTCTCCTGGCCCGTTCGGCGGTGGTCACCATTCCCGGCCTCGGCGATGGCCTCTCCGTGCCAGCCCCCTTCGCTGCCTTTGACCAATCCGGTAGCGCCCCTGCCCCTGCCCCCTGGCCGGCGCCGGCCAGTGCCGGCCCGGGCCCAAGCGAAGCCCCCGGCTCCGTGCTGCATGAGCAGATGTATCAAACGGCCACCACGCGCCTGCGCCGGCTCGGCCGGGGTTCGGAGACCTTCCATGAGCTGGATCTGCTGGACGATGCCGCAGGGGCACGGGCCAGCCATGGCGGCCTGAGCGACTCCGGTCCTGGCCTCTGGGCCAGTGGCCGCAACGACTCTGGCATCGGTGGGGTGCGCCCCCGCCAGCGCTCCTTCTGGCTGGTGGCCGATGCGGAGCTAATTGTTTACGGCGCCACCGAACCCTCCGCCACCCTCAAGATTGGCGAAGAGGTGGTGCCCCTCTCGGCCGATGGCACCTTCCGTGTTCAGGTGCCCTTCCGCGATGGACAGCAGCTCTACCCGATCGAAGCCACCGCCATCGACGGTGAACAGAAGCGCCACATCGTCATGCGCTTCGAGCGCACCACCCCCGAAGACCACACCAACCCTGCCGACGAAGCCAAGGCCGAGTGGTTCTAAGCGCGGCGGCGACCCTTCCCTAGGCGTCTGGTGGCCCCAGGCCTGGCGGCTCGCCCCACCCCCGATCCCCTGGGCGGCCCTGGTTGCCCTGGTGGGCTCGGGGGTTTTGGGCGGGCCAGCCAGCCTGGCCCAGACCCCGGTGGCTCCCGATCCGGCCCTGCAGCGGCTGCCGGCGGATCGGCTCCCGGTCGGGGCGCTGCTGCTCACCAGGCCCGCCCATGCCGAGGAGCTCAAGCGGGTGGTGGAGCTGGAAATCCTGCCGGCGATCGAGGAGGGGCGCTTCAGTCCCGAGCAAGGTCGGGCCTTTATCCGCGCCCAACAAAAGCGCCTGCACCTGTGGAACCCCAATGGCACCAATGAGTTCAACCGCCTGCTCAGGCGCCGGGACATCCGCGGCTGATCCGGATCAGGACTAGGGGCAAGGCCGGGGGGACGGGGCGGGAGAAAGGAGCCAAGCCCCATGGGATGGGCTTTAGGGAACCCGGGGGGCCCGGTGCTGCGCCAGCAGGGCCACGACCGTGGCGTCCTCGACCTGGTCGAAGTGGCGATACCAGGCCCCCACCGAGCGCAGGCCCCGCACCCGGGCTAGGGCCACCAGGCCATCGAGGGCTGGCGCCAGGCTGCGGGCCACCGCCCCATCGATCACCGGCACGGCCAGCACCAGCCGGCTGGGTTGGCATTGGCGCAGGGAGGCCAGCGCTGCCCGCACCGTCAGCCCCGTGGCCACGCCGTCATCCACCACCAGCAAGGGCCGGTCCCCTAGGGCCGCCGCCTCAGGATCACCAAACAGGCGTTGCCGCCGTTCCAGCTCCTGGCGTTGATCGGCCACCAGGCGGGCCTGCTGCTGGGGGGATAGGCCCAGTTGGCGCAGGCTGGCCTGATCCCAGAGCACCACACCGCCCGGGGCAATCGCCCCGATCGCCACCTCCGGATCGGCCGGGTGGCCCAGCTTGCGCACGGCCCAACTGGCCAGGGGCAGGTGGAGGGCGCCGGCCAGCTCCGCCGCCACCGCCACGCCGCCACGGGGGAGGCCGATCACCAGCCCCCCCGGTTGGTCGCGCCAGGCCAGCAGCCGTTCCACCAGGGCCAGGCCGGCCCCCTGCCGGCTCTGCCAAAGGGGGGGACGGCGCTCCCTGGCGCTGGGGAGGGCCTGGTCCCGGGCTGAGGCCTCACAGCTGACCGGTTCGCCGCCAACGAATTCACGGCTGGCTGATTCACCCCGAACTGATTGCCCCCTAACTGATTGCCCCCGAACTGGGTCACCGCTGACTAGGTCGCCACTGCCTAGGTCCCGCCTGGCTGGTTCGCGGCCCGACAAGCTGGGGCACCCGGGGTCGCAGACCCCTGGTTTGGGAATCCCGGCGCCTAGGGGCATGGCAGGGGCCCCCTAAACCGGCCGCTGGCGCCGGCGCCAGGCCTTACGCAGTTCATCGGCCAACAGCAGGGTTGGCGTGCAGAGCACCAACCAGCCCCAGAGCGGCAGCGGGAAGGGGGCTAGCTGGAACAGGGCAGCGAGCACGGGCACGAATAACAGGGCGGCGAAGGCCAGCCATTCGCTCGCCATCCCCAGCCAGAGCAGCCCATTGGCAAAGGCGGGCATCCGGAACACCGACTGGCGATCGGAGCGGCAGGCCATCAGGTTGCCCACCTGACAAAACACGATCGAGCCGAGGGTCACCGCCGAGGCCTGGTACTGGATTGCCACCAGCTCGGCCGGGGCGCTGTGGTGCAAGAGGGCCGGGGCCAGCTGGCGCAGCTGGCCCAGATCCACGCCGTAGTGGCGCCAGGTGAGTAGGTAGCCGCCCATGGCCATCAGGCCCTCGATCAGGCCTAGGAACAAATAGGCGCGCAGCATCAGGGGCCGGTTGAGCAACACATCGCCGCGGCGCCGGGGCGGCTGGTCCATGGTGTCGGGACCGGGAGGTTCGGCGCCCAGGCTGAGGGCCGGCACCAGGTCGGTGCCCAGGTCCACCGCCAGGATCTGCAACACCATCAAGGCCGCAGGAATGCGCATGGCCACCATCCACAGGAACGGGGTGACCTCGGCCACGTTCGAAGCCAGGATGTAGGTCATGAACTTGCGGATGTTCTGGTACACCGCCCGTCCTTGGTGAATCGCCGCCACGATCGAGGCGAAGTTGTCATCCAGCAGCACGATGTCGGCAGCTTCGCGGGCCACATCGGTGCCATTGCGGCCCATGGCCAAGCCCACATCGGCGGCCCGCAGGGCCGGCGCGTCATTGACGCCATCGCCGGTGACGGCCACCACCTCGCCCAGGGCCCGGTAGGCCAGCACGAGCCGCAGCTTCTGCTCAGGCGCCATGCGGGCGAACACCAGCCTGGAGCGGAACTTGATCAGCTGGCGCAACTGCACTTCGCCAAGCCGGTCCAGGTCATCGCCGCTAATCACCCGCACCGGATCGGCGCCGGCGCCCGTTGGCCCGCTGGCGGGCCGGCCGGATGGGCTGCCCGCTGGGGTCCTGGCCGGATCCCTGGCTGGGTCAAGGGCAATGGCGCCAGGGTCGAGCAGGCCGATCTGGTGGGCGATCGCCTGGGCCGTGAGGCCGTAGTCACCGGTCACCATCGTCACCTTGATGCCGGCCCTCTGGCAGGCCCGGATCGCCTCCGGCACGCCCTCCCGGGGGGGGTCGTAGAGCCCGATCAGGCCCAGAAACACCAGGCCCTGCTCCAAGGGGGAGTGGGCCCCGGGCGGTTGGGCCGCCACGGCCAGCACCCGGTAGCCCTGACGGGCCATGGCGTCGTTAGCGGCCACCACCGTGGCCCGTTCCGGATTGCCCAAGGGGGCTGGCAGACCTGGCGTCTGGGTCCCCAGGAGCCAGCGGTCACAGCGCTCGAGCACCTCCAGGGGCGCCCCCTTGGTGATCGCCAACTGATCTAGGGGCTCGGGCCAGCGCCGATCCTGGTTCCAGGCCAGTAGCACCGTCATCATGCGGCGCTCCGAATCGAAGGGCAGCTCCTGCAGACGGGTAAAGCCATGCAGCTCCCGCTCGAGGTCGATGCCGGCCGCCACGGCCGCCAGTAGCAAGGCCGTTTCGGTGGGATCGCCCAGGGCGCGCCAGGGCTGGCCCGGGGCGCTGTGGTGGTCGAGCCGGGCGTTGGAGCAAAGGGCAGCCCCCAGCAACAGCAGCTCCTGGCCCGGGCCAGCATGGGGCGCTGCGGGGGCGGGCCCGGGGGGCCAGGTGGCCTGAACGGCCATGCTGTTGGCGGTGAGGGTGCCGGTTTTATCGGTGCAGACCACACTGACGGCACCGAGGGTCTCCACCGCCGACAGCCGGCGCACCAGGGCGTTCTGGCGGGCCATGCGTTTCACAGCCATCGCCAAGGACAGGGTGACCGTGGGCAACAGGCCCTCGGGCACAAAGGCCACGATGATGCCGATGGCGAACACCAGGCTTTCCTGGCTACCGATCCCGACAAACAGCCAGCTGGCCAAAAAGGTGAAGGTGCCCATTGACAGGGCCACCGTGGTGATCGTGCGCACGATCCGGGCCACCTGCAATTCCAGGGTGCTGGGCGAGCGCAGGGTGGTGGCCGTGAGGTGGGCCACCTGGCCGAACTCGGTTTCCGCTCCAGTGGCATAGACCAGGGCCGTGGCCCGCCCGGCTGCCACGGTGGTGCCGGCCGGTAGCAGGTTGCTGGCCTCGCTGGTTTTCAACCGCTGGGCCACCGGCCCACTGCTGCGGGCCACCGGCAGGGATTCGCCCGTGAGCACCGCCACATCGAGGTAAAGCTGGGAGGCCTGGAGCACCCGGCAATCGGCGGGAACCCGGTCGCCCTCCTCCAGTTCCACCACATCGCCGGGCACCAGGGCCTCGGCGGCCAGCACCTCCACCACCCCCTGGCGCCAGACCCGCACCTGGCGCGGCAACACCTGGATCAGGGCGGCCAGGGTGCGTTCCGCCTGGAACTCCTGCCAGAAACTGAACAGGGCGTTGATCAAGATGACGCTCCAGATCGCCCAACCGAGCTCCGGGGTGCCGGAGAAAAAAGCCATCGTGCCGGCCGCCCAGAGCATCAGGGCCATGAAATGGCTCAGCTGGTCGCTAAACCGCAGCACCAGGTTCCGGCGCTTGACGGCGGGCAATTGGTTGGCGCCGAACCGGCTGCGGCGCCGCAGGGCCTCGCCGTTGTCCAAGCCAATGGCCTGGCTCTGCAGGGCGTCGAGGGCCTCAGCAGTGGTGAGGCTGGCGATCGGCCGGGCGGCGGAAAGGAGCATGGGGCCCAGGGATTAGCCGCCAACAGGGATCGGCCGAATCGACCCTATGGCGTTCCCCCTGGCCAGGCCCAACCGCCGCACCGTTGGCGCTGATGCGCCACGCAATCGCCGCAACCAAGGGCTCGACCTATCGTCAAGCGTTCCCTCAAGGCGCAACGCCCCCATCCCCATGCCCCCATCGGTGATGGACCGTTTTAAGAAAGCCGTGGTGGGGGCGCCCCTGCCCACCAGCGCCCACGCCGAAGAGCGGCTCAGCAACGGCGAGGCCCTGGCGATTCTCAGCTCCGATGCCCTCTCCTCGGTGGCCTACGCCACCCAGGAAATTGTGCTGGTGCTGGGCTTTGCCGGTGCCGCCGGGCTGGGCTTCACCATCCCCGTCACCGGGATGATCATCCTGTTGATGCTGGTGGTGGCCCTCAGCTACCGCCAAACGATCAAGGCCTATCCCCAGGGGGGCGGCTCCTACCGGGTGTCCCACGAAAACCTCGGCACCTTGCCGGGCCTGATCGCTGGCGCCTCCCTCTCGATTGACTACGTGCTGACGGTGGCGGTGAGTACGGCGGCGGGGATCTCGGCCCTCACCTCCTACCTACCAAAACTGGATGCCTATCACGTGCCCCTTTGTCTGGCGGCGATCGTGGTGTTGATGGTGGCCAACCTGCGCGGGGTGCGCTCCAGCGCCAGGGTGATGAGCGTGCCCACCTATGTATTCATGGCGGCGGTGCTCACCCTGGTGGTTGTGGGCCTGGCCAAGTTGGCCCATGGAGACATCACCGGCCTGGCTGCGGCCCAACAGAACCAGGTGCTCAGCGAGGTCCACGGCCCGGACCTGCTCACCGTGGGCGGGGCCGGGGCCGGCGGCCTGATTCTGATGCGCGCCTTCAGCTCCGGTTGCGCCGCCCTCACCGGCATCGAGGCGATAAGCGACAGCGTCATGGCCTTCAAGCCCACCGAATGGCGCAACGCCCGGCGGGTGCTGACGGTGATGGTGATTCTGCTGGCAACGATGTTTGGAGGTGTGAGCGTACTCGCCTCGCAACTGGGCACCGTCTACACGGAAAATAGCCCCACCTTGATGTATCAATTGGGTGAAACAGTATTCGGCGACGGGCCAGTCCTTTTCATCCTGCAGATCTCAACCCTGTTGATTCTGCTGCTAGCTGCCAATACGGCCTTTGCGGATTTCCCGCGCCTGGCCGCCTTCTTGGCCCAGGACAGCTACATGCCCCGCCAGCTGGCCTCCCTGGGCGACCGGCTGGTGTTCAGCAACGGCATTGTGATGCTGAGCGCCTTTGCTGGACTCTTGCTGGTGATCTTCGGGGGCAGTGTCAGCCACCTGATCCCCCTCTATGCCGTGGGGGTGTTCACCAGCTTCACCCTCTCCCAGGCGGGCATGGTGGTGCATTGGTGGCGTGAACAGGCGCCGGGCTGGGTGGGCAAGGCCCTGCTCAATGGCTTTGGCAGTGTGGTCACGGCGATTGTTTCGGGCGTCTTGCTGTACAGCAAGTTCACCCAGGGCGCCTGGCTGGTGGTGGTGGCCGTGCCCCTGCTGGTGGCCCTGTTCCTCACCATCCATCGCCACTACAGACAGGTGGCCCGGCGCCTGCGCATGGCCCATGATGTGAAATTGACCCTGCCGGCTGCCCCCTCTCAAGGTGGCAGCCCCGTAGTGGTGCTGGTGGGCCAATTGCACCGCGGCAGTTTTGAGGCGATCCGCTATGCCCGCTCGATCGCCGGCGAACTGGTGGCCGTGCACGTCGACCTGGGCCTGGGCAGAACCGGCGCCTTCCAGGAGCAATGGCAACGGCAATTGCCGGAGGTGCCCCTGGTGGTGCTCGATTCCCCCTATCGCTCCCTAATCGATCCGGTGCTCGACTTTGTGCGCCAGTTTGAGATCGACCACCGCAAGGATCGCCATAAGTTCTGCACGGTGGTATTGCCGGTGTTCGTGACCCGCCATCGCTGGGAAAACCTGCTCCACAACCAATCGACCATTTCCTTGCGCAGTGCCCTGCGGGCCCAGGGCACCAGGGTGGTGACCACGGTGGGCTTCTACCTCTAGGGAATTCGCTGGGCCAACCGCAGCGGCCGAAATAAACGGCGGCCCCCTGGACATGGGATCAAACAGCGCCGCTATCGTGAGAATCAACTAGCGCCGCAAGATCAACGTCATCTTCTAGAACGCTCAAACCCTGGCGGGGTTCCAGCGATGGGCCTTTTATCAAACGTCCAAAGGTCCTGGTCCAAAAGATAAAAAATAATGCCCCGTTAGCCAGGTCCAGCCCGTGACGTTGTCGCTGGAGAAGGCCAAGCGCCCATCGATCCGGTTGGCCAGCAGGCCAAGGATTTAGAACTGCATTGATAGAGTTGCTTTCAACCAGCCAGGTTGCCATCCCCATGGCCTCGCAGCAATTGGATATCGTTGGTTTGATTTGTGTTGCCGTCACCCTGCTGGCCTACGCCCTAGAGGAACGGGGGCCGGTGTGGGTGTTGATTTTTGCGGGCGGCAGTTTCTGCTCCGGCATCTACGCCCTGGTGCAGGGGGCCTGGCCCTTTGCGATCGCCGAAGCGGTTTGGACCGTGATTGCCCTGCAGCGCTGGCGCCGCCAACGGCTGTTGCGCTTCTGACCCCGTCGGCCCTCAGGCCAGGGCCGCGGCCGCCAATTCGGTGAGACCCTGGCGGCAGCGGGCTGGGCCAAAGCCCATCGCCACGAGCGACTCCTGGAAGCAGGCCATGAAATTCCCCACCAGATCCACCGGGGCGATACCAATCCTTTTTGCCAAGTCGGGCTTGAGCCGCGCCAAACGATCGCCGAAGCGGCTGGCCCCAAGCCACAGGGCATGGAGGGTCGCAAACAGGTTGCGGGCCACGGGAGCATCGGGGTGAACGCCCAGGTTGGCGCCCCATCCCGCAAAGTCCCGGGCCTGGCGCCCCTCCATGGCGGCCAGGATCTGGGGGGGGGTTGTCATCGTCCGGGATCGCTCTAGCGCGCAGGCGGAAGTGGCAATCCACCATGCACTCGCCGCCGGTCACCATGGCATTAAGACGGCCATAGGCAGCCAACTAGGCGCCACTGCCGTAGTCGGCTTGGGCCTTTCGACACGTCATCGCGAAGCCATTAACGTCGGCCAAATCGGGACTACCAAGGCAACTGCCAACGGGGGCTGCCAGGAACGAACGGGCCAGCCAGGACGGGTCGATCAGGATTGGGCGTCCCAGCGCCCCAGGCTCAGGTCGCCCGCCGGGATTGGAGGGGTTTGGCCAGGTGGATGTGGCTGGCCAGGCCAAGGCGCTGCAGCAGCTTGATGTGCATCCAGGTGAGGTCGATCTCCCACCAGCGGAAGCCCATGCGGGCGCTGCTCTGGTAGGCGTGGTGGTTGTTATGCCAGCCCTCCCCAAAGGTGAGCAGGGCCACCCACCAGTTGTTCTTTGATTGGTCGTGGCTGGCGTGGCTGACATAGCCCCAGCGGTGGGTGGCAGAGTTCACCATCCAGGTGCAGTGATAAACCAACACCAAGCGCAGGGGAATGCCCCAGAGCACGAGGGCCAGGCCGCCGGCGCCGGTGGTTTCGCCAAGCCACCACAGGAAGGCCGCCAGGGGGAGTTGCAGCAGCAGGAAATTGCGATTGAGCCAGCGGTAGTAGGCATTGGCCTGCAGATCGGGCGTCAAGCGTTTGACATGGGCCTTGGCCGGCACCTCCTTGAGCATCCAGCCGAAATGGCTCCACCAGAGGCCCAGATGGCTGTTGTGGTGGTCGCTGGGATCGTCGGAATGGAGATGGTGGTGGCGATGCAGGCCGGCCCAATCGATCGGACCGTGCTGACAACTCAAGGTGCCACAGGTGGTAATCAGGGGCTCCAGCCAGCCCACCACCCGAAAGGAGCGGTGGGCCAGCAGGCGGTGAAATCCAAGGGTGACGCCGATGCAGGCGGTGAGCCAATAGAGCACCAGCAGCACCGCCAGGGCCAGGGGACTCCAGAAGCGGGGCAGCAGGGCCAGCAGGGCCAGGGAGTGGAGCACCACCATGAAGCCCACCGTGCCCCAGCTGGTGCGCAACTGGCTCGGCACAATCGGGATCACGGCCAGCCGCTGGGGGGACGTTGCCATGCTCATCGGTTCAGCTCAAATTGCACGCCGGTGGCCTCCATGGGTTGGCAGAACTGGAGCAGCAGCAGGCCGGCAAAACGACGTTTCAGGCCCTGGTTTTGCAGGAAGCGGCCTGGCGTAGCCGGCTGCTCGCCAAGGGCTTGCATCTGCCGGAAGGTGTCTACCAACTGATCGCGCAATTCCACGTAACCGGTACCTTCGAACTTAAACACATAGGGGAAGGCCCGGCGCGCCGTGCGGTTGGTCTGCCGCATCACTTCGGCATCGAAGCGGGCCGGGTCGATGCCCAGCAGGGTGTAGAAGCTGTCGCGCTCACAAACGGTGAGGCTGTGGATCAGGAACACCGACCAGAGGAAGAAGCGGCTGAGCAGGCGGCCGCGCAGGCCTTGGCGCAGGTTCGGCCAGCAGCGAATCAATAGGTTAAAGATATCGCCATGGCGATTTTCATCCTGAAACCAGGGTTCAAAGAAATCAAACAGGGGCGCGACGTTATTTTCCGGATGGGCCTTGAGATGGCGATCGATCAGGATATAGCGCCAGTAGCCAATCTTTTCGGACAAAAAACGCTGTACAACACCCAACTCAGCGGGAACCAGGTGATCGGCCGCTTGCCACTGAGGCTGGGCAGGTCAATTTCGATGCCTTCGGCCACCAGGGCCCGGTTGAGGAAGCCGGCATGGCGGGCCTCATCGCGGGCCATCAGTTGGAACAGGCGGCCCAATTCGGGCCGGCTGGCCTTGAATAGGCGGCGGGAGAGCTCCTTAAACAGCAGGAAACCGGAAAACTCCGACACGCAGGAGCGCACCAGGTAGCTCTCGTAGGCCTCCTTTTCCACCGCCGAGAGCTCGCGCAGCCGATCGAGGGGCGCCTGGCGATCGAAGTGCTCCCGGTTGTAATCGGCCTCCATCTCGGCCAGCATCGCCTCGAATGCGGCCCGCTGGCCGGCCAGATCGGTGCTGGCGGCCTTGGCGATTTCGGTGGTGTAGAAGCGCGGCGTCAGCAGGTCTTCGCGCAGGTGGGGAGCCGGTCCGGCGGCGGCAGCGACGGATCCGGCAACCTTGGCAAGGGTGGTGGTCATCGCGAACGGCAAACAGAGGAGTGGGGGCTGATCCAGGGCTCAGGACTGGCCCCGGGCCCGGGCTTCGGCGCGGCGATAGGCGATCGCATCGACCCCATGGCGGTGCTGGTGGAACCACTCCTGCAGGTCCATCAGCCAGGGCAGGCGGGCGCCCCGCAGGGTCTGGCCCACGGCCCAGCCGTCGGCGGCCAGGTTTAGCGCCTGGCGGTGGGAGCTGCGGTGGCCGGCACAGAAACTGTGCAACCGGCTCAGCCAGCGCTCCTCCAGCCGCAAATGGAGGCCGAGCTGGCGCAGCAGGCGCCCACAGTCCCGCCGGTCGACGGCCAGCTGCTGGGGGCTGCGCCCTTGGTCTGGCACGGCATGGCGCTCGATCAGGTCTGTGAGCAGGGCCTCCAGGCAGTCGTGTTGGCGCTCCAGGAGCTGGGCTTGCTGGGCCCACTGCCGGGGGATGGTGGGGGAGGGGGCGTCCAGGACCAGGGCAGGCATCGCGGCAGGCATCGAACTGACGAAATCATATCATCACAGCAGCGTGATATTATTAATTAATGAACCAATGTCACTGTGGCAGCCTGATTCCGTCCCAAGCTGGCTAACTTGCGTGCCGGCCCTAGCCCCGGCCAGGTCCCCAGACCCGCGACCGGGGCCGCCAGCTCCCCCGCAGCCCCTTCCCCCACCGCCCCTCCCTCGATGGAAGCCCTCGCTGAATACCTCAAGGTTTTTTCCGAGCCGAACCGGCTGGCGGTGCTGGAAGCCCTGCAGGACGGCCCCCTCAACGTCAGTGCGGTGGTGGACAAAACCGGCCTGAGCCAGGCCCTGGTCTCCAAACACCTCAAGCTGCTGACGATTGCGGGGGTGGTGCTCCGCCGCCCCGAAGGCAACCTTGTCTTCTATGACGTCAGTGACCATCGGGTGTTCGACCTGCTCGATCGGGCCGACACCCTGCTGACGGCGACCCTCCGCCAGCAGCTCGATGCGCTGGTGGCCGCCCTTTGATGGCATCCCTGCCCACCTCCCTGGAGGAGCTGCGGGAGGCCCTGGAGCGGGGAGAACGCTGTTTCCTGGGTTTGGTCCTCGATGACATCGACGGCATTGACCTGGATCTGTCGGGCTGTGACCTGAGCGGCAGTTGTTTTCGCGAGGCCCGCTTTGGCCATGCCCACCTGGGTGGCGCCCGGATCGAAGCCTGCTCGTTTCAGCAGGCCCTGCTCTGGGGCGCCGACCTCTCCGACGTGCGCGCCGCCCGTTCCCGCTGGCATGAAGCCGACCTCTCGGGTTCCCGCCTGCAAGGGGCCGACTTTCGCGAGGCCTGGCTGCACCGCTGCTGCCTGCGGGGGGTGGTGGCGGCCGGCAGCTCCTGGCAGAACGCCCGCATGGTGGAAGCCGATTTCCGCTCGGGCCTCGACCAGCTCACGGATCTCGGCAAGGCCGACTTCCGCGGCGCCGACCTCAGCTTTGCCCTGTTCCAGGGGGCCCAGCTCGGCGGCGCCAACCTGCGGGACACCTGCCTCTATGGCGCCAACCTGGCCGCGGCCCAGCTGGAGGGGGCCGACCTACGCGGCTGCGACCTGCGCGACTGCCGCCTCACGGGCGCCAACCTGGCCGAGGCCCAACTGGAGGGCAGCCTATTGAGCGAGCAACAGCTGGCCGAGTTGCCGTTGGGATCGCCCTAGGCCTCCAGCAAAACCCTCCCAGAACCCCATTCCAGACAACCGCCGGGCGCCTGCTCCGGCCCCACCAGCAGGCGACATAGGTTTGGGCAACCCGATCCCTCGCCGGTCCTGACCATGGCCTCCCCCTATGACCTGGTGGTGCTCGGCGCCGGCTCCGGTGGCCTGGCCGCCGCCAAACGGGCAGCCTCCTACGGCGCCAAGGTGGCGATCGTGGAAGGGGATCGGGTCGGCGGCACCTGTGTGATCCGCGGCTGCGTGCCCAAAAAACTGCTGGTCTACGGATCGGGCATGGGCCACAGCCTGAAGGATGCGGCCAGCTATGGCTGGGAGGTGGGGCCGGCCCGCTGTGATGCGTCGGTGCTGCTCGCCAATGTGGCCGCTGAAGTGGATCGGCTCGACCAGCTGCACCGGGAGCTGCTCGACAAAGCGGGGGTCACCCTGATCCGCGGCTGGGGACGGTTCCGCGACGCCCACACGGTGGAAGTCACCCAAGAGTGGACGGCTAGCGGCCCGGGGGCGCCCGGGGACTGGGCTGGCCCGCCTAGCCAGCAGCAGCTCGTTGGCGAACGCGTGTTAATCGCCGTGGGCGGCCGGCCGAAGCGGCCCGCCCTGCCCGGCGCCGAGCTGGGCTGGGTCAGCGATGACCTGTTTTTGCAACGGCAGCTGCCCAGCAAGGTGGTGATCGTGGGCGCCGGCTTCATCGCCTGTGAATTCGCCTGCATCCTCAACGGCCTGGGCGTGGCCGTGACCCAACTGGTGCGCGGCGACCACCTGCTGCGCGGCTTTGACCGCGAAGCGGCGGGCGCCGTGCAGGAGGCGATGCAGGCCGATGGCATCGAGATCCGCTTCGCCCACAGTCCGGCGGCGATCAGCGGCGAACCGGGCGACCTGACCGTGACCACCCAGGGCGGTGAGCAGCTGGACTGCGGCGCCGTGATCCTGGCGACCGGCCGGCGCCCGTTCCTGGCGGGGCTGGACCTGGAGGCCGCCGGCGTGGCGATCGAGGGCCACCGCATCCCGGTGAGCCCAGACCAGGTCACCAACGTGCCCCACATCTATGCGGTGGGCGATGTGACCGACCGGATCAATCTCACGCCGGTGGCCGTGGATGAGGGGCGGGCCTTCGCGGACACGGTGTACGGCAACAAACCCCGGCGCGTGAACCACCAGCTCGTGGCCAGCGCCGTGTTCAGCGACCCGGAACTGGCCAGTGTGGGCCTCTCCGAGGAGGAGGCGATCGAGCGCTACGGCGAGGAGGCGATCCGCATCCACCGGGCCCGCTTCCGGCCCATGGCCCAGGCCCTGCCGAAGCGGGGCCCGCGGGTGTTGCTGAAGCTGGTGGTGCAGGTGGAGAGCGGCAAGGTGTTGGGGTGCCACATGGTGGGGGAGCACGCCGCCGAAATCATCCAGATGGCCGCGATCGCCATCGGCATGGGCGCCACCAAGGCGGACTTCGACCGCACCATGGCCCTGCACCCCAGCGTGGCCGAGGAATTCGTGACGATGCCCGGCTGAGCCCCCAGCCACCCGCGGCGCCGGGGCCCCAACCGTCTCCATACTCAAAGGGGTAGGTAGGCCTTAGCTGGCTTAAGACCATGGAGCGCGGCAAGCAAGAGGAAGACAGGCTGGGGGGCCCGGGCCCAGGCCCCCCAGCCCCCGTGCCCCCCCTGAACCGGGCCAGCGCCTAGGTTGGCCCCACGACCTAGGCGAGATGGAGCTCCGATCCCTTATGGAGCGAGCCGGTCGCCAGCAGCAGCGAAGCCGTTGGGACCGTCCATGGGAGGCTCAAAAGGGGAGGCAGCGTCGGCCCCACCGGCGGCTGACCCGACGCCTGCTTTGCCTTCCCCTGGCCGGCCTGATCACGCTGCTGCTCGTGGGCTGCGTCGCGCGCCAGCCCAGCTCGGGGGCCAAGCGGTTTTGGCAGGGGGGCTCCACCTCTGTGCACACCCTCAATCGAGGCCGGATCGGCAGCCAACGCACCTCCGAAGGGCACCACGACTAGGGGCGGCCCAGAAGAGGCTGCGAGGGCTGCGAGCCATGGAATGGTTTGCTCGGGCGGCCCCTGGCCCCTATCAACCACCGTTGGCCAGAAGACGCTCCCTAGGTCGGCGCCCGGGCCCTACAGGCCGTACTTGGCGGCAGCCATCTGTTTGCAAGTGAACTTGGCCTGATCCAGGCTGAGCTTCTGGTTGAGCTGGGTGACCACACACGCGCAGGTCTCCTTGACCATGCCAGCCGGTGCGGTTTTGCCCGCTAAGGACAACTCACTGGCCATGGCCTGGGAGCAGGCCCCCAGGATGATCTGATCTTTCATGTTGGCCGGCTGGGCCTGGGGCTGGGAGCCGGATTTGGTTGGCTGGGCCTGGGCATCCGGGGGCTGGGCTGCCTGGGCCCGGGAACTCCCCAGGCCAAGGGAACCACAGAGCAGGACCAACGCAAACAAACCGACTGGCATTAAAAGTAAAAATTTTGAGCCCACTGTCTCACGGCAGGCCGGCACCAACCAGCCCAGCCAGCCGCCCTAGGGGGGGATCGGGATCGGGATCGGGGCTTAGCAGCCCCCACCCCAACCGGGCCGGGGGTTGCCACGGATTCGGGCCCGATTAGGGCCGGTTTCGACGGGGAGACAAGGCGAATGGATTGGGCTTGGTCCCAGCCCAGCCCGGCTCAACCCAGGGGTGAAAGGGCCTCAAAGCGGAACTGCTGGCGGCTGGCGGGGGTATCGCCGAAGGCGTCGGTCTCGACCACCCGCTCGGCCAGCACCCAGGGACCGCCCCCTACCAGGGGCACAAAGGTGTCGGTGAAGCGGCTGAGGCCGCCCTTGCTCTCTCCGCTGGCCGGGTCGCTGTATTGGCTGGTGTACTGGTGGCTGAGGTAGCCGTGGCCGGTGTCGGTGGTGCTTTCAGTGAAGATCGTGACCACAGTTCCGTGGATGTGGCGGTGCACCATCGTGACCACATCGCCCTTAATGCGATAGCGATCCCCCGTATTTTTGCCGCCCACGATCACTTCCACACCCACCGCATTGGTGTCACCGGCCGTGAAGGTGTTCTCCCCGTGGGTCTGCTCAAAGCCGCGGCGCACCCGGTGGATGGCCACCTCCCAGAGCTGGGAGGCCACGGCCTTATGGACGGCCTCGTCGCTAATGCCTTCGACGCGGGCCTTGAGGTCAGCACCGACCTGGAACGTTCCCTCCACCCGTTGGCCGTCCTGCTCCCAGACGCACTGGCCGCCGTAGCCAGCAAAGCCGGGCTCCCAGGTGTAGCGGTTGTCGTAGGCCGCCCGGAAGGCGACCCGCAGGTCGCTACCGGGGGCATAGGTGCTGGCAACGGGGGCGGCGACGGTCATCGGGAACGCTCTGGGGTGGCCAAACCTTAACGAGCCCCTGGGGGCGGAGGGCCAGGCCAGCGCCCCCAGGGGCTCGCCTCAGGCCGCCGGCCTGGCGGCATGCACGTCCTGGAGGGCGTGGATGGTGAGGGTTTGGCCCTGGAGGGCGGCGATCGCTTCAACTGCGGCCCGGGCCGCAGCCAGGGTGGTGACGGTGGGCACGGCGTAGTCGAGGGCGGCGCGGCGCAGGTAGCGGTCGTCGTGGGCGGCCTGGCGGCCCACCGGCGTGTTGATCACCAGCTGGATCTGGCCGGAGCGGATCGCATCTTCAATGTTGGGGCGCCCCTCGTGCACCTTGAGGATCGACTGCACCTCCAGGCCTGCGCCGGAGAGCACCGAGGCGGTGCCGCTGGTGGCGATCAGGGAGAAACCAAGCTCGGCCAGGCGCCGGGCCACTGGCACCAGGGCCGACTTATCGCGGTCGTGGGTGGAGAGGAACACCACCCCTTCGGTGGGCAGGGCCTCGCCGGCGGCCAATTCGGCCTTCGCATAGGCCATGCCGAAGCTGGCAGCACTGCCCATCACTTCGCCGGTGGAGCGCATCTCCGGCCCGAGCAAGGAGTCGGCGCCGGGGAAGCGCTTGAACGGCAACACCGCTTCCTTGACCGCCTGCAAAGGCGGCACCGGCTCGCTGGTGACCCCAAGGCTAGTGAGAGTGCGGCCGGCCATCAGCTGGCTGGCGATCTTGGCCAGGGGCACGCCGGTGGCCTTGGCCACAAACGGCACGGTGCGCGAGGCGCGCGGGTTGGCCTCAATGATGAACACCTCGCCCTCGCGCACGGCGAACTGGAGATTGATTAGGCCATTCACCTTGAGGGCCAGGGCCAGGTCCCGGCTCCAGCGCCGGATCGTGGCAAGGGAGCCTGCATCGAGGGACACGGCCGGCAGGGCGCAGGCCGAATCGCCGGAATGGATGCCGGCGGGCTCGATGTGTTCCATCAAGCCACCTATTACCACCTGGCCGCTGGTGTCGCAGAGGGCATCGACATCAACCTCGATCGCATTTTCCAGGTATTGGTCGATTAGCACCGGGTGGTCGGGCTCCACCTGCACGGCCTCCACCATGTAGCGGTTGAGTTCCTCCTCATCAAAGACCACCTCCATGGCGCGGCCGCCCAGCACGTAGCTGGGGCGCACCACCACCGGGTAGCCGACCCGGTCGGCCACGGCCCGGGCCTCGGCCTGGCTGCGGGCCAGGCCATTGCGGGGCTGGCGGATCTCCAGGCGCCGCAGGATCGCCTCGAACTGTTCGCGATCTTCGGCGCTGTCGATCGATTCGGGCGAGGTGCCCCATAGGCGCGTGCCCGTGGCCAGGCCCTCGGGACTGGCTAGCCAGCGCAGCAGGGGCAGGGCCAGCTTCAGGGGCGTTTGGCCGCCGAATTGGACGATCACGCCCTCGGGGCGCTCAGCCTCGATCACGTTGAGCACGTCTTCAAGGGTGAGGGGCTCGAAGTAGAGCCGGTCACTGGTGTCGTAGTCGGTGGAGACCGTTTCCGGGTTGCTGTTGAGCATCACCGTGGCAAAGCCCTCGGCCTGGAGGGCAAAGGAGGCGTGCACGCAGCAGTAGTCGAACTCGATGCCCTGGCCGATGCGGTTGGGGCCACCGCCCAGGATCAGCACCTTGCGGCGCGTTTCCGGCTGCACCTCCGATTCGGCTGGCACTGGTTGCAGCAGCCCGTCGGCGGTGAGCTGCTCGATCGGCCGTTCGTAGGTGGCGTAGTGGTAAGGGGTGCTGGAGGCGAATTCGGCGGCGCAGGTGTCCACCGTTTTGAACACGGCATGAACGCCCAGGCCCTGGCGATGGCGGCGCACGGAGAGTTCATCACTGCCGGTGGCCCAGGCGATCTGACGATCGGAAAAGCCCAGTTGCTTGAGCGCAAGCAGGGCTTCGCTGCCGAGATCGGCCAGCTGGCGGCCCCGCAGCAGGCGGGTTTCCAGCTCAAGAATGTGGCGCAACTTGGCCAGGAACCAGGGGTCGATGGCACTGAGGTCGTGGATGGCGGCATCGCTGCGGCCGGCCACCATCGCTTCGCGCACGGCAAAGATGCGATCGGGGGTGGGGATGCGCAGCTGGGCATCGAGATCGCTGGCGGCGATCTCGCCATCGGGCCGGTCACAGCCCCAACCGGCATGGCCCGTTTCCAGGGAGCGCAGGGCTTTTTGGAACGATTCCTCAAAGCAACGGCCAATCGCCATGGCCTCGCCCACGGACTTCATCGAGGTGGTGAGCACCGCCGGACTGCCGCGGAACTTCTCAAAGGCGAAGCGGGGAATCTTGGTGACGACGTAGTCGATCGTGGGCTCAAAGCAGGCCGGTGTTTTGCCGGTGATGTCGTTGAGAATTTCATCAAGGGTGTAGCCCACGGCCAGGCGGGCGGCGATCTTGGCGATCGGAAAGCCAGTGGCCTTGGAGGCCAGGGCCGAGGAGCGGCTCACCCGGGGATTCATCTCGATCACGACCACATCGCCATTGGCGGGGTTGATCGCAAATTGGATATTGCTGCCACCGGTTTCGACTCCGATCTCGCGGATGATCGCGATTGATTGGTCGCGTAGGCGCTGGTATTCGCGGTCGGTGAGGGTTTGGGCCGGGGCCACGGTGATCGAATCACCGGTGTGCACCCCCATGGGATCGAGGTTCTCGATGCTGCACACGATCACGACGTTGTCCGCCAGATCGCGCATCACTTCGAGCTCAAATTCCTTCCAGCCCAGCAGGGATTGCTCAATCAGGATCTGGGACACCGGGCTGGCCTCGAGGCCGCTCTTGCAGATCGCCCGGAATTCCTCGGGGTTGTAGGCGATGCCACCACCGGAGCCGCCCATGGTGAAGGCGGGGCGAATGATGCGCGGGTAGGTGCCAATCACTTCGCCCACCGTTTCCGCCTCGGCCAGGCTGGTGGCGATGCCGGAGGGGCATACGGCCACACCGATCCGCTCCATCGCCTGTTTAAACAGCTGGCGATCTTCCGCCTTCTGGATCGCTTCTAAATTGGCGCCGATGAGTTCAACGCCGTAGCGCTCCAGGGTGCCGTTTTCGGCCAGGGTCACGGCCAGGTTGAGGGCGGTTTGGCCGCCCATGGTGGGCAGCAGGGCATCGGGCCGCTCCAGCTCAATCACCCGGGTCACCACCTCGGCAGTGAGGGGCTCGATGTAGGTGCGATCGGCCATGTCCGGATCGGTCATGATCGAGGCCGGGTTGGAATTAACCAACACCACTTCGAAGCCTTCGGCCCGCAGGGCCTTGCAGGCCTGGGTGCCGGAATAGTCAAATTCGCAGGCCTGGCCGATCACGATCGGACCCGACCCCAGCAGCAGGATGCGACGCAAATCCGTGCGACGGGGCATGGGCGGAGGGTGGACAGCCAAACCTGGCTAGCCTCTCACGGCAAGCGGCGTCAGGTTGGACTGTCGCTACGCTGATTCCATCGTCCCTAGTTCCACGACCTCCATGAGCGAACTCCAGCGCCTGAAGGGGCTGCTGCCCCCAGAGATGCAGAGCTGGGTGTTCGTTGAAGCCGCCGCCGCCGCCGACCCCGCCTTGATCACGCTGGAGGAGATTGGCCGCGATGAGGTGGAAATCCAGCTCGATCTCCAGGCCTGGGACCAACTGGCCCTGGACCACCGCAACCTGCTCTTTTGGCACGAGGTGGGCCGCATCCAAAACGATGCGATCCCCCGCGATGGCTGGGAGATGGCGGCCCTGGCGATCGGCCTGGGGGGCGCCATCGGTGAGCTCTGGGTGCAGGACGGCCTGCTGCTGCTGATGGCCCTGGGCCTCTCCGGCTTTGCTGGCTACCGGCTCTATCTGAAAAATAATCCGGAAAAACGGCTCCAGGACGCGATCACCGCCGATGAACGGGCGATCGACCTGGCCTGCCGCTTCGGCTACAGCCTGCCCAATGCCTACAAGAGCCTGGGCGGCGCCCTTAAGGAGCTGGTGGAGCAGACCCGTAAGAAACGCAAACGGACCTTCTACGAAGACCGGCTCGAGGCCCTGCGCAAGAGTGCCGGCAAGGCCCGGGCCGAAATGGCCCAGCAACAGGGCTCCCGCGAATCGGTCACCAGTGAGAACGTCTATGGATAGTCATGCCCTGGCCCTACTGGCCGCCGATGCCTGCGACGACCGCAAGGCCGTAGACATCCTGTTGATCCGGGTCGATGAGGTGTCGTCGCTGGCCGATTGGTTTGTGATCGCCACGGGGCTCTCGGACGTGCAGGTGCGGGCCATCGCCCGCTCGGTCGAAGACCGCCTGGAACTCGAAGCCGGTCGCATGCCCCTGCGCAAGGAGGGCCAGAGCGAAGGCCGCTGGGTGCTGCTCGACTACGGAGAAGTGATCGTGCATGCCCTTACCCCCGCCGAGCGCCGCTACTACGACCTGGAGGCCTTCTGGGGCCACGGCGAGACGGTGCCATTCCTAGGCTCCGAACAGGCAGTTTTGGGGTCTGGCCCCGCCCTGGCGGGCTAAGCCCTGGGGCCAGCTCCATTCCCTTTCCCGGGCCCGCCGGCCTGGCCCCCGTCCCGTTCCGCGGCCCCATGTCCGAGTCCCCGGTCAGTGAGCAGCCCTGCCCGGTGCCGGAGGCCCAGCGGCCCCTGAGCCTCTACCGGGAATTGGAGACCTCCTGGTTCTTCTCCTGGCCCTGCCGGGGGGACGCCCCCCTGGGCCGCTCCCTGCTGGTGAGCTGGCTGGTGGTGCTGCCGATCAGCCTGCTGGTGGCCAGCGGCAGTGTCCCCCTGCGCCACGACCTGCCCCGGTTGGCGGTGGCGGCGGCCGTGGCGAGCCTGGCGGTGCCCCTGCTGCTCCTGGTGCGCCAATGGCTCGGTTGGACCACCGTGCTGCAGCGGCTGATGGCCGAACGGGTCGAATACGAGGAATCGGGCTGGTACGACGGCCAGGTCTGGGAGAAGCCCCTGGCCTGGCGGGAACAGGACTGGCTGGTGGCCAGCCACCAGGTGCGGCCGATCCTGGGCCGGCTGCAGAGGGCCCTGGGCCTGGCTACAGCCCTGCTGTTGGCGGGGGCCAGCCTCTGTCAGGCTCTGTGAGCGCGGCCCGTCGCCGCCCGCCGGATCACCGCCCGCAATGAGTTTCTCCAGCAGCTTTTCCGCCAGCCAGCGCCCCGGCGTGCCGCCGTTGGAGGTGCGCCTGCTGCGGGGCGGCAGCCTCGAATCGGTGCACCGGGTCCATGCCGTGGTTTGCGACCGGCGGGGCCGGGTGTTGATGCGGGCCGGCGATCCCCAGCGGCTCAGCTTCGTGCGCTCAGCCCTGAAGCCCTTCCAGGCCCAGGTGTTCG
Organism: Synechococcus sp. UW140; assembly: GCA_943369525.1. GTDB lineage: Bacteria > Cyanobacteriota > Cyanobacteriia > PCC-6307 > Cyanobiaceae > BAIKAL-G1. Next base: position 163,007 of record CALRNL020000006.1, read on the forward strand.
TGGCCAGCGGCGCCGCCGACCAGGCCGGCAACGATGGGCGCAGCCTGGCGATTGCCTGTGCCTCCCACGCTGGCACCCCCGCCCATGCCCGCGAAGCCTTCAAGCTGCTCTGGAACGCCGACCTGGAGACGGAGCAGCTGCAGTGCCCGATTCCCAAGGGCGGCACCAGTCCCCTGGAGCACAACTGCTCCGGGAAGCACGCCGCCTTCCTGGCCAGTTGCCGCCGCATGCACTGGCCCCTGGAGAGCTACCTGCAGCCGGACCATCCCCTGCAGCAGCAGGTGCTCAAGCAGGTGGGCGACCTGCTGGGCATGCCCGGCGCCGAACTGGTAACGGCCCGCGATGACTGCGGCGCGCCGACCCTGCAATTGCAACTGGCCCAGATGGCCCTGCTGTTTGCCCACCTGGGGGCCTCCGAGCAGGCCGACCTGGAGCGGCTCAGCCGGGCGATGCTGGCCCATCCCGAGCTGGTGGCGGGCGCCGGCCGGTTCGACACCGAGGTGATGCGGGGCGGCCACGGCCAGGTGCTCAGCAAGGGTGGCGCCGAAGGCATCCAATGCCTGAGCCGGGTGGGCGAGGGCCTGGGCCTGGCGATCAAGGTGGAGGACGGGGCCAGCCGGGCCAAACAGGCCGTGGCCCTGCATCTGCTCAAGCAGCTGGAGTGGCTGACCCCACTCACCTTGGAGGAGCTCTCCCAGCAGTATCTGGTGCCAAGCCCCGGGGTGACCCTGAAGGTGAGCGGCGAGCTGCGCTTTGATGCCGCCAACCCCTAGCTCATCAGCGCCAACCCCAAACGGCCAACCCGGAATGGCCCCTGGCCCCTAGCCCTCCAGGCGGTCCTGGCGGCGTTGGTGACGTAGGGAATCGGCCAGGGCCAGCACCAGAAACAGGATCCCAATCAGGCCGCTGAGCCATTCGGGCATCTCGATGTGCATGGGCGAGAGCACCACCCCGGCCAGCATCACCAGGCCTAGGGCGCCAATGGCGTAATGGGCGCCATGCTCGAGATAGATCAGCTCATCAAGGGCCCGTTCCCGCACCAGCATCAGGGTGATCGAGCGGATAAACAGGGCGCCCAGGCCCAGGCCCGTGAGGATCAGGGGCAACTCACTAGTAATTGCAAAGGCACCCACGGTGCCATCGAGGCTGAAGGAGGCATCGAGCAGCTCCAGGTAGACCAGGCTGGCGATGCCGCCGCCGGCGGCGGCCCGGCCCACGGCCTCCTCCTCGCTGCCAAAAGCATCCGCCAGGGAGGTGCAGACAATTTGCAGCACCAGGCCAATCACGCCGGCGATCAGCAGCTCGCCGCGGCTGGCGGGCGGGATCCAGATCTGCATCAGCAGCAACACCACCAGGGCCAGGGCCACCTCCAGGGATTCGATCCGGCCGGCGCGGCTGAGCCGCGATTCAATCGCCCGCATCCAGTGCAGGCTCTTGGCTTCGTTGAAGAAGTAGCGCAGGCAGACCATCAACAGGAACATGCCGCCGAAGGCCAAGATGCGCGGTTCGGCCAGCTTGAGCAGCTCGTGGTAGGCCTCGGGGTGGTTAAAGGCGTCATCAAAGGCGGTGGCCAGGCTGACGCCGCCGGCCAGGCAAACCAACAGCAAGGGCCCGAGGAAGCGCACGCCAAAGACCGGAATCACCAGACCCCAGGTGAGAAAAAACTGTTGCTGGCCGGGGGTGAGCCGATCGAGCACGCGGGCATTGACCACGGCGTTGTCGAAGGAAAGGCTGATCTCCAAGGCCAGCAACACGCTGGTGATCCAGAGGGCCTGCCAGCCCTTGACGAAGGCCACCACCGTGAGGCCGATGAGGCAGAGACCGATTGGAACCTTGAGATAACGGAGGTATCGCCCCATCGAGAACCGCCAGCAGGCCAAAAGATCGCCCCATCTTGCAGCGCTGGTGGCCGGTTTAAACGTCATTCACCGCAGCGGCCATTGCCGGGGGGGCAGACGATGGCGTAGGTTCCTCAAGGCGCCGCGGGGTAGAGCAGTCTGGTAGCTCGTCGGGCTCATAACCCGAAGGTCAGGAGTTCAAATCTCCTCCCCGCCACCAACTCCCAAAGCCCCGGCCTTCGATGAAGTGCCGGGGCTTTTGTTTGGGTAGCCGTTTGGTTACCGGTTTGGTTTCCGAATTTGGTTGCCGATTTTGCCGCTGGTTGGGACACCCCCCGGGGCTCCCGGCGGGCCCGATCCGGCCCCATCCAGCCCGGGCCCCGGCTTCCCAGCCATCACCCCCCTGCCAGCCCAGCCCCACCCGCCATGACTGCCAGCGCCACCGGTGCCCGTGCCAGCGGTTCTGGCGCCCTGGGGCCTGACCCGGACACCCTGGCTGCGGACGCGATCGTGGTGGGATCGGGCGCCACCGGCGGCGTGGCGGCCCTGGCCCTGGCCAAGGCGGGCCTGCGGGTGCTGGTGCTGGAGGCGGGCCCGGAGCTCGGCGCCAGCCGGGCCTTTGGCAGCGAGCCGCTCAACAGCCTCAAGCGCCTGGCCCGGATGGCCAGCGGCCGCCAACGGCGGGCCGTCCACCACCCGGGCTACTGGAAGGCCAACCCGGAGCTGTTTGTCGATGAGGTTCGCAACCCCTACACAACCCCGCCCGGGCGCCCCTTCCTCTGGACCCGGGGGCGCCAGGTGGGCGGCAAGAGCCTCACCTGGGGCGGCATCACCCTGCGGCTCTCCGATTTCGAATTCCGGGCGGCCGAGCGCGACGGCCACGGCCGCAGCTGGCCGATCGGCCACGGCGACCTGGCCCCCTATTACGAACGGCTGGAACGGCGGCTGGGGGTGCGGGGTCAGGCCGATGGCCTGGCCCAGCTGCCCGATGGCATCTACCGGGAGCCCCTGCCCTTCACCCCGGCCGAAGCCCACCTGCAGGCCTCCCTGGGCCGGGAGCTGGAGCTGCCCCTGATCCATTCGCGCGGTTTTGCCCTGCGGCGGCCGAGCCCGGATCCGGGCGCCGACCCCTGGCCCCGCTCCAGCTCCCAGGGGGGCTGCCTGAAGGAGGCCCTGGCCACCGGCCGGGTGCGCCTGCGCAGCGGTGCGGTGGTGAGCCATGTGGAGCTGGAGCCCGGCAGCGGCCGGGCCCGGGGCGTGGTGTTCATCGATGCCAGCAGTGGTCGCACCCAGCGGGCCAGCGCCGCCCTGGTGGTGCTGTGCGCCTCCACGATCGAAAGCCTGCGGATCCTGCTGCACTCGGGCTCCGACCACCAGGAGCATGGCCTGGAGGACCCCTCCGGCCTCCTGGGCCACGGCCTGATGGACCACATCTCTACCAGCCGCTTCTTCGCCCTGCCGGACCAACCGGCCGCCGGGCCGACGGAACTGTCGGGGGCGGGCAGTGTCTTCATTCCCAACACCGTGAACCTGGGCGCCAGCCCCGACCAGGACTTCCTGCGGGGCTACGGCCTCTGGGGGGCGATCCAGCGCTTTGATCCACCGGCGCCGTTCAAGCGCCGGCCCAGCGAGGCGGTGGGCTTCCTGATCGGCCATGGCGAAGTGCTCAACCAGCACCACAACCGAGTGAGCCTCAACCGGGAGCAGCGCGATGCCTGGGGCCTGCCCGTGGCCCACATCGACTGCCGCTGGGGCGACAACGAAACCAAGATGGTGGCCCACATGCAGGCGCGCATGCAGGCGGCCGTGGCCTGCGCCGGCGGCCAGATCGCCCCCTTGGAGGAGTTGTTTGTGTTTCCCCTGCTGGAGCCCCTGGTGAAGGGCAGTCTGGCCCTGGCCCCCGGGGCGCCACCGCCGGGCTACTACATCCACGAACTGGGCGGGGCGCCAATGGCCGAGACGGACAGCGAGGGGGTGCTCAACCGTTGGAACCAGCTCTGGCGCACGCCCAACTTGCTGGTGACCGACGGGGCCTGCTGGCCCAGTTCCGGCTGGCAAAGCCCCACCCTCACCGAGATGGCGATCACCTGGCGCGCCTGCGACCGGGCGGCCGACCAACTGCGCCGGGGCGAGCTTTAGGCCCGGCCGCCCCCCTGTCTGGGAGCCCGCACCGACTGGGCGTCTGGTAACAACTCGAACAGTTGACCCGAAAGGGGCGGGACACACTGCTGGGGCGACCTCCAAACGGGTCGGGTAGGGAGAACCCAGGCGGGAGGTGACACTCCCCCCTTTTTTTGGCCCTACGCCAGTTTTTGGCCCCAAAAGGCTTGCTGAACCCGACACCGGTTGCCTGGGGGCGCTCAGGTGGATAGGCCGAGCCGAGGCGGTTCAGGCCGCATTGTCGCGAAATAGGCCGTTGAGATAGTGCTCGCTCACGCAGCCATCGGCCCAGCCGTGCTGGAACAGGAAACCGGCCAGGGCCGAGGTGACCAGGCTGTATTGGTCCCAGTCGGGCCGGGCCTGGATGAAGGCGCGCATGCCATCAAACAGGGCCTCGGGGATTTCCGCCTCCAAGCTGATGCGCTCGGCCGGGAAGGCCGCCTGGGCCAGGCCATCGGCGGCTGGCACCCCAGGGCCGTCTTGGCCCAGGACAGGTCGCACGGTCGGGAGGGGGGCCGCCGGACTGGCTGGGACCAGCCCCAGGTGGGGCGGCGCGCCGGCGGCTGACGGGGGCTGGGCCTGGCCAAGGCAGCGGTTCAGGTGACGCACTGACTCCCGGGTGGCCCCGGCCTGGCCAGCGGCTGGAGCCGCCGCCGAGGGGGGACAGGCCTGCTCCCGTGGGGGGTTTGTCTCATGCCCGTACTCCTGCCCACCGCCCTGTCCGGCCTCCGCGCCTGCTGCCAACGTCTGACTCCTGAATGGGGCCCAGCAAGCCACAGGCGCCAGTCCCCCGTCAAACGGCCCGGTCCTAGGCGAAGTCATGCCGCATCAGCCTGAGACAGCATGGGACGACAGGGTTAGGCAGGGCAGGCCCCGGGGATCGGGCCGGCCAAGCGGCCCAGGGGCAAGGCTGTCAAGGGCCCACCCTCGACTCACTGCAATCCCCAAGGGCCCTGCCTGGGCGGGGGCTCTGGCAGGCAGAACTGTGGGAAAACCCAGGCAAAGCTGGGGAAAAGCCCCCGGGCCTGGGGAAATCTGCCGCTGATCAGCAGATCTAATGCCTGGCTCGCCCACTTTGTAACTTGGGCTACCCAGGCGCCGGCCATGGCCCCAAAAGCAGGGGGATGGGCCTGGGGCGACCCCCAATGGGGCGGGCTGGGTCCCATCAGTCCCTGTGTGCAGCTGATAACTGAGACGGTTTGGGACTGGCCTCAACCGGGGGCCAGGCCCCCGTCGCCCTGGGGCCCTGGCCGCTCCGCCGCAGGCATGCCCGGGCTGGCACCGACCTGGTTGCGCAGGCGCTGGGCCTGGTTGCTGGCGGGCAAGGTGCGGGGCCCGAGGGGATGGTCCGCCTGGGGGTAGGGGGCATGGCTGTGGTCGTGGCTGGCGCCATGGCCGTGGTCGGGGCCGTGATGGTGATCGGGACCATGGCTGTGTTCGGGACCATGGCTGTGGTCTGGACCATGGCGGTGATCGCGGCCGTGGTCGGGGCTGGGGCCGGAGGCCGGGCTGCCAGGGGCGGGCAGGGGGATGCCATCTGGCTGGCAGGCGCCGGTGCACTCCAAGTCGCAGAGGGTGCAGGCCTCGCTGAGGCCCTCCACATGGTGGTGGTGGCTGCGCTGGGGGGCGCCCACCTCCAGCTCAAAGCCGAGCACCTGGGCCCGGTACTTGCAGAGGGAGCAGTTCATCTGGGTGTCGCCGCGCAGCACCTCGTCGATGCGTTCGCGAAAGGTCTCCACCACCAGGGGATGGTCGCCGAGGTAGCTGGCCTCGATGAACTCGAGCCCGGGATGGTCGGCGGCGACCAGGGCGGTGTGCTGACGAATGCGGCTCACCAGCACGCCGGAAAAGAGAAAATAGGGGAACACAACGATGCGGCGAAAGCCCAACCGCACGGCGTGGCGCAGCCCCGGCTCCACCAGGGGGAAGGTGACGCCGGAATAGACGGTTTCGCCCCAGCCGAAGCCCAGGCCCTCCACCAGCATCCGGGTGACCTTGGCCACATTGGAATTGGCATCGGGGTCGGAGGAACCCCGGCCCACCACCACCAGCAGGGTTTCGTTGATCGGCACGGTTGGCCCCGGGGCTCGGCGCCCTTCGGCCGGGGACGCGTCGTCCCCCCCAGGGCCAGGGGCGGCCCCGGCTCCTTGGGGGCTGGCCCCATCGGCGGCGGCGAGGGCCGCGCGAATCCGCGCCCCGGCCGCCTGGATCATCTTGAGGTCGACCCCCAGTTCCCGGCCGTAATCAATGCGCAGGCCCGTTTCGGCCGCGTAGGTATTGAGAACCGACGGGATGTCGTTTTTGGCGTGGCCGGCGGCGAACAACATGGCGGGCACGGCCAGCACCCGCTGCACCCCCTGGGCCCGCAGGCTGTCGAGCCCCTCGCGCAGGATCGGCCGGGCAAATTCCAGGTAGCCGTGGGCCACGGGCACCTCTGGCACCAGGTCGCGCAGGGCCTCGGCCAACTGGGCAAATTCGGCCACGGCCAGGCGGTTGCGGCTGCCATGGCCGCAGATCAACACCCCCAGGGGGCCGCCCTCGGCCGCCAGCAGGGGGGAACGCCCAGGGCTCATGCCGTAATCCTGGGGTGCTGCGCTCAAAGCCATGGGATCTGCCGCCTGGGATCGACCCTATCGCCCGCATCCCCAGCGCCTAAGCGCAGGACCCTAGGCACAGCGGGCCAAGGCCCCTACCGGCAGCGGGCGCCTGGCCCCCAGGCGGGAAGCCGCCAAGCCCTGTGGAGCCAAGTCGGCGGGAAAAGATGCTCGATAGCGGGCTCCCCGTCAAGCCAAAAAGAAGAAACGTTACAATTGCCAGGTAACGCCATCCCAGCCATGTCCAGCAGCCTCTCCGCCAACGCCGCCAGCAGCAGCAAGGCCAACCAGCCCTCCTGGTACGAGGCCGCCGCTGCCGCCCAAATCCACGGGGAGCAGCTGCAACGGGTGGAATTGTTCAACGGCCGCGCAGCGATGCTCGGCTTCGTGATCGGCGTGCTCACCGAAGCCCTCACCGGCCAGGGGATCCTGCACCAGATCGGCCTGGGCACCTTGCTGAGTCAGGGTTGAGGTCAGGGATCGGCTCAACGGCCGTTTGTTTCGAAGCGTGGTTGGGGTTGCGGACCACGCTTGAACAGCAGGGGGCATTTAGGTAGGGATTGCGGCTTGAGTAAAGGGCGTAAGCCAGGCAGCCCCGCCGGTGCCCCAACTGGTGCGGCGAGACGACCGGCCCGCGGGGTTGGGCGCCGGAAGCGGCATGAGCCAAGACCCCAGCCCACTGCCTCCCTACACCTCACGCACCTGGTGGCTGAGTGATGGCCGCTCAGTTTTGCGGTTTCGCCCGGTTCGCTGGGATTTCTACAGCCAGCGGCTGGAAATCAACAGCTACGAGCGGCAGTCGCAGAATGGCGTTGCGGCCAGCAACATGGGAACGTCTGTGTGCCCTCCATGCTGCTGAACCCCTTGTGCCCTCTCACCACGGCGAAGGTTCTGGCTCTCAAGGCCACCATTTTTGTGCTGTTGACTCTGCTGATCAAGACCAGGGTGCAGATCGTGGCAGGCTCAGCCCTGGGGATTGCTCTGCTGCTGCTCCAGACCCTGGTGGTCCTGGCCGTCAGCGGTGGGTTGGTGCTGGCGGCTAGCGGTGCGGCGCTCTACACCGCCCAGCAGCGCAAGAGCGCTGCTGCGTAAGCGAGACCCATGGAGGTTGTCGTGGCCCTGGCGATGCTGCGACGGGAGGTGATGGAGCTTGGGATCATCGGGCAGATGGCAGCAAAACAAAGTCCAAAGCGTTGATCCTGGGCATGTGCCTGCCCAGCCCCCTAGTGCCCGCAAGGATGTCTGGGCTGTGCGTGTTTTTTGCGTAGAAACTACCTGAATGACTTCCGATCAAAAGGTCATTGATGATGGGGAAGCTGACGGTGCTGGCACCTCGGGCTAGGTGTTGGGTGGAAGGTTCTGTTGGCTCCAATGCGTTGAATTCGCTGAGAGTGTGCTCCGCGAGGCACGGTCTGCCAGGCAGGGCAGCTATGTTAAAGGGGTTACTGTCCCCCAAGTTCTTCTTTACTCCCAATGTTAGTTCTCAATCGCTCGCTGCGCGTAGGCGCCGCTGCCCTATCTCTGAGCCTGCTGGCTTCTACAAGTGCTTTGGCAGGGGGTACCACCATGCCCTCTAAAGACATCGTCGGCACGGCTGTTTCTGCAGGCAACTTTAAGACCCTCACGGCTGCGCTCGAAGCGGCAGGGCTCGTCGAAACCCTAAAGGGGAAAGGGCCTTTCACCGTTTTTGCTCCCACCGATGAGGCTTTTGCGAAGCTGCCAGATGGCACCGTTAAATCACTTCTGAAGCCGGAGAACAAAAAGAAGCTAACATCCATTCTCACGTATCACGTCGTGGCCGGAAACGTGAAAGCCGCCGATGTCATCAAGCTCACGAGCGCCAAGACATTAAATGGTCAGTCGGTCACGATCAAGGTCGTAGGAGGCAAGGTTTTGATTAACGGCGCTACCGTCGTCAAGGCCGACATCGCAGCGACAAACGGCACAATTCACGTCATTGATACCGTACTGATGCCAAAGTGATCTGCTGTTAGGCGGATTGAACGGGTGCCGCACTTCGTCTGTGGCACCCCAACGAACGGCTTCGTCTGACCCCCATGGCAGCACCAGCAACAGCAGGCGGTTCTCCTCAGGGTCTAGTAGCCAGGCCTAGGCACCGATCGGTTGCTTGCGCCGCAGAATCTGCATAGAGGCGCCCAGCTCAAGGGACCATGGTGATAAAGATGTTAAGTAGTGCAATGGTGCCCGTTCCCACCACCTAACGTTGCAAAACGAGGTCGAGGCGACCCTGCTGGTGGGGCTGCGGCCGGCCATCAAACCAGACCGGTCAATCTCCAGGCCCCCGTTGAGTTGTGGCCGGAGTTTGATCTGCGATGAAGACAACATCGTCGCCTTTGGTCTTTGAGGATTCCCCTACTGACTCCCCATCCGGCGCCTTTACTCCTTCATCAGAGGCCTCGACCGGGGCTAAGCGAGTCCAAGCCCTGCCACTGGCCCTAGGGCGTCAGGCACCGGGCGCGCTTTTCAAGGGGATCCGCAGGGGGATGGCTGCTTCGTCAGGCTGCCGCCCCCGCTGGTCAGATAGCCAGCCTGCTCCTCCTGCTCTCCCATCCAGCCTTCCAGGGTCCGGCGCAGCTCAGCACCCGGCTGTAGCCGCAATGGAACCACTTTTATGGAGTTGCTGCCTCCACCAGGGCCTGGTTCTGCTCCACCCAAGCCAACTGGGCTAGGGCCTCACTGATCGCAGGCCAGTTGACCAGCCCATTGGGGCGAATTTGCAGTGGCGATCGGGGGAAGGTCAGGGGCACTGCTGGCGCATCAGCAACGCCGCCTCCACCGTGAGGCCCGGACCGAAGCCCAAAGCCAGGCATGGCCCGGAGCCGGCCCTCGTGCGCAGCCGCTCCAAGATGAACAGAATCGTTGCTGACGACATGTTGCCGAACTGGCTCAACACCTCGGTGGACAGATCGATCTGAGCTGCTTGCAAAGCGGCGCTCTCAAGCACCGCCCGCAGGATGCGAGGGCCGCCGGGGTGGACGGCCCAGGTTTCCACCTCAGGCAACGCCAAGCCCTGGCTAGCCAGCCAGTGATCCAGCCATGGACGTAGGTGGGCGGCGATGCGGCTGGGGACCTGGGACGAAAGGAGCATCGAAAAACCGTGATCTTCAATGGTCCAGCCCATCAGGTCTTCGGTGCTGGGGAGCACCGTCGATGCCGAGGCAACCAGCTGCAGGCCGCTTGTTTTGCCCGTGCTGCCACCACTGCCCCCACAAGCCACCTCGCACCCCACAGCGACCACCGCACCAGCGCCATCGGCAAAGAGGGCGTTGGCCACGATGTGGTCGGGATTCCAGCCCTCCTGCAGGTGCAGGCTGCACAGCTCCACCGCACACAGCAGCACGCAGGCCCTGGGATCGGCCTCCACAAACGCCCGCGCCACCCGCAAGCCGTTGAAAGCCCCATGGCAGCCCATGAAGCCCACGTGGGTGCGGGCCACATCCACGGGTAAGGGCAGGCTGGCGATCAGGGCCAGGTCGAATCCCGGCGCGCCGAAGCCCGTGCAGGACACGGTGATCAGATGGGTGATCGCGCTGGCCTCAATGCTGGCATCATCGAGAGCCCGGCGGGAAGCGCGTTGGGCCAAATCCAGGGCCGCCGGCTGGTAGCGCCGCATGCGCTCAGCCGTGGTGGGGTTGGGGGAAACCGAAGGGGGAATGCAATGGCGGTGGGTCACCCCCGAGCGCTGGTAAATCCGCTCCAGCAGGCGCTGTTGGCGGGGGCTGGCAGTGGCCATCTGCGGTGCAAGGGCCAAGGCTTCTGCCTGGCTGAGCCGCCCCTGGGGCACCGCGGTGCCAAGACCAATCACGGACAAGGGCATGGTCGATCAGTCCGTCAAGCAGGGCAAGCTGGGCCGCTGCGCAAGCCCAATCATGGAACTGGTGATCGCGGGGAAGGTTGCAGCCAGCCTCGAGAGTGCCCAGGTGGCCCGAGGGTTCCGCAAAATCAAAGCGAGCGCTCGACAGAAACCCTGGCGCTGGCTCACCCAGCGGTGGTGACGGCGCCGCCAATCCGCCTCGATGGCGCCATCCCAATGCTCCAGTCCGCGCAACACCAGGGGCAGGGCCGCCAAGGAGGAGGTCAGGGCCCAGCCCATGCCTTCGCCGGTAAAGGGCTCCACGTAGCCGGCGGCGTCCCCAAGCAGCAGCAGACGGTGCCCCGCCAAGGGGCTGGTGCGGCGGCTCAGGGCTGCGGTGAGCTGCCAGGCCGCCCCTTCCAGGCCGGACGGGGCGGCAAAGCCCGCTTCCGTGAGGATCGCCTGGCAGGCAGCGGCCGCACCGCCGCTGGAACGCAACATGGGCGGATCGAATGCACAGGCCAGGTTGATCTGGCCCCCTTCCACCCGAACCAATCCCACATAGCCGCCACGGCCCACGGCCATCTGCAGAACCCCTGGCGGAGGCCCGCCACCTTCACCAGGCAACACACAACCGGCTCCAACCCGGCTGAGCGGATCAATGCTGCTGGTGATCTCCACCTCGCCATCCAGGCAGCGGTGGGTGAGGCCCGCCGCGATTAACACCACCTTGGCGCTGACCATCCGCCGGACGGCACCGGTTTGCAGCTTCACCTGCCGATGGGGATCCAGGCCAGCGGTGGCGGCGCCCAGTACGGCCCGGGTGCCCGTCAGGACCGTGGCACCGGCAGCTCCAGCCGCTTGCACCAGCGCCTGATCCAATCGGGCCCGGGACAGAACCTGGCCAGAGCCCAGGGCGATCGGGCTCACCAAACCAGCCACCCCCAGCTCCAGCGACCCCAAGGCAGTGCCACCCTGGCCCACCACCAGCCCATCAAGGCCAGCGGCCTCAAGGGCTGCCAGGGCCTGGGGGCTGAGGCAGGCCCCACAGACTTTCCAGCGCGGAAAAACCCGCTGCTCTACCAACAACACCCGCACGCCGCGACGGGCGAGGCCATGGGCCGCCAAGGCGCCGGCCAGTCCAGCGCCGACCACAACCACATCCCAGTCGGACGCGATCGTCCCTGGCAGGGCCAGGGGCATGGGCTCAGGGGCTGGGGGCATTTCGGCTCCAGGAGAGCAGGAAACGCTCGGGCCAGAAACGGCTGATCTGCGCTCCCGCCAGGCCAGCGGCGGCGGCCAGATGGGCCACTTCTTCCAGCTGAAAGGCACCCCCCACCGAGAGGGGACCATCAATGTGCACGATCGGGGAGCGGCTCAGCAACCGGGTGCCGATCCAGGTGAGCACCAGATCGAGGTGGCTGCGGATTAGATCGTGAACCAACAGCTGATCGAGGGTGGCAGCGGCCATGGAGCGCAGGAGGGTTTCGGCATCGGACTCTTTGAGGTGATGCAAAAACAGTGACGAGGTGATCAGGTGATAGCCGCTGGGAAGGGGTGCAGCGATGGCATCGGCCTGGAAGAAGTGGGCCTCGATGCCCTCAACCTGAGCCGCTGCGCTGGCGAGGGCGACGGCTTCCTCGCTGAGGTCACAACCGTGCACCTCGAGATCAATGCCCTCTCGCCGGCCCAGGCGACTGATGGCCCGCACCGTGTCGCCCCCACCGCAGGCCACATCCAGGATGCGCAACCGCCGTGAAGGGTAAAGGCCTGCCAGGCGACGGATGGCGGGGAAAAAGCAGCTGGTACTGCGGGTCAACGCGTTGATCCGAGCGAGGCCAAGCAGGGCCGCCTGGTGGTCCTGGGGATCAAGGCCAGGCTGATCCATCACCTCGGGCCTCAGCTGCCGCTGGGCTAGCTGGCTCCACAAGACGGGTAGGGGCACCGTCAGGGCTGCCTGGAGAGTTGCTGCCGTCGGCTCCAAACAGCTCCCTTGGGTATGTCGGTGTTGCGCCAACCCTAGGAACGCTTGCCCCCTGGCGATTTCTAGGCTGGGGCCATGGCCAATCCCGCACTCACGCTCCTTTTTGATGGAGCTTGCCCCCTTTGCCGCAGGGAGGTCGAGGCCCTGCGCAGCCGGGATCGGGGCAACGGCCGGATTTGTTTTGTCGATATCGATGCGCCGGACTACGAGCCCGCCGCCCATGGGGGGATCAGCTACCGTGAGGCCATGGGCCGCATCCATGCCATTGGGGCTGATGGCCGCGTCATTGTCGACGTGGCGGCCTTCCGGGAGGCCTACAGGCTGGTGGGCCTGGGGTGGCTATACGCCCCCACGACCTGGCCCTTGCTCAAGCCGGTGGTTGATGGGATCTACGGCCATTGGGCCAATTGGCGCCTCAAGCTCACGGGTCGAGCGGATCTCGAGACCCTTTGTGCGCAACGGGAGGACCGATGAAGGCACCCGCTCTGGATCTGGATTTAGGGCTGGGCTGGCTGGCTGGGGCCAGGGAGGGATCGAGACAGCTCAACGGTCGCGCCATGGTTGCCGAGAAACCCAGGATGCCCCGGTCCTTCTCGCCCACGAGCAAGGAATCATCGGCATCCAGCCGGAGCGGACCGCCGCGCTGGGTGAGAACGGTGTCGGCATGAACGTAAGGGCGCCCATGGGCCATCCCTTCGCCCATGGTGCGCAGCCGAAGCGGGCCCCATTCCAACGGCCTTGGCAAGCCCTGCCCTCCTGCCAGCGATTCGAAGGACCCTTGGATCGGCGGTAACGGGCAGGCCTGAACGGTTCCATCGTCGGCATTCCGCCGGGGTGCTGAACGATCGCCCGTGGCCCCCCGCAGCACCTGAGCAGGTTGCCTGAAGAACCACCCCCCCCATGAAGAGCCGGTTGGGCCAAGGTCCACCCATCAGGGTCAGCCCCGCCGAGAGTTCCAGATCTCGATGCATCTGCAGTTCAGGTGCGACAACGGGCACATCGGCGGGCAAGCCCGTAAAAGCTCAGAACCGCTGGAGAGCGGCCTCCTCGCCAGTTGGGGCAACACCGGAACCAATGCCTAGGTGTATTCAAGATGTCGAATTCCCCGAGTTGGGACTACAGCACCACAACTCGGCGCTGGCCCCGACCCATCCCGCTGACCCCCTCGAGGGCCTGGATCTCGGGGTAAGCCCTGGGTAAATGGCAGCTAGCGAAATTACACACCTCAAGCATCCCAATCCTTTGAAAACGGGGAAGCTCTTGGGGTTGGACGCAGTTAAGCCTGGAACGTCAAGGGACCACTTCAACCCCAATGGCTTCAAAGCTTCCCTCGCCGAAAGCCACCAGGGCGGGTCAAGGAGAGGAATTCAGAGGCCTTGGGAGGTCACTGCCCAGCCAAAGACCGCAGCAGGCAATGCCTATACCATGGCGCAGACGGTAGGCGCCGATTCGTAGATTTGCGTAGATGCCATTGCCATGGCCCTGTGGGCCGCTTCATTGACTCCTCCAGTTTCCCTGCAGTCCCTCGCCCCAGCTCAAAGCCCCGCGGCAGCTCCCACCTATCCCAGCAAAGCTGAACTGCTGGCCTGCCTGCCATTCGAGCTCACCCAGATCAACCCAGCCAAAGCATGGGGAAGCCTGGCCATGTCCTTGGGCTTGTCTTGCCTGGCCTATGGACTGGGAACCCTGATCCCCCTGCAACTCAGCGCTGCGCCCCTATGGCTGCTCTACGCCGCAGTCACGGGAACAGTGGCGACAGGTTGCTGGGTCCTTGCCCACGAGTGCGGGCACCGTGCCTTCCATCCCAACCCCCGGGTGGAAGCGATGGTGGGATTTGCGCTGCACAGCTTGCTGCTCGTGCCCTATTTCAGCTGGCAGCGCAGCCATGCGGTGCACCATGCCAACTGCAACCACCTCGAGGCCGGCGAAACCCATGTGCCACCCAGGTCCGATTCCAAGGCGGGACGCGTTGTGGCCGGGGTCAGGGAGCACCTCGGCCACAACCTCTACGGCGTGGTCTCGCTGTTTACCCACCTGGTGCTGGGTTGGCCGCTCTATCTCCTGTTTGGTGTTGCCGGTGGCGAAGATTACGGCAGCCCCACGTCCCATTTCACGACATCTAGACCCTTCCGTAACGGTCGGCGTCGCCTGTTTCCCGACTCCTTCGCTCACCTGATGGTGATCTCCAACCTCGGCCTACTAGCGATGGTGATAGCCCTTGTCCTGGCTTCTATCCAATTCTCCCTAGCCAGGGTGCTGTTGGTGTATGGGCTCCCCTATTTGGTGATCAATGCTTGGTTGGTTGCTTACACCTGGTTGCAGCACACTGATACCAACATTCCCCATTTCCCCACCAGCGATTGGAATTGGGCAAAAGGTGCTTTACAGACAGTGGATCGTCCCTATGGCCCCCTTCTGAACCTGCTGCATCATGGCATCGGCTCAACCCATGTGTGCCATCACATCAACCCCAGAATCCCCCACTACAACGCCTGGCATGCCAGCGCCTTGCTTAAAAGAGGTTTTCCAGAATTGGTACGCTATGACCCCACCCCTATCCACCAAGCCCTGTGGCGGATTGCTACCCGCTGCACCGTAGTGAGCCAAAGGGGCGTGGGTGGTGGCTTTTTCTATCAGTCCTGACCACCGCCCCAAGGAAACTCTGAGCAAAGCGGATTGGGGGCGTCCCCCGTGGCTAGGCGACTAGTTCAGCCCAAACTGGGAAATGAGCTAACCGCAGCTCAATGTTGGCATCACAAAACACAAGCCCTTATTGAGAAGCTCTCCCCATCCACCCACCCCCAGCCGGCCTGCATCGGAACCAATCGCCATTGCCCCAGAACCGGTAGGGCCCCGCAAACAATGTCTCATTTCTCGGCGGTTATGGCGATCAGGCCGGGGCGCGGCGCGGTCCTTTCCCCAGCCTGCGGGGTGGGAAAGCAAGCGATGTCCCTCGCCGTGTCTTCCATGGCGATTAGCAAGGCCCCCAGCTGCGAAATCCGCGCCGTGGTGATGCAGGTCTAGCCCGTAGCCGTTGGGCATTGGGGAGGTAATTGGCATCAAGACCTTTGGCAGTGGGCGCCCCGAAGTCCCCCATCCGGGCTGGACCAACTCGCGCCATTGCCAGGGATGGTGAGACGGCCCAAAGCCCCTGCAGCGGCACCCTGGGTCTTAGTCGACTAAGCTAGTTGTAAAGGCATGTCCCCTGATGCGGCAGGTCAACATGCACGAGGCCAAAACCCACCTCTCCCGCCTGGTGGAGGAGGCGGCCGCCGGCCAGGCCTTTGTGATCTGCAAGGCCGGCAAACCCATGGTGCGGGTCACCCCCCTCGATGACGCAGCCAACCAGCCCCAACCCCGCCGGCTGGGGTTGTTGCGCGGCCACTGCCAGGTGCCAGACGACTTTGACCAGCTCGCCGCGGCTGAGATCGCCGATCTGTTCGAGGGACGCTGAATCGGGCTATGCGCTTGCTCCTTGACACCCACCTGCTGGTCTGGGCCATGGGCGAACCGGAGCGTTTGCCCGCCGGTTGCGCCGCCATGCTGGAAGACCCCAGCAACAGCCTGGTCTATAGCGTCGCCAGCCTCTGGGAGCTGGTGCTCAAGCAGGCCATGGGCCGGCCCGATTTCAACCTGGAGCCCAGCCTGTTGCGCCAGGCCCTGCTCGGCGGTGGCTGGCAGGAACTGCCCATCGACGCCAGCCATACCCTGGCCGTTAGCCAGCTGCCGCCCCTGCACCGGGACCCCTTTGATCGGCTTCTCCTAGCCCAAGCCCAGATGGATGGCTTGCTGTTGCTGACGGCCGATAGCCAGCTTTCGCTCTACCCGGGACCCGTGCGCTACATGGCTGGTTAAACACAAGAAGGTCACTATGGGAAAAGATGCCGATGGAAAAATCCCAGCTCTCCCGATTGATGATCGACAGACTAATCCAATGACTGACTTGATCGCTGTTTACACCACCGTCGCCAATGAGGAGCAAGCACAGCTACTGGCATCGGCAGCGATCGAGAACAACTTGACCGCCTGCGTGCAGAGCGGACCCATTCGCAGCACCTATCGCTGGCAGGGACAGATCGAACAGCAGGAAGAAATCAGGTTGCTTTTGAAAACCACTCGAACGGCCTACCCGAAGCTGGAGAAGCTACTGCTGGAGCTCCATCCCTACGAACTCCCAGCCATTTTTGCCGTGCCAGTCTGCGATGCATCTGGCGCCTACGCAAAATGGGCACGGGGAGCTTGCCTTGAATAGACTTACAATCAGTGCGCCAATCATGGCTTATTGAGCCAATCCTCTCGCAAGAGAGGTCACCGCGACTCAAACAGTGCAATGATCAATACGCTCCAGCCATTGGCACAGCTCTTCGGAAGAGAACCTCCCATCGTTCATAGAGAAACCGCTGGCCCCGACACGTCAGGGAGGAACAGCGAGTGCAAGATCTCTGCCTGAGTCTCTGCCTCGGGCACATCCACCGCCCATCTAAACAGGCCCTCCCATTCATGCCGCAAGCCAATCATCGCCAAGAGTGATTGCTGCGGCTCCCAATCCACCAGCAGGTCCAAATCAAGATCGTGCTGCTCCAATCCCAAGGCGACAGAGCCAAAGAGCCGCAGGTTGCTGGCCCCGTAGCCGCCTAGCAACGGCAAGAACCTCCCCTTTGCTGGCCAACAGGCGCTGCCGAATGCTGAGTGGGGCGGGCAAGACGGTCATCATTTCGACCAAAACGCAGCTCAGCCTTCAGCAGAGCGATCACGCCACCTCAAAAAAATCCCCAACAAAAAAGCCACCCCTGCGGGTGGCTTTTCGGGCAGCGCCAACCTCTCGGTTGGCCACTACGGTTTGGAGCAAAAGTTTTACCTGGCATCGAGCTATTTTTGCAGGGGGCTACCCCCCAACTATCGTCGCCGCTGCTGCGTTTCACAACCGAGTTCGAGATGGATCGGTGTGGTTCCACAGCGCCATGGACACCAGGATAGA
>CALRNL020000007.1:0-149993 GCA_943369525.1 Synechococcus sp. UW140
ATCGATCCCGATGGCGCCGGCGGTCAGGCCCTAGATAAAACCGATTCCGGCTACCTGGCCTACGGCTGGGAATCCTCCGGCATCATCGATGTCTCCGCCCTCTACAACCGCGCTCCGGGTACCGACTTCTTTGCCAACGTCCAAACCCACGGCGTGAAGGGTGGTGCCATTGCTGATCAAAATCTCGCCGGTGGTGGGCAGATTGTGATGCTAAGCCGGTCGAATCCATCAACAAAAGTGAAAGATAACTCTGGATCAGAGCTCGCCAATAGCACCGTTGAACGCAAGAGTACCAAACTTAGCGAACTCACTGCAGCAGTACCCCTAAAAAATGACGCAACCAAGCTGCTTGAGCGCTATCAGGTCAACTCATCCGGCGGTTCAGCTCCCAAGACACTTGCATCTGATAGCGATGCGTTCTTCCTAGATTTTACCGTCAAGACAGATTCCCTCAAGATAATCACCGTTGACGTTCAGTTGGACAACGAGATCAAGGCCAATGCCTACGTCAAGATCAACCCCAATACTGGCGAAGCCTTTGACTTTACCTACGATCCGATTACCGGTCTTGGCGCAAAACTATTGGATGCTAATTCCAATGGTCTTGTTGATTCTGTTCGCATCTATCTCCAGGATGGGGCCAAGGGTGATGTGGACGGTCTTGTTAACGGAGAAATTCGGGATCCAGGCCTCCTTTCTGATGCACCGCGCAGTACCGTTTATCGATTCTTTAATGCCTCTAAGGGCCAACACTTCTATACCTCTGATACAAATGAGCGTGATGCCATCATCGCCAATACTAAACTAGGCTACAAGCAAGAAGGTTCCGTGTATGACGGCTTGGCAACCCAAGGCAAGTCGGTCTATCGTTTCTTCAACACCAAGACAGGTAGTCACTTCTATACAGTGGATGATAATGAACGCGCAAATGTAATTAAGAACTCTGCATGGGGATACGTCGAGGAAACCTCTGGTTTCAGCGTCAGCACTGAGTCCCTAACGGGGATAGCGTCCCCCATTAGCCGTTTCTATCGTGAGACTGGCGGCGTTGGCCAACACTTCTATACTTCTAGCGATCAAGAAGCAGCCAACCTGACTGCACTTGGCTACAGGTCTGAAGGCATTCTCGGTTATATTTAAGTGGCATGGGATCGCTCCCGATCCGTACCCTAATCCAAAGAGGGCGAAGCTAATCCCATAATTCCTTTACGTCAATTTAGCTGTAGTCAGAAAAAGGCTGATGGCCACAAGTGATTGGCGAATCGCAATCACTTGTGGCCTTTTCCCATTAATGGGATTGGCCAGGCATTTATATTGAGAAAGCAAATAAGATTTTCCTGGGGAACCCAGCATTTTTTGTGCTTGTTGCACGCTCTCTGGCTCTTCAGAGCTTCTTGGACGGGTTGAGGCCGTAGCTTTAATGCCTAAATAAACAAAAAAGATCAGGCTCCATTCGGACACCCTGGCCTGAGCCTCAAGTGCATCGGTTCAAACCACTGACCAGGGATAGACCCAGGGGGGTCACTAGGGCTTCCCGGAGCCGGGGCCGCAGATCAGAGCGTGCGCTGGAATCCCTGCCCCATCAACAACAACAAACTCCGCACCACCTTGGCCGCCAGCACGCTGCTCACCCCAGTGGGATCCAGCTGGGGCGCCAGTTCCACCACATCGGCGCCCACCAGCTGGTGGTGGCGCAGTTCATCCACGAGAACGGCGAAATCCTTCCAAACAAAGCCGCCCGGTTCCGGGGTGCCGGTGCCGGCCATCACGGCAGGATCGAACCAATCGAGATCAACGGTGAGATAGAGGGGCTGGCCCCGCAGGGCCGCCAGGGATTCGGCCATCCGCTCGATCGCCACCAGGCGACCGGTCTGCCGCAGCTCGTGGAACTCCTGGCGGGTGCCGCTGCGGATGGCGATCTGCAGTAGGGCGCCACTGGGTAGCACCTCCAGGCAACGGCGCATGGCACAGGCATGGCTGTGCTGGTTGCCCAGCCAGTCGTGACGGAGATCGGCGTGGGCATCGAGCTGCACCAGGGCCAACGCGGGATAGCGCTCGGCCACCGCCGCCACGGCGCCACTGCTGATCGAATGTTCGCCGCCCAGCATCAACGGCTTGAGCCCCAGGTCCAACACCGCCTGGGTCGCCCGCTTCACGGCCGCCACCACCGGCTCCGGCGCTCCGAAGGGAATGGCCACGGCACCCAGGTCGGCGAAGGCCAGGTCTTCAAGATCCAGATCGAGCTGGGGGTCGTAGCTCTCCAGGCCTGAACTCACCTCCCGAATCGCCGCCGGACCAAAGCGGGTGCCAGGCCGGAACGAGGTGGTGCCGTCGTAGGGCACGCCAAACAGGCCCACCCGGCAGCCGGCCGGATCGCGGCGACTGGCCATGTAGATGGCGCCCTCGGTGTCAAACAGGTCGGCCAGGGGCTCGGCGGCGGGGCCGTTGGGGGATTCGGGGCTGGTCAAAACAAGCGCAAGGGTGGGAAGGACCGGGTCTCAAACGGATGGGGCTGGCTATCCAGCCATCGCCTAGAAATACCCTGGCAGAGACCCTGGCGCCGCAGTCAAGGGGAGAACCAAGGGGACTGGGGTGGGTGGACCCCAGGCCCCCTGGTCCCTTCAGGCATTCAGGGCCCGCTCAATCGCCGCCGGCACGGCCTCGAAGGCGCCCCGCTGCCAGCGGGGTGACCAGATCTCACAACCTGCGGCAACCGTGGCGGCGCGGTCGGCCTGGGGCTGGAGATAGGGGCGGCCGTCGCGGGCGGCGAAGGTCCAACTCCACCAGCCGCTCGGATACATGGGCACCCAGCCATACATGGGATCGGCCTGGCCAAACACCTCGCGCAGCAGCAGCACCATGTCCAGGTGGACCTGGCGGAAGGCCTCGGGCGATTCGCTCTGGGTGGCGAAGACACCACCGGGCTTAAGGATGCGCCGGCAATGCTCAAAGAAGGCGCGGTTGAAGAGGCCTTCGGCCGGTCCGGCCGGATCGGAGCCATCCACGATCACCACGTCATAACTGGCGTCTTCGGCCTGGGCGGCCCAGGCGATGCCATCGCCGATCGTGAGCCGCAGCCGCGGATCGGTCCAGGCGCCCGCGCCTAGGGAAGGCAGGTGTTTCTGGCTGAGTTCCACCACCAGGCCATCGATTTCGACCATGTCGAGCTGGCGGACACCCGGATGGCGCAAGCACTCACGGGCGGTGCCGCCGTCGCCGCCGCCGATCACCAGCACCCGGTCAATCGAGGCCGCACCGCACAGGGCCGGATGCACCAACGCCTCGTGGTAGTGGCGCTCCTGGCGCTCGGCCGTCATCCAGCACCCATCGAGCAGCAGGCCTTTGCCGTAGCGCTCACTGTCGATGATCGTCAGCCGCTGGAAGGGGCTCCCAACCTCGGTAATCACCGTACCGGCGAGGCCGTAGCGCACGCCGTCAAAGACCTCATCAATCCAGCCCATGGCCTTTTGAATCACTGACTCCAGGATTGCGCATCGCCCCTGTCACCTAGGCCACCAAGCTCCGCTCTCCCCTGGAGCCCTACCGCCCAAGGCGGGCTGGATCGACTGGGACCAGGGGTTAATAGGCCCAAAACAGGGCCATTTCATGGGTTCTCCCCTAGATTTGGCCCCAGGGCCAGGGCCGACCCGGCCCCATCAATGAATGGCAACCAAATGGCAGTTTCTAGACGTCACCTCCTACAAGCAGCGGGCATGGTTGCCGGTGGATTGGCCCTACCCAAATTGAGCGGCGGGGCAGCCCAGGCAGCTGGAGCGATGGATTCGAAACTGGCGAAGGATCTCACCGTCTGCTCACCACCGACTGACCCCCTGGCGGAGCTGTTGCGTCGCAATGGCACCTTCAGCAAGGCCTGGCAGCAAGCGGTAAACGCACCAACGCCGGCCCAACGCATGGATGTCACCAAGGCAATCTTTGCTGCCGGTTGCCAGATCAACCCGGCCGCCCTAGCCGAAGGCCAGAAGCCCTGGGCCGCCCTACTCAGCTGCGCGGACGCCCGGGTCGCTCCGGAGTGGATTTTTGCTGCCGGCTCCGGCGAACTGTTCCAGGTGCGGGCCGCTGGCAATACGGCCTTTGACGATGCGATTGCCTCCCTGGAATACGCCGTGGCCGTGTTGGAAGTACCGTTGATCATGGTGATGGGCCACAGCGCTTGCGGTGCCGTCAAAGCCGCCATGGCATCCACCCCCCTAACACCACTGCTGGAGGGCTTGGTGAAGCCGATTCGAGCCTCGCTCAAGCCCGGCGACGATCTCACCAAGGCCATTCAGGGCAATGCCCTCTATGCGACCACCGCGCTCACCCAACGCAGCGATGTGCTCAAAAAGGCCCAGGCCAGCGGCAAACTAGCGATCAAAACCACCTATTTCGACATCGGAACTGGCAAAGTGACAGTGATCTGAAGTCCCTAGCCATCGAGCAACGCAGCGACCACCTTGACCTGGCACCAGGAGTATCCATTCCTGGAGGTGAGTTGGGATGGCGTTTTTCCCGCTCCTCAGGACCCGGTGGTCAAAACGTCAACACCACCGACACCCGCGTGGAGTTGCTCTATAACCTGGTGGCGTCGGCAACCTTGCCAGCCCAGCTAAAAGCCCGGGCTATGGGACGACTGGCCACTCGCTTGGTCGATGGCTGCATTGTGATCGCCGCCTCGGAACACCGTTCCCAATGGCAGAACCGGCTGGCCGCCCAACGGCGCCTGGTCGGGTTACTACAGGAGGCGATAGCACCACCAGCCCCGCCCCGGCGTCGCACCAAACCGACCCGGGGCTCGGTGGAGCGACGGCTGGCGGCGAAGAAACAACGCAGCGCGATCAAAGGAAAACGGCGGGGTCGCTCAGGGTTTAGCGACGACTAGGGGCCCCCATTGGGGGTCCCGGATCGTGGGTGAATGGGAATCGGGCATCACACAAGCGTTCGCCCATGGCTCAACGATGAATGGGCCGCCAGCCACCGATCCAAATGGACTAATGTTCAAAGAAACTTGAAAGTGGAGCGATCTATGGTCTCTATCGAGATACCGACGCACCCTCATTCTGCATGGGCTTGCGTGTCCAGGCCAGGATTGCCGCCAACTTCATGGCCTGGGCGGCGAAGGATCTAGCCCTCCCTAGGGGTTGAATCAACGTCCGTGACCCTGAGGGTCCGCACGTTGAGACAGTTTCAGCCAGGGGCGTCAGTTTGACAACAAAACCGTTCCTAGAAGCTATCTATCAATACCAAGCCAAAAAATCTCGCGGCACATGTCCGCTGATCAGTCATACTGACATCAGGCCAGCCTGAAAAGCTGTTGATCCATGGCTGTCGTTAGCCTCCCCAAACTGCTTGCCAATCGACCCAGCGCCGAACGCCTGCAATGGGAGCGTTGGGTCATTGGCAGCCACAGTGATCAATTCTTGCCAGAGATGGCAAAGACAATCGAAGAACTCGATAGCCAAGATCCAATCACAAGCGGCAAACCTGTTGTTAATCCAAGCGCCCAACCAGAGGATCTGATCATCATTGCCTCTGATCGGGGCAGGCACTGTGTCATGGTCGATCAGCAGTTTCCCTGCCGCGTCGTGCTATTCGACTGGACAGGCGAGGGCTTTGAAGCAGGCGCGAATCCCCACGGATGGGAAACGCTTAGTGTCGCCACAGAATGCAAAGGACATCTGATGGAAGTGGCCTATCAACGCTTAACAAGACCACCGGCAGGCCACTACATGGGCTTTATTGACGATGATGTGATGCTGCGTAGTAGCGCCATCATAACCTTGTTGGCACTGGCACGTATTTATAATCTTTCAGCCTTACAACCAGCCGTAAGTCACACCAGCAGTCTTAGTCGAGAGTATGGATGGCTACGTCAGCGACCAGGCCACACCTTACATCGCGTGCCAATTGTTGAAATCATGGCTCCGTTCATTCGAACGGACCTCCTCGAACTGGCCATGCCCTTTGCCGCTGGCATTCGCAGTGGCTACGGACTTGATCGCTTCGCCCTACCCCTGTGTGCCGCCCAAATTCAAAAATGGCGCTTCGCAGCGATTGACCTGTGTGCCCTCTCGCACGTTCGCAACCTCAGCTCCCTAAACAAACGGTTTACCAATGGCCTCCTGAGTAAAGAGGAGGAACTGCTGGTTCGCCTCAGACTGGTGAAAGCAATGGGAATGTCGGTTGACGAAGCTTTATATTCAATCCTGGAAGAAAAAACGGTTGGACCTCAATAGCGGCCACAGCAATACACAACTAGCATCACTACACACTAACTTTGCAGCCTAATAATAATTAAGCCAGCAAAACCAAAAATAGCAATTTACAGCCAAATTATGCCGTGGCTGGCGCCATTCGTCTAATAGCAAAAGCTCCTATTGCCGAATCGATTGCGGAGTCGTTTAAACCAAGTAAAAGACCAGTAATGCCCCTACTGATGAAAGCGAGTGAATGGATACTGGACTGAAACAACCAACGCCCATAGGCAAAGGATCAATGGGGGTAGATGACATATTTGCAGCCATAGAGAAACATGAATCCAACTCTCGTGAGCAGGATTTGTCTTAAGACAAATCAGTTCTACCATGTGAGTCTCAATCAAGCGATGAATAGCCCCACACCATGGTCCCAAATGGGTCATCGAAGCTGGATAGGAGCGAGGCCCATCTTGGCTAACTGAGGACAGGTATGTATCGGCAGCAATCAGACACAATGGACAACGGGTTTATTTGCGCGTCTGCCGAAACGGCAATAACGCTGCGTAGATGCCCCTTCAATGGGGAAATTCAGCCAAACAGCATTGCCTAAGTTTAACATCAAATATCTGAAATAATGCTCCCAATGGGCAGCGGCATTTGGCTAATCATCATGATACTTACAACGAATCATGATGGAATTTCGACTGCTATAGAAAAGGTACCGATGAAAACCATGGAACAATGCCATGCCATGGGGCAAAACTTGAAGGATATTACCTTTGAAATCAAATACTTCTGCCTTGAAGGGTCCAAGGTTTAAACAACAAAAGCTACTGCCCCTACTAACACCACAATCAAGCCACGCGGATAGCAAAAACTCGAGAAAATCTTCCTATCCTAAATAGCAACGATCGAACCAGATCCAAGCCATTTATGCTGGCATTTTGATGCCTATTAAAATTGCCTTTACTGGAGTTTTTGGCAACGTCACTAAGAAGATAGGGCGCCAGTTGGCGAAAGAAATTACTTAGCAGCATCAAATTGAGAGATATATTGCTTGCCATTGTAAGGATAGTCCTGTTGATTTGGATTCGAACCACAGCACCGACTGATCAATGATTGGCATGCGTCGCTATGGATGTAGCGTAAACATGCTAAATATGAACCTAGAAGGCTACAGTATAAAGACCACTAATCAGGCTTCTTGACGTCTCCTCTCCTTGAAATTATTGGCTCGACTACCACCAGTAGTGGCAAAACAAAAGACAGCTCAAAAGTAATTCCATCCTTAAAATACGATCATCGGATTCAGACGAAGAGTTGACTCGAAGTGACTGGATCGCGCATTTCTCCGGATTTCTCGAGGTGGTCGCAGAACCATTGATATGGTTTGGTGTGACCCAAATAGCATCACTACAGTAATATCAGCACCAACGGGGCTCTGCCAGCTACTCAGGCGTACCCGCCAACACGATCTCGACACCGTTTGCGATCCCATAAGGTCCGAAATCACTCACCCAGTCGCCGCAGCAGATCACATCAAGATTTGGGTTAGTCGATAATTGGGATGGTATTGATATTCGCGTGATGAAATTAGTTGCTAACTTGAATATATTCAATTTCACTTTACCGAGAAGGCTCTCCCAGGCAAATTTAGAAAGATTGAATAAAGGTGCTGGTAAATCCAGTGGTACTGGAGTTTGCAGTAGCGGAGCTATTTAGGGATGTCCCAGCGGAACCGTTGGCTGTGGCCGAGTTTGAGACCCCAGTTGCGCTCGGGATGCGGACACCAATGGAGGAACCAACAGTAGAACCAGCTCCAGTAGTCACGTTGGCGCTACTGGCAATGCCAACGATATTAACCCACTTTGAATCAACAACGCTTTGGCTGCCTAGCTCTTCCAACTTTCCGCTCAAACCTTGGTTACTTTGGGGCCCAGTAGGGCGAATATTTGAGATATCACCCGATGGCAAAACCTCCACCAATAAATCGGGTACCGGCAACAGTCGTACCCGTTCGACTGAAGCTGACGAATCGACCTTAGATGCGTCACCACTAGCTGTGGCTGATACTGAATGCATTACATTCATCAAGCCTGCAGCGCCTGTGGGCGAAAAGTTTTGGGGAATTAGGTTAGATGCCTGCCCGCCACCAACATTGGAAAGAATCGGAGCATTAACAATAACGCTAGAAATAGTATCAGCTTTAACAGGCTGAGCGCCAAAATACACAACCGCCGAACAGACAACGCTTAATGCAAGAACTTGCTTTTTCATTAGAATTCAGCCGTGCAAGGCATGCAGGACTTTGATTCATCAGAAAAAATGATGAATCAGCTCATCCATTTGTGTAAATCAACCTTACTCCCGCTCAAGGCACAGCAAGTAGCCTTCAAGGGAATAATCCCAAAAATACCTGTAGGCAGGTAGCGACGAGTCCCCTATTCTCAACCCCCAAGGCAAACGCAGGGTTCCTAGGGATTCCTCATAAATCTCTGCAGAAGCACCAAATTTGCTAACCGAAGATTAGGGCCATCGTTCTTGACCTTGAAAACTCTCCAAGAACCCCAACATCCCACAGCAAACCCCACCAGTCCATCCTTTACCCCTAAAGCTCAACCCTCACCCGCCACAACCACAGGCGGATGCTGCGCCAACACCTGCTTCAGATACCTGCCCGTATGGCTAGTGGGGTGCTCCGCCACCTCCTCAGGCGTGCCCGCCACCACGATTTCGCCGCCCTTATCGCCCCCTTCTGGTCCCAGATCGATCACCCAGTCGCCGCAGCGGATCACATCGAGGTTGTGCTCGATCACCAGGATCGAGTTGCCCTTATCGACCAGCCGCTGCATCACATCCATCAATTTATGCACGTCGTAGAAGCTGAGGCCGGTGGTGGGTTCGTCGATTAGGTAGAGGGTTTTGCCGGTGGCCCGTTTCGAGAGTTCGGTGGCCAGCTTCACCCGTTGGGCCTCACCACCGGAGAGGGTGGGGGCGGGTTGGCCGAGTTTCACATAGCCCAGGCCCACATCCACCAGGGTGCGCAGGCGATCCGCCGCCTGGGGAATGGCGGAGAACACTTCAGCGGCCTGCTCCACGGTCATCTCCAGCACTTCGGCAATGTTGTGGCCGCGATAGGTGACCTGTAGGGTTTCGCGGTTGTAGCGAGCTCCCTTGCACACGTCACATTGTACATACACATCCGGCAGGAAATTCATCTCGATCACGTTCACTCCCTGGCCGCTGCAGGCCTCGCAGCGGCCGCCCTTCACGTTGAAACTGAACTGACCCACCTGGTAGCCGCGGGCCTTGGCCTCCACCGTGGCCGCAAACACCTGGCGAATCGGATCGAAGGCGCCCGTGTAGGTGGCCGGGTTGGAGCGGGGCGTACGACCAATTGGTGATTGGTCAATCACGATCACCTTATCGATCGCCTTGATGCCCTTGAGTTCATCCAGGCCCGTTGGGAAGGGCACCTTCATGCCTAATTTGTGCTCTAGAGCCGGATGCAGCAGCTCGTTCACCAGGGTGCTCTTGCCGCTGCCGCTCACGCCGGTCACACAAACCAGCCGTCCCAGCGGAATGTCAATATCGAAACCATTGAGGTTATTGCGTTTGCAATTCACCAGGCTGATGCGGCGGCTACCGCTGCTGCGGCGCTCGGCCGGGGTAGGAATCGATAAACGCCCACTGAGATAGGCGCCCGTTAACGATTCCTCAGATGTGAGCAGATTCCCTAGGGATCCCTGGGCGACGATATGGCCGCCATGCACTCCGGCGCCCGGACCGATGTCAACGACATAGTCGGCTGCCCGAATCGTGTCTTCATCGTGCTCCACCACGATCAGGGTGTTGCCGAGGTCCCGCAGCTTGAACAGGGTGGCGAGCAGCCGATCGTTATCGCGTTGGTGCAGGCCGATACTGGGTTCATCGAGCACATACAACACCCCCGTGAGGCCGGCGCCGATCTGGGTGGCCAGGCGAATCCGCTGGGCTTCGCCACCGGAGAGGGTCATGGCGGGTCGATCCAGGCTCAGATAATCCAGGCCCACATCGAGCAGAAACTTCAGCCGCATGCGCACTTCGCGCAACACCAAATCGCCAATTTGGATCTGGCGGGGGGTGATCAGGGGATCGGCCCCTTCACTGGCCCCCACCCCCATCAGCGCCTCGATCCGCAGCAAACTTTCGCCCACACTCACGGCCGTGAGTTCGTGGATCCCATAGGGGCCCACCTTCACTGCCAGGGCCTCAGGACGCAGCCGCAATCCCTGGCAGGTGGCGCAGGGCACCATCTCCAGGAATTTCTCTAACTTCTGGCGCACCGCCTCGCCACTGGCGTCGCGAAGCTGCCGCTCCAGGATCGGCAGAATGCCCTCAAACGGGCGCATGTAGGCCTGGCCCTTGCGGTAGCGGCTATCGGCTTGAATCGCAATCTCTTCGGTACTGCCGTTCAGCAGCACATCGCGCTGAAGGTCTGTTAATTGATTCCAGGGTAGTTTAATTTCGAAGCCAAAAGCTTCGCCCACACTATAAATCATTGAGAAGTAATAGGAATTATCCTTATCACTCCAAGGGGCGATCGCCGCATACACCGGCAGCGATGGATCCGGCACCACCCGGTCAGCGGTGAACTTGCGCAAATGACCGATGCCGTGGCAATCGGGGCAGGCCCCATAGGGGCTATTAAAGGAAAACAGCCTGGGCGAGAGTTCCTCCATCACGGCGCCATGCACCGGGCAAGCGAAGTTCTCCGAATAGAGCCGTTCCCGCTCCACCCCCTCGGGCAGGGGCTGGTCGGCCTTGGGCACCACCTCCACCAAGGCCAGGCCATCACCGCGTTTGAGGGCCGTGCGCAGGGAATCGGTGAGCCGTTCCTGGATGCCTTCGCGGGCCACCAGCCGGTCCACCACCACCTCAATGTTGTGGGCGTGGTTCTTATCGAGTTCGATGTTATCGGCTAGTTCACGCACCTCGCCATTGATGCGCACCCGGGCAAAACCTTCGGCCACCAGGCCGCCCAGTAATTTCACATGGGTGCCCTTCTTGCCGCGCACCACCGGTGCCAACAGTTGATAGCGGGTGCTCTCCGGCAAGGTGCTGATCTGGTCCACCATCTCATCGATGGTCTGGGGACGGATCGAGCGCTCACATTGGGGACAGTGGGGTTCCCCGGCGCGGCCATAGAGAAGCCGCAGGTAGTCCTGGATTTCCGTCACCGTGCCGACGGTGGAGCGGGGGTTATGGCTGGTGGATTTCTGATCGATCGAAATCGCTGGTGAAAGCCCCTCGATCGCATCGACATCGGGCTTATCGACCTGGCCTAGAAACTGGCGTGCATAGGCCGAGAGGCTCTCGACGTAGCGGCGCTGGCCCTCGGCAAAGATCGTGTCAAAGGCCAGGGAGCTTTTGCCGCTGCCGCTCACGCCGGTGAACACCACCAGGCGGTTGCGCGGAATCGTTAGGTCAACGTTTTTGAGGTTGTGCTGGCGGGCGCCGCGCACCCGGATCACGTCCTCCAGGCTGCCGCCGTTGAGCAGGCGACTGGCGCTCAGCTGGGCCGCCTTCTCGTTGATGGTGCGGGCTGGCGCGGCGGAGCTGGTGGCAGGCCGATCAGAACTGGCGCTCGCGCGAGCCATCCACGGGATCCGATAAGGGGTGATTCTAGGTGGGTCCTTGGGAGGGGTTGGGTCCGCCCGGGCCAGGAAACCGCTGGCTATCGCCTGGCCCGGGCGGAGGCCCGGCGCCGCTGAGGTTCAGCTCGGGGGGCTGGCGAGCAGGCTGGCCGCATAGCTGCGGGCGCCACCGGAATCGCCGCCGGCCAGTTCCGCCAGTTCCTGTTGGCGGGCTTGGGTGTCCCGCAGTTGGGACACTCGCGTTTGGGTTTGGCCCCCTTCCACCCACTTGGACACCAGAAAATGGTGCTCGGCGGCGGCGGCCACCAGGGGCTGGTGGGTGACGCAGAACACCTGGCGCCGTTCGGCCAACTTCTGCAGCAGGGCCGCCATGGCGCCGCTAACCCGGCCACTAACGCCACTATCGATCTCATCAAACAGCAGGGTGACGTGGGGATCGGCCGCCGCCAGGCAGGTTTTCAGGGCCAACAGGAAACGGCTCATCTCCCCGCCGGAGGCCACCTCGGCCAGGGGGGCCAGGGGTTGGCCCGGGTTGGCCGAAAACAGGAACTGCACCCCATCGGCACCCTCCTCGCTGGCCGCCACCGCACTGGTGGCCACGGCAAAGCGCACATTGGCCAGGCCCATGGGCCGCAGGGCCTCCATCAGTTGCCCCTCCAGGGCCGTGGCCGCCAAACGGCGGGCGGCGCTGAGCTGGCCATTGCAGCGATCGCGCTGGCTGCGGCTCTGCTGCTCCTGGGCTTCGAGCTCGCTGAGGGCCGCCTCCCCGCCACCGGGGGCCAGGAGCTGGCGCAGCTCATCGCGCCGGGCGATCAACTCGCCCAGGCCTTGGCCATGGCGCCGCTCCAGGGTCTTCAACTGGGCGATGCGCTCCTGCAGGGAGGCCAGGGTTTCGGGATCGCTCTCCAGGCTGCCGCCATAGCGATCGAGATCGCGGGCCAGGTCCTGGAGTTGGGCCAGGCCATCGGTGCAGGCCTGGCGCAAGCTGCCAAGGCTGGGATCGATGGCCTCCAGCAGCTGCAACTCCTGTTCGCAGGCGGAAAGATGGTCGAGGGCAGAGGGGGCCTGGTCAGCTCCCTCGATCAGCCGGCCCAGGAGGGTCATCACCCCTTCCTGCAAACGCACCCCATGGACCAGCCGGTCCTGGGCCGTTTCCAACTGCTGGCGCTCGTTGGGATCGTCGAGTTGGGCCGCTTCCAGGTCCAGCAGCAGTTGCTCCTGTTGGAGCCGTTCCTGTTGCAACTGCTGCCAATCGCGCCGGGCCGTCTCCAGGGCGGCGGCCGCCTGCTTCCAGTGGCGGTAGGCCAGCGCCACGGGACCGAGGGCCAGGGCTAACTCGGGGCCGCCAAAGCGATCGAGCCAGCGGCGCTGTTGGCCGGGCCGGCCCAATTGCTGGGTCTGGCCCTGAACGGTGAGATCGAGCAGCAGGGGCCGCAGCTCCTGCACCTGGGCGCGACTGACGACCACGCCATTGAGCCGGTGCCGACTGGTGAGCCGCTCCTCCTGCAGGCGCCATTCGCGGCTGACTAGCAGGTCGTCCTCCTCCAGCTCGAATTGCTGCTGCTCTAGCCAGCACTCCAGAGGCGGCGTCAAGCTGAAACTGGCTTCGATCCGGCCGCGCTGCTGACCCTGGCGCAGCAACCTGGCGCCCGCCGCCCCCTGGGCTCCGCCCAGCAGGGCATCGAGGGCATCGAGCAAAATCGACTTACCCGCACCGGTTTCACCGGTGAGCACCGTGAAGCCACCGCTGAAGCCGAGCTCCAGGCTCTCGATCAGGGCAATGTTTTCAAGGCGCAGACCCGTCAGCAAACCGGTCCTAGGCAATCGGGCCGACCGTAGCGGCTATGGGATTCGTTTAGAAGGGGGCTGGCCATCTCCATCCCCCTGGATCGCCACCTTTTCCCGCCATGGTCCGAACCGCTGCCGAAGCCGCCGTCGCCGCCATGCAGCGGGCTGTCACAGGCGAAGCCATGGAACCGAAGCCCTCTGAACGGGACCAGATCGACAACCCAGGCTCCGGCACCGGTGGTGCCAATGGCGCTCCCTTGACTGGGGGCGTTCGGGTCGACCCACCCCAGATCGGGGAGCACCCGGACCCGGATGCCTTCGGCAGCGACCAAGCCAGCCAAGACGCAACGCCCCCGGGCCAGAAGCGGGACCTGGGTGATTTCATCGAAGCCTCGGGCCTACTCAGCTACGACTCAGCCGCCATTACCCGCATCTACGCCGGCCACCCCCAGCGGCTGATCCGGCGCCTTTGGCAGACCCTGGTGCCAATCGGCCTCTATTTGTTGGGTGTGGGCTTCGACTGGTTCACGGGCCAACTCAAGAACAGGGATAGGGGCCGCCAGCGGGCACGGGAATGCGCCGAGCTGCTGGCCGATCTGGGTCCGGCCTTCATCAAGGCCGGCCAGGCCCTCTCAACCCGGCCGGACATCATTCCGCCCTTGCTGCTGGAGGAACTAGCCCAGCTCCAGGACCAACTCCCCGGCTTCGACAGCGGCCTGGCCATGGCCTGCATCGAGGAAGACCTGGGCGCTCCGATCGGCCAGATCTATGCCCATCTGGAGCGGGACCCGATTTCAGCGGCCTCCCTGGGCCAGGTCCATCGCGGCGTTCTGCTCAGCGGCGAAAAGGTGGCGGTGAAAGTGCAACGGCCGGGTCTGCGGGAACAGATCACCCTTGATCTATATATCGTTCGCAACATTGCCGCCTGGCTCAACCAGAATATCGGCCTAATTCGCAGTGATCTTGTAGCCCTGATCGACGAACTCGGCAAACGGGTATTCGAAGAGATGGATTACCTCAACGAAGCAGCCAACGCTGAAAAATTTGCGGCACTCCATCGTCACAATAAGCGCATTGCCGTGCCAGCGATCTATCACCAGGCCACCAGCCGCCGGGTGCTGACCATGGAGTGGATTGATGGGGTCAAGCTCACCAATCTCGAAGCGGTGCGCGCCATCGGTGTGGATCCCGATGACATGGTGCAAGTGGGGGTGAATTGCAGCCTACAGCAATTACTAGAACACGGTTTCTTCCATGCCGATCCCCACCCCGGCAACCTGCTGGCCCTCGCCGATGGCCGGCTGGCCTACCTGGATTTCGGCATGATGAGCGAGGTCAGCCGCGAGTCACGCACTGGCTTGATCCAGGCGGTGGTTCACTTGGTGAATCGTAATTTTTCATCCCTCTCGAAGGATTTTGTCAGCCTGGGTTTCCTCGCTAATGATGTGAACTTAGAGCCGATCGTGCCGGCCTTTGAGGGGGTGTTCAGCCAGGCCCTAGAAATGGGAGTAAGTCGCATGGATTTCAAGGCCGTCACCGACGACCTTTCCGGCGTGATGTATCGCTTCCCCTTCCGGGTTCCCCCCTATTACGCCCTGATCATCCGCTCCCTGGTGACCCTGGAGGGCATTGCCTTGAGTGTGGATCCAAACTTCAAAATCCTCGGCGCCGCCTATCCCTACTTCGCCCGGCGCCTGATGGAAGATCCCGATCCCCAACTGCGCGATAGTTTGCGTGAAATGCTTTTCGATGGTGAGATCTTCCGTTGGCAACGGCTCGACAACCTGATCACCAGTGCGGCCTCGGGCGCCCAACTCGACCTCGACGGCCTGCTCGACCAGGTGCTCGATTTCCTCTTTTCAGCCCATGCCGGCCTGTTGCGCCAGCAGCTGGTGGAGGGGGTGGTGAACCAGATGGATGCCCTGGGTTGGCAGGCTGCCCTGCGGCTTAGCCAGCGGCTGCCCAAACAGCTCCAACCCCCGGGCCTGCGCGATCGCGATCCGATTAGCGCCAGTGAGATTGAACTGCTCTCCCTAGAGCCGATCCAGCGGCTGGTGGCGATCCTGCAGCAACTGCCGGGCTTCGACCCCCAACTGCTGATCAAACGGCTGCCGCGCCTGTTGCAGGAACCGGACCTGCGCCAGATGGGGATCAGCCTGGCCCGGGGCCTGGCCGAACGGGGCGTGGTGCGCCTCCTGCGCGATGTGCTGGTGTCCACGTCCAACCGGCGGGCCATGGGCATGGCTACGGCCAGGGCCACCTAAAATTCAGGCACTACCTTTGGGCCATCCGGTTTTGTCTCAGCTCATGCAGCGGCTTACGGGCCGGATCAGCCGCCGCCAGGGTGCCGGCCACACCCGCCAAGGGGGCCGCAAACGCCTTCAGGTGGCCGCTGCCCTGCTGGGGCTGGGTCTAACCACGTTGGCTCCGGCAGCCCAGGCCGCCACCAATGTGGTGTTCGTGAGCGGCGCCTTCATGCGCTCGATCTCGGTGGAGGATCTCGACAGCCTGGCCCAGACCGGCCAGGCCAGGGGCTTGCTGGCCGATGTGCTCACCCTCAGCAAACAGAAGCCAAGCGAGGTGGCCAAGCTGCTTAACCAGCAACTGACCCTGCCGATCGTGCTGACCAGCCGACTACTCAATACCCGCATCGGCGAAGCGATCCTGGCTCGGGTGGCCCAGATTGTCTTCCCGCTCAAAGCTAAGGCCTATGGCGTACCAGCCCTCAAGGCCGGCTTGATCCTGGGCCTCAACAACAGCAAGGGCAGCCTTTCGGCAATCAGTTTCCTCAAGGCCTATCCCACCAGCGAGATGGAAGTGAGCATCCCGGCCCTGATGGCGATCGCTACCAAGGCCAGCTCAATCTCCGACCTGGTGAACTTCTTCTCGAATTCCCCCCTGGATGGCCTGAAGAGCGAAACCACCAGCAGCAAATGAGGGTTGGGCAGGGATTTCCCCTTCCCCAGGGCCTCCCTTTGGCAAAACCGGCTGAAAAAGCCCTGGATCCAATGCTTTTGTCCTGAGCCGTAGATTCATTCGAGCCCTCCCTTCGCTGCCCGTGCCTCTGCTGTCCGCCCTCCGGCGCCTGGGTTCCAAGCCGGTGATGCAGGACTGGCCAGGCCTGATCGAGGCCTACCGGTCCTGGCTGCCTGTTTCGGCAGCCACGCCGGTGATCACCCTGCGGGAGGGGGCGACACCCCTGATCCCGGCTCCAGTGATCTCGGAGCGGATTGGCCGGGGCGTGAAGGT
This sequence comes from Synechococcus sp. UW140, assembly GCA_943369525.1. Taxonomy (GTDB): domain Bacteria; phylum Cyanobacteriota; class Cyanobacteriia; order PCC-6307; family Cyanobiaceae; genus BAIKAL-G1. The sequence continues at coordinate 16,868 of CALRNL020000007.1, forward strand.
ATTCCTCAAATACGACGGTCTCAACCCCACCGGCTCCTTCAAGGACCGGGGCATGACCATGGCGATCAGCAAGGCCCGCGAGGCCGGCTCTGAGGCCGTGATCTGCGCCAGCACCGGCAACACCTCGGCCTCGGCCGCCGCCTATGCCCGCCGGGCGGGCATGCGGGCGTTTGTGCTGATTCCCGATGGCTACGTGGCCCAGGGCAAGCTGGCCCAGGCCCTGCTCTACGGCGCCGAGGTGTTGGCGGTGAAGGGGAACTTCGACCGGGCCCTGGCAATCGTGCGCGAGGTGGCGGACCACTACCCGATCACCCTGGTGAACTCGCTCAACCCCTTCCGGCTCCAGGGCCAGAAGACGGCCGCCTTTGAGGTGGTGGATGCCTTGGGTGATGCGCCTGATTGGCTCTGCATCCCCGTCGGCAACGCCGGCAACATCAGCGCCTACTGGATGGGCTTCCAGGAATACAAGGCCGCTGGCCGCAGCCGCACCCTGCCGCGAATGATGGGCTTCCAGGCTGCTGGGGCGGCACCGCTGGTGCTCGGCCACACCGTGGAACAGCCCGACACGATCGCCACGGCAATCCGCATTGGCAACCCGGTAAACAAGGTGAACGCCCTTAAGGCCCAGGGGGAAAGCCAGGGGGCCTTCATGGCCGTCACCGACGCCGAGATCATCGAGGCCTACAAACTGCTCGGCAGTGGCGAAGGGGTCTTCTGTGAACCGGCCAGCGCCGCTTCCGTGGCCGGACTGATCAAGCGCCGGGAGGAGGTGCCAATCGGCGCCACGGTGGTGTGCGTGCTCACGGGCAACGGCCTCAAGGATCCAGATACGGCAATCGAAAACAACGACTCCAAATTCCACACCGGCATCGATCCCGACACGGCCACGGTGGCCCAGGTGCTCGGCTTCTGAGGGAGGGCGAGTCGCAACAGCCCGGCCCGCAACAGCCCAGCCACCCCTTCTGCCTAGGCGAAAGCTCCTTGGCGTCCAGGCGGGCTAGCTAGGGAAGCATCCCAGGCCAAGGGGAAAGGGCCCCAGCCCCCCGGGTCCTGGAGAGCCGGTAGGGACGCGATCCGGTTCAGGCGCGCTTCAGGACATGGGGGATTGGTTGGGGTTCTCCCAGGAGTGACCCCTTTTTTCATGCTTTTTGGCCAGACCAGCTGGCAAACCGGCCGCTGGAAAGGCTGGGGATTGGGCTGGGCCGGGCCAGGGAAAACAGCGCAAGACAAGCCTCCCCAACCAGGACTTGTTTTCCCCAGGCCCGGGAATCAGGGGAAAACAGCCGATTTTGCGATTTTCAGGTTTGCTTTTCCCACCACTGGATTGCTAAAACCGTAGTGCCAGTCAAGATTATTTAGGTTTTCCCTGTTTTCCCCAGCCCCTACTACTACTGGATTGCTTCTTTGTTTTAAAAATCAATCCATTAATCAGAAGAAGGGACGGGAAGCCGACAGACGGAACCGTTGCGCTTGGGCCGGGCCTGTGGAAGCGTGGGGGACCCCTTGCGCTGGCCCATGAAGCTGGTTTGCTCCCAGGCCGAACTCAGCGCCAGCCTGCAACTGGTCAGCCGCGCCGTGGCCAGTCGCCCGACCCATCCAGTCCTGGCCAATGTGTTGCTAACCGCCGACGCCGGCACGGGCCGGCTCAGCCTTACCGGCTTTGACCTGAGCCTGGGCATCCAAACCAGCCTGGCCGCCGCCGTTGAGACCAGTGGCGCCATCACCCTGCCCGCCAAGATGTTTGGCGAGATCGTGTCCCGCCTTTCTGCCGATAGTCCGATCACCCTCAGCAGCGATGAAGGCAGCGAGCAGGTCGATCTGACCAGTCGCTCGGGCACCTATCAGATGCGCGGCATGCCGGCGGAAGATTTTCCCGACCTGCCCCTGGTCCAGAGCGGGGAACCGATCCGGCTCGATCCAGAGGTGCTGGTGAAGGGCTTGCGGGCCACCCTGTTTGCCAGTAGCAGCGATGAGGCCAAGCAGATTCTCACCGGCGTGCACCTGGGCCTAGATGGCCAGGGGCTCGAATGCGCCGCCACCGATGGCCATCGGCTGGCCGTGCTCAAGCTCAACCATGCCCTGAGGGAGCAGGCCCTGCCCGAACACGCCCTCCCCGAGGAGGCCCTGCCCGAGGGAGCCGCCGGCAGCACGGTGGATGTCACCGTGCCGGCCCGCTCCCTGCGCGAACTGGAGCGCCTGCTCTCGGCCCGCCAGTCCAGTGAACCAGTGAGCCTGTTCTGTGAGCGGGGCCAGGTGGTGTTTCTCTGGTCGGATCAGGTGCTCACCAGTCGCAGTCTCGATGGCACCTACCCCAACTACCGCCAGCTGATCCCCGCCAGCTTCAGCCGCCAGCTTCAGGTGGATCGCCGGGCCCTGGTCGCCGCCCTGGAGCGGGTGGCGGTGCTAGCCGACCAACACAACAACGTCGTCAAGATCGTGAGTGATCCCCTGGCCGGCCAGTTGTTGATCAGTGCCGACGCCCAGGACGTGGGCAGTGGTTCCGAGAGCCTGGCGGCGGTGGTGAGTGGCGAGGCGATCCAAATCGCCTTCAACGTGCGTTACCTGATCGATGGTTTAAAAGCGATCGCCGCTGACCAGGTGGAGCTCCATTGCAACGCCCCCACCACGCCGGTGATCCTCGTGCCCGTTGGCGAGCCAGGCTTCACCTACCTGGTGATGCCGGTTCAGATCCGTAGCTGAACCCCTTGATCAGAATCCAGCGCTGATTCCATGGCCCTGCCAGACCAATTGCTACTCAGTGACCTGCTGCGGCGCCAGGTGCGCTGCGAGCAAGGCCAGGAGCACGGCATTGGCGTCTTGGCCTGGATGCATCCGCCGGTGCATCGCCTGTTGGGCTGGATCAGTAAACCGAGCAGCTATGGCTCCAAGCGCCTCGCCTGGCGATTGAACCAGTTGCGCGGCCTGGGCGAGCAGGAGTTGTTTGTGCAGGGCGAGGGGGCCGACACCGACCTCCTCACCGTTGAACGGCTGCCCACCTTGATTGACGCCGCCCTGCTGGGTAAGCAGGGCCAGGTGCTTGGAACCGTCGCCGATGCGGCCGTGGAACTCAGCAGCGGCCGGATCCTCCACTACCTGGTGGCCCGCAGTGATCCCCGCCTGCCCGGTAGCAGCCGCTGGCGCCTCAGCCCCGATCGCCTGCTGGATCAGCAACCGGGCCAGGTGCTCACCGCCCTAACCGAGTTGGATGATCTCCCCCTGGCCCGGGCCAGCGTGCGCCAGGAATTCCTGCGCCGCTCCCGCCGCTGGCGGGAGCAGATCGGCGAGGAAACCTCCCGGCTGCGCGACCAGTTTCAAGAGGTGGGCGGCCGCTTCGAGGAACGGCTGGAGGGCTGGCTAGAGGAGCCCGATGGCCCCGATTCGTCCCAACGGTCCCCCTATGGCGACCCGGATGACGCTTGGCAAGCCTGGGGTGGGGAGCCCGAGCCTGACCCCTATGCCAGCCGCCATGGCCCGCCAGGCGATCGCCGCCCTCCGTCCCGTCGGGATCCCGGCCAGCGGCCGGCTCCGGTCCAGGATCCCGACTCCGACGGGGACCCCTGGATCTAGGTCGGTTCCAAGCCCTGGCCCCACCAGCCGGTAGGGCCCTCAGCCAGAGTGGGGCTATCTGCTTCGCTGCTGTGGTCGCCACACCCCCCTTTTCGCTTGCCGAGGCACTGCGCAAGGAGGGCCTCAGCCGGGCTGATTACGACGAAATTGTGCGCCGGCTTGGTCGGGAACCGAACCGGGCCGAGCTGGGCATGTTCGGGGTGATGTGGTCGGAGCATTGTTGCTATCGCAACTCCAGGCCCCTGCTGGGCCAGTTCCCCACCACCGGCCCCCGCATCCTGGTGGGACCGGGCGAGAACGCCGGCGTGGTGGACCTGGGTGAGGGCCAGCGCTTGGCCTTCAAGATCGAAAGCCACAACCACCCCTCGGCCGTGGAACCGTTTCAAGGGGCGGCCACGGGGGTAGGCGGCATCCTGCGGGACATCTTCACCATGGGGGCCCGGCCGATTGCCCTGCTCAATGCCCTGCGTTTTGGTCCCCTGGAGGAGGGCCGCAACGTGGGTTTGATGGAAGGGGTGGTGGCGGGCATCGCCCACTACGGCAACTGCGTTGGCGTGCCAACCGTGGGCGGCGAGGTGGCCTTTGACCCCAGCTACAGCGGCAACCCCTTGGTCAATGCCATGGCCCTGGGTCTGATGGAAACCGAGGAGATCGTGCGCTCGGGCGCCAGTGGCGTTGGCAATCCGGTGGTGTATGTGGGCAGCACCACCGGCCGCGATGGCATGGGCGGCGCCAGTTTTGCCAGCGCCGAGCTCACCGAAGCCTCCCTCGATGACCGGCCCGCCGTGCAGGTGGGCGATCCCTTCCTCGAGAAGGGGTTGATTGAGGCTTGCCTAGAGGCCTTCAAGAGCGGCGATGTGGTGGCGGCCCAGGACATGGGCGCCGCCGGTCTCACCTGCAGTTGCTCGGAGATGGCCGCCAAGGGCGGCGTCGGCGTGGAGCTGGATCTCGATCTGGTGCCGGCCCGGGAGCAGGGGATGACCGCCTACGAGTTCCTGCTCTCCGAATCCCAGGAGCGCATGTTGTTCGTGGTGGCCAAGGGCCGGGAGGAGGCCCTGATGGCCCGCTTCCGCCGTTGGGGCCTGCAGGCGGCCGTGGTTGGCCGGGTGCTGGCCGAGAACGTGGTGCGGGTGCTCCAGCACGGCGAGGTGGCGGCTGAAGTGCCCGCCAATGCCCTGGCCGATGACACGCCGATTAACCAACACACCCTGATCAGCGAACCGCCAGCCGAGATCCAGGCCCATTGGCGCTGGACGGAGGACCAGCTGCCCGCTGCCAGTGGGGCGGGCATCGGCTCCCGTAGCTGGAACCAGGTGCTGTTGGCCCTGCTCGATGACCCCACCATCGCCAGCAAGCGTTGGGTCTATCGCCAGTACGACCAGCAGGTGCAGGCCAACACCGTGGTGCCCCCAGGCGGCGCCGATGCGGCCGTGGTGCGTCTGCGGCCCCAGCAGGGCGCCGGAGCGATGGCCCCGGCCACCCGGGGCGTGGCGGCGGTGGTGGATTGTCCGAACCGTTGGGTGGCCCTTGACCCGGAACGGGGTGCCATGGCAGCGGTGGCTGAGGCGGCCCGCAACCTCAGCTGCGTCGGCGCCGAACCCCTGGCGGTTACCGACAACCTTAATTTCCCTTCGCCCGAGACCCCAACCGGCTATTGGCAATTGGCCATGGCTTGCCAGGGCCTGTCAACGGCCTGTAGCGCCCTAGAGACGCCCGTCACCGGCGGCAACGTCTCCCTCTACAACGAGACCCGCCTGCCCGATGGCCGCATGCAGCCGATCCATCCCACCCCGGTGGTTGGCATGGTCGGCCTGGTCCACGATCTGGCCCAGGTCACCGGCCTGGCCTGGGCCCAACCTGGCGCCGCCATTTGGCTCCTCGGTGTTCCCCTGGAGGCCTCCGCTGGCCCCGGCTCCATCGCCCTCGATGGCCGACTCACCCTGGCGGGCAGCAGCTACCTGGAGTGCATCCACGGTTTGCTCACGGGCCGGCCACCCCAGGTAGATCTGGCCTTGGAAAAGGCGGTCCAAGGGTTCCTGCGCCAGGCCATTGCCGCTGGCCTGGTGGCCAGCGCCCACGACCTGGCCGATGGCGGCCTGGCCGTGGCCCTGGCCGAAGCCTCCCTGGCCTCGGGCCTGGGGGCGAGGGTCGAGGTCCCGGTCGGCCCCATCCGCCTGGATCGTCTCCTGTTTGCCGAAGGCGGCGCCCGCATCCTCGTGAGCGTGGCCCCGGAGCAGGCTGATGCCTGGCAGCTGGCCCTTGACCAGGCCAGTGCCGCTGGCCCTGCCATTCCCGCCCAGTGGTTAGGCCAGGTGCAGGCGAGCGCTGATTTGGTGATCAGCCAGGCGGATCAGGTCCTGGTGCAGTTGCCGATCAGCCAGCTGAAGGAGAGTTTTGAGCAGGCCATCCCGCGGCGGATGGCGACCGGGGTCTGAGGCAGAATGGAATGCTTGCAGAGGAACGAGTTGTCAGTGCCGTTCGAGCAGCCGGAACGGCCCGATAAGCCCGAAGAAGCCTGTGGTGTGTTTGCCGTGCTGGCCCCGGGGCAGGCGGTCGCCAACCTCACCTATTTCGGCCTCTATGCCCTGCAGCACCGGGGCCAGGAATCGGCGGGAATTGCCGCCTTCCAGGGCGCCAAGGTTTGTCTGCACAAGGACATGGGCCTGGTGAGCCAGGTGTTTGACCAGGAGGTGCTGGAGCGCCTGCCCGGCGATCTGGCCATCGGTCACAACCGCTATTCGACCACCGGCAGCAGCAAGGTCTGCAATGCCCAGCCGGTGGTGTTGATGACCCGGCTCGGGCCCTTTGCCCTGGCCCATAACGGCAATTTGGTCAACGCGGCCGAGCTGAACCGATCGATTGCGGCCACGGCCCTGGCCACGGCTACTGCGGTGGAATTCACCTCCACCACCGATTCGGAATTGATCGCCTTTGCCCTGCAGCAGGCCGTGGATGGCGGCCTCGATTGGCAGGCGGCGATTGTGGCAGCTGCGCGTCTCTGCAAAGGGGCTTTTAGCCTGGTCATTGGCACTCCCGAGGGCCTGTTTGCCCTGCGCGATGGCCATGGCATCCGTCCCCTGGTCTTTGGTCGCCTGGGGGAACCGGACCAGGGCCACTGGGTAGCCAGCAGTGAAACCTGCGGACTCGACATTATTGGTGCCAGCTATTTAGATGAGGTTAAGCCAGGTGAATTAATTCACTTCCGTGCCGGTGATCCCACACCAGTCCATCAGCTTTGGTGTGAAGAGCCCGCCAAGCTCTGCATCTTTGAGATGATCTATTTTGCCCGTCCTGATAGTCGCTTTTTTGGCGAATCTCTTTATAGCTATCGAGTCAGAATCGGTGAGATCCTCGCTCGGGAAACGCCCATCGATGCCGATATCGTGATTGGTGTTCCCGATTCAGGGATCCCTGCTGCGATTGGCTACTCCCAGCAAAGTGGCATTCCCTTTGCCGATGGCCTGATCAAGAACCGCTATGTCGGTCGCACCTTCATCCAGCCCACCCAGGCCATGCGTGAGGCCGGTATCCGCGTCAAACTCAACCCCTTACCCGATGTGCTGTCTGGCAAGCGGGTCGTGGTGATCGATGACTCGATTGTGCGCGGCACCACCAGCCGCAAGCTGGTGGCAGCCCTGCGGGATGCCGGGGCCACGGAGGTGCACATGCGGATCAGTTCTCCTCCGGTGACCCATCCCTGTTTCTACGGGATCGATACCGATACCCAGGATCAGTTGATTGCGGCCCGGCTATCGCTGGCGGAGATAGAACAGCATCTCGGCGTTGATTCGCTCGCCTACTTGAGCAAGCAGGGCATGGTGGAAGCCGCCCATGATAATTCCAATCACTTCTGCACAGCCTGTTTTGACGGCGCCTACCCCATTCCCATGGATGAGGCAGTGCGGGCCAGTAAACTCACCTTAGAGCCAGTTTTGGCAGCTAAAGTCTAAGGGAATTAGCCTCAGATTCTATCCTTGTCTGGCAAGGGGAATCGTCCCAGTCCTGATCGACCATTGCATTTTCAGTTTGTCAACCTAAAGCGATTAGCCGTTGGTTTGGATCAGCGGGATTAGTTCATTGATCTCCTCATCCGTTTTCAGGCTTAACGTTTCGCCGCTGCCGCTGCAATCCTGGGCTTCTAGGGATTGGGTTGCCAGTCGGAGGCTGCGGCCCTCCTTCAGCATGATCGCCACCAGTTTGGAGGCGCCGTCCTGCAGGTCGCTGAGCTGGTCATCCCGTTGGGCAAAGCCCAGGCCAATTTGGCCCAGATCTCCCCGCTGGCCAGGGCGCAGGCTGGCGATTTGCAGCCGTTTGATTTGGCCCCGGCGGCTGGCTAGCAGCAGATCGCCATCGGCGGGTCCGCAGGCCGCCCCCACCACCGTTTCCTTGGGCAACAGCCGCATGAGCACCGGTCCCTGGGCGGTGCGGCCCATGCTGGGTACCGACTGGTCATCGACTAGGAGGCGCAACAGGCGACCGGTGCTGGTGCCCACCACCAGGGTGTCGCCATCCCGGCAGGTCACCACCCGCCGCAGCTCCACGCCATCCTTGAGTTTGAGCACGGTGGCGGCCCGGCCCGAGAGCTCCTGGAATTCCTGTAGGGCCAACCGCTTGAAGCGTCCATCGCTGGTCAGTAGCCCCAGGCCTGCGCCCCCATCCCCGTCGCTGGGCAAGGGAAGCAACTGAACCACCCGCTCACCTAGGAGGCCATCGGGCAAGAACTGCTCCAGGGTTCCCGGGTTCTGGCCGGCAAATTCCCAGCGCAGCAGGGCCACCCGGCCACTGCTGGTGAAGGCCAACAGCGACGGTTTTTCATTCACCGGCAGGATGAGTCGGGCCGGGGCCGGGTGATCGCCCGCTTCGATGGCTTCATCGAGGTGGAGGCGGCCTAGTAATTGGGGCGCCACGATCTTCACCTGACCATCGGCCTGGATCAGCACCTTGCCATCGCTGGAGAGTCCTTCTAGGGCTTTTTGCCGTTGCAGTTCCGCCGTCGGACGGCTAGCGGCAGCCCGTTGGGCCACCAGGTCATCGCCCCCTTCAATCAGGCGGGTGCGTCTTGGTGTGGAGTAGCGCTTTTTCAGAGCCTTGAATTCGCTCACCATCGTGTCGAGCAGGCTGCTGCGGTCATCGAGCAGGTGGCGCAGGCGAGTGCGTTCTTGGCCCAAATCCTCCGCTTCATTGCGCAGGCTGGTTTGCTCAAGGCCAGTCAGGCGCCTTAGCGGCATCGCCAGCACGGCATCGGCCTGACGTTCATTCAGGTTGAGATGGACCTGCAGGCTCGCCTTGGCACTGCTGGCATCGGCGGCGGCGCTGATCATGGCGATCACCTGGGGCAGGGCATCAAGGGCGATGATCAAGCCTTCGACGACCTCCAGCCGGTCTTCAGCCCGTTTCAGGGCATAACGGGTGCGGCGGATGATCGTGAGTTCGCGATAGTCGAGGAAATGGTGCAACATCTGCCGCAGGGACAGTTGCAGCGGTTTGCCATCCACTAGCGCCAGCAAAATGGCACCAAAATTACTTTGCAGGGCGGTGCGTCGTTGCAGTTCTGTTAACACCTTTTCCGGCTCCGCATCCCGCCGTAATTCGATTACGACCCGCATGCCATCGCGATCACTCTCATCACGGATGTCGGCGATGCCGGTGATCTTGCCATCGTTTACCTGTTCAGCTAATTTTTCAATCCAGCCAGCCTTACTTAATTGGTAGGGCAATTCGGTGATGATCACGGCGCTGCGGCGATGGCGCCCTTTACCGGGCTGTACATCCTCGATGTGGGCGACACCGCGCATGGCGATACTGCCGCGACCAAGCAGGTAGGTATCGCGTAGGCCGCTGCTGATTAACACTTCACCGCCGGTGGGAAAATCGGGCCCGGGAACCAGCTCTAGCAACTTGTCATCGCCCAGCTCCGGTTTGCGGATCAGGGCGATCAAGGCATCCACCACTTCGCCAAGGTTGTGGGGGGGAATGCTGGTGGCCATGCCCACGGCGATGCCGGTGCAGCCATTCAGCAGCAGGAAGGGCAACTGGGCCGGCAGGACCGTGGGTTCCTGCTGGGAGGAATCGAAATTAGGGGCGAAATCAACGGTGTCGCTACCGATCTCATCGAGTAAGGCTTCGTTGGCGATCGGCGCCAGTCGCGTCTCCGTGTAGCGCATGGCGGCCGGCGGGTCGTCGTCTACCGAGCCAAAGTTGCCGTGGCCATCAAGCAGGGGATGGCGGCTGGCGAAGGTCTGCACTAGCCGCACTAGGGCGTCGTAGACGGCCTGGTCGCCATGGGGGTGGTACTTGCCGAGGACGTCGCCGACGACACGGGCGCATTTGCGGTAGGGACGGTCCGGGGTGAGCCCCAGCTCCTGCATCGCAAACAGGATGCGACGCTGCACCGGCTTGAGGCCGTCGCGCACATCGGGAAGGGCCCGCCCCACGATCACGCTCATGGCGTATTCGAGGTAGGAACGCTGCATCTCCTGATGCAGGGCGATCGGTTGGATTCGCTGCCCGTTCTGCTCCTCGGCCATCCGTTGTTGGTGTCTGAGGGAGATCGGGGCTCAGCCTACAGATCCTGCCGAGGCCGGCCAGGGTCCGACCCTTGGGTCCCTATTGGTCGTCCTGGCTGTCGCTGTTGCCGCCAGCGTTGGCCAGGGCCCGTTCCAGACTGGGTTTGAGCTCGTTGCGGTGCACCAGCTGGCGGGTCGCGGCCCGCAGGCGCGGCCCCCAGAGCTGCTCTTTCTGGTAAGACTCAAGCGCGTAGTTGGGTTCGGAGGCCAGGGCCCGATTAGCCAGCTCGATCGCCTCCCGGCTGCCCGGTTTGAGGCCATTGAGGGCGGCGGCCAGGGCCAGGCTGGGTTCGGCCGCAGTGGCCTTGATGCGCAGGACCTGGTGCCAACGGCTGATCGCCTCAAGCGGTTTGCCCAGCTCAAACAGCACCAGGCCCTGGTTGTTGATTGATTCCCAGAACTTGGGCCGCAGCGAGGCCGCTTTTTCGAAGGCCACCAGGGCCGGCCTTAGTTTGCCTAGCAGGATCTGGGCATTGCCGAAATCGAAGTAGGCGCCTGCGTTTTTCGGATCCAGTTTCAGGCCCTGCTCCAGCAGCTGGATCGCCCGTTGGGGATTGCTGTCATGGAGGGCCAGGGAGCCTTCGGCAAACCAGATGCCTGGATTTTTGGGATCGAGCCGTTTGGCTTGGACTAGGGCGGTGGCTGCCAATTTGGGCTGTTTGCTGCGCAGCTGGGCTTCGGCCAGCAGGATCCAGCCACGGGGGTCTCCGGGGATCAGTTGCACCGTTAGGGCCGCTAGCCGGGCCGCCTCCTCGGCCTGGCCGAGGCGCAGCAGGCGGGCGGCGGCCTGGGCAATCCCCAGGCCAGCGGCTTCCATGTCCTGGCTGGCGGGCAGCACCACGTAGGGAACCAGGGCCTGGGCCGCCGGGACTGGGCCAAGGCCAACCCCCAAGACCAGGGGCAAGGCAACCAGGGACCTCAACCAGCGCGGTGCCATGGTGGCGTTCGTTCCAAGCCCCAGCCTAGGAGTCCATTACCGCCCAGTTGGCTGGGCTGGGCTCAGGTTTGGGGCTGATGACGCGGGTCCGTTGATTGCAAGCTGGCGGCGGCGGTTTTTGGCTTGGCTATGGTCGCAGCGGCGGCGTTGCGCCGCCACATCCAGGGCTTGATGCGCCGCAGGGCCGAGGCCCTCAAGCGTTCGTCCCAATCCGCCTCACTCCAGTGTTCAACCTGCTCGGCCTGGAGGTTTAAGAGCCAATCTCGGGGCTGCAGATCCGGCTCAGAACTGCTCACCAGCGCCTGTTGATTCCAGGGGCAAACGTCCTGGCAGATGTCGCAGCCGGCCACCCAGGCGCCCAGGCCGGCTTGAATCGGTGCGGGCAGCTCGGCGTCCCGGTTTTCGATCGTGTGAAAGGCGATGCAGCGGCGGGCATCGACCACAAAGGGTTCGGTGATGGCGCTGGTGGGGCAGGCCTCGATGCAGCGGCTGCAGCGGCCACAGAGGGGTTCGGCGGGCTGGTCTGCCGGTAGCTCCACGCTGACCAGCAGGTGGCCGAGCAGCAACCAGGAGCCCTGGCGAGGATGGATCAGGTTGCCGTTCTTGCCGATCCAGCCCAGTCCCGCTTCTTCCGCCCAGGCCTTATCGAGCAAGGGCGCACTATCGACGCAGGCCCGCCAGGCCAGGCCAGGCACCTCCTGCTCCAGCCAACGGCCCAGCTGGCGCAAGCGACCATCGATCACCCGGTGGTAGTCCCTCCCCCAGCCATAGCGCGCCACCTTCAGGCTGCCCGGTTGGCGTTCGGCCGCCACGTAGTAGTTCAGCCCCACGGCCAGCAGGCTGCGGGCGCCAGGGAGCAGGCTTTCGGCGGCCTGGCGCCGGGGATCGGCCATCCAGGCCATGTCGGCCTGGTGACCGGCCGCTAGCCAGCGCTCCAGGGCGGCGGTGCGTAGGCCGATCCGGGGACTGCCGGGCAGGGCAGCGATGCCCACCGGACCGAATCCCAGGTTTCGGGCCTGCTGCTTCAACCGCGTCGCTAATTGGGACGCTTGCGTTTCCACCCCTAAACTTGCTCGATTCCGCCATCCTGCTGTGAGTTCCGCTTCCCTGGGTCGTTTCAGCGTTCTGCTGCGCTGGCTGGGCCTGACCCTGGTGCTCCTGCTGGGCCTGCAGCTCCTGGCCCTCCTGACCGTGAACGGTTGGGGCGAGGAGAGCTTCAAGCAGCTCCTGGTGGAGCGCCTCGTCAACCAGTCGCCCATGGCCCTGGTGGGCCTGCTGCTGGTGCTCTTCGGCTCCCGCCTCGATCTACCCGAGCAACGGTTCACACCCCTGCGCTGGGTCGTTTGCGGGATCAGCGGCCTGCTGGCGATTGCCCTGTTGGTGGCGATTCCGGTGTCGATCGGTGGCGATCGCACCCTCACCGAGCAGGCCGACCAGGCCCTCACCGCCAAGAAGGGACAGGTCGCCATGGCCCGCTCCCAAATGCAGAACCCCCAGGTGATCGACCAGGTGGTGCTCCAGGGCGAGCGGGCTGGCCAGATTCCCCCCGATGCCCCTGAAGCCCAGAAGAAGGAGGCGGCAACCCGCTTTATCAATGGCCAGCTGAATCAGGCCGAAGTACAGATCAAGCAGGCGGAGAAGGCCCGTGACCTGGCAGCAAGCCAGCGTTCGATCGCTGGAACCGGCACGGCCCTGGTCTTGGCGATTGCCTTCACCCTGGTGGCCCTGGCTTCGGTTCTCTGAATTGGGCCCCCCTGGGGGGCCGGGCATGGCGGCTGGCTAAGTTGCCCAAAGCGATTTGCAGTCCGGATCACCGGGGGGTCAGTTGGTGCAATCCAGTCCCAGACCTGATCAGCCGCTTGGCGACCGCCTTCAGCAGGATCTCAAGAACGACCTGATCGCCGGCTTGCTGGTGGTGATTCCCCTGGCCACCACCATCTGGCTGGCCACCACGGTCAGCCGCTTTGTGCTGGCCTTCCTCACCTCGATTCCCAAGCAGGTCAATCCGTTCAATACCCTCAACCCGCTCCTGCAGGAGCTGATCAACCTGGGGGTGGGGCTGTTGGTGCCCCTGCTGGCGATCCTGCTGATTGGCTTGATGGCCCGCAACATCGTTGGCCGCTGGTTGCTCGAATTTGGCGAAGGCACCCTGCAGCGCATCCCCCTGGCGGGATCGGTCTACAAGACCCTCAAGCAATTACTGGAAACCTTCCTGCGCGACAACTCCTCCCGCTTTCGTCGGGTGGTGTTGGTGGAGTATCCCCGTCAGGGCCTCTATGCCCTCGGCTTCGTGACGGGGGTTTTGGGGTCCTCGGTGCAGGCCGGTTTTGACCAACCCATGCTCAGTGTTTTCATCCCCACTGCCCCCAACCCCACCACGGGCTGGTATGCGGTGGTGCCGGAAACCTCGGTGCGGGACCTGGATCTCTCGGTGGAGGATGCCTTTCGCACGATTATCTCGGCTGGCATCGTTAGCCCCGATGAACGGGAAACCCCCGCTAGCCGCAGTTTCTCCAGCCTGCTGGCCCAGCTGCGGGCTCCCGCCTATTCCCCAGTCCCCCCCAACAAGGCCTGATCGGTCCTGAGTGCCTGTCCCATGCAGAGTCGTTCCGTTGCCAGAGAATTGGCCCTGCTGATGCTTGGCCAGATCAGCGATCGTCAGCCAGCGAGCGATCTTTCCCGCACAACCCCCCTGGACGCCCTGTTGCTCCAGGCCCTGGCCAGCCTCAGCCAGCACGTGCGCGAAGCCCTCGACCAATCCGCCACCGACCTAGGGCAGGCCCAGCAACAGCTGCTTGATAGTGAGTTGGTCGATGCCGGCGGCGATAGCCTCCCCCAGGTGCGCAAGCACCTGCAAGAGGGCCTCTCCCACGCCGAACAGGCGCTAAATCGCCTCTCCGCCAGCCTGGAACTGCCGCGGTTGCTGTTGCTCGCCAACCAGGAGGAGGTGCGAAAGGGCGCCCTCGAGCGCACCCGCGCCGTGGTGAGTCGCCGCCAGCAGCTCGATGAGCGCCTCGATGGTGTTATGGAGGGCTGGCGGCTCACCCGCCTTCCCCGTATTGACCGCGACATCCTGCGCCTGGCCGCCACCGACATGGAGGATTTCGGCACACCGCCAGCGGTGGCCTGCAACGAGGCGGTGGAACTCGCCAATCGCTACAGCGACGAGCAGGGCCGTCGCATGATCAACGGGGTGCTGCGGCGCCTCACGAGTCTTCCCGGCTGACGGCTGATGGTGTTCGATTGGTTCCAGCGCAGTTCCGTCCCGGAGGGTCAATCAGGGGGCCAGCCCGACCTGGAGCCTGGGCCGCCAAAGGCCCCGCAGGAGCCAGACGCCGTGGTCCCCGAGGCCGCCCAATCCCCGGCGGGGCCTCCCCAACCCGTCCCCCCATCCCCAGCGGGGGCCGATGGGGATGGGTCCCAGACCTCGTCCGGGGTTCCTGCCAGTCCGGCGCCGATGGCCGGCGTCGATAGCGAAGCGCTTGAGTGGGCCCGCCAGGCCTACGCCCGCCTCAAGGCCCAGCAGGAAGCCAGCCGCCAGCAGGCCCAGGCCCGTTCCTCCGAACCAGTCCCCCAGGAGCCGACACCGCCTGAGCCCCCAGCGGCCCCCGCGCCAGAATTAGTTTCGGAAGCCCAGCCTGGCCCCGTTTCCCAGCTGGGCGAGCCAGCCAAGCCCGAGCCAGCCGCGAGCCTGCCGGCGTTGGGCCCTTCGGATTCCGCGCCTGCCCAGGCCCCGGAGCCGCCAGTCGCTGGCTTTGCCCCTGAACCGCTGTCACCGGCCCCGGCCCAGGGGAGCCAACGGTCCGAGCCCACCCCGGCCGTAGGGGTCTCGACAGGCCAGCCTGCCGCCAGTCCGGCTCCGGGGTTGTCGCTGCTGGAGCAGGCCGCGGCCCAGCGGGCCGAACGCCAGCGGGAGTTACGGGCCGTTGCCATCGAGGCACCGGCGCCCCCAGACGCCATGGCTTCAGGCGCCTGGAGTGCCCCCATCGCTGGCGCGGCTCCGGCCCTGGCCCCCCTGGCCCCGGCCAGCGGTGCTGATGCCGAACCCCAGCTGGGTGCCTTTGATGCCGATTTCACCTGGTCGGCCGAGGTGCTGGCGGCCCAGGGTCGTCGCGTCGACCAGGTGTCCCTCGAGGAAATCGATTGGCTCGGCCGGTTGCGCCGCGGCCTCGAGAAGACCCGTCGCAATTTCGTCACCCAGCTGCTCACCAACCTGGGCGACGATCCGCTCACACCGGAGGTGCTGGACGAGCTGGAAACCCTGTTGCTGCAGGCCGATGTCGGCGTGACGGCCACCGACCAGGCCCTGGGGGCCCTGCGGGAGCGCCTCAATAGGGAGGTGGTGGATCCCAGCGAAGGCATTCGCTTCCTCAAGGACCAGCTCAAGGAGTTGTTGGAGGCGCCGATTCGTAGCAGCGGCAGTGCCCTGCTAGCCCCCCAGCGCGATCGCCTCAACGTCTGGTTGCTGGTGGGCGTGAATGGGGTCGGTAAAACCACCACCCTGGGCAAATTGGCCAATTTGGCCACCCGCAGTGGTTACAGCTGCCTGATCGCCGCCGCGGATACCTTCCGGGCCGCGGCCGTTGAGCAGGTGCGGATTTGGGGCGACCGCAGTGGGGTCACGGTGGTCTCCAATCCCTCCGCCAACGCCGATCCGGCGGCGGTGGTGTTCGATGCGATTGGCGCCGCCCAATCCAAGGGCCTCGACCTCGTCCTGGTCGACACGGCCGGTCGCCTGCAAACCAAGCACAACCTGATGGAGGAACTGGCCAAGGTGCGTCGCATTGTCGATCGCCTGGCGCCCGAGGCGGCCGTGGAATCCCTATTGGTGCTCGATGCTAGCCAGGGCCAGAACGGCCTGCGCCAGGCCATGGCCTTTGCCAAGGCGGCAGGCCTCACCGGCGTGGTCTTGACCAAGCTTGATGGCAGCGCCCGCGGCGGTGTGGCCCTGGCGGTGGCCTCGGAGGCGGGCCTCCCGATTCGGTTCATCGGAGCGGGTGAAGGCATCCGCGATCTGCGCCCGTTCAACAGCTTCGAGTTCGTTGAGGCGTTGCTGGACGGTTAGGCCTGGATTGACCGCTTGGTTGCCGCCAGGTGGGGTCAGCTTGGTGACTCCCTGGCCTGATGCCTAGGGGGTTGATTGGGCCGAATTGCTGACCCAGCCCGGCCAAATCCGGCAACGCTGCTACCTTGCGAATCCCATTGCGGCCGCTCCTTGGGCAGCAAGCCGCCGCGGATTCCATCCCCGCCCCATCCCCTTCCGGCACCGGCCTCGGCCCTGGCTTCCCTGCGCCAGCTGCTCGACAGCCTCAGCCGGGAGCAACGCCGCAACCAGGAGCTGCTGGCGTCCCTGGCCTTTGCCCTGCGCAGTTTCACCAACCTAAACCGCTTCCTGGAGTTGGTGCCCCTAGTGGCGACTCGCTTGATGGAGGCCGAGGGGGCCCTGCTGCTGCCCTTCCATGCCAATGGCCACCTGTGGCGTGAGCAGTTCCATGGCACCCCCCCCGGGCGCAGCCGCGAAGTGCTCCGCCACCTGGCCGGCTTAAACGACGCCAGCCTGTTGGCATCGGCGGGGGAGGCTGGCCTGGTGGCCCGCCTGGACCAGGAGGTGGCCCAGCATTGGGCTGGGGGGGCCGTGCTCGGCACCTCGGTGGTGGCCCGCAACATCCAGCGGGGACGCCTTTACGTGTTCGGCCCAGCCGGGGGCTCGGAGTGGAGCGATGGCCACCGCCGCCATGGCCAGCTGGTGGCCGACCTCACCGGGGTGGCGCTGGAAAACGACGCATTGCTGCAGGAACGGCGCCGCCATGAACGCCTCGATCGCCAGCTCAGCACCGGCGCCGAGATCCAGGCCCAGCTGCTGCCAGACCATTGCCCGGTGATTGAGGGGGTGGAGCTGGCGGCCCGCTGCCGGCCGGCCTACCTGGTGGGCGGGGACTACTACGACTTCATCCCCACCCGGCCCCAGCTCCAGGGCCGCTGCCGCGAGCAGGGGCCCTGGGCCCTGGTGATGGGCGATGTGATGGGCAAGGGAGTGCCCGCCAGCCTGTTGATGGCCCTGCTGCGGGGCATGTTGCGGGCCGAGGTGCTCACGGGCCTGCCCCCTGATCGCATCCTCCATGACCTCAACCAACTGGCCCAGGAGGATCTGGCCCACTCCCATCGCTTTGTCACCCTCTTCTATTCCGACTTCGATCCGGCTAGCCGCCTGCTGCGTTACGCCAATGCGGCCCATAATCCGCCCCTGCTTTGGCGGCGCCAGCGCCAGCAGGTGGAGCGCCTCGATGCGCCCGGGCTGTTGATCGGCCTGGAGGTGGAGGCCGATTACGGCTGTGAGCACACCGTGTTGGAAGCTGGCGATGTGCTGCTCTGTTACACCGATGGGGTCACCGAAGCCGCCGGCATCAGCGGCGAACGCTTCGAGGAGCAGCGCCTGCTCACCTGCCTGCAGGAGGCCTGCTGCGCCGGCCTCGGGGCCCAGGCGATCCTCGACCAGCTCTTTGCCCGCCTGGATCGCTTCGTCGGCAGTGATCGCCCCCTGGAGGATGACGCCTCCCTGGTGGTGCTCAAGGTGAAGGAGCCGCCGGCGCTGGCCAGCCTGCCAAGCTGAGCGGTTGCGGCAACCAGGCCCGATGGCAGCCCCCAATCCCGAGATCGTCCCCGGCCCTGAACCCCTTGGCGCCCGTCCCTCTGGGGGTGTTACCGGTGGTGGGGCGGCAGGCTGGAGCGATCGCTTTGACCAGGGGCTCCATCCGGCGATCGAGCGCTTCAATGCCTCGATCGGCTTCGACATCGAGCTGCTGCAGCAGGATCTCGATGGCTCGATCGCCCACGCCACCATGTTGGGCAGCTGTGGGGTGATCACGGCTGTCGAAGCCCAGCAGCTGGTGGCCGGTTTGGAGCAGGTGCGCCAGGAGGCTGCGGCGGGCGACTTTCGCCCCGGCCTCGAGGCGGAGGACGTGCACTTTGCGGTGGAGCGGCGCCTAATTGAGCTGCTCGGACCAGTGGGCAAGACCCTGCATACGGGCCGCAGCCGCAACGACCAGGTGGGCACGGACCTGCGCCTCTGGTTGCGCCAGAAGGTCGACCTGATCGATGGTGCCCTGCTGCGCTTTGAACGGGCCCTGTTGGCCCAGGCCGAGGCCCAGGCAGACACCCTGATTCCGGGCTACACCCACCTGCAACGGGCCCAGCCGGTCTGCCTGGCCCACCACCTGCTCGCCTACGTGGAGATGGCGGAACGGGACCGGGGTCGCCTCCGGGATCTGCGCCATCGGCTCAATACCTGCCCCCTGGGCGCGGCGGCCCTGGCCGGCACACCGGTGCCGATTGATCGGCGCCAGACCGCGGCGGCCCTGGGCTTCGAGACGGTTTACGCCAACAGCCTCGATGCCGTCAGTGACCGGGATTTCGCCGTGGAATTCTGCGCCGCCGCCAGCTTGATCATGGTGCATCTCAGTCGCCTGGCCGAGGAGGTGATCCTCTGGGCGAGTGAGGAATTCGGCTTTATCCGCCTCAGCGATCGCTGCGCCACCGGCAGCAGCCTGATGCCCCAGAAAAAGAACCCCGATGTGCCCGAACTGGTGCGGGGCAAGTGTGGCCGGGTCTTCGGCCATCTGCAGGGGCTGCTGGTGATGATCAAGGGCCTGCCCCTGGCCTACAACAAGGATTTTCAAGAAGACAAGGAAGCCCTGTTCGACACGGTGCGCACCAGCCTGGATTGCCTAGAGGCCATGGCCATCCTGCTGGAGGAGGGCATCAGCTTTCGGCCGGAGCGGCTTGAGGCTGCGGTGGGATCCGATTTCTCCAATGCCACCGATGTGGCCGACTATCTGGTGGCGAAGGGGGTGCCCTTCCGCGAGGCCTACCAGCTGGTGGGCGGTCTAGTGAAGACCTGCCTGCAGGAGGGGCTTTTGCTGCGGGACTTGCCCCTGGAGCGCTGGCAGCAGCTCCATCCTTCCTTTGACCAGGCCATCTATGTCGCCATCGCTCCTCGCCAGGTGGTGGCAGCCCGCCGCAGTGAGGGCGGCACGGGTTTTGATCAGGTGAAGCTTCAGCTGGCCCGCACCCGCAGCCGGCTGGAGGGTTGACCTAGGCGAGGTCTGGCCTCCCGTTCGGCCCCGGCGGCGGCCAGTTCCGGGAGCCGTCGGGGCCCATGTGACCTGATGAACCAATCGGATTGCAGCACCGGGTTTAGATTTGCTTGGTTGGATCTCTGCCTTTTGGCCCCCCAGGCCTGTGAGCATTTTCGTTGGCAACCTTCCCTTCCGCGCGGAACAGGAAGACATCGCTGAATTGTTTGCCCCCTTTGGAGAGGTGGCGAACTGTTCCCTGCCCCTGGAACGGGATACGGGCCGCAAGCGCGGCTTTGCCTTTGTGGAGATGGCCGACGCCGAGAGCGAAGGCCGGGCGATTGAGGCCCTCCAGGGCGTCGAGCTGATGGGTCGCCCCCTACGGATCAATAAGGCCGAACCCAAGGGAGCCGGTGCCCCGCGCCGCGCTCCTAGTGGCGGCGGTGGTTATGGCGGTGGCGGCTACGGCGGCGGCGGCGGCTACGGCGGCGGTGCCCCGGCCGGTGGCTACGGCGGGGGTGGTGGTGGCTATGGCGGCGGCGCCGGGGTCGAACGGTCCTCCGGGGCTAGCGGTTGGGAAGATCGCAGCTACGGCGGCGGCGCTGACAGCTTTGGGGAGGGTCGCAGCCGGCGCCGGCGCAGCTCCCAGCCGGACCCCCATGGCGGCAACGACGACTACGGCGGCGCCGAGGTCTGATCTCCAGGGTTAGTCCTGGCTCAAAGGCCCTCGGCTTCCAGCTCCTGGGCGGCCCTTTCCAGCACGATCGCCCCGGCGCTGCGGGCGCCGGCGGCTTCGCCCAGGCGCCGGCGCCAGTGGCGGGCGCCGCTGACCCCCTCCACCACCTGCACCAGGTGCCTGGCGATCGGCCAGAGCCGTCCGCCCGCCTCGCACCAGGCCTGGGCATAGGGCACCAGCCCCCGCACCACGCTCGAAGCCCTGGCCAGGGGTGAGGCTGGGTCGCCAAATAGGTCCCGGTCGACCGTGGCCCAGCGCAGGGGATGGCCGTAGGCGGCCCGGCCCACCATCACGGCATCCACCAGCTCCAGTTGGAGCTGGCAAGTGGCCGGATCCTCCAGGCCGCCGTTGAGTTCGATCTGCAGCTGGGGCCTGTCCCGTTTGAGCTGGTGCACCAGCTCGTAGCGCAGGGGCGGCACACTGCGGTTCTGTTTGGGGTCGAGGCCCTCCAGCCAGGCCTTGCGGGCGTGCACGCTGAAGCGGCTGGCGCCAGCGGCGGCCACGGTGTCGACGAAGTCGAGGAGTTCGGCGTAGGAATCGCGCGCATCGATGCCGATGCGGTGTTTCACGCTTACCGGCAGGCCCGAGGCAGCGGCCATGGCGGCAATGCAGTCGGCCACCCGGGCCGGTTCCGCCATCAGGCAGGCACCGAAGCGGCCCTTTTGCACTTTTTCGCTGGGACAGCCCACGTTGAGGTTGACCTCGTCGTAGCCCCAGGCCGCCGCCAGGCGGGCTGCGGCCGCCAGCAGCCCAGGATCGTCGCCGCCCAACTGCAGGGCGAGGGGTTTTTCGATTGGATCGAAACCGAGTAGGCGCTCGAGCCGGTCTTGCTGGCCCGGCTTGTCGCTGTGGTGGATGGCCTGGGCCACCACCATTTCGCTGTAGAGCAGGCTGCGGCGCGTGATCTGGCGCATCAGCACCCGGAAGTGCCGATCGGTGTAGTCCAGCATCGGCGCCACACTGAAGCGGTAGGACGGCACCTCCAAGGGGTCGTGCTGGTTGGGCCCATTTGCCATCTCCCCATGCTGCCCCCTGCCCTGCCCCAGACCGACGCCCAGCCGGACGCCCAGAGCGAGCTCCTAGCCAAGTCTTCGGCTCTGCCGGCCTGGGAGCTGGTGGTGGCCGGCGGCGGACCGGCCGGCTTCATGGCGGCGATCACGGCGGCGGAGGCGGGGGTGCGGCCCGTGTTGCTGATCGAATCCACCCCCACGCCCCTCGGCAAGGTCTTGATCAGTGGCGGTGGGCGCTGCAATGTCACCCATGCCTGCTGGGACCCCCGCAGCCTGGTGGGCCATTACCCGCGGGGGGGGAAGGCCCTGCTGGGGCCCTTCAGCCGCTTTGCCCCTGGCGACACGGTGGCCTGGTTTGCGGAGCGGGGCCTCTCGCTGGTGGAAGAAGACGACGGCCGCCTGTTTCCCAGTAGCAACCGGGCCAGTTCGGTGGCGGCCAGCCTGCGCAACGCCGCCCTGGCCGCGGGGGTGCATTTGCGCACGGCCGTGGCCCTCCAGGCTGCCGAGCCCTTGCCGGCAGGGGGTTTCCGGCTCGCCCTGCGGGCTGGCGGAGGGGTGCTGGAACGGATGCAGACCCGCCAGTTGGTGCTCGCCACCGGTAGCCATCCCAGTGGCAGGCGCCTGGCGGCGGACCTGGGCCATGGGCTAGTGCCGCCGCTGCCCTCCCTGTTCACCCTGGCCCTGGCTGGGGCGGGCATGGGAGAGCTGGCTGGTCTGGTGATGGATCCGGTGGGATTGAGTTTGGACCTGGCGGAGGGCCGCTTTCGCCAGGCCGGCCCGGTGCTGTTCACCCACCGGGGCTTGAGTGGCCCGGCCGTATTACGGCTCACGGCCTTTGCGGCCCGCAGTCTCAAGGCCGTGGCCTACCGCTGCGAGCTGGGTGTCGATTGGAGCGGCGGCCGCTCCCAGGCCGATCTCGAGGCCCTGTTTGCCACGGTGCGCCGGGAGCAGGCCCGCAAACAGCTCGGCGCCTGGCGGCCCTGGCCGGAGTTGGCCCGGCGCCTCTGGACGGTGGTGTTGGAGCAGCAGGCCGTCGATCCCCAACAGCGCTGGGCTGATCTCAGTCGGCCGCAGCAACAGCGCCTGATCCAGGGCCTCCGCGCCAGCCGCTATCAGGTGAGCGGCCGCGGCCCCTTTGGTGAGGAATTTGTCACGGCCGGTGGGGTGCCCCTCCAGGAGCTGAATCTGGCCACGATGGCCAGTCGCAAGCAGGCCGGCTTGTATTTGATCGGAGAACTTTTGGATGTGGATGGGGTGACGGGCGGATTCAACTTCCAGCATTGCTGGACCTCCGGCTGGCTAGCGGGACGGGCGATTGCGGCCGCAGTTGTTAGGCCAGCTGTTAGCTGATGTTTTGAAAAACACCGAACATCGGTAGATACATTGCCACCAGGATCGAACCCACAATGCCGCCCACCAAAACGATCATGGCCGGTTCTAGCATGGCCGTAAGATTTTTAACAATCAGGGACACCTCTTCTTCATAGAAATCAGCCACCTTGGAGAGCATGGTGTCCATCTCACCGGTTTCTTCGCCAATCGATAACATGCTCAGGGCCATGTCCGGAAAGATTTGTTTGCTCATTAAGCTTTTGCTGAGGCTAATGCCCTCTTGCACATCGTTTCTGGCCTTTTCCAGGGCTTCTTGAACGGCCGCATTGTCGGAGGTTTGTTTGAGAATTTCTAGGGCCTGCAGGATCGGCACTCCTGCCCGACTCAAGGCGCTATAGGTTCGGCAGAATTGGGCGGTGGCGCTTTTGAGGATTAGGTCGCCGAAGAGGGGGATCTTCAAGACAAACTTATCAACGCTCATGCGCCCCGTCGGGGTGTTGTAATAGCGGGAGAAAAAATAGATTCCAGTGGCAATCGTAAGCACTGCATAAATTGAGAAGGAAGAGCGTAGTAGGCCGCTAAGATCCACAAGCATTTGGGTGAAGGCCGGCAGATCTGCACCCAGACTTTTGAAAATATCTGCAAATTGGGGAATGATGAAGATCGTCATGCCCAGGAAAACGGCAATGGCGATGAATAAAACTGTGACTGGATAGCCCAGGGCGCCCTTAATTTGGTTTTGCATTTTGGCAACATCTTCCTGCAATTTTGCAAGCCGCCTAAGGGTTTCATCGAGCACACCGCCGGCTTCGCCAGCTTCCACCATGGAGACCATCAGACGATCGAATACCGTGGGCCAGCGCCGCATGGCACTACCAAGGGTTGTTCCCTGGTTGACTTCGATGTAAATCGCGGTGAGGGCCCGTTTGAACAGGGGTTGGGTTTGCTGGCTGGCCAACATTTCCAGGCTCCGAACAATCGGCACTCCGGCATCGATCAGGGCTGCCATTTTGTTGGAGAACAGGGCCTTATCCCGCACGCCAGGGCGCTTTTCCAGCAGCTTGGAGATGGACTGACCCAGGTCCGAAAGGGCAGCCGCCCTTGCTTGGGTTGGTTTACCGCCGGTGGGTTGGGGAACGATCGCAGTTGGGATTTTGCCGGAGCGCCGCAGGTCTCTCTTGGCCAGGGCCATGCTGGCTGCCGTAATGCGGACTTCCTTGGATTCGCCCTGGAGGGTGGTGTAGTTGGCGATGAAAACAGGCATGGCGCGCTTCAGCAGTCAGGTCAGGCGTTGAAAAGGCTTTTAACGGTGGGGTTGCTAACCACTGGGGCCGTAGATTTGCTTGGGGCCTAAGGGGCTTGAAGAATGCGGTTTAGTTCCTCCGGTTTACTGGCTTTGGCCAGGGCTTCTTTGGCGCTGATCATTTTCTTGTTGACCAAGGTAGCGAGGGCTTTTTCCAGGGTCTGCATGCCAAGTTGTCCGCCTGTTTGCATCTGCGAATAGAGCTGGGCGGTTTTGCCTTCCCGAATTAAATTGGCAACAGCCGGTGTATTGACCATGATTTCCTGGGCCAGCACTCGCGCGTATTGACCGGGCAAGGGATTCAGGGCCCGGCAAAGGGTTTGGGAGAAGATGCCCACCAGGCTGCTACTTAATTGGGTGCGAACCTGGTTCATTTGCTCAGCAGGGAACACATCGAGAATGCGGTCGATGGTCTGGGGCGCGGAGCTGGTGTGCAGCGTGCCGAACACAAGGTGGCCGGTTTCGGCGGCCGTGATTGCCAGCTGGATCGTTTCCAGGTCGCGCATTTCACCGATCAGGATCACGTCCGGGTCCTCCCTCAAGGCCGCGCGCAGGGCAGCACTAAAACTCCTGGTGTCTTCGTTGATTTGCCGCTGATGAATCAGGCTGAGGTCATTGGTATAGGTGAATTCAATCGGATCTTCGATGGTCAGAATATGTTCGGCCCTAGTATGATTGATGTGGTTCATCAAGGAGGCCAGGGTCGTTGTTTTGCCTGAGCCAGTGGGACCGGTCACCAGAATCAAGCCCCTTGGCTTGCTACAGGCTTCCACGACCACCGCTGGCAGGGCCAGATCTTCCGTGGTCGGAATGTGGCTACTGAGGGCCCGCAAGCACGCGGCATAGGTGCCTCGCTGCCGATAAGCGTTGACACGGAACCGGGCGAGTCCCTTCAGTCCATAGGCGCAGTCCAGCTCCCAGGTTTGCTCCAGTTGCTTGCGTTGGGCGTTGTTTAGAAGGGAAAAAATTAATTGATTACAATCCTGTTCTGATAATTTATCTTCGCGCATCGGCGTTAGCTTGCCACTAAAACGTCCATAGGGGGGCTGGCCAGCGGAGAGGTGCAGGTCACTGCCACCGCCCTCCACCAGTTGGGTCATTAGGTCTTCGATCAGGAGTTCCATGGCCACGGCTCACCGTTAGGGGGGTTGGGATTATAAAGGAATTCGAATACATTAATATCCCCACTGGCTGGCTTCATGGGGTGATTCCAAAAAAGTCTACCCCTGGAATTGATCTGAGCGAGCGCCATACGGCCGTCGCCTGGTGGGCCATGGCCAGTCTAGTTCCTGGGGGTTAAACAGTAGGGGCATTCCAGCCAGTCATCCTGCATGCCGGCGCCACAGCCTTTGCAGGTGATCGTGTGAAGGGCCTTGGCCTTGCGTTCCGATTCAAGACCGGCGTCGGTGAGAATCATGCGGCCCACCTCTTCTAGGGTGGTGTAACCATTACGTACCAGGTCGAGACCATAGCCCAGCAGGGTGGTCATGCCATTTTCCAGGGCCAGACGACGGATCTGCTCAGTGCTCGATTCGAGGGAAATGGCAGCGGCCAAAGCATCATTGATACGCAGGACTTCGTAGACCCCAATGCGCCCCTTGTAGCCGAGACCTTTGCAGGTAGCGCAGGGTTTTTCATTGGGCTCAATCGAGCGCTTTGCTTTGAAGAAAGTTATGTTTGCCTCGCTATGGGCAAGTAAGCCAAAGCGACCGAGTTCCTGTTCGCTCGGATGGTAAGCAAGGCGACAGGTAGGACAAACACGCCTGATCAGGCGCTGGGAAACGATGCCGATCAGGGAGGCGCTGACCAGGAACGGTTCCACCCCCATCTCCGCCAGCCGGGTAATCGCACTGGGCGCGTCATTGGCATGCAAGGTGGTTAAGACCAGGTGGCCGGTGAGAGCCGCTTCAACGGCTGTTTTGGCCGTTTCCAGATCCCTGGTCTCACCCACCAGCAGCACATCGGGATCCTGGCGCATGAAGGCCCGCAGGGCCCGGGCAAAGTCGAGGCCTTTTTCACGATTAACCTGGGTTTGGGAGATCCCCTTAAGGCTGTATTCAATGGGATCTTCAACGGTTGATATGTTGATAGTTGGACTATTGCGTTCTGATAGGAGTGAATATAGGGTTGTGGATTTGCCCGACCCCGTGGGGCCTGTCACCAGGATCATGCCGTAGGGCTTAGACCCCATATCCCTTACCATGACTAGGGCGTCTTGGCTGCTGATCAGTTTGTCGAGTCCCAGTTGAGTGGCACCACTATCAAGCAGTCGTAGGCATATTTTTTCACCAAAACGGGTCGGCAGGGTGCTGACGCGCAGATCGAAGACGCGACCGCGAAACATCCGGCGAATGCGGCCATCCTGGGGTAGTCTCCGTTCAGCGATATCCAAATCAGCCATTATTTTTAATCTGGATGTGATCGCTGGGATGATATTTTTTGGTAAAACGCCAAGTTGCTCGAGCACGCCATCGTGGCGCAAGCGAACCACGAGGCCATCTTCTTGGGGCTCAATATGGATATCGCTGGTGCCGCTATTTAGGGCCTGAATTAAAATCTTATCAACCAGGTTGATGATCGGCGAGGAATTGGTCGATTCCAGGTCCATGCCGGCGAAATTGTCCTCCTCTGGAGCAGCCTCAAGACCGGCAACTAGGTTGAGGTTATCCAGCAAGGAGAAGGGCTCATCGCTATTGCTGTTTCCGCCGGAATCAGCCTTGGAGGAGTCTTCTTCGGCCCTGCTTGAGCGGATGTCTTCCAGCAGTGCTTCAATGTCGGGCTTCATCGCCAGACGCAGTTCCAACTTCAGGCCTTGGCTAAGGGCGATGTCCTGGAGCCGGCTGCGCTCCTCCCGTTCCAGGCTGGTAGGGATTGCCACCACCAGAACACCGTCGTGCTGACGCACCGGCAGGCAGGTGAATTCCTGGCAGTGCTCCTGGCTGAGCGACGGACTCCAGCTCCAACGGATTGGCCCGGCCTCGCCCAGTTCGGCGGCCGTCAGCAACCGTTCCCCCAGCAGCAGCTCCACTTCCAGCCGTTGCTGCAGGGGATCGGTGGCTATGGGCACGGGCCGCGAAGGGGTCAGGGTCATGGCTTGGGGAGGCCAGGCAAACCTGGGAGGTGCGGGCTTCCCCCGCTTGTGGGGAGAGCCCGCGAGAATCCAACATGTCTAAGTCAGATCCTCGCTTCAGTCAGCATGAGCGGCGACGCCAACCATCCCCAAGACTCAGCTGCCGAGGCCGTTAGCGCCGCGCCGGCCGACCAGCCCCCTGGCCAGGCGCCCGAGCTGGGGGCCGAAGGTCCGGCCCTGGAGGCCAACCCTGACCCCGGCAGTGGGGGCGATGGGGCTGGCGAGGCAACCGCCGTTTCCGGCACCCGGGAGGAGCAGTTGGAGGCGGAACTGACGGCCCTGCGCAGCGAGCACGAGAGCCTGCGCTCCCAATACATGCGCATCGCCGCCGATTTCGACAACTTCCGTAAGCGCCAGTCCCGCGACCAGCAGGACCAACGCCTGCAGATCACCTGCACCACCCTCAGCGAGATCCTGCCGGTGGTGGACAACTTCGAGCGGGCCCGTCAGCAGCTCGATCCCCAACATGAGGAGGCCCAGGGCTTGCACCGCAGCTACCAGGGGCTCTACAAGCAACTGGTTGACGTGTTCAAGCAGCTGGGGGTGTCGCCGATGCGGGTGGAGGGCGAACCCTTCGACCCCAGCTTGCATGAGGCCGTGTTGCGCGAGCCCAGCGACGACCATGCCGAGGATGTGGTGATTGCCGAACTGCAACGGGGCTATCACCTCGATGGCCGGGTGCTCCGACACGCCCTGGTCAAGGTGTCGATGGGGCCTGGTCCCTCGGCTCCGGCTGCGGCAGCGGCCGGCCCCAGCGACGGCGATTGAGCCAGTTCACGGTTTTAGGGTTCCACTGATAGAGCTGAGCGATGGCGGATTATTACGACCTTTTGGGGGTCAGCCGGGATGCGGACCCCGAGACCCTCAAACGGGCCTATCGCCGCATGGCCCGGCAGTACCACCCCGATGTCAACAAGGACCCGGGGGCTGAGGACAAGTTCAAGGAGATCGGCCGTGCCTACGGGGTGCTGAGCGACCCCCAGACCCGCGGCCGCTACGACCAGTTCGGCGAGGCCGGCCTGGGCGGTGGTGGTGGCATGCCCGACATGGGCGACATGGGCGGTTTTGCCGACCTGTTTGAGACCTTTTTCAGCGGCTTCGGCGGTGGCGGCGCCAGCCAGGGTGGTGGCGGTCCCCGCCGCCGCGGCCCCCGCCAGGGCGACGACCTGCGCTTCGATTTGACCATCAGCTTCAGCGAGGCGATCGCCGGCCAGGAGAAGGAGGTTCAGGTCCGGCACCTGGAAACCTGCACCACCTGCAAGGGCTCCGGTGCCAAGGCCGGCAGCGGTCCCACCACCTGCGGCACCTGCTCCGGCGCCGGCCAGGTGCGCCGCGCCACCCGCACCCCGTTTGGCAGCTTCACCCAGGTGGCCCCCTGCCCCACCTGTGAGGGCACCGGTGAGGTGATCGCCGACCCCTGCCATGCCTGTGGTGGCCAGGGCCTGCAACAGGTGCGCAAGAAGCTACGGATCAACATTCCCGCCGGGGTGGATACCGGCACCCGCTTGCGGGTCTCTAACGAGGGCAACGCCGGCCAGCGCGGCGGCCCGGCCGGGGATCTGTATGTGTTTCTCACGGTCCAGCCCCATCCCCAATTGCGGCGCGACGGGATCACGATCCACTCCGAGGTCACGGTCAATTACCTGCAGGCGATCCTGGGCGACAAGATCGAGGTGGAGACCGTTGATGGCGCCCAAGCCCTGGAGTTGCCGGCCGGCACCCAGCCCGGGGCGGTGCTCAACCTCACCGGCAAGGGGGTGCCCAAGCTCGGCAACCCCGTGGCCCGGGGCAACCACCTGATCACCATCAAGGTGCAGCTGCCCACCAAACTCAACGGTGAGGAGCGCAACCTGCTGGAGGAACTGGCAGGCCACCACAGCGCCAAGGGCCACAAGCATCCCCACAAGAGCGGCCTGTTCGGCGGCCTGTTTGGTGGTTAATCCGTCCCAGGTTCCTGGGGAGCTGCCCCGCCAGAGCCTGGATCTGCGCGGCACGGCCTGTCCGGTCAACTTCATCCGCACCCGCCTTGCCCTCGAGACGATCGAACCCGGGGCCTGGTTGCAGGTGGACCTCGATAGCGGTGAGCCCGAGCGCCTGGTGGGCGATGGCCTGCGCCAGGCCGGCCACCAGGTGCTGACCAGTCCCCTGGCGGATGGGGCCGTGCGCCTGCTGGTCTGCCGCCATGGGGGCTGAGGCGCCGGATCGGGGCGACGGCCCCTGTCCAAGCACCCCGGCGTTTGCCAGGGTCCCCCTGGTGCGGGGGACCAGCCCGGATCCATCCCCTGCCAGCGACCTGTCGGTCGGTGGGCTGGTGGTGGCCCTGGAGGCCAATTTCTGTCGGGTGGCCCTGGAGCCGGCCGGCCCCGGGGGCGTGGACCAGTTGCTGTGCGTGCGTCGCACCCGCCTGGGCAAGACCGGCCAGCAGATCTGCGTGGGCGATCGGGTCCAGGTGGAGGGGGTCGACTGGACCTCCCGCCGGGGCGCCGTGGCGGCGGTGGCGCCCCGCACCAGCCTGCTGGCCAGGCCGGCGGTGGCCAATTGCAACCGGGTGGTGGTGGTGATGGCCCTGGTGCAGCCCGACCTCGACCCGATCCAGCTCACCCGTTTCCTGCTCACGGCCGAAGCCACCGGCGTCCAGGTGGATCTGGTGCTCACCAAGGCCGACCTCATGGCTCCCCAGCTGCTGCAGGAGTGGCGCCAGCGCCTGGCGGCCTGGGGCTACGAACCCTGGCTGGTCTCGGCCCAAACGGGCGCCGGCATCGAACCGTTGCGCCAACACCTCGCTGGGCCAGGGAGTGCGGGGCCAGGGAGTGCGGGGCCGGGGCCTGCGCAGCCGGGGATTGCCGTGCTCTGCGGCCCCTCCGGCGTGGGCAAGAGCAGCCTGCTCAATGCCCTGGTGCCGGATCTGCTCCTGCGGGTGGGGGCGGTGTCGGGGCGGCTGCAACGGGGTCGCCACACCACCCGCCATGTGGAGTTGTTTCCGATTGGGGCCGGCGGCCTCCTCGCCGACACCCCGGGCTTCAACCGGCCTGACCTACCGGCGGATCCGGGGGCTCTGGTGGGGTTGTTCCCCGAGGTGCGGGGTCGCCTGGGCGCGGGCGGTTGCCGCTTCACCAACTGCCTGCACCAGGGCGATCCGGGCTGCGTCGTTGGCAGCGACTGGCCCCGCTATCCCCATTATTTGCAGTGCTTAGGGCAGCTACTGGCCCAGGAGGCGGCGGCCAAATCCCGGCCCGCAGAACCGGGCCTCAAACAGCGCGGTGGCCGCTCCGAGCCCCGCCTCGATCCGCGCTTGCGCCAACTGTCGCGCAAGCGCCTGCGCCAGGGGGATGGGCCCCAGGCTGACGACTCCGGTGGTGATCTCGGGGCCGATCTCGGCGAAGGGGAGGGGGACGGTCGGGACCTGGATCCGGGGGCCCTGGGTTCGGGCGCCGGCGGCTCCCGGAACCCGGCTCCCAGGCCCTAGGGGCTGCCCGCCTCAGCCACCCATGCCCGGCAGGTTGAGGTTGAGGCCGCCGGTGAGTTCCTCCATGCGTTCCTTCATCGTGGCGGTGGAGCGCTCGTAGGCGGCCTTGAGGGCTTCCAGCACGGCCTGCTCCGTGGCTTCGGCGCCATCGGCGACGAGTTCCGGCGCCACGCGCACCCGCAGGGGTTGCTGGTTGCCCGACACCCAGACGCTGGCACGGCCATCGCTACTGCTGCCCTCCAGTTCCATCCCATCCAGATCGTCCTGGAGTTTCTGGGCGTCCTGTTGGATCTGCTGGGCCTTGCGAAACGCTTCGGTGAGCTGGCCGAAATTGGGAAGTCCGAAGCCGGCCATTCAGGCAAAAGGCAAGGTGACGTCAGGCTAAACCCTGCGGCCTAGGTGGCCTGGGCGCCGACCTGGGCGGGTTCCGCAAAGCTGCCAAGTCGCTGGACCTCCGGGTGTAGGTCAATGGCGTGGGCCTGGCGAACCCGCTCCTGCACCAGGGCGATCAGCTGGGCCATGTCGCTGGCCCGGGCCGTTCCGGTGTTGACGATGAAATTGGCATGGAGGGTCGAAACCGCGGCGCCGCCGACGCTGAGGCCCTTGAGGCCCAAGGCTTCGATCAGCTGGCCGGCCTTGTGGGGTTCCGGGTTGCGGAAGACGCTGCCGCAGCTGGGTTGTTGGTAGGGCTGGCTGCTGGTGCGGCTACGGAGGTTGGCGCTGGTGCGTTGGCCCACCGCGGCGGGATCCAGGCCGGCCCGCAGGCGGAAGCGGGCCGAGAGCACCACCAGGGGCTCCTGCTGCAGGCGGCTGTGGCGGTAGGCGAAGGCCAGGTCGCGGCTGGACAGCACAAAGGGTTCGCCGTCGCCGTTGGGATCAAACACGGTGACGTCCTCCAGCCACTCGCTGGTGCAGCCCCCCTGGGCGCCCGCATTCATCACCACGGCCCCGCCGACGGTGCCAGGGATGCCCACGGCCCATTCGAGACCGCCTAGGCCGGCGCGGGCGGCCCGGCGGGCCAGGGTGGGAATCGGTTCCCCAGCCTGGGCTTCGATCAGGCCCGTGGCGCCATCGAGCTGGCTGCCCTGGAGCCGCCGCTGGCAGAGGGTCAGGCCGGCCAGGCCCTGGTCACTCACCAGCAGGTTGGAGCCGGCGCCGATCACCTGCAGGGGCAAGCCCTGGTGCCGGGCCCAGCGGGCCAGGCCGATCACCTGGTCGTTGCCCTCGGGTTCCCAGAACCATTGGGCCGCTCCGCCCACCTTCCAGGTGGTGAAGTCGGCCAAGCTCACCGCCGCCCGCAGCGCGGTTGGAAGCCCAGCTCCCAGCTCCGCAGGCAGGGCGGCGGCCTCCATGGTTCAGGCCGCCAGGGCCAGGGGAGTTTGCCGTTCTTCGAGCCGTTGCAGGCGGTTCCAAAGACCGTTGACATCACCTGCCCCCATGGCCAGCACCAGATCGCCGCTCACGGTGCTGCTCACCACCCGTTCGGCCAGGTCGTCCAGGTCCCGGGCCACGCCCACGGCCAGGTCCGGGCGGATGCGCCGGATCTCGGCGGCCAGGGCCTCACTGGAGATGCCAGGGATCGGCTCTTCGCCGGCGGTGTAGAGGGGGGCGAGCACCAGGGCATCGGCTTGGCTGAGGGCTTGGGCAAAGCCCTCCAGGAACTGGGCCGTGCGCGTGTATCGATGGGGCTGGAACACGGCCACCAGCCGCTGGGGCGCGCTGGGCAGGGGGCTACGGCCGCTGTTCACCATCAGCCGGGCCATGGCCAGGGTGGCCGCCACTTCGCTGGGATGGTGGGCGTAGTCATCGACCACCTGGCGGCCCTGCCAGGTGCCGCGGTAGTCGAAGCGGCGACCGGGGGCCTGCAGGCTGGCTAGGGCCTCGACCAGTTCGGCGAAGGGCAGCCCCTGGAGGCGGCAGGCCGCCAGGGCGCCGGTGGCGTTGCTGAGGTTGTGCAGGCCCGGCAGGGGCAAGGTGAAGCGGCCCACCAGCTGGCCCCCCTCGTGGAAATCGGCCACGCAGCTGTCGCCGTTGAGCTGCACCGGGATGGCGGCGAAGTCCACCGCTTCCGTTTGCACCACGGACCACCAAGCCTGGGCCTTGAAATGTTCCCGCAGGATCGGGTCATCCCAGTTAGCCAGAAGGCTCTGGCAGCCCTGGGCGAACCGCTGCAGGGTGCAGATCAGGGAGTCCAGATCCGGGTAGTGGTCCGTGTGGTCCAGCTCCAGGTTGGTGATCACCCCCAGGCTGGCGGGGAACTTGACCAGGGAGCCATCGGATTCATCGGCTTCGGCCACCAGCAGGGCGCCGGCGCCGCTGCGGCCATTGCTGCCGAAGGCGGGCACAATGCCGCCGATCACGGCCGTGGGGTCCTGGTTGGTCGCCGCCAACAGGGTGGCCACCATGGTGCTGGTGGTCGTTTTGCCGTGGCTGCCGGCTATGGCAATGGCGCTCTGGGAGCGGATCAGGGCACCCAGCACGTCGGAGCGATGGCACACCTCCAGGCCGAGTCGCTTGGCCTCGATCAGTTCGGGATTGGTGCTGGGCACGGCGGAACTCACGACCACCAAGGGCCGCAGGGCCTGCTGGGCTTGGCCGGGCCCAGACGGGGGCAGCGCCGCCGCACAGGCTGGCGCCAGGATGGCCGAGATCGTGGCGGCGCTTTGGTTCAGAAAGACGCGCACGCCCCGGCTGCGCAGGTCCGCCAGGACGGCGTTGTCCTTGGGATCGGATCCGCTGACCCCAAAGCCCCGATCGGCCAGGATCCCGGCGATCGCTGACATCCCGATGCCGCCAACCCCAATGAAGTGGAGGGGCTGCTGACGATCGAGGGTCAGGGCCAAGGGCGGCTCTCCAGGTCTGAGCGACGCTAAGCCGGGAAGGCCTCCTTGTCTCTGGCCTGCAGCGTCCCGCAAAGCTTGGGCTCCAAAACGCTCCCCCACCGATTCGGGTCGGCGAAGCTTCCGCCGTTCCTGGCTAGGAGCCGATCGCCATTTCTGTATGATCGGCAGCCAAATCCCCCTTCCTAGCGGGTTTCTCCCCCAAATGCCATGACCTTGCGCGTTGCGATCAATGGATTCGGCCGAATTGGTCGCAATTTCATGCGCTGCTGGCTGAGCCGGGGTGCCAATACGGGCATCGAGGTCGTGGGTCTGAACGACACGTCCGATCCCCGCACCAATTCCCACCTGCTCCAGTACGACTCGATGCTGGGCCACATCCGCGATGCGGAAGTGAGCTACACCGATAACGCCATCATCGTCAACGGCAAGGAGATCAAGTGCTTCTCCGACCGTAATCCGCTCAACCTGCCCTGGAACGAGTGGGGTGTGGATTTGGTGATCGAATCCACCGGGGTGTTCAACGATGACGTGGGGGCCAGCAAGCACCTCCAGGCCGGCGCCAAGAAGGTGATCCTCACCGCCCCTGGTAAGGGCGCCGGCGTCGGCACCTTCGTGGTCGGCGTCAACGCCGACCAATACCGCCACGAAGATTTCGACATCCTTAGCAACGCCAGCTGCACAACAAACTGCATGGCGCCCGTGGTCAAGGTGCTCGACCAAACCTTTGGCATCGTCAAGGGCACGATGACCACCACCCACAGCTACACGGGTGACCAGCGCATCCTCGATGCCAGCCACCGGGACCTGCGCCGGGCCCGGGCCGCCGCCGTCAACATCGTGCCCACCTCCACCGGAGCCGCCCAGGCCGTGGCCCTGGTGTATCCGCCGATGAAGGGCAAGCTCAACGGCATCGCCATGCGGGTGCCCACCCCCAACGTGTCGGTGGTTGACATGGTGCTGGAAGTGGCCCGCGGCACCAGCAAGGACGAAGTCAATGCCGTGCTCAAGGCTTCCGCTGAGGGTGCCATGAAGGGGATCATCAAGTACTCCGACCTGCCCCTGGTCTCCAGCGACCACGCCGGTACCAATGAATCCACCATCGTTGACTCCGACCTCACCCTGGTGA
This sequence comes from Synechococcus sp. UW140, assembly GCA_943369525.1. Classification (GTDB taxonomy): domain Bacteria; phylum Cyanobacteriota; class Cyanobacteriia; order PCC-6307; family Cyanobiaceae; genus BAIKAL-G1. Next base: position 50,956 of record CALRNL020000007.1, read on the forward strand.
TGGGCGACAACATGGTGAAGGTGATCTGCTGGTACGACAACGAGTGGGGCTACAGCCAGCGCGTTGTTGACCTGGCCGAACTGGTGTCCAGCAACTGGAAGTGAGGGATAGGGGCTTTTGCCCCTAAGTCACTGGCCCTTTACAGGGTTTTTTGAGCCTGACCCAGCCGTTCCTCGAAAGGATCTGCCGGCGTCAGGCTTTTTGTTGGGGGCCCTGAATTGGGTGGCTGGTTGCCCTGGCGATGGCGGCAGGGTGCCATCGCCCTTGGGGGTTCCTGGCCGGCGATCAGTGGAAGTGGCGATAGCCGCCGGCGTCCGCCGGCGCCAGGGCGCTCCCGTCGGCCCAGAGCAGGGGCCCGGCGCCCGAGCCGCTGGCGCCAGGGGGGTGGGCCGGCTCCAGGCGGCCAATCACCCGGGCCCCCGCCAGCTGCTCCACCAGGGCCTCGGCCCAGGCAGGGGCCAGGGCTAATACCAATTCGAAGTCCTCGCCGCCGCCCAGGCACCACCGTTCCGCCTGGGGCAGGTCCGCCATGGCGGCGGCCAGGGGTAATTGGCTCCGCTCCAGCACGGCCTGGCAACGGCTGCGGCTGGCAATCGCCGCCACGGCCTGGGCCAGGCCATCGCTGCTGTCCATGCCGGCCACCCGCCAGGGTTCGCCCGGGGGCTGGCTGGTCCGCAGGGCCGCCAGTCCATCCAGGCGCGGCCGCGGCCGACGGTGGGCGCTGATGGCGCGGGCCTCCAGCTCCGGCGAACCCAGGGGCGCCAGCTCCCCCTGCAGCAGGGCCAGGCCCAGGCGGCTGAGGCCGTGGTCGCCGCTGCTGACGAGCAGGTCGCCGGGGCGGCCATCGCGGCGGCGGATTGGCCGGGCCGGGTTCAGGCGCCCCAGGGCCGTAATTGCCAGCAGCCGCTGCTGGCCGCCGCTGCAGTCGCCGCCCAGCAGCTCGCCGCCGTAGTGGGCTAGGGCCTGGCTAAGGCCCGTGTACACGCCCCCAACCCAGGCCCAGGGTGTTTCGGCGGGGGCGGCTAGCCCCACCGTGAGCCCCACCACCTGCTCGCAACCCATGGCGGCTAGGTCGGAGAGGTTGGCCGCAGCGGCCCGCCAGCCCAGGTCCTCGGGGCCCATGGTGGCGTCGCTGAAGTGGATCTCCTCCACCAGCAGGTCCGTGGTCACCACCAGATTGCGGTCCCGATCCGGGCTGACCAGGGCGCCGTCGTCCTCGAACTGGCCGGGGGGCGCGTAGGCCCCCAGGCGCTCAATCAGGCCCCATTCCCCCAGGTCGGCGAGCCGCAGCGGCTCAGCCATGGGCCTGCAGGTTGTCGGCGCCCTCGATCACCCGCGCCTTGACGATGCCGTCATCGGCGCTGAGCTCCTGCAGCACATCAAAGCCATCCACGACGTAGCCGAAGGCGGCATAGCGGCCATCGATCAGGTTCAAGCCCGCAGGGGTGAGTTCGGCTTCAAACAGAAACAGGAAGAACTGGGAGGAGCCGTCATTGAGGGCCTCGTCGGAATGGGCCCAGCCCAGGGTGCCCTTGGTGGCAAAGGGCAGCACCGGGGTGCCCTTGAACAGGCCTAGATCCTCAAAGGTTTGGTTGTAGAAGGGAGCGTCCTCGCCGGGCACCCGGATTTCCAAGGGCACCTGGCGTTCGGCCTTGGTTTTGGGATCGATGAAGCCCTTGGCGGCTCCGGCGGGATCCCCGGTTTGGAGCACGTAGAAGTCTTCGGCCCGGTTGAAGGGCAGGCCGTCGTAGAAGCCCCGCTGCACCAGATCGACGAAGGCACCGGCGGTGAGGGGTGCGTTGTAGCCATCGACCACGGCGGTGAGTACGCCCTTGGTGGTGGTGAGTTCGACGGTGGCGCGGCCCAGCAGCCTGGGCAGGTCGGCGAATTCGTCGGGGATCTCAAACGGGAACGGCCCCACCAGCAGGGCTTCCAGGTCGCCAATCGTGGCCAGGGCGGCGCGCCGGGCCGCGAGGACACCATCGCGGTCCTGCTGGTCGGCGGCGCTGGCCAGGGTCTGGAGTTGCTCGGCCAGGGTGCTTAAGGCGGCCACGCTCGATTCCCGATCGGCCGGCGGCAGGCTGGCGGTGATTGCGGCACCGCGGATGCCCAGCAGCGATTGGGTCCGGCGCACGCTGCCCGCTAGGGCACCCCACCGTTTGGCGCGCAGGTCATCACTGGTGCTCTCCAGCTGGTGTTGCAGCTTCTGAAGATCCGCCGACTCGATCGGTAGGGCATCGCGCAGGATCGCCGCCGGGTCGGTCACCGCATTGCCGGGCGGCAGGAAGGCCCAGGCGGGCCCAGGGGTGAGCAGCCCCAGCAGCAGCAGGGCGGCCAATAGGGGTTGGCAGAACGAGGCTCCTAGGGCCTGGAGCCAGCCAGGGAGCCAGGAGGTCAAGGGCCTGGCCGCCAGTTGAACCCGCCTGTGACTGGGATCCATCGCTTTAGGCCTGCCTCTGAACGGACTTTGGCACAGCCGTACAATCCGCCTCAACCGTTCTGCCGGAATGATCTCGAGCAACGACTTTCGTACCGGCACCTCGATCGAGCTCGATGGCCAGGTCTGGCGTGTGGTCGAGTTCCTGCACGTGAAGCCCGGCAAGGGCTCCGCCTTCGTGCGCACCAAGCTCAAGGCTGTCCAGAGCGGCAACGTGGTGGAAAAAACCTTCCGGGCTGGCGAGACCTTGCCCCAGGCCGTGCTGGAGAAATCAACCCTGCAGCACACCTACATGGAGGCCGAGGACTACGTCTTCATGGACATGGGCACCTTTGAGGAAACCCGCCTCACCGCCAAGCAGATTGGCGATAGCCGCAAATACCTCAAAGAAGGCATGGAAGTGAGCGTGGTGGCCTGGAACGGCAAGCCCTTGGAAGTGGAGCTGCCCAACTCCGTGGTGCTGGAGATCACCCAGACCGATCCTGGCGTCAAGGGCGATACGGCCACCGGTGGCACCAAGCCAGCCATCGTCGAAACCGGTGCCCAGGTGATGGTTCCCCTGTTCCTCTCGATTGGCGAGAAGATCAAGATCGATACCCGCACCGACAGCTATCTGGGTCGGGAGAACTGATCGCCATGCAGCTCGACCACGACCAGCTCCGCCAGCTCATCACCCTTCTTGGCGAGAGCGACATCCAGGAACTCAAGCTCGAGGGCGACGACTTCCGCCTCGAACTGCGCCGCAACCTGCCCGCTAGCCAGCCCCAGGTGGTGATGCAGGCCCCGCCGGCCCCTGCCCTGGTGGCGGCTCCCGTGGCGGCCCCCTCCGCCGCCCCCTCTCCGGCCCCGCCGACCGCGGCCGCCGTTCGCGGCGACCTGCTGGAGATCACGGCGCCGATGGTGGGCACCTTCTACCGGGCTTCAGCTCCTGGCGAACCCGCCTTTGTCGAGCTGGGTAACCGCATTTCCATCGGTCAGCCGATTTGCATTCTTGAGGCGATGAAGCTGATGAATGAACTGGAGGCCGAGGTCAGTGGTGAGGTCGTGGAGATCCTGGTGGAGAACGGCACTCCGGTGGAGTTCGGCCAGGTCCTGATGCGGGTCAGGCCGGCCTGAGCCTGGCAACGCCAGCGTTTCGAGCCAGACAACGCCAAGCCCTGCCCAGCCAAACCATCCCAAGGGCCAGTTCAGCCCAGCTCCCATGCGGTTTCTAGGGCGGCTTCCATGCTTTGGGGGCGGGCCAAGCCCTGGCCAGCAATCGCGAAGGCCGTGCCGTGGTCCGGCGAGGTGCGCAGGAAGGGCAGGCCCAGGGTCGTGTTCACGGCGGCATCGAAGGCGAGCAATTTGACTGGGATCAGGCCCTGGTCGTGATACAGGGCCAGGTAGCCATCGGCGCCGAGGTCGGCCGCGGCGGGATCGGCCCAGGCGGCCCCGGCCCCGAGCCAGCAGGTGTCCGGTGGCAGGGGCCCCACCAACTCCACGCCTGGATGGCGCTGTCTCCAAGCCGCCAGCAGGGGCTCCAACCAGGCCTGCTCCTCTTGGCCCAGCTGGCCCGCTTCGCCGGCATGGGGGTTGAGGCCTGCCACCACCAGCCGGGGCCGGGGCGCAAACCGCTGGCAGAATCCCAGCAAGGAGTTCAGCTTGGCTTCGACCCGGGGTCCATCCAGGCTGCTGGCGACGGCTGACAGGGGGATGTGGGTGGTGGCCAGCAGGGTGTTCAGGCGCCAGGAGCCATGGGGCGCCCTTGCGGTGAACAGCATGGAGGCCTCGGCCACCCCGGCTAGTTCGGCCAGCCGCTCGGTTTGGCCCGGGTAGGTATGGCCAGCGGCATGCCAGGCCCGTTTAGCGATCGGTGCGGTGGTCAGGGCCTGGCAGCGGCCCTCCAACACCAGCTCGGCGGCCCGGCTGAGCCAGGCAAAGCTGGCGGCCCCACTGGCGGCCCCGGACTGGCCTGCCGTGACCGGTTCGACCAGGGGCAGGTCGAGGATGTCCAGGCTGGCCGGATCGGCTAAGGGCAGATCCGTGACCCCTCGCAGGGCCTGGTAGCTCTGCTCCAGCCAGTGGCGGCAGCCCACCACCAGGGGGTTCGAGCCGGCGCCGGCGGAGTCCCTGTCGCTGCGGCGCAGGGCCGCCAGGGCTTTCAGGGTTACCTCGGCGCCAATGCCGGCCGGGTCGCCCAGGCTGATGGCGATCCGGCGCTCTTTAACCTCGGGGTTGCTGGCCGGGTTTGCCATGCTGCGTCTGCTGCTGTTGGGACTGCTGCTTTTTGGCCTGGTCACCGGGGTGAGCCATGGCTGGATTGAGCTGCGCTGGGATCGCTTTTTCCGTGACGCCGGCGTGCCCTTCTTTCAGGATGGTCCGACGCCGGCTCAGTCGGCCGGCCCTGGAGCGGGGGCGCCGGCCCGTTCCTCGGCCAGGGAGGCCCCTAGCCCCTCGCGGTAGCTGGGGTAGCGCAGGGCGTAGCCCAGGTCTTGGCACAGGCGCCGATTGTGGACCCGACGGTTGTCGGCCCAGAAGCTCAGGGCCATGGGCCCCATGCTGGCGGCCACGCTGGCGAAGGACTGCACGGGCGGCAGTTTGCAGCCCACCAGGTGGGCGGCGAAGCCGAGGGTTTCGCTGGAGGGGCAGGGGCAATCGTCGCTGATATTGACCAGCTGGGGCCGGGCCTGCGCTGGTAGGGCCAGGCAGTGGCCTAGGGCTCCAACGATGTCATCGACATGGATGCGGCAGAACACCTGGCCCGGCTTGTGGACCAGGCGGCTGGTCCCCTGCTGGAGGCCCGCAAAGGGGCTCCGCCCCGGACCGTAGATGGCCGGAAGCCGGAAGCTTTGCACCGGTAGCCCACTGCTGAGCCAGGCCTGCTCACAGGCCAGGCGGGCCCGGCTGCGCTCCTGGCTTGGGGCGGCTGGGCTGATTTCATCGACCCAGCCGCCCTGGCGGTCCCCATAGACACCAGTGGTGGAGAGGTAGCCCACCCAGGTGAGGGGGAGTTGGCGAAGCAGGGGCGCCAGGGCCTCCAGGGCTGGATCGCGGCCTTGGCGGTCGGGCGGGATCGTGCTGAGCAGATGGGTGGTGCCGGCCAGGTCGTCGGCGCTAGGCACGAGCCCGGAGTCGGGATCAAAGGCCAGCCAGCGCCAGGGATCGGCAGCTGCGGAGTCCCGGAGGCCCCGGTGGGTGACGGTCACGGCCAAGCCTGCCTGGGCCATGGCTGCGGCGAAGCGACGGCCGCTGTAACCGCCGCCGAGCACCAGCAATTGGCCGCAGGACTTGACAGGTGCGCTGATCATCAGTACAGATGTATCACTGATTTGGTTGTGGCCGATGGCTTCCTCCAGTTTCTCCCCTTCCCGTTCCGCCAGCCTGCGGTCGCGCCGGCTGGCCGCCAGCGTTGATTCCAATCCCTTGGGCCTGGGCCCTGGCGCCGCCGCCCTGCTCCTGGCCCTGGTGCTCCTCCTGGTGGCCACCTTGGTGGCCCCGGAGCAGCCGGGCAGTCTTGGCAGCATCTGCCAGCGCCACAATGGGGCTGAAGCCTGCCGGGTGTGGTGAGCCAGGCTGGCACCTGGGCCCCAAGGGCCCGATCCGCAAGCCACCGAGAAGCGACCGAATCCCTAGTTCAACCGGATTGCTTGTTCAAGGCCAGACCAGCCTGGGGTGTCAGGGCGTGGGCCGGCAACCTGGGGCGGCAAGTAAAAAAGCCTTGAAGAAGAAGCCCCCTTCAGACCGATGGCGAGGGCTAAGGCAGGCTTGCTGGCCCCCCAGCCAACCCCCCTGGCGATACCCGTAGGGCCACGGGGATCGGCACCGCGTCCTGGCCAGCTCGGGAAGGCTAAAAATCTATTTATGGGTGTCAATCGCGCTGATTGAAAGGGTGATGGTTCCTGGGTCGTAGACGTCGTTAACAGGCAGCTCACCATCCCCCTTAGGCCCCCCTTAGGCACACCATGGGGGGGCTAAAGGGGGTGCCCTCCTCAGGCGGCTAGCAGGGTCCAACCCGGACCCGTGTTTGGCTTTGGTTGGGTGTGCTTAGGAGCAGCGGGGGCAGTTTTCGGCGCCCCTGCTGGGTTGGCCCATTGCAATAGGCGCAGGGCCAGCTTTAGGTCGCCGTCGAGCCAGGCCCGAATTGCCATGGCCCGGCGGGGGTCGTAGAAGCGTTGGCGGCGATACCACTCGAACACGTCAGTATCGCTTTTTAGGCCATTGCAGGAGAGGCAAGCCGGTACACAGTTCTCTGTGACGCTCAGGCCACCACGGCTGCGTGGCAAAACATGGTCGATGGATTCGGATTGTTTCCCGCAGTAAATACAGGATTGATCAGTATGTTTGTGGAGAGATTGTCTCCAGCTTCTGACGCGAAGTTTCGGGCACAAATCTTCAAGGAAAACCGCATCCCTGGCGTGCATCCGATCGTCTCGGTTGGGGCAATTCTCGCCCGATCGGCCCAGATGTCAATGTGTCGAAGGCTGCCATTTTCCCCTTTGGCAAGGGCTGCTGATCTGGCCTGCTCGCCCTGGCCGGCTGGGGCGAACTTGTTTAAGATTTTCACCGCTTTGGCAAGCTCAAAGCTGGTCTGGAGGCAATTCCTGTGGCTCCCTTGTCGACCCAGCGCCCCGGGGCCCGATTGGGGCAGCTGCCTTGGCCTGGGCTCCAAACTTGCCGGCCGCTAACCCTTGGCTGACCCGTCCCGGTGCCTGATGCGGCTTGGTGCCGCCGGCACGATCGAGGTGGTCACCCCCTTCGATGCCGTCACCCAGGCCCAGCTGCGGGCAATCCGACCCCAGGGCCATTGGTTTTCGCGTCGCCGCTGCTGGGAGTTTCCCTTGGAAGCCGGCGGTGCCCTCCACGTTGGCTTGGGCCGGCGTTTCCATCTGGAGCCGGAGCTGCTCCAATGGCTGGCCTGGCTTGATCAGCCCCTGCCGCCCCTGCCGCCCCACCGCGAACTCGTGGCTGCCGCTGCCCCTGGGGAGGCCCTGGCGGATCAGCGGCGCCTGTTTGCCCACCAACGGGCGGCGGTGCGCTGGCTGCTGGCGCGGCGCGGCGCCCTGCTGGCCGATCCCATGGGCCTGGGCAAGACGCTCACGGCCTTGGTGGCGGCCCGGGCGATGGTGCGCTGCGCCGATTGCCGGGTGGTGGTGTTGGCGCCGGCCGGGCTCCACGGCCATTGGCGCCGCGAGGCCGCCAGCCTGGAGCTGGATCTGGAGCTGCACAGCTGGGCGAAGCTGCCCCGGGGCCTGCCCCCGGCGGGCACGGTCCTGATTGCCGATGAGGCCCACTACGCCCAGAATGTGACGGCTGCCCGCACCCAGGCGTTCCTGCGCCTGGCCCGCCATCCGCGCCTGCGGGCGGCCTGGTTGCTGACGGGCACGCCCATGAAAAATGGTCGGCCAGCCCAGCTATTTCCCCTACTGGCCGCGATCGGCCATCCGATCGCCCGGGACCAACGGGCTTTTGAGGAGCGTTACTGCCACGGCCACTGGTTGGAGCGGGGCGGCGTCCGCCATTGGCAGGCCCAGGGCGCTAGCCAGCTCGAGGAGCTACAGCGCCTAACCCGGCCCCTGCTCTTGCATCGCCGCAAGCAGGATTGCCTTGATTTGCCGGCCAAGCAGCGGCTGATGGTGCCGGTAGAGCTGGATGAGGCCGCTGGTCGCGGCTTCCAACACCGGCTGCAGCGCAAGGTGGAGGACTATCGCCGTCGGGTCGGCCTCGGCGAGGTGAGGCGCGATGCCGAGGCCCTGGCGGTGTTCACGGCCCTGCGCCAGATCGGCGCCGATTACAAACTCCCGGCGGCGGCGGCCCTGGTGGGCCGGCTGTTGGCCCAGGGGGAATCGGTGCTGCTGTTCTGCAGTTTTGTGGCTTCTGCCCAGTTGCTACAGCACCGGCTTGGCGGTGTGCTGCTCACCGGTCAGGTCCCGCCGCCCCAGCGCCAGAGTGCCGTGGATGCCTTTCAGGCGGGTGCTTCCCGCCTGTTGATTGCCACCTATGGGGCCGGCGGCCTGGGCTTCAGCCTGCAGCGCGCCCGCCATGTGGTGCTGCTGGAGCGCCCCTGGACCCCCGGCGATACCGAGCAGGCCGAGGACCGCTGCCATCGCATCGGCATGGAGGGCACCCTCACCAGCCATTGGCTGCAATTGGGGGTGGCCGACCAGCTGGTCGATGCCCTGATTGCTAGCAAGGCGGAACGGATTGCCCTGCTGCTCCAGCGCCGGCCGCTGCAGCTGCGCCGTCAGGATTTTCCGGCCATGGTCAAGGCCCTGCTGGAGGATTGGTGAAAGCGGCACTGGCGGCACCAAGGCTGGTCAGGAGACCGCCCGTGGCAATGGACCAGGCCAGCTAGCGCGGCCAGCTGAACCGCCGGCCCGGGGCAGGCGACCAGCCGGGGCCGGACCTAATTCGCTCGATCGCTTCGGTTGACGCCGCTGCTGCTGTTGGTTTGGCTGGCGGCGGGGGCAGCGGCCGCAGCTTCGGCAGCCGCTTGCTTTTCATAGAGGCTGCCGAGATATTTGCCGCACTCTGGGAAACTTGTGGGGTTCTGGACCACCGCCTCGGTGATCATCACGGAGGCATGTTCCGGCGAAGTTTTGAACAGGCTGGCGCTTTGGCGTTTGATCAACGCATAGGCGGCGATCCAGCTGACCTCGTGGCTGTTGCCGGCAACGCGCATGAAGCAATACACCTGGGCCCCCTTGCCCCCCGGTGTGTCGCCAGGGGCGGCCTGGGCAGGGCGGCCCAGGAGCTGGCTTGGACCCAGTAGGCCCATGGCCAGGGCGGGGACCAGCAGGGCCGTCCGGTGCCAGCACTGGCCGGGGCGCCGCGGCTGGCTGGAACGGGCAAGGGGGTGGGTCGCCATGGGTGGAGGTCCGGCGCTGGATCCGGGGCTGGGGGAGGTCAGATCACCGTATCGATCGTCTGGCGTCTGTCCAGGTTCGCCAGTTTCCAGGGCGGCTGGGCTGGGCTGGGCGTGTTGATAGTCGCCTTAGTTGGCTGGTGGGGCCTGGCCCAGGGAGAGCACCAGCCGCACCACCAGCGGCAACACCAGCAGCACCGTGATCAGGCGCACCGCATGCAATGCCGCCACGGCCGCCCCCACGCCAAATTCGGCGCCCACCAGGCTCATGCCGCTGATCCCCCCCGGGGCGGCGCCCAGCAGGGCCACGATCGGATCAATGCCCAGCAGGCGACTGCACCACAGCCCCACCACCAGCCCAGTCATTACGAGGGTCACGGTGATCAGGATGGCGGGACGCCATAACAGGCGTAATTCGGCCAAGGCCGTGCTGGTGAGGCTGGTGCCAATCACCGTGCCGATGGCGATTTCCAAGACCGTGCGGGTGCCTTGGGGCCATTGGGCGGCCTCCAGTTTGCCGCTCATGCTCACCAGCCCGGCCCCCAGCAGGGCCCCCGCCAGGGGGGCGGCGGGAATGCCGGTGCGGATGGCTAGCAAGCCACCGCCAAGGCCCGCCAGGAGATAGAGCAGCAGGGTGATGGGGCCGTGCATCCGGGGCGGATTCTGGGGGTGAAGCCAGTCTGGGAGATCACTTGAGCTGGGGCCATTTCTGTGGTGTCATCGGCCCACCTGTTCGCCATTCGACCGTGTCCGAATCCGTGTCCTTTCGGATCAGCCGCACCGCTGAAGATCTGGCCCAGACCGTGGCAGCCCTGTCCAAGCGCCTGGTGAGTCTGGAGCAACGGCTCGGGGCCCTGGAGGTTCAGGGCGCCAGCCTCCAGGCCGATCTCAGGACTGCCCCCGAGGCTGATCCTGCCGAGCTGGCTTGCCTTGATGCGGTCGACCAGCTGTTGGCCGATTGCCGCAGCCTGTTGGCGGACACGGAGCTGCCCCAAGCTCCGCTGCCGCAACCCCCGCTGCCGATCAGCGAGGCGCCGATCGCCCGAGTCGATGGGGCCGAACCAGCCGTGGATGCTGATCTGGACTGGGATGGCCTGGCGGAGCAGGAGGCTCCAGACCAGGACAGGACAGGGGTGGAAGCCGGGCTGGCCAGCCAGGAGTCCCTCACCTTGGCAGCGGGCTAAACCTGGGCGGCTGGCTAGGGGCTGGTCGTCGATGCCACAATGGGAAGAAAGGCAACAATGGCAACCTCCAACAGCCAGTGTCCTGGACAATCGCCCGCTTCCAGCCAGGCCAGCAACGGGCGCCTCGGTAGCAAGGTCGGGCCAGGGACACCGGCCTGTCAGGCCCTGGAGGAAGGGGGCCACCAACTGGAAAAGTTGGAATTCGCCCTGGCGGTTGCCATCACCCGCGGCGACGAGCAACGCTCGGACCAACTCCGGGCCCAGATCGCCGAGCTTGGTGGCAACCGCGAAGAGCCGGGCACCTGACCCGTAAACCGGCCCAGCCCCACCAACGCCTGATCCCATCAGGCCCAGGGACTGGTCGATCAGCCACCCGGGCCTGGAAAGCACGGATCAGGGACCGGGCTCAACCAAGGGTGTTGTGCCTGGATTGCCAAGCTGGCTTGATCTTGGCGGCTTGATCAAGGTTTCCAGCTTCCCCTAGGCAAAATGTTTCGCCTGGCGGTATATTCCTTCGAGGGTATCAGTTTTGTTCAGGCCAGACATGCAATCCGTCCTACCTGCCGTTGGCGGTGACCAGAAAAAAGTTCTGATTGGCCAGGCTTCCGTTCATGAGGCTGCGGCTGAAGCCGCAGCAGTGCAAGGCGACGTCGAAGCCTCCGCCCGCTTGATTCTGCGGGCCCTCGATTGTGAGCGCCGCGCCGGCAGTATCGGTCCCCAAGTGCTGCAGCTGATCAAGCCCCGTGGCTGAAGCCACCTCTTGCCAAGGCTAGGCCGATCGCTCCCTTGGCTAAGTAGCAACGATGGGCCTCTCGAGGGAGCAAAGGGAGGGCCCCATAGGGCTCGGCCAAAGGCTCAGATTGCAGCAGAGCCCTCAAAGCGGATGACCGGATTCGAACCGGCGACGTTCAGCTTGGGAAGCTGACATTCTACCACTGAATTACATCCGCATTATTCAATATTAGCAGGCCCTTGGTTGGGCGCTAGCCCAGGGGCCTGCTGGGCCCTTGCTGGCGTCTGGTTTGGGCCCCTGCCCCGGTTTGCCCCCGGGTGGGGGGTGGGACAGGGGATTGGCAGTTTGCGGCTGGGACCGGGGGGTGGCACCTGGTCCCAGGGATCGACGTCAGCGGGCCAGTTCGAGTGCTGCGGCCCCCACGCCGGACCCGATGGTGGTCTTGGCCAGGCCTAGTTCCTGCAGGGTGGCCTCAATCGCCGCTACCGCGGTGATCACGTCCCGGTCGCAGACGAAGCCCAGGTGACCGATGCGGAACACCTTGCCCTTGAGGTGGTCCTGGCCGCCGGCCAGCAGGATGTCGAAGCGATCCTTCACCTTCTTGCGCAGGACTTCGGCATCAATGCCTTCGGGGGCCACGGCCGTGATCGCCGGGCTGCCATGGCCCTCAGCGGCATAGAGGGGCAGGCCAATGGCCTTCATGGCTGCCTGGGTGGCGCGGCGGTGCCGGTCGTGGCGGGCGAAGATCGCCTCGAGGCCCTCGGCCTGCATGATCTCCAGCGAGGCCTCAAGGGCGAAGTAGAGGTTGATTGCCGGCGTGAAGGGGTTGCTGTCGGCGGCGGCTGATTTGCGGTATTTGCCCAGGTCCAAATAAAACTTCGGCAGGTCGGACCGCTCGTAGGCGGCCCAGGCCCGTTCGCCCATGGCCACAAACGCCAGGCCCGGCGGCATCATGTAGCCCTTTTGGGAGCCGGAGCCCACCACGTCCAGGCCCCAGTCATCCATGGGCACATCGGTGGCGCCCAGGCTCGTGACGCAATCGGCGATGGTGAGGGCCGTGCCGTGGGCGCGTACGTGGCCGGCAATCGCCTTGAGGTCGTTGATCACCCCGGTGGAGGTTTCCGAGTGGGTGAGGATCACGGCTCGGATCGCCTTGTCTGTGTCCGCTTCCAGGGCAGCGCGGAAGGCTTCAGGATCGAGGGGCTGGCCCCACTCCGCCTTGATCACCTGCACGTCCAGGCCATAGGCCTTGGCCACCTTCACCCAGCGCTCACCAAATTTGCCGTTGTCGCCGCAGAGCACCCGGTCGCCCTTGCTGAGCACGTTGATGATGCCGGCCTCCATCGCCGCCGTGCCGCTGCCAGTGAGGGCCAGCACGTCGCCGCTGGTCTGGTGCAGCCACTTGAGTTGGGCGGTGGTGCGTTTGACGATCTTTTGGAAATCGGCGCTGCGATGGCCAATCGGGTGACGGCCCATTGCCAGCAGGACGGTTTCCGGCACCGGTGTGGGGCCGGGGATCATCAAGGTGAGTTTGTCCTGCATGGCAATGGCGGGGGCGAGGGGCGGGGTGACGCCGCGGCGGCGCGATCGACCACCATAAAAAACGGTGAACACCCCATCCTTTTAATGTCGCCTCCCGATCGGTTCGATGGCTGAGGGATACACCCTGCCCGTTTGGGTGGCGGCGGCCGCCCGGGCTGCCCTGCTGGCCCTGCAGGGCCAGCCCTTTGCGGCCGACCAACCCCTCGATTTGCTGGAACCCGCCGAGATCCGGCCGATTCCGGTGGTGGCGGCCGCGCCCCTGGGCGGTGGCCAGGCCCTGGCGGTGGCCCGCTGCCAGCCCGGGGCCCTGCTCGATCTCACCCGGGACCTGGTGGTGTGGGTGCTGGTGCGCTGCCAGCCCCTGGAGCCGGAGCAGCCCTGGCTGCAGTTGGAGGCCGGCGAAGGCGTTGGCGTGCACCAGCAGGATCGCTCCCTCTGCCATTCCGCCTACGCCCGCCAGCTGCTCGACACCAACCTGCGGCCCCTGGTGCCTGGGGACCAGGCCCTGGAGCTGCGGCTGGTGTTTCCCCAGGGCCGGGCCCTGGCCGAACGCACCAGTAATGCGGCCTTTGGCGTGGTCGATGGCCTGGCCCTGATCGGCACCCAGGCCCTGGTGCAAAGCAGCGCCGCCCCGGACCAGCTGGCCCTGGCGCGCTCGGAGCTGGAGCGGCGCGCTGGCGCCGATGGGTTCAACGGCGATTTGGTGTTAGTGATCGGCGAGAACGGCATGGATCTGGCTCCGCGCCTGGGCCTGGCGCCGGAGCTGCTCCTTAAGGCGGGCAACTGGCTGGGGCCCCTGCTGGTGGCCGCTGCAGAGGCCGGGGTGCGGCGGCTGATGCTGTTTGGCTACCACGGCAAGTTGATCAAGTTGGCCGGCGGCATCTTTCACACCCACCATCACCTGGCCGATGGCCGCGTTGAGGTGTTGGTGGCCCTGGCGGCCTTGGAGGGGGTGGGCGGTGCCGATCTGCTGGCCCTGCATGGGGCCGCCACGGTGGAGGCGGGCCTGGTGGCCCTGGCGGCCAGGGATCCGGCCACCGCCGAACGGCTGCGCCAGCGGATCGCCACCAGCGTTGAGCAGCGGGCCGAGGCCTACCTGGCCCGCTATGGCCAGCAGGCCACCCGGGTGGGGGCCGTGCTCTTCGATCGCCAGCGCCAGATCACGGCCCAGGGTCCCGAGGGACACCGGCTCTGGCAGGCCTTCCGGGCCTGACCCCTAGGCTGGCCCGAGAGACCTGGCGGCTGTATCCCCGTCGCGCCCCGTCGCCCCAACGAGCCCTATGTCCGCTGAGCAGCAGAACGCCAACGGTGGGAGCGGCCGCTCCCCGGCGATCGTGATCCTCGATTTTGGCTCCCAGTATTCGGAGCTGATTGCCCGTCGGGTGCGTGAGACCGAGGTCTATTCCCTGGTGTTGGGCTATGCCACCACGGCCGAGGAGCTGCGCCAGCTAGCGCCAAAAGGAATCATCCTCAGTGGCGGCCCCAGTTCGGTTTACGAAGAGGGTGCGCCAGTGTGCGACCCAGCCATCTGGGATCTGGGCATTCCGGTGCTGGGCGTTTGCTACGGCATGCAGCTGATGGTGCAGCAGCTCGGTGGTGCAGTGGTGGCGGCCGGCCGGGCCGAATACGGCAAGGCGCCGCTCACGGTGGATGATCCGATCGATCTGCTCACTAATGTCGAGCAAGGCTCGACGATGTGGATGAGCCATGGCGATTCGGTGGAGTCCCTACCCGCAGGCTTCGTGCGACTTGCCCACACCGAGAACACTCCCGAGGCGGCGGTGGCGGACCACCAACGGCGGCTCTATGGCGTGCAGTTTCACCCTGAGGTGGTGCATTCCACGGGCGGCATGGTGATGCTGCGTAATTTTGTCTATCACATCTGCGGCTGTGAACCCGATTGGACCACGGCCGCTTTCATTGAGGAAGCGATTGCGTCGGTGCGGGAGCAGGTGGGCGATCGGCGGGTGTTGCTGGCCCTTTCAGGCGGAGTGGATTCCTCCACCCTGGCTTTCCTGTTGCACCAGGCGATCGGCGACCAGCTCACCTGCATGTTCATCGATCAAGGCTTCATGCGTAAGGGTGAGCCCGAATTTTTAGTTGAGTTTTTTGATAAGCGTTTCCATATCAATGTGGAGTATATTAATGCCAGGGAGCGCTTCATTGATAAGCTGGCAGGTATTATCGATCCCGAAGAGAAACGTAAGATTATTGGCACTGAATTTATTCGAGTGTTTGAGGAAGAAAGCAAGCGCCTAGGACCCTTTGATTTTCTTGCCCAAGGCACCCTTTATCCTGACGTGATCGAATCGGCTGGCACTAACGTCGATCCCAAAACGGGCGAGCGGGTCGCCGTCAAGATCAAGAGCCACCACAACGTGGGCGGCTTGCCCAAGGATCTCCAGTTCAAGTTGGTGGAACCCCTGCGGCGGCTGTTCAAAGATGAGGTGCGCAAGGTGGGCCGCTCCCTCGGGCTCCCCCAGGAAATCGTCGGTCGCCATCCCTTCCCAGGCCCGGGCCTGGCGATTCGGATCCTGGGCGAAGTGACCGCCGAAAAGCTCAATATCCTGCGCGATGCCGATCTGGTTGTGCGCGAGGAAGTCAAGAGCGCCGGCCTCTATCACGACATCTGGCAGGCCTTTGCCGTGTTGTTGCCGGTGAGAAGTGTGGGCGTGATGGGAGACAAGCGCACCTACGCCTTCCCGATCGTGTTGCGCTGCGTCTCCTCCGAAGACGGCATGACCGCCGATTGGTCGCGCCTGCCCTACGACCTGCTCGAAACGATCTCCAATCGCATCGTCAATGAGGTGAAAGGGGTGAACCGGGTCGTGTACGACATCACCAGCAAGCCCCCCGGCACGATCGAATGGGAATGAGCGGCCATTGCTGGACTTGGCCCGTTCGGCCTTACCACAGCCCTCGAGCAACCCCTAGTCGATTGGGCCCTGGGTTTTGGGGGGCGGGGCTGGTGGCCGCGGGCCGGTTTCGATACCATCGGGGCCCAGCCACTCACCCTTGACGGCCGCCATCGAGCAGGACATCCAGCTGCAGCGCCGCCTTCAGCAGGACAGCATTCAGCTGGCTGGAAAGACGATCTATCTCAATCCCTTCCTCTACTGGCGCCGTTTCGACGCCAACACGGACCGCTGGCTGCGGGAGCCCGGCCAGCTGGCGGAGGACCAGATCCAGGCCAATCGGGCCCGCTTCTATCCGGAGCTGGTATGGGAGCTACTGCCCCCGAAGGACACCGCCGTCAAAGATGGCGCCGTGGAGATGTTCCTCAAGACCCTGGAGCTGATCAGCACCTTCAACCCCGAGCTCACCTCTGGCCAGCTGCTGGAGGTGGAGCGCAAGATGGCGGTCACCAAGAAGCGGGCGTTTGAGCGGTGGGTGGCCAAATCGCTGCGCCGCCGCCTGCAACAGCAGACCAGCGAGCGCCGTCGCTTTGACCGCGAGCGGCTGCTGCGCAACTGGGCCGAGTGGTGCGGCCTGGAGGTGACCCGTCAGGCGGTGCTGCCGTTCACGGCCCTGCTGGTGCTGGCCCTGGTGGGGGGCTGGTGGCTGGGGTCTCGCCAACCGTCGGTCAGCCAGCAGGTGATCGTCCAGCCCGGAGTGGGTCGCACACCCTGAGCCCGGGGCCGGCAGACTGGGGCTATTCCGTATGCAGTGCGAAAGCACTTGGTGCCTGCCATGGCGGCTGACCCCCTTGATGCCCTGCGGTTGACCTTGATGCAGGAGGTTTTGCCCGTGGGCATGGCGGTGGTGGAACGGGCCCGTCGTGGTGGTCCCCGGGATGTGATCGAAGCCTTTACCGACTCCAGCGATCCCCTGGGCACCCTCAAACAGGAGGGGGATGATGCCGCCCGCTCCCTGCGCGACAGCCTCGATCGGCTCCAGCCCGGCCTGGGCAATCCGGTGGTCAGGGTCACCGTTGAAGAGATGGCCGATGCCGACCTGGAGCCCGGCGCCATTGCCAGGCCCGCGGCCCCCACTGACGCCGAGCGCCTCCTGTTGCAGCAGACCCTGGCCCGGGTCTCTGGCGATCTGGCTGACCTGCAACAGCGGTTGCTAGCGGCCCCCTGAACGCGGGAGTTGTTCTGGTACGCCAGGGCGAGTCCCTGGCCCTCAGGCCACCAGTTGCAGGGGAGGCGTCAGCACCTGGTCGTAGTAACGGCGAAGTTGGGCGGTGGCTCCGGACCAGCCCCAGCGTTCCGCTTCCTGGCGGGCATCGAGGCGCAGTTGCTGGTGCCGGCTGGGATCGCCAAGCAACCGTTGGGTGGCGGCGGAGAGGCTGCCGCTTTCATCCGGTTCATAGAGGCAGCCATTGACGCCATCGCTAACGATGTCGGGGATGCCACCCCGGTTGGCGGCCACCACGGGACAGCCGGCGGCCATGGCTTCGAGTAGCACCAGGCCCAGGGTTTCGGTGCTGGAGGGGAACAGGAAGGCATCGGCGCTGGCGTAGGCGCTGGCCAGGTCGCTGCCGGCCAGATAGCCCATGAAGGTGGTGGCGGTGCCTTCGAAGATTTTTTCCAGCTGGGCCCGGTAGGGGCCATCGCCCACTAGGGCCAGGCGGCTGCCGGGCAGGGCTTCGAGCACGGGGCGGATGCGGTCGATCTGCTTTTCTGCGGAGAGGCGGCCGATGTAAAGCAGCAGGCTGTTGCTGTCGCTGTGGTTGCCGAGCAGCCGTTGGCGCATGGCCTCTGAGCGCAGCTCGGGGCGAAACAGCTCCGTGTCGACGCCCCGCTGCCAGAGGGCGGTGTGCTGGATGCCGTGGTCGCGCAGTTCCTCCACCATGGCCGTGGAGGTGCAAAGGTTGAGCTGGGCCTGGTTGTGGGCGGCCTTGAGCAGTTCCCAAAGCAGGGGCTCGAGCATGCCCATGCCGTAGTGCTCCAGGTACTTGGGCAGGTGGGTGTGGTAGCTGGCCACCAGGGGGATGCCCTTGGTTTTGGCCAGCCAGATCCCGCCTAAGCCCAACACCGCCGGGTTGACCACATGGACCAGGTCGGGGGCGAAGCTGTCTAGGGCCTCAGCCACCGAGGGCCGCGGCAGGGCCAGCTTCAGCTCCGGATAGAGCGGAAGGGGCATGGCTGGCACGCCGACCACCTGGGCGCCCAGGTAGGTCTCGGGGGCCCCCTCCGGACAAAAGATGATCACCTCATCGCCGGCGGCCACCAGGTGCTCCACCGTTTTGGTGAGCCGCGTCACGATGCCGTCCACCTTGGGCAGGAAGGTTTCGGTGAAGAAGGCGATCCTCACGAGGGCTGGCTCGAACGCATGGGTGGAGGCGGAGGGGGCCGATGGGCGGCCAGGGGATCCGATTCTCGGCAGCGGCGGCAGCCGAAGCGAGGGGTTGGGGATCGTTTCGTCCAGGACCGTCCGGCTGGAGGTGCCTGGGCCAGGGAACCTGGCCGGATTAGGGCCGCAAGACCTAGGCGGGCGCCTGGATCGCGGCGGCCTGGGTCGTGGTCCAGGCTGATACACAGGGAATCTTGGAGCGGTCGCAGCGGTCGGCCCAGCGGCGGGCCACATCCACGACCTCGTTGAGCAGGCCGTCATCCAGGGTGGTGGGCTTGAGGCCCATCTCGATGAAGCAGCGGTTGTCCACGATCAGGTCGTTTTCGATCGCCTCCTTGCGGGGATTGGGCAGGTAGTTGATCTGGGCGCCGGTGAGGTCAGCCACCTTGCGGGCCAGTTCACCCACCTGGTGGCTTTCGGTCATCTGGTTGAAGATCTTTACCTTCTCGCCGCGTTCGGGCGGATTCTCCAGGGCCAGTTGCACGCAACGCACCGAATCACGGATGTGGATGAAGGCACGGGTCTGGCCGCCGGTGCCATGGACCGTGAGCGGATAGCCGATCGCCGCCTGCATCAGAAAACGGTTCAGCACCGTGCCGTAATCGCCGTCGTAGTCGAAGCGATTGGTGAGGCGCGGATCCTGCTCAGTGAGGGCGGTGTTGGTGCCCCAAACGATGCCCTGGTGCAGGTCAGTAACGCGAATGGCGTCGTTTTTGTTGTAGTAAAAGAAGAGCAGTTGGTCGAGCGTCTTGGTCATGTGATAGACGCTGCCAGGATCCGTGGGGTGCAGGATCTTTTCGGTGAAGCGGCTGCCATCGGGCTGGGGCACTTCCACCGTGAGATAGCCCTCGGGAATCGTGGCGCCACGGTGGGAGCCGTAGCCGTAGACCCCCATGGTGCCCAGGTGGACGATGTGGGGATCAAGGCCGCTCTCCACAATCGCCGCCAGCAGGTTGTGGGTGCCGTTGACGTTGTTATCGACGGTGTAACGCTTGCTGGCGCTCGATTTCATCGAATAGGGGGCGGCCCGCTGTTCGGCGAAATGGACGATCGCGTCTGGCCGCTCCGTTTGCAGCAAATACAGCAGGCGCGCGTAGTTCTTGGCGACGTCGATGGAGACGAAGCGCATGGGCCGACCACCCACCTGCTCCCAGGCGGTGAGGCGATCCTGGATCGTGGCGATCGGCGTGAGCGACTCCACGCCCAGATCGATGTCGATCTTGCGCCGACTCAGGTTGTCGACGATGACGACATCGTGGCCGGCATCCGCCAGATTCACCGAGCAGGGCCAGCCACAGAAGCCGTCGCCGCCGAGAACGAGAACCTTCACCCCAGGACTCCTGTGAACGAGCAAATGCTCGGTGGGGGCAAGCTACTACAGGTGTTCCGCCCCCCTTCCAAGCCCCGGCCGTTGGGGGGCTGCCCTCAGCTGATGCCCACGGCCACGGCCACCAGCACCAGCACCAGGGCGGCCCCAGCGACCAGCAGCACCAGGCTGGCGCGGCTGGGGCCCTGGCCAGCCTCCATCAGCTCCATGCGCGGTTCCTTGGCGAAGGCATTGAGGCGCCCTCCGTCCTCCTGGGTAATGGCCATGGTGTGGCAGCGAACCTGGGCCGGACCTTAAGGGGCCCCTTTGGGGTGATCGCCAATCCGGTACGGAACTTCACCCCATCCGCGGGCCCTGCGTCCGCCAGGACCCTCGCTGGGTGCCAGCCGGGGGGATCCCCCAAATCTGGCTGTTCGTGGGTCCTTACTGGCCCACCAACCCCTGTTGGGGGGAGCTGGCACTGGCCTGGGCCCGCCGGGGTAACCGGCCGGCCAGAAAGGCGGTGCGGCCCGCTTCGCAGGCCTGTCCCATGGCGCGGGCCATGGCCGCCGGATCCCCGGCCAGGGCGATGGCGCTGTTGATCAGCAGGGCGTCGGCCCCCATTTCCATGGCCTGGGCTGCCTCACTGGGCACGCCGATGCCCGCATCAACCACCACCGGAACCCGGCTGTTTTCGATGATCAGGGCGATGTTGGCGGCATTGCGGATTCCCTGGCCCGAGCCGATCGGCGAGCCCAGGGGCATCACCGTGGCGCAGCCGGCCTCCTCCAGGTGTTTGGCCAGGATCGGATCGGCGTTGATGTATGGCAACACGGTGAAGCCCTCCTTCACCAGGATTTCGGCCGCTCGCAGCGTGCCGATCGGGTCGGGCAGCAGGTGGCGGGAATCGGGGATCACCTCGAGTTTCACGAAGGTGTTGTCCTCCTGGCCGGCCAGCTTGGCCAGCTCCCGGCCGAGGCGGGCCACCCGGACCGCTTCCTCCGCCGTGGCACAGCCGGCGGTGTTGGGCAGCATCCAGATGCGTTGCCAGTCGATCGCTTCAAGCAGGCCTTCGTGGCCGGCGGCCTGGCTTTGGACCCGGCGCACGGCGACGGTGACGATCTCACAGCCGCTGGCCACCAGGCTGGCCTGCATGGCCGCCAGGCTGGGGTACTTGCCGGTGCCGGTCATCAGGCGGCTGCGGAAGCGGCGACCGCCGATTACCAGGCCTGGGTCAGCCGCGCTTGCAGGGGGGGTGGAGCTATGGGCCATGCCGCTCTTGGATTGCTCCAGGGATGGACAACGGACAACTCCAGGATCGGAGCCGGGTTTGAAGGTACTGCCTGGGCCTTGTCGGCGACCTGCTTGCCCTTAGCCTGTAGGCAATTCCGGGTGCAGCTGTGATTCCCTTTCTGCTGGCAGCAACCCCCCTGTCGGTGGGCGCCATCGTGCCCTTCAAGGCGCCCCCCCGCAACGAGCAGGCGGCAGAGACGGCCGTGCTGGGCGAAATGGCGCCGATCGATACCTTTGACCCCGTCGCCCGGGCGGCCGTGATCAGCAGCCAGTTGCCGCGCCAGTGGAACGGCACCTACCAGGCCTTCAACGGCGGCTCGGTGTTACCGGTGACCCTGAAGCTGGTTTCCGTGCGGGCCCTAGGCCAGATGGTCGATCTCCATGGCGAGATGACCGTGGGTTCGGTGGCGGTGCCGGTGCAGGGCAACCTCAACGCCAAATCGGACCAGCTCGACCTCTTGGTGCTCGCCAACAACAAGCTGGCTGGCCTGGAGGCGGGTGGCGAATTTCAGGGGCTGGAATCCCTGGCCCTGAATGGTTGGATCGCACCCCGGCTCACCAACAGTGGGGGCCAGCTGGTCTTGAACCCGGTGAAGGTGGCCGGCCGGGCCCCCAAGGGCGTCACCAAGGTCCAGCCTGTTAGGGGCCTTTGGTAGGTAACTCGGGAGCGGCTCCTGTCCCTGGGGATGGGGTTCAAGCCCAAACCCCACCGGGTCTGGCCTGGCTCTCCGCCCAGAATTTTGGCCATGATTTCAGGCCCTGCCTCGCTGGCCCCAACCCGCCTGCCCTGGAGCCCCCTAAGGATGGGCCAGGGGAATGGCTTGGGGCTTGCCAAAGCAAATGATGTGGCGCCGATCCGGAACCTGCCCCCTGGTTGGTGCTCCCTCAAACAGCTGTGCGTTCGAGGCGCTTGAGCCGTTTGCGGGCCGTGCTGTTGGAGGCATCTAGCTCGAGCACCTGGCGATAGGTGCTGCGGGCTTCCTCGCCCTTGCTTTGCTTTTCCAGGGCAAAGGCCAGGTTGTTGAGGGCCACCGGGTAGTCCGGCTTGAATTTCAGGGCTGAGCGGTAGTGGCGGATGGCCGCGGCGTAATTGTTCTGGGCGGCCAGGGCAAAACCAAGGGCGTTCTGGATCAGGGCCTGGGCTTCGGCTGGTTCCTCACCGGCGGTTTTCAGGGCCAGCTTGAGGCTGGCGGCGGCTTCGCCATAGAGCCGTTTGCGCAGCTGCACGGAGCCGAGTTCATAGAGGTCGGCGCAGGAGCGGTCACTGGATTTGGCAACCCCTTCGAGCCGGTTCAGGGTCGCCTCATCCCGGCGTACACGAAAAATCTGCCTGGCGACCACCACGGCGGCGCCTCCAAGCAGAACGATCAGACCGATTAGGTAGGCCTGGGGAAGCAGATGATCCATGGGCCTACCAGGCGAAATTCAGCTGTTGGCGGCGCCAACCACTGCGGTGAAACTGGCTGGGTCAACCACGGCTAGCTGGGCCAGCATCTTGCGGTTGATCTGCACGTCGGCCTTCTTAAGGCCACCGATCAGGCGGCTGTAGCTGAGGCCGTTGAGGCGAGCTGCGGCGTTGATGCGGGCAATCCAGAGGCGGCGGAAGTCGCGCTTGCGGCGGCGACGGTCCCGATAGGCATTGCAGAGGGCCTTCATCACCCGCTGGTTTGCCGTGCGGAATAGGGAGCCGCTGCTGCCCTGGAAGCCCCGGGCGAGGCGCAGGATTTTGTTGCGGCGTTTGCGGGCGACATTGCCCCTCTTAACGCGTGCCATGGATGGGTCTCAGGGAAAGGGAAAAACGGGAACCGGCGCAGCGATCAGCTGTAGGGGAGCATGGCGCGCACGTTGTCGGCGTCGCGCTCGTCGACAAGGGCCATGGTGCCGAGGTGGCGCTTGCGCTTCGGGCTCTTGTGATCGAGCAGGTGATTGAGGAAAGCACGCCGCCGCATGAACTTCCCACTGCCGGTGGCCTTGAACCGCTTGGCGGCAGCTTTGCGGGTCTTGAGCTTCGGCATGTCTCTCGCCGCTCGGGCACAAACAATCAAAGTACGACGCGGAAGTGCCTTCCGCCAAGCTTCCGCCCCAGGTTGTCCCCCATCCCCCATGCCTGACCCGTCGAGCCTGTGCCATAAGTCTCTGGGGCGCAGGCGTTTTGCCCTGGTCTCCTGGCTAGGGGTTGGGGCCTTACTGGCGCCCGGTTGCCGCGCTGCCGACCAGCTCGCCTGGCCAGTGCCGCCACCACCAGCGATCCGCAGCGACCGACCCGTGCTCTGGGTGGGCCTGGCGGCCCACCTAGGCAGCAAGCCCTCCGCGGCCCCGCTCCTGCTGGAGAGCGCCAAGGGGCCCTTGGAATTGGTGGATGCCAAGGGTCAGCGGCTGGTGGGGCCCAGCCTGAAATTGGACTGGCGCAGCGAGCCCCTAGCCGTTCCCCTGCGGATCAGCCGTACGGTGCTTGGTCCCTTCCCCAGCCACGAGGCCGCCACGTTGGCGGCCGACCGTTGGCGCCAGCAGGGGGTGGCGGTGGTGATCGCCCATCCCGCCGATTGGGAGGTGTGGGCCCCGGCGGCTACGGCGGCCCCGGCGGGCCTGAAGGCCCGGCAGTTGAGCCTGCGCCTCCTGACGCGCACCGCCCTGACGGCCCAGGGCCCCAAGGGAACCGTGGCCCTGCAGGGGCCGATCAGCCTGGCGGCGCCGGCGGGGTTGCGTTGGCAGGGCGGCGTTTTTCAGGGGCCCTTCCGGTTGCAAGGCGATGCCTACGGCAGCTGGACTTTGGTTGAAGTGGTGCCCCTGGAGCGCTACCTGTTGGGGGTTGTGCCCCACGAAATTGGCGCCGGTGCGCCAGCCGCTGCCCTTTCCGCCCAGGCGATCCTGGCCCGCACCTGGGCCCTGCGCAATCGTGAGCGCTTCGTTGCCGATGGCTACCACCTCTGCGCCGACACCCAGTGCCAGGTCTACGGCGATCCGGGCCAGGCCAGCACCGAGCTGCGCCGGGCCGTGGCCGCCACCAACCGCCAGCTGCTGAGTTGGCGCGATCAGCCGATCCATGCGGTGTATCACGCCAGCAATGGCGGCGTTTCGGCCGGATTCGAGGAGGCCTGGGGAGGGGCACCCTTGCCGTATCTCCAGGCCTTTGCTGACGGTCCTGCCCCCTTCCGCCAGGCTTTCGCCCTGCCCCTGACCCAGGAGAGCCTGCCGGCCCTGTTGGACCAGGGCGAGGCGGGCTATGGCGCTGACCATCCCCGCTACCGCTGGCAGCGCCAGCTCAGCGCCGGCCAGGTTGGCGAGGCCTTAGGGGCCGCCGGGACGGCCCTGGGCGAGGTGCGGCGCCTGGTGGTGCTGGAGCGGGGCGCCAGCGGCCGGGTTCTGGCCTTGGGCATCCAGGGGGCCAAAGGATCGCTGGTGTTGCGCCGGGATGGCATTCGCCGGGCCCTGCGCCAGCTGCCCAGCACCCTGTTTGTGGTTAAGCCGGCCGGTCCGGGTCTCTGGAGCGTGGTGGGCGGCGGCTTCGGCCATGGCGCGGGCCTCTCCCAGGCGGGCGCCATCGACCTGGCCCGGCGCGGCTGGAGCGTGGCCAGGATTCTTCGGCACTACTACCCGGGTGCGGCCCTGGTCTCGATCGAAGCGCTGAAGCAGGGCCTTTAAGATGCCGCCACGGTTGGGGGACCCATGGACGCGGGCGGCATAGCCACAGGACGCCGTCGCGTGAAGGCCGCCCTGTTCCTTTTCTGTTGTGGACTCGGCGGCAGCCTGCCCCATGGCTTGGGGGTCTGGTCGCCCCTGCCGGCCCTGGCCCTGGCCCTGGCCCTCGGGGGGTACGGCTTCAAGGCGGTTTTCCTTGGCCCCTCCCGGGAGTCCGTAGGGGGTGCCAAGCCGGGTGAAGCGGACCCTGGGCCTAGCGACGGATCGCCTGTTGACCGATCGGCTGTTGACCTGCCGGTGGTGGATCTGGTGGTGGCGGCCCGGGATGAGGAGGCGGTGATTGGCCGGCTGGTGCAGCGGCTGAGCCAGCTCGATTACCCCCAGGAGTTACTGCGTTTTTGGGTGGTGGATGACGGCAGCGAGGACGGCACCGCAGCGGTGCTCGCCGAGCAGCAGGTCCTCCATCCCCAGCTCCAGGTGGTGCGCCGGCCCCGGAACGCCGGTGGGGGCAAATCGGGCGCCCTCAATACGGTCTTGCCCCAGCTGGCGGGCCGCTGGTTGATGGTGCTTGATGCCGATGCCGACCTGCAGAGCGATGTGCTCAGGCGGCTGGTGCCCTTTGCCGAGGCCGGTGGCTGGGCGGCGGTGCAGTTGCGCAAGGCGGTGGTCAATGCCGGCCACAACCTGGTGACCCGTTGCCAGGCCATGGAGATGGCCCTCGATGCGGTGATCCAGGAGGGACGGCTCCAGGCCGGCGGGGTGGTCGAGTTGCGCGGCAACGGCCAGTTGCTGCGCCGCGAGGTGGTGCTCGCTTGCGATGGTTTTAATGAGGCCACGGTCACCGATGACCTGGATCTCAGTTTTCGCCTGCTGCTCGAAGGCCAGCCCGTGGGCCTGCTCTGGAACCCACCGGTTCAGGAGGAGGCGGTCACGACGCTCGCGGCCCTGTGGCGCCAGCGGCAGCGCTGGGCAGAAGGGGGACTGCAGCGCTTTTTCGACTACTGGCCCCGGCTTTGGTCTGGGGCAGTGCCGGCCCAGAAGCGGTTCGATTTGGCGGTGTTTTTTCTACTGCAATACGGCCTACCGGTGATGGGCTCCGCCGACCTGTTGGCCTCGTTGCTGAGCCGCACGGCCCCAGCCTTCTGGCCCCTGTCCGTGCTGGTTTTTGGCCTCTCCGGCGGCGCGATTGTCAAAGGTTGCCGCCGCCCCAGCGAGGGGCCGGCCCTGCCAGCCATGGACCTGGCCAACCTGGCCCTCGGCATCCTCTATCTCGGCCATTGGTTTGTGGTGATCCCCTACACCACCCTGCGCATGGCCCTGTTGCCCAAGACCCTGGTCTGGGCCAAAACCCTCCATGGGGGTGCCGGGGTCGAACCTGCCTTGGCCGATCCGACGCCGTAGGTCCGGGGCGGGGACTCCCCAGGCCTGGCTCCGTTACCTGAATGCGTTGATTGACTGCGTTAAATCGACGGCGCTGATGCGCGGATCGGTTTAACCTTGACTTGGTAGCCGCCAGAGTGGCCCCATCCAAGGACGGCCCATGCAGCAGCGAGTGCCGATCGCCTGCCTAGCCCCCTTCCCCCGCGGCACCGGCCTGGGCAACCGGCTCTTCCATTGGGCTCGCGTTCGGGTCTTTTGCCGGGAGCATGGGTTGCCGATGGTGGCTCCCCGTTGGTGGCGGCCGGCCCTGGGTCACCTGCTGCGGGGCACGGTATCGCCGGAACGGTTTGCCGGCCAGATCGCCCTGGCGGGCCTATTTCAAGCGGGACCCGGTGATTTGCCCTGGCATTGGCGATGGGGACCGCAGCTCGCGGGCCGCATCCTGTCCCAGCAGGACTTCCTGGCCGCCCGAGCCGGTGCCGATCCCATGGCGGAGCCGCAGCCGAATCCAGGGCCTGGCCCAGGCCCTCGCCAGGGGCGTGGGCGTTCCCTGCTGCTGATTGATCCCCCGCCCTATTCCTTTGCTGGTCTGAATGGCCATGGACCCCTGTTGCGCCGGGATCTCTTGGCAATCACCCGGCCGCGGCAATTGCAACGGGCCCGGTCCGTGCCCCTGGCGCCGATCGGCATCAACATCCGCTGTGGTCGCGATTTTCGGCCGCCGCCAGCGGCTGGGGCCGGGGCGGAGTGGGTCGGTTGGTTGCAGCAAACCCCCCTCGCCTGGTTTATCGAGACCCTGCAGGCCGTGCGCGAGCTCGCCGGGGAGCCCGTTCCGGCCCTGGTGGTGTCCGATGGCAGTGAGCACCAACTGGCGCCCCTGTTGGACCTGCCGGCCGTGCGCCTGGTGCGGCCCACCACGGCCATCATCGATTTGATCGTGTTGGGTCGTACCCGCCTGTTGCTGGGTTCGGGCTCGTCGAGTTTTTCGGCCTGGGCTGCTTTCCTCGGCCAACAGACGGCGATCACGGCTCCGGGCCACCCCTTCAGCCGCTGGGATCTGGAGCCCCTAGAGGGCCAGACCCTGGCCAGCTTCCAACCCCGCCAGCCCGATCCCCAGGTGCTGGAGGCCATGGTTGCTGCGCTGGATCGCCCTGCCAGCTTTGCCTACTGAGCGGGGAAGACCCCACTGGTGTCACCGCTGGTCAGAGGGAATCCATGGCGGGGGAAATCTGGTCGCACGCCAATCTGATTTCCGGGCCATCTGATCTCCGGGCCATCTGATCTCGAGAGAACCTGATCTCGAGAGAACCTGTCCCAGGCGAACCTGTTCTTCGGCCAGGCTGTTCCCTGAGCAATCTGTTCTTTTCAAAAGCCAATCGCCGGAACAACGTTTCGGTGGAAAATCCGATTGCTGGAACGCTTGATTCAGGAATCGATGCGCTGATGCTGCAGCCAAGCTGCAGGGCGAAGCAGATACGGCACAGGCACCCGTTGGCGTTAAATTTATACCATAGTCTCGGAAGAGTTGCGCTTGATCAATGTATCACTTGAGCATGTGCTTGCAACCTGGGGGTCGGTAAATTGGCCCATTTCTTTGCCAATATTGTAGCCAATCGGCGGCCGATTTTTGCTGATCAAAGGCCCGCCAGCCGCCTGATTCGCCAGACCGCTAAGCAGCAGTGGCGGTTGCTGGGGCTCCATGGGTTGTTGACCCTCACCGAGGCCATCAGTGAGGGAGCCACCCTCGGCATTGTGTTTCTGACCGTGCAACTGCTCTCCACTTCCGCTAGGGACGGACTCGATTGGAGTCAGCAACCCCTGGTCGCCCGCTTGCCCGGCCTCGGCCAGCAGTTGTCCCTGCTATCTGGCAACCAGTTGCTGCTCCTGATGCTCGGCTTGGCCGTGTTGATTCAGGCTAGCCAGAGCTCGCTTCACTATTTCAATGCCTTGGCCATCGGTCAATTTGCGGCCCGCTGTAAGGCCCTGATCACGGCCCGTATTCATAGTCAGATTTTGGCCTTCAGTTTTGCCTGTGCCAGCCATTACAAGGTTGGCGATCTGATGAGCTATTCGGCCGAGGGGCCCGATGCGGTGGAGAAGGAGATCAGCCTTTGGGGGCAAGTAGTTCTCAACAGCCTGATGGCCTTGAGTTATCTGGTGATTCTGGTGTTGCTGTCGCCATGGCTGCTGCTTGCGGCGGTGGCGATGGGTGCGGTGATTGTTTGGTTGCAGCGTGATCTCCTACCCCGCATTCGCCGCCATGCCCATCGACTCAGCACGATTGAAGTGTCGATCAGTGCGCGCATCAATGAAGATATTCAGGCCCTGCGGCTGTTGCATAGCTTTGGCCAGGTGGAGGTCGCGGACCGGGACCTGCGCCGGCGCATGGCGGAGCTGGAAAGCACCCTGGGGCGCCAGTTGCGGGTGATGGAGCTCACCCAGCCGATCACCATGTTTCTGCCGGTGGCAATCCTGGCCCTGATCACGGCCCTCAGTGTGCTGGTATTTGATGCCCGTAGTACGGGAATCTTGCCAAGTCTGGTTACCTTTCTGCTGGCGCTGCAGCGGCTCAATCAGCGATTCTCTGCGATTGCCACCAACTGCAACTGGTTGCAACGCAACTCCGGACACCTGGGCCGCTTAAATGGGATTCTTAGTACCGAAGATAAGCAACTTCGCCGGCTTGGCGGCCGCCCCTTCCAGTCCATTAAATCGGCGATTGTCTTCGATAACGTCAGCCTCGACTACGGCACTGGTGGCCTGCCGAGCCTGCGCCAGATCAACCTGACGATTCCCCGCGGCAAGACGGTTGCCCTGGTGGGAGCCAGTGGCTCCGGCAAGAGTTCCTTGGCCGATCTGTTGGTGGGCCTGTATGGGCCAAGCCAAGGCCGGATTTTGATTGATGGCGTTGATCTGAACAACATTGATCTGATCAGTTGGCAGCAGAAACTCGGTGTCGTCAGCCAGGATACGTTTCTGTTTAATGCCAGCCTGCGCGACAACATTGCCTTTGGCACTCCCCAGGCCAGCGATCGCCAGATTGAAGCGGCCGCGGAGCAGGCCCAGGCCGCCGGCTTCATTCGCGACCTTCCCGAAGGTTTTGACACCCTGGTGGGTGAGCGGGGCTACCGGCTCAGTGGTGGCCAGCGACAACGGATTTCTTTGGCTCGTGCCTTGTTACGCCAGCCTGATCTCCTGATTCTCGATGAGGCCACCAGTGCCCTCGATAGCCATAGCGAACAGCTAGTGCAGCAGGCCCTCAAGCGGGGCCCAGATCAATGCACCCTGGTCATCGCCCACCGCTTAAGCACGATCCGGGAGGCCGACCAGATTGTTGTGCTGGATCATGGCCAAATTGTTGAGATGGGCAGCCATGGAGAACTGCTCAAGTTACAACGCTACTACGCCGCGCTTTGGCAGCAGCAGAGTGGCAAATCCTTGAACGTTCTTGAACCTATCGCTGGAGGACTGTGGCCATGACCAGCCGTTTAGAAGCCAGACCCGTGCCGCCCATTCTGGCCACACCGCTCCATGTTGGCGCCCCCAATATGGGCCCCTGGCATGAGTTTTCCGAGCTTGCCCAAGAGATCTTCCGCCGTCGCTGGCTGACCAACCGGGGCCCGCTGGTGATCGAGCTGGAGCAGAAGTTGCAGGCCTATCTGGAGGTGGATCACGTGGTGCTCTGTGCCAATGGCACCCTGGCTTTGGAACTGGCGGCCCAGGCTGCGGGGCTAAGCGGTGAGGTGATTGTGCCTTCCTTTACTTTTGTTGCCTCGGCCCATGCGTTGCAATGGCAAGGGCTCAAGCCAGTGTTCTGTGATATTGATCCGCTTACCTATAACATCGATCCAGAGGCGATTGAGGCCCTGATTACGCCTGCTACCCGGGCAATCCTTGGGGTGCATCTCTATGGTCGCCCCTGTGCGATCGAGCGTCTGCAGCAGATTGCCGATCGCCATGGCCTTAGCCTGATGTTTGATGCGGCCCATGCCTTCGGGTGCCGCCATCAGGGAAAACCGATTGGCGGCAATGGCCTTTGCGAGGTCTTTAGTTTCCATGCCACCAAGGTGTTCAATACCTTTGAAGGTGGAGCGGTTGCTACCAACGACGCTGCCTTGGCCGAGAAGGTGCGTTTGCTGCAGAATTTTGGCTTTCAAGCCGAAGACCATGTGATTGCCTTGGGCATTAATGGCAAGATGCCGGAGATCAATGCCGCCATGGGTTTGGTGAATCTTGATCACCTTGATTCCTTCATCGCGGTGAATCGCGGCCATTACGCTGTGTATGCCCAGCAGCTGAAGCCGCTTTCGGGCATTCGACTGATCAATTATTATGGCAGTAATGCTAATAATTACCACTACATTATCATTGATGTTGATGGGGTTGAGTTTGGCGCCAGCCGCGATCAGCTACGTGATCATCTGCGCGAGCATAATGTGTTGGCCCGGCGCTATTTTACCCCTGGCTGTCACCGCATGGCCCCCTACCGGGGTGGGGGGCCATGGCACCTGCCCCACACGGAGGCGGTTTGCGAACGCCTGCTGGCCCTCCCCAATGGCACCCAGCTCAGCGCCGCCATGGCGCAGCATATTTGTGATCTGATTCGCCACTGTCCGCGGCAGCGGCCTGCTGCTAACCAGCTGCTGGAGCCAGGTTGATGGTGGCCCTTCCCCCCTTGATTCTGGTGGGCTCATCGGGCCATGCCCATGCCGTGCTTGCGGTGGTGCAGCGCTTGGCGGCCTATCGGGTGCTCGGTTTGATTGATTCCTATCGGCCCCAAGGGAGCCATTGCCATGGCTATCCGATCCTGGGACGCGTTAGTGACTTGGCCGAGATCTGTGACTGCCAAGGTGTGGGCCATGTGTTAGTGGCTATTGGGGATAACTACCAGCGGGACGTGATGATGGCCAAGGTCAGTCAGGCTTGCCCAGGGGTGAATTTTCCTGTGTTAATTGACCCCTCAGCCGTGATCGCCCATGGGGTCAGTATGGGGGCCGGCTCCATCATCATGCCCCTGGCCCATGTGGGACCGGGCTCGATTATTGGCATGGGTTGTTTGCTGAATACCGGCAGTTCGATCGACCACGATGGCCAGATGGGTGCCTTCGCCAGTCTGGCTCCAGGGGTGACGACTGGGGGCGATGTTTCGATTGGCGCCAGGAGTTCGATCGGGCTTGGTTCTGCGATTCGACACCACGTCAGGATTGGCAGCGATTCGGTGATCGGCATGGGATCGCTGGTGCTCAGCGATTGGCCTGATGGCGTGGTTGTTTATGGATCCCCAGCCCGTTTGATTCGCACCCGCCTCGTTGATGAGCCCTACCTATGACAACTTCATCGATCATTGCTCCATCCCGAATGGCGTCCTCCCTCGTTAGCACCATTATTCCGGTCTACAACCGTGCTGAGCTGGTGAAGACTGCGGTGGAGAGTGTGTTGCAGCAAAGCCATAGCAACCTGGAGGTGTTGCTGGTGGATGATGGCTCCACCGATGGCACCGCCCAGGTGCTGGAGTCGTTCAGGCGCCAGGATCCCCTGAGGATCCGGGTGATCCATCAGGCCAACGCCGGTCCTGGCGCGGCGAGGGAACGGGGTCGGCTCCAGGCCCGGGGCGCCTACATTCAGTATCTCGATAGCGATGATTGGCTGCTCCCCCATAAATTTAGGGACCAGATTGCCGCCTTAGAAGCCCATCCAGAGTGCGCGATTGCCTATGGCACCTCTATTTTGGTCGATGGCGCCGGTCAGGTCGTAGCCAACCCCAGCCGTCAGACGGCCCAGCGCCATGACCAACTCTTTCCCGCCCTGTTGGTGGACCGCTGGTGGCATACCCATACGCCCCTGTTTCGCCGTTGGATCAGCGATGCAGCCGGCGCCTGGCCCCCATTTCGCCCGGAGGATTGGGATCTGGAGGCGCGCATGGGGGCCCTCGGGGCCCGCTTGATCCATTGCGGCAGTGAGGTGTCCGTGCAGCGGGACCATACATGTGCGGCGCGGGTGTCGCGCGGTCCGGCCCAGGCGTACCTGCGCGATGAGGCCCAGTTTTTGCCCCGGCTCTATGCCTGCGCCCTACTGGCGGGTGTTTGTCCCCAGGCGCCAGAGCTAGACCATTTTGCCCGTTGGTGTTTCATGCGGGCCCGGGATCTCCATGGCCTCGGCGAGCAACAACGGGGCGACCAGTTATGGCGCCTCAGTGATCTGATCTGGGAGGGAAAGGCCTGGAAACACCAGACCTACGCCGCCCTGCGCACGGCCTTGGGGCCCCGCAACGCCGCCCGGTTAGCGGCCCTGGCCCGGTCCTGAGGGGAGGTCGCTTTGCCAACTCCCATGATTCCTACACCAGAGCCGCAGTCACGACCCCTTCTGGTTCAGTCCCATCAACCCCAATCCCTTCACGCCCAATCCCATCAGCCCCGGTCGATTGGACCCCTGGTCAGTGTGTTGATGCTGACGCGCAACCACGGCGCCTTCCTGCAACAGGCGATTGATTCGGTGATCGCCCAGACGCTCTTTAATCGCTGTGAACTCCTCATCGGTGAGGATGGTTCCACCGATCAGACTGCGGCGGTGGCCTGGGCGGCGGCGGCGGCCCATCCTGGCCAGATTTGGGTGTTTGACAGTGGGGCCACTCCCCTGGGCTTTCATCGCAACTTTGAACGGCTTGCTTTGTCGGCGCGGGGCCCCTTTGTGGCCTTTCTGGAGGGCGACGATTGGTGGAGTGATTCAAGCAAGCTTGAGCGCCAAGTGCAACTGCTGGAGCGCCAACCGGAGCTGGCCTTCTGTGGTGGACGAACCCGCATCTGGGATGGCAGGGAGTCTTCGCCAGGGCAAGACGATAGGGAGATTGGGCCGGCGAGCCAGGACAGCCCTTTGACCTTCACGGATCTCATTGGTAGCTACAGCTTTCACTTTTCGGCGGTGCTGATGCGCCGCTCGGCCCTGGAATTACCCGCCTGGATTTACGGCCAATACTGTCTTGATCGCCCCCTCTATTTGCTAGCGGCCCGCCATGGCCATGCCGGCGTGATCGATCGCTGCATGTCGGTGTACCGGCTGCATGGCGGTGGGGTTTGGTCGCCCCTGGGCCCCCTGGCCAAGGCGCGCCGTAGCCAGGAGCTCTTCACCACCTTCACGGCGGTGTTTGAGCGGCGCTATCGCCGTTGTTTTCGCCGCAGCCTCAGTGCCATTCTCTGGAGCTATCTGGCCGAAGCCCTCGGCAGGGGCCAGGGGCCGCAGGCCGCCCTGATCCTGGCCATGGCCGTGCGGGCCTCTCCCTGGCAGCGGCTCTGGTGCCAACCGCGCCTGACGATTGCCGCCCTGGTGCGGACCGTGCTGCCGATCGGGGTGGTGGTGCCTTGATTCCTCAAATTTCTGTGGTGATGGCCGTTTACGGCGAGCAGGAGGCCCTGTTTGACAGCCTCGATTCGATCCTGGGCCAGCAGGGGGTGGCTTTGGAATGTCTGCTGGTCGCCGATGGTCCCCAGGCTCCAGG
Source organism: Synechococcus sp. UW140 (assembly GCA_943369525.1). Taxonomy (GTDB): domain Bacteria; phylum Cyanobacteriota; class Cyanobacteriia; order PCC-6307; family Cyanobiaceae; genus BAIKAL-G1. The sequence goes on from CALRNL020000007.1 coordinate 84,101, forward strand.
CACCCTGGTTGAACTGGGGCGGCGGGCCGAGGCGGATCCGCGGTTGCGGCTGGTTTGCCTGCCCCATGGCGGCCTGACCCGGGCCCTGATTAGGGGGTGCCAGTTGGCCCAGGGCCAGGCCCTTGCCCGCATTGATGTGGGCGATCGCATGGAGCCCGGGCGCTTACGCCGCCAGTGGCGCGTGCTCCAAGACCATGGCGATTGCGTGCTGGTGACCTCGGATGTGGCCGTGTATGGACCCGCCTGGGAGCCCCTGCTCACCAAGCAACGGGCCCAGCCAATGGCGGCGCCGGCCTGGGTGAATGGCATCGCTGCGGAGTCGGGCCTGGAGTTTGACATTCCCCACCACGGTTCTGTGCTGATGCGCCGTAGCGCCTATCTGGCGGCTGGTGGTTATCGAAGTGCCTTCTATTACGGCCAGGATTGGGATCTCTGGTATCGGCTGGCAACTCTCGGAACCTTCTTCCATTGCCCTGAGGTTCTTTACAGTACCCGGTTGTTTGTCGGCGGAATTTCTTCGCGCCGTTGGCGAGAGCAACAGCAGATAGCCCGCTTGTCTTTGGCCTGTTATCAGGCCCGCTCCAGCGGCGAAAGTGAGGCGCCTAGCTTACGGGAAGCAGCCCTGATTCGTCCTGCTATTGCCCCAGCTGGGCCAACGCGGATTGGCTGGTTGACGAGGAAGCGATTCGACCCGCGGGCTAGTGAAGGGGCCTACTTTATTGGCGAATGTTGTCGCCGCAGGGGTGATCGCCGTTGCGTTGGTTATTTCTTGGAGGCGATTCGGGCGGCGCCCTGGCTGCCCAAGGCCTGGCTGCGGCTGGTCCAGGCTGGGCCGCTCCTGGCTGCCGATCCCCCTTGGCCTGGGCCCACCCCGGGACTGCAGCCTTGATGCCGCAGATTTACCTCCGGCCCAACCCCGATTGCTGGACTGCGACCAAGGTAGATCCCAGCTCGGTAGCCCTAGGTGACCCTCCTCCAGCCCAATCCCAATCGGCGCGATTCATCCGCCCCATTGGGGCGATTGGGGGGTTTGGTAATCGTGCAAAACCGGGAAACCCAGTTCGATGCGCCCTTGTATCGCTCGATCGCTAGCTCCGCAGCCTATCCGTTGCGCGTGATTTATACCTCGGGCCCCAATGGCGCCGATGCCGAGCTCGGTTTTGCGCCCCGCTGGGACCACCTGGCAAACGGCTCCTACGACCAATGGGTGCTCCAGGGCCAGTCGCCCTTGCAGGCCTGGAGGCTGGCCCGGTGGATTTGTTCGCTGCAGCCCCAGCTGGTGATTGTGTCGGGCTATTACCCCCGCTTCCAGCTGCTCCTGGCGCTGTTGTTGCGACTCCGCGGTCAACGCATCGGCCTGCGCTCTGACAACACCCTCCGCCATACCCACCTGATCGGTTGGCGGGGCTGGTGGCGGCGCCAGACCGTGGGCCGGATCCAGCGGCTTTTCCACAGTTGGCACCCGGTGGGTCACCAGGCCCTGGCCTATCTGCGGGAGCTCTCTGGCACGGAGCGGCCCAGCTATCGCTTTGCCTACGCCGTGGACAACCACTGGTTTGCCAGTCACTCGGCGGTGGAACGCAGCGGCCGGGCCCAATGGGTCGCGGATCGCGGATGGCCTGCCGATGCCTTTGTGGTGCTCGGCATCATGAAATGGACAGACCGGGAGGATCCGCTCACCCTGGTGCGGGCCTTTGCCCAGCTGCAGCGGTCTTGCTCCCGGGCCCGGCTGCTGCTGCTGGGCGATGGCCCCTTGCGGGCGTTGGTGCAGCAGGCGATCACCCCGATCAAGGCCCTGGTTGATTGCCCCGGCTATGTGGCTTACAGCTCCCTTCCCCAGTGGTACAGCTACGCCGATGTGTTCGTGCACCCCTGTCCCGACGAACCCTGGGGGGTGTCGGTGAATGAGGCCATGGCCTGCGGCTTGCCGGTGTTGGCGGCCGCGGGCGTGGGGGCGGGCGAGGAATTGATCGAGCCCGGCCGCAATGGCTTGCGTTTCGATAACGGTGATGCAGCGACCCTGGGTCGGCAGCTGCAGCACCTGGCGTCGCAGCCCGACCAGGTGCGGGCGATGGGGTCGGCGGCCCGCCAGACGGTGGAGGCCTGGGGTTACCAGGCCTCCATGGCCCAGATGCTGCAGGCCCTGCAGGGAGCGCCATGGTCACCGTCGTGATCGCCACCTATCGGCGCGAGCAGGTTCTGATCGACACGATTGGCGCCCTGCTGCCCCTGTTGGCCCAGGTGGATGGCCCTAGCGAGCTGCTGGTGATCGACCAGAGCGAAGGGCATGAACCCGCCACCACTTGGGCTCTTCAGAAGTGGCACGACCAGGGCCTGATTGGCTGGCAGCGTCTTGCAAAACCCCATCTGGTGGGGGCGATGAATCGGGGCTTGGTGTCAGCCCGCGGCGAGTTGGTGCTCTTCCTCGATGACGACATCGTGCCCCTGGCGGGGTTGCTGCAGGGTCACATCGACGGCCACAGCCGTTACCCGGAGGCCTGGGCGGTGGTGGGTCAGATCTTGCAACCCGGCCAGGTGCCCGCTGACCTGCCCCAGCGCCAGCACCCGTCTCCCTTCTGGCGGGACCTCGACTTTCCCTTCAATCGCACCCGCGGCGCCTGGATTGAAAACGCCATGGCCGGCAACCTCAGCGTGAAACGGGAGCGGATTCTCGCCCTTGGCGGCTTCAACGAGAGTTTCCCGCCGCCGGTGGCGTCGCGCTTTGAATCGGAACTGGCCAAGCGCCTGGTGGCGGCCGGCGGGCGCATCCGTTTTGAGCCGGCGGCAGCCCTGCACCATTTGGCCGCCAGTTCGGGCGGCACCCGCTCCGCCGGCGGCCACCTGGCCAGCGCCTCTCCCCACCACGGCGTGGGGGATGGCTACTTCGCCCTGCGCTGCGCCCGGGGCTGGGATCGCCTCTGGTACCTGCTGCGCAAGCCGTTTCGGGAGGTGCGCACCCGCTTCCACCTGCGCCATCCCTGGCTGATCCCGGTGAAGTTCTTCGGTGAACTGCGGGCCCTGCTGCTGGCCTGGCGCATCAGCCGGCGCCCGCCCCAGCTCCTGCCGATCACGGTTGCCCCTGGCCCGGCCCCTGCCCCCCCTACCGCCAGCCCCAATCCCGCCCGCCACCGATGAAAGTGCTCCACGTGATTCCCTCGATCAGCCCCCGACGCGGCGGTCCCGGGGTGGCGGCCCTGGAGATGGCGGCGGCCCTGCGCCAGCAGGGGGTGGAGGCCTCCCTGCTCACCACCAACGACGACGGACCAGGGTTGCTGGACGACCTCCCCTTGGGCCGCTGGATCGACCACGACGGGGTGCCGCTATTGGCTTTTGGCCGCTGGAGTCCGCCGATCACCGCCCTGCGGGAGTTCGCCGTGGCGCCGGCCCTGAGCCAGTGGCTGGCGGCCCACCTGGCCGATTACGACCTGCTCCATATTCACGCCGTGTTTTCCTACCCCTCCACCAGCGCCATGGCCCAGGCCCGCCAGGCGGGGATTCCCTACGTGCTCAGCACGATCGGCCAGCTCTGCCATTGGAGCCTGGCCCGCAGCAGCCGGCGCAAGCGTTGGCTGCTGCGGCTGATTGAACGGCGCAACCTCGATGGCGCGGCGGCCTTGCATGTCACCACCGGCGCCGAACGGGACCAAAGCGCCGATCTTGGCCTGGCCGCTCCGGCCGTGGTGATTCCCCTGGGTGTGCACCTGCCACCAGAAGGGGCGACCCAGGTCCAATTCGGCGCCGGGCCCACCCGCTTTTTGTTTCTCTCACGCATCCATCCCAAAAAACAGCTGGAGCAGCTGTTCGCCGCCCTGGCCCTGGTGCCGGGCGATTGGACCCTGCAGATTGCTGGTGAGGGCGAGCCGGCCTACGTGGCTGCCCTGCAGCGCCTGGCCGACCAGCTGGGCATCGCCAGCCGTTGCCGTTGGCTCGGATTTTTGGCGGGGGAGGCGAAGTGGCAGGCCCTGGCCGCTGCCGACTGGTTTGTGCTGCCTTCGGCCTCGGAGAACTTCGGCATTGCCGCAATTGAGGCCCTGGCGGCCGGGCTGCCGGTGATCCTTTCGCCCGAGGTGGCCGTGGCCGAACTGCTCAGCTCCAGTGGGGCCGCCCTGATCTGCGCCAGTGAGCCCCAGGTGTTGGCGGCCACCTTGGAGCGGGCCCTGGCCAAACCCACGGTTGAACAGCGCCACGAGGCGCGCCGCCTGGCGGCCGAGCGGTTTGCCTGGCCCGCGATCGCTGGCCAGTTGCAGGGCGCCTATGCGGAGGTGTTGCGGTGACCACTCTGGTGTTGCTGCTACTGGCCACTGGGCTGGTTGTGTTGTTAGTCGATGGCAACTGGCGCGATGGGCTGGTGCTCTCCCTTTTGGTGGGCTTCCTGCAGGATCCGATCCGCAAGTTGACGCCCGGCCAGCCCAGCCTCTATGTGGGCCTGGTGTTGGTTGCTGTGGCCTGTTGTGGTCTGGTGTTGTGGGAGCAGCGCCGCGGACTGGATTTGGAGGCGATGCTGTGGGGGGCTCCCCAGTTGCGCCGCTGGTTGCCATTTTATGTCGGCTTGATTGTGCTGCAGGCACTCAATGGGTTGCTGCGTTTCAATGCGCCCGTGCTGTCTTTAATCGGGGTGGGCTTCTACCTGGCGCCGGCCCTGGGCCTGTGGCTTGGTTTCCAGGTGGGGTGTGATCAGGCGTTATTGCGTCGGCTTGTGCAGTTTTACTTGCTGGTCTCAGTGCTCTATGGCATCAGCGTTTGGTTGAGTTACAGCGGCTTTGACGCCGCCGTGCTCAAGGAAGTGGGGCCGGGCATTTTGATTCACTTCCGCCGGGGGTTTTCAGTGCAGGGGGCCAGTGGCCTCTGGCGCAGCAGCGAGGTGGCTGCGTGGCATCTGAGTGCGGCGGCCTGCCTGGCCATCAGCCTGGCCTTCGCCTCGGAGAAGCCCGCTACCGGTAATGGCTTGACGGTGCTGGCGTTGGTCTTCACCTTGCTCACCCTGCTGACAGGCCGCCGCAAGGCCTTGGTGCTGGTGGTGGTCTTTGGCCTGATCTATGGCCTGTTGTTTCGGCGTTATGCGAGCCCGGCTTGGCGTGATCGCTTTTTCACAACAATCTTTGCGGCGGCGGGCGTGTCCTATGCAACCTATGTCCTGTTTGCAGGCAAGCTGCTTGGTAATCAATTTTCCGAGTATCTTCAGCGCGCCAACTCGGTTAGTGGCGATATTGTTTCCCGGTTTAATCAGCTCGGAATTAACGCCTCGCTGAAGGCCTTTGAGATGTCTGGTCTAATCGGATTTGGTGCCGGTGCCGCTTCCCAGACGGGGGTTCTTCAATTCGGCCAGGGTAAGATTGTTGGCGATTATCTTGGCTATGTGTCTGAAGGCGGTGGCGGCAAGATTATTACTGAGTTGGGGCCCGTAGGGGCATTGATGCTTGTGGTGGCGATTGTTCTGTTGATTCGCGCCATGGCCAGTTACCTGCCTTTGTTGCGGTATTTGCCAGCTCGAACAGCCAATCTCCTGATCGGCTTGCTGGCTTTTGGTTTGGCGAACACCCCTTTCTTCCTCGCCGCTAGTGGGGTGTATGGAGATCCATTCGTATTGCTGTTGCTAAGTCTTTGTCTTGGATCCTTCCTGGCCATTCCCGTCCTAGTAGCCCAGGGGCGTCGCCATCTTGCCAACTTAGAACTGCAGCAGTCTGCCCCACTGCACTCCTGACCCTCGGCAAATCTGCGGCAGATTAAGTATAGATTAGCTGGTTGGTGGATCTAGTCTATTTGGAAGTTGATTCCAGCTAGGGGGCTTGATTTGGATGCCAGCGCAAAACCCTATTTTGGTTGCGGGCCCTAGGGTTGATGGCCAGCCTTGGGCCGCTCCACCAATTGATGAAAGGGCCGTGACGGCCTTGATCCTTACCTATAACGAAGAAAGTAATATCGCCCGCACCCTGGCTGGTCTCCACTGGGTTGATCACATTCTGGTGGTTGATAGTGGCAGCACCGACGCCACTTTGGCGATTCTGCAGGCTACCCCCGGCGTGGAGGTTGTCGGCCGTCGTTTTGACACCTTCGAGAACCAGCGCAATTTCGGCCTGGCCCGCATCGCCACGCCTTGGGTGTTGAGCCTGGATGCTGACTACGGCATCTCGGCTCGCCTGGCTGGGGTTCTGCGCCAGGCCATCGCTTCGGCACCGGATTTGGTGTCGGGTTTTGCCTTGCCCTTTCGCTATTGCATTCAGGGCCAACCCCTGCGCGGCACCCTCTTGCCATCACGCACGGTCCTCTTTCGCCATGCCCAGGCCTGTTATGTCGCTGATGGCCATGCCGAGGCCCTGCAACTCCCTAGGGAGGTTTGGCCCCTGGAAGAGCCGATCCTCCATGACGACCGCAAGCCCCTGACGCGCTGGTTGAACGCCCAACCCCGCTACCTGATGGCGGAACGGCAGAAGTTGCTATCGACGCCCTCGCGCCACCTCTCCTTGGCCGATCGGCTGCGCAAACACAGCCCCCTGGCGCCCTTGCTGGTGGGGGTGTATTGCCTGTTGATTAAGGGCAACCTCTGGGATGGGGCCCGCGGGTTGTATTACACGGCCCAGCGCACCTACGCCGAGTTGCTGCTCTTGCTGTTCCTGCTGGAGGGTCGCACGACCCCGACGCAACTATGAGGGCCCTGATCAGCACGATCCGGCCTGCCTGTGGGGGCGTGGCCGCGAAATTGGAGTGGGTGATTGGCGAGCTCGAGGCCCTGGGGATCACGCCGGTGTTGGCCTGGTACGAACCCTGGAGTTGCAGCCCCGAGCTTTCGGTGCCCTTCGGCGCCCTGCTGCAGGGCCGCCAGCCCGGGCAGCGCCAGCAAGCCAGCCTGGGGGGCCACCCGGGCCACGGCCTGGGGGCCTGGCTCCCGGAGCTGGAATTCACCCATTTCCAGCCACGTCACTACTGGAAAACCCTGGTAGGCAGCTGCGATCTCCACCTGGCGGTTACCGGCAATCCCCTCTGTGCTGCCCGCTATTCGAGCCTGCAGGTGCCGTTTCTGGCCTGGATCGGCAGTGATTGGCAGGGGGATCGCCGCGACCGGGTGAGGCAGTTTCCGCCGGCCCGGCGCCTGCTGGATCGCAGCCTCAATGCTCCGGTGTTGCGTCGGCTGGAGCGGCATGTGTTGCGCGCCCCCAAGGGTCACATCCTCACGATTAGCGAGGTCACGGGCCGGGCCCTAGCCGCGATCGGCGGCCGGCCCATGGATGGGGTGCTCTATCGCCCCAGTGATCCCCAGTTGTTTTATCCGGCCCCGGAGCGGCGCGTGCCCTGGCGGCTCGGTTTTTCCGGCCGCTACAGCGATCCCCGCAAGCAGATCGACCTGTTGCTTGCGGTGGTGCAGCGGCTGATGCAGCAGGGCTGGCCCGTGCAGCTGGAGCTGACTGGTGAAGCGGATGGACGCTTTCTTTTGCCCCGCCTGCAAGCACTTGGCATCGCCGATCGGGTGCGCTGCCATCCCCTGCTGCCTGCGGCCCAGTTGGCTGCCACCTTGCAGAGCTGGGACCTGTTTGTGATTCCTTCCCACCAGGAGGGCCTCTGCATTGCCGCCCTGGAGGCGATGGCCTGCGGCATTCCTGTGGTGAGCACCCGCTGCGGCGGTCCGGAGGATTTTGTGATTCCCGGCCAAACCGGCTCCCTAGTGGCGGGCGAGCCGGCGGTGATGGCGGAGTCCATGGCAGAGGCGATCACGGCGATCTGCGCCCAACCGGCCGTGCGCCAGCGCCTGGGCACGGGTGCTGGCGCCTGGATCGATCGGCACGCCAGCCCCGCGGTGGCCCGGCGCCGCTTTCGCCACCACCTGTGCGCCACCTTCCCGGTCCTGCGATGAGGGATCTGCAACAGCTGGACCGCTACCGGTTGCCTGCCGACTGGCACCCCGGCGCCCCCTGGTTGGTTCGGCTCGGTTGGTTCTGCCTGGGATCCCCCTTGCTGGCGGCGCGCTGGTTGCCCGGTTCGGGTTGGCGCTGTGGCCTGCTGCGGCTGTTTGGCAGCCAGGTGGGCCTGGGCTGCCGGATCAAGCCCGGCCTGCGGGTCAAATTCCCCTGGCGGCTGGCCCTTGGCGACCACTGCTGGCTGGGGGAAGCGGTCTGGATCGACAACCTGGCCCCGGTCAGCCTCGGCGATCGGGTCTGCCTCTCCCAGGGGGCCTACCTCTGCACCGGCAACCACGATTTCCGCTCGCCGGGGTTCGGCTTGGTGGCCCAGCCGATCCTGATCGGCTCCCAGGCCTGGGTGGCGGCTAGGGCCGTGCTGGCCCCGGGCACCAGGGTGGGAGCTGGTGCCGTGGTGGGCCTGGGGGCGGTGGCCAGCGGCGAGATCGCACCAGCGGTGATCATGCGGGGCAATCCGGCGGTGGTTGTTGGCCAGCGAACGGAGGAGTTTTTGGCGGGTCTGGGTTGTGCTCAGACGCGGCAAGTTGCGGCGCCCCTGCCCTAGAGCCAGCGCAGTTGCGAGGTGGCATGCGTTAGATGGCGCCAACCCATCTTTAGCTGGATACGTTGTAGATCAGACCGGTTTCGCCAGGTCTGAGAGCCTTGTAGGAAGGGGGTATCAATGGCATTCATTCCAGCTTCGCTGGCTCTGTCGACAGTGATCGACCGGTTGCGTTGGCGCCTGCAGGATTCCGCCAATGCGCGCCTAACGATCTGCACCCAATTCTTTCCCCCTGATTTCGCTGCAACCGGCCAATTCATCGATGACCTGTCGCGGCGCCTGGCCGAAGGAGGTTTGCAAACCCTGGTGTTGACTGGCCAGCCCAGCTATGCCTATAGCCGCAGCAGGGGAGATCGGATCCAGTTCGATTACAACCGCTGCATCCGCCGCACCTCGGTTTCCCGCTTCTGGCCAACGCGGCTTCGGGGACGGATCGTCAACAGCCTGCTGTTTTGCCTAAGAACCCAACTCCGCTTGCTAAGACAGGCTCGCCGTGGTGACTTGTTGATCTTTACGACCGAACCGGCCTACCTCCCGGTGGTCGGTTGGCTAGTGCATTTGTTAACCGGTGCTCCCTATGTGGTGCTTCTCTATGATCTCTATCCAGATATCGCCGTGTCCCTCGGCGTGCTTGACCATGCGGCACCGTTGGTGCGGTTCTGGCGCTGGTTGCAGACCCGTAGCCTCGCCTCTGCTAAGGAATTGATTGTACTCAGCTCAACGATGCGTGACCGCCTGCGGGAGCATTATCCCAGCGTTAAGACGCCGGTGAGCCTGATCCCCAGCTGGGCCGATCCGGAGCGAATCCGGCCCTTGGCCAAGGCCCACAATGGCTTTGCCAAAGCGCATGGCTTGGAGTCGGTGTTCACCGTGCTCTATGCCGGCAACCAGGGCCGTTGCCATGACCTGGTCACGTTGGTGGATGCGGCAGCCCTGCTGCAGCAGCACAAATGCATCCAATTTGTGATTGTGGGTTCCGGTGCCCGCCATGGCGAGTTGGTGGAGCGGGTGCAGCGCTTGAAGCTCACCAATGTGCGCTTTCTTCCCTATCAAGATCACGCCACGGTGCCGGAGATGTTGGCCACGGCTGATCTGGCGGTGGTGAGTCTGCTGGCCGAGGCCGAAGGCCAGGTGGCCCCCAGCAAGCTCTATGGCCATCTGGCCGCCGCCACGCCGATCGCCGTGATCTGCGCTGAACGCTCCTACCTGCGCCAGGAAGTGGAACGGGCGGGCTGTGGAGCCGCCTTCCGCAGTGGCGAGGCGAGCGAATTGGCGGCCTATATCGGGCAGTTGAGTGGCGACCCAAGCCTGTGTGAGCATCTGGGCCAGGCCGGTCGCCGCCACCTGGAGCGCACCGCCTCCCCTTCGGTGACCTTGAAGGCCTACGCCCGCACCCTGGCCCGCCACCTGCCGTTAAAGCTCAAGTCCTACGCCCCGGCCCGCACGATCCGGCCGGTGGCCCAAGGGAGCCACTGACCATGGGAGTCTCGAAATTGGTCCAGGCCAAACAGTTCCAGAACAAGCAGTTCCAGAACAAACGGTTCTATACCAAACGGCTCCAGGCCAAATTGCTTCAAGCCCCATGGTTCCCGGCCCTGCCCCGGGCCACTACGCGCAACCTCTGGCTGTTGCTGGCCGGGGCCCTTGCCACCCAGAACATCGCCGTGTTCCACAGCAGCCAGACCGCCAACACCACTGTGTTGGCCTTGTTGGTCTGGGGCGGTGCCCTGGTCTGCCTGGAAGACCGGCTCGATCAATTGCAACCGCGGCCGTCCCGGAGCGCCCGATGGCTGGGCAGTGCCCTGGTGGTGTGGGTGCTGCTGCGCACGGCTTTGGTGTTGCAGTGGGACGGCTTGCTCTATGCCCTGGCACCGATTGGGGGAGTGGCCCTGGCCCTGGTGGCTCGGCCTTGGCGCCAGCTCGGCCTGTTCCGGGAGGCCTTGCTCTGCCTGCTCTTGCTGCCGGGCTTTGCCCTGTTGATGCGGCTGCTGCCGGAGGAACCGATCAGCTTGCTCACCGCCTCGTTGGTGGGGCTGTTCCTGAACAGCCTGGGCATGGGGGTGGTTGTCGATCAGCGCAGCGTTTTGATGGCTCCAGGGAGGGGGGTGCAGGTGCTGGCCGCCTGTAATGGCCTGGACATGATTTCCCTGGTGTTTTGTACGGCGATCATCTTCCTGTTGGCCTTTCCGATTCGATCGAAGTTGAGTCGCTTGATTGTGTTGATTGCGGCCCCTTTGATTGGCCTATTGACCAATACGATCCGCATCGCAATACTCACCCTGATTGCCGGATCGGGCAATGGCAAAGGTAGTTTTTGGTTTGACTTCTTTCACCAGCAAACGGCCTCGCTTGTTTTCTCAGGCTTGGCGGTCTTTCTGATCGGTTTGTGCTATTTGCGGCTCCTCGAGCCTGAACTGGCCCCCCTGCCCCAGGGCCCGCCATCGGACCGCCCCCGGGCGCCCTATCCCCACGGCCCCGAGACCCCGTTCCAGGGCCAACCCTGCCTGGAGCTCGGCCAGGCCCTGCCCCTGGCCCAGCACCAGGACCTCCGTAACCGCATGGAGATCAAGCCATGAGTTCGCTCGCCCCGATTTCGAGCGCCCCAGGCAAGGGGACTGTCCCCTCAAGCCCTGGTGCTGGTGGCCCAGGATTGGGGGCCACCAGGTTGGTACTGGCTGGCCTCAGTGGCATCGCCTGCTTGGCGGCCCTCCAGGCCCTGGCCCTGCCGCGCTGGCCTGCAGCCGCCCCCTTGGCCGCACCGGCGGTGCTGGCCTCCCTAGGGCAGGCTGGCCTAGGGGTAACGGCCCTGTCCTCCAGTCCTGGGCAGCGAAGCAATGAGCTGGCCCGCGGTCCGCGGCTGGCCTTCCTGCTGCGCGATGGTGCCACCACGGCCACCCTCGAGCTGGTGCCCGCCCAGGTGCGCCAACGCGCCAATTTCCAGCTGGCCCTGATCAGCCGCGACCAGCCGTCCCTGGCCCTGCCCCCGGGCCTGCCCCTGCGCGGCGATGGCGGCTCGCTCGCTTACGTGGAGGGCCCCATCGGCCAGCAGCAGCTGCGCCAGACCTGCTTGGTGAGCTTGCCCAAGGGAGGTGTTCCTGGCCCCGGATCCAAGGGGGCCCTGGAAGCCCCCTCTCCCACCAATGCCAGCGCCATGCCTGCCCCGGTCGGCGGTGTTAGCGCCGCCCAGCTGGGGGCCGCCGCCGATCGCGGCGCCTCAGGCCCCCAGCTGACGCTTAGCCGCATCCTTGGCCTGACCCCCAACCGCAACTTCGGATGCCTGCTGGTGAGTCTGGGCACGGCCGATCAATCCTCGGCCGCTGGGATCGATCGACTCTGGCGCAAGGTGTTGCCTAGCTTGGCTAAGACTTGGGCCGGCTCTGGGTAAGGAACGTGCGGTAAGTCCATGGCTTGCCATCAACCTTAATGATCGCAATTGGGCACCGCTTAGAGGCATGTGGGAAGGATTAAACGTTTGATTGGGCCAGGCCATTTTGGGGCGCGTCTTGATTCCAAGGCAGCCATGTTGACCTCCTCCAGCTAGGGCCCAGTGGACGTTCGATTGCAGATCAGGGGAGGCCCGTAACTCAGTGGTCTGCGTCCATGGGTTGGCCTAGATGGGAGTGCCAGCGGGGAGGGGGTTGGGTCTCCGCAAGCGCGCTCGGGCCAGGCCTTGGCACGGCGGCCAAAGACCAGGCCGCAGTCCACGCCAGCGCATCGGCCCCAACGGCAGCCATCTGCAGCGGATGCAGCTTGTCCACACCGTTCGTCTAGGTTTTTGAGGTGTGGTCTGGCCGGCAATGCTCTCCCAGGAGGAGCTGGAATCCTTTGATTTTCTGCAGTGGTTCGGTACGGGAACCCTGGCTGCCCGTCAGCTGAGCTGCAACCAAGCCACCGTGTCGCGGCACGCAATCCATGTGCAAAAGACCCTGGGCATCAGCCTCGAACGCCAGCCCGGCGGCACCTATGGCATTTCGGGCGATCAACGGCTGTTGCGGCTTCAGCGCCAGGTCCACCAAGTGGCCCGTCTCCTAGGGCGGCGGCCGATGCGGCTCCATCTCATTTCGGGCAAGGGCCATTTGGCGATGGGTCTCCCGCCTGGCTGGTGCTCCAACCCTCCCTATCCGTTGGAGCCCCAGGTGGATGGGGCTGTGCTTTTAGATGGCTATGTGCTCGATGCCTGCATCATGCAGCGCCCCCAGGTGGCATGCCTGGATTACCAGCGTTACTGCGTCATCGAACTGTTGAAGTCACCACTATTTTTGGTTGCCAATGGTTCCCATGCGCTCTGTCATGACAAGGGGATTACGGCTGCTGATCTAGCCAGTCAAGCCCAGTTAGTCCATCTTGATATTATACCTGTAGCCACCCGTTTGGCCACGGAACAGTTGCACGCAAGTTTGCTTGGCGGCCAATCGCAAGTTGCGGTTCAACCTGAAAAGTCTGCACAACTGGCTGATTGTGCCACCTCAAAGCATGTCTTTTATGTCAGCGCATTGGGCTTGGACTGGCAAGATCGCGTGTGTGTAGATTTTAGCGTGAATTATATTACAAGCGACTATATCGTTTTCTTGAGAGAGAACTTGGAGGCCCCGGGTATCCAGTTGCTTTTGGATCAATTGAGGTTGTCGTTGCGGTCAGCGGCTGCCCGCCTGCCAGCGTTGAGTTGCCCAATGTGATCGCTGCTTTGAAGCGCTGGGAGGGGGTGTGGGGACGGTTGCTTCGGCCTGGGTTGATGCCTAGCAGCTGCCCTTCCCCAGTCCCGTTTGGGACCCTGGTTGGCCAAGGTTTGTAAGGCCATGGTGGGCTGGAGTGGATAGGGGCATGGAAGGATTAGCTTGCTTTGCTGGGCCTTTGCCCAGGGCCTTCAGTGGTGTTGAATGACCTCGTTAATGACAGGGGGTTGCGGCCAGGATTGGTTGGTTGTGCCGACCAGCTGATTGATCAGATTGGGGTGCTCATGCAACAGCTTGGCGAGGCCTGAAAAGCCAGAGTTACAGCATTGGGGCTGGGAGGAAGTGATCAATAGCGCTCGGCTGCTAGCCAGACACAGTAGATCTACAAGCATATTGGTGTTTAAGCGACGCCGGTCTTCACCATCTCTGGATACCCCTAGCTTGTGTAAGGGTTGGCCACCGGAGTCCTCCGTTGTTGTGACAGTGAAGACCTGGCTAGCAGTCAATAAGTCCTTGGCAGCAAGGATTACCGCGAGATCATCACTGCAGACCAAGACCCGTCTGCCGCTTAACCGGGAAGCTGCTTGCGATAGAAACGTGCGGTAGTCCGTTCGGATGTCCGTATTGCGGATGTGGATCGCATCGAAGTCATCCCCACATGTAGACAGGGCTTGGCGCACGGCCGCACGGACTGGCTCCGTGAGGGTGAGCAACTTTAGGGCATAAAATGATTCTTGGCCGCCGCCCGATCGGTGATGGACCACCACCTCCTCATCCCGGGGCAGGGTGCAGCCATTGTCAAGCGAGCGAAGCCGTTGCAGGGCCACATCAGCGATGAACTGCATACGCCGAGGGATTGTATCCGCAAAGTTTTGGGAAGGCGGCAGTGTGCATAGGTTGGCGGCGAAGGCGGCAGCGCGTTGCCAACGACTTGGTAGGTGATCTCCGGCGCAGCGAAGCTCGATTTGACGATGGCAGAACTCGATTTGCCCCTGGCGAGCCGCGGGGTAGGTGGAACGCTGATTGAGCCGTTTAATGTCCTGATCACTGACGCGGCCAACGATGGGGATGGGGCCAGCCTGCGTGGCAGCAGTGGGCATAAAATAATTGTCAAAGTCATCCCAGAATCCTGATACGCGGGTATCTATCAGTAAGTGGCGATTGGTAGCCATCGCATACTTGTACGATTTCCAAATCTGTACGAGCACGTCATTGAGGCCGCACCAATAGGGAACGCATAGCAGGATGCGGAGCCGATCCGTTTCGGCCGTGACAGCCCTGTCCCCCAAAAAATGATTAAACCCGATAACCATTGGCGTCAGTCGGCAGATTGCTGGGACCAGGCTTGTTGTTCAAAGTATAAATTGGTGAGCAGGTATTGGTGTCAGTGCGGCATAAGTGAAGCGTTAACGCAGCAGGCCATGGGCATGGGTAAGCTCGATGCCAATCCAGGTGATGTCAGGAAGTGGAGCGTCCATATTTGGGGGATTATCATTGGCGTCGGAATGCCCTGGTCGGCCGGCTTAGGTGTCACTCTATTTAGTCATTCTATTTGGTCACGTGATTAGCTATGGTCCGGCATGGCGCCCCTCGATCAGGTTTTGCAGGATGACTTGTCTCGATTGTTTGTACGGATTATCCGTATGGATTGGTTCCATGGATGAGTTGGCTGGCCTATTTGACTGATTTGCGCTGGAGTAGGTGTCCTAGCCGCTCCAGTTGGGGCTGCATCCGTTCGCCCAAGGCCTTTTCCCAGGTCGGTTCGGGGCTGGAGGTGGTGGCGTAGTGATGCACATAGCCATAGTCGTGGCCGTAGTCATTCAGGCGCGTTGGCAGCATCTGCTGGTTGCAGATCGTGCCGAGGAGATCGATGCCGGCGGCTTCGATGCGGCGGCAGGCCTGGGGGGCCATGTCGCCCCGGACCTTGCCAAGCCCCACCAGGAACAGCATGCCATCGAGTTGCTCGCCGAGCATGGAGGCATCGGTGATTAACAGACAGGGAGGGGTGTCAACCAGGATCAGGTCGTAATTGGGCAATTGGCGAATCTGGTTTATTACCTCCCGGCAGCGCTCTGAGTTCAATAGCCGGGCCGGATCGGGCACCTTCGGGCCGGCCAGTAGTAGGTCGAGATGGTCGTTCACGGGCTGGACCAGATCGGCGGCTTCCAGGGTTGGATTTAGCAACAGGGAGGTGAAGCCTTCGCCCTTCTCCAGGCCAAAGAGCCTCTGTTGGGTGGGCAGGCGCAGGTCCCCATCCACCACCAGCACCCGCAGGCCCAGGTCGGCCAGGGTCGTGGCAAAAATGGCCACGGCCGTGGAGCGGCCTTCCCCTTGGCTGGAGGAGGTGATGCCGATCAGGCGGGGCTGGCTGTCGGCCCGCAACATGCGAAAGGTGGTGAATAGGCCGCGCAGGGATTCCTTCATGGCAAACCGTTCGGCTTCGCCCATGTCCCCTAGGGAGGTCGCAATTGTTTTACCGGGTTCCAGTGGCAGGAAGGGAATCAGGCCGAGCACGGGCAGTTGCAGTGCCTTTTCCGCTTCTTCGGGGGTATGGAAGACCCGATCGGTGCGGTCCCGCAGGTAGGCGGCCAGGGTGGCCGCCACCAGGCCCAGCAGCAGGGCCTGGGCCAGACCCTGTTGGAGGTCCGGTTCCACCGGCACCGGATTGAAGTCTGCGGGGGCGATCACCTTCCAGGGCGTGGTGGCGCGGGCCTGCTCCAGTCGATAGGACTCCCGGGCCCGGATGTAGGAGGTGTAATTTTCCCGGGCTACCGCCAGCCGCTGTTGCAGGCTTTCGTATTCCTTGATCCGCTCGGGGCTGGCCCGAAACTTGTCATCGAGCAGCAGGATCTGGCGATTCACCTCATCTTGCTGGGCACCATTGGCCAGCAGGGAGGCCGTGAGTGAATCGACCGTTTGCCGTTGCACCACCGGCACGATCTTGGCCCGCCGGGCCTTCAGGGCTGCGATCGTGGGCGACGACTCTTTGAAGGTGGCCCGGGCCGAGGCCAGGTCCTTCTCGATCATCTGCAGTTCCGCCAGGGGTGTGGCCGTGGCCGCCCCGGTGGCGGCGACATCGCGTAGGTCGGTGCGGGGCGCCGTGGCCAGGCCGGATGGTCCCAGTTGTTGGTCGGCCGAGGGGGCGCCGCTGGCCTGCAGTTGCAGCCGGCCGATCCGGGTGGAGGCGAGCTGGCTTTCCAGGGTGGCCTGTTGCCGCTGCAGGTCCCGCAGGGCGCCGGTGAGGTTGTCCCGGGAGGCCTGGAGTTGGCCGCTTTGCGCGGTGGGGTCCAGATAGCCGTAATGCACCCGGAAGCGGCGCAGTTGGTCCTGGAGGCTGTCCATGCGGGCCAGGAGCTCGGGGGCCTGCTGGCCCAGGAAGCGCACGCCGGAATCGAGGGCTTCCTGCCGCTGCACCTGGGAGAAGGCCACATAGCTACGCGATAACGCATCCAGGATTTGCTTCCCCTTCACCGGATCATCCCAACGCAGGGAGACGGCCAGCACATTGCTCACCCCTTCCTGGGGCAGGCCAAAGCGAAGACTGCGCATGACCAGTTGCATGGAGACGGCCTGTTGGTCGGCAATCGGCGCGATCAATAGGGGGCTGCGTAGAAGCCGCACCATGTTCGGTAGGTTGTTGCGGTTGCCACCGCGGGCGATGGTCTCCACCAGTCCAGAGTCGCCCCCGCCACTGCCCCGATCGACGGCCGCACCGTTCATTTCAAACGGGTTGACAATTTGCATCTCGAAGCCGCCTTCATAGACCGGTGCGAATAAGCGCTGACGCAAGATGTTGGCCGTTAGCAGGCTACTGACTGCGATAAAGGTGAGCACGAAGGTCCCCTGGCGCCGTTTGAGCGTGCGCAGCAGTTGGCCCAGGCCCGAGGAACCACCTCCAGGCCGCTCGGCCCCGGAGGCCAGGGGCGGTGGCAGCCCGTCCAGCACAGAGGTTTGCCGATACAGATGAAGGCCGCTCGAGCGGGCTGAACGTCGTCCGCCCCCAGGGGGAACAGGATTAGAGCCTTGGCCAGATAGTGCGCCAGTCATCTCTAGGTTTGCTCGCGAGAGTGCTGCCAAACATAGTGACAGAAGAGGGCTATATTGCAAACTTGTTCAGAGGTCATCTACCCATGATTAGGCCGTTTAGCCAAGCCAAAGCTGCTGTAAATAGCCGCAAATATGTATCAATCAGGGGGCAAATCTGCGGCCTTTTAATGCGGGACTGCAGCAGGCTGCTGCAGAAGCGAACGGGGCGTCTCCGGTGGCGCAGGGGGCCTGGGCTGCTGGCGGCGGTTGCCGTGATTGGCCAGGGTTTGGCCCTGGTTCCGCCGGTGGGGGCCAGTGCCGGCCCCCAAGGGGTCGCCGTTCGCGCCTCGGCTGCGCCCCAGCGTGGCGGCCCAAGCCGGTCCGCCCTGGCGGCCCAGGCCGATCTCTACCGGCTTGGGCCCGGGGATGGCCTCAGCCTCAGCTTCCTGGATCCCTCGGCCAGCATGGTGTCGGGCGCGGTCACGATCCTGGCCGATGGCACCGCCACCTTGGCCTTGCTGGGGTCGGTGCAGCTCACCGGGCTCACGATCGGCCAGGCCCGGGTCTGGCTGCGCGACCTCTACGGCGAGTACCTGCTGCGGCCCGATCTCACCTTGAGCCTGGTCACACCCCGGCCGGTGAAGGTCACCGTGCTGGGAGAGGTGGAGAAGCCTGGCCTTTACAGCCTCACCACGATCAGCGCCACCCCCGTGTCGGCGATCCAGGCGGCCGGGGGCATCACATTGAATGCAGATGTGCGCAAGGTCAGCCTACAGCGCCAGCCCCTAGGACGCGCCGGCCGGGTGGCCGAATCGGAGCTCAACTTGGGCGCCCTGTTGCAATCGGGTGACCAGCGCCAGAACCCCCTGCTATTTGATGGCGACACCGTTGTGGTTGGCCGGATCGATAAGCCGGTGCCCGAGGAAATCTTTGCCCTGGGGGCCTCGAACCTGAGGCCCAGCACGGTCTCCATCAATGTGGTGGGAGAGGTGAAGGCTCCAGGGCGGCTGGCCCTGCCCGCGAATATCACTCTTTCGGAGGCGATTCTGGCGGCGGGCGGCACAACCCCCTGGCGCGCTAAGACCAATGACATTGAGCTAGTTAGGATGAATCGGGATGGCACCTCAACCCGCGAGATCTTTACACTTAACTACAACAAAGGAGTCTCTAACGCCTATAACCCTCCCCTCAAGGAAGGCGACACGGTGATTGTCAATCGCAGCGTCTATGGCGCTGGTATGGATGCGATCAATCAGGTGGTGGCGCCCCTCACCTCCGTGGGCAATCTCTATTACCTCTATCGCAACTACTCCAGTTATTGATTCTCTCCGCCATGGCAAATTCCAAGCCCCGTTTCAATTTCAAGGCGATTGGCTATGCCCTGCTCTGGCAGAGCTACTGGTTGCCCGTGCTCTTGATCCTTGCCCACGATCAGTGGTTGCAGGTGCGCCAGTTACGGCCACCGGACCATCCCCAGCAGCGGCCAGCGGTGCCCACCCCCAGTCAGGCCAAGGCCCAGCTGCCGCTTGCCCGCCTCCTGGCGGGCGAGCCCCTCGCCGCTGACTCCCTTCCCGTGGGCGCCGGTGAGGGCCAGCCGGTGATGCCAGGCCAGGGGATGGAACCTCACGGACCAATGGGTCAGGGGACAGCCTCCCAAGCGCCAGCTGCGTCAGTGACACCGTCCCAGGTGACGGCCCTGCCGAGGGACCGGGGGGGCCCCTTGGGTAGCGCCAGCCTGGAGGCCCCTTCGCGGCCCCTGGGTGGTTCAGGCCTGGTGGGCCCCCGGACCTCCACCCAGCCCTTTTTCGCCCAAACCCGGAATGCCCATCGGCTTGCGGTCCAGGCGCCCGCGCCCCAGTCCAGGCTCCTGGCGGGGCGTTCCGGCCTTCTCCTGGTGTCAGGGGTGGATCGCACGAGTCCGGTGTTGCGGCAGTTCACCGGCTCGGAACTCCTGGGGGGACCCTTGACCCTGCAGCAACCGAGCCAGGAGCCCATGTCACCCCTGGCCAGGGCCGAGCAGGCCCGACTGGCCCAAACCGGCGACCCCCTGGCCCCCGTGCCCGCCCGCTGGCGCGAGCCGATGCGCCGCGAGCTGCAGGGCCTAGGCCCGGCCCGCTTGAGCCAGGCCCGGGTGGTGCACGTGCCCTCGGAGCGCATCAGCCGCACCGTGGTCTTGCCCTTGGCAATGCAGCACGACGGCAGCATTGATGCCTTGGTGGCCAGGGATCGGGCTGTCTCCGACCGCGACCTCAGCGATTGGGCCTCCCGCCAGGCGACGCCGGCCCAGGGCAGCGTCCAACCGGTGGTGCTCCATCTCCATCCCTTGCCCAAAACCACTGTCACCGCCAGGGTGACACTGCCATCGGCAACGCCAGCCCCCGGGCCAGCCGTTGCCGATGCTCCAGCGGCGCAGGGACCTGCTGCCCCAGGGGGCCTTCCCTAGCGAAAGCTTGGCCAGGATCCGTTCGATCGGCCCTGGCTGAAGCCCCTCTCGAAGGGGTGGGAGATGGAGAGGTCAGCTTCGCAAGGGATGGAGCCGGGGCCCCGAGCCCCACGAGCTCCGAACCAACAGGGACCCAACCTGCCAACCCAGTCCGCCCAAATCGATGGGATTGAGTTCAAGGAATCGATCCCTGGCAGCGTTGCTGTCTTGAGTCACCAGTTCGGCCAGGCCTGAATCACCTTGCATCGTTACCTGTTGGGTTGACCAGGGCCACGCCCCAGCCTTGAACCCGAACGGAACCACGGCCGTGATGGAGAGTTCCTACGAGGGACCCAAGTTGGCCATAAAAAACGCTGGTCGTTTCAACGACCAGCGCAGCAGTGTCCAACCGAGGCCCGACCCAGATCACTGGATCAGGCGGTTGCTTCAGGCCATGGCTGGCTGATTGCGCTTGGCGAGGCTGACGCGCTTGCGAAGTCGGCCAGCCCAGCCAAAGGCAGCCATCGCCCCGAAGACGGGCAAGGGACCCGGAGCGCCCACGACTTCCCGTTGCAACTTGATGGTTGCAGCGTTCTCGAATTCGGTGAAGCCAGTCACGGTTTGGACAAAGGCGCCGGGTTTGGGAGTAATCACATTATCGTTATAGTAATCGGATACCCCTGTGGCGCCGAAGTCGCCTTCGATGGCGAGGGCGTTGATGGTGATGCCCTGGCTGGCCGCATTATTGCGGGCAGCTTGCACAGTTGCGATCAAATCTGTCCCCACATTTTGTATGCCATCGCTGGAGATGTCAATGATTTTGGTGGCCGAATCAAACAGGCCAGTGCTAATGGCGTTCTGAATCGAGGCCACGGCCGCATTGATGCCGCAGGACACACAGGTGCTGCCCGAACCCTGGCGGGCCATGGTGGCCAGTTGGGCCGCAAAAGTATCAACGCTGGCGGCGTTGGTCAGGTGGGTCCAGTCGATTGCCAGCGGGGTGCGGGCAATCGTGTCCCACTGGCCCACGGCCACGGCAATGCCGTTGGGTGAGGCCGCAATCGAGGATTTGATCGTGGGTAGCAGGAAGGCGTTGGACCAGCCAATCCGTTGGGTGTTGTATTCGCCAGTGTCGATACTGCCGGACACATCGGTGGAGAGGAAGAGCATCTTATCCACCGTTAGGGCCTGGGCGCTTCCGGTGAATAGGGCCAGTTGCGCCAGGCCTACGGCTGCTCCGCCGAGGGCGAGGGCGCGCAGGCGAGTGGTGAGAGTCGATCGGGCTGATTGCATCGCCAGAAGCATGATGTGGACCGCCCAAGATTAGATAGTTGATACGAGAAAAGATAGACCTGATTCCGATAAGCTGCAGATTCGTTGTTTGGCTTCAGCGTTTAGCTCGCACTGCTCAAGCTAGGCGGCTTGGACTATTGGCTGATGCTGACATGGCTGTGGTTGGCCCGATGGTTGGGAGCCATGCCAGCGATTAGTTCTAGTGATTAGTTCTGGCGATTGACGGTAGTGATTAATGGCGGGGCGTCACTTCGCTCTGGTCATCGTCTACCAGTCGTTGCCAATAGCTGTCGTTCGGGTTTGTTTTCTTGGAACCGACCTGGGGCCTGCTAGCGGATCCGCCTCCGCGCCATCTGGCGATCGTGGCGGGCAGGGGGGTGGCCACCCCCAGGTAGAGGCAGGCCAACACCAGGGAGGAGAGCCCCAGCCGCGCCACGTTCTTGCCCATCAGGAGTTGGCGCCGTTGGCGCTCCTGGTTCACCTGCATCGACAGGCGTCCCTTGATGCGATTCAGCAGTTGGCCCATCCCCTGGCGCTGGCTGGCCAGGTCGGATCCGAGGCTCGCCAGGGGTGGCAGGCCCTTGGGCAGGGCCCCATAGATCGTCTGCAATTCGGCCTGGGATCCCGCTTGCTTGACGCGGGCCTGGATCTGTTCGAGACCTTGCATGGAGGCTTCGGCCCCCCCCTGGGCCGTGCCTGCTGGGGGATTCAGCATCGTCCAGCTGGCAACGATGAGGACTGGGATCAGCAGCGCATAGCCCACACCCGCGGCGCCGGCGGCCCGGGTGCACCAGCGCAGGGCCCCAGCCGGCACGGCGCCGATCCCATCGATACGGCTGGAGAGAAACACCAGGCAAGTGGCCAGGAGTGCTATCGGCGACTGGCTAATAAGCACGTCGCTGAGTTGTAATTGCCACAGGGCGGAGCCCAGGTTCAAGGGGATCGCCGCGCTGAGGATCGTCAGGGCAAAGATGGTGTACAGGACGACAGCTGCCCACCAGAGAATGCCAGATAGGTCGGGACGTTTCGGTGCCGTGATCGGATTGCTATCCATCAAATAATCTAGTTTATGCCCGCAAATCCTATGGGATAAGCTAAGGCTTTCTCGCTGTAGGATTACCGCATCTCTGCGGCATTGATGTCCTTGTTGCGTTTGTTGGTTGTGGTATCAAAGCGACTTGGTGATGGATCGCTTTGATCGATCCAGTCCATGGTTTGGTCGATCAAAAAAGGCAAGCCCCGCGTCTTGGAGCGGGGCCAGCGGTTGATGCAAGTTGGCTTGGGTTCAGGTGGTCGTTGCCAAAGCTTCGCGCTTTTGAATGCGGCGACGCAGGAAACGGCTCCAGCCAAAGGCCGCACTGGCGCCCAATAGGGGCAGGGGGCCTGGCACCCGTTCGCCGTCGCCAACAAGGATGCGATCCCGTTCGATCGCCCCTGCCACGCCGGGTGCTTCCACCGAGAAGTTGTAATCGCCAGCGGCCAGGCCCTTCACGGCCATGGTGATTTCGCGGGAGTCACCGCCAGGGACATCGTTGCAGCCGAGGGGATCGGTGCAGACGAAGCTCACATCCAGTCCGGCGGGGGCGCCACCCACCACTTTAAGACTGAGATCCTGGGTTGAGATCACGCTGCCGACGGCCGCTTCCACCGTGCTGAGAATCGAGCTGATCGGAACGGAGGCAAAGCTGTTGATCAGGGCGCCATTGGTCCCTAGGAAGCTGGTCAAGGAGCTGGCCTGATCGCCCGATTGGCCGCCATCGTCGAAGTCGGCATCCATTCCTGCCGTAGCGGGCAAGCTATTGAGGGCCACCAGGGCCACATTCTCCGTGCTCAGGATTGATTTGATGTTGTTCAGGGTGACTGTTTGTTGATGCGAGGAAGCATCACCGAACCAGAGCACTACTTTACGAGCACCTGAGCGCCAGTCCACCGTTTCGCCACTGGTGCCACAGAAGCCTGGGTTGGATCCCAGGCCTGGGCAGGTGGTAGCGCCATTTTGAACACCTTGCTGAAGCGCATAGAAGTTTGCCTCCGGGAGGTCACCTCCACCACTCGCGAACCAGTTGTTGATACCCGCTACCGCTAGTGGAGTGAGGGGGGTGATTTTCTGCAGCACATCATAGGAGCTATTGAATGTTTCTCCTGATTCAGATGGATCTCCGAAATAGCTAGCCACGGCAAACTGGGAGTCCGTATAGGTGGTGCTGAGATTGGTCAATAACTGGTTGGCCACACTTTGAACATTGCCGATGACGCCACCCATGCTTCCAGTGTTATCGGCGAGAAACAGAAAGTCCACCAGGCCGCCACCCACGTCGGTGAAGATCTTTTTCACCACCGTTACGGTGTCACCAATGGCGATTGAAGCGTTGAAGCTGGAGGGATTAATCGAGCCGGCCATGGCCTGGCCAGGGGAGAGGGTGGCCGCAGCGGCGCAGAGGGTTCCCGCTGCAACTAGTTTGAGGCTGTGACGACGGGACATGGGATCTTGTGCATCGCAGACGGACCAACATTAAGGGTGTTGAAGGGGATTTTATGCAGCACTATGGCTTCTCCTTCTTGTTAGGGCTGCGTCACTTTGCGGGCCGTTACTGCACGGTTGCTGTTGGAGGGGTGATCCTTTTGCCTGGCCTGCTTTTGGCGTAATCATCCGCCGCTGTGCTGCTCCAATCGGGGTCTGTTCAGGCCATGTCGTCGCTGAAGTCTGAGATCACTTCGCCGTTGAAGAAATCGGCTAGGCGCTTGGCCTTTTCATCGATGCTGCCGGGCAGGGCCCGCTGGGGCGGGGCCTCCATAGGAGTTGGCGGGGTTTGGTTGATGCCGCTGGCCCCTGGGGCCGCTAGGGACGGTGCGGCAGGGGCGACGCTTGCCGGCGTTGGTGCAGGGACAACGGCTGTTGCCCCCCCTGCTGGGATTGGGGCTGGTGTCGCCACCGCTGCCGCCATGGCCACCGCTACGGGTGTCGCTGCCTGGCCTGGGATTGGTACCGGGTTCATGGACCCTGCAGCTTCAGCGTTGTGGTCCGGGACCGGGACCGGGGCGGGGGCCTGAGGCCTGGGGCCTGGGCCTGGTGCGGCCTTGGCCGGGGTTGTCGTGGTCTGGTGGCCGTCGGCGCCTTCGAGGGTCACCTGGCGGGGGCTGCCGAGGGCGGCTTGCATGGCCCGCTCCAGCAGGGGCAGGCGGCCCTGCACCATGGCCATCCAGTTGCCCGCCACCCGAACCACGGCCCGTTGGCTATCCAGCCGCACCAAGGTGGCCTGCTGGGACAACAACATGCGGGTGGAGGGCAGCTCCAGGCCGGTGAGGATCTGTTGCCAGAGCTCCGGCAGGTTGGCACCCGCCGATGGTGCCCCTTGGGGCGCTTGGGTCGGTTCCGGGACCGAAGGGGGCGCCAGCCCAGGGGCTGGGCTGTCGGTTGGGGCTTGGGATGGGATTGCCGGGGAGTGGGGGATTGGGGCAGGAGTGGAGCCGGCGTGGGCTGGGGCCGCACCGCCCCTGGAGGGACCTGGACCGGCTGGTTGGCCCCGGCCCTGGGGGCCGGCCGGAGCGCTCCGCATGGGCGCAGCCTGGCCTGAAGCCGTGCTTTGGCCGGGGGCGGCGGTCACCACGGTTGGTTGGGCCAGCAGACCCAACACCAACACCTCCAGCCAGAGGCGGGGCTGGACGCTATGGCGCAGCTGCTGTTCGCTGCCCTTCAGCTGGCTCTGCCACTGCAACAACTGGGCCGTACCCAGTTGTTGGGCTAGCTCGGGCAGCTGGGGGCGGAACTGGGGCGAAAAGCTGGTCAGCTCAAGCCGCTCTGGGGCCACCGCCGCCAGCACCAGGTCCCGCAGCAGGCTGGTGAGGCCCTGCAACACCGCCGACGGTTCCCGGCCCCGGTCGAGTAGTTCGCGGCAGGACTCCACCACCGCCAGGGGTTCAAAGCGGGCCAGGGCCGTGGCCAGGGCCAGCAGCTCCTGTTCGGGCACGGCCCCCACCAGCTCCCACACCGCCATCGGCTCGATCGGCGCGGGCAGCAGGCTCAGTTGGTCCAGCAGGCTCTCCGCATCGCGCAGGCCGCCCTGGGCCCTTTGGGCCACCACATGCAGGGCCTCGGCGGTGATACCGATCTGTTCTTCGGTGGCGATAAAGCGCAGGTGGCCCTCGAGGGCTTCAAGGGGGATTCGGCGGAAATCGAACCGCTGGCAGCGGCTCAGGATCGTCGGCAGCACCCGCTGGGGATCGGTGGTGGCGAGCACGAACACCACCCGTGGTGGTGGCTCCTCCAGGGTTTTGAGCAGGGCGTTGAAGGCTGCCGTCGAGAGCATGTGGCACTCGTCGATCACGTACACCTTCCAGCGGGCCTGCACCGGCGCAAAGCGGGAGCGCTCGATCAGTTCGCGGATGTTGTCCACGCCGGTGTTCGAGGCGGCATCGATCTCGATCACGTCGAGGGCATTGCCGGCGGCGATGCTGGTGCAGAGGGCGCAATGGCCGCAGGGGTCCGGGGTGGGGCCGTCGCCGCTGATGCAGTTAAGCGAGCGGGCCAGGATGCGGGCGCTGGAGGTTTTGCCCGTGCCCCGCGGGCCGCTGAACAGGTAGGCCGGTGCGATCCGGTTTTGGCGCAGGGCGTTGCCCAGGGTGGCGGCGATCGCCTCCTGGCCCACTAGCTGGTTGAAGGTTTGGGGCCGGTACTTGTGGTGCAGCGGCTGGTAGGCCTGGCTCATGGGTCGCTGCGTCCGAACTCCGTCCCCGCGAACGGCCAGATCCTGAGGCTAATCCTCATGGCCCTGAAGCAGTTGGTCGAGCCGCTGTTGCAGTTCCTCCACCTCGCTGAGCTTGTCCTCCAGGCGCTGGGCCGCCAGGCGCAGTCCCTCGAAGGCCTCGGTGCCGGTCCCCGATCGGGTGGCGCTGCCCTGGCCCCAGCGGGCTTCCGCCTTGGTGAGTTCCTGCTCTAGGGCCTGCTGCAGCCTGAGCCGCAGGCTTTCGAGTTGCTCCAGGCTGCGGCGCGCCAGCTCCCGGCCCTGCTCGATCGCCAGGCCATCAAGCCGCAGATCCTGGCGCAGGAGTAGCCGAACACCGGCCAGCAGGGCCGCCGGCACCATTTGGCCCAGGGCCAGGGCGCCGAGGCTGCCCGTCTGGAGCCAGCCCTCCACCTGGGCGCTGCGGTGGCGGCCGGTTTTGCACCAGTGGGCGAAGTGCTCGCAGTTGTTGAAGATCAGGTTGTAGCGCTGCTCGCCCAGGCGCCCCAGGGCCCGCCCCAGGGTCACCCCTGGTGGCGAGCAGCTCCCCGGGGGGTAGGAGACGGTGGTGATCGGTTGGCGCAGGCTGAAGTCCTGCAGGGTGCTGCGCAGGATTTGGCGGCCCTCCAGGTAATGGGCCACCGTGCCATCCCCCAGGTCAATGCCGTGGTGCACGAACAGGCCGTGCTGGCGGGGTACCTGGAGATGGTCGGCGCTGGCCAAGGCAGGGGGAACCGATCAGTACACCGGAAAGGGACGGGGAATCCGGGGGGGCTTCAGGCTGACTCGCGCTGGCTGCGGTCGGCCTTGCTGCTGGGGATCTCCAGCACCTTGGCCTTGCTGCGCTGCTCCACCATGGCCTGGGTGACGGTGAAACTCTTGATCTCGGTGCTGGAGGGCAGGTCGTACATCACATCGAGCATCAACTCTTCGATGATGCCGCGCAGGGCCCGGGCACCGGTCTTGCGACGATGGGCCTCGGCGGCGATCGCCTGCACGGCCCCCGCTTCGAATTCGAGGCGCACGTTATCCATGCTCAGCAAGGTCTGGAACTGCTTGACCAGGGCGTCGCGGGGGGTGGTGAGAATCGATTCGAGGGCGTGGCTGTCCAGCGGTTCGAGCATGGCGCTCACCGGCAGCCGGCCAATGAATTCCGGGATTAGGCCGTAGCGCACCAGGTCGTCGGGCTCCAGCTGGCGCAACACCTGGGCGGCCTGGAGGTCCTTGTGTTGGCGGCTACGGCCATCGGCCGGCAGGAAACCGATCGAGTTGCGGCCCAGGCGCCGTTGCACCAGATCCTCCAGCCCCACAAAGGCGCCACCGCAGATGAACAGGATTTGGCTGGTGTCGATTTGGATGCAGTCCTGATAGGGATGCTTGCGGCCCCCCTGGGGCGGCACGTTGGCCAGGGTGCCTTCCAGCAGTTTCAACAGGGCCTGTTGCACCCCTTCTCCGGACACATCGCGGGTGATCGAAGGGTTCTCACTCTTGCGGGCGATTTTGTCGATCTCATCGATATAGATGATGCCGCGCTGGGCTTGCTCCACATCCATGTCGGACTTCTGCAGCAGCCGCAGCAGGATGTTCTCCACGTCTTCGCCGACGTAGCCCGCTTCGGTCAAGGTGGTGGCATCGGCCACGGCGAAGGGCACATCCAGCATCTCGGCCAGGGTCTGGGCGAGCAGGGTTTTGCCACAGCCGGTGGGACCGATGAGCAGGATGTTCGACTTTTGGAGGCGGGTGGCGGTTTGATCCGTTTCCCCCTGGCCATCGCCCTGCCAGGCCAGCCGTTTGTAGTGGTTGTAAACCGCCACGGCCAGCACTTTTTTGGCGTCCTCCTGGCCCACCACCTGCTGGTCGAGGAAGGCCTTGATTTGGTGGGGCTTGGGCACCTCCGCCAGGGTTGGGGCCGGTTTGGCGGTTTTCTTGCTGGGGGCCTTGCTCTTGGTTTCGGGGGCGCTGCGGGCCGCCACCTGGCTTTCGGTTAGCTCCTCATCGAGAATCTCGTTGCAGAGATCGATGCACTCGTCGCAGATGTACACGCCAGGGCCGGCAATTAACTTGCGGACCTGTTCCTGGGACTTGCCGCAGAACGAGCACTTCAGGTGGGCGTCGAACTTGGCCATCGAGGGAGGCGTCTAAGGGGTAGGTCCAGGGCAGGTGGGGCGTCGAGCGCTGATCGGGAGGCAGGAGCTGGTTGATTAGACGGGAGTCCCATCGGTCACGACCCGGTCGATCAGGCCGTAGGTGACGGCCTCGGCGGGGGAAAGGAAGTAATCCCGGTCCGTATCTTCAGCGATTTTTTCTAGGGGTTGGCCCGTGTGGTCGGCCATCAGGCCATTGAGGGTGTCCTTGAGGAAGAGGATCTCCTTGGCCTGGATCTCGATGTCCACGGCCTGGCCCTGGGCGCCGCCCAGGGGCTGGTGAATCATGATGCGTGCGTTCGGCAGGGCTAGGCGCTTGCCCTTGGTGCCGCCCGACAGCAGGAAGGCGCCCATGCTGGCGGCCAAGCCGTAGCAGATGGTGACGATGTCCGGGGCCACCTGCTGCATCGTGTCGTAGATGGCCAGTCCGGCGGTCACCGAGCCCCCGGGGGAGTTCACATAGATCTGGATGTCCTTTTCGGGGTCTTCGGCTTCCAGGTAGAGCAGCTGGGCCACCAGGGCATCGGCCACGGCGTCATCGATGCCGGTGCCCAGGAAGATGATGCGCTCGCGCAGCAGGCGCGAATAGATGTCAAAGGCCCGCTCGCCCCGGCCGGACTGTTCGACCACGGTGGGCAGAACCCCAGGGGCGGCCTGGGGTCTGGGCGCGATCGCCTCGGGGCGGACGCCTTGCCATTGGTTCAGGACCGGATGGTGGCGCAGGGCTCGGGGTTGGGCGTCGATCACGCGGCCGTTGGGCTTAGGGCAGTGGAATCAATCTATGGCGCCCAAGTGGGCGCGGCGGTATCGGCCTAGTCAGCGGTGGCTTCAGGGTCCTTGGCGGCGGCTTTTTTGCTGGCCGGGGCCTTGGTCTTAGGGGCGGGCTTGGTTGCCGGCTCGCCAACTTCGGTGTCCCCAGCGGCCTGTTCCTGCGCCAGGTCCCCGGGGGTCTTGGCGGTGATGGTGCTGTGGCTTTCGAGCCAGTCGAGCAGCTTCTGGCGCATCAGGTCTTCTTGCACGGCCTGGCGCAGGCGGGCCGGATCGATGGTGCCGCTCTCACTGATGCTGCGGGAGAGCTCCTTGATCTTGGTTTCGAGCTCCTCCTCGGCCAGTTCGATCGCTTCGGCCAGGGCCAGGGCCTTGAGGGCCAGGCTGCGGCGTAGGCGCTTTTCGGCTTCGGGCCGGGAGGTGTCCCGCAGGCTGCGCACCAGGTCGGGGGTAAACAGCTTGCGCACGTCCATGCCCTGCTGGGCCAGCTGGCCGGCGGTCTGCTCCAGCAGGGCGCGGATCTCTTCCTGCACGAGGGTTTCGGGCAGTTCCACCTCGAGCTGCTCCACCAGGGCGTCGAGCAGGGCGTCGTGGCGGTTGGCCTTGTCGCGCCGTTCGGCGTCTTCCTGGAGGCGGGCTTCCAGGTCGGTGCGCAGCTCGGCGAGGGTTTCCTTGTCGCTGGCCTGCTGGGCGAAGGAGTCGTCGAGCTCGGGCAACTCCTTGGTCTTGAGGTCGGTGAGGGTGAGCACGAAGCTCGCCGCCCGGCCGCGGCAGTCCTCCTGGGGGTACTCCTCGGGGAACTGGCAGGCCACGGTCTTGGTGTCGCCCACCGCCATGCCGATCACCCCTTCCACGAAGCCGGGGATCATGCGGCCCTCTTCCAATTCCACTTCCATCCCTTCGCCACTGCCGCCGCTGATCGGGCTGCCGTCATCACCGAAGGTGCCGCTGAAGTCGACCACGGCCACATCACCGGCCTGGGCGGGCCTGTCCTCGACCGGCACCAGGCTGGCCAGCTTCTGGCGGGACTGCTCAATCCATTCCTCAACCCGGGCGGGGTCGTAGCTGACGGCTTCGCTGGCGGCCACCAGACCCTTGGTGATTTTCAGGCTGGGGGTAGGTTCCACATCCAGCTCCAGGATCAAGGTGAGTTCCTCGCCGGGGGCGAAACGCTCCAGCAGGGCCTCGAAGCCTCCGGCCAATTCCGGTTGGCCGATCGCCGGGATCTCCTCCTGGGCCAGGGCATCCCGGAACACGGCATCGACCAGGTCCTCCAGGGCCGTGGCGCGGACCCGCAGGGGGCCGATTTGTTGCAGCAGCACCGGCCGGGGCACCCTGCCCTTACGGAAGCCAGGCAACTTGATGCTGCGGCTGAGTTTCTCCAGGGCAGCGTCGTAGCTCGACTGGCTGCGGCCCGCCGGAACGGCCACTTCCAGGGCCAGGCGGCTGCCCGGGCGCGGGCTGGTGGTGACCTTCAGGCTGGTGGTGGCGACGCTGGCAGCAGAACTCATGGCGGGCAGGTGGGTAGGAACGCCGGACCGGATCGGCGGGGCAGCCAACGATCCTAGGAACTGACCTCACCGGCCCCCTAGGGCGCCGTCCCTGGGGCCATCGCCAAGGACCGAATGGCCGCGTATTGTTCACTCCATCCCCTCCGGTGGGGGGTTGGGCCGGCCGCTGCCCCAACCCTCCGCCTCCCATACGTCCCCCTACCCCCCTTCCCACCGACCCCAGATCCAGTCCACCCGTCCAGGCCCAGCCCAGAATCCGGTCCAGTTCCAGCGCAGAACCAGTTCAGCTCCAGTCCCGCTTGCCCTGCCCCAAGCCCCACTAGCCAGACCAACGTCCCCGCTGACGTTGGTGCCCCAAACCCGATCCTGGCCCCCAGTCCAGGGTCTCCCCCAGATCCAGCTCCAGTCCCAAGCGTCGGGTTGCCTGGGCAGCAGGGGCCTGCCCCCCAGTCCCAATCCTTTGCCAGCCCAGGTTTCCCCTATTGGGAATTCCGCTCCCCGCCCTCGCCGGCCAGGGGTTGGTTTAGTCCAAGGGCTCTTAGGTCCGAGCCAGCCACCCAGGGCCTGGGACCAGCCTTTTCAGGATCCAACCGCCCTCGGCTCGCCAGCGTTTGCCAACCCCGAGCCTTTTTCGATCTGAGCCCAGCCTGTTGACCAGCCCGGTGCCTTCAGGCCCCAACCGTTCCCTTTCTCCCCTGCCGCCCTTGTCCCTCCCGACCGCCAGTTCCCTCCCCAACCGGCCCCTAAAGGTGGCCGTGCTTGGTGCCACCGGGGCCGTGGGCCAGGAATTGCTCACCCTGTTGGCCGAGCGCCAGTTCCCGGTGGCGGAGCTGGTGTTGTTGGCGTCACCCCGCTCGGCTGGTCAGTCCTTGAGCTGGAACGGCCACTCCTGGCCCATCCAGCCCGTGACTGCCGAGGCTTTTACGGGGGTGGATGTGGTGCTGGCCTCAGCCGGCGGTTCGGTGTCCAAGCAGTGGGCCCCCGTGGCGGCGGCGGCCGGAGCGTTGGTGATCGACAACTCCAGCGCCTTTCGCCTCGATCCCCAGGTGCCCTTGGTGGTGCCCGAGGTGAATCCCCAGGCGGCCTTTGGCCACCAGGGGATCATCGCCAATCCCAACTGCACCACGATCCTGATGACCCTGGCCCTGGCGCCCCTGGCAGCCCGGCGGCCCCTGCGTCGGGTGGTGGTGAGCACCTACCAATCGGCTAGCGGCGCCGGCGCCCGTGCCATGGAGGAGCTGCGCAGCCTCAGCCAGACCGTGCTCGATGGCGGCAACCCCGAAAGCGCCGTGCTGCCCTACTCACTCGCCTTCAACCTGTTCCTGCACAACTCGCCCCTGCAGGACAACGGCTACTGCGAAGAAGAGCTGAAAATGCTGCATGAGACCCGCAAGATCATGGGCCTGCCCGAGCTGCGGGTCACGGCCACCTGTGTGCGGGTGCCGGTGCTGCGGGCTCACTCCGAGGCCCTCAACATTGAGTTCCACGAACCTTTCCCGGTGGAGGAGGCCCGGGCCCTGCTGGCCCAGGCGCCGGGGGTGGAGTTGATCGAGGATTTCGCCGCTAACCGCTTCCCAATGCCGACGGATGTCACGGGCCGGGATCCGGTGGCCGTGGGTCGCATCCGCCAGGACCTGAGCGAGCCAAATGCCCTGGAGCTCTGGCTCTGCGGCGACCAGATTCGCAAGGGCGCAGCCCTCAATGCCATCCAGATCGCCGAGTTGCTGCTCGATCCCGCTGGGGCGGCAGGCGCCAGCGCCCCTCCCAGCGAAGCAGCTGCAGGAGTGGGCCGATGACCCGTTCCCTGCCAAGCCCACTTACCCCCGGGGCCGCCTCCCCCGCCCCCTTCGGCCGGGTGGTTACGGCCATGGTCACCCCCTTTGGCGCCGATGGTGCCGTGGATCTCGACCTGGCAGGTCGACTGGCTAGCCACCTGGTGGACGAGGGTTGCGACGGCCTGGTGCTTTGCGGCACCACCGGCGAATCCCCAACCCTCAGCTGGGAGGAGCAACACCAGCTTTTCTCCGCCGTCAAGGCCGCCGTGGGTAACCGGGCCGCCCTGCTGGCGGGCACCGGCAGCAACTGCACCGCCGAGGCGATTGAGGCGATCGGCCAGGCGGCCGTTCTCGGCGCCGATGGCGCCCTAGTGGTGGTGCCCTACTACAACAAGCCGCCCCAGGAGGGTCTGGAAGCCCATTTCCGGGCCGTGGCCCTGGCGGCCCCTGAATTGCCGTTGATGCTTTACAACATCCCTGGTCGCACCGGCACCAGCCTGAGTCCGGAAACCACGGCCCGGCTGCTCGACCTTCCCAATGTGGTGAGTTTTAAGGCCGCCAGTGGCACCACCGAGGAGGTCAGCCAATTGCGGGCCGCCTGTGGTGAGCGGCTGGCGATCTACAGCGGCGATGACGCCCTCACCCTGCCCATGTTGGCCGTGGGCGCCGTGGGTGTGGTGAGTGTGGCCGGCCATCTGGTGGCCCGCGAGATCAG
Organism: Synechococcus sp. UW140; assembly: GCA_943369525.1. Classification (GTDB taxonomy): domain Bacteria; phylum Cyanobacteriota; class Cyanobacteriia; order PCC-6307; family Cyanobiaceae; genus BAIKAL-G1. Next base: position 116,600 of record CALRNL020000007.1, read on the forward strand.
CCAGATGGTTAGCGCCTTCCTCGCCGGCGATCACGCCAGCGCCCTAGCCCTGCACGAACGGCTACTGCCCCTTTGCAAGGCCCTGTTTTTGACCACCAATCCGATTCCCGTCAAAGCCGCGCTGGAGTTGAGCGGCTGGCCCGTGGGCGCCCCCCGTCTTCCCCTGGTATCCGCCCCTAGTGATGTGCGCGAGCGATTAACCACAGCCCTGGCAGCCCTGCGTCCTACCTGACGCCAAGGCCCATCCCAGCCCTCCAGCCCCCAGCAGCAGCCCACCCTGCAAAAAACGGTCCGGAGGCGTTGCATTCAGTTCGGCATCGATTCCCCTTCTTTTTTCTTTCCCCTGATGAGCCCATCCAATCCGATCACCCGTAATGCCAGCGCCGGCCGCTCCGAGGCCGCCGAGAAACAGCCCACCCTGCGGGTCATTCCCCTCGGCGGTTTGCATGAGATCGGTAAAAACACCTGCGTTTTTGAATACGGCGACGACCTGATGCTGGTGGACGGCGGCCTCGCCTTCCCCAGCGATGGCATGCATGGCGTCAACGTGGTGTTGCCCGACACCAGCTATCTACGCGAAAACCAGAAGCGGATTCGCGGCATGATCGTTACCCATGGCCATGAAGATCACATCGGGGGCATTCCCCACCACCTCAAGAACTTCACGATCCCTGTGATCTATGGGCCCCGCCTGGCCCTCTCCATGCTCACGGGCAAAATGGAGGAAGCTGGCGTGATGGATCGCACAATCCTCCAAACGGTCTCGCCGCGCGACGTGGTGCAGGTGGGTCAGCACTTCAAGGTGGAGTTCATCCGCAACACCCACTCGCTCGCAGACAGCTTCTCCCTGGCAATCACCACCCCTGCCGGCGTGGTGATTTTCACCGGAGACTTCAAATTCGACCACACCCCGGTTGATGGCGAGTATTTCGACATCCAGCGCATGGCCCACTACGGCGAACAGGGGGTGCTGTGCCTGTTTAGTGATTCCACCAACGCCGAGCTGCCCGGTTTCACACCGCCTGAGCGGGCCGTGTTCCCCCACCTTGATCGCCACATTGGCAATGCCCAAGGCCGGGTGATTCTCACCACCTTTGCCAGCTCCACCCACCGGGTTTCGATGATCCTTGAGCTCGCCATGAAGCATGGCCGCAAGGTGGGTCTGCTGGGCCGCTCCATGCTCAACGTGATCGCCAAGGCCCGGGAGCTCGGTTATATGCGCTGCCCGGATGAGCTGTTTGTGCCGATCAAGCAGATTCGCGACCTGCCAGATCGCGAAACCCTGCTACTGATGACCGGCAGCCAGGGCGAGCCCCTTGCCGCCCTGAGCCGCATTTCCCGCAGCGACCATCCCCAGGTCCAGGTCAAGCCCTCCGACACGATCATCTTCTCGGCCAGCCCAATTCCCGGTAACACCATCTCGGTGGTGAACACGATCGACCGGCTGATGATGCTGGGCGCCAAGGTGGTCTATGGCAAGGGTGAGGGCATCCATGTGTCCGGCCACGGCTCCCAGGAAGACGACAAATTGATGCTGGCCCTGACCCGGCCCAAGTTCTTCGTGCCCGTGCATGGCGAACACCGCATGTTGGTGGCCCACGCCAAAACAGCGCAATCCATGGGCATTCCCGCCGAGAACTGCCTGATCATCGAAAACGGTGATGTGGTGGAACTCAAGCCCGAGTCGATTCGCAAGGGCGATCCAGTCAAAGCAGGGATCGAATTGCTGGATGCTTCCCGCAACGGCATCGTTGATGCCCGGGTGCTGAAGGAACGCCAACAGCTAGCCGAAGATGGCGTCATCACCCTGCTGGCCGTGATCAGCACCGATGGGGTGATGGCAGCCCCGCCCCGGGTCAACCTCCGCGGCGTCGTCACCACTGCCGATGCCCGCAAGATGTCCCTCTGGGCCGAGCGTGAAATCGGTTGGGTGCTGGAGAATCGCTGGAACCAGTTGTCCCGTAACAGTGGCGGTGCGGCCCCCGATGTCGATTGGATGGGCGTCCAGCGCGAAATTGAAGTGGGCCTGCAGCGGCGCCTGCGCCGCGAGCTCCAGGTGGAACCACTGATCATTTGTCTGGTTCAGCCGGCCCCAGGCGGCACCCCCGCCTACAAGGGTCGCGCCGATGCCGAGCCCGACAGCCGCCCCGCCCCCCGGGGTGGTCGCCGCGATGGCGGTCGTGAACTGAGCCGGGAGGTGAACCGTGATGTCAATCGGGAGGTGAACCGCGATCGCCAGGCTCCGGCCCCTGCGGCTACGGCCCTGGCCCAGCCCGCAGCTCCGGCCCCAGCCGCCCCAGAACCCCAGCGCCAACTCGTGGCGGTGACGGCTGCCGAAGCCCCGATCGAAGATCCGGACCTGGCCGCCACCCGCACCCGTCGCCGCCGTTCCGGCGCCGTCAGCTGAGGGCCTTGCCCTTGCCTGGGCCGGGTCAACCCCGGCCTGGGCCTTAGCGCAGCACCACCCGCAGGAGGCCCTTGGCCAGTTCGGCCGCCTCGGCGGGACTAAAGGCCTGGGGGCTTTCGAGGCCCCCAGGGGTCCCTGGCGATTGGGCAGGCACCCCAACCACCTCAACCAGGTCCGCTTCGATCGGTTCGATCCGCTCGACCAGTTCGGCGGTCACCGACTGATCGGCCTTCACGGCCCAGGGTTGGGCCGCCGCCATGGCCCCCGCCAACCCAGGTTGCTCCTGGGGGGCCTCGCTGCCAACTTGGCTGGTTGGGCCCAGGCTGCCCAGGTCCTCCAGCCAGGGCACGGCCGCTCCTGAACTGGCGTTGGTGGATGTGTCATCGACGCTTGCAGCCTCGCTGGCGCCGGCTTGCTGGCAGAGGGTCAGGCCCTGTTCGGCTAGTTCCCGGTAGGTGGGGTCATCGCTTTCGGTCCACACCTGTTGATAACAGGGCAGGGCCTGCTGGGGTTGGCCCAGGCCATAGAGATAGGTGTGGCCGATCAGCAATTGCAGCCTTAGATCCAGCTGGTCCGCTGAGCCGCTGGGAATGCGGGGCACGAGTTCCTTGGCGAGGCGCAGGGCCTCAGGAAACTGCTGCATGCTGTAGGCATGCTCGACGGCGATATAGGCGTCCTGAAGGTTGGTGCTCACAAGCGGCTCCGGCGGCGGTGACGGATGGATCTTGCGGAAGTCTGACCGGGATTCGGCCAAAGGTCCGGGTTGGTCCCTGCTCGCCCTGGGCCCGGGTTAGGCCGCCCCTGGGCCAGGTCCGTTCGCCGGCGGCATTAACACCAGCAGGTGACGGCTCCAGCCCAGCCGCCATCCCTGGCCCAGGGGCCGCTCGCCTGGGCCCTGGTGGGGTTGGAGTTCTCCCAGCAACGACTCCAGGTTGGCGGCCTCCAGGCTGAGGCCGCTATGCCGTTTGAGCCAGTGGTGCAGGATCCGCCCCTGGTTCGGCTGCCCCAGGCGGGTGAGGCCGGCCCGGTCTAGGCCCGGGGCCGTTCCCGCCCTTGGGTGTGGGGTGAGGGTGGTGAGGGCTAGATCGAGCAGCTCCTCCAGGCCCGCCTGTTCCTGTTCCAGCCGTTCGGCGAGGGCGCTGATGCGGCTGGCGCAGCCGGGATGGAGCTGCTCCAGCACCGGCATCACCTCCTGGCGGATGCGGTTGCGGCTGAAGCGGGGACTGGCATTGCTGGGGTCAAGCCAGATCGGCAGGTCCCAGTCGACGCAGAATTGGCCGGTGTCGGCCCGGCCTAGGCCCAGCAGGGGGCGCACCAGGCTGATTGGTGAGTCTGGGCTTAGGGGCCGCCGCCGCCGCAGGCTGGCCAGGCCCTGGCGGTGGCTGCCCCGGGCCAGGTGCAGCAGCAGGGTTTCGGCCCGGTCGCTGGCGGTGTGGCCGGTCACCACGTGGCGGCAGGCCCGTTCAAGGGCCTGGGCCCCCAGGCGGTCGTAGCGCCAGGCCCGGGCCGCGGCTTCGCTGGCGGGGGGAGCGCTGGCCCGTTCCAGCGTGATCGCCAGCCCACAGCCCTCGGCCCAGGCCTGCAGTTCTTCGGCCTGGCGCGCCGATTCGGGGCGCCAGCCGTGGTCGCCGTGCCAGAGGTGCAGGCTCCAGCCGTGCAGCCGGCCCAGGTCCTGCAGCAGCCTGGTCAGGGCCATGGAGTCCTGGCCGCCGGACACCGCCAGCAGCAGGGGCGCCCCGGCGGGCAGCAGGTCGGGGTCGCGGCGCAGGCGCCGGTGCAGGGCGGCATGGATCGGGCCCCAGGGGGGGCGGGCCTGGCCTCCGGTGCTGGAGGGCCCCTGGGGCGGGCCTGGCTCTGGCGAGGCTTCGGATGGGAGAATTGGCTTCATTCGCTGTCCGGCCGCCCATGTCCCGTCTGTCCAGCCTGCCGCTTCAACTGCAGCAAGCCCTGGCCTCGCGGCACCTGCTCAAGGTGATCGCCGGCCTCACCAATTTTGATGCCGCCTCGGTGGAGCGCATCAGTCGCGCCGCCGGCCTGGGCGGCGCCGACCTGATCGATCTGGCCTGTGATCCCGAGCTGGTGCGCCGGGCCGCCGCCGTGTCCGGCCTGCCGATTTGTGTGTCGGCCGTGGATCCCGAGCTGTTCCCTGCTGCCGTGGCCGCTGGAGCCGCCATGGTCGAGATCGGCAACTACGACGCCTTCTATCCCCTCGGCCGCATTTTTGATGCCGCCGAGGTGCTCGAGCTCACCCGCCGCACCCGGACCCTGCTGCCTGAGGTGGTGCTGTCGGTCACCGTGCCCCACGTGCTTCCCCTCGACCAGCAGGAGCAGCTCGCCATGGATCTGGTTGGAGCCGGTGCCGACCTGATCCAGACCGAGGGCGGCACCAGCGCCCGGCCCTTCAGCCCCGGCAGCCTCGGCCTGATTGAAAAGGCCGCACCCACCCTGGCCGCAGCCCACGCGATTAGCCGCGCCGTCTCCGTGCCCGTGCTCTGCGCCTCCGGCCTCTCGGCCGTGACCCTGCCCCTGGCGATCGCCGCCGGTGCCAGTGGCGTCGGGGTCGGTTCGGCCGTCAATCGCCTCGGCGATGAGCTGGCCATGGTGGCCGTGGTCCGCAGCCTGCGCGAGGCCCTGGGCAGCGGCGTGGCCGTGGCGTCCCAGGCCTGAGCGCGGTGATCGCCCCGTTCTGCTCGGCTTCGGGGCGTGATTAGGTCCGTCCGGGGTCCCTTAGGGGTCCCTTGGCGGGTTTGACGTCTATTCAGGGTCGGTGGACCACCCCCCAGCCAGGCCCCCCTGGGCTGAGAATGGCCCGATGGCCCACTTCGAGCTCCACGCCCCCTACGAACCGAAAGGCGACCAGCCCACGGCCATTGAGGCCATGGTCCGGGCCGTTGATGGCGGCGAGCGCTACCAAACTCTGCTGGGCGCCACCGGTACCGGCAAAACCTTTTCGATCGCCAATGTGATCGCCCGTACGGGCCGGCCCACCCTGGTGCTCGCCCACAACAAGACCCTGGCGGCCCAGCTTTGCAATGAGTTGCGGGAATTTTTCCCCAACAATGCCGTTGAATATTTTATCTCCTACTACGACTATTACCAGCCCGAGGCCTATGTGGCTGTGTCGGATACCTATATCGCCAAGACCGCCTCGATTAACGAGGAAATCGACATGCTGCGCCACTCGGCTACGCGCTCTTTGTTTGAGCGCTCCGATGTGATCGTGGTGGCTTCAATCAGCTGCATTTACGGCCTGGGTATTCCTTCGGAATATCTCAAGGCGGCGGTGAAGTTTCAGGTGGGTGAAACCCTAAATTTGCGGGCCTCCCTGCGCGAATTGGTCAACAACCAATATGCCCGCAATGATCTGGAAATTTCGCGTGGCCGTTTTCGCGTGCGCGGCGATGTGCTCGAGATCGGGCCGGCCTACGAGGATCGCCTCGTGCGGATTGAGTTGTTTGGTGATGAGATCGAAGCGATCCGCTATGTGGATCCCACCACCGGCGAGATCCTGCAAAGCCTCGACACGATCAACATCTACCCCGCCAAGCACTTTGTGACGCCGAAGGAACGGCTGGAGGGGGCGATCGCGGAGATTCGCGGCGAGTTGCATGACCGGCTCGACCTGCTCAACCGCGAAGGCCGCCTGCTGGAGGCCCAGCGGTTGGAGCAGCGCACCACCTACGACCTGGAGATGCTCGAGCAGGTGGGCTATTGCAACGGCGTCGAAAACTACGCCCGCCACCTGGCCGGCCGACCCGCAGGCACCCCGCCCGAATGCCTGATTGATTACTTCCCCAAGGATTGGCTGCTGGTGGTCGATGAAAGCCACGTCACCTGCTCCCAGCTGCAGGCCATGTATAACGGCGACCAATCGCGAAAGCAGGTGCTGATTGAGCACGGCTTCCGCCTGCCCTCAGCCGCCGACAACCGGCCGCTCAAGGGCGATGAATTCTGGGAAAAGGCCCAACAGACGATCTTTGTGAGTGCCACCCCGGGCAACTGGGAAATGGCCCAAAGCAAGGGCCAGATCGTGGAGCAGGTGATCCGCCCCACCGGCGTGCTTGATCCCATTGTGGAGGTGCGCCCCACCGAGGGCCAGGTTGATGACCTGCTCGGTGAGATTCGCGAGCGGGCCGATAAAAAGGAGCGGGTGCTGATCACCACCTTGACCAAGCGCATGGCAGAAGATCTCACCGATTACCTGGCTGAAAATGGTGTGAAGGTGCGCTATCTCCACTCCGAAATCCACTCGATCGAGCGCATCGAGATCATCCAAGACCTCCGCAATGGCGAATACGATGTGCTCGTTGGTGTGAACCTGTTGCGGGAAGGATTGGATTTGCCTGAGGTGTCGCTGGTGGCGATTCTTGATGCCGATAAGGAGGGATTCCTGCGGGCGGAGCGCTCCCTGATCCAAACCATCGGCCGGGCGGCCCGCCACATCGAAGGCAAGGCCCTGCTCTATGCCGACAACCTCACCGATTCGATGGCCAAGGCGATCTCGGAAACGGAGCGCCGCCGGGCCATTCAGCACGCCTACAACCTCGAACACGGCATTACGCCTACGCCGGCGGGCAAGCGGGCCGGAAACTCGATTCTTGCCTTCCTGGAGGTGTCGCGCCGGCTCAATGATGAGCAATTGGAGGAGGCCACCGACCAGGCGGTGCACAACGAAGTGCCGCTCGAATCCCTGCCGGAGCTGATCACCCAGCTGGAGGACCGCATGAAGGACGCCGCCAAAAATCTCGAATACGAACGGGCCGCCAGCCTGCGCGATCGCATCAAGACCCTGCGCCAGAAGTTGGTGGGCAAGGCCTGAGCCGGGGCCCCAGCCCGTGCCTGAACCGGGGGATGCCGGTTGATTGGCGGTCTAGGGGCCTGGGCCTGCCGGAAGGCTCAGGGGCTGACCTGGGCTTCGCTGTCCGATTCCGTGCCCTCGGCCTTGTGAACGGCCGCTCCACCCAGACCAAAGGCGCCATGGACCGCCCGTAGGGCCGCCACCCCATCGGCTTCGGCCACCACGCAGCTGGTGCGGATTTCGCTGGTGGCGATCATTTCGATGTTGATGCCGGCTTCGGCCAGGCAGCGAAACATGCGGGCGGCGGTGCCGGCGGTGGAGGGCATGCCCGCCCCCACCGCACTGACCCGGGCGATCGCCATGCCCTCTTCGAAGCGGGCCCCGGGCCACTGGGCCAACAGGGGCTGCAGGGCCGCCCGGGCCCGGCCCAGGTCGTCGCGGCGCAGGGTGAAACCCATGTCGCGGCTGAGCTGGCCGCCGCTGCCGTGGGTGCGCTCCGACTGGACGATCGCATCGAGGCAGAGGCCCGCATCGGCGAGGGCCCGGCAGACGGCGGCGGCGCTGCCGGGTCGGTCGGGAATGCGATGGACCGCCACCTGGGCCTGGTCCCGGTCGAGGGCGACGCCCCGGACCTCCGGTTCGCCCAGGCCCGCCGGGCTGGGGTTAAGCCGCAGTTGCTGCTCGGCCAATTCGAAGGTCTGGGCGGCCGCCTGCAGGGCCTTGCTGCCCTGGTGTCCCGCCACCAGGCAGCTCACCTTCACCTCGCTGGTGGCGATGAGGCGCAGGTTGATGCTGGCCTTGGCCAGGGTGTCGAACAGGCGGGCGGCGACGCCGGGGCGGCCCAGGATGCCGGCCCCCGCGATGCTCAGCTTGGCCATGCCGGCCTCGGCCGTGAGCCTGGCCTGGTCGGCGCCCAGGGCCGCCAGCAGCTCCTGGCAAACGGTGCGGGCCCGCTCCAGTTCCGTTTCGGCCAGGGTGAAGGCGATGTCGTTGCTGGCCCCCTCATGGGTGGCCTGCACGATCAAATCCACATTCAGACCGGCGGCGGAGAGGGCCTCAAACAGGCGAGCCGCCACGCCCGGTTGGTCGGGCACGTGCGAGAGGGCCAGCACCGCCTGGTGTTCCTCCAGTTCGGCCCCATCCACGGGCCGGCTCAGCTCCAGGCCCGTGTGGCCGGGACGGCGGTTGGCGCTGTCGCTGGTGAGCAGGGTGCCAGGGGCGTCGCTCCAGCTGGACCGCACCACCAGGGGGACGCCGTAGTTGCGGGCGATCTCGACCGCCCGGGGGTGCAGCACGGCGGCTCCCAGGCTGGCCAGTTCCAGCATTTCGTTGCAGCTGATCGTGGTCATCAGCTGGGCATTGGCCACCTTGCGGGGGTCGGTAGTGAGCACGCCCGGCACATCGGTGTAGATCTCGCAGGCCTCGGCCCCCAGGGCCGCGGCCAGGGCCACGGCCGAGGTGTCGGAACCGCCCCGGCCCAGGGTGGTGATCTCCGGGGTGCCGGCATGGCCGCTGCTGGTGCCCTGGAAGCCAGCCACCACCACCACCAGGCCGTTGTCCAGATGGCGCTGGATCCGTTCGGTGCGCACCTCGAGGATGCGGGCGCGGCCGTGGGTCGATTCGGTGACGATGCCCACCTGGGGCCCGGTCATCGAGACCGCCGGCACCCCCTGGGCATGCAGGGCCATGGCCAGCAGGGCGATCGACACCTGTTCGCCGGTGGTCAGCAGCATGTCCATCTCCCGCTGGGGCGGGTCGCCGCTGATGGCCCGGGCCAGGCCGGTGAGTTCGTCGGTGGTGTGGCCCATGGCCGAGACCACGATCACCAGGTCATGGCCGGCCTCGCGGCTGGCGGCGATGCGCCGGGCCACCGCTTGGATCCGTTCCACATCCGCGACCGAGGTGCCGCCGAACTTCTGAACCAGCAGGCCCATTCCCGGTATTGCTGCGCGTGATCGGCCGATTATCGGCCCCTAGCCTGGTCTGCCTGGTTCGAGCTTGGTGATGGAGCTTCTGGTGCCCGTTTCGGCGGGGGAACTGGTCGACAAAATCACGATCCTGCAGATCAAGGCCCAGCGGATCGGCGATCCCACCAAGCGGGCCAACGTGGCCGTGGAGCTGGCCGCCCTGGAGGCGGTGGCGGCCCGGGCTGGCCTGGTTGCTCGGGGGTGTTTTGGCGAGGCTGGAGCTGGTGCCGATGGCCTCCCAAGTGGTGACCCAGCCGGCGGCCTGGAGGACTTGGCGGCTGCCACTGCCGAGCTGGTGTCCGTCAATGGCGAGCTATGGGACATCGAAGACCGCATCCGTGACTGTGAGCGGGCCGGCGATTTTGGTGCTGGCTTTGTGGCCCTGGCCCGCTCGGTGTATCGCACCAACGACCAGCGCGCCGCCCTCAAGGCCCGCATCAACCAGCTCTGCGGGTCCCTGCTGGTGGAAGAGAAGAGTTACGCGGCCTATTGAGGCTTGCGGGGGCCTTTGGAGTCAGGCCATTCAGCCTTATTTAGGTCTCGATCAGGTCCACGAGAGCAAAAAGCCATCGCGGAAGGCATCCCCCGGGTCACTGCCCCGTTTCAGGGCCGCCTCCACCTCCAGCAGCTGGCCCAGCAGGCGCAGGAAGCGCCCCGGGGGGCGGCCGCGGATTTGTTTGCGCATCACATAGATGCGTTTGGGGTTGCCGATGCCGGCCGCCTTGGCGATCACGGCCACGTCCTGTTCCCCCTGGGCATCGAGCAGGCTCACCCACAGCCAGCCGCGGATCTGGCTGCTCAGGGCCGCCACGATCCGCAGGGCCGGCTCGTTCACCTCCAGCAGCTGCTCCACCAGGGCGATCGCTGCGGCGCTTTGGCCTGCCAGCAGGGCATCGCCCACCTGCAGGCTCGAGGTGGCGTGGCTGCCGACCAGGGCGGCCACGGCAGCGGCCGTGATCGGGGCGCCAGGGCCGCCCGCTTGGCCGGTGCCGCCATAGAGGGAGAGCTTCTCCAGTTCGCTCGCAAGGCGGGCACTGTCGCTGCCGATGGCCTCGGCCAGGGCCTCGGCCGCCGCCGGCCCAATCGCCAGGCCCATCTCCTGGGCCGTGCGGCTCACCAGCTCGACCTGGCCGGCCCCGTCCCACACAGCCGGCAGGCTGAAGCTGCGTTCTTCAGCCACGGCCTTGAGCGCCTTGGTGGTGCGCAGCCGCGCATCCGGTTTGGCCCCATTCACCAGCACCAGGTGGCAGTGGTCGGGGATTTGGCCCAGGGTCGCCTCCAGTTGGCTGGCCAGCTCGGCCGGACACTGGTTACAGAAGGGGCTGCGCTGCAGCAACACCAGCCGGTCGCCTGCCCCCAGGGGCGGCGTGCGGGCCTCGGCCAGGGCCTGGGCCGCCTGGCCCTGGTCGTTGCCATCGAGGCGGGTGAGGTTGATGCTCTGCCAGCTGGGGTCGCAGACCTGCTGGATCAGGGCGTCCACGGCCCGGTTGCGGGCCGCTTCGTCATCCCCCCAAAAGAGATGGATCGGCATCGGCGCGGACCTGGCTGCGGGAGCCCATTCGTAAACTCAATTGTGGGCTGTCTCAGGGTGTGGAGTGGGCGCAGGCGAGACCTTCCGCGAGACCTTCCGCCAGAGCGTCCCTGGGCCGTGCGAGAACCCTGCTCGCCAGACCGTGCCGGACCCCTCCCAAGGGACCTTGCCGGGGAGCTTGGGCCCAGCCAGCGGCAGCGGGATCGCCCCTGCCAACGACGACCCCCTGGCGGCGCCCTTTGACCATCCGATCTTTAACGAAAGCGTGCGGCGCATTCGCGGCTGGCTGGGACCCACCGGCCTTGATCCAGCGGAACAGGACCTGCTCGAACGGGTGATCCACAGCGGTGGTGACCTCAGTCTCGCCGCCGACCTGCACTGGTCCGATCGCGCCTGCGCCTCCGGCATGGCTGCCCTGGCGGCCGGCGCCGTGATCCTCACCGACACGGCCATGGCGGCGGCGGCGGTCCAACCGATGGCCCGGCGCACCTTCGCCAATCCGGTGCGCAGCGTGCTCGATTGGGCGCCCCCGCGGGCGCCCGCGGGCCACACCCGCACGGCCATGGGCATGGCGGCCGCCCTGGGGGACCATCCCGGCGCCGTGGTGCTGGTCGGCAGCGCCCCCACGGCCCTGGAGCAGCTGTTGGAACTGGCCCAGCAGGGGCCGCCGCCGGCCCTGGTGATCGGCATGCCCGTGGGCTTTGTCGGTGTGGCCGAGAGCAAGCGCCACCTGGCCGCCAGTGGCCTGGCCCAGATCCGGCTCGATGGCAGCAGGGGTGGGGCGGCCCTGGTGGCCGCGGCGGCCAATGCCCTGCTGCGGCGGGCCTGGCTCGATCAGCTGCGCTGAGGGGGCTCGCCGGCTGCAGGCACCGGGTCAGGCCCACCTGCGGCTCGGGCCCCTAGGCCTACGGCTGCAACCCCACCGCCACATGGCTGTTGGCCTCGATCCGTCCCAGCACCTGGCGGGCCCGCAACACCACCGCCGCCGGCACCCCGGCCAGGCGGGCGGCCTCGATGCCGTAGCTGCGGCTGGCGCCCCCGGCTACGACCCGGTGCAGGAACAGCAGGTCGTCGCCCGTTTCCTCCACCAGCACCTGCACGTTGGCCACATTGGCGTGCAGCTCGGCGAGTTCATTGAGCTCGTGATAGTGGGTGGCGAAGACGCTGCGGGCCTGGATCTTGCCGGCCAGATGTTCGGCCACGGCCCAGGCGATCGAGAGGCCATCGAAGGTGGCCGTGCCCCGGCCAATCTCATCAAGCAACACCAACGAGCGGCTGCTGGCGTGGTGAAGGATGTTGGCCGTTTCGGCCATCTCCACTATGAAGGTGGACTGGCCGCTGGCCAGGTCGTCGCCGGCGCCGACGCGGGTGAAGATGCGATCGGCGAGGCCGAGCCGGGCGGAGCGGGCCGGAATCCAGCTGCCCATCTGGGCCATCAGTTGCAGCAGCCCCGTTTGGCGCAGATAGCAGCTCTTGCCGCTGGCATTGGGGCCCGTGAGCACCAGCAGGTCGGGGGGGCTGCCGTCCTGGTCGGGGCGGCCAATCGGCGCCGGGCCGCCGCCCAGGGCAATGCCATTGGGGGTGAAGGGGCTCTCCACCAGCAGCTGCTCCACCACCGGATGGCGGCCGGCTTCGATCAGCAGCTCGCGCCCGGCCGTGATCTCGGGCCGGCAATAGCCGCCGGTGGCGGCCACCTCCGCCAGGGAGCCCAGGGCATCGAGGTCGGCCACCAGCCGGGCCGCGGCCCGGATCGGGCTGGCCTGGGCGCCCACCTGGTTACGCAGCTCGGCAAACAATTCAAATTCCCTTTGGGCGGCGCGGGCCTTGAGCTGCAGGATCCGGCCTTCGCGGCCCTTGAGTTCGGGGGTGACGAAGCGCTCCTCGTTGGCCAGGGTCTGGCGGCGGATCCAGTGCTCCGGCACGGCGCTCGCCTTGGCCCGGCTCACCGAGAGGAAGTAGCCAAAGGTGCGGTGGTAGTGCAGGCGCAGGTTGGCAATGCCGCTGGCGCGGCGTTCGCCCGCCTCCTGCTCGGCCAGCCAGGCGTCCTGGTCATCCAGTTGGTTGCGCAGGCCATCGAGGCGGCCATCGACGCTGTCGTGGATCAGGCCACCCTCCGTCAGTGCTAGGGGCGGCGCGTCGACCAGGCTGTGGCGCACCAGTGCGGCCAGCTCGGCTAGCTCCGGCCAGGGCCGGGCCAGGGCCGCCAGGGGTGGGCTGGTCGCTTGGGCCAGCAGGGAGGCCAGCTGGGGTAGCCGTTCGAGGCCATCGGCCAGGGCCACCAGATCCCGGGCGGAAGCGCTGCCGGCCCCAGCCCGGCCGGCGAGCCGTTCCAGGTCGCCCATGGGCCGCAGCAGCCGGCGCAGGGCCTGGCGCAGGGGCCGTTGGTTGACCAGTTCACTGACGCCGTCCTGGCGGGCGCCGATGGCGGCCCGATCGACCAGGGGCGCCTCGATCCAGCGGCGCAGGCAGCGGCCGCCCATGGCCGTGACGGTGCGATCCAGGGCCCAGAGCAGGGACCCCTGCACGCCTCCGCCCAGCTGGGTTCGGGTCAGTTCCAGGTTGCGGCGCGTCTGGGCATCGAGCACCAGCTGGTCGCCCGCATGCCAGGTGGTGGGCAGGTCCAGGGGGATGGCGGCGCCCGGTTGGGTGTCGTCGAGGTAGCGCAGCAGCCCGCCCGCGGCCCGCTGGCCCAGGGCCAGGTCGGCCAGGCCCAGGCCCGCCAGGCTGGCCAGCTTGAAGCGTTTGAGCAGGCTGGACCTGGCCTCGGGGGCCGCGAAGGGGGTGAGGGCCGAGGGCGTCAGCCGCAGGCTTTCGGGACACCAACTGGGGCGGTTGCCATCGCCGGGCCAGACCACTTCAGCGGCGTCCAGTTGCAGCAGCTCCTGGTGCAGCAGGTCGCTGCCCTGGCGCTCGGTCACCCGGAATTCGCCGGTGCTGACATCCGCCACCGCCAGGCCCCAGCGGCCGCCTTCGACCACCACGCCGCACAGCCAATTGTTGCGCCGCGCCGAGAGCATCCCCTCCTCGATCACCGTGCCGGGGGTGAGCACCCGGGTGATGTCGCGCTTGAGCAGGGCTCCCTTGGCGGCGGTTGCTTCCAGCTGGTCGCAGAGGGCGACACACAAACCGCGGCGCACCAGGTCGCCGCAGTAGCGCTCGGCGGCGTGGTGGGGAATGCCCGCCATCGGCACCCGCCCATGGGCCTTGCCCGCCTCCTTGCCCGTGAGCGTCAGCTCCAGCAACTGGGAGATCGTGATCGCGTCTTCAAAGAAGCATTCAAAAAAATCGCCGAGGCGGTAGAGCAGCAGCCGCTCGGGATGGGCGGCCTTGAGCTCCACGTAGTGGCGCAGCATTGGTGGCAGCTGCTGGCGATCCACCAGGGAGTGGTGGTGCCAGGGGGGTAGGTCGCTGTCGGGGCCCGCCGCGGTTGGCGGTTCGGCGGTTGGGGCTGGGTCGGATACGCCAGGGTCTGGATCGGTGGAGCTTGGATCCCCTGGGGCCAGACCGGCTGCTGCCCGGTCTGGGGCGGCAATGGCGGCCGGATCTGGCCCCGCCGCCCCGGCCTGGGCGGGCCGCCGCCGCCGGGGCCGGCTGCTGGCATCGGCCTCCAGGGCGGCATCGTCGAGGTTGGCGGAATCGGCTAGGGCCCCGGAGGGGGCCGAAGGGGCCGCCGGCTTGGGCTCTTCGGGGGCGCCGAACAGGTTTCCCTGCAGGGCTGTTTCGAACAAACCGGTGTCGGCCCCAAGCGAAAGCTGCTGGGGGGCGTCCGCAGCCAAGGATCCTGGGGCAGGGGGCCCGATCGTAGGGGGGCCTGCCGGGGCTGCCTGCCCCGGGCTGGGGCCTGCTCCCCACAACTTGTGAAGGAACCAGCCAGCGCCTGCCCAGGGGGCCGGAGCGGCATGGGAGAATCCGCCCACTGACCGACGCGGGCCCTGGCCAGCGGGCCGGCCAACCCCGACGCTGATCCATGCAGATCCTCAACACCCTCACCGTTTTGGCCCTGGTGGTGCTGTCGTTTGCGCTGATCGTGGCTGTGCCCGTTCTCTACGCCAGCAACGAAGACAGTGGCCGCTCCAACCGCCTGATCCTGCTGGGTGGCCTCGCCTGGGTCGGGCTGGTGCTGCTGAACTGGGGCGTCAGCTTCTTCGTAGTCTGATTCCATTCGCGAGTCCAGGCCCTTGACGGTCTTCGAAGGGTTCTTCACCGCTGCCAGCAGCCTGCGGGTCGCCATCGTGGTGGCCCGATTCAATGATTTGGTGACGGGCAAGCTTTTAAGCGGTTGCCTCGACTCCCTCTCCCGCCACGGCATTGACGTGGGGCCGACTAGCAGCCAGCTGGATGTGGCCTGGGTGCCCGGTTGCTTTGAAATTCCCCTGGTGGCCCAGCGGCTCGCCGCTAGTGGCCGCTACCAGGTGGTGATCACCTTGGGGGCCGTGATCCGTGGTGACACGCCCCATTTCGATGTGGTGGTTAACGAGGTGAGTAAGGGCGTGGCTGCCGTCGCCCGTGACACGGGCGTGCCAGTGATCTTCGGTGTGCTCACCACCGACACCCTGCAACAGGCCCTGGAACGGGCCGGCATCAAGGCCAACCTGGGCTGGGGCTATGGCCTGCAGGCGATCGAGATGGGATCCCTGATGGCGGCCCTGCCCGCCTGAGACGATGACTTGTAAGGGAATCATCTTGGCCGGTGGTAGCGGTACCCGCCTGCATCCGATCACCCAGGCGGTGAGCAAGCAGCTGCTGCCGGTTTACGACAAGCCGATGGTTTATTACCCGCTCACCACGCTGATGCTGGCGGGGATTCGGCAGGTTTTGATCATCACCACCCCCCAGGACCAGGCGGCCTTTGAGCGGCTCATGGGCAATGGCAGCCGCTGGGGCATGGAGATCACCTATGCGGTGCAGCCGAGCCCCGATGGCCTGGCCCAGGCCTTCCTGATCGGTGCGGAATTTCTGGCCGGCTCGCCGGCGGCCCTGGTGCTGGGCGACAACCTCTTCCATGGCCACGACCTGGTGCCCCAGCTGCAGGCCAGCAATGGCGCGGTGGCTGGCACCAATCCCGCTGCAATAACCGGTGCCACGGTGTTCGCCTATCCGGTGCGCGATCCGGAGCGCTACGGCGTGGTGGAATTCGCCGACGATGGCCGGGTGCTCAGCCTGGAGGAGAAGCCGGCCAGGCCCCGCAGCCGCTATGCCGTGACTGGCCTCTATTTCTATGACGACTCGGTCGTGGAGCGGGCCCGCCAGGTGCGCCCCTCCCCCCGGGGTGAACTGGAGATCACCGACCTCAACGCCATGTACCTGGCCGAGGGCCTGCTCAAGGTGGAGCTAATGGGCCGGGGCATGGCCTGGCTCGATACGGGCACCTGCGATTCCCTCCATGAGGCCGGCAGCTATATCCGCACCCTCGAACACCGCCAGGGCCTCAAGGTGGGCTGCCCCGAGGAGGTGGCCTGGCGCCAGGGCTGGATTAGCGCCCACCAGCTGGAACAGCTGGCAGCCCCCCTGCGCAAGAGCGGCTACGGCGACTACCTGATCAAGTTGCTGGAGGAGAGCAGCAGTGACCACAGCCTGCTGCAGGCCAGCCTCGGAGGATCCCATGCAGGCTGAATCCCTCACCGGTAACGGCGGCTTGGCCCTAGGCGGGCCCTTGTTGCTCACGCCCAGACTGTTTGGCGATGACCGCGGTTTTTTCTTCGAGAGTTGGAACCAGCGCACCTTCGAGACCCTGGCAGGACCAGGGGCCTTTGTGCAGGACAACCATTCGCGCTCGGCCAAGGGCGTGCTACGTGGCTTGCATTACCAGCTGCCGCCCAATCCCCAGGGGAAGTTGGTGCGCTGCGTGCTGGGGGAGATCTTTGATGTGGCGGTGGATCTGCGCCGCACTTCGCCCACTTTCCGCCACTGGGTTGGCGCCCGCCTGAGCGCCAGCAACCATCAACAACTCTGGGTGCCGGCGGGCTTTGCCCATGGCTTCCTCACCCTGAGTGACCAGGCCGAGGTGCTCTACAAAACAAGCGACTACTGGAGCAAGGAGTGCGAGCGGGCGATCCGGTGGGATGACCCGGAGCTGGCGATTGCCTGGCCCCTGGCTGCCCTGGGCGGAACCACCCCCCAGCTCTCCGAAAAGGATGGGGAGGCGCCCCTGTTGGCTGCGCTGGCCCCAGGCGAGTTGTTCCCATGACGGAGCTGGTCCGATGAAGGTGCTGCTTACTGGTGCCGCAGGCCAGCTGGGCCAGGCCCTGATCGCCTCCAGGCCCGAGGGGGTGGAGCTGGTGCCCCTGCGCCGCAGCGACCTCGATCTGGCTGACGCCGGCGCCTGCAAGCACCTGGTGCGGCAGCACCAACCCGATTGGTTGCTCAATGCTGGCGCCTACACCGCCGTGGATCGGGCCGAGGCCGAACCCGAGCTAGCCCTGGCCGTGAACGCTGGCGCCCCCCAGGCCTTTGCCGAGGCCTTGGCGGCCACAGGTGGCCGGCTGCTGCAGGTCAGCACAGATTTCGTCTTCAACGGCCAGCAGGGCAGCCCCTATCGCCCCGAGCAGACGCCCGATCCCCTGGGGGTCTACGGCGCCAGCAAGGCGGCGGGCGAGCGGGCCGTGCTGGCGGCCCTGGGCCCGGGCCGGGCCCGGATCCTGCGCACCAGCTGGGTCTATGGCCCCGTGGGTGCCAATTTCTGCCTCACCATGCTGCGGCTCCATGCCCTCAAGGCGGCGGCCGGCGAAGCCCTCGGGGTGGTGGCCGACCAGGTCGGCTGCCCCACCGCTAGCTCCGGCCTGGCGGCCGCCTGCTGGCGGGCGATCGGGATCGGGGCCGATCCAGGCGCTGCAGCCGTGCTGCATTGGAGCGACGCCGGTGCCGCCAGTTGGTACGACTTCGCCATGGCGATCGGCGAGCTGGGCGTGGCCGCCGGCTTGCTGGAGCAGGCAGCCCAGGTGCGGCCGATTCCTACCAGCTCCTATCCCACCCCGGCGGCCCGTCCCGCCTATTCCCTGCTCGAGTGCACCGCCAGCCGTGCGGCCCTGGGCCTGGAGCCGACCCATTGGCGGGCGGCCCTGGCCGAGGTGTTGGGCCAACTGGCGGATTTGCGGGCTAACCCAGGCGCTCGGGCCTGAGGGGGAGACCCCAGGGGCCTTGGGTTCTCTGGATGGGCCCCCCTTACTCTGCGTCAAACCATTGATTGACGCTTGATGGACCAGCTGCTCCCCCCCGGCACCGACCGGGTCCTGGTTACCGGCGGCGCCGGCTTTATCGGTGGTGCGGTGGTGCGGCGCCTGCTACGCGATAGCAGCGCCACGGTCTTCAACCTGGATAAATGCGGCTACGCCAGTGACCTGGCCGGGATCGAGCAGGAACTGGCCGCCCTGGGGCCGGCGGCCCAGGGACCCGGGGGGGACCCGCGCCACCAGCTGCTGCGGGTGGATCTGGTGGATGGGGCCGCCACGGCCGAGGCGGTGCGGCGGGCCGATCCCGACCTGGTGCTGCACCTGGCCGCCGAGAGCCATGTGGATCGCTCGATTGATGGCCCAGCGGCATTCATCGAGAGCAATGTGACCGGCACCTTCGAGCTGCTCCAGGCGGTGCGCGCCCACTGGGAGCAGTTGCCCCCTGGGCGCGCCGCCCGCTTCCGCTTCCACCACATCAGCACCGACGAGGTCTTCGGTTCTTTGGGCCCCCAGGGGCGCTTCAGCGAAACGACCCCCTACGACCCCCGCTCCCCCTATTCGGCCAGTAAGGCCGCCAGCGACCACCTCGTCAGCGCCTGGCACCACACCTACGGCCTGCCGGTGGTGCTGACCAACTGCAGCAACAACTACGGCCCCTGGCAGTTCCCCGAGAAGCTGATCCCGGTGGTGATCCTCAAGGCCCTGGCCGGCGAGCCGATCCCCCTCTACGGCGATGGCGCCAACGTGCGCGATTGGCTCTTCGTCGACGACCACGTCGAGGCCCTGCTACTGGCGGCTACCCGGGGGCGCCTGGGCCACGCCTACTGCGTTGGGGGCCATGGCGAGCGCACCAATAAGCAGGTGGTGGAGGCGATCTGCGCCCTGCTGGACCAGCGGCGGCCCGCGGCGGCCCCCCACAGCCGCCTGATCACTCCCGTGACCGACCGCCCCGGCCACGACCGCCGCTACGCCATCGACCCGGCCCGCATTAGCGGTGAACTGGGCTGGCAGCCCCGCCACAACTTCGAGCAGGGCCTGGCCGCCACGGTCGATTGGTACCTGGCCCATGGCGACTGGTGCCAGCGGGTTCAGGCCCGTGCCGGCCACCGGGGCGAGCGCCTGGGCGTGCCAGCGATTTGACCAGGGGCAGGCCCGTAGGGCATGCTCGTTAGGTCGGTCCCAGACCGGTGCCATCACCAGTGCCCTTCCGGGCTGTGGTGCGTGGGCGGATGTAGCTCAGTGGTAGAGCATCTCCTTGCCAAGGAGAGGGTCGAGAGTTCGAATCTCTTCATCCGCTTGATTGTTGTTGCCGGTGCCACACCATCAGGTGTTGGGCATGGCTGGCGCCAAAGCCCAGGCGGCCATAGAAACCGGCGCTGTTGGTGGTCATGAGGTAGACCCGTTCCGCCTTGGCCACGGCTGGGCAGGCCAGCAGTTCGGCCACCAGGCGCCGTCCCAGCCCCAGGCCCTGGTGCTCGCCAGCCACCACCACATCCCAGAGCACGGCGCGGAAGGCCCCATCGCTGCTGGCCCGGCCAAAGCCCACCAACTGCTGGCCCTGCCAGGCGCTTACCACCGCCTGGCTGCCCCTGAGCATGGTTGCTAGCTCCTGGCGTTGCCGTCCCCTAGCCCAGAAGCTGTGGTGGTCGAGCAGGGCCTGCAGGGCCCCCAGCCGCCAGCGCAATCTCAGGGCGAGGCGGCTATGGCGAATCAGGCGGATCGGGGCGGGGTCGCTCAAGGGGCTGGGGTGCCGGCCGGATGGCCCAAATCCTCGCCTTTAAAGCGCAGCTGCTGCAGACGGGCCTAGGCGGCGTAGCCAGCATGGGCCCCCCAAGGCCCATTGGCATGGGCAAAACCCTTGCCCTGCCTTGCTTCTGGGCCCTGGCTCACGGCCCGGCGGTGGTAGGCTGCATCCAATTGGCCGGCCCCGATCCATGCTCAAGCTGTTGCTGGGAGATCCCAATGCCCGCAAGCTGAAGCGCTTCCAGCCAATTGTTTCCGATATCAACCTGCTGGAAGAGGAGGTCGAGCCCCTCAGTGATGGCGAGCTGCGTGGTCTCACCGCCGAGTTCCGGCTCAAGCTCGAGAAGGTGGCGGGCCAGGGCAAGCGCGAGAAGGCCCTGCTCGATGAGTTGCTGCCCCAGGCCTTTGCCGTGGTGCGCGAAGCCGGCAAGCGGGTGCTGGGCATGCGCCACTTTGATGTGCAGCTGATCGGCGGCATGGTGCTCCATGACGGCCAGATCGCCGAGATGAAAACCGGTGAAGGCAAGACCCTGGTCGCCACCCTGCCCGCCTACCTCAACGCCCTCACCGGCCGCGGCGTCCATGTGGTCACGGTGAACGACTACCTGGCCCGGCGCGATGCCGAGTGGATGGGCCAGGTCCATCGCTTCCTAGGCCTGAGTGTCGGCCTGATCCAGCAGGAGATGAGCCCGGCCGAGCGGCGGCGTAACTATGGCTGTGACATCACCTATGCCACCAACTCGGAGCTGGGCTTTGATTACCTGCGCGACAACATGGCGAATGACATCGCCGAGGTGGTGCAGCGCGATTTCCATTACTGCATCATTGATGAAGTCGATTCAATCTTGATTGATGAGGCGCGCACGCCCTTGATTATCTCGGGTCAGGTGGAGCGGCCCCAGGAGAAATACCAGCGGGCCGTGGAGGTTGCGAATCAGTTGGTGCGCTCCGCCGAGATTGGTAAAGATGGTATCGATCCTGAGGGTGATTATGAGGTCGATGAGAAGCAACGCAACGCCACCCTCACCGATGAGGGCTATGCCAAGGCCGAGGGGATGCTGGGGGTGGCCGATCTGTTTGACCCGGCCGATCCCTGGGCCCATTACATCACCAATGCCCTGAAAGCTAAGGAGCTCTTCATCAAAGACGTCAACTACATCGTGCGCGAGGGCGATGCGGTGATCGTGGATGAATTCACTGGCCGGGTGATGCCGGGTCGCCGCTGGAGTGATGGCCAGCACCAGGCGATCGAAGCCAAGGAAGGTCTGGCGATCCAGCCGGAAACCCAAACCCTGGCCAGCATTACCTATCAAAATTTCTTCCTGCTCTATCCCCGCCTGGCGGGCATGACCGGCACGGCTAAAACGGAAGAGGTGGAGTTCGAGAAAACCTATAAACTTGAAGTGGCGATTGTACCCACCAACCGGGTGCGCTCCCGCTCCGATTGGACCGACCAGGTCTACAAAAATGAGGCTGCCAAATGGCGGGCCGTGGCCCTGGAAACGGCCGAAATCCACAAGCAAGGCCGGCCCGTTTTGGTGGGCACCACTTCGGTGGAAAAATCCGAGGTGTTATCTGCCCTCCTGGCCGAACAGGAGATTCCCCACAACCTGCTCAACGCCAAGCCCGAAAACGTCGAGCGGGAAGCTGAAATCATTGCCCAGGCCGGCCGGGCCGGGGCCGTCACGATTGCCACCAACATGGCCGGCCGCGGCACCGACATTATTCTTGGCGGCAACAGCGACTACATGGCGCGCCTGAAGTTGCGCGAGGTCTTGCTGCCCCGGCTGGTGCGCCCCGAGGAGGGCCATCGCCCGCCCGTGCCCCTGCAGCGCGCCCCGGCCGGCGGCGGCGGTTTTGGGGGGGCGGCCGAGGCGGCCCCGTTCCAGCCCCCCAGTGAGGCCCGGGCGATTGGCGCCCTCTACCCCTGTGCCCTCAGCGATGCCACCGACCATTCCCTCGCCGAGCTGGCCCACGACCTGGTGGCGGCCTGGGGCGACCGGGCCCTCACCGTGCTGGAGCTGGAAGATCGCATTGCCCAGGCGGCCGAAAAGGCCCCCACCGACGACCCCCAGATCCAGCAATTGCGCCAGCTGATTGCCCGGGTGAAGGGCGAATACGACCTGGTGGTCAAGCAGGAGGACGGCCATGTCCGCGAGGCCGGCGGCCTGCATGTGATCGGCACGGAGCGCCATGAATCCCGCCGCGTCGACAACCAGCTACGCGGTCGGGCTGGCCGCCAGGGAGACCCCGGCAGCACCCGCTTCTTCCTGTCTCTGGAAGATAACTTGCTGCGAATTTTTGGTGGTGATCGTGTGGCTGGGCTGATGAATGCCTTCCGGGTGGAGGAGGACATGCCAATCGAATCGGGCATGCTTACCCGTTCCCTGGAGGGGGCCCAGAAGAAGGTGGAAACCTATTACTACGACATCCGTAAACAGGTATTTGAGTATGACGAGGTGATGAATAATCAGCGCCGTGCCGTCTATGCCGAACGGCGTCGGGTGCTCGAAGGTCGCGAGTTGAAGCAGCAGGTGATCGGCTACGGCGAGCGCACCATGGACGATATCGTCGATGCCTATGTCAATCCGGAACTCCCCCCCGAAGAGTGGGATTTGGCCCGCTTGGTGTCGAAGGTGAAGGAGTTTGTGTATTTGCTCGATGATATGGAGCCCGGCCATCTATCCGGCCTGCAGGTGGAGGAGCTCAAGGCCTTCCTGCAGGAGCAGCTGCGTAACGCCTATGACATCAAGGAGGGCCAGGTGGAGCAGCTCCGCCCCGGCTTGATGCGCGAGGCCGAGCGCTTCTTCATCCTCCAGCAGATCGATACCCTCTGGCGGGAGCATCTCCAGGCGATGGATGCCCTGCGCGAATCGGTGGGTCTGCGTGGTTACGGCCAGAAGGATCCCCTGATCGAATACAAAAACGAGGGCTATGACATGTTCCTGGAGATGATGACGGGGATGCGTCGCAACGTCATTTATTCCATGTTCATGTTCCAGCCGGCCCCCAGCCCCGAGCAGGCAGCGATTGGCTGAGCCGCCCCAGGCTCCGGCGCCAGGGCAGTCCGGTCACGGTCAAGGCGGGGCAGTCCTGCAGGCACACCTGGCTCAGAGGGCCTTGGGTTCGGGGGGCTCGCCGGCGGGGGAGCCCGGTGCAAGCTCTGGCAGCCCAGGGCTGTCCTCGCCCAGAAATTCGATGATTTCCCGGTCCAGCAGGCTCTGAGCCTGACCTTGGCAAGGTTCGAGCAGGGGCCTGCCGGCGGCGACTTCCCGTAGGCAGCTCTGCAGGCGGCCCAGTTCAGTTTCAAGGCTGTCGATCCGCTGCATCAGGTTGCGGATCACCCGCGCTTCCGCATCGGGCAGGGCCGAGTGGGCCAGGGGATCCACCCGCACCCCCGATTGGTGAATCACCCGGCCGGGGATGCCTACCACCGTGCTGTCGGCGGCCACATCGCGCAGCAGCACCGAGCCGGCGCCGATGCGGGTGTTGGCCCCCACGGTGATCGCCCCCAGCACCTTGGCGCCGGCCCCCACCACCACGTTCTGGCCCAGGGTGGGGTGGCGCTGGCCGATGGCCTTACCGGTGCCGCCCAGGGTTACCCCCTGGTACAGCAGGCAGTTGTTGCCGATGACGCAGGTTTCTCCGATCACCACGCCCATGCCATGGTCGATGAACACCCCCTGGCCGATGCGGGCGCCGGGGTGGATTTCGACGCCGGTGAGCAGGCGGCCGAGCTGGCTGAGCAGCCTGGGCAGCAGGGGCAGGCCCAGGCGCCAGAGGCTGTGGCTGAGGCGATGCAGGGTGAGGGCATGGAGCCCTGGGTAGCAGAGCAGGATTTCGAGGGTGCCGCGGGCGGCCGGGTCCCGTTCCTTGATGATCGCCAGGTCGGCCCGAAATGCCTTGAGCATCACGCCACCGACTGCAGCCCAATCTCCTTGCGCAGCAGGTCGATGGTGGCGGTCCCCAGGTAGCTCTGGGCGCAATGCACCTGGGGTAGGCGCATCAGCTGGCTGCGGTTCTGGCGCAGGCTCTGCTCCACCAGGGGCAGGCTGGGCCGGTCACAGAGCACGTGGCTGGCGGCCCGCAGCAGGGCCAGGAGCCGGCTGCCCACATCAGGGGTGGCGGTCATCAGTAGCAGCTCATTGCCGCGCATGCTGTGCAGGATCACCTCGGCGGCGCGCAGGATGCCGGGGCTGATGCTCACCAGGCCAACGCAGCTGCCCGTGCGCAGTTCCTTGAGCAGGTCCAGTTCGTGGCGGAAGTCGTTGAGATCCACCGCCACGGCGCGCACGCCATGGCGCTTGGCGATCTCCTCCACGGGCTGCAGGAAGTAGCGGCTGGTCACGACCGTGCCATTGCTGGAGGTTTCGAGCACGGCCTCCAGCTCCTCCATGGGCACCACCTCCCCGGGCACCGCCAGGTTGGGGGTGAGTTCCTCGGCGATCAGGAGGGAGGCGCCGATGTCCTCGCGGGGGGTACTCACGAGCACCCTGGCGCCGCAGCGCAGCCGCCAGTCGATTTCGCGGGTGAGCAGGTCGCGGGTCTGTTGCAGGGTGCAGCCGGCGTTGAGCAGGCCATCGACGCTCTGGCGCACTTCCCGATCGATGTCGGGCATGGCTTTGCCGCGGATCCCCGGCGGCGGCTTGATTTCGCGGGGCTTCTGCTGGTCGCGCACGTAGATGCCCGAGCCGGCCATGGCCTCCACAACGCCATCATTTTCCAGCTGGCGGTAGACCTTGCTAATCGTGTTGCGGTGCAGGCCCGTCTGCATCGCCAGCTGGCGCGTACTGGGCAGGCGATGGCCCGGAGGGTAGTGGCGAGCCGCGATCGCGAAGCAGATCTGGTTGTACAGCTGCGTCGAAGCCGGGATGTCGCTGTCCTGCTGGATGTGAAAGCGCACGCCGGGGTGGGACAGAGCTGGTGCTGGCCACCTTAAGGAGCTTTGGTCATGGTGACAATTCCCCCGTTGGCATAAGCGCCTGTGCCGGGCTGTGCCGGTTGCCGGCCCCGGGGTTGCGAAGGGGGCCCAGCCTGGGGCCTGGAGCTTTGGTTCTCGGGCTGTCGCCGAAACTGGCGCCACCAGCCCCTGAGCCGATGACGGAGCCTGCAGCGATCGCGATGGTGGCCGATTGGGTCACGATCGGCCCTGGCCCAGTCAGGGGAGGGGACTCGCCCTCGGGCCCGGCAGAGGGCCCTGCCGTTCCCCTGCGCTGCTGGTGGGCCCGGCCGCTGGCCCAGGCGCCGCGGGCGGCGGTGGTTGTGTTGCCGGAGGTGTTCGGCGTTAACGGCTGGGTGCGCAGCGTCGCCGACCGGCTGGCCACGGCGGGCTACGCCGCCGTAGCGCTCCCCACCATGGCCCGCACCGCCCCCGACCTGGAACTCCCTTACGACGCCGCTGGCCTGGCGCTGGGCCGCCAGCACCGCGATGCGGTCACCACTGCCGGCTTCCTGGCCGACCTGGCCGCCTGCCTGGCCTGGATCCGGGCCCAGCCGGACCTGGCTAGCGCCCCGGTTGGCTGCGTGGGGTTCTGCTTCGGCGGCCACCTGGCCCTGCTGGCGGCCAGCCGGCCGGAGGTGGGGGCCACCTGTGCCTTCTATGGCGCCCGGGTCTCCAGCTTCCGCCCCGGCGGCGGCCCGCCCAGCCTGGAGTTGGTGCCCCAGATCGCCGGCCGGCTGTGGTGCTTCTGCGGCGACCAGGATCCCCTGATCCCGGCTGAGGAGATCACGGCGGTGGCCGCTGCCCTGACCGCGGCCAATGGCGGTGTGCCAGCCGAATCGATGGCGGCCCGCCACCGCCTGCTGCTGGCCCCTGGGGCTGGCCACGGCTACATGTGCGAAGCCCGCGCCGATTTCTCCCCCAACGCGGCCCGCTCGGGCTGGAGCGACATGCTCGGCCTGTTCGCGGCCATGGCGGACGGATCGCTTAGCCCCCAGCCCTAAACAAGGCCTAGGCGAGGGGACTCCCCAGCCCAGGACTAGCAACACTTAGGGCCGGTTGTTCCAGCCGGTCAGCGGCCGGGCCTGGGCGCTCAGATCCGGGTTGGTTCGCGGCTGACGTCGCGATTGATGTCGCGGCTGGTTTCGATCGTGCGCACGGCCTTGGTGGCAGCAATTGCCGCATCCTTTTCCTTGGCCAGGGGCGTTTTGCGCGGGCTCAGAAACATGATCATGTTGCGGCCTTCCCGCTTGGGATCCTGCTGGATTTCGGCGCTTTCTTCCAGGTCTTTGGCCATGCGGAAAAGCAGCTGTTCGGCCAGGGCCGTGTGCTGGATTTCGCGGCCGCGGAAGATCACGGTGCACTTCACCTTGTCGCCGTCCTTGAGGAAGCGCACGGCTTGACCAATGCGCACCTGGTAGTCGTGCGAATCGATCTTGTAGCGCATTTTGACTTCCTTGACCTCGGTCTGGTGCGACTTTTTCTTCGCTTCCTTGGCCTTCTTTTCCTGCTCGAATTTATATTTGCCGTAGTCCATGATCCGGCAAACCGGGGGATCGGCCTTCTCACTGACCAGAACGAGGTCGAGCTCCCGGTCCTTGGCTACCTCCAGCGCCTCCTCCCTTGTGATTACCCCCAGCTGACTGCCGTCGGCATCAACCACCCGGAGCTGGGGGTAGCTGATGCGGTCATTGATGTTGGGGAGCTCCCGCACAGGAGCGCGACGGTCAAAACGGGGACGGGGTGGCATTCAGGAAAGCGAGGGGACGGAAGGGTGAAAACAGGTGGTATTCACCCTTCACCCTAGAGCCTGCTGGACCACCGCCAACGCTCGCTTCACCAGATCCGGCTCGGGCCCCCTGGTGGCGGCCAGCTCGGCCTGGGCAGCGGGCTGGCTGCTGGGGCCAGGGTCGGGCTGGATGGCGGATAGGTCACCGGGATGGGTGGCCCCTGGGCCCTGGGCCAGGTCGGGCCCGGATAGCCACAGGGGCCGGTGCTGGCGCCGGAACCAGGTGCGCTGGCGTTTGGCGAACTGCAGGGTGCGCTGGCAGGTGAGGGCGATGGCGGCGTCCCCATCCATGTCGCCGGCCAGCAGCCGTTTGGCTTCGCCGTAGCCGATCGTCTCCAGCAGGGGGCAGGCCTGGCCGTAGCGGCGCAGGAGCCGCTGCGTTTCCGCCACCAATCCGGCTCCGTACAGCTCGGCGCTGCGCTGGCGGATCCGCTGGGCCAGGTCTGCCGGATTGAGGCCCAGTTCCAGCAGGCGCCAGGGGGGGCGGCGGAACCCCTGTTGGGCCGACAGGGGCCGGCCGGTGGCATAGATCACCTCCAGGGCCCGTTGGGTGCGCACCGCGTCGGCCGGGGCGATGCGGCTGGCCGCCAGGGGGTCGGCGCTGGCCAGCAGCGGATGGCACCAGCCCTGGCCCATGGCCGTGAGCTGGGCCCGCAGCTGGGGTTGGGGCGGCACGGCCGGCGGCTCCAGGCCCTGGGTGATGGCCTTGAGATAGAGGCCACTGCCCCCCACCAGAAAGGCGATGCCGCGGCGGGCGTGTTCGGCGGCGATGGCAGCTTCGGCCTCGGTGCGGAACTCCTGCAGGTTCATGGGCCGATCCGGCGGCCGCAGGTCCAGCAACCGGTGGCGCACCCGCGCCCGCTGGGCGGCACTGGCCTTGGCGGTGCCGATGTCCATGTCTGTGTAGATCTGGCGCGAGTCCACCGACAACACGGCCAGGTCAAAAGCTTCGGCGATAGCGATGGCCAGGTCGGTTTTGCCGCTGGCGGTGGGCCCCAGGAGCACGATCACCAGGGGGGCATCGCCGCCGGGGCCGGGATCGGGCTCGGCAGCGCTGGTTTCGGGGCTGAAGACGGAGGCCATCCCCCCACTTTGCCCGGGGCCGGGACAGGGACCGGGTTGCACCCCTGACACAAAAAGCGCCCCAGAGGCCTCCAGAAGGCCCTGCATTGCAGCGGTGGTAGATTAAGCCTGATTGGCAGGCCTCCGCTCGCCTTCCGCGCCCCTCCTGCCCCGTATGAGCGACTCCAGCAAGGTCCAGTCCGCCTACGGCGCCGAGCAGATCCAGGTGCTGGAAGGCCTGGAGCCGGTGCGCAAGCGGCCGGGCATGTACATCGGCACGACCGGCCCCCGCGGTCTGCACCACCTTGTCTATGAGGTGGTGGACAACTCGGTCGACGAGGCCCTGGCGGGCCATTGCACCGACATCCAGGTGTCCCTCAACGACGACGGCTCCTGCACCGTCACCGATAACGGCCGCGGCATCCCCACCGATATCCACCCCCGCACGGGCAAGAGCGCCCTGGAAACGGTGCTCACGGTGTTGCATGCCGGCGGCAAATTCGGCTCCGGTGGTTACAAGGTGTCCGGCGGCCTGCACGGCGTCGGCGTGTCGGTAGTGAACGCCCTGTCGGAGTGGGTGGAGGTCACGGTCTATCGCCAGAACCAGGTGCACCGCCAACGCTTTGAGCGGGGCAATCCGATCGGCACCCTGATCTCCGAAGCCGAGCCCGGTGATCGCACCGGCACGACGATCTGCTTTAAGCCCGATATTGAGATCTTCAGCACCGGCATCGTCTTCGATTACCAGACGCTGTCGGCCCGGTTACGGGAGCTGGCCTATCTCAATGGCGGTGTGCGCATTGTCTTTCAGGACTCCCGGGAATCGGCCCGCAACGCCCAGGGAGAAATCCACGAAGAGGTGTATCACTATCAGGGCGGCATTCGGGAATATGTGGCCTACATGAATCAGGACAAGGATCCCCTCCATCCTGAGATCATCTATGTGAATGCCTTCAAGGAAGGGGTGCAAGTTGAAGCGGCCCTGCAGTGGTGCGTGGATGCCTATTCCGACAGCATTCTTGGCTTTGCTAATAACATCCGCACGGTGGATGGTGGCACCCACATTGAAGGCCTTAAGACGGTGCTGACCCGCACCCTCAACACCTTCGCGAAGAAGCGCGGGAAGCGTAAGGAAGCCGATGGCAACCTCGCCGGTGAGAATATCCGCGAGGGGCTCACGGCCGTGTTGTCAGTGAAGGTGCCCGAGCCCGAATTTGAGGGTCAAACCAAAACCAAGCTGGGCAATACGGAGGTGCGCGGCATCGTAGACACCCTGGTGGGTGAGGCCCTGAGCCAGTACCTGGAATTCAATCCGGCCGTGATCGACATGATCTTGGAGAAGGCCATCCAGGCCTTCAATGCGGCCGAGGCGGCCCGGCGGGCCCGGGAACTGGTGCGGCGTAAATCCGTGCTGGAAAGTTCTACCCTGCCCGGCAAGTTGGCCGACTGCAGCTCCCGCGATCCAAGTGAATCGGAGATCTACATCGTCGAAGGCGATTCCGCCGGTGGCTCCGCTAAGCAGGGGCGGGATCGCCGTTTCCAGGCGATCCTGCCCCTGCGGGGCAAGATCCTGAACATCGAGAAAACCGACGATGCCAAGATCTACAAAAATACCGAGATCCAGGCCCTGATCACTGCCCTGGGCCTGGGTATCAAGGGTGAAGAGTTTCAGGAGAAAAATCTCCGGTATCATCGCATCGTAATCATGACCGATGCCGATGTGGATGGCGCCCACATTCGCACCCTGCTGCTCACCTTCTTTTACCGTTATCAGAAATCTTTGGTGGAAGGCGGTTACATCTATATTGCTTGTCCGCCCCTCTACAAGGTGGAGCGCGGCAAAAACCATAACTACTGCTACAACGAGGCAGACCTCAAGACTGTGCTTAGTGGTTTTGGCGAAAAGGCCAATTACACGATTCAGCGTTTTAAGGGCCTGGGCGAAATGATGCCCAAGCAGTTGTGGGAAACCACGATGGATCCCACCACCCGCACGATGAAGCGGGTTGAAATTGAAGATGCCCTCGAAGCCGATCGCATTTTCACGATCCTGATGGGCGACAAGGTGGCACCCCGCCGCGAATTCATCGAAACCCATAGTGCCGAGCTGGATTTCGCCCAGCTCGACATTTGATGGGGGCCCTGCAGCGTCGCCCGGGCCTGCTACTGGCCTTGCCCTCCTGGCGGTTGGCAGCCCTGCTGGGTCTGGCCCTGATCGCCCCGGCTGGCCTGCCGGCCGGGGGCGCGGAGCGGCGCCAACCGGAGCTGCGGCGGCGCCAGGCCGGCGATCCCCTCCTGGCCACCGGGCCCCTGGCCCTGCGCAGTGCCCCGCGGCAACAGGCGCCTGCCCTGGCGCGCTTGGACGTGGGTGAACCGCTGGAGCTGTTGCGCAGTTGGTGGTCACCGAGTGGCCGCCGCTGGGTGCACGTGCAAACCGCGGCCCGCCCGGGTGCACCCCGCCGTGGCTGGCTGGCTGGCTGAGCTGGCCCATGGCCCTTGCCGATGGCGTGCTGTTAGCGACTGGCGCCGTGCCGGGCGCCTGGCTGCGCTTTCACCTGGTCAACCAGCTCAAGCCCCTGGTGCCGCGCAAGCATTGGGCCACGGCCGGGGTCAACCTGGTGGCGTGCCTGGTCCTGGGTCTGCTGGTCTCCCTCGGGGATGGCTGGAAGGAGCTCCATCGCCTCGAATTGCTTCTGGGCGTGGGCTTCCTCGGCAGTTTCAGCACCTTCTCCACCTTTGTGGTCGAGCTGCTGCAGGCCCTGGGCGAGGGCGAACCGGGGGAGGCCCTTCGGCTGGCGGTTCTGTCGGTGGGCGGGGGATTGCTGGCCCTCGCGCTGGGCCGCTGGCTGGGGGGCCTCTGAGATGGCAGGCATGGCGTCCAATCCCAATTCGGAACCCGAATCGGCAGCCCCTGGCCATGGCTCCAGAGCGGGTGGCCACCGCCCCCTGGCCCTGGGAGATAACCCTTCAGGGCGGCCAGGCACCAGCCTGGGCATGGCTGATCGCCGGTTGCGCTTTGAGCGGAAGGCCTTGGCCCTGGTGGCCTGCGGGGCCGTGCCCGGCGCCCTGGTGCGCTGGCAACTGGTGGAGCGGCTGGGGCCCCAGATTGGTGGCCCCAGCGGCGCCAACCTGCTGGTCAACCTGGTGGGTTGCCTGGTGCTGGGCTTTTTGAGCGGGCCGTTGCCCTACCGCACCCCGTTGATGCTGGCCCTGGGGATCGGCTTCTGCGGCTCGCTCACCACCTTCAGCGGCTGGATCTTCGATTTGGCCAGCTTCCAGCAACAGGGCCAGAGCCTGGGGGCCCTGGCCCTGCTGCTCACCAGCTTGGGGCTGGGGTTGCTGGCGGCCCTGGGCGGTCGGGCCTGCAGCCGCCGCCTGTTTCGGGACCGCCAGCCCCAGCCCTAGCCGGGCTGACTCCCTGGGGCCCTCAGGCCGCCAGGGCCGCCTCAATCGCGGCCACCAGGGCGGCATCGCTGGGTTCGACGGCGCTCTTGTAGCGGGCCAGCACCGTGCCGTCCTTGCCGACCAGGAACTTCTCGAAGTTCCAGGCCACATCACCGGCCGGTTCGGCCTGGGTGAGCAGGTCGTAGGGAGCGGTCTTGGTGCCGGTGGCGTGCACCTTGGCGTAGAGGGGGAAGGTGGCGCCGTAGGTGGTGGAGCAGAAGGTTTGGATCTCCTCCAGGGTGCCCGGCTCCTGGGCGCCGAAGTCGTTGCAGGGGAAGCCCAGCACCACCAGGCCCTGGGGCCCGTAGGTCTGTTGCAGTTGCTCCAGGCCGGCGTACTGGCGGGTGAAGCCACAGCGGCTGGCCACATTCACGATCAACAGCACCTGGTTTGCCAGCTCGCCCAGGCGCTGGGGCGTGCCGCTGGCCGTGGTCACCACCACATCGGAGACATTGATCGCCATTGGGTCAGGGTATTGGGGAAGGCGGGACCCTAGCGAGGGATCCCCATACACTCTTGGTGCTCCCGCATACGGGCTTGATGACGGAGGCAACGGGCGGCATCCCAGACCAGGGCAGCCCCACGCCTGCAGCTGGATCGATGTCCGCCCCGGGTCCGGGGGGGCCGGGGCTGGCCGATCTGGTGGCCCAGCAGCTCCAGGCCCTGCTCGAGGTGGGCAACTACGACGCCGTCAAGCTGCTGCTCGCCCCCGTGCAGGAGGTGGACACCGCCGAGGCGATCGGGCTGCTGCCCCGTACCCTCCAGGCCCTGGCCTTCCGGCTGCTGCCGAAGGATGAGGCAATTGCCATCTATGAATACCTCGATGGCACGGTGCAGCAGACCCTGCTCGATCGGCTGCGCTCCGGCGAAGTGCTCGAACTGGTGGAACAGATGTCCCCCGATGACCGGGTGCGCCTGTTTGATGAGCTGCCGGCCAAGGTGGTGCGGCGCCTGCTGGCCGAACTGAGCCCGGAGGAACGGCGGGTCACGGCCCAGCTACTGGGCTACGAGGCGGAAACGGCGGGACGGCTGATGACCACCGAATTCATCGACCTCAAGGAATTCCATACGGCCGCCCAGGCCCTGGCGATCGTGCGCGGCCGGGCTTCTGATACCGAAACGGTTTATAGCCTCTACGTCACCGATGCCTCGCGCCACCTCACCGGCATCCTGTCGCTGCGGGATCTGGTGATGGCAGACCCGGACGACCGCATCGGCGCCGTGATGACCCGGGAGGTGGTGCGGCTCACCACCGACACCGACCAGGAGGAGGTGGCAAGGGCGATCCAGCGTTATGACTTCCTGGCCCTGCCGGTGGTGGACCGGGAGCAGCGGCTGGTGGGGATCGTCACCGTGGATGACGTGATCGACGTGATCCAGCACGAGGCCACCAGGGATCTGTACGCGGCCGGTGCGGTCCAGGCCGGCGATGAAGACGACTATTTCCAAAGCAGCCTGTTCACCGTGGCCCGGCGGCGGGTGGTGTGGCTGATCGTGCTGCTTATCGCCAACACGGGCACCTCGGCCCTGATCGTGGCCGAGAAGGATGTCTTGCAACAGATGGTGGTGCTGGCCGCCTTCATCCCGTTGTTGATTGGTGCCGGCGGCATCGTGGGAGCCCAGAGCGCCACGGTGGTGATTCGCGGCCTCAGCACCCAGCGCCTGCAGGGGCTCGGTGCCGGACCCAGCATCGGCCGCGAAGCCCTGGCCGGCTTTCTCCTGGGCTGCCTGATGCTGGTGGCGGTGGTGCCCTGGGCCTGGACCCTGGGCGGCAACCCCCAGGTGGCCGCCGCCGCCGGCATCAGCCTGGTGGTGATCACCACCCTGGCGGCGGCGGGCGGGGCCTCCTTGCCCCTGCTCTGTGAGCGCTTTGGGCTGGACCCGGCCCTGATGTCGACCCCGTCGATCACCACCGCCACCGATGTGGCCGGGGTGTTCATCTACCTCAGTACGGCCGCCTGGTTGCTGCACCGGTTTCCCCTGACCTAGGCGTGCGGTGGGCTTGGTGCCCCACCGGGGGCTAGGTCCATTCGGCTCTCGCAGGTTCAGGGGCCTGGGATCGGTTGGTGGGCCTGGGTCGAATCACCGCAAGGACGGCCCCCACGCCTGCCCCCATGGAGGGATTGGACAGGTTTCTGAGAGAGGCTTTACACTTCTTCAGGTTAAGCTTCACATAAGTTCAGTTCTCAGCCGTGGTCGCCGCCCTTTCCCTGCCAGATCAGGGACTCCAGTTGGTTTCCAGCGCTTCGCTCCAGTCCCCTGCTACGGCCATTGGCCAGTCCCTGCCTGAATCGGTTGCCGACTCGGTCACCACGGTTCGTGTGCCGTCCCCGGGCCGCTCCATGCCTCCGGTCGATGGTGACCTGGTGCGCTCCTACCTGCGGGACATCGGCCGAGTGCCGCTGTTGAGCCATGAGCAGGAGATCACCCTGGGCCGGCAGGTGCAGGAGCTGATGGCGATCGAGGAGCTGGAGCTGGAGCTGACGATGCGCGCTGGGGGCACGAAGCCGGGCGAGGCGGAGCTGGCGGCGGCGGCTGGTTTGAG
>CALRNL020000008.1:0-146981 GCA_943369525.1 Synechococcus sp. UW140
GCACGGCCCCCACCTCGGGCTTGCTCGTGGATGGCATCAACGACGCGCCAGTGTTGACGTCCCCCGCCAACCTATCGGCCCGTTACCAAGAGGGGGATGGGGCGATCACGCTCAATCCTGAGCTGGCGCTCAGTGATAGCGATAGCAGCACCTTCAGTTCGGCCACGGTGCGGATTAGTGCTGGCTACAACGATGGGGATGCTTTAGCCCTCCCCAGCCAAGTGAGTGAGGACACCGGTGTGGTGGCCAGTTGGGATGGCAGCACCCACACCCTCACGCTCACCCCGAGCCCGAACGGGTCGGCTCCCGCTCCCAGCCTGCTGAATCTATTGAGGGCCCTGCGGGCTGTTACCTACGCCAGCAGCAGCGACAACCCCACCGCCAATAGCAGCAGCCGCACGATCGCCTGGCAGGTGAGTGATAGCGCTCTGGCGACCAGTGCGATCGCCTCAGGCAGCTTCTCCGTGACCCCGGTGAATGATGCGCCCCGCTTCTCCAGCCTCAGCCAGGCGGTGGTGCGTACCGAGGAGGACGGGGCCGCTGAAATCAGTTTCGCCACCCTTGTGGGGCGCTCGAACGCCACCGATCTCGACGGCGAGCTAACGGCCTTTGTGGTGAAAGGCGTGACCAGCGGCAGCCTGCGCCTGGGCACCACGGCGGCCACGGCCACGGCCTGGGCGGAGGGCACTAACGATGCCATCACAGGTCCCATCCAGGCCTATTGGCTGCCGGAGGCCAATGTCAATGGCGATGGCAAGGCGGCCTTCACGGTGGTTGCCCGTGACAACGGCGGCGCCGTTTCGAGCCAACCGGTGCCAGTCACGGTGGACATCACGCCCGTGGCCGATATCGCCCAGATCACAGGTTTCCAGCTCCCCAGCAAGGGCACCTACGGCCCTGGCGATGGGCTCAAGTTTGTGATCCGTTTCGATCGGGACATCAGCCTTAATAGCAGCGGGGGCTTGCCCAGCCTGGGCCTCAGGCTGGCTGAGAATCTCAGCGTGAGTGCCTTGCTGTTGGATCCTCAGGAGACCTACATCGCAGGCGATCCACTCACCTTTGCCTACACGGTGCAAGCCGGTGACCTCGGCGCTGAGGGGGGTATCGGCCTGCCCAGCCGGGTGAGCCTGCCGGAGGGAAGCAGCCTTGCCAACCTCGACGATGGCCAGACCGTTGCGGTCAACTTGACCCTGCCAGCCGCGTCGTCGGCTGGTGTGTTGGTGGATGGTGTCGGGCCCGTGCTGGTTGCCATCAAGGCGGCGCCTGGCAGTGAGAGCAACCGGGCTGTGCAGACCTTCCGGGTGAGTTTCAATGAGCCGGTGCAGGGCCTCGATCCCACTGCTTTCAAGTTGGGTAGCACCGGCACGGCGCGAGGCCGGGTGAGTGGCCTGCAGGCGTCCAGCTCCAGCAATGGCCTGGCCGCCGACTACGACGTGACCGTGGCTGATATCAGTGGCCTTGGCCGCCTCCTGCTGGAGCTCAACACCGGCGGCAGCGGCATCCGGGATGCCGCCAACAATCCCTTAGGCCAGGGCGCCCCGGCCAGCGGCAGCATCGAGGTGGATCGGGTTGGCACCTTCTCCAAGGTGGCGGGCGACGACCGGCTCAGCCTGGCCGAAGCCACCAATGCCAACGGTCTCAAGCTCAAGGGCACCGTGTCCGAGGCCCTGGCGGGCCAAACGCTCGACCTTTGGCTTGCCAACAGCTTGCTAACCACTTTGGTCGCCCAAAGCGATGGCAGTTGGTCAGTGGTGGTGCCGAAAACAAGTCTCGATCCCTTTGCCACCGGTGATTACACCCTGGCACTCAAACAAAGCAGCTCGCCCTTGGGCAGCCGGCCGATCGCGATTGATCGTGATGCTCCCACCTTGAGCAATCCAACGACCGATCCGACCCTGAACCCGGTTTTCAGCGGTGGGGCCCTGCTCAACGCCGCTGAAACGGCCGCTGGCCTCACCCTCCAGGGCACCACAAACGCCGAGTCCGACCAGCAGGTGGCGGTGCAATTGGCAGGCCTCAGGGGCCTGGCCACCGTGGCCGATGGGGCCTGGGCGGTGACGTTCCAAAGCAACGAGCTGCAAACCCTCAGCGACGGCTCCCTGTCCCTGCAGTTACAGGTGAGTGATCGGGCGGGGAACCTGACCACCGCCAATTCAACGCTGAGTGTGGATCGAACGGCAGGAATGAATCTGGCGCCGATTAGTGGCGATCGCTGGATTAATCGTGCCGAGAGCAGCGAGCCCTTGACGATTCGCGGTGTGGTGTATGGGGTGGAGGATGGTCAGACGGTGAGCATCCTCGTGGGATCGCGGACTAGCAACGCCAGCACGCCCTATCTGGCGACGGTGGCTGCTAGCGCCTTCTCGATCACCGTGCCGGCTGCCGATTTGACCTGGCTCGATGGCAGCAGCTACGACGTGACCGTGAGCGGCAGTGATCAGGCCGGCAACAGTTTCAGCGAGACCCAGCTGGTGACCGCCGACCTGGTGGCTCCCACGGTGGATTTCAAGCTGGCGATTGGCTCCAGCGCGCCTATTTCGATGGGCGATCCCCGCTTCCAAGGGCCAATCAATACGGCAAATACGCTGAGGGGGGCTGATTTTGCTGCTGGAGTCACCCTTGCCAGCAGCCCCAGCCGCGACGCCACCACCACGGTGGTGAGCATCAATGGCATCAGCCAGTTGCTTCCAGCGAGTACAAGCAACGGCAGCAACAGCTCGAGCCTGGTCCTGGATCCGGCGCCCTTCTCGCTGCCCAACGAGGGAACGGTGAGTGTGTCTGCGACGGTGAGCGACCCGGCGGGCAATAGCGCCACGGGCAGCGGTTCGTTCACGATTGACCGCTCGGCAGAGATCACGATTAGCGCCCCCGTGGATGGGCCCGGGGGCAACAACCTGCTCAATGGGGCCGAGGCGGCAGCCGTGACGATTTCGGGCACGACCGCCAATGTGCAGAGTGATGGCACTGGCTCGGTGCTAGTGGAGGTGTTTGCCGAGACGGGCAGTACGGCATTGATCACTCGCTCCGTGCCGTTGACCAGTAGGGACTGGACGACCCCGGCCCTGAATCTCAGCGGCCTGGCGAACGGCCCCTATAGCCTGCGGGCCAGCGTCAGCGATGGGGCTGGAAATCGGGCTACGGCAAGTCGCCCATTCACGATCAACATTGCCCCGCCGGTGTTCATCACGACGGCAATAACAGGGGACTCGATCCTTAATGCCAGTGAGCTGGCCAGTGCGCTGCCGCCGAGCCTCACCGGCCTGGTGAGCAACGCCGAAGATGGCCAAAGCGTGAGCGTGACGCTTCCTGGCGCTGGGTCGGGAGCTGGAGCGGTTGCGGGCCGCAGCTTGACTGCGGTGGTGGAGGGTGGGGTTTGGAGCCTGCCGGTTCCGGCCGATTTGCTGGCGGCCTATGGCGCCAACAATGGTCGCTATGGGGCGAGCCTGTCGCTAACGAATCAAGCTGGCGTGAGCGCCAGCAGCACCGTTGAGTTCACGGTGGATACGGCAGCGCCGCTGCTGGCCGTGTCCAACCCCACCGATGCCCAATGGGGGGCAGCGGCCGCCAACCCCGATGCCAATCCGATCACGCTAAGGGGTACGGCAGCAGGCCTGGAGGTGGGCCAGGCCGTGACGGTGGTCGTTAATGGCAAGGCTCTGCAGGCCAGCCGTGATGGCGCCAATGCCAGCCAGTGGAGTTTGGCGGTGCCCAAGGCGATTCTCCAGGGCCTCAAGGCTGCTGGCAACAGCCTGGCGCTGGGGGCCACTGACCTGGCCGGTAATCCGGCGGTGGTGGTTAGCAGTTTTGCGGCCCTAGGGGTGTCGACCAACCCGCCGATTATTTCTGTGCCGGCCAATCGCCGGGTGCTGGCCAATGAGGGCGATGGCTTGATCCGCCAATTCCAGGCGAACCAACCGGTGACCTGGAGCTTGGCGGGCATTGATTCTGCCCTGGTAGACATCAACGCCAGCACGGGCAGCTTTTCCTTCCGCAAGCCCATCAGCCTCAGCGATGGGCAGGCTGATTTGACCCTCCCCTTTGTTTTGATTGCCACCGATGGCCGTGGCAACCAATGCATTGAAAAACTAGAACTAGTGGTGCGCAATCTGGCCGATGCCAGTATGGCTGCCAGTGTGGATCCCTTCGATCAAGATGGCATCACCGAAACGGTCGAAGATGCGGCCACCAATGGCCGAGTAGGCATTAGGGCCGGTGATCTCAATAACGATGGCATTCCCGATAAATTCCAACCCAATGTGGCCGCCGTTCCCTGGATCACCAAGGAGAACTTCCAGGCCGCCAACGCGGATCCGACCAAAGCTTCATCCAATAGCTTTACATCGCTCCAAACCAGCCCCGCCGTGCGCATTGCCGCTGTGGAGGTGCGTAAACCGGTGGATCTGGCGGTGGCCGGCAATGGCTCATCGGGCGTGCCGGCGTTGCTGACAACGACCACCTTGAAGACAGGCGCTAGCCAGCAGGCCAGTGTGTCCTTCCCCTATGACCCGCTGGTCTTTAAATTGCAGAGCTATGACGAAGTAAGCCAAGAGGCCCTGACCAGCTTCGTTGATGCGGCACCGGCTCGAGCCGATGGCTCCGATCCCTATCCCGGCACCCAGGTGCGGCTGGTGATGGATCTGCCAGGCGATGGCCTGCTCATTAACACCTATCTGAAATGGAACCCGAGTGCGAACCTCGGTGCCGGCGGCTGGTTTGAATTCCTGGCCGATGGCGATCCCAGCACCTATGACAATGGTGCTGAGTTGCTCGATCTCAATGGCGATGGCCGGATCGATCAGATCCGCCTCACCTACACCGATGGCGATCCGCTGGGTGGGGATATCGATGGTGTTGTCAATGGAATTATCGAGGATCCCGGCATGCCAGGCCTGCTGTCTACCAGTAGCCAGCCGGCGCCGGCGGCGGGCACGGCCGTGCCGATCGTGACGGCGGCTGGGACCAAAATCGTTAGGGCGTCCTTCTACGGTGGCGCCCTGGCCAAAGGGAGTGCGATCAGCACCGATACGCCAACGAATCTGGATAGTCAAAAAGCACTGCAAAAGCTGGGCGCCACCGACCCTGGCTTTACCATCAATAGCGGCACAATTGGCTTTGCGCTTGATCTGCAGTCAGGCCAAAGCCAGGCCAGCCTCTATGGGGATTTGGAGTTGGTTGGGGGTGACCTATCCCTGAAGGACGGCCAGGGCAAACGCTTGAGCAACCGTCGTTTGGCCTATTACGGCTTTAATAATGGTGCCGCCCTACCGCTGATTTACAACCCGCTCCATAGGGCCGGTGCCCGCTTCTATGATCGTCAGGGCAATGATGGCATTGCTGATTTCATGACCCTGGCCATGATTAACGGCGGCTATGGGGACTATGGCAGTGGCGGTGCCAGTGATCAGGTGATTGCCAATAGCTCTACTGCTGCTGTTGTTGATGGCGCAGCGGCTACGCTCAGTCAGTACGCAAATGACGCTAAAACGTTAACGGTTGCTGATGCCAGTGTGAATGCGGCACCGGTGAATATGGTGCTAAAGGCAAGTTTGAGGCAACGCACTTCCACGGCGAATCAGATTGGGTATGTGGTGCTCGATGCCTCCGAACTTAGTAATGCCGATAGGGTGCTGACCCTCGGTGAAATGAAGGCACGGGCCCAGACCCTGTTTTCGACCCTGGAATCCAGTGATGTCACCTTGCCAACGGAGCTGGGCAAGATCAACTTCGAACGGGAGATCTTGCTGGTGAATGGCCAAAGCCTTCGCTTCTTTGAAGTGAGCGATGGCTCCTTAGATGAGATCAAGGACGTTAGTGATGGGCGGCTGCGCTTTTTCTCGCTGGCTGAGGTGAGCGCCCAGCAAGCATTCCTAAGCTCTAGTAGTGGCGTGCAGTTCCAGCTGGATCTGTTAAGTGGCGATCAGGGTCTTAATGCCCTAATCGGCCAGGAACAGGGCAATGCGGCGGTGCTCGATTTCAGCACGTTCTCGGGATCGGAAACCGTGACTGGTTCATTGGTGCTTGCCCGGGAAGCGTCCTATGATTCGGTGACCGGTTTTTATCGCACCCTCGATCGCGAGGGATCGGTGCGGGATGCCCTGGGGGCGATTTTGAGGCCTGGAGACGCTGGTTATCGGCAAGCGGCCCAATTGAATTTGGTGAGTGGTCTCTCCAATCTCCAGGTTGGCAACCTGCAAACGAGCACCAACAGTGCCCTGGCCATCGCCGAATCGACGTTCCTGGCGCCGATGGCGCTGGTGAATGGGGAGAGCTATTTTGCCTTTGCTGCCGCTAGTAGCGATCAACTCAACCACTTCAAGGTGCTAGGTAATAACCTGTTTGGCCTGGAGGATATGAGGGGCTTGGGAGATCGGGATTATGATGATTTGGTGATTGGCTTTAAGTTCAACCAGCTGTCTTAGGTGGATGTTTTAAGTCTCGATTGGCGTGGGATATTTGGTGTGGGATATCTGGTGTGGGATCTCTAATGCTGCGGCCGCTGGTCCGTTGGATTGGGGCTGCTGGCTGGTAGTGGATTGCCAGTTCTATCGAGATGGTTCCCAGGCCACCTTCCTGGTCTGGCCTTGCTTTGCTTCGGGCCAGGCTCCGAATCAACCCATTGACCCCCACCCATGCACCCTCACCCCGCCGCGGGGCTCTGACAAGCTGGGGCGAGCTGGTCCAGCCCCATGGCGCCGTTTGGCCTCTCTGCCCTGACCTCGCGCCTGCGGGGCCCGGGCTCCGGCAAGCCAGCCCCCTGGTCCGTGCCGCCGGCCAGTTGGTCGCGCCCCTTCGGCCTGGGCTGGGAGCAGCCCTATACGGTGCGCTACGCCAGCAACCTCGACGACGGCCCCAGCCACGGCATGCCCCTGGGGGGTTTCGGCGCTGGCTGCATCGGCCGGGCGCCCGATGGCACTTTCAACCTCTGGCACCTCGATGGTGGCGAGCACTGGTTCGGCACCCTGCCCGATTGCCAGTTCGCCCTGTTTGAACAGGGTGCCCATGGCAGCCGCGCCCATGCCCTGGCGGTGAAGCCCGGGGCCGATGCCTCCCGCCCGGAGGCCGGCGAGCCCCTGCCCGCCTGGGATTGGTACCCCGCCAGCACCACAGGGCGCAGCACCGGCACCTACGCCGCCCGCTATCCCCTTAGTTGGACCGAGTACGAGGGAGTGTTCGACGCCCAGGTGGGCGTGCAGGCCTTCAGCCCGATCCTGCCCGGCGATTACCGGCGCAGCAGCTACCCGGTGGCGGTGTTTGTTTGGACCCTCTCCAACCCCACCGAGGCACCCCTCGACCTGTCC
The DNA here is from genome assembly GCA_943369525.1 of Synechococcus sp. UW140. GTDB lineage: Bacteria > Cyanobacteriota > Cyanobacteriia > PCC-6307 > Cyanobiaceae > BAIKAL-G1. The sequence goes on from CALRNL020000008.1 coordinate 7,299, forward strand.
CTCCTGCTGAGCTGGCGCAACACCACGGGCTGGTTCACCAATACCGACCCCTCGGCGGCGGTGACCTTCCGCGACGACGGCAGCCCGGAGCACAATTACGTGCCGGCGATTGGCCAGGGGGCCGGCCAGCGCAACCGCCAGGTGGATGGCGAGGGCCTGGCGGGCGTGCTGCTGGAAGGAGCCCTTTCGGACCCCATTGCCGAGGGCCAGGGCCAGTGGTGCCTCGCCACCAGCCCCCAGGAGGGGGTTCAAATCCAGCGCTGCAGCCGCTGGGATCCCACCGGATCGGGGGCTGAGATCTGGGAGCCCTTCGCCCGCGATGGCTCCATTCCCGAGAGCAATCACGATCGGGCCAGCAGCGCCAGCGAGGCCGCCAGTGCGGCGATGGCCCTGCGCTTCCGCCTGGAGCCCGGCGAAAGCCGCCAAATCCCCCTGGTGATCAGCTGGGACCTGCCGGTAACCGCCTTTGCCACCGGCAGCCGCGCCCTGCGTCGCTACAGCGATTTCTTCTCCGCCACGGGCACCAATGCCGCCGCGATCGCGGCCGAAGCCCTAGGGGATTGGCCCGCTTGGCTGCAGCAGATCGAGGCCTGGCAGCAGCCGGTGTTGGCCCGCACGGACCTGCCCGAGGCCCTGCGCATGGCCCTGTTCAACGAGCTCTACGACCTGGCCAGTGGCGGCAGCCTCTGGACCGCCGCCAGCAGCGCCGATCCGGTGGGCCAATTTGGCGTGCTGGAGTGCCTCGATTACGCCTGGTACGAAAGCCTGGATGTGCGGCTCTATGGCTCCTTTGCCCTGCTGCAACTCTGGCCCGAGCTCGATAAGGCGGTGCTGCGCAGTTTTGCCCGCGCCATCCCGGCCGCCGATGCCACGCCCCGGCCGATCGGTTGGTATTTCACCCAGGGCAAGGGCCGGGTCGAGGCGGCCCGCAAGCTGGCCGGCGCCACCCCCCACGATTTAGGTGCCCCGAATGAGCGGCCCTTTGAGGCCACCAACTACACCGCCTACCAGGATTGCAACCTCTGGAAAGATCTGGCCAGCGACTATGTGTTGCAGGTGTGGCGCACCTTCAAGCTGGCCCCCAATGGCGAAGACCTGCGCTTTTTGGCCGATTGCTGGCCCGCCGCCGTGCAGGCCCTCCACTATCTCAAGGCCTTCGACACCAATAACGACGGCCTGCCCGATAACGGCGGCGCCCCCGACCAAACCTTCGACGACTGGCCCCTTAAGGGGGTGAGCGCCTACTGCGGCGCCCTCTGGATTGCCGCCCTGGAGGCGGCCCTGGCCATGGCCCAGCGCCTGCAACTCGATCTCGGCCTTGATACTGCCGGCGACCAGCGCACCTTCGGCAGCTGGCTGGAGCAAGCGAGGTCCAACTTTGATCAGCTGCTTTGGAACGGCGAGTTTTACAAGATCGATGCCGAAAGCGGCACGCCGGTGGTGATGGCCGACCAACTCTGCGGTGATTTCTATGCCCGGCTGCTGGGCTTGCCCAGCGTGGTGGCCGATGACCGGGCCCAATCGGCCCTTGGGGCGGTGAAGGAGGCCTGCTTTGAGGGCTTCCAGGGCGGCAGGCTCGGCGTGGCCAATGGCCTGCGCCGCGATGGCACGCCGCTTGATCCCAATGGCACCCATCCCCTGGAGGTGTGGACCGGCATCAACTTCGGCCTGGCCGCCTACTACCGCCTGATGGATCAAGGCGACACGGCTCTCGCCATTTGCGGTGCGGTGGTGGAGCAGGTGTATGGCGGCGGCCTGCAGTTCCGCACCCCGGAAGCGATCACGGGTGTTAACACCTTCCGGGCTTGCCATTACCTGCGGGCCATGGCGATCTGGGCCCTCTGGGCCACCCACACCCAGTGGCAGGTGATCCCTGGCGCGGAGCGGGAGGCGGTTTGAGAGTGCTCCGCCTGTCAAGACGCGCAGGGCTGGGTGGGGCCACCAACCCCCGGGGCCCTGGCCCCTGGAGCCTGGTCATGGGCTTGATCCTCACCCTCGCCATCCAGCTGTTGGCGGGGGCGCCAGCCCAGGCCCAGGTCCATGCCCATGGCGATGACAATGGCGTGCAGGTCGTGCGCAGCCTTGACAGCCTGCGCGATCTCGACGACCAGAGCTGGCAATTGGTGGCCTACCGCGAGGGACCGCCCGGGGGGCCGTTGCGCCTGCGCATCGTCAGTTTTCCGGGGCGGGTGCGGCTCGACCACCCCACGGCCCTGCAGGTGAGCTCCGGCCGCAGCCATTGGGACCTGGCTGACATCACCACCGCCAACCCCAAGCTGGCCCGCGATGGCCGCGATGCCGCCGCCGAATTTGACCTGGGCCCGCTGCTGGCCGATCTGGGGCAAAACCGACCCCTACGGCTGCGGCTGCCCGGCGTGTTCGTGGAGCTGCCCGTGCCCCCCTACGTGGTGGCCGAATGGCGCAGCCTGCCCGACTGGGCCGGGGCCGCTTGAGTCCTGCCACTGCGTTCGAGGCCACGGCTGACCAAGCCTGCCGCTGGCGCCCCTGGATGGGCCGGGCCCTGCAGCTGGCGGCCCTTGGCCAGGGCCGCACCAGCCCCAACCCGATGGTGGGTTGTGTGTTGCTTGATGGCGACGGCCAGCTGGTGGGCGAAGGCTTCCATGCCCGTGCCGGCCTGGCCCACGCCGAAGTGGGGGCCCTGCACCAGGCGGGGGAGCGGGCCCAGGGCGGCACGGCGATCGTGACCCTGGAGCCCTGCTGCCACCACGGCCGCACCCCCCCCTGCAGCCAGGCCCTGCTGGCCGCCGGCGTCGGCCGGGTGGTGGTGGCGATGGTGGATCCCGATCCCCGCGTGGCCGGCCAGGGCCTGGTGCAATTGCGGGCCGCCGGCGTGGAGGTGATTGCCGGGGTGTGCGGCGCTGAAGCAAGGGAGTTGAACCGGGCCTTCATCCACCGGGTCAGCACGGGCCGCCCCATGGGGATTTTGAAATGGGCCATGAGCCTCGATGGCCGCACGGCCCTGGCCAATGGCTCCAGCCAGTGGATTAGCGGCCCCGAGGCCCGCACCTGGGTGCACCGCCTGCGCGGCCAGGTCGACGCCGTGATCGTGGGCGGCGGCACCCTGCGCGCCGACGACCCCCTACTCACCAGCCGGGGCCTGGGCCCTAGGGAGCCCCTGCGGGTGGTGGTGTCGCGAACCCTGGAGCTGCCTTCCCAACGCCAGCTCTGGGACCAGGCCCTGGCGCCGACCCTGGTGGTGCATGGTCCGGGCGCCAGTCACCAGGGGCGCCAGCTCCTGGACCAGTTGGGGGTGGAGCGCCTGGAGCTCGATGGCTGCACTCCCATCGCTTTGCTCGAAGCGCTGGCCCAGCGGGGCTGTAACCAGGTGCTGTGGGAGTGCGGTCCGGCCTTGGCGGCAGAGGCCCTCAAGCAGGGTTGCGTGCAGCAGCTGGCGGCGGTGATCGCCCCGAAGCTTTTAGGGGGGCTGGCGGCGCGCACGCCCTTGGGGGATTTGGGGCTGGTGGATGTGAACGAGGCCCAGCATTGGGACCTGCAGGGCCTGGAGCGACTGGGGGTGGATTGGCTGGGGCAGCTGCGATTGGCTTCCGTCGATTTCATCACGAATCAGCATGCCAACTAACGGCTTGCCTCGATCGCGCTGCCCCATTCCCTATGGTTCGCCGGTATCGGGGCCAGGGCTTCAGTTCGCCAGACGCTGCTTGAACCAGGGGATTCCGGTTTGGACCTCAGTCGCCCCTGCCATGCCGTTTCAATCGCCATTTTGACCACGGTCAAATACAGCCTGCTCATGGTTGCTGGCAGGGATGGCGTGTTGCGATTGATCGGGGTATGACATTGGCTGCTTCCAGCGGTTGATGCTGCCAAGTGGGTGGGCGTTGGTGCTTTGCAATCAATCCATGGAACAGGATCTATTTGCAGAGCGAGTGGGTGGGCTTGTGGGTGATTTCTTTTTCAAGCACCACCATGGAGTCATGGATATGAATCCCAGGGCAATGGGGGCTCAAGGCGGGATGCTTGACCGGCATGTTGTGATACCAGTGGTGCATGTCATCGACCATGCTGCGGATTGTATTGAAAAAGTTCGAAGGTGAGCCATAGCCGCCGCCCCAACCATGCCAGTAGGCCGTGTGCAGGTCTTCAATCAGGTAGAGGCCGCCATTGCTGAGCCGGGGGAAGAGGGCCTCAAGGGTTGCCTGAATGTGCTTCATGTGATGGCTGCCGTCGTCCAGGATGACGTCAACACCGCCCATTTCGTTTACGACAGAATCAAGGAAAGCTTGGTCGTCCTGGGAGCCGATTCTTACCTGGCCTGCAATGCCGTCATAGACTTTGCAGGCGGGATTGATGTCGATTCCGTAAATGATTGCCGATGCTCCAAAGTATTGCCTCCACAGTTGCAGGCTGCCGCCTTTAGATACGCCGATTTCCAGGAATTTAACGGGTGTTTGCCGAAAGCGGTTAAAATAACGCTCATACAGGGGCAGGTAGTGATGCCACTTATGAACAGCCTCCTTCAGCTCCCCTGCGTAGAGGTCCAGTAGGGGCCCGCCATAGCCCAGACGCCCTTCGATGTCGCTGCGGATGTCTTTCTCAGCTGGAAAGGATAGGGCCGCAAAGGGCTCTCCCTTGACGATGCCATAGCGGTTTAAGAGGGGCGTTGGCGCCAGCTGCTTGATCCATACTTTGGCGGCGCCGACTAGGCCATTCGATTTCACGGGATCCGGTCTAGATGGGCCGATAGGTTAGTCAATAGGTTCAGGTTTCCCTATCGATTGGCCGCCATTGCCTTGGTGATGCGGCGGATCCGTAGCGTCACTTAGGCGTTCAAAGCCAGGGGCTGATCCCCTTGGTTGTTAGGACTGGCCTAGGTGTGCTCTCCAGCGTGATAACTACTGCGCACCAAGGGACCACTACGCACCTGATCGAATCCCATCTGCCTAGCGATGGCGCCCAAGTGGTCAAACTCCTGCGGATTCCAATATCTCGCCACGGGCATGTGGGCCAGGGAAGGCCGCAGGTATTGGCCGAGGGTGAGCCGTTGGCAACCCACCGCGCGCAAATCCTCCAGGGCCGCCACCACTTCCTCAAACGTTTCGCCCAGGCCCAGCATCAGGCCCGATTTGGTGGGGATCGGCGGCGCTAGCTCCCGGGCAGCGGCCAGCAGGGCCAGGGAGCGCCGGTAGGTGGCGCCGCGGCGCACCTCCGCCTGGAGGCGCTGCACCGTTTCCAGATTGTGGTTGAAGCAGGCCGGTTCGGCCGCCAGCACGGTCGCCAGGCGTTGGCGTTGGGCCCCTACGGCCGCGGTTTCGTCGCGCTGGCCGCCCCAGAAATCCGGGGTGAGCACCTCGATGGCGACCAGGGGATTGCGGTGGCGGATGGCGGCCATGGTGGCCGTGAATAAACCGGCGCCATGGTCTGGCAGGTCGTCGCGGGCCACGGCCGTGAGCACTACGTAGCGCAGGCCCAACTCGATCACCGCCGCGGCCACCCGCTCGGCTTCGGCGCCATCCACGGGGCTGGGCGCCTCGCCCTTGTCCACCTGGCAAAAGGCGCAACTGCGGGTGCAGATTGGGCCGCCCAGCAGGAAGGTGGCGGTGCCGCTGGCGTAACACTCGCCCCGGTTTGGGCAGCGGCCCTCCTCGCAGATTGTGTGCAGCCGCTGCTGCTTCACCACCGCCTGCACCCGTTCCAGCGCGCTGGCCCTGCCGATCGGCAGGCGCAGCCAGGAGGGCAGGCGTTCGGCCGGGGCGATGGCGCTGTAGCGGCTGGGGCGGCGGACCATGGCTGGTGGCAGGCGTTGTCCTGGGGGTTTAGGGAGGCGGTCGGGCCTAGTCCATGCGCCGGCGCCCCTCCAGGGCCCGGGCCAGGGTGACCTCATCGGCGTATTCCAATTCGCTGCCCACGGGCAGGCCGTAGGCGATGCGGCTCACCTGGGTGAAGGGCTTGAGCAGCCGCGCCAAATAGAGGCTGGTGGTGTCCCCTTCGACGCTAGGGGTGAGGGCCAGGATCACTTCGCTGATCTGGTCCCGATCGACCCGGGCCACCAACGGCTGGATGTGGAGGAGCTCCGGCCCCACCCCATCCATCGGCGAAATCAGCCCACCGAGCACGTGGTACAGACCCTTGAACTCCCGGGTGCGCTCCAGGGCCAGCAGGTCGCGGGAGTCAGCCACCACGCAGAGAATGCCGGTGTGGCGCTCCTGGTTGCGGCAGATCTCACAGAGGGGTTCGGCCGAGAGGTGGAAGCAGCTTTGGCACTGGCCCACCTGGCTGCGGGCGGCCAGCAGGGCATCGGCAAAGCTGTGGATCTGCTCCTCCGGCTGGCGCAGCAGGTAGAGGGCGAGCCGCTGGGCCGTGCGCGGACCAATGCCCGGCAGTCGCTCGAACTGGTCGATCAACCGGGCCAGGGGGCGGGTGAAGCCGCTCAGTTGGGTCTCGCAGTTACCCAAAATCTAAGAGCGCCCCGATCCTCCGTTGGGGTAGGCGGGACGGGACAATGGCTCCTATCTCCCGTTCTTCCCCCATGGCCAGCCTTCGCACCCGGGTGCCCCGTTTGCTGGTCGCCCTGTTGGCCGTGCTGCTGGTGGGCTGCAGTGCCGCCGCCGCCGGCCTCAATTCCTTCCAGAGCCCGGATGGGCGCTACGCCTTCCTCTATCCCACCGGCTGGACCCGGGTGCAGGTGAGCGAGGGGCCCCAGGTGGTCTTCCACGACCTGATCAACAGCGATGAAACCCTCAGCCTGGTGATCTCCGATGTGAATGCCACCAACGACCTGGAGAACCTGGGCAGCGCCGTGGCCGTGGGCGAACGGCTGGCCCGGGTGGTAATTGCGCCGGTGGGCAGTGGTCGGGACGCCACCTTGGTGGAGGCCGTGGAGCGCCAGGACGGCAGCCACACCTTCTACGACCTGGAGTATGCGGTGCACCTCAACGACCGGGACCGCCACGAGCTGGCCACGGTGGTGGTGGATCGCGGCCGGCTCTACACCCTGGCCGCCAGCACCAACGAGCTGCGTTGGCCGAAGGTCAAGGCCCTGTTTCACCAGGTGATCACCTCCTTCACCCTGCAGATTTGAGCGGGCCGGTTGGGGCATCGGCGTGACGGCGACGGCCCCATGGGCATGGCTTCATGGGCATGGCCTCATGGGGCATTGCTTCATGGGGCATGGCTTCTTGGTGAAGGCCTGATGGGGATGCCCTGATGGTGTTGGTGATTGGCGGCGGTTTGGCCGGCAGCCTGGCGGCCTTGGCCCTGCGGCAGCGGGGCCTGCCCGTGACCCTGCTAAGCCCAGGGCCGGCGTCAGCCGCGGCGAGCCAGGTGAGCTACGGCGGCGTGCCCTGGTGGGCGGCGCCGGCCCTGGCGAGGGCGCCCGAGCTTTGGCAGGCCCTCGAATCCCGCCATGGTCCCCTCGGCTGGCGGCCCTGCCAGCTCACCCTCCACGGCGGCTCGGCCCATCCACCGGGGGCGATTGGCTTTCCTGGGCCTGACGGCAAGGGCCCTGGGGCCGATGGGCTCGCTTGGGATGGCACCCCAAACGCGGCGACCGATTCCAATCCAAGGGCCGATCTCCGGGCCCTCGCGGCCGCGGGCGCTGGCGTTAAAGCCCTGCTGGCTTCGGCGGGAGAGACGCTGCGGGAGCGCCGGGATGAGCAAGGCCAACCCCTGGGCCTGGAGCTCCCCTACGGCCGGGTCGATGGCCGGATGCTGGCGGCGGCCCTGCCGGTGGCCCTCGATCGGGCCGGGGTTAGGCGGGTGGCTGGGCTGGCGATGGCCCTGGAGTCCCGGCCGGGATCGCCCTGGCAGGTGCGACTGGCCGATGGTGGTGCCCTTGGGGCCCCAACCGTGCTGCTGGCTGCAGGGGCGGCCAGTGGCCAGCTCTGGCCAGCGTTGGCGCCGGAGCTGGCCACCAGTTGGGCGGGAGTGTTGGCCCTCAGCGGGGCTGAACTGGCTGCCAGCGACCTGCCGCCCGGGGCCAGCGCCGGCATCGTCATGCCCCTGCTGGGCCAGCGCCAGGCCCTGGAGCAGCAGACCCCCAGCCGCGGGGAGGCCCGGGCGGTGGTCGATGCGGGGCTGGCGCCCCGGGGGGACGACTGGTTGCTGGGCCAGATCAGCCTGGTGAATCCCCAAGGCGCGTTCGCCCCCGAGCCCGATCCAACCTGGATGGAGGCCCGCTTGCGCGCTGGCCTGGCCCGGGTCTGGCCCCAGCTGGCCTGCCTGCCGGCCACCTATCACCAGGTCCCGGTGAGTTTCACCGCCACCGGGATCCCGCTTGTCGGTCCGGTGGCCCAGGCCCCGGGGCTGTGGGTCTGCGCCGGAGTGGGCGCCCCCTTTGCCGCCCTGCCGCCCCTGCTCGAGACCCTGGCCGACCAGCTGGCGGTCGGGTTGGGGTCCTAACCCTGGTTTGCAAAAGCCGGCCCTGGGGTTGGCAGCCTGCCCGGCTTGGCCCGACCATGGCGAGATGATGGCCCTGCACCTCACCCCCGACCTCGAGGCCCTGCTCCGCATGGGCCTGGCGGTGCTTTGCGGCCTGGCCATGGGCTTCAACCGCTCCCATCCGGCCTCCGGGCCCCAACCGAATCGCCTGCGGGTGCATGTGCTGGTGGGCCTGAGTGCCTGCCTGATGGTGCTGGCGGCCGGGCCCGACCTGGGCGCCCGCAGTCGCGCCATCCAGGGGGTGGCCACGGGGGTGGGTTTCCTGGGGGCGGGCGAAATCCTGGTGGATCGGGGCAGTAAGCGAGGGCGCAGCCCCCAGGTCCATGGCCTCACCAGTGCCGCCTCGATCTGGTTCACCGCCTCCTTGGGGGTGACCGTGGCCGCCTCCACGCCCGTGCTGGCGGCGGTGGCCCTGATCCTGGCCCTGATTACCCTCTCCCGCCACGAACCCGCCAGCTGGGAGCTCAACAGTGGCGACCCCACCGAACCCGGGGAGATTCCAGCCCCCCGCCCAGAGCCCAAAAACCATGGTTGAACCCAGTCCGATGGCGGCCCGTGCTCCAGCCGATGGGCAGGAGCCGAACCTCTGGGCGCTCAAGCCCTGGTGGTGCCAGCCCTGGTCGATCCTGTTGACGGGGATTGCCGCGATTGCCGGCAGCTGGTGGCTACTCGGCCGGCTCTGGATCACCATCCCCTGCGCCGGCCTGGTGTTGCTCTGGTGGTGGTTGTTTCTGGTGTTGGTGCCGGCTTCCTATCGGGCCGGGGCCATGGGAAGGCAAGAGCAACCGTTGCCTTGAACGCCCCTGTTCCGTTGAGCGCAATTGTTCAGTTGCGCGCAACTGTTCCGTTGAGCGCAACTGTGATTAGCCCCCGAATCCAGGTTTGCTGATTCAATCAGGCCAGCTGATTGAATCAAAGCAAGCTATTTCAATCAAAGCAAGCTATTTGAATCAAGGCCAGCTAAATGAATCCAGGCAAGCCCATCAAGCTCAACCAACCATGGCCTGTTGACCAAGCCCATCATGATTTGTTTGAGCTCGCTGGCCAGCGTCTAGTTTGAGATTTAGAATAAAAAGCGATAACGGCTTGTGGCGTTGTCATTGGTGTTGTTCGTTTCTGGAGTTGGCCAGTTCACATCCCAGTAACTGATGCCATTGCGATAGTTGGGCACGCCAGGCAGCTGGTTGATCTCCAGCTTGGTGCCGGCCATGCTTGCCACGATGCCGCCGATTTCCATCGGGCCCAGGTCGGTTTTGAGGTTCTTGCCCGCTAGTCCCATCAGCTGGGGGAGGCGCAGGACGGTTTCGGGTCGGGTCAGTTTGTTGAAGAGGGCCCGCACCGCCAGCTTTTGCCGTTCCAATCGACCGATGTCGCCCAGTTCGTCGTGGCGGAAGCGTAAAAAGCCCTCCAAATCCTTGCCCTTGAGGGTTTGGGGGCCGGGCTGCAAATCGATGAACAGCTTCTGGCTGTAGTCGTTGTAATACATGCGCTTGGGCACGGTCACCTCCAGGCCGCCGAGGGCATCACCCAGGTGGCGCACCAGGGCCAGGTCCACCAGGATGTGGTGGCTCATCGGCCGGCCGAGGTGGCTGGCTAGCTCCGCCTTGACGGCCTTGGGACCCCCCAGGCTGTAAAGGGCATTGATCTTGAGCGGCCCATAGCTGGGGGACTCGATATAGGTGTCCCGGGGCACCTGGGTGATCTTGGTGACGCCATCCTTGATCCGCAGCGTGGCGATCACATCGGTGTTGGCGCCCCTGTCGGAGCCCATCACCAGCAGGTCCTGGTCGCCGGCAGCCATCCAGGCGCTGAAGGGGTTGGTCAGCTGCTTGGCGTTGCTGAACAGATCCGCCTTGAGCAGGTTGCCCAGGGGGCCAGCTAGCACCAAACCCCCGCCCAGGCCGATGGCAATGGCCACCAGCACGGGCAGGCGTTGGTCCCGGCGGCGGGCCTGGGGCGCGGAATGCTTCATGCGTCCTGAAAGCCTGCTGGGAACCTATGGCAATTGCCAGCATTACCGGCAGCTGTCGCCGGTAAGACAGGTCAGTTTGTCGGTTGACCAGAGAGGGCGGTTGGCTGGATTTGGGGCATGGAGCCCCTGGCCCCGCCCGCTGGCCTACGGGCGGCTTGCCGCTAGGGCCTGCAGACCGAGGCGGATGTGGGCCCCGAGGGCCATCACCTGCTGGGGATGGCGATGCTGCTCCAGGGCGCTCCCCTGGCGGCCGAGCTGCTGCAGCAGCCGCTGGCCCACCTGTTCATAGGCCCCAAGCAATTGCTCCAGTTCGGCGAGGTCGGCGCCGGGCCCAGGCCCCCGGTTTGGACCCTGGAGCGGGCAGGAGATTGGGGCATCGGCTGAGCTGTCGGCCGGGCTGGCCCCACGATCGGCCTCGATCGCGCTTAGGCGCAGGGCCTCGAGCTGGCGGAAGCTGATCGCCCCTGGTAGGCCCGCCGCAGCTGGGGATGGGGCCGCGGTCGGCGTGCTCGTCGGGGTAGGGACCTGCTGGGGGAGGTGGTTCGGCTCGGGGCTTGGGCCGGACTCCGGGCGAATGGGGGGGCCATCCATGGCTGGGCTGGAATCGGAACTGTCCCTTGAGCCTATGGAGATCGGGCCGGGGCTCCAAGGGGTGCCCGTGGGGGATTTCCCGTTCCAGCCTGGTTCGGTTCGATCGTTTTTTTGGGGCCCGGTGGCGACCATGGGCCCCAACCCTGGGAGCTAGCGGTGGGGCCTAAATCCCCAGGGCCTCTCCGGGCCGGAGGCCCGCCTGCACGCGCCAAAGGTTGGCGTAGGCGCCCCCCGCCTGGATCAGCTGGTCGTGTTGGCCGGCTTCCACGATGCGGCCCTGCTCCATCACAACGATGCGATCGGCATGGCGCACGGTGCTCAGCCGGTGGGCGATCACCAGGGTGGTGCGCTGGGCGGTGATCTGGTCGAGGGAGCGCTGGATCGCTGCTTCGGTTTCGTTGTCGACGGCGGCCGTGGCCTCATCGAGGATCAACACCGGTGGATTTTTCAAGATCGCCCGGGCCAGGGCGATGCGCTGGCGCTGGCCGCCGGAGAGGCGCTGGCCCCGTTCGCCCACCACCGTGTCGTAGCCGTGGGGCAGGGCCCCAATGAACGGGGCCGCTTCCGCCTGTTGGGCAGCGCGCTCAATGGCTGCGCGGCTGGCTGAAAAGCTGCCGTAGGCAATGTTCTCGGCCACGGTGCCGTGGAAGAGGAAGACCTCCTGGCTGACCAGGCCGATCGCCCGGCGCAGGTCGTCTAGGCGCAGCTCCCGGATCGGGATGCCATCGAGCAGGATCTCGCCCGCCTGGATTCCATAGAGCCGCAGCAGCAGCTTCACGATCGTGCTTTTGCCCGATCCCGTGGCGCCGACGATCCCCAGGGTGCTGCCGGCTGGGATCCGCAGATTGAGGTCCACCAGCAGGGGGTCGCGGCCCTGGTAGGCGAAGGTCACCCCATTAAATTCCAGTGCCCCCGCCACCTGCTCCAGGGGCAGGGGCCGGTCGCCGCTGGGGATGGCGATCGGTGTTTCGAGCAGGTCCAGCACCCGCTGGGTCGAGGCCATGGCCCGTTGGTAGTCGTCCAGGGTGCGGCCCAGGGTGGTCAGCGGCCAAAGCAGGCGCTGGGTAATGAACACCAGGAAGCTGTAGGTGCCCACGGCGATGGCCCCCTGCCAGGCCTGGAGTCCGCCAATCACCAGGATCGCCAGGAAGGCAAACAGGATTGCGAACCGGATTAGGGGGATGAAGGCCGCCGACAGGCGGATGGCGCGCTGGTTGCTGGCCCGATAGGCCTGGCTGTCCCGGCTGAGCCGTTGCTTTTCCCAGGTTTCGGCCACGTAGCTCTTGATCGTGAGCATGCCGCCCAGGTTGTTGGCCAGGCGGCTATTGATGTCGCCAGCCCGTTCGCGCACCTCCCGGTAGCGGGGGCTGAGCCGTTTCTGGAAGGCCAGGGAGCCCCAGAGAATCACCGGGATCGGCAAAAAGGCGACGCCGGCCACATGGGGGGAGAGCCAGGCCATGGCCCCGCCCACCGCCAGCACCGTGGTGATCAGCTGCAGGAGGTCATTGGCGCCGCTGTTGAGGAAACGCTCCAGCTGGTTGATGTCGTCATTGAGCACGGCCATCAGCCGGCCCGAACTGCCCGCCTCGAAATAGGCCATTTCCAGGTGCTGGAGATGGTCATAGGCCCCAATCCTCAGCTCGTGTTGCACGGTCTGGGCCAGGTTGCGCCAGAGCAGCTCGTAGAGGTATTCGAACAGGGATTCGGCGCTCCAGATCACAAACGAGAGCGCCGCCAGCACCCCCAGCTGCCCCGGCACCGACGTCACGCCCCAGGCCGCCAGCCAGGAGTGGTTTTGCTGCACCACCACATCCACCGCCAGGCCGATCAACACCGGCGGCGCCAGGTCAAACAGCTTGTTGAGGATGGAGCAAGTTACCGCCAGCAGCACCCGGCGCCGGTGCGGAGCCAGGGCCGTGAGCAACCGCGCTAGGGGCGCCCGGCCGGTATCGGCCGGTTGGACAGGCCCTTCTCCGCCAGGGCCGGGCCTGCCGGCAGGGGGAGGGGAAGGGGCAAGCGCAACCATGGCAGCTAGGGGGTGGACGGGGAAAGGGACCCGGCTGGCCCGGTTTGGGGTTGCAGCCAGGAGCGGGCCTGGGGCCGATTGCGCCAACGTGGGCCTGGGAACGGCCCACGTTGGCGCAATCGGCCCCAGGAGACCCGATCAGCCCTGGCGCCCAGGTCCTTTTCGGCGGTAACGGGCCGGCCATAAAAAATCCTGGTGACCCCTAAACCAGAGGCACCAGGACAAGTCATTTTGCCATCAGCCCGGGGAATGGAGCCCAGGCTGGAACTGGGACCGGCCTGAGCAGCGGTCCCGTCTTGATCTCACCAGCGGTTGCCGCCGCCATCGCCGTAGCCGCCGCCGTCGTCGTTACGACCGCCGCCGCCACCGCCACCGCCGTAGCCACCACCGCCACCACGGTTGCCGCCGCCACCGCCGCCGTAGCCGCCGCGGCCACCGCCGCCGCCACCACCACCGCCATAGCCGCCACGGCCGCCGCCGCCGCCACCACCGCCTTCCCGGGGGGTTGCTTTGTTGACGCGGATCATGCGACCCATCCACTCCACATCTTGGAGGTCGTCGATGGCTTTTTGCTCATCGGCGTCGTTGCTCATCTCGACAAAAGCGAAGCCGCGCTTACGGCCGGTTTCCCGGTCGAGGGGCAAGCTGCATTGCTTGACCTCGCCGTATTGGCCGAAGAGGTCGAGCAGATCCTCCTGTTCGGCTTGGAACGAGAGGTTGCCTACGTAAATGGTCATTCCTTTAGCGGAACCTGGAACTGATTCGTGAATGCTGCGGTTCCGTTGGGAGCCAGAAAGCGTTGAATCAGCCCAACCCTACAGCCTCGCCCCAGGGATCGGCGCCCCGGGGCTTTGATGGCGTTCTGTAAAGCGGATCGAAAGGGAAGCGGAAGATGGGGCCCGGACCGATTTGGATCGGTCATTGTCAGCAAATCCTCACCCGTTACCGGTCCCTGCTGATGACGGCACCCGTTCCCTGGAGTCTCGCCTGGAGTGACAACGGCGACCTCGCCCCCCAGGACCAACTTGACCTGCTCCAATGCCTGGTGGCTTGTGAAAGTGCCAGCGTGCAACACGGCTTGATCCTGGCGGTGGAGCAGCTGGCCGTGGAGCACTACAGCTTGCTGGCGTCCGTTGATGTCACCAGCCTTTGCTCCTGAGGCCCGCTGGCGCCTCCCCATTGCCGGCGATCTTGGTGGCGGTAGGCCCAGCTGATCCCTGGGGCCCGCCAGGGCCAGCCCCTCCCACCGGACGTGGGACGGTGGCTCGGGATTAATGGCTCGGGGTTAATGGCTCGGGATCAATGGTGCGGGCATTTGCCCACAAAAAATCCGGAACCGGCCTCCCCTAGGGGTGGGCTTGTTCCGGGAAAGGGATCCCGATGGGGTCCCGTTGGCGTGGAGTCCCCGTTAGCGGGTTCGGCGGCCTGGGGCAAAAGCCAGGCCGGGGCGGGCAGCCCTGGGGGCTTCAGTCCTAGCGGCTTGAGTCCTAGGGGCTTCAGTCCTGGTGGCGGCTGATCTGCAGTTCCTTATTCATCACCCGTAGGCGCTTGAGCGAGTTGAACACCTCATCGGGCATGCCCTTGGGCAGGTCGATGGTGCTGTGGCCATCAAAGATCTGGATCCGGCCGATGCTGCGGCCGCCCAGGCCCGCCTCATTGGCGATGGCGCCGACGATGTTGCCGGGCTTGACCCGATCCCTCCAGCCCACTTCGATGCGGAAGCGCTCCATGTTGTCTTCTGGCTGGCTGTCCTCGGCGCGGAAGCCGCCCCGGGCGGGGGCTCCGCCGGCCTGGCCCAGGCGACCACGGGGCTCGCCGCCGCGATCCCGGCGATCGCCGCCGCGCTCGTAGCCCCGATCGCCCCGGTCATGGCCCCGGTCGTTGCGGCCCATGGGCGCTTGCTGGCGCATCCAGTTTTCGTCGCCATGCACGAGTAGGGGGGCTTCGCCCACGGCCAGGCGCAGGGCCGCCAGGGCGAGCTGGTCAGGGGTGGCCTCCTGTTCCTGGCTCACCCGCTGCAGGATTTCGGCCAGCAGGGCCAGTTCCTCGCGGCGGCTGTCCTCGGCGGGGTTGAGGGCGGCGGTCAGCTTCTGGCGCAGCAGGTCGAGGCGGTGCTGGTTGATGGTTGCGTTGCTGGGCACCTCCATCGGCTCGATCGGCCGACCCACGGCCCGCTCCAGGCCGCCCAGGAAGCGGCGCTCCCTGGGGGTGAGGAACAGGATGGCGTCGCCGGTGCGGCCGGCCCGGCCGGTGCGGCCGATCCGGTGGACGTAGGCCTCGGAGTCAAAGGGGATGTCGTAGTTCACCACCAGGGTGATGCGGTCCACATCCAGGCCCCGGGCGGCCACATCGGTGGCCACCAGCACGTTCACATGGCCGCTCTTGAGCCGATCGATCGTGCGTTCCCGTTGGCTTTGGGCCACGTCGCCGTTGAGCACGGCCACGTCGTAGCCCTTGGCTTCTAGGGATTCGGCCACCGCCACGGTGATTGCCTTGGTGCGGGCAAAAATGATCACCCCCTCCTTCGTTTCCGCCTCCAGCACCCGGCTGAGGGCCTCCAGTTTCTGGGGCGCATTCACCGTGATGTAGCGCTGGCGGATGCGGCTGGCATCGTCGCCCTTCTGGCGGATCGTGATTTCGGCGGGATCGTTCAGGTACTGGCGCGAGATGCGGCGGATCTCGGGCGGCATCGTCGCCGAGAACAGCACCACTTGGCGCTTTTCAGGCAACTGGCTGAGCACCCATTCGACGTCGTCGATGAAGCCCATGCGCAACATCTCATCGGCCTCGTCGAGCACCAAGGTGCGCAGGCCGGAGAGGTCGAGGGTGCCCTGGCGCATGTGGTCCATCACCCGGCCCGGGGTGCCGACCACCACCTGCACGCCCCGCTTGAGCCGGGCGATCTGGTCGCGGAAATCGGCGCCGCCATAGACGGGCAACACCCGCAGGTGGGGCATCTTGGCGGCGAAGGTGTTAAACGCTTCGGCCACCTGGATCGCCAATTCCCGGGTGGGGGCGAGCACCAGCACCTGGGGGGTGCGTTGGCTGGGGTCGATGGCGGTGAGCAGGGGCAGGGCGAAGGCTGCCGTTTTGCCCGTGCCCGTTTGGGCCTGGCCCACCAGGTCGCGGCCCAGTAGGAGCTCGGGAATGGCCGCTTTTTGGATCGGCGAGGGCTGCTGGTAGCCGATCGCCACCAGGGCTTGCAACAGTTCCGGGGCGAAGCCGAAGTGGGCGAAACCGTTGGCCGGTTCTGGCTCGGCTTCGGCCGGCTCGGACTCTGAATCGATTGCTTCTGCCTTGGCCGAGTCGTCGCTGGCGATGGCCTTCAGGGCGCCAGCGCCTTGGTCTGCCGAATTGGCGGGCGTTTTAGAAGCCATCGCAACGGCCGACGCGTCGAGGGCGGCGGCAGGGTCTGGCTCCTGGGCCACTCCAGGAGTTGCGGCTTCGTTTGGGGTGCCGTCAGTCCCATTCAGCGATGCGCTGTCCTGGTCGGCAATAGTGGTTTGGGTTGTGGCGCTGAGATCTACCGAGGAGCTGACGCTCTCGCAAGCAGGAGTCTTGGTCAAGTGATGTGGGCCTGGAAAATCCTTGTCTCGCAGGCCGGCAGATACCCGTTGAACGTTGAACCGAAGCTGCTCAAACCTCTGGCCGTGGCCTAGGTGGCGATCAGCGCTGGCTCACAGCACGTTCAAAAAACTGCCTTGCCCTAAAGCAAAGGGTGAAAGTAAAGTTTACCACCCCACCGGAGCCCCAAGTCGTATCCCACTGCACCAGGCCCGGCAAGGCTTGCCTGCCCATCCAGGTGCCATCGATCTAGGCGATCTGGCGGCGCTGGCCAGGCTGGGCTGACCGTGTCGCCCCTAGCGGGCCGGGGCCGGGGCCGGGAAGATCACCCGGCCGTAGTCGTCGCTGAGGCGCTCAATGTCGTCTTCGCTGAGCCAGCGGCCGTGTTGCACTTCCACGATCAGGAGGTCCTGGCTGCCAGCGGTGGCCCGGTGCACGGCGCCCTGGGGGATGGCCAGGCAGGTGCCCAGTTCGGCTGGGGTGGCGCTGCCCTCGCAGTCGAGCCAGCCGTCGCCCGAGACCACCACCCACTGCTCGCTGCGGTGCTGGTGCCGTTGCAGGCTGATGCGGTTTCCGGCCCGCACCAGCAGCCGTTTCACCTGGTAGCCCTCGCCGCCGCCCAGGCTTTCGAACCAGCCCCAGGGACGGTCAACTCGCCCAGGGGGCTGGATCTGGGGGCTGGCCTGTTGATCTAAGTCTTGGCTGGTCTCTGCCATGGAGCGGGCCCGACCACCAGCAACGATCTGAAGCCTATCAAGACCTTTAAACTGGTCTCTAGGGATTGGGGCCAATCGTTGCCAGTTCGGGTCTTGGCTTTAGGGGATGGCCGGCTGGCCAAGGCCCAGATCCAGACTTCCAATCAATACCAATCAGCCAATCGCGATTTGTTTGCAGGCATTACGCTTGATCGAAGGCTACAGATCCATTCAAACTGAAGAATCATTCAGCCATAATGATCCAAACGAGCTTTGAAAAGGGGTGTCAGAGCCTCCTGGGGCCAGGGGATCAAGGGGGTTGTTCCCGTACCCATTGGCACCTCGATGGCAGCCCGGGCCTGGGCCTGGGGCGCCATGTCAACGATGCGGAGGGTGCATTCCAATGCGTCATGCCGCGGGGATTCCGCGCTGGAATGGGGAATGGCCTTTGGGGGAGACTATTGGAGCAGGGGCCCTGACGGATTGGGGTGTTGGGCTGCTTTCCCTGGGGATGCAGGTAGGCCCTCAACACCGTCTGGTGTAGCCAGGAATGGGCCGGTTAAGGTGCAGCGTGGCTACGACAGATGCGGCCTTTGGATTGCTCCTGGTGCCGCTAAGCAAACTATGGACCTGGTTTGGGATCCGCTCGCCTGGTGTTTACTTTTCGTTGGGAAAGGACAGCCTGGTTGATCAGTCCACCAGCAGCCAGTTGGGCGCGGTGGTGGTGATCAGCCAGGCCCGATGGCGGGCCCGGGTCAGGCCCGTGTAGAGCAGGCGTGGATCCCAATGGCGCGTCTCGGGAACCAGCAGCACCACCTCCTGGTATTGGCTGCCCTGGGATTTATGGATCGTCAGGGCCAGGGCCGGTTCCGCCGACCCCAGGCGGGCAGGGTGGAACAGGCGTGCCCCAGGGCTGCTGGCCCCTGGGGCTGCCCCGGCCTGGCCCGATAAGGGCCCCGGAAAGGGCCCCGGGAACAGCACCAGTCGTTCGCCGGCCCGCTCCACCAACACGCCGATGTCGCCATTGGCGAGCCCCTCTTCGGCCAGGTTGCGCTGGCAGAGTACGGGCGTGCCCAAGGGCCAGTGATGGATGGCTTTGGCGGCGGCCTCGCCCAGGAGTTGGCGGTGCACCGCCTCCACCCCCCAGGCCCCCTGGCGCACGGGGCTGAGCAGGATGCAGGCTTCGAGTTCGGCCAGCAGGGCAGCGATGGCCCCGGGGGTTGCCCCTGGGATCGGATTGGCCGCTGATTGCGAATCGGACCGGGGCGGGGTGGGGTCCAAGCCGGCGTCCCCGCTTCCCCAGTCGATTGCTTCAGCCAGCTGCTGGAGCCGCTGCTGGTGCTGGCGCAGGCGCTCCAGGGCCGGGGCGGGCAGGCGACCCGCCGGATGGCGCTGCCAGGTCAGGTTGTCGGCGGGGCCCAGGCTGGTCAATTGGGCCAGGAGGGTTTCGGTTTGGCCGATGGCGTTCTCGGACGCTGCTGGCGGGGAGATTGGTGCCGATGCGCTAGCCCCAGGTTCCTGGTCCGTAGGCCCCGGCAAGCCATCGCCTGGCCCATCTCGGAGAGGGGCGCTCCCCAGCCCCGGTTGCAGCGAAGCATTTCCCAGCCCCGGTCGCAGCAGAGCATTTCCCAGCCCCGGTCGCAGCAGAGCTGCGATGGCAGCGATGGCGCCGTTGTTGCGATAGGTGGTTTTCAGTTCGATGGCGGCCTCGCCCAGGGCCGCGAGGCGGCCGGGCTGGCCCAGTTCCTGCAACACCGCGCCGGGGCCCACCGGCGGCAGCTGGGCCGGATCGCCCACCAGCAGCACCTGGCAGGAGTCGGGCAGGGCCTCCAGCAGGGCCGCCATCAGGGGCAGGTCCACCATCGACAGCTCATCGACCACCAGCAGGTCGAGGCCAAGGCGATGGCGCCGGTTGCGGCCAAAGCGCTCACCGCTGCTCTCCAGCAGCCGGTGCAGGGTGGTGCAGGGCGCCTGGCCCAGCCGGGCGGCCAGGGGTCCGGCCAGCCGTTGGCTGCCTGCCTGCAGGGTGCTGCGCAGCCGGGCCGCCGCCTTGCCGGTGGGTGCGGCCAGGTGCAAGCGCAGCTCGGGCCGCAGGGCCAGCAGGGCCCCAAGCATCTGCACCACCGTGCTGGTTTTGCCCGTGCCAGGTCCGCCGCCCAGCAGCACCAGGCCATGGCGCAGCAGGGCCGCCACCGCCTGCTGTTGCTGGCTGTCCAAGCCCTGGGCGGCGGCATGGGCCACCGCCTGTTCCACCGCCCCAGGGGCCAGGGGCGGCGCCAGGGGGGCTTGGGCCCGGGCGGTGAGCTGGCCCAGGCAGCTCTCCAGTTGCAGGTGCCAGCGGCGCCAGCGCAGGCGATCCCCGTCCCAGACCAGCGGGGCCTCGGGGTGGTGGTCGAGCTCGCTGGCCCCCACCACCAGGGGGGAGGCGGCGAGGGCCAGCTTGTGCCGCTGCGGCCAGCCCTCCGGGTCGATGCCCTCGGGCGCCGGCCCGCCCAACACCAGCTCCAGCGCGCCCTGCTCCAGGGCGGCGGCCATGGCCCCAATCAGTTCCGCCAGGGTGGGGTCCGCAGCGCTGCCATCCGGCCTATCAGCGCTGCAAAGCCTGGGCAGGGCTTCGATCAGGGCCTGGGCTAGGGGGCTGGGACCCACCGGGGCGCGGCGGGGCGCGGGGGCGTTGCCTGCTGCTGGCGTGGCTTCAGGGCCGGGCTTGGACGGTTGGGCTGGGGTCATGGGGTCCCCTGGCGCAGCAGCGCGTCTAGGGCCAACACCCGGCTGAGGGGCGGCCGTTCCACCAGGCAGCCCGGCACTGGCTCGGCGGCGGTGGGGCCGGGTAGGCCCCGCAGGAACAGGTAGGCGTAGCCGCCCAGGTGGCTGGGGGGGGCGTAATCAGGCAGGCGCCAGCGCAGGTAGCGATGCAGGGCCACCAGGTAGAGGTGGGCCTGCAGGGGGTAGTGGTGGTGCACCATCTGGCTGACCATCGCCGCCTGGTGGTAGTGCCGTGGCCCGCAGGCGCTGGGCTGGCCGTCCGGATCCCGCTCGCCGATCCAGTTGCTTTTCCAATCGATCACCCACCAGCGCCCGGCCACGCAGCAGACCAGGTCCATCGAGCCCGTTAGAAAGCCGCGGCTGGCGATGCTGAGCCGCTCCAGCTCCCGGCCATAGGTCGCCCCGAACAGGCCACCCGGGTGGTTGGTGAATACCTGGGCCAGGCCCCTTGTGGTGATCAGGGGCTGGCCGTTGCCCCCGGCGCCGGGGCCCCCGTCCCGGGCCACGGCCAGGGGCAGGTCGAAGCCCATCTCGTTGATGCGCTGGCCGGGGGGGAGCTCGGCCAGGCAGAAGGCACCTAAGGGGCCGCCCAGGGGGGTGTGGCGCAGCTGGTCCAGGGCCTGCTGCACGGGAGCCAGTTCGGTGGCGGCCAGGCCGGCCCGGGCCAGTTCCCGGCGGATCACCGCCGTGCTGGCGTCGCTGTCCCCTGGTTGCTGGAAGTCGACCTGTTCAAGAATCCGGTGTAGGGCATCCCCCGGCCCGGCCCCCCGGGGAAAGTGGCCCAAGGGGCCGTTGGGGCTCCAGGCTTCCCCTGCTCGCGAGGCTGAGGGCCCCCCGGCCTGGCCCGGGGTGGGGCCGCTGGAGGCTGGGTTGGGCCCTGCGGCCGGATTGCCGCTTTCCCCTGCCAGGGGGTCGCCATCGGCCAGCAGCAGGTCCGCCTCCCGGCCCTCCTCGCTCACCTGGGGCGGCAGCTGCTCCTGGCTGCCATGGGTCCAGCCCGAATAGCTGCTGCGCCCCCAGCTGCGGTCGAGCCAGTGGCGGGGCACGGGCCCGCAGGCGAGGGTTTCAGGCGATGCCGGCGGCTGCCAGCGGCCCGGCCCGGCCAGCAGGGCGGCGGAATTGAGGCGCTGCAGGGGCAGGTCCCGCTCCTGACCATCGGCTTTGAACAACCAGGGGCTGATGGCTCCGGCCTGGCGGGCCGGGTCCTGGCGCTGGCCCTGGCTTGGGCCCTTGGCCTTGGGGGTGCCCTTGGCCTTGACGATCCCCATGGTTTTGGCGGTCAGCTCGTTTTGGGCGTGCAGCTTGGTTTGGTCCTGGTCCTGGTCCTGGTCCTTGGCCGGGTCCCGGTCTGGGTTTTGGGCCGGGCCCGGATGGGGGTCTGGATCGTCGTGCTTGGGCAGGCCCAGCACCAGCAGGTGCCGCGCCCGGGTGGCCGCCACGTAGGCCAGCCGCTCCCGTTCCTGGGCCTGGGCGGCCTGGTCCTGGAGGCTCGCCTCGCGGCCGATGCCCCAATGGGGGTCGAGGTGCAGGTCCAGCCGCGGCCGACTGGCCCCGGCGGGCTGCCAGCGGCGACCCAGCTGGGCCAGGCCGGCCTTGATGGGCGCCTGGCTCTGCCAGAGGTAGGGGCAGATCACCACCGGGTATTCCAGGCCCTTACTGCGATACACCGTGACCACCGCAATCGCCGCTTGGGCGGCATCGCTGTTCAGTTGGTGGTTGGCGGGCACGGAGCGATCCTCGGCCAGTCGCAGGCTGCGCAACCAGTCCGCCGCCGCCCCGGCCCCCAGTTGCTCGCGGTGCATGCGTTCCTGCACCAATTCGGCGGCCTGCATCAGGTCGGCCAGGAGCCGGCCACCTAGGGCTAACCGGGCCAGGCCCTGGTGATCCAGCAGCTGGGCCAGGCTGGCGAGCAGCCCCTGGCGGGGCAGGTCCAGGGCGAGGCGGCCAATGCTGTCCGCCAGCCGATCCCAGCGCCCGGGCTCGGCCTCGGCCAGCTCCTGGGCGCTCCAGGCCAGAAGCGGTGACGCTGCCAATAGGCGGAGGCGCCGGCTGCTGCCCGGATCAGCCAGGGCATCAAGAAAGCGCTGCAGGCCCGTGGCGCCGGCGCTGGCAAACACATCGCCGACGCTCACCAGCCGGCTGGGTAGGCCGCGCCGTTGCAGGGCCAGGCGCAGGGCCTCCGCCTCCCGGTGTTTGCCCACGAGCAGGCAGAGATCGCCGGGGCTGAGGGGGCGCCCTTTGCTGAATCCAGGGGCTGCTGCCCCGCCCGCGTGAACGTCGGTACCGTCCCTGCCGGTTTCAGCTCCCTCCCCTGCGGCCGCTGGCTCCGGTTTGCTCTCCCGCAGCACCAGCTGGCGCCGCAGGAGCTGCAGGCACAGGCCCGCCACCTGGTCGGCCAGTTGGTCGTCAGCCAGCGGCAGGAGCTGCAGGGGCAGTTCGCCTGGCTCCAGCACCAGCTCCCCCTTGTCGGCGCAGGACTCGACCGCGGGCACCTCCAGGTGGGACAGGGGCAACCCCGGCGCCATCAGGGCGTTGAGGGCTTGCACTAGCGGTTTGGAGGAGCGACGGTTCTGGCGCAGGCCGTGCAGGCCATCGGCCCGGGCCCGGGCCCGTTGGTAGGTGGCCAGGTCCCCGCCGCGGAAGCGGTAGATGGCCTGCTTGGGGTCCCCCACCAACACCACCAGATGGCTGGCCCTGGCCCCGGGTTCGGCCAGGAAGGCCCGCTCCAGGATCCGCCACTGGATCGGATCGGTGTCCTGGAATTCATCGACCAGGGCCACCCGGTAGCGCCGGCGCAAGGCGGTGATCAGGGCAGCGTGCTCCTGGCCGGAGGGGCCCGGATCGAGGCCCTCGAGCAACTGGGCAAAGCCCATGCGGCCGCTGCGCTGGCGCCGCCGCAGCAACTCCTGCCGCGCCCAATGGGCGAAGTGAAGCAGGGTCAGCTCCAAGGGGCCATCCACCAGCTCCGCGATCGCCTCCAGCAGGGGCCGCTGGGGCAGGGAGATCGGCCCGTCTTCGTAGGCAGCCACCATGCGGGTGAAGGGCCCGGGGTGGAAGTACTCCCGCAGCAGTTTCTCCTGCACCACCGTCCGGTAGCTGGGCGCTGGCGATGCCCAGTCACCCTGCGATCGCGATAGCGATTCAGGCCCCCCGGTGGGTTTCGGGGCAGCTCCCAAGCCAACGGCCCCTCCCGGCTCGCTGCCCCCAGCCGGCAGCGGTCCCCCTTGGTGTTCCTGCTCGGCAATCCAAGCGTTGACGGCGCCGACCCGGTTGGTCCGCGGTTTGGCCGAGTAGTTACAACTTGAGGGGATCGCCTTGGGGCCGAACCGGCCGCGCAGGTCGGCGGCGGTGCTGCAGAAGGTCTGCTCCAGGGCTTCAGCGTTCAGGTGCCAGAGGTCGACAAACCGCCGCCAGCGCTGGGGCCAGAGCGCTTCCAGCTGGGGCGCCAGGGCACGGTCGGCGCCGATGTCCTGGGGCAGGGGATCGAGCTCCAGGGCGGGATCGCCATCAAGCCGGTTGAGCACGCGCACCAGGGGCTCGAAGCGCAGGCCCCGCTCCTGCAGGCCGCCCAGGAGCTCCGGCGGCAGGGGCAGCAGCTGCCCCTGCCAGTAGTCATGCACGATTTCCAAGCGCAGCTGGCTGTCGTCGCTCTCCAGCTCCACGGCCGGCCCCAGGCCCGCTTCCAGGGCCTGCCGTTGCAGGCTGCGCCGGCAGAAGCCATGGATCGTGGTGATGTCGGCCCGGTCGAGATCCTCGAGGGCTTCGAGCAGGCGGGCGCGCAGGTCCCACTGGGCCTGGGGGTCGGGGCTTTGGGCCCGGTGCCACTGGGCCAGGGTGTCGTCCGGATAGGTGGGGGAGTCGTCAGACGCTTCGAGGGCTTCGAGGCCCTGCTGCAGCCGCCGGGCGATGCGATCGCGCAGTTCGCCGGCGGCCGCCTCGGTGAAGGTCACCACCAGCAGCTCCTGGAGCCGTTGCTGGCGTTCGGCCACCAGGCGCAGCACCAGATGGGCCAGGGCAAAGGTCTTGCCCGTGCCGGCGCTGGCTTCCAGCAGCTGCAGGCCCGGCTCGAGCGGGAAGGCGTTGGCATCGAAATCCCGTAGGTCTTGCCCTAGTCCCAGGCCGGAGGCGGTCTCTGGGGGCGGAATCGGCTTGGCGCTGGTCATGCTTTGGCAGCCTCCAGCCGATCGAGCAGGGGGCCATGGAAGTCGGCGGCCAGGGCGCCGAAGCTGTCGTCCACCAGCTCCCGGCCGGGCCGATCGGCGCCGAAGCAGAGCGCCAGGCTGGCCTGCTGCCGTTCGCCGCGGCGGTTGGGACCCCCTTCCCAACACTCGATCGCCTTGGCCCGGCCCGTGCCGGCCTGGCGCCGCTCGGCCTGGGCATGGGCCCAGCCCGTGTCCGGCGGCAGGGGCCAGCAGCGGATGCGACCCTGCTCCCGCCAGGCGACCCGTTGCTCCAGCAGGCTGGCGGCCTCCTGGGCACTGGCCGGCGGGCGGATCCGGGCCACGGGCCGGAACTGGTGGCCATCGCGGCCGATCAGCACGCCCCGCTGGGGCGCCGCCCCAGCGGCCGTGGCCAGCAGCAGGGCTAGCCAGAGCTCTTGGTGGTGGGCACAGCGCACCTGGGCCGAATGCCAGACCACCAGGGTGTCGCCATGCCAAAGCAACTCCGCCTGCAGGCCCCCATGTCGCACCGGGCGCCGCTCGCCGGGTCCCAGGGCCAGCAGGCTCTGCTGCAACGAGCCAAAACGCTCGCTGAGGTGCCCCGCCTCCAAAATCCCGGCCGACAGGGCGGGCAGCACCCCCTGGCCCCGGTGTTGGACCAACCAGTCCGGCGCGGCGAGGGGATGGGCGGTGTCCTGGTCCGGGGGCCCGTCAGCGGCAGGCGCCTGGTCGGTTCGCCCCGGGCCCGGTCCCCCCAGGGTTGGGCTGGCTTCCAGGCTTTGGCGCAGCAGGCTGGCGCGCATCCGTTCATCCAGCTCAAGCGGTTCGAAGTCATCGAGGCCCAGGTCCCATTCGCGCGGCCGCAGCCCCAGGTGCGCCAGCCAGGATTCCTGGGGCTGGAGCAGCCACTGGCGCAGGTCGTCAAATCCGCCGTCGTCTAGGGGCCCCGCTGGGCTCCCCTGGCTGGAGGCGGGCCCGTCGGCCAGGGCCAGGGGCGCCCGGAGCGCGCTGCCATCGAGTAGCTGCCGGGCCGCCAGTAGCCGCCGGTCGCAACTGGGGGCCGGCCGGGGGCCGAGGGGCAGGAAATTGGCCCGCTCCAGGGGGTTGGGGCTGTGCTCCACCAGGAGTTCGCTGGCTTGCTCGCGGCCCAGTTGCTGCTCCAGCAGGGCCAGCCACTGGCGCACCGGTGGGGCCGGCTGGCGGACGTCGCCCGTGCGTTCGTCGCGGCTGCACCAGCTCACCAGCAGGTGGTCCCGGGCCGAAAGCAGGCTCTCAAGCAGCACGTAGCGGTCCTGGTCGCCGGGGTTGGGATCGCCGAGCAGCCGCTGCTGCTCCATCAGGTGGAAGCCGGGACGCTCGCCCTGGCGGGGGAAGCTGCCGCCATCGAGGCCCATCAGCACGATCACCCGGTGGGGAATGGCCCGCATTGGCTCCAGGGCACTGATCGTCAGGGAGCCGCTGCGATGGCCAAAGCGGCCGCTGTCGGCATTGAGCCGCTCGGCCAACACCTCCGCCAGTACCGGCGCCCCCAGGCGCAGCGGACTGGCGGCGGCCACCTCCTGCCAGTCGCCAATGGCGCTGCGCAGCAGTTGCAATTCCCAGGCCCGCTCGCCGCCGTCGCCGAACCAGCTGGCTAGGAGCGTCTCCAGCACCGGCGCCCAGTCGGCTGGCGTGCGGGCCATGGCCAGGCCCTTGAGGCTGGTGCGCAGCTTGTTGAGCAGCTGCAGCCAGCGTCCCTGGCGCTCCAGGCTGCCGGCCATGGCCAGGGGGGCGCAGCCGCTCGGGGCCAGCCCCGGCTGCTCGGGCAGCACCAGCCCCAGCACCAACCGGTCGATTGCCCAGGCCAGGCTGTGGGTCGGGTCACCGCCCCGATCGCCCCCATCGAGGCCCCAGCGGAAGCCGGCCCGTTGCAACAGTTCGCCCAGCTCCGCCAGCTCGCTGGCCCCCAGGCCCAGGGTCTCCAGCAGGGGACGGTGACTGAGCAGGGCATCCAAAGCCGAGGCGGTGAGCCGTTCGCCGCCCAGGCGCAGCAGGGCCAGCAGGCTGGTGGCCAGGCCGCCCTGGTCCTGCTGGCTGCGGTCCGTAAGCCGCCAGGGCAGGGCAATGCCGGTGGCGGCCGTGTCGCCGAACACCGCCGCCACCAGGGGGGCGAACTCCTCCACCTGGGGGGTCATCACCAGGATGTCCCGGGGGGTGAGGCTGGCATCGGCGGCGAGCAGTTGGAGCAACCGATCCCGCAGGATTTGCACCTGGCGCAGCCGGCCCGGGCAGGCGTGAAATTCCAGGGAGCGATCGCCCGGGGGGCGCCCTAGGGGTAGGCCCTGGTCCGGCTCCACCAGGGCCTGCTGCAGCTGCTCCAGCAGGCTCGCTGGCCGGGGCTCCTGGCTGGGGGTGCCCGCTGCGGCGATGGTGGCGGCGGCGGCAAACAGGTCCCGCTGCTGGGATTCGCCCAGCTGGGTCTCGCCGCTGCCCTCAAGCAATTGCTGGAATTCGGCGCCAAGCCGGCCAAAACGGGCCTCCAGGCTGGGCACGCCCAGGCGCCACTCGTCGCCAAGGGGATCGAGGCTTGGCGGCGCCAAGGGCGAGGACTCCCCCTCCCCGGTGTCCTCCCCGGGACCATCCCCAGGGCCATCCCCAGGGCCCAAGCCGCCCCGGGCCCCGGAGCCCCGGCGTTGCCACAGGTCCCGGCAGGGGGTGAGCAGGTAGATCTCCACCGCCAGCTGGCCGGAGAGGGCCTGGAGCAGGTCCACCTGGATCGGCGCCATGCTGCTCAGCCCAAACAGGCGCAGGGGGGAGGGCAGGGCCCTGGCCGCGGCCAAGGTGGCGGGATCGCCGCTTTGCAGGGCTGCGATCGCCTCCAGGACCCGCAGGCCGAAGGGCCGCGCCCCCAGGCGCTTGGCCAGTTGGCGCACTAACAGCGGTTGCCAGAGCTGGTGCTCCGGCAGGGGCCTGCCAAGGGCGTCCAGGTCCTGGCCCTGGCACCAGGCCGCCACCATGGCCGGCCGGTAGAGGGTGTAGTCGTCGATGGCATCGGCGATGGCCCGCCCCAGCTGCCAGAGGGCCCGGTCCACCACCGCCAACCCCTGGCCCGGGGGCCTGGTTTGCTTCGCGTCTGGATCTGCGCCCGCCCCCAGGTTCCCTGGGAGTTGGGAGCTCTGCTCGGGGCCGCCTTTGGCCCCGCCATTGGGGCCCAGCTCCAGGCCCAGCTCCAAGCCCCGGGCCAGGCTGCCCCGGGCCCGTAGCCACTGGCCCAGTTGGCCGGCCTCGGGCCGCTCCATCAGGCCAGGCAGCAGCTCCAGTAGGGGCCAGACCAGCTGGTTGGCGCGCCAGGGGTCGGG
Source organism: Synechococcus sp. UW140 (assembly GCA_943369525.1). GTDB lineage: Bacteria > Cyanobacteriota > Cyanobacteriia > PCC-6307 > Cyanobiaceae > BAIKAL-G1. Next base: position 34,826 of record CALRNL020000008.1, read on the forward strand.
GCCGCTGGCGGGGGGGGTGGCCGCTGGGGCTGGGGCCGCCTGGCTGGCTGGGAGGGGCAATCCGTCCACCAGCCGGCGCAGGTGGCTGCCCGGAAAGGGAAAGCGCAGGTTGGCGCTGATGCCGCCGGCAAAGGCCCCATCGCCCGGGTCAGCTCCCAAGTCCAGGGCCAGCTGTTCGCCGAGCCAGCGGCTGGTGGGCCAGGTGTTGACGACCACCTGGGCCTGCTCATACGGACCTGGGGGATCGGCCTGCAACTTGGCGGCGAGCACCTGGGCCAGCCACTCGATCCGGTTGCTCCGGTACAGGGTCAGCAAGGTTCGGGCCCGCAGGGATCAGGGTTAGCCGCTTGCCAGACCTCAGGCCGGGGCCGCTGGGGGCACGTTCAAAATTTGGACCGCGGCCGGGATCCGGGCCGGGGCCGGCGCTGCCGCCAACCGCTCCAGGGCGGCTAGGGATGGCCGGGAGGCCAGGGCCTGGGCCGACCACTCCCGGGCCGCCAGGCTCGGGCGGCCGCCCCGTAGGGGATCGGCTAGGGAGCGCAGGCCGGCACTGGTGGTGACCAGGCCGGTTTCCGGGCAATAGGCCGTTAGGTTGCCGCCGTAGCAGGCGCCGGTGTCAACCATCACGATGCCGTTGATCTTGCGGAGCTCCGGCCCCGGGGTGTGGCCAATCACCACCTCGCCGAAGCGGCCGTCGTAGGCCTGCCAGAAGGCCATCCGCACCGTCAGATTGGGGCGCCAGCTGGTTGGATCGAAGCCGGCATGGGTGGCCACCCAGCCCTGGCCCCAGTAGGCCAAGGGCAGGCTGTCGAGCCGTTCCAACCAGGTGCGGCAGCGGCGATCGCCCAGGTGGCGGAAGGTGTCGCAGCCGGCCAGGCCCAGCTGGGAGCGCCAGCTGCCCAGGCGCAGGGCGTCGACCAGGTCCTGTTCGTGGTTGCCCTTGAGCCACACGGCCCGGTCCTGTTGCACCAGTTCCCAGACCCGCTCCATGGTGGCGCCGATTTGGGGCCCCCGATTGATCACATCTCCGCAGAAGATGAGGCGATCACAGGCCGGAAGTTGGTCGAGCAGGGCCTCCAGGGAGGCAGCGCAGCCATGGACATCGCCGATCACCCAGTGGCGGCGACTGCTGCTTAAGGACGCCATGAAAAGGACGCGTTAGACCAAGTTTGGCCCCAGGGGGTGGCATCTGTCATCCCTTTGCGCGCCAATCCCGACCCATCCCTGGCCAGGCCCTGCTCCAGCCAGGGCCCTGCCAGGCCGGGTCCCCCGGCGCCGACCGTCGGTTTGCTGGCGCACCAGCACCGGTAGTGCTGTTACTTTGCCGGCACTTCGCTGCCAAGCCCATGGACCTCCAGTCCCTGTCCGTGGGCCAGCGGATCGGCCTCTTGCTCAAGGCCCTCGATGGGGCCCAGCGCACCAACGAGGCCCTAGCCCGCTGCAGCGATGGCGAGGCGATGCTGGAGGTGCTGCTGGATGCCTCGAAACGATTGGGCCTGGGCCTGAGCCGCCAGGACCTCAAGACCACCCCGCCAATCCGGGACTGGATCTGGTGGAAAAACAAGGAAGCCCTGCTCACGATCGGCGATAGCCAGCCCCGCTACCAGCAGGACGGCAACCAGGGCAGGGCTGCCAGCCAGCCCAAACCCGATCCCCAGGCAGGGCAAGCCCCGGGCGGGGACCTGGAGCGCAAGAAGTTTCTCGGCCTGTTCTGAGCCGCCCTAGGTCAGGCCCGTCTGGCAAGCCCCTTGGCCCTAGTCCCTAGGAGCTAGCCACCAGGCCCTAGCTCCTAGCCCCAGCCGCTAGTGCCTCAGCCCAGGCTGGCCAAGGGATCGGCGATCGAGTCGCTGGGGGCGCTGAACTGGCCCGTGGCCACGAATTCCAGCCGTAGTTTCAAAAAGGTGATGAATTTCGGATCGCTCGACACCACCGCCGCCGCCGGCCGGGGCACCCGCGCCGCCACGCTGGCCAGCTCCGGGGCCTCCAGGAAGGCCGGCCGGGTCACCAGCCAGAAATCGATCGTCTTGCCCTGCTCCTGGTAGTTGCGCACCCGTTCCCGCAGGACTTCCTCCAGGGGTTCTTCCACGGTCAGGAAGGTTTCGCTGGCTGCCACGAAGTGATACGTGGTTGCTGCTGGCTCGCTCATGGGGTGGTGCTGCCGAAAAGGGGATCGCGGCGCGGATTCTGAACCAGGGCCCTCATCTGGCGCACGGCGCTCTCCAATCCCACCGCCAGGGCCCGGGCCACGATCGTGTGGCCGATATTGAGTTCCTCCATGCCTTCGATTGCCGCCACCGGTTCCACGTTCTGATAGGTCAGGCCGTGGCCGGCGTTCACCCGCAGGCCCAGGCTGCGGGCGATAAAGCTGCCCTCGCTGAGGCGCGCCAGTTCCAGGGGTTGGGCCTGCCAGCTGGCCTCGGCGTAGGAGCCCGTATGCAATTCCACCCAGCGGGCCCCACTGCGGTGGCAGGCCTCCAGCTGGTTGCGCTCCGCATCCACAAACAGGCTCACCGGGATGCCGGCGTCCTGGAGCCGGCCCACCAGGCCGCTGAGGGGGCCCTGCTGGGCGGCCACATCCAGGCCCCCTTCGGTGGTCACCTCCTGGCGTTTCTCAGGCACCAGGGTCACCATGTCGGGCCGGATCCGCAGGGCGATCGCCTCCATCTCGGCGGTGGCCGCCATCTCCAGGTTGAGGCGACTACGCAGGGTGGCCCGCAGCAGCTCCACATCCCGGTCCTGGATGTGGCGCCGGTCCTCGCGCAGGTGCACGGTGATGCCATCGGCGCCGCCGAGTTCGGCAAGCAGGGCAAAGCTGACCGGATCCGGCTCCAGGGCGCGGCGGGCCTGGCGCACATTGGCGATGTGATCGATGTTCACGCCGAGGCTGGCCATGGCGATGCCGGGAAGGCGGAGAGTCGAATCCGGATCCTATGGACTGGCGCTGGCCCCTGGCCCCTGTCGCCCGGGCCTAGCCCCCAGCCCCTTGGGCCGGGGCCAGCCAGCCCCAGGCCGCTCCAGCCCAAGCCCTCGCCGTCGGGATCTGGCGGTTTTCCTGGGCAGCCCCATCAACATCGGCAAGGGGGCCATCTCCAGGCCCCCAGCCTGCCCAGCAAGCAGCCCATGCTCTGCCTGGGGAGCCAACCCAACTGGGCACGGGTGCTGGCCGTTTTGCCATGCGGGGCGGGTCCCTTGGGTTGGGGGGGACCCCTAGGGCGGCCCCGCTTTGGCCCTCGCCGTAGCCGCAGGGGCAACTGCCCTCGGCCGGCCAGGAGGGCCGATTTCGGCCCCTACCTTGTAAACCCGATCCGGTATCCGCTCCCCCGGGTCCCCGATCCCCTTCCCAGGGCGCATGACGGCGCAGCTCACCCCTCCGATGACCACCGAGGCGAGGCTCAGCGGCCGGGGCCCCAGCAGGGACGTGGCCATCAGCCCCGTCCTGGGACCGCTGGCGATGGTGTTGACCCAGGACCTGGCCCTGCCCCTCTACTTCCGGGAGCTCACGGTGTTGGGCCAGCAGCACCTGCCCCGGCAGGGTCCGGTGCTGCTGGCCCCCACCCATCGGTCCCGGTGGGATGCCCTGGTGGTGCCCCATGCGGCCGGCCGGCGCCGCACCGGCCGTGATTGCCGTTTCATGGTGTCCATCGATGAGATGGCCGGCCTGCAGGGCTGGTTCCTGCAGCGGTTGGGCTGTTTCCCGGTCAATCCCCGCCGTCCGGGTCCGTCCTCTTTGCGCCTGGCCGTGGAGCTGCTCCAGGACCACCAGCAGCTGGTGGTGTTCCCCGAGGGCCGCATCCAGCAGGACGACGCACCGCTGAGGCTGATGCCCGGCCTGGCCCGGCTGGCCCAGCTCGCCCTGGCCCAGGGGGTGCCGGTGCAGGTGTTGCCGGTGGGCATTGGCTACGGCCACAGCCAGCCTTGCCCCCTTGATCGGGCCGCCATCTGCATCGGTCCGCCCCAGGCCCTGGAGGGGGAGGGCCGCCGGGCCCTGGCCGACTTCACTGACCAACTGGCGGCGGCGATGCGATCAGCTGAGGAAGCGGCCCGCCGGGCCGTTGGCCGTCCCCTAGGGGCCGCCTAAAGTCCGGGGCACTTCGACCCTTTGCTGTGCGCCGGCCCTTCGCCGCCCTCCGGACCGCTGCCTTGGCCAGTGGATCTGCCCTTGCCCTGGTGCTAGCGGCGAGCCTGCCCCTGGCTTCAGCCAGCCCGGCTTTGGCCCAATCCCAGCCGGTTCGGGCCCTCGATGCCAGCACCGGTGGCTTCAACATCGCTTCGGTGAACGCCCTGCTGGCCAGGGGCGATGCCGCCGCCGCCAGTGGCAACTACACCCAGGCCCGCAAGGACTACGACGAGGCCCGCGAAGCCTGCCGCCGGTTGATCGGCTTCTACCGCGACCTGAGCGGTGCCTTCCGGGGCCTGGATGCCCGTATCCCGCGGGAATTGGATCAAAAGGGCCGCGAAGCCCTCGAAGCCCAGGCCCAGGCCAGTCTGCGGTTGGCAGCCCTGTTCCGCCGGCTGAACCAACCCGAGGTGGCCGTGCCCCTGCTGGTGGAAGTGGTCAAAATCATGACCCCCGCCCGGGAGGAGGGCCGTAAGGCCTACCAGAGCCTGGTGGAGCTGGGCTTTGTCGCTACCCCTTACAACGCCGCTGGCCCGACGCTCAACTGAGCGGGACCCCTCGTCCATCCCCGGGCACCCCTTAGCTTCCTACAGTTACCGGCCTTGCTGGCTCCCCCGACCATGGTTCAACCCGATCAGGTGAAGGATGCCATCCGCCAGGTGATGCCCGATGCCCATGTGGAGGTGGAAGACCTCACCGGCGGCGGCGACCATCTGCAGGTAAAGGTGGTGTCCACGGCCTTCGCGGGTCTCTCCAAGGTGAAGCAGCACCAGCTGGTCTACGGAGCCCTGCGCAGCGAGCTGGCCAGCGAGGCCATCCACGCCCTTGCCCTCACGACCACCTCCCCGGGCGGTTGATGGCTAGGGCTTGCTCGAGCGAGTTCGCCTAGCAAAGCGCCAGACTATTCCCATTCCGTTTCTTCCCAGCCGTTCCATGGATCCCAGCACCCGCCAGCGCATCGAAACCCTAATTACCAGCAGCCCTGTGGTGGTGTTTATGAAGGGCAATAAGTTGATGCCCCAGTGCGGCTTCTCTAACAACGTCGTCCAGATTCTCAACGCCCTGGCGGTGCCGTTTGAAACCTTTGATGTGCTCTCCGATCCGGAAGTGCGCCAGGGCATCAAGGAATTTTCCGATTGGCCCACCATCCCCCAGGTTTATGTGCAGGGGGAATTTTTGGGCGGATCCGATATTTTGATTGAGATGTATAACTCCGGCGAATTGCTCGAAAAGATCACCATCGCCCTGGCGTGAGCTCTACCGGCAGCCGGGACCCCCTGGGTCCTGGCAATGCCTTTGGCCAACCCTCCCCAGGGTCAGTTGTTGGGATCTTGGCTCAGGCCAAGGGTCCCTATTGGCGATGCTGAGTTGATTTAGGCCTCAGTTGCGGCCGGTTTCATAAAGGGTGCTGAAGTCTTCCCCGGGGCCCACAAAGCTGGAGGGGTCCAGGATCCAGCGGTCCACCACTTCCTCTAGCCGCCGTTGCGAAAGGGGATCCAGCACGGCGGTGCGCCGCAGGGCATGGAGGTAGCCATCGGCATAGAGGCGAAGGTCGGCCGGTCCGTGGTAGCGGCTAGCCAGGGTTTGGCAGGCATCGCACAGGGACTGAAAATGGCGGATTGAATCGGGGTTCTGCAGGGCTGTCATGGTTGGACAGGCAACAGGGGACGCACGCGGCTAGGGGGTTTGGGGTGGGTGCTGGACAGATTGCAAGGCATCGCCTGATACCAGTTTGCAGCCCTGTTTGCCGATAGCCTAGGTAAAGACACGGATCCACGGTTGGAGGTCTCCGCGAACCAGATCACTGCCACGGCCACCGCCCCCTCCCCGGCGGCCGTAGTGCCCATGCTTGGCGAAGGGGCCCTGAAGCGGATCCTGGTGGTGGAGCCCCACCCCACCCTGCGCACCGTGCTGGCCCAGCGCCTGCGCCAGGACGGCCACTTGGCAGCGGCGGTGGCCACGGCCGCCGAGGCGATTGATCTTTGCGAAGAGCAAACCCCCGATCTGATCATCAGTGCCGAACTGCTGGAGCAAAGTTCGGCCCTGCGGCTGGCTGCCCAGCTGCGCACGCCGGTGATGGTGCTCACGGCCCGCACCGGCGCCGAGCCGGTGGTGGCCCTGCTCGATGCCGGCGCCGATGACGTGCTGCGCAAGCCCTTTGGCCTGGAGGAACTGGCCGCCCGGTGCCGTACCTTGCTGCGGCGCAGTGCCAGCGGGCTGCAGGAACGGGTCTGCGTTGGGCCGCTGGAAGTGCACCTGTTGCTGCGCCAGGTGACCCTGCGGGACCAGCCCGTGGAATTGAGCCCCCGGGAATTTGCCCTGCTTTGCGCCCTGCTGATGCCCCCGGGCCTGGTGCGCAGCCGCCATGAGCTGTTGCGCATGGCCTGGCCCCCCTTCAGTGGAGGCCCCCGTTCGGTGGACACCCAGGTACTGACCCTGCGGCGCAAGTTGGAGCAGGCCGGCCTCGGCGAGGGCGGCGGCATTGATACGGTGCGCCAGCAGGGCTACCGCTTCAGTCTCGAAACGATTCCGGAATCCCCTAGCCCTGCCCAGGCGGTGCCTCCCAGCCCCAGCAACGCGATTTGAGCCCCACCCATCCGGGGCAAGCCCGGGGGCTTGGCTTGGAAATTGGCAAATCGGCCCATCACGCTGGCCCTGGGCCTGCCCACAGGGTTCCTTGTTGACCTAACGCACCAAGGTTCCACCGGGCAGCAGGACTAGGGCGGCCAATTCCCCCAAGAGCATTAGGGCGGTCAGCCCGGCCAGCAGCTGGTAGGTCCAGGGGGGGGAGATGCGGCCGATGGCGCTGGTGTCTAGGCCCGAGTGCTGATGCACCTGGGCCAGGAAGTCGGTGAAGCGCCCTAGCCGTTGGGGCAGCAGATAGCTGCCCTTGGCGCTGCGCAGGAAATAGACCCGGCCCCCCTGGCTGGTGGCCACGGCCGTGAGGCCGGTGATCTCGTTCCAGGGCAGGCTCCAGCCGCGGCGTAGCCACCAGCCACACCAGGTCGGATGGCCCAGGGCCAGGCCTTGGGGCGCCACGGTCACCATTTCACTGGTCATCGCCAGCACCAGCACGAGCCCCAAGGGCACGGCGATCGCCAGCCCCAGCCCCAAGCCACCGCTGGCCAGCAGCGGCAGGGGCAACACCAGGCAGAGATAGAGCCCCACCAGGGTGTAACGAATCAGGGGCGCCATGCCGTAGCGGCCCTGCTCGCCGGGCGCTCCTGGCTCCCTTAACAGGGCGGGCCTGCTAGCGCCGCTGCTGGGTGTGGTCGGTTTGGTCTCCTGATGGCTGGGCCCAGGGGGGTGGGCCTCGTCGGCATCGGCCGGTGGCTGGGACGATTTGGGCGCGATCGGTGGAGCGGCCTGGGCGCTGGCCCCCCGATCCGGGATGGGCTGCCCAGCCCCTTGCCCCGGCGGCTTGGTCATCGGTCGTCTGGGGATCCGGGTAGGGGCTCCACCAGGGTTTGGGGCTGATAGCGCCCGGAGAACACCTCCTCCTCCCGCCCTTTCCAGAAGGTGCCCAGGCGCATCAGGTCGGCGTGGGCCTGTTGGAGCTGCTCAAGATAGGTGTCCGGATCCATGGTCGCCTGGGCTTCCTTGAGCTTGGAGAGCCGCAGCAGGTGCCACATCCAGGGTTTGCCCAGTTCGCCGCGCTGCTCCAGGTAGCGGGCCAGGTCGGCCGAGCTAGGGATTGGACTGGGCTGGGAGCTCATGGTTGGCTTGGGACCAGGCGCCAGCCTATGGAGCCTGGCCTGGCTGTTGTGGTTGCTGGCTGGGCCCGGTGCCTTTGGGGCGCGGCAGCACCCATCGCTGCTCCCCTCCGCGGATGGGCCTGGGCCCACCAGCGGCCAGTAGCTGGGTCCCGCTGCCAGTGCCACGGCCAGTTCCAGACCCCTTGATGGGAAGATAGTTGACAAGGGTGACCAGTTATGCGGGGCAATCCAACGGCAACGAGACGAACCACCTAGCAGCTCCCATCAAGGCGCCTTCATTGAAAAGTAAGGCTGGCGATCGTTTTGGTGTGGCTTTTGGCTAAGCGGCAGGCTGGCAACGATGGGTTTGAATAGACAATCTTGATCGGATTCTGATGGCCGCCCGCTTGCGTTCCGAAAACCTTGGCATGACGTCCCACCTCAGTGGCCGGCTGGCGGCCGCCAATCTGCCCGACCAAATCCCCCGCAATCGCTTGCCTGAAAAAGGACTACGGGCTGATTTGAGCTACGAGCTGATCCACGACCACCTGATGCTCGATGGCAATGCCAGGCTCAACCTGGCCACCTTCGTTGGAACTTGGATGGAGCCAGAAGCGAGGCGGCTGATGGAGGAGTGCGCCGAGAAAAATATGATCGATAAGGACGAATATCCCCAGACCGCAGAGATCGAGGACCGCTGCCTCAAGATCATCGCCGATCTCTGGCATGCTCCGGACCCGGACCAGGCGGTGGGGACCTCCACCACCGGCTCCAGCGAGGCCTGCATGCTGGGTGGCCTGGTGATGCGCTGGCACTGGCGCCAGCGCCGCCAGGCCGCCGGCCTGGCCCATGACCGTCCCAATTTGGTGATGGGCACCAATACCCAGATTTGCTGGGACAAGTTCTGCGCCTACTTCGACGTGGAGCCCAAGATGGTGCCGATCACGCCCCAGCGCCTGCAACTGGGGGTGGATGAGGCGATCGCCCTCTGCGATGACAACACCATTGGTGTCGTCGGCATCCTGGGCAGCACCTTCGACGGCAGTTATGAGCCGATCCAGGAGCTGCAGGTTGCCCTCGACGCCCTGCAGCAGCGCACCGGTCTCGACATTCCGATCCATGTCGATGCGGCGTCCGGCGGTTTTGTGGCCCCGTTCAATTCACCGGATCTGGTCTGGGATTTCCGCCTGCCGCGGGTCGTTTCGATTAATGCCAGCGGCCATAAGTATGGCGGTGTGCTGCCCGGCGTGGGCTGGTGCCTATGGCGTGACCAGAGCTTGCTGCCTGAGGAACTGCGTTTCAATGTCAACTACCTAGGCGGTGAGATGCCAACGATTGGCATGAACTTCTCCCGCCCCGGCGCCCAGGTGGTCGGCCAGTATTTCAACTTCATCCACCTGGGCTTTGAGGGGTATCGCCACCGGATGAAAACCCTGGAGGCGATTGCCAGTTACATCGCCGATAGCATCGCCAAGATCGGGCCCCTGCGCCTGGTCAGCCATCCCCTGGGCCAGCTGCCCGTGTTCGCGGTCAGCCTCGATCCTGCCATCAGCCGTTGGACCGTGTTCCAGTTGGCCGACAAACTGCGGGAACGGGGTTGGTTGATCCCCGCCTACACCCTGCCGGCCAATTGTGAGTCCCTGGCCGTGCTGCGTGTTGTGATCCGCGCCGGCTTCAGCCGCGACATGGCCGATGTGCTGTTGGAAGACCTGGAAAGGGCCGTGGACTGGTTCCAGCGTTTAGACGGACCGATGCCGTCTCCCCATGAAGTGCGGCCGTCTTTCCACCACTGAAGCCATCCAGCAATCACCTAGGCAATCCAACAATCTTCTGGCAATCTATTAATCATTAACGCAAGCTATCAATCGCCCAGGTAATCCAGTCATTAGCAAGGCACTCCTGCCATTCCTTTTCTCCATAACTCCTAGATGCCATGGATAACACCACATTTCAGCACTACTTGATCGGATTGCTGGCGATTGGCAATAATGTGTCGTCCTTGGGTGCCTATCTGGCCCAGACCCAGGGGATGGCAAAGCGACGCATCTGGCATGTGATTCTGCTCACCACCTTTGTTTGCTTTGTCTTCCTTGTCGTGTTCATGCTGTTCGGCACGGCCGTTCTGAACTTTTTTGGCATCTCGATCAGCAGCTTTGAGATCGCCGGTGGCCTGCTCCTCGGCGGCGTGGGCATGGAAATGATGGCCGCCGCCAACCTGGGCCCGGCTGCCCACAAGACGGTGGACTTGCCCGAGCAGGACGATTTCCATACGGCCCTCTCGAATGCGGTGGTGCCGATCGGCATTCCCCTCACCGTGGGGGCCGGCACGGCCTCGGCCGTGGTGCTATTCGCCAATTCGGCCGCCCGCAGCGGCAGCAGCGGCAGCCTGCTGGCGGCAATTCTGACCCTGGTGCTGATCAATGCGGCGGTCTTTCGGTTTGCGAACACCGTGATGCGCCGCGTGGGTCCCCTGGCCCTAACGATCTTCACCAAGATCATGGGGCTGTTCACCCTCTCCATCGGTGTCGAATTCGTCGTGCATGGCGTGTCGACGATTGCCATGGGATTGCTGCACAAGGGAGCCTGAGGGCGGCGTCCTGGGCCGGCGGGATCAATCCGGCAGCGCCCAGGGGTTGAGGCCCAGGTCGGCGCCCAGGCGATGGGCGCAGGCGAAACCGCTAAAGGCCACGGCGTTGAGTCCCTGGCCCGGGAAGCAGGAATCGCCAACGCAGTAGAGGCCTGGGATCGCCGTGCGGTTAAAGGGCATGGGCAGCAGGCCCGGCAGGCGCAGGGCCGGCACCGGTCCATAGCTGCCGCCGCTGCGGCCGAGGAAGCGGCGGTGGCTGCGGGGCGTCCCCACTTCCCGGTGGCGGATCGCCGCCGCCAAGCCGGGCAGGATGGCGTCGAGCCGGGCGATCAACCGATCGGCATCGGCCTGCTTCTTGGCCCCATAGGCGGCGGGTTCAAGCCCGCTCCAGGCCTCCATCGAGGACGGGGTGAAGGCATGCACAATGTGGCGATCCGGCGGCGCCAGGCTGGGATCGAGCAGGGAGGGCATGGAGACAAACACCACCCCCTGTTCGTCTTCCATGGCCTGCCAGTCCTCCAGCAGCAGGTGGTGGCAGTGGGTTCCGGCCGGGACCAGGGAGGCGTCCACCCCCAGGTGCAGGGATAGGAAGGAGGGCGAGGGTTTGTAGCGCCGGCGCCAGGTGCGCTCGGCCGCAGGGGTGGCGTCGTCGTCGATTAGGGCGCCAAAGGTGTCCCAGCGGGTGGCATTGCTGACCACCCGGGTTGCCCGAATCTCCTCCCCATCGGCCAGGCGCACGCCCACGGCCTTGCCGTTCTCCAGCACCACCTTGGTGACCCGGGAGCGGTAGCGAATCGCACCGCCATGGCGCTCCAAACCGGCCACCAGCTTCTGGGCGATGACCCCCACGCCCCCTTTGGGGTAATTAATCCCGCCGGCATGCCGATCGGAGAACACCATGCCGGCATTGATCATCGGCGTCAGGTCGGCGGGCATCACCGACCAGCAGAAACACTCCATGTCGATGAACTTGAGCAGGGCCGGATCTTGGATGTGGCGGCGGGCCACATCGCCCACATTCACCGGCAACCAGCGGGCCAGGCCCAGGCAGGCCAGGGGAGCGCGCAGGAACACCTTGGCCAGGTAGGCCGGATCCTCCAACGACAACAACGGCATCGCATCGAGGCAGTTGAAGACGCTCCAGCAGATGTCATAGAAGGCGCGAATCCCCTTGGCTTCATGGGGGAATAGGGCGCTGAGCCGGGCCACAAAACTGTCGTAATCCCGATCCACGGCCACATGCAAGCCATCGGGCAGGTGGTAGTCCAGCTGGGCCGGGTCGGCGATCGTTTCACAGGCTTCGCCCACATCGGCGAGGGCCCGGGTCAGCAGGTTGGTGTGCCCCTTCTGGCCGAAGCCAAAGATCATCGAGGCGCCCACATCAAAGGTGTAGCCGGCGCGGGAAAAGCTGCCGCCCGATCCCCCCGGGATGAGGTAGCGCTCCAGCACCAACACCTTGGCCCCCTTGGCGGCCAGCTGGCTGGCGGTGACCAGGCCACCGATGCCAGATCCGATCACCACCACGTCCCACGGGCCCTGGCCCCAGGCCGAATCAGCGGCGTTTGGGGCGGCGCTGGGCTGGTTGGCTGATCGGGAAGGCAGGCTGGCGGACACGGACGCTCGGGCGGGGGTGGGGCGGCGGGCCGACCCTACGCAGGGGTCAGCTGGGGCTGCGGCGCCGCTTGCGGATCTGGTCTGGGTTGGGCCTCGGGGCTCCCGGCTGGGGCTGGCTGCCGGGCAAAGGGAGCCAGGTCGGCCAGGGCCCGGTCCCGGTAGGCGCCATAGCGGCGCCGTTTGTCGCGGATGCGTTCCGGCAGCTCCGGCAGCAGGCCGAAGTTGGGCGGCATCGGCTGGAATTTGCCGCTGGGGGCGCTGGCGATGAAGTGGGTCAGGGCGCCGATCATGGTGGTGGGCGGCAGGCTGATGGGCTCTTGGCCCAGGGCCAGCCGGGCGGCATTGGTGCCTGCGAGCCAGCCCCCCGCCACGGCGGCTGCGTAGCCCTCGGTGCCGGTGATCTGGCCGGCGGCCAGCAGGCTCGGCCGGTTGCGGAATTGCAGGGTGGGATCGAGCAGCTGGGGGGCCTCCAGGAAGGTGTTGCGGTGCATCACCCCAAAGCGCACGAACTCGGCGTTCTCCAGGCCAGGGATGAGCCGCAACACGCGCTTTTGCTCGCCCCATTTCAGGTTGGTCTGGAAGCCCACCAGGTTCCAGAGCCGGCCGTCCTTGTCTTCCTGGCGTAGCTGCACCACGGCGTAGGCCCGCTTGGCCCGGCGCACGTCCCGGTCGTGCAGGTCGCCCCAGCGGGGATCCCACAGCCCGATCGGCTTGAGCGGCCCGTAGCGCATGGTGTCTTCACCGCGGCGGGCCAACTCCTCAATCGGCAAGCAGCCTTCAAAAAAGCTGGCATTGCCCAGCTCGAAATCCTTCAGTTCGGCCTGTTCGGCGGCAAGCAGCGCCTCCCGGAAGGCCAGGAACTGCGGCTTGTCCATCGGGCAGTTGATGTAGTCGGCGTCGCCCTTGTCGTAACGGCTGGCCCGGAACGCCACCGTTAGGTCGATGCTCTCCCCCTCCACGATTGGACTGGCGGCATCAAAGAAATGGCAGTCCTCGCGGCCGGTGAACTGGCGCAGCTCGCCAGCGAGGGCGTCACTGGTGAGGGGCCCTGTGGCCAGCACGGCAATCTGGCCTGCGCCCGGCAGCTCCAGCTGCTCGCGCCGTTCCACGCTCACCAGGGGATGGCTCTCCAGGGCGGCGGTGAGGGCGGCGCTGTAGCGGCCCCGATCCACCGCCAGGGCGCCACCGGCCGGCACGGCATGGCGATCGGCCGTGTCGATCACCAGGGACCCCAGCTGGCGCAGTTCGGTTTGCAGCAGTCCTGCGGCCCGGTCGCTGCTCAGCGCCCCAAAACTGTTGCTGCAAACCAATTCAGCAAATTCAGCGCTGTGGTGGGCCGGGGAACGACGCACGGGCCGCATCTCGACGAGTCGCACGGCCAGGCCCGCCGAAGCAATTTGCCAAGCGGCTTCGGTGCCAGCTAGGCCAGCCCCAATCACCAGCAGGGGATCGCTGGAGCTGGCGGGCGACTGGCTCAGGGAAGACAATGAGGAAATCACAAAAGCCGGATCAAACGCTCCGGCCAGACCTCAGGCGCGGGCGCGCTTGAGCAGGAGTTGGAGTTGACCGATGGCAGCGCGGCCAATGTTGAAGGCAGCCCAACCCACGGCAAGCAGCACGGGGGTGGCAACCAGCAGAAGCCGAGCATCCATGGTGGGGCGGATCAATTGCGTGGCGCGATCCTACGGACTTGGGCGCCCAACCGGGGCCAGACCAGCCGAGCCGATCAAAATTGCAGCAATCGGCACGGAGAATTCCCCAGGGTGCTGGCCTGGCTCACCCCTTGCCAGGAAACCAATCGCCATGGGTTGGGAGTTGGTTGCGACCTGTTGGAGCGCTCCCATGGCCGCCCCGGCCCAGGCTGCGGTGACAGCCGGGGCGGCCAGCTAGCCCTCAGGACCCGAAGCCCGTGGTCTGGGAGCGGCCGGCGTGGGCCTGGGCCAGCTGCTGGTAACGGCGCGCATGTTGGCGTTGCTCCGCCACCACCTCTGGGGAGAGCTCCCGTTTGACCTGGGCAGGCGCGCCCATCACCAGGCAGCTGGGGGGCACGTCGCGGGTGACGACGGAACCGGCGGCCACCAGGGCCCCTGCGCCCACGGTGACGCCATTGAGCACGATCGCGCCGATGCCGATCAGGCAGCCGTCCTCCAAAGTGGCCCCATGGATCACGGCCCGGTGGCCGATGGTCACATCGGCGCCGATCGTCACCGGATAGCCGGGGTCCCCATGCAGGATCGCCCCATCCTGCACATTGCTGCCCGGTCCCACCACGATCGGACAGACATCGCCGCGGGCCACGGCCGTGGGCCAGAGGCTGGACCCGGCGCCCAGGTGCACATCGCCAATGACTACCGCACTGGTCGCCACCCAGGCCTGGGGATGCAAGCGCGGCTCGGGCCAGGGAAACGTAGTCATGCCAAGGGCTGCTCAGGGCTGGTGGGGCCAGTGTGCCCCCTTCCTGACCCACCTAGGGCCGGCTGGCCCTTGGAGGAGACCCCGGCTGGGTGATACGTTCCCTTGGTGCCCGAAAGGGCTGCCCCTGGGCTTGTCCCACGTGGCGGGTCGCTAGCTCAGCGGTAGAGCACTCGGCTTTTAACCGATTGGTCCTGAGTTCGAATCTCAGGCGACCCATATTTAAAGAAGCCAACACTTTTCGTCGAACCAGCCTCGGCAGTTCTTTTTGGCGCTTCAAATCGGTCGCTCGCCTGGTGGTCAGCGCATCTGGCCAGGGCCGCCTTGCGTTAGACCCGTCTTTGCAACCCCGCCAGTCGCAACTTGGGCCTAGGTCCGTTGGCGGGCTGGGCACCATGGGGCCCAATCGGAGGGCCCATGGGCCCCATTCCCCTAGCCCATGGGCCCCATTCCCCTAGCCCAGGGGTTGGTACTGATCCGCCTGGTCGTTGAGATGGGGCAGCAACGCAACTAGCGATTAGCGTTGTAAATAAGTTTCTGAAATAGGAAATTAGCAGTCCCGATTGGTGGGCACTTCGCCAATCTGGTAATACTGCCGGTCATCGGAGCAACAGAGATCGGCGTAGTAACGCTCCAGCACCCCATGGGCTTCGTCGTAGCTAGCGAAGGTCTGGTTGGTGATGCTGTCGTCGATGCCATCATCCCGCCGGATCCGAAAACCAGTCACCCCACCCCAGCGTTAAAGCTCCTCCAGGCTATGGCGGCGGGGAAGACCTTGGCGATCCCTAGGCTTGGTTCAAGGACCAGCCCGTGCCAGGCATCGATCCCCAGGAGTGAGCGATGACCAGCCCCCAACCCTTACCCCCCTGGCGCCCCCTGCTGCGGGGAGCCCGCGAACGGGAAGGGCGCCTGCCCCAGGCGCGTTGGTTGCAGCTGGCCACCGTGGCGGCCGACGGCACGCCCCGGATTCGCACCCTGGTGTTTCGCGGCTGGGCCGATGGGGCTGCCCTCGACTTACTCACCGATGGCCGCAGCGCCAAGTTGGCCGAATTAAGCCGGCAACCCTGCGTCGAATTGGCTTGGCTGCTCCCCAAGGCCCGCTGCCAATTCCGTTTGCGCGGATCGCTTTTAAGCCTGCCCGCTCCTATGGATGCCAGGGAAATGGAACGCCATTGGCAGAGCCTGTCCCCGGCTGGCCGGGCCCTGTGGGGCTGGCCCCAGCCGGGCGCTCCCCTCGAGGCCGGGGCCCCTTTCCCCAGGGAGCTCGCCGCTGATTTGCCCATCCCAGCGCACTTCCAGCTGCTGCGGATTGCGCTGACCCAGGTGGAGCTCCTGGAGCTAACGGACCACCCCCATCGGCGCCGCCGTTGGTGCCTAGGGGATGGCTGGCAAGAGCAGCCCCTCAATCCCTAGTGCGCCGAATCCAGTCCAGGGGCAAGGGCCGGCCTGTTCCGGGATGTAAAAAGGGAGAAAGGGGACGGGTTGAGTTGCCCCATGGCCTGGGCCCGGCCTCCCCAGGCGCCAGGCCCGGACCGGACTCCGCTGATCCATTCCCCCACCCAGGCCATGGCCACCCTTTCCCCGGCTGAGCGTCTGCAATCCCTGGGCCGATTTGGCCTCCGGGCCCTGCGCATTGCCGCCAGCACGGTTTCGATTGTGGAGCTCCTCCGCAGCGACTGGAGCGGTGGCATCGCTGCCGGCCTGGCCTGGCTGGTGTTTCTGCAGGTGGAGCGGCGCTTGCCGCCATCAGCGCCAAAGCCCAACGATTGAATTCGCTCCCTATGGCTGATTGACCAGGGGCTGATTGACCTGTGGCTGATCGACCAGTGGCTGATTGACCAGGGCTGGTTCAACCCAGCGGAAGTCAACCCATCGGGATTAACCCATTGGCTGGCCTGCCCCTCCCAGGCCAGGGCCCTGGCCTGGGTAATCCTTTATTTCGCTGTCAAAGCTGGGGTTTGGCCTTCATCCACCCCTATCCGGTGGAGCTGGATCTCCCCATCTGGACCGTTCAAAGCGAGATTCGACCAACGAGGGCCCGCCGGGGGCGGTCATGCCAGGGCCGCGTAACGGCGATTGACCTCGTTCCAGTTCACAACCGACCACCAGGCCTTGATGTATTCGGGCCGGCGGTTCTGGTACTTGAGGTAGTAGGCGTGCTCCCAAACATCCAGGCCGAGAAGCGGTGTCCCCGCCTCCATGCCGGGCAGATCCATTAGGGGGTTGTCCTGGTTCGCCGTGCTGGTAATGGCGAGACTGCCGTCGGGCCGGCGGATCAGCCAGGCCCAGCCTGAACCGAAGCGGCCGGTCGCCGCCTGGTTGAACTGCGACTGCAGGGTCTCCATCGAGCCAAAGGCGCCGTTGATCGCGGCCAGCAAATCGGCAGAAGGCACGCCCCCTTGGCCCACCGGTGCCATCCCGGCCCAAAACTGGCTGTGGTTCCAATGGCCACCAGCGTTATGGCGCACGGCCATGGGGAAGCGGGAGATCTGGCCCTGGAGGGTCTCCAGGCTGAGCCCGGCCAGCGTCGGGTTGGCCGCGATCAGGCCATTGAGGTTGGCCACGTAGGCGCCGTGATGGCGGTCGTGGTGGATCGTCATCGTGGCGGCGTCGATCGCCGGCTCAAGGGCTTCTGCGGCGTAGGGAAGGGGAGGCAGCCCAAAATCTGCCCATGCCGGGGTAGCGGTGAACAGCAGCATGGCCAAGGCCGTTAGGCAAGTCAGCAGGGGGCGCCTCAGGAACCGAACGACCATGGTTTGGGCAAGCGAAGGCCATTAAGGCTGCCAGCCTGAAGCCTAAATCGCTGGGATGGGGCCCCTTGAGGGCAGCGACGCGCTGGCCCAAGCCATGTTTATGGGCGGCATCGCCCATAAAAAAGCCCCCAAGGCATGCCTAGGGGGTTGGCTCTGATCGCCTGCTGATGCTGGCAATCAGAAGCAAAAGGGAAGGAATTGGGTGCGGCAGGCGGCATAGCCGTCGGTGAGGGCGCCGAGGCCAATTTGGTGAACGATGCCAGAACCGGTGAGCGCCTCAGTGAGGATGCCGATCGCAATGCCGAGCATGGCCGCCCGCCCATTGAAGAGCTCGGCGCGCTTGAGCTGGTCGATGAGGATCAGCTGCTCTTGGCTGTGCTCAAGAAACTGGTTGTTCACGGAGGTGTTGGTCATGGAGGTGTTGCTCATGGATGTGTTGGTAATGGAGGATGGAATGGGCATGAAAGGGGTGGTAAAGGGCCATGGGCCCTAGGCACGATCAGGACAGGCCGATTTGCGACAAAATCCCTTGGCCTGTCAGCAGCTCCGTGCCGAGGCCGATCACGAAGCCGAGCATGGCTAGGCGGCCATTCCAGCTTTCAGCAAAGGCAACGAAACCGAAGCGAGGAGAAGGAGCGGCCATGGGGTGTTTCATTTTGTAAAGCAACCGTAACAGTGTGTAACGCATTTCGCGAGCGGCTGGGCCGCTGCCGCCATCAAGCTGGAAATGGGGTCCGGATCTCCGACCCTTGAAGGCGGTGCGGGCTGGGCCCTGAAGTCCCAGGGGCCCCCTCCTAGCCAGCTGGATGCAGCTGGAGATTGCCGTCAGTGAAGCGCCGGCTCACTCGCCGTGGTGGCTGCCCTGAAAAGACCACCGGCACCAGGGCCTCGAACTGGTTGAAACTGGCATGCCCCAAGGGGGTGGGGCCGTCTCGGGCGCACCCATACAGGCCAGGCGCAGCTTGAGCGTTGGGACGACCCTCGCCCCATGGACTTCCGAGCGGGCGAGCTGGTTGCGCTGCGCGCTGGCAGCCCCTGGCCCGAGCTGGTTGGCCCCATCCCAATGATCCATGCCCAGGGCCATCCCGTTTGGCTGGCGGCGCCTGATGTCGACACCGGCGACGGGCTTGGCTTGCCCACCACCCTCGGGAGCGGCAAGTTGGACTCCTGCGATCCCGACCCCAAGGATTAGCTCGAACCCGAGGGCCAGCACGAGAGCGGTGGCTTTAACGACTGGCCGGGGGTGGGGATCGTCTAAGCCTTGATGGCCCCAGGGCGAGCCAGTTACTGGCTTTTTTGGGTCTATTCCCGCAGAAAAGCTATCACTCCTAAGCATAAACAACCTGGATTGAGTTGGCATCCTCCTTTAATTGGTTGTCAGCCACCGAAGCAGCTCAAAATTTAGACAAACCACTCCTAGTCGCCCCAGCCAATAGTAGCCTGCACAGCAGCTTCTACGATGCTACATTCCTACCAAGCACGTAACTCAACTCAGTTAAGCCCAAGGAAATCGCTCGCATCAGAGCCCGTTGACGGTTATTGGTTCCGAGTTTTTTCAGTAAGTTCCCGCTGTACGTTTGCACACTGCGAACAGATAGCCCAAGATTTTTAGCCGTTTGTTCATTACTCAGGCCAAGCGCATAGGCCTCCAGCAATTGGTGTTCACGGCGGGTTAGGGCAATGGTTCCGGGATAGAAGTCGGGGGCGGTTTGCTCAAGCTGCCGCAGGCGCTCCTTGATCGATGGACTCAGATAGGTTGTATTTGTAATTAACGCCATGCTCATCAGGGTTAGGGTGCTGGGATGGGCCAGGATGTCTGATTCGGCCAATACAATTGGAGACTCATAACAACCGGCGAATAAATTCATTCGGGTTACAAAAAGAATACTTCTAATTTTGGGATTGATTTTCCTGGCCTGGCTGATGACACTGGCAGCACTCAGGTCCGGCAGATCATCGGCAATGCCAATAATATTGGGCTTGACCCGGGCAATGAGCTCTAGGGCAGAGCCGCCGGTGGTGGCAGCCCCCAAAAAATGACTTTTGACCACCATGCCCCGATAGGCGTTGGTGATCATCAAATGGGAACTGGAAACAGCAACAATGGTAGGGTTGAAATCAACTGAGAGGCAGGCCAGGCGAAACCGAGCCTCAAAACTTGTGGTGGCTTCGGCCAGTTGGGCACGGGTGAAAATCATGGCTCTAGAGACATACAAAAAACAAATCAAACTAAATTAGTTTGTAATGGTCAATTAGGGACCATGGAAGAGATTGTGTTTAGGAGGTGTGGGGTGGGCTTCGAAAAGAAGCAGTGAAACGGATTATTGCAAAAATTCTACCAAAAACGCTGCGGAACTGGCCCAACCACGGGACTTCTGGGCGGCTTGGGGCCCAAATCGAGCCCCATAATGGGGATATGCCATGGCTTCGGGCCGACAAACCCAGCCCGGCGCACGATCAAGGCAGGGGAGGGGGCAGGAACTGGGCCCGTTACTGATACAACGATAGTGTTATGGCACTATAAGTTACGGATGGGCCAATGGGCGGCCTGGCTAGAACTATCGACCATGGTCGATAGACAGGGCTGGGGGAGGGGGGTAGGGTTGATTCGATTAATTTCTTGAAAAATGGCACCAACTGTTTACTGGGGTAATGGTCACTACTACGAATGGGTCGATGCAAGCTGGTACTTTGGTAGTGCTCAATATTATGCTGGCATACGGACCCACCAAGGGCTGCAGGGCTACCTCGCTACGGTTACCAGTCAAGGTGAAAACGATTTTATAAGAGAACGATCAAACAACAATGCAGCAATTGGTGGCAACGCCTATTTAGGAGCTCAATGGATAGGTAGTTATAGAAAATGGGAATGGAAAACCGGACCAGAAGCAGGGCTCGTTTTTTGGGATAACTGGACAGCAGTACCGAATGTATATAGCAACTGGCAATCTGCTGGTCCAAATGGTGATGGTGGGAGCGGATCACCAGATGCCATGCAAATGTATGCCAACCGTGGATCCGATACAGGCAAATGGGACGATCTTGGGCAGCAGCGAGATTACATCACTGAATATGGATGGTCTGGCCCCCAGTTCACCGTTGGGCTCACGGGCACACCCATCAATGGAATCGAAAATAGCAACGCGGCAAGATTCACAATCACAGCAAATAAATATGTTCCGAATGACTACTACGATGTCAGAAACACAGACGGGAATACCAACGCCCTTATCAACATTCCCCTGACTTTTGGCGGCACAGCCACCCTCGGCGTTGATTACACTGTAAGCTATAGCAATGGTCTGGGCGGCAATGGCTCGAATGCTTACATTAAAAATGGCAGCTCTGTCGATGTCATCATCACACCGATCAATGACACAACCTGGGAAAGCACCAAGGATGTAACGATCAATATCAGCGATAACGATGTCAATAATGACACCTATGCGATTGCCCAAGGCGCAACCACCTTCCAACGGGCAATCCTTAGCGATGATGAGCCGGTGCTCACCATCGGCAATTCCCTGCGGAAGTCGATCTACTTCCCCTACAACGATTCAAACGTTTCCCTCGATAGTCTTACGGCTGACTACACCACTTTTGATGCCACGATCAACGCATCTTCGGCTGAGTTTCACGCTGAGGGCCTAGTCGACAACTTTGCCGTGCGCTGGCAGGCCTACGTCAAAATTCCAACCACAGGTCAATACGTATTCACTGCCCGAGGTGATGATGGTATGCGCCTCAAGGTGAATAACAACCAGGTTATTAATCAATGGCAGGTGCAAGGGGCCACATCTTATAATTCTACGCCAATCCAACTCACTGCCGGCAGTTGGGTGCCAGTGCAACTGGATTATTACCAAGGAAATGGGGGCAAAGAGGTCAGCCTCTCCTGGACCAGGCCCAATCCCAATGGTGGAGCAGCGATTACGGAGCTGATTCCGGCCACCGCCTTTGCCCCCTACCTGCCAGCCCAACCAACAGGCAGTGTGTCTGAGGGTAGCCGGACGGCCGATACGATTGCCCCAGGGTTTGCTATTTATTCCAATAGGCAGACAACGAATCTGGATGTAAAGGCAGCAATCGCCTCCACGGGTGGGGCCACCTACAGCTCCCAATCGAGCCAGATGGCAACCTTTAATAATGCCAGTAGAAATGCCCTGCAGCTCAACGGCTCCACCTATCTCAACGTTGGTAATCCAAGCAAGCTCCAACTCAGCACCGGCACCATTGAAGCCTGGATCAAAACCAGTGATGCTGGTTCAGGCGATCGAAATATATTCGGCAAAGGCGAGTGTTTTGAACTAAAACTAGTCAATAACAAGCTAACTCTCTATAACTTCCAAGGAGGCGTGCAAACTGTCATCCAACCCGATCTCTATCTTAATGATAATCGCTGGCACCATGTGGCCCTAGCCTATGGCGCGGGTTCGGCGAGCGTTTATGTGGATGGTAAGCAGGTTGGCAATAACAGCTATACATACAACAGTCCAAGTCCGGCCGCTAACAACGTGACCATAGGTGGTTGGAGTAACTATAGCCAACCAACAAACGCGTCATTCGATGAGGTGAGAATTTGGAATCGAAAGCTAACTGGCGATGAGATCAAGAACTACAACACCTATCCCCTCGATCAAGGCAACCTACCCGCCGGCCTAGTGGCCTATTTCCCCATGGATGAGGGCTCGGGTTCGACCGTTTTCGATAAAACAGCCAACCCAAGTAATGCCAGCATCATCGGCACGGCAAACTGGGCTGGACCGGTTCAAGCCTCGGCAAATAATCAAGGCTTTGCCCAACTCGGTGGATCCCAAACCCGTGTGGGCGATAATTACAAGCTATTTGCTAACGAAACCAATGCCAACAGTGGCGATGGTCCTCTGGGTGGCACCGGATTGAGCAGCCTTTTTATTACAACTTCAGCCCAACCTGGACAAAATTTCCTGTCCCTTAATGGCACTAATCAATACGCGACATTGCCGCAGAAGACCTTCGGTGGCTCCCTAACGATTGAATCGTGGGTGAAGGTCAACAGCTATTCCAATTGGTCGCGGATTATCGATCTTGGCAATGGAGCAGGCCAACATAATATCATTTTAGGACAATTAGCATCCACAGGAAGACTCTTTTTTCATGTTTACGATGGTAGCGGTAACCGGTTGGTTGATCTTGAACCGCCCACCCAAATTCCCCTGAATGAATGGACCCATGTAGCCGCAACAATTGACGCCCAAAGAAATGTCAAGCTTTACATGAATGGTGCCGTTATTGGTACGGCGGTGGCGAGCGGCTTGCCGGCCATTATGCAACGTTCCAATAACTATGTTGGTCGCAGTAACTGGGGCGGCGATAACGCCTTTCTTAATGGTTCAATTGATGAACTCAGAATCTATAACACAGCCCGAAGCGCCGATACGATCAGCAATGATCGTTTCAACACCGTCAATCCAGGCGACCCGTCCCTAGTTTACGCCTACAATTTCAGCAATGACTCGAGTAGTCTAACCACAGGTAGCGCGATTAGCCGATTCAACGGCGCCAGCCTAGCTTCTAGCTCGGCGGCGGATGGCAGTGCCGCTGCCCATACCCTTTGGCTGCGAGTGCTGAATGATACTTACGCAAAACCAAACCAGCAAATTCAGCTAGACCTTGTTGATAATGCCTATGGCATTACGGCCGATGGCTATCGTATTGTTGGTGGTAGCAATTCGCTCACAATTAATGATAATGCCCCGGTCGTGTCGATCCTCTCTAAGGTTGATCCCACCGAAGGCAGCCTGGGCTACGTTGATCTCAGCTTTGATCGGCCCGTGCTATCGCCTACGGGCCTAAAGATTAAATATACATTGAGTGGCTCGGCCACCCCTGGCCAGGATTATCTCTATCCAACGGCAAGACTAAACACAGATTCTAATTCTACCAATTACGAAGCCCAGAATATCGTCTACTTTGCACCGGACTCCACCGGTGGTCGCATCTACCTTCCCGGGGTCGAAGATGCCGTGGCTGAGGGCCTAGAAACAATCCAATTCAGCCTCGTCGACAATGCAGAAGCCAATAACCAGGGCTTCACCTACACCAGCTATGCGATTGCGGCCAATGCTTCCCAAATCTCCGTCAACCTCAAGGACTCGGGCTACTACGCACCAGGTGTTGCGATCACGGCCCCAGGCAAAACCGGCACGGCCGCCCTCAGGCTGAACGGCAGCAGTGACCGTTTGCGCACCAGCATCAGTGAGGCGGCAAGCGGCGTCAGCCGCGAAATCGTGTTTCGCACCAGCAGTGCCAATGGGGGCCTCTATCAATTAGATGCTAGCGCCACCAGTAACTTCTTAGGCCTCTACCTGCAAAATGGCAACCTGGTGTCCAAGCTGGGCCCAAGTAGCCAGCTGAGCACCAGCAATCGCAATTATGCCGATGGCAACTGGCATCGGGCCCTAGTCACCTTAGGCAGCAATGGCGGCCATCGCCTCTATGTGGATGGTCAGCTTGTGGCTTCCAGTGCCAGCCAAACCACGGCCACTGGCGGGCCCTTCAGTTCCTCCTTCGTGGGCTTTAACGGCAATGGCGGCTCAACTGGTTCCTATTTCAATGGCGATATTCGTAGCCTGCGCAATTGGGATCAGGAGTTAACACCCAACCAGGCAAGCGGCTTGCCAACAGCCCTGCCGGCCGCCAAGAACTGGCTGGATTTCAATAGCAACAGGATTGTGGATTACACCGCGGCAGCCGGATCACTCGCCTCCTCCCTTGTCGTGGAAGGTAGTCTGCAAACGGTACCCACCACCGTGGTGCGGGCGACATCGTCGAACACGGCGGCGGTGCAGCTCAAACTCACCAGCCAACCGACCGCTACGGTCACGATGGTGATCACGGCAAGCAATGCCACCGTGGCCTCCGGCGCCAGCCTTACCTTCACCGCAAGTAATTGGGATACGGCCCAAACCGTTAATCTCTCGGCCATCTCAGCAAGCCAATTGGCTTCGATGACCGCCACTGCCAGCTCCAGCGATGGCAATTACAACCGAACATCGACCCTCTCCGTGCTTCCCTTTGGTTGGTCCGGTAGCCAGCAACTAGACCTGGTGGAAGGCGGACCCGTGGTTGCGATTGTGCCCGTGGCTTCCATTGCCGCCACCAATAATAGTCAGGAGGGCCTGTCTGTTAAGTCTGGCTTTGACCTTGTTTTAAGCGCCCCCATCGCTGCTGGTGGCGGCGAACTGCTGTTTACCCTCAACCAGGGGCTGACGGGAAACAGTATCGCCAAGGTGGACCCATCGGGCCAAGGGTCCATGCTTTCGGGGGGAATCCTACAGCTCAATAGTGCTACCAATGGCTATGCAACTTTACCGACGAAATCGATTGGGGGAGCCCTAACCATTGAATCGTGGGTGAAGGTCAACAGCTATTCCAATTGGTCGCGGATTATCGATCTTGGCAATGGAGCAGGCCAACATAATATCGTTTTAGGACAATTAGCATCCACAGGAAGACTCTTTTTTCATGTTTATGATGGCAGCAATCGGATAGCAACTCTTGAGCCGCAGACCCAAATTCCCCTGAATGAATGGACCCATGTTGCCGCAACTATAGATGACCAAAGAAATGTCAAGCTTTACCTGGATGGCTCCGTTATTGGCACGGCGTTGGCGAGCAGCTTGCCGCCTACCATTCAGCGTACCAATAACTATGTTGGTCGCAGTAACTGGAATGGCGACGACTATCTCAATGGTTCCTTATCGGATCTGCGGGTCTACAGCGGTGCCCGCACGGCGCAGCAAATTAGTGCGGATCGCTACTCCATGCTGGATAGCTCCGATAGCACCCTCAGCTATGCCTATAGCTTCAACAACACAGCCAATAGCTCCCTATCTGGCTCTACCAATGCGGCCCCAACCCTCCTTGGGGGTGCCGCAATTGTGCCTGGTCCTGATCTTAATGTCAACGTAGACAATACCTACCGTCCGCTGCAATTCAGTGGTGCCAGTGGCCAATCCCTTGATTTGCCAAATAATGCCATCGGTGGCGACCTCAGCATTGAAACCTGGGTTTGCCTGAATAGCCATGCCAATAACGCCACGGTGATTGATATTGGCTCTGGCGTTTCAAGCGATAATATCATTCTGGGCTTTGATGGTGCCTCTGGTAGGCCCGTATTTAAACTCTTCAAGAATTCAGTCAAAATTCTTGAGCTAGTGGCAAGCACCAGTGCCTTGCCCCTCAACCAGTGGACCCACCTGGCCGCAACCATCACGAGTAATAAGCTTGCAACCATCTATATCAATGGTGTTGCTGTTGCCACAGGCACCGCCAGTGATTCGGTGGCAGACGCAACCCGTAGCAAGACTCGCGTTGGCAATTCTTTTGGCTCATCGGCGCCACTCAATGGTTCCCTGCGGGACCTGGCGATCTACAACTACAGCCGCAGCGCCGAGCAGGTTAAGGCAGATCAATACACCAATCCCCACCAGGGCATGCTGGCCGCTGACAGACCCGTGTGGACCTACGCCCTCAATAATTCCAGCCTAAGCCGCTTTAGCTCTACGGCCACTGGCGAGAGCCTTGTTAATGGCAGCTTTGCCACCAATCCAACCTATGGCATCATGCTGGCTGCTGGTAGCCAATCAACCAGCATTGCCCTCAGCTCCATTGATAACAAGATCGCCCAGGGTGATCGCACGGTTCGTTTAGATGTGTTGCCCTCAGCTAGTTATGGCATCTCTGGCAATTCGAGCTCCACGTACACACTCACTGACAACGATGAGGCCGGTCTCGATCTGGCTGTGCTGGTCAAAAGGCAGGTTGATTCGACGGCCACTACCATTTGGAGCCCCCTGGCCAGCGATAATTATAAAATCACGACATCAGAATCTGACATTCAAGGAAGTTCGATCACCCGGCAGACGATTGGAGTTCGGCTCAAGAGTCAACCCTTAGCAACGGTTACGTTGCAGATCCCTGCTACTTTGAGTCAGGCCATCCATGTCTATAACGCTGGCACCACAACACCCTTTAC
This sequence comes from Synechococcus sp. UW140, assembly GCA_943369525.1. Taxonomy (GTDB): domain Bacteria; phylum Cyanobacteriota; class Cyanobacteriia; order PCC-6307; family Cyanobiaceae; genus BAIKAL-G1. The sequence goes on from CALRNL020000008.1 coordinate 61,023, forward strand.
GAGCTTAACGTTTACGCCGGGGGATTGGTCTACCTACAAAATGATCGATGTGGTCGGTCGCGACGACGGTCAAGCGGCGGGGGATCGCACAACCAACCTTAGCTTTAGCCTGGCCAATAGCATTGATACGGTCTATCAAACCATCAATAGCGGCGTTGATGTGGTGACGATCAACGCTGATACCTTGGCGATCCCAACCGGCCAGGCCGCCGCCGCCGAAAGCACTGGCACCGTGGCCTTCCTGAGCACGACGCCAGGGGGCTCGATTGGGGAAGTGGGATCCCTAATGCTGGACGGTAGCAGCACGGGCTACGCCACGTTACCGTCAAAATCGATTGGCGGGGGCCCCCTAACCTTTGAAACCTGGGTCAACCTCAAGAGCCATAGCACTTGGTCGCGCATCATTGATCTGGGCAATGGCCCAGGCAATAACAACATCATGATGGGACTTACCAATGACACCGGCAATCTTTTCTTTCAAGTGATCGATGGCAGCGGTGCCACCACCGTTCACATCAATCCATCGGTGCAGGTTCCCCTCAATCAATGGAATCACATCGCTGCCACGATTGACAGCGATCGCACAACCAAGCTCTATCTCAATGGTGTCGTTATTGGCTCCGCTGTAGCCTCGGCCCTGCCGCCTGTGACGACCCGCAGCAATAACTACATTGGCCGTAGCAACTGGCAAGCCGATGCCAACCTCAATGGTTCGATTCGCGATTTAAGACTCTATAGCGCCTCTAGAACCCAGAGCCAGATCATTGAAGATAGCAGATCTGCTGTCAATACAGCCGACTCAACGCTCACCTACGCCTACGGATTCAATGGTAACGCCACGAGTTCGCGCCCGGGCGATCTAGACGTTACCCGGTTTTCGGGTGCCAGCTTGCAAGGCGGAGGAGCTAGCGGTCTCAACTTTAATGGTTCAACTGCACAATACGCCTCCCTGACTCCCAAAACCTTGGGCGGACCACTCACAATGGAGGCGTGGGTCAATGTCAAACAATACACCAACTGGCCAAGCATTATTGATCTTGGCAATGGAGTCGGCGTCAACCAAATCATCCTCATGATGCATGAGGCCACAGGCAAGCCAAGATTTTTGATTCAAAATGCAGCTGGGAACAACCTATTAGATGTGATCTCAAGTGTGCCATTACAACTCAACCAATGGGCCCATGTGGCCGCCACAATAGACGCAAATAAGCTGGCCACAATCTATGTGAATGGGGTTTCTGTTGCAACTGGCACTGCTACAGCATTACCGGAAACCCTAAGCCGCTCGAGTAATTTGATTGGCAAAGCCAGTAGGAGCTGGCATGATAATTTTAATGGCACCATTCGCGATGTGCGCGTCTATTCAGCGGCTCGCACTGTTGAACAAATTAATGCAGATCGTTTCAACGCCATCAGTGCTGATAGTTCGTTGGTGTATGGCTATGATTTTGTGAATTCTGCGGTCAGTGCCACCAATCCCAGCGAAGTTGCCACCATCGTTGGCAGCACCTTTGGTGCTAGCAATGGCAATACGGGCAGTCAAACGTTCACGGTGTCGCTTAAGCAGCCCAGGTCTACTCCCACCCAGGTTTATTTCCAATTAGATGGCAATACAAAAGCACGGGTTGGTAGTGATATCAACATCAATGAGTCCTCCCGTGCGCTGGGCTCTGCCACCAATGGCCTCAATCAATTCGTTTTTGACAACTACATTCAACAAGCGTCAACCGATAGCCTGCCAGTTTCGTTTAGTCGCACCCAGCTTGATGCCAATGGCATCAATGAAACCTATGCAGCAACCTATGCAAATGCTGGGTCACCCCTAAATTACGGAGTGCGATGGACCGGCTTTGTTTATATTCCAAACGATGGTCGATACATCTTTAAGAGCAGGGCTGATGGTGGCGTTCGCCTCACGATTAACAATCAATTGCTGATTAATCGTTGGCACGATGTGGCCACATCGCCAAGCAATCCAGCAGCCAATTACTTCTCTGATGAGATCGTGCTGGAGGGGGGCAGCTATGTACCGATTGTCTATGATTACTACGACACCAATACAAGTACAAACAGAAGCAGTATTGCCCAGCTCTCCTGGCAGCGGCCCAATCCTTCGGGAGTGGGCACAACCAACGAGCTGATCCCTGCCAATTTCTTTAGCGTTAATGGCCTCGATTCAGTGTTGATTCCGGCCAATAGCACCAGCGCCAGTTTTACTGTCAACACAGTAGACAACCTGGTTGCTGAGAAAAACGGCGACATCTCCTTTTCGTTGCTCTCCAATCCCGGCATAAGAATCAAGGCCGGAACTGCCACCCAGGCCGGTGGCCTAACCACGATCAAACTCAAACTTGATGGGGCCTATCAAGATTCCCTCACCATACCCAGTGGCACCACACTGCAATTCCGCAATGACAATGATCAGGCTAACGGAAGTGTCGTTAATACCCTAACACTGACATCGGCTGCAACCTTATACAATGGCTTTGAGGTTGACGTTACGGGTAGCCACGGCAATAGTAATGCGTTCACCACAAGTCTGGTGTCCGCCTATCGGCAGGAGAGCTACCGTCCCAATCTCAATATTGTCACGACCACCGATTTTAGCAATGTTGGCCTGACCCGGACGCTGTTTTCTAATTACACCGACACATCTAAAAATCTTTCTACATTAGTACCGTCATCATCCTCCACTGACAGCAATGGCATCAATGAAACCGATGCCACCATGTCACCCCTCTCCCCAACCGATAATTTTGCCGCCCGCTGGACGGGCTATATTAAAATCCCCAGTACGGGTACCTATACCTTCCACACAGTGGCCGACAATGGGGTTCGCCTGTTTGTTAATGGTAACACCCTAATTGATAACTGGACCAACTCATCGCAGCGGACGCTTAATTCCACCTCGCAAAATTACACCCAGGGACAGCTTGTTGCTGTCACCATGGATTATTACTCCAGCACTGGCACATCCACTGCCCAATTGCAATGGAGCTACAGCGGATCTGGCGTCACACCCGTTACGAACCAACTGGTTCCCGCTTCGGCGTTCAGCCAGCTCAGCGGCACGATCGGGCTAAGACTCAATGAAAGCGATTCATCCCTTACCCGAAGCGTAAAGGCCGGCGATACGTTGCAGTTCTCGAATGGAACCAGCCTCAGAATCGCCAATGACGTTACCCTCTCAACCACGGCAACGGTTGTGAATGCCTCCCTGCCGGCAACCGCTTCGACTGCAACGGTATTGAGCGGCGAGACCCTCTCCCTGCCGTCCTTGCCCGCGGCCCAGGTGAGCGTTATTGACAATGATTTGCCCGGTTTTCGCATTAGCAGCGATGCTGCAGGTCTGCAAACCGTCCTAGCTAGCGACACGATCACGGTCAACGAAGCCGATAGCAGTGGCGCTGGGGTGACCCGCTACCTAGCCCTTACCACCCAACCGACTAGCACGGTCACCGTCTATCTCGAATCCTCCGCCAGCAACCATGGCCTGTTGAAGGCCCCCACCAGCGCCCAAGCGCTTGCGCGAATCCCCCTCACCTTTACGCCCAGCAATTGGTCGACTCCCCAGGCTTTTGCAACGGTTCCCCAACAGGATAATGCGGTTAGCGGTAATGCTAATTTTGCCATCTTCGCTAGCAGCACATCAAATGATTCGCTCTATAACAACCTCAAGCCAGCAAGCAATGGCAAACTCTTCAACGTCAGTAAGACGGACATGGATACGCCTGGTATTGTTAGTTCCGCAGTGACTGTGGTCACGGGCCAGGGAAGCAATAGCAATGGCTCCTTTACCCTGAAGCTCAACAGCAAGCCCACGTCGAATGTTAATGTAACGCTACATCCGAGTGATGGCCAGTTCACCGTTAACAATGCCAGTCTTAATAATGATCAAACTCTGGTCTTTACACCCGATAATTGGGCCATCCCCCAGCAGGTGCAGGTGCAAGCCGTCGCCAATACGATCGTCCAGGACACAACGAATAGCCCCTTACAGATTAAGTCAACCAGTGCCGATCCAAATTACACGAATTTAACAACCCCCGATGTCACAATAGCGATCACCCACAACACCCTGCCCACCGTAAGGCTTGAGTTGGTGGGACCCCGGGCCGGTGAAGTTGGCCAGCCGGCAACCTGGCGCCTGGTGTCGAATGCACCGGTGCCCACCTCCTGGGGCTCCACAGGTTTGGTGGTGGGCTATAACGTCACCAATTCCCTCAGTAGTGCCAATGTCATTGGCAATGGCACCGAATCCGTGCCGATCACTTCCATGGTTCAGGGGTTGCTTAGCAGTGGCAGTATTCGGATTGCCCCGGGGCAAACGACAAGTAATGCCTTCATCATGCCCATCGACGACTTTGCGGTTGACGGTGTTGATAAACAATTCCAACTCAATCTCCAGGCCGGCAGTGGTTACACCCTGGATCCCTTTGCATCCACCGCCACAGTATCAATTAAGGACAACGACGTTGCCGGATTGATGATTGCCCTGGCGGGTGAGCGCACCATGACGATTGAGGGGGCAGGAGCCTCCCAATTCCAGGTTTGTTTGCTCAGCCAACCCAGCGATACTGTCACCATACAACTATCAGACATCAGTAGTGTTGCAACCGGACAGAGCGGCACACCGCTTGGCCAGTTGATAGTTGATAACCCTACGTTGACCTTTACAAAGGACAACTGGAACGTGCTCCAAGTCGTCAATGTACGCGCCAATGACGATAATATCATAGAAGATGGTACTGGTTTGCGTGCCTACACGGGCATCCATACAGGCCAACTCCAGTATACGTTCACTAGCAATGATGGTGATTACTCGTCAGCGGGAAAACCCGTCGCCCATTTCACAAAGACTAGCCAAGCAATAGACATCGTTGATCGCACCCTTGATCCTCTCACCTACCTGGGTATTGATCAGGCGTTATCGGCCATGATGGACGGCCTTAATGCCATGAACTTGCCCATTGCGGGCAACCTAAATGGAAAGACTGGCCCGGCTATCAATGAATTTCTCGACAAACTGGTTGACTCAATCCGAACCACACCGCAGCTAACTAGCAAAAAACTAGAAAAGCTTCTCATGGATGCCTCAGGTGTCAACACCACCAGCCCAATCACCATGACAATGGATAGCTTGGGCGTTTCCATCGACTATACCGTTTCAGATGCCTATAATCTTTATTCGATTCCACTCGCAAATGATTTCGGTGTTCCTGCCCTAGGCCTTCAAGTAAGCGGCAGTTTTGATGGCAGCTTTGACTACAGTGCGCGCCTTAAGATGGGAGTTGATAAGACAAGGGGCTTCTATTTTGACACCGCAAATAGTAGACTTGATGCCCATTACAAGACGAACCTTTCCCCAGACTTTAGTTTAAAAGGCGGCTTGGGATTCCTGCAGATCGATGCAGTCAACCAACCCAGCCCCCACAAAAGTCTAGGTATTATCGGCGAACCGATCGCTGGACTCACGGGTGAGAGAACTGGTATCGATGCAACATTTAGATTAAAACTTGCCTCGCCCCTCGCTAATGCTGCCGAGTCTCCCTATAACGACGTAACATTACTACCCATACAAAAACTCTTAAGTACCGATTTTAGCAACCTATTTAGACTTCATTTTACAGGCCAAACAGATGGTGTTTTATCCGTTGGCATGAAGGCATCTCTTCAGGATTTCTCGGCGATTCCACTGGTTAGCTTTGATTTGTCAACCAAGATGCCGCTCTTTTATTCCACCAATCCAGAGAGCCCCCTGCCCACCTTGGGAACACCGGAAATCCCAAATCCTACCAATGTCTTTATTGATAATTTACTGTTAGGCATGGACAATCTTATTGCAAGCCTTGTCAAGCCATTGATCACTGCCATTGATGGTGTCTTGCAACCCATCTACCCATTGATACAGTCGTTGTATGATGATACGCGCGTTTTTTCCCGGCTTGGTATTGGTCCCAAATTTGATGCCAATAGCGATGGTAGCGTTACCGTCATTGAATTGGCCCAATACACTGCTATGCAGCAGGCGATGTCCAATCCAAATGATCCTGCGACCCAAGAACGTCTTGCTGCGATCAATCGTACAGTCGCTTTTTGTGACAACCTTAAGGCTGTTATTGATCTCAACGAGCAATTAAAGAGCCTCTCTAAGGACGAGAACTTTTTTATTGAATATGGAAACTTCGTGCTTTCCAACTTCAATCTTGCATCTACTAATAGCGCCAATTCAGCATCTGCTATCAATGTTGATGCTGTTTCCAGTCAGTACAACCAACTAGCCTCTGGCGCTGCTACCACATTAGCGGCAAGCACCCGCATAGGTGCTGGCGAAAAGCTTAGCAGCATCTTTAATCAACTTCAGGCCCTTGGCTTTAGTGTCCCTTTGATTACGGAGCCAAAGGATATCATTAAAATGTTACTCGGCCAGCCCCGTGATTTGATTACGTGGCGCATGCCAATTGCCGGCCTCAGCGCTAGCATGGATCAATCATTTAATACCTATGGTTTACATTATGGCACCGCATCAGGGTCTTTTGATGTTCAAACAGACCTCAACTTCGGTTTTGATACGGTTGGGTTGCAGCAATGGGCCCTATCTGCATTCAAACCAGAGGATGCCCATAAGGTGTTTGATGGTTTTTATGTAGATGCCCCTTCTGATCGTCCTCAGTTTGATTTTGATGCATCAATCGGTGTCAGCCAAGGAATCCATATCTCACCAATGAGGGCTGATTTTAACGGTGGAGTCTTAGGCAATGCCCAAATGAAGCTTTTGGATCCAGGCGTTATATCAGGCACCTCCGATGGCAAACTGCGCGGAGCCGAAATCGCCGCCAATAGTGACGATGTGACCAAACTTTATCTGCTCACAGGTGCAGTCACATCCTCGCTCAATGGACAAGTGCAGCTGGGAGTTGATCTTGGTTTCTATTCCTACTGGAAAACCGTATGGAAAAAACAGCTTAATACTCTCAACCTGTTTAGTTTTGGTGGTACTGGGACATCGGCTAGTGGCAGTGCTTCCAATAGTTATTTACAGGGATCAACCGTTTTCTTTGATTCCAATTTTAACGGCACCATTGATCCTGGTGAGCCCACGGCTATCACCTCTCAAGATGATGGTAGCTACTCACTTGAGATCGATAATCGCACCTTTGATACCAATCAAAATGGCAAGATTGATCCCGAAGAAGGCATGTTGGTTGTCTATGGCGGGGTTGACTCCGTTAGCAAGGCACCAATACGCACACCGTTCGTGGCCCCCTTCGGCGCGATGGTTACTCCCCTAACATCGCTTTATGCCTACAGCTTGATGATGGCCAAGAATTTTCCAGGTTATAGCGAAGCAGCGGTGAAGGCCAAAATTGATAAGTTCTTCTTGCTTGGTAATTACGATTTCCTTTACCAAGATCCGGAGAAGGACCTGCTGCAGGCCGAAGCGGCCGGCCAAAATTCATCCTTCTTTCTCACACCTGCGCAAAAAACCTCCGCTAAAAACGCCTATTTAGCCCATATTAAGTTGCACCTTGTCTCTTACTATTTAGAAACGATGGGCGAGACTGTCTTGCCCAACCTATTCCCGAACGATCTGCCTACTAAGCTCAAGCTTAATCAGGAATTCTATACACGAGTCATTGGCTACATCGAAGCCACTGACGCCCTGAATCCCGGCGGGGTAGGCTTAACGGTTAAAACTATAGATCGAATTCTTGTCGATGTTGTCAATGGGTTTGTTACCTACATCAGCCAGGCTACCAGTGATCCGCTCACGATTGCCACTGTGAAGTCAATGTTGGGCAACGTGGCAAGCCGCGCTAAAGAGGCCTTTATGCAGCTGGATAGGATTGCTGATAATTTTGAAGGCAAAGCCTTCTTTGACAATGTTAACCAGATTAAAGCAGCCATCTTTACTGGCATAAGCAAGGAAGCGGAGCGCGCCGTTAATTTCTATAAGGCTCCTCCAGCCCTTCCCGCCATGGCCAATGGGGCCAAAGTGGATCCCACTAACCCATTGGCATTTAAGGCTTCCAATATTAAGGCCCCAGACCCAACGATTACCAAGACAACGATAGAGTTCAACGATACCATGATGGATTTCACCGCACTCCTAGAAGGTTCGAAGACGCGAACCTCCCTTGGCCTAAGCCTCAAGGCATTTGGGGCATCCCTACTATCTAGGCTCGATCCCTACTTAACCGGTGTGCAAGAAAGTGGCAAACAATTAGCCTTTTTTGCTATCGATGGCGATGGTAATACCACCCCATTCTCCTATGATCCGATCAACGACGTAGGCGCCCGATTCTACGATCTTAAGCGCTCTGGCATGGCTGACTTTATCCATCTGTCCTACAAGGATGGTGGTCCTGGTGACATGGACGGTCAAGTCGATGGCAAAATCTCCGATCCTGCGACTACGGCCGTGGTGGATTCCACGCCTAGTTTGCGTCTGCTTGATGCCAGGACCTTGCAAATTGGTGATAGCACGATCAATGTGGCAACAGCCCTGTTCATTTCGCTCACACTGCAGTCGAACTCTACCGATCTCAGTGAGATTGGCTATGTAGTTCTAAATGCCGGTGACGACCCCAATGCCGTTAGTCTTGCTGATCTGCTTTCGAATGGCCAGATCCTGTTTAGTTCCTTGGCGAAGGCATCTAGCCTTTCCATCGGCAGCACTGGACTTAGCCGTGATTTGCAGATTACGAATAATCAGAAGCTTCTTTGCTTTGAAGTTAGGGGAACATCCATCCAGGAGCTTGCAGCTGGTAAAACCAGTGTGGCTGAGTTGGGTAGCCAATTCCAATTCCTCACATGGAGCGCCCAGGAGGGTAGCAAAACCGCAAGCCTCAATTCCACTAGTGGCCTCTCCATCCAGCTCAATCTCAACAACTCTGCCCCTGGTTTGAATGCGCTCGTATCCTGCGACCAATCTTTTGCCCCAGTCTTGAACACATCCGCCCTCTCAGGCGATCAACTCACTGGTGTTCTCTCCTACAACCGCGAAGCCAGTTTTAATTCCACCGTTGGTTTCTACCAGGTATTGGACCGCAATGGTTCCCTGTTTGATGCCGTGACTGGACGGACCCTCGATCCCACCGCCCTTCAGGCCGGTGACCAGGCCCGTTACCGGGAACTGGCGCTCCTGGCTGCCAATCGGGCAGCGGCCCTCGATGGGATTGCCACGACGAATGGCCTGCTTGCCCAAAAGGAATTCAGTGTGGTCGGTGGTGCCTTTTATTCCCCTTTCGCGATCGTTGCCAGCACCCAGCAAACCTACTTTGCGTTTGCAGCTGCCAACACCGATGGCGTCAATCACTTCAAGATGATGGGTGCCAATGTGTTTGGCCTGGAAGACATGCACGGCGGCGGCGATCAGGATTACAACGATCTACTCGTGGGTATTGATTTCAAAAGTTATGTCCCTATTTAAGCGATGATGACTTCATTGGCTGCTCCGCGTTTTTGATTTTCGGCTTGGCCCAGTCTGCTCTTCAGTGCTGGGCGTCCCCCTTCTCTGTAGTTGCTCGTGCCCGTAGCACTTTTACAGCATATCTGCATATCTGTATCGCCGTAGCTTTGCCTGGGTTATTTTTAAGCGATGTATAGAACTATTTTTTGGCATCGCTTCGCTTGGATTCATTGTTGCCAGGTTTCACCGCCTTGGTACGGTTTTGCCTGCCTGGCCTTACTGCATGCCTAATGGGTTTGGCCCTGCTGGGCAGCAGCTCCGTTCAGGGCTCCAATGGACCCTTGGAGCCCGCCCAGACGCGTGTCTTCTGTGGGGCTAGGGAGTGTCCTAGGCAAGCAAGCTCCCCTGGGCCCCTTTCCCTGCGCGGGCTAACCAGCGATTACTTGCTCCTGGCGGGCCATCCCCCATCACGTCGCACCCAATTCGACCCAGGAGACCTCCCCCGTTGGGTGCCTCGCAGCAGTGTTGCTGCTGAGGCTGCCCCAGGTGCCGTTCGCCTAGCTGGCCCTGGGGATTTGGGCGATCAAGTCCCCCAACCTTCCAACCATTGGCTTGACCTGCCGATCCCCAGCAACTGGCTCACTGACGATGCTGGGCCCTCACCGATCCAGGAGATCACCGGGGGTGCTGCTGGTCGTTCTAGTCAAGGGGACCTATCGGGTTGGCCCATGGCTCCCAGCTCTCCATCGTTGTTCCCCGACCCTTTCGCCCCACCAACGCAGCTCGAGACCCTGGCGCTAGTGCCCCACGCACAGGCAGCCATCCCAGCCGGCCCAGGGGTCTTGCCGGTGCCCGGACCCCTGCCCGCCCTCGGTTTGGCCACGGCCCTGGCCTATTGCCGTCAATTGAGGCGAGCGACCGGCCGCGGAAGGCGTTAACGATTTGGTGGGGTCCCAGGCTCGGGCCCGATCCAGGTCTCCCCAAGCCAGGCTTCCCGGCCCTAGCACTCCTTTGAATCAGGTCCCAGGGGCTGCCACCCCAGGCAGGTCTGCCATCAGCGGCCGCTCAGGGCTGGCTCCGGTTTGGCGCTGGTGGCATCAGGGGAGCTGGGTCCGGCTGCAATGCGATTGGCCGAGGCGCGATCCCGGTCACCCTTCACCTTGATGCCGCCGGTGATCGAGCGCACCGCCAACATGGCGGTTGCTTCGTCGTCGCTGCGCACGGCACTATCAACGGGCTTATAGCTGGCGGGGGCAAGGGCGTTGCCACGCAGCACCGATCCCAGGGTCAGGAAGGTGAGCTTGAGCTGTTGCCAGGGGTTCATCATCACCACCCGTTTGTAGAGGTAGCTGTCAAAGGTGAGCCGCTGCACATCCTTGTCATCACACATCTCCACGAAGGCTTCGCGGGCCGCATCATTGCGGTAGAAGATGTTTTGGAGAAGTTCGAGCACCTTATAGGTGGCACCGTACTTGCGGTCCCATTTCTTGATGTAAACCTTGAGGTCGGCTTCCGTAGGGATCGTTTGACCCTGCTTGCTAGCTGCCACGATCTGTTCAGCGCACATGCGGCCACTCTTGGCAGCGAAGTAGATCCCCTCACCCGAGCTCTTGGTCACATAGCCGGCGGCATCCCCGACCAGGGCCATGCGCCCAACAACCCGGCGAGGACGGGGATGCTCGGGGATCGGGTGGGCTTCCACCTTGATCACCTCGCCATTGAGCAAGCGCTTTTTGGCCCGTTCGCGGATGCCTTCCTGCAAGCGCTTGATCAGGGATTGGTTCTGCTGCATGGTGCCGGTGCCAACGGCAACGTGGTCGTATTTGGGGAACACCCAGGCGTAAAAATCGGGGGACACATCAGTGCCCACATACATTTCGGCCAGGCTTTCGTAATACTTCATTTCCTCGGGCGGCAGCTTGATCCGCTCTTGGAACGCGATTGCCACGTTGTAATCGCCCGCATCCATGGCCTTGGCCACGCGGCTATTGGCCCCATCGGCGCCAATGATTAGGTCCACGGCCAACTCCTTGGCAACCCCGGTAGCCTCACCGGCGCTGTAATCGGTGTAGTGGAGCGTGTAGGGTCCCTGGCGCTTGCTGCCGGTGTCGATCTTGGTCACCAAACCATTAATCAGGTTGGCGCCCAGTTCGGCGGCCCGGTCACGCAAAAAAGCATCCATCACCTCGCGCCGGCACATCCCGATATATTCATCCTGGTTTTCCAGGTTGATGTCCACCTCGCGATTCGAGGGGGAAATCATCTTCATATTGCGAACTTTGCGATCGATAATCGATTCGGGTAGATCAAACTCCTCCACCATGCAGAGGGGTATGGCCCCACCGCAGGGCTTGGCGTTATCGAGTTTGCGCTCGAAGATCCAGGTTTCGATCCCGGCCTTGGCCAGAACTTCAGCAGCACAGGAACCGCTGGGGCCGCCACCCACCACTGCGACACGCAACATCTTGAAACCGGTTACCCGGAAAGCATCATGGCCGGAAGCTAACACCGCCCGCCGCGCTACCGCAGGTTCTTTGGCCTTTCGTCTTATTGTTGACAGGGCTTTTGGGACCCCTCCGGGTTGCCTGCCAAGCAGCTTCCCGTGCGCACCCCCTCCTCCAGGCCTGGTCCCTTCAGTCGAGACACCATTCGCAGTAAGAACAGCGCAGCGGATCGCAGTCGGGACAGCCCTGCGGACCATGGATCGGGGGGATTGGACATCCCGGTGGCCCGGCGCAGCCCACTGATCAAGCCCCAGCGCCGTTTCCGGTTTCGCCAGGCCCTGCTCACGGCCAGCCTGTTGCTGGCTGGCACGGCCGGCTTGGTTTGGCTTTTTCGCGAACCGATCAGGCGTCAGTTTGCGCCTCCCCCGGTTCGGGGTATCAATGTGCGCCAAAGCCTGGATGGCCGCCTGCTTGGCCACTTCCCCTACCCGGAAGCCCTCTCCCGGGTCTTGGTTGATGCGGCCCCAGGCATTGCCCTGCACCGGGACGCCGCCGAGGAGTTCCTGGCCATGCAGCGCCATGCGGCCGCCGATGGGGTATCCCTGCGTTTGCTGAGCGGCTTTCGATCGATCCAGCTGCAAAAGCACCTGTTTTTTGATGTGGGCTCGGAGCGCAACCAGAGCGCCGAACAACGGGCCCGGGTGAGCGCCCCCCCCGGCTTCTCCGAGCACAGCACCGGCTACGCCCTAGACATTGGCGATGGCCGTAGCCCCGGCACCAACCTCAGCCAGAGTTTCGAAGCCACCGCAGCCTTTGCCTGGCTGGTGCAGAACGCGAACCGTTACCACTTCAATCTGTCCTTTCCGGCCGGCAATCCCCAGGGCGTCAACTATGAGCCTTGGCATTGGCGTTTCGAAGGCTCGGCCGAGGCTTTGAGACTCTTTGAGCCGGCCCATCGCCTCACTCCTTAGAGCGCGCCGCTTCCCTGACCCCCTTGGGCTCCCACCACCTCGAGTTGCCATCCCCCTTGACGCCTGAATTGCTCGCCCCGGCTGGCTGCTGGGAGTCCCTCCGGGCCGCCGTCGCTAACGGGGCCGACGCGGTGTATTTCGGCGTGGAAGTGTTCAATGCCCGGCTACGGGCTGAAAACTTCCGGGCCGCCGACCTCCCCGAGGTCATGGATTGGCTGCACCGGCGGGGCGTGCGCGGCTTCCTCACCGTCAACGTGTTGATCTTCCCCAGCGAGCTCGAGGCCGCCGGGTCGTTGGTGCTTGAGGCCGCCGCCGCTGGCGTCGATGCCCTGATTGTGCAGGACCTGGGCCTGGCCCGGCTCGCCCGTCGGTTGGCGCCCGGACTCGCCCTGCATGGCTCCACCCAGATGTCGATCACCAGTGCGGCCGGGGTGGTGCAGGCGGCCGAACTGGGCTGTGAGCGGGTGGTATTAGCCAGGGAATTGGCGCTCAAGGATTTCGGCCGCCTGCGGCAGCAGCTGGAGCAACGCGGTTGCGCCATGCCCCTGGAGGTGTTTGTGCATGGGGCCCTGTGTGTGGCCTACTCGGGCCAGTGCCTCACCAGCGAGGCCCTGGGCCAGCGCAGTGCCAACCGGGGCGAATGCGCCCAGGCTTGCCGGCTCCCCTATCAACTAATCGTGGATGGGGTGGAGCGCGATCTCGGTGAGCAGCGCTACCTGCTCTCGCCCCAGGATCTGGCCGCCTGGGAGCTCCTACCGGAGCTGGCCGAGCTGGGGATCGCCAGCCTCAAGATTGAAGGGCGCCTCAAGGAGGCCACCTACGTGGCGGCGGTCACCCAGGCCTATCGCCAGGGTCTCGATGCCCTGGCGGAGCCGGCTAGCCAGGCCCCTGCCCAGTCCGAGTGCCAAAAGCAACCTGTCGATCCCGACCAGCTACGCCGTCGCCTCGAGCTGTCCTTTTCCCGGGGCCTGGGCACGGGCTGGCTGAAGGGCGTGGATCACCGCCAGTTGGTGCACGGCCGCTGGAGCAAAAAGCGGGGCCCCTGGCTGGGTCGGCTTGGGCGCATTGAGGCCGGCGGTTGGTTGGTGCTGGCCGCTGCCCAGTCGGTGAAATGCGGTGACGGCCTGGTGCTGGAGGGGCCCGGCGCCGATCCCCTGCAGGCACCCCAGGAGGTGGGTGGCCGGGTGATGGCATTGCAATCGCGGCCTGGTGGAGTTGTGGCCCTGCGTTTAGGTCCGGGTCGCATCGATTTAGGGGGCCTCCAGCGCGGCAGCCCCTGCTGGCTCACCAGCGATCCCCAGCTGGAGAGCCAGCTGCACAAACTCGCCCAGGCCCCTGCCCCGGAACGCCAACAAGCCCTCAACCTGAAGGTGAGCGGCGCCCTCGGCTCCCCCCTGGTGCTGACGGTGGCCCCCATTGCTGGCAAGCCCGGCGGGCCCTGGCAGGTGGAATCGGTGGCGCCGCTGGAGGCCGCCCTTGGCGGGGGCCTCGATCGCCTGCGGCTCGAGCAACAACTGGGCCGGCTCGGGGGCACTCCCTGGACGCTGGGGCTTCTGGAGATTGACCTGGGTGAAGGGTTGTTCCTGCCCTTGGCCCAACTCAACGCCCTGCGGCGCCAACTGGTGGAGCTCCTGGCAGCTCCTGGCGGCGAAGCCGCGACGGGCACCCCCCAGGCGGGACCAGGGGCGGGGTTTGCTGCGGGTGGTGATTCGGGCCACCGCCAGCAGATCGCTGCGGCCTTGGCGGCGCTCTTGCCCCAAGCCCTGGCGGCCCGGGTCCAGCCCGCAGCCGTGGTGCCATCGGAGCCCACTACCGACCTCTCCGGCGAACCCACCGGGGAGCCCACTGGCGAGCTCACCGCCGAGCCCACCTTGACCGTGCTGGTGCGCAGCCTGGAGCAGCTCGAAGCCCTGCTGGAGCATCCGATCCACCGGGTGGTGGTGGATATCGAACATCCGGCCCAGCTGCGCCAGGCCATGGCCCTGGGGCGGGGCCGCTGGCCCGGGGGCCTGTGGCTGGCTGGCCAGCGCATCTGCCGGCCCGATGAACGCTGGAGCCTGGAGCCCCTGCTGCGGGCCAACCCCGATGGCTACCTGGTGCGCAACGCCGACCAGCTGGAGCGCCTCAGCCTGGAGGCCCCCTGCATCGGCGATTTCAGCTTGAACGTGGCCAACCCGCTGACGGCCGGCTGGTTGCTCGAGCGCTGGGGGCTGGAGCGGATTACCGCCAGCTACGACCTGGCCCTCGACCAGCTGCTGGAGCTGGTGGCCGGCTGCCCGGCTGGCCGGGTGGAACTCACCCTGCACCAGCACATGCCCCTGTTCCACATGGAGCATTGCCTGTTTTGCGCCTTTCTCTCGGAGGGCCACGACCACAGCGATTGCGGCCGGCCCTGCGAGCAGCACCAGGTGCTGCTGCGGGACCGCAGTGGCACCGACCATCCGCTGCGGGCTGACCTGGGCTGCCGCAACACCCTGTTCAACGGCAAGGCCCAGACCGGGGTCGAGGCCATCCCCCAGCTGCTGCGCGCCGGCCTACGCCATTACCGGATCGAGTTACTGCAGGACAGCGCCGCCGATGCCAACCGGCGCGTCGAGCTCTATCGCCAGGCCCTAGCCGGCCAGCGCTCGGGCCGGCAGGTGTGGCAGCAGGAGCAGCTCGACAGTCGCCTGGGGGTGACCCGGGGCAGCTTGAACCGGCGGGACGGTTAGAGCACTGCGATAGCATGGATTGATCAGACCAGCAGCCAAGGGGTTGTCTGATCGGCCGGCTCCGGCCCTTCCCCAGCGACGCTTCCTCGTCGCAGCTCGAGCTTCCATCTCGAGTGTTGCCGTTCCGATCCCAGACCACCGACAACACCCCACCAGGGTTTCGTCAGATTCCATCAAGCCTTACCGAGAGATTCACCATGAGCGGCGAACACAAGGGCGCCCCGATTCGCAACATTGCGATCATTGCCCACGTTGACCACGGCAAAACCACCCTGGTGGATGCCCTGCTGAGCCAGTCAGGCATTTTCCGCGATGGTGAGGCCGTGCCCACCTGCGTGATGGACTCCAACGACCTGGAGCGTGAGCGTGGCATCACGATTCTCTCTAAAAATACGGCGGTTGATTACAACGGCATCCGGATCAATATCGTTGACACCCCCGGCCACGCCGACTTCGGCGGCGAGGTGGAGCGGGTGCTCGGCATGGTGGATGGCTGCCTGCTGATCGTTGACGCCAACGAGGGGCCCATGCCCCAGACCCGCTTTGTGCTTAAGAAAGCCCTGGAAAAGGGCCTGCGGCCGATCGTGTTCGTCAACAAGATTGACCGGGCCCGGGTCGACCCCGAGCAGGCCGTTGACAAGGTGCTCGACCTATTCCTGGAACTGGGCGCCGACGACGACCAGTGCGACTTCACCTATCTCTTCGGCAGCGGCATGGGCGGTTACGCCAAGCCGACCATGGCGACTGAGAGCGACACCATGAAGCCGCTCTTTGACGCGATCCTGCGCCATGTGCCCGCCCCCATCGGCGATCCGGAGAAGCCCCTGCAGATGCAGGTGACCACCCTGGATTATTCCGATTTCCTTGGCCGGATCATGATCGGCCGGATCCATAACGGCACGATCCGCAATGGCCAAACTGCGGCCCTAATCCGCGATGACGGCAGCATCAAGCGCGGCCGCATCAGCAAGTTGCTTGGCTTCAAGGGCCTGGCCCGGGTCGAAATCGAGGAGGCCCGCGCCGGCGATCTCGTGGCCGTGTCCGGTTTTGATGAGGTGAATATCGGCGAAACGATCGCCTGCCCCGACCAGCCCGAGGCCCTGCCCCTGATCAAGGTGGATGAACCCACCCTGCAGATGACCTTTGTCGTTAACGATTCTCCGTTTGCCGGCAAGGAAGGCAAGTTCGTCACCAGCCGCCAGCTGCGCGATCGCCTGCAGCGGGAATTGCTCACCAACGTGGCCCTGCGGGTCGAAGACACCGACTCGCCAGATCGCTTCTCGGTGAGTGGCCGGGGCGAATTGCACCTGGGCATCCTGATCGAAACGATGCGCCGCGAGGGCTTCGAGTTCCAGGTCTCCCAGCCCCAGGTGATCTTCCGCACGATCGACGGCACCCCCAGTGAGCCGTTCGAAATGCTGGTGATGGATGTGCCGGAAGAGTCGGTGGGCGGCTGCATCGAGAAGCTCGGCATCCGTAAAGGCGAGATGCAGAACATGGAAACCACCAGCGACAACCGCACCCTGTTGGAATTCGTGGTGCCCTCCCGGGGCCTGATCGGCTTCCGTGGCGAGTTCATCCGCGCCACCCGCGGCGAAGGGATCATGAGCCATTCCTTCCTCGACTACCGCCCCATGCAGGGCGACCTGGACGCCCGTCGCAATGGGGTGCTGATCTCGTTTGAGGAAGGCACCGCCACCTTCTACGCCCTCAAGGGCGCCGAAGATCGCGGCCAGTTCTTTATCAGCCCCGGCACCAAGGTCTATAAAGGCATGATCGTTGGCGAGCACAACCGTCCGCCCGACCTGGAGCTCAACGTTTGTAAGGCCAAGCAGGTCACCAACATCCGTTCAGCCGGCGCTGAAGTGCTCGACACCCTCCAGGCCCCCATGCAAATGACCCTGGAGCGGGCCCTGGAATACATCGGCCCCGACGAAATGCTCGAGGTCACCCCCGAGTCGATCCGCCTGCGTAAGCTGCCCGCCAAAAAGGTCGCCAAGCGCTGATTGCCGGGGCCCCCTCTTCGGTGCCCCCCATCCCCTCGACCACGCCTGTCCGGGCCGAACCTGGCCAGGTGTGGTTTTGAGTTGGGTTGTTATCAGAGGTGGGGGAATTTGGGCCACGGCCCCCCAGTCCAGGGCTAAACCCCCAGGGCTGACCCGCGGAAAGCCTCCCTACCCACCCCTCGGGAGCGATTGCCTTGTCAGCCGAGCCTTTGTCAGCCGAGCCTTTCTCCGTTGAAAACCTGAGCGCCGAGGAGCAGTCGGCGCCAATGGGGCCAAGCCCCAGCCCCCTGGGCGATGGCGGCCTGGGCGATGGCGGACTGGAGGCAGACCCCCAGCTGGCCGAGGCCATTGCCCTGTTCAACCGGGGCGAGTGGTATAGCTGCCATGACCTGCTGGAAGACCTTTGGCACCAGTGCCAGGGGCCCGATCGCCAGGCTCTCCAGGGTCTATTGCAGGTGGCCGTGGCCCACCTGCACTTGGAACGGAACAACCTGCGCGGCGCCACCGTGTTGCTAGGCGAAGGCCTGGGCCGGCTGAAGCCCTATGGCAGCGAAGCCCTGGGCCTGGAGCTGGGCCCCCTGCTAGCCGCCGTGGACCTGCGCCTCCGGGGTCTGCAACAGGGGCTCGACCCCAGCGATAGCCCCTTGCCCCAGCTGGGGCGCCCCAGGGCTGACGCCTAGATTGGGCGCCATGGCGGCGATGGCTCCCGGGTTGAACGCAGTATTGGCCCCAGCCCCGCGCTGGCGGCGTCCCTTGTCCTGGCTGGTGGTCGCCCTTGGCTGGGCGGCCCTGGCCCTAACCCAGCCCCAGCAAGCAAGGGCCCAACAGCCCCAGGGCGAAGCCCCAAGCGCCAGGGGCCCGATCGTCCCCGCAGCCCCTAGCCAGGCCCCCAGCCGCCAGGCCATTCCCACGGGCTTCGTCAGCATCGAATCCGATCTTCAACGGGCCGACCAGGCCACGGGCGTGATCACGGCCACGGGCAATGTGCGCATCCTCTACCCCGATAGGGGCGTGGTGGCCACGGCCCGCCAGGCCCAATACTTCAGCCGCGAAGGCCGGGTGGTGCTCAGTGGCGATGTTGATTTGGTCCAGCAGGATGGCAGCCTGTTGCGGGCCGAACAGGTGACCTACCTGGTGCGATCGGAGCGGATCACGGCCCGGCCCGCTGCCCAGCAACAGGTGTTCAGCCGCCTGCGCCTAACGGCCACACCGCCGTCGGCAACGCCAGGGGCTGCACCAGCAGGGGGCAGTCCGGGCACTCCCGCCAGCCTGGGCCAGCCAGCCACCCCGGCGGTGGACCGATGAGCCTGTCCCTGCAAGAGGTGACCCTCACCATCGCCGGTCGTCCCCTGGTGAAGGGGGTGAGCCTGGAACTCCAAGCGGGTGAAGTGGTGGGACTCCTGGGCCCCAACGGCGCCGGTAAGACCACCACCTTCAACCTGGTCACCGGCTTACTGCGCCCCGATGCCGGCGCCGTGCTACTCGATGGTCTGGCGGTCCAGGCCCTGCCGATGCCCCAGCGGGCCCGGCTTGGCATCGGCTACCTGCCCCAGGAGGCCAGCGTCTTTCGTCAGTTGAGCGTGCGGGACAACCTCAGCCTGGCCCTGCAGCAGAGCGGGGTGGGCCAGGGCCAGCGCCGCCTGCGACTCGACGAGTTGGTGGAGGACTTCCAGCTGGGCGCCTTCCTGCATCGCCTCGGCTACCAGCTCTCCGGCGGCGAGCGGCGCCGCTGCGAAGTGGCCCGGGCCCTGGCCGTGGGGGTCCAGGGGCCGCGCTATCTCCTTTTAGATGAACCCTTTGCCGGGGTCGACCCCCTGGCCGTCTCCGACCTGCAGGACCTGATCGGCACCCTGCGTCAGCGGGGCATGGGGGTGTTCATCACCGACCACAATGTGCGTGAAACCCTGGCGATCACCGATCGGGCCTACATCCTCACCGACGGCAGCATCCTGGCCGCCGGCAGCTCCGAGGAGCTGGCCGCCGACCCCATGGTGCGTCGCCATTACCTCGGCGAGGGCTTCCGGCTATGACCCGAGTGAGCCCCAACCCCTACAGCCGCCAGGACGAGGGCCGATCCGATCCCCCCAACGGCAACCCGGCTAACGCCAACCCAGCCAACGCAAACCCAGCGACCGCAAACCAGGCCCGAGTTGGACGCCCCCGTGCCTCCTCCCCGCACCAGGCCCAAGCAGCCATGGAGTTCACCATGGGCCGGCTGCGGCGGCTACCGGGCCAGGTCCAGCGCCAGTGGACCCGGCTGCCACTGATGGATCGCTGGCTCAGTTTGGAACTGCTGGGTCCCTTGCTTTTCGGCGTGGCGGCCTTCACCACCGTGTCCCTGTCGGTGGGGGTGGTGTTCGAGCTGGTGCGCCGGGTCGCCGAATCGGGTCTTCCCGTCACGGCGGCCTTCCAGGTGCTGATGTTGCGACTGCCGAGCTTCCTGGTGCTGTCCTTTCCGATGGCCACCCTGATGGCCACCCTGCTGGCCTACAGCCGGCTTTCGAGCACCAGCGAACTGACGGCCCTACGCAGCATCGGTGTGGCCACCTGGCGCATGGTCGTGCCGGCCCTGGTGGTGGCGGGCCTCATGAGTGGCCTCACCTTTGTGTTCAACGATGTGATCGTGCCCCGGGCCAACCTGGCCGCCTCGATCACCTTTGACCGGGCCCTGGGTCGGGCCCTGTCCTCGGAGCGGGGCAAGGATGTGGTGTATTCCCGGTTTGGCTCGATTCAGGCCAAAGATCCTGGCGCCCCAGCCCAGGACGGTCTGGCCCAATTGTTCTATGCCAGGGAATTCCGCGATGGGGTGATGCTCGATGTCACCGTGTTGGATTTTTCCCACCAGGGCCAGCAGCAGATTATGACGGCAGCGAAAGGGATTTGGAATGAGAAACGCAGCCTCTGGGAATTTCTCAACGGCCGCATTGTCAACCTCAATCCAAGCGATAACACCACCACCTCAGCCCAGTTTGATCGCTACTTCTATCCCTTTACTTCGGCCCCCATTCAGGTGGCGAAATTGCCCACCAATGCCGAGGAAATGACCGCGGCCCAGGCGATTAGGGCGGAACAGTTGCTTGAGCAGGCCGGCGATCAGAAGGAGGCCCGGCGCATGCGGGTGCGCATCCAGGAGAAATTTGCCTTCCCCTTCATCAGCTTGGTGTTTGGCCTGATTGGCAGCAGCCTAGGGGTGAGACCCAATTCGCGCACCAGTCGCAGCCAGGGCTTTGGCATCAGTGTGCTGCTCATTTTCGGCTATTACCTGATGTCATTCATCTTCAGTTCCCTCGGGGTGAAGGGCACCCTGCATCCAATTCTGGCGGCCTGGATGCCGGTGTGGATTGGCCTGGGCGGCGGCCTGCTGCTGTTACGCCAGGCCAGCCGTTAGGCCCTTGGTGCCCCTCAGCCAGGCCATGGCTTGCCAGACTGGCTGCCATTGACCTTGCGCTCGAGCGTTGCCCATTTCCCTGACCGACCCGGTCCTTGGCCTGGGCCTGGCCGCCTTTGCCCTGCTGCTCCTGGCCCTGCCCCTGGCCTTCTGGGGCCTGAGCACATCCCTGGCCCAAACCGATGGCCGGAGCCAACCAGCCGGCTTGCCCCAGCAAGCCGGCAATAGCGGCTTGGTTCGCGTCCTGGTGGCCAGCGCCAACCTGGCCCTCACCGCCCAACTGGTGTTGCGCTGGTGGCAGTCGGGCCATTTCCCGATCAGCAACCTCTACGAGTCCCTCTGCTTCCTGGCCTGGGCCTGCACCCTCACCCAATTGCTGGTCGAGCGTTCCTGGCCCTCGGCCCTGGTGCCGGCGTCAGCCACCCCGATGGGTCTGGGCTGTGTGGCGTTTGCCAGCTTTGCCCTTCCCGACCAGCTTCAGGCCGCCTCACCGCTGGTGCCGGCCCTGCGCTCGAGCTGGCTGGTCATGCACGTCAGCGTGATCATGGTGAGCTACGCCGCCCTGCTGGTGGGCTCCTTGCTCTCCTTGGCGGTGCTGTTCACCGACCGGGGCCAGGCCCTGGAGGTGCGCAGCAGCTCGATCGGCAGTGGCGGCTATCGCCAGGGGGTGATGGCTGCCAGCCCGGCGGGGGCACCGGCCCAGGCCTTGAGCCTGCAGAGCGC
Organism: Synechococcus sp. UW140; assembly: GCA_943369525.1. Classification (GTDB taxonomy): domain Bacteria; phylum Cyanobacteriota; class Cyanobacteriia; order PCC-6307; family Cyanobiaceae; genus BAIKAL-G1. Next base: position 82,678 of record CALRNL020000008.1, read on the forward strand.
CGTCATGGGCAGCAGCGAGCAGCTGGACAGCCTCAGCTATCGCACCATCACCGTCGGCTTCCTGCTGCTCTCGGTGGGAATCGTGAGTGGGGCCGTGTGGGCCAATGAGGCCTGGGGTAGCTGGTGGAGCTGGGACCCCAAGGAAACCTGGGCCCTGATCTGCTGGCTGGTGTATGCCGCCTACCTGCACACCCGCCTGAGCCGGGGCTGGCAGGGGCGCCGGCCCGCCCTGGTGGCCGTGGCCGGCCTGGTGGTGATCTGCGTCTGCTACATCGGCGTCAACCTGCTGGGCATCGGCCTGCACAGCTACGGCTGGTTCTTCGATAGCTGAGGACTGGGGTTGGTGCCCCTAAGGGGGACCTGGAGCTGCGGGGGGCTCCCCCTGCGGCGGAGCCCTTGGCAGGCAAGGCCTGATCTTTTCAACAAAAAGCCCCGGCAGCCTTGGGGGTTGCCGGGGCTTTCGCCATTTGGGTCCTTGGCTGGGGGTGGACGGCAGGGGTCCCCAGCCCGTTGCCCAGCTCGGGGACGGGGCCTAGGCGGCGACGGCCACGGGGCGGCGGCTGTTGCGGATGCCGGTGATCGCCTCGGCGTAACTGGGCTGGTTGAACACGCCCGAGCCGGACACGATCGCGTTGGCGCCGGCCTCGATCACCTGCCAGGCATTGCTGCCCTTGATGCCGCCATCCACTTCGATCCAGGGATCGAGGCCGCGCTCATCGCACATGCGGCGCAGGGCCTCGATCTTCCTCACCTGGGAGGGGATGAAGCTCTGGCCGCCGAAGCCGGGGTTGACGCTCATGATCAGCACCAGATCACAGAGCTCCAGGCAGTACTCCAGGGTGTCGAGGGGCGTGCCGGGGTTGAGCACGGCGCCGGCCAGCTTGCCCAGGTCCTTGATCTGGGCCAGGTTGCGGTGCAGGTGGGTGCAGGCCTCCACCTGGACGCTGATGATGTCGGCGCCGGCCTTGGCGAAGTCGGCCACGTAGCGCTCCGGCTCGACGATCATCAGGTGCACGTCCAGGGGCTTGGTCGTGACCGGGCGCAGGGCCTCGACGATCAGGGGGCCAATCGTGATGTTGGGCACGAAGCGGCCATCCATCACATCCACATGGATCCAGTCGGCGCCGGCCTCGTCGACGGCACGGACGTCCTCGCCGAGGCGGGAGAAATCGGCCGACAGGATCGACGGGGAGATCACCAGGGGCTTGGTGCTCATGGAGGGGCCACCGGGGCACAGGGCTCTTGATTGTAGGAATCGGCCTGGCCCGGTTTCGGTTGGGTGCCACTGATACAGTGAGCGGCGCTAAAAGCCCGAGAGGCCCTGCGGCTGCTGGAAGCTGCGCCGAAACTGTCCAAGCTTGCAAGCCGGTGCTGCCGTCGGCCCTGTCAGCCCAACCAGCCCAGCGCCTTCTGGCGGCGCGGCAATGCCGCTCCCCCTGCCAAAGCCCCCCACCCCCGCCGGACTGCTGTGGATCGCACCCTTATCCAGGAAATTCTCGAGGTCGTTGAGCAGGCCGCCATCGCCTCGGCCAAGCTCACCGGTCTTGGCCAGAAAGACGAGGCGGATGCCGCCGCCGTTGAGGCCATGCGCACCCGCATGGGCGCCATCCAGATGAAAGGCCGCATCGTCATCGGTGAGGGCGAGCGGGACGAAGCACCGATGCTCTACATCGGCGAGGAAGTTGGCAGTGGCACTGGCCCCGGCGTCGATTTCGCCGTGGATCCCTGCGAAGGCACCAACCTCTGCGCCAACAACCAGGACGGCTCCATGGCCGTGCTGGCCGCCTCCGACCGCGGTGGCCTCTTCAACGCCCCCGACTTCTACATGAAGAAGCTGGCCGCGCCCCCCGCCGCCAAGGGCAAGGTGGACATCCGTAAGTCGGCCACCGAAAACATCGCCATCCTCAGCGAGTGCCTGGGCCTGGCCGCCAGCGAGCTGGTGATCGTGGTGATGGACCGGGCCCGCCACAAGGACCTGATTGCCGAGATCCGCGCCACCGGCGCCCGGGTCAAGCCGATCTCCGATGGCGACGTGCAAGCCGCGATTGCCTGTGGTTTTGCCGGCAGCGGCACCCATTGCCTGATGGGCATTGGCGCCGCCCCCGAAGGGGTGATTTCCGCCGCCGCCATGCGCGCCCTGGGCGGCCACTTCCAGGGCCAACTGGTGTATGACCCGGCCGTGGCCCAAACCTCCGAGTGGGCCGACTACACCGTGGAAGGCAACATTGCCCGCCTCAATGAGATGGGCATCACCGACATCGACAAGGTGTACGAAGCCGAAGAACTGGCCTCCGGTGAGAACGTTGTGTTTGCCGGCAGCGGCATCACCGATGGCCTGCTCTTCCACGGGGTCAAGTTTGAGAAGGACTGCACCCGCACCAGCAGCCTGATCATCAGTACCCTCGACAACACCGCCCGGTTCACCAACACGGTGCACATCAAGGACGGCGCCCAGAGCATCGCCCTGCGCTGACGTCGATCCCACCCAGGCGCCAGCGAGGTTTGCCCTTTATGCACATCACGGTCGTCGGCCTCAGCCACCACACCGCCCCGGTGGAAATCCGCGAGCGGCTCAGCATCGCTGAGCAAACCATGGAGGACTCCCTCCAGCGGCTTAGGGCTGACGACCAGGTGCTGGAGGCTTCGATCCTGAGCACCTGCAACCGCCTGGAGATCTACACCCTGCTGCGCCATCCGGAGCAGGGGGTGACGGCCGTGGGCACCTTCCTCAGCGAGCAATCGGGTTTGGACCTGGTGGAGCTCACGCCCCACCTGTTCACCTACCACCACGAGGAGGCGGTGGCCCACCTGCTGCGGGTGGCCGCAGGTCTGGACAGCCTGGTGCTGGGCGAGGGCCAAATCCTCTCCCAGGTGAAAAAGATGGTCCGGCTCGGCCAGGAGCATCGCTCGATCGGGCCGATTCTCAACCGCCTGCTCAACCAGGCGGTGAGCACCGGCAAACGGGTCCGCACCGAAACCAACCTGGGCACCGGGGCGGTATCGATCAGCTCGGCGGCCGTGGAGCTGGCCCAATTGAAGGTGGGCCAGGGCCGCGGTCTCGATGAGTTGGTGCCCCTTGATCAGGAGCAGGTGGCGGTGGTGGGGGCTGGACGCATGGCCCGGCTGCTACTGCAACACCTGGGCTCCAAGGGCTGCCGCGGCGTGGTGCTGCTCAACCGCACGGTGGAGCGGGCCGAACTTCTGGCAGCCGATTTCCCCGACCTGCCGGTCCAGTGCCGTCCCCTCTCGGACCTGGACCACTGCCTGAGCACCTGTTCCCTGGTGTTTACCAGCACGGCAGCTGAGGAGCCGATCATTGATGCCGCCCGGCTCTCCCGCCTCAATCGCCGCTCATCCCTGCTGCTGATTGACATCGGCGTGCCCCGCAACATCAGCTCCGATGTGCAGGGCATTGACGGCGTCGCTGCCTTCGATGTGGATGACCTGCAGGAGGTGGTGGCCCGTAACCAGGAGGCCCGCCGCGAGATTGCGGCCGAGGCCGAGGGGTTACTTGAAGAGGAAGGCCGCCTCTTTTTGGAATGGTGGGATGGCCTTGAAGCGGTGCCGGTGGTCAACCGCATGCGCCGTCAACTGGAAGACATTCGCGAGCAGGAATTACAAAAGGCGCTGAGCCGCATGGGTCCCGACCTCTCGGCCCGCGATCGCAAGGTGATGGAGGCCCTCAGTAAGGGCATTATCAATAAGATTCTCCATACCCCCGTGACCAATCTGCGGGCGCCCCAGCCCCGCCAGCAGCGCCACGTGGCCATGGGCGTGCTGGAGCGCCTGTTTGAGCTCCACGAGGAGAATCCCGACAACTGAAGCGGCGCCAAATCGCCCTGACTGCAGCCAATTTCATCAATGTGCTGCGCTACGCCTTCGCCCGGTCAGCCGATCGCTTACCGTTGCCAAACCCTGACAGTACCTAGGGGAGAACACCGATGAAACGAGTCCTGGCCATCATCCTGGGCGGCGGAGCCGGGACCCGTCTTTTCCCCCTAACCCAGACGCGGGCCAAGCCGGCCGTGCCCCTGGCTGGCAAGTATCGCTTGATTGATATTCCGATCAGCAATTGCATCAACTCCGGCATCAACAAGATGTATGTGTTGACGCAGTTCAACAGCGCCTCGTTGAACCGACACCTCAGCCAGAGTTACAACCTCTCCGCCGGTTTTGGCCAAGGTTTTGTTGAGGTGCTGGCGGCCCAGCAGACCCCCTCGAGCCCCAGCTGGTTTGAGGGCACGGCCGATGCGGTCCGTAAATACCAGTGGCTGTTCCAGGAATGGGATGTGGACCAGTACCTGATCCTTTCCGGCGACCAGCTCTACCGGATGGATTACAGCCTGTTCATCGACCACCACATCAAAACCGGCGCCGACCTCACCGTCGGGGCCCTGCCCGTGGATGCGGCCCAGGCCGAGTCCTTTGGCCTGATGCACACAGACGACGACGGCCGCATTCGCGAATTCCGCGAAAAGCCCAAGGGCAAAGCCCTTGAGGCCATGCAGGTGGACACCTCCCTGATGGGCCTCTCAGCTGAGGAGGCGGCGCGGCGGCCCTACCTGGCCTCCATGGGCATCTATGTCTTCAGCCGTGACACCCTCTTCGACCTGCTGAGCAAGAACCCCAACTTCACCGATTTCGGCAAAGAGATCATTCCCGCCGCCCTAGAGCGGGGCGACCGCCTCCAGACCTACCTGTTCGACGACTATTGGGAGGACATCGGCACGATCGGCGCCTTCTACGAGGCCAACATGGCCCTCACCGACCAGCCCAACCCGGCCTTCTCCTTCTACGACGAGAAGTTTCCGATCTACACCCGGCCCCGTTACCTGCCCCCGAGCAAGCTGCTCGACAGCCAGGTCACCCAGTCGATCATCGGCGAGGGCTCGATGCTGCGGGCCTGCAGCATCCACCACTGCGTGCTCGGGGTGCGGACCCGGGTGGAGGACGAGGTGGTCCTGCAGGACACCCTGGTGATGGGCGCGGACTACTTCGAATCCGGCGAGGAGCGGGCCGTGCTGCGGGAGCGGGGCGGCACCCCGATTGGCGTTGGCCAGGGCAGCACGGTGAAGCGCGCGATCATCGACAAGAACGTGCGCATTGGCCGCAACGTCACGATCGTCAACAAGGACCACGTCGAAGAGGCCGACCGGCCCGAGCTGGGCTTCTACATCCGCAATGGCATCGTCGTCGTCGCCAAGAACGTGACGATCACCGATGGCACGGTGATCTGAGGCCCGGTGATCTGAGGCCAGGCGCCGATCCCCCAATTTGGCCGGGGCGCGGGTCCCCAAGGGCCCCTGGGCCTTCCCCCCATCCTGGGGCAAATCAGGGCCAGGGGCCCTTTCAAGCCGCTGTTGCCCCGCTCCGGTGCAGCAGCGGCTTTTGATTGCCGAAGCCCCAGGGGAGTGCCGTCCCTTTCGGTGCGCTGTCCCTCACAGAGGCGGCGGCCTTGGTTCCGCCCAACGGTGCCCGTCGCCACACTGACGGAATCCGCACCAGGACGGGATCACAATGCAGAAAGCCCACTTCGGTCTGATTGGCCTAGGGGTGATGGGGGAAAACCTGGTGCTCAACGCCGAGCGCAACGGGTTTTCCTGTGTCGTCTACAACCGCACCTACGCCAAGACCGAGGAGTTTTTGGGCGGTCGGGGCGCCGGCAAGGCGATCATCGGCTCCAGCTCCCTCCAGGACTTTGTCGACAAGCTGGAGAAACCGCGCCGCATCTTGATGATGATCAAGGCCGGCCAGGCCATTGATGACACCATCGCCACCATTTCCCCCTACCTAGAGGAGGGTGATTTGCTGATCGATGGGGGCAACTCCCTCTACACCGACACGGAACGCCGCGTTGCCGAGCTGGAAAGCAAGAGCTTCGGCTTCATCGGCATGGGCGTCTCCGGCGGCGCCAAGGGGGCCCTGGAGGGGCCAAGCATGATGCCCGGAGGCACCCGCAGTGCCTACGACGCGATCGAAAGCTTGGTGCGCAAGATGGCTGCCCAGGTCAACGATGGCCCCTGCGTCACCTACATCGGCCCCGGGGGCGCCGGCCATTTCGTTAAGACCGTGCACAACGGCATCGAATACGGCATTGAGCAGATCCTGGCCGAGGCCTACGACCTGATGAAGCGCTCCGCCGGCCTGGGCGGCATCGAGATGGCCGATGTGTTGGCCGCCTGGAACGCCACCGAGGAGCTCTCCTCCTTCCTGGTGGAGATCACCGAGGTGTGCCTGCGCACCCGCGATCCCCAGGACGGCTCCGACCTGGTGGAGAAGATCGTCGACGCCGCCGGCCAGAAGGGCACGGGCCTCTGGACCGTGGTGAGCGCCCTGGAGATGGGGATCTCCGTGCCCACGATCTATGCGGCCCTCAATGCCCGGGTGCTGAGCTCCCTGCGGGACGAACGGCTTCAAGCCGAATCCGTGCTGGCGGCCCCCGCCCCCGTCGCAATCGACCTGGGCAGTCCGGCCGACGCCATGGCACCCCTGCAGGATGCCTGCGTGCTGGCCTGCATCACCAGCTACGCCCAAGGCATGGCCCTGATGGTGGAGGCCTCCAAGCTGCACGACTACAACCTGGACCTCTCGGCCATCGCCCAGATCTGGAAGGGGGGCTGCATCATCCGCGCCCGCCTGCTGCAACGCATCCAGGACGCCTTCACCGAGACCAGCACCCTGCCCAACCTGATGGTGGACCCCTGGTTTGCGGAGCAAATCAACCGCCGCCTGCCCGGCCTGCGCCAGGTGGTGGCTGGCGCCGCCCTGGCTGGCATCCCCGTGCCCTGCCTGAGCAGCAGCCTCGATTACATCGATAGCTACCGCTCCGGCCGCCTACCCCAGAACCTGGTGCAGGCCATGCGCGACTGCTTCGGCGCCCACACCTATGCCCGGGTCGACCAGGAGGGCAGCTTCCACACCGAGTGGCTGGATTGAGCGGTCCCGCCATGGATGCCCCTGGCTTCGTGTACCAACTCGAGATCAGCGCCAACCAGGCGCAGCTCGCCCAGCGGGCTGCCGACTTGCTGGCCAGCCAGCTGGTTCAGGTCTTGGCCGAGCGGCAGCGGGCCTTGCTAGCCCTTGCCGGTGGCACCACCCCGGCGGCGGCCTATCGCCTGCTGGGCCAGCACCCGCTGGCCTGGGACCGGGTGGATGTGCTGCTGGGCGATGAACGCTGGGTGGGGCCCCAGGATCCGTCCAGCAATGCCCGCATGCTCCATGAAACCCTCCTGGCCCAAGGGCCGGCCCGGGAGGCCCGTTTCCATCCAGTTCCCACCGAGCGGGCCACGCCCCTGGCCTCCGCCGAAGCCTTTGGCGAAATCCTGGGCCAGCTCGCCCCTGGCGACCCGCCCGTGCTCGACCTAATCCTGTTGGGCCTGGGCGATGACGGCCACACCGCCTCCCTGTTTCCCGGCAGCGCCGCCGCGGGTGTGACCGATCGCTCCGTTGCCGTGGGCGAGGGCAAGGGGCTCGAACGCATCACGCTCACCGCGCCAGTACTTTCTGCCGCCCGCCAGGTGATCATCCTGGTGAGTGGCGCCGCCAAGCAGGAGGCCCTCCGCCGCTTGTTAGATCCGAGCGAATCGCCCCTGCGCACCCCCGCCAAGTTGGTCCAACCCAGCACTCCGGTGCTGGTGCTGGCCGATGCGGCTGCGGCTGGCCTGGTCGCTGGTGCCTAGGGGCCCCCGTTGGGGCTTGTTTAGGCGGCTGCTGGCCTTGGCCCCAGGGCTGTCCCTGCTGGTCCTGGCTCCGGTAAGCCTGGCGGCGCCAACGCCGGATCCCTCCAGTCCCATCTCCCTGGGCCCCCTCGCCAGACTGGAAGCGCTATCCCCCACCGCCGCCCTAGGCGGACCCAGCAGCCCCGTGTCCTCCAGCCCCACCGCTCGCTCCAGTTCCGATCCAGGCCGGGGCCCACAAGGCCGTCCCCCTGGCGCCCCTGCTGCTGGTGACGGCTCCCTGCTGGTGGTGGCAGGCGATGGCTTTGCCGGCTGGCACAGCCTCAACGACACGATCATGGGCGGCCGCAGCCAGGGCCAGTGCCAGAGCGGCTCCAGCGGCTTGCTGATGACGGCGGAGGTTGTGGCCGAGGGGGGCGGCTTTGTCAGTTGCCGCTCGCCCCTGTTCTCCCCCCCCTTGGACCTCTCAGCCCAGGCCGGCCTGCAGCTGGAATTGGAAGGGGATGGCCGCCGCTACAAGCTCGCCATTGCCTGCAGCGATGGCCTGGCCGGCCTCACCGAATTGATCCCGGGCGGGCTGCGTTGGGTGGCCGAATTCGCCACCGAGGCCCAGGGACTCACCCGGGTGTGGATTCCGTTCAGCCAATTGCGGCCCAGTGTGCGCGCCAAGCCCGTGGGCTTGCCCCTGCGCTTTGATCCCGCCCGCATCACCCGGTTGCAGATTCTCCATTCCCGCTTTGGCGACGACGGCGGCGTCAATAGCGGCTTTCGAGCGGGCCCCCTGCAGCTGAGAATTCAGGCCATTCGGGCCCTGCCCTAGGCCCCGACCTCGAAGCGATGGACTGGAGCGACCAAGGGGATTGGCAGGACTTCGCCAGCCGGTTAGCCGCCGCTGCCGACCTCTGCCTCAAGCCCCACCGGCATGGCGTGCGGCTGCTGGGGGAGCTGCCTGAACTCGGGGCCGCCGATGGCGATCTCTGCGTGCGGATCGAGCCCCGCAGCCCCGAGGGTGCCCGGCTCGAGCAGGGGGATCTGGAGTTGGAGCTCTACCGCAGCGGCGCTGACATCCATCTCACCTTGGTGACCCTGGCTGACGAGACCGCCCCCTTGCTCTGGCAGGGATCCCATCCGGTCTGGATGGATGGGGTCAGTGGCGAGCGCTGCGAGCGGCCCGAGGGCGGTGTGCCCTTGGAAGCCCTGGCCCGCCGCATCCGCGCCCTGGTGGTTGGCGCCTAGGGACGCCGTGCTGTCCCTAGGCGCCAGGGGCTGACCCTTCTGGCCCCCAGGTCAAGGCTGGTCGGTGACGGCCCCCAGGCTGCTGGTGCTGACCAGGCGGGCGTATTTGCCGAGCACTCCAGTGGTGTAGCGGGGGGCGGGGGCACTCCAGGCGGCGCGGCGGCGTTCCAGTTCGGCGTCATCCACATTGAGCTGGATCAGCAGCTGGTGGGCATCCACCGTGATGCTGTCCCCTTCCTGCACTAGGGCAATGGTGCCGCCCACGGCCGCTTCGGGGGCCACGTGGCCCACCACCAGCCCGTAGGTGCCGCCGGAGAAGCGACCGTCGGTGATCAGGGCCACCTTGTCGCCGAGACCTTCACCGATGATCGCGGCAGTCGGGGCGAGCATCTCACGCATGCCCGGTCCGCCGACCGGGCCCTCGTAGCGAATCACCACCACATCCCCTTCGCGGATCCGTTTGGCCAGGATCGCGGCTAGGGCCCCTTCCTCACTTTCGAACACCCGCGCCGGGCCGCTGAGCACCGCTGTCTTGACACCGCTGATTTTGGCCACGCTGCCTTCGCTGGCGAGGTTTCCCTTGAGGATTGCCAGATGGCCCTTGGCGTAGAGCGGGTTGCTGAGGGGACGGATGACGTCCTGACCGGCCGGTGGTTCGGCGGGCACCGCTGCCAGCACCTCCCGCAGGGTGCGGCCCTCCACGGTGCGGCTGTCGCCGTGGAGCAAGCCCGCATCGAGCAAGAGCCTCATCACCTGGGGAATACCGCCGGCCCGATGGAGATCCACGGTCACGTAGCGACCCGAGGGCTTGAGGTCGCAGATCACCGGCACCCGCTGGCGGATGGTCTCGAAATCGTCGATGCTGAGGGAAACGCCGGCGGTGCGGGCCACCGCCAGCAGGTGCAGCACGGAATTGGTGGAGCCCCCCACGGCCATGATCACGCTGATGGCATTCTCAAACGCCTCGCGGGTGAGTAGATCCAAAGGACGAATGTTGGCGGCAATCGCCTCAACTAGGACTTCGGCCGACCGGGCGGCGCTATCGGCCTTTTCCGGATCCTCGGCCGCCATCGTGGAGCTGTAGGGCAGGCTCAGGCCCATGGCCTCAAAGGCGGCGCTCATCGTGTTAGCAGTGAACATGCCGCCGCAGCTCCCGGCTCCGGGGCAGGCATTCTTCTCAATCGCGGTGAGTTCGGCCTCATCGATGCGACCACCGCTGTACTGACCCACCGCCTCAAAGGCGCTCACCACGGTGAGATCACAGGCGCCGAGTTTGCCGGGCTTGATCGTGCCGCCGTACACGAAAACCGAGGGGATATTCATGCGTGCCATCGCGAGCATGGCCCCGGGCATATTTTTGTCGCAGCCGCCCAACGCCAGTAATCCGTCCATGCTCTGGGCGTTGCAGGCGGTTTCGATCGAATCGGCGATCACCTCGCGGCTCACGAGCGAATACTTCATGCCCTCGGTGCCCATGGAGATGCCATCGCTCACCGTGATGGTGCCAAACATCTGGGGCATGGCTCCGGCCTGCAGGGCCGACTGTTCAGCGCGACGGGCTAGGTCGTTGAGCCCCATGTTGCAGGGGGTAATGGTGCTGTAGCTGTTGGCAATCCCAATGATCGGCTTGTTGAAATCGCCATCGCCGAAGCCCACGGCCCGCAACATGGCGCGGTTGGGGGACCGCTGGAAGCCCTGGGTAATGGCAGCGGAGCGCAGCATGGCCGGCAGAAAAGCACTGGCCATCAACCTACCGATGCGCCGTTCAGCCGGCTCCCACCCCGGCCCCCAGCAGGACGACAAGGGGCCTAACGATCGGCCGGGGCGGCAGTGTTGAGGCCTTCCAGCTGGCGGCGCACGTCCTCAATGGCCTGGTTGAGTTGCTGAACCCGGTCCTGCAGGTCGCCTTCCGCCTGGGGGCGATCGGTTGGGGAATGGGCCAGCTCGGGGGTAAAGCGAAGGGAGCGGACCCGCCGCTGCAGCTCCTGGCGCCGCTCCGCCTGGGACAGCAACCACCAGGCCAGGCCGGCCGCCCCCAGGAAGGCCCCCGCCATGGCGCTGACCATCAGGTTGGACTGGCTGTCGCTGCGCTGCTGCATCGCCGCTGGAACCCGAGGGAGCTAGATGGCGATCAGCCTAGTCAGGCTGGTTTAAGCCAACCACTGCCCCAGGGCCCTAACGACCGGAAAGGGTGCCAAACAGGCGGGCTTCGACATCGCCCAGCCCGGGCACGATCCGTTGCTGGCCATCGAGCTCGGCATCGATGCAGGCCGCATAGATCGTGAGGTCCCTGAAGCGCTCCCCCAACAGCTTGAGCCCGGGCGCGGCGGCCAGGGCCGCAATCACCCGCACCTGGCGGCCCCCCACCCCCAGGGCTTGCAGGCGCTCCAGCACGGCCAGCAGGTTGGTGGCTGCACCCACCAGGGGCTCAAAGACCAGAACACCCGTGCTGGATCCGATTTCGGCGGGCAATCCAGCGAAGTAGGGACCTGGGGGGGGCGATCCGGCCGCCAGGCCGGCGTCACTGGCGTAGCCCACATGGGCCACCAGGGCCGTGGGCAGCACGGTGCGGGCCCCCTCCCAGAGGCCCAGGCCCGAGCGCAGCATCGGGATCGCCAGCAGGGGCGCGGCCGGGTCGATCACGCTGCCCTCACTGGTTGCCAGGGGGGTTTGCACCTCAACCCGCCGGTGGGGCAGCCAGTCGCGCAGGGCCTCGTAGGTGAGCCAGCGACCCAATTCCGCCATCGCCGTGGCAAACAGGGGCGTGGGCGTGTCCTGATCGCGCAGCAGGGTCAGCCAGTGGCCGATCAAGGGGTGGGGTGGAACCACCACCCGCAGGGACATGCTCATCGCTTCGCGGTGGGGTGGCGCCTTGCCATAGCTTGAAGCTCCACGCTAGGGCTGCCGTTGTCCCGCTCCGGAACGCCCCATGTGCTCGCCCCAGCCGGCGCCGCCAACCCAGGGGATTGGCTGGGCAGCGTCCCGGGCCTGAGGTGGCTGGGCCAGTCCGCGCTGGCCCTGGTGCTGGGGGCCCTGGTGGCGACCACGGCCCTGGGCGCTGGCTTGGCCCTGGTCGTTGGCCTGGCCGTGCCCCCGGCCTGGGCGATCACGGCGCCGGAATTGCGCAGCCAGAAATCCCTGGTGGATTTGCAGAGCGACATGCACGGCCGCAACCTGCAACAGCAGGAGTTCCTCAAGGCCCAGCTTGGCGGTTTCGATTTCAGCGGCGCCGACCTGCGTGGAGCCGTGTTTAACAGCAGCGACCTGCGGGCCAGCAACCTCAGCGGCGCCGACCTCGAGAACGTGGTGGCCTACGCCAGCCGTTTTGATGGCGCCGACTTGGGCGATGCCGTGCTGCGCAACGCCATGTTGATGCAAAGCCGCTTTAGTGGCGCCCGCATTGAGGGGGCCGATTTCAGTGACGCCGTGATCGACCTGCCCCAACAGAAGGCCCTCTGCGAGCGGGCCAGCGGCACCAATTCCCGTACCGGGGTGGACACCCGCGAGAGCTTGGGCTGTCGCTAGGCCATGGGAGACCTAGATTTCACGTTCGGTTCCCTTGGTGACCAGCCAGGGGAGGAAACGGGGAAAGTCCGGTGGGGTGCGGGGAAACCAGGCACCGAGTCCGGCGCTGTCCCGCAGCTGTGAAGTGGAATCCTTCGGGGTTCAGCCCAGTCAGAACACCCGCCGAAGCCCACCCCATCCCTGGCTCGGACCAGATTCCCGGATGACCAACCATCGCCTCGGCGCGGCCCTCCCCCTCGGAGCGGCTGCCCTGCTTCTGCTATCGGCGGCGCCTGCTTCCGCCCACCATTTGATGGGGTTGTTCCACCTGACCCCCTCGCCCTTGAGTGGCCTGGTCAGTGGCCTGGCCCATCCCCTGTTTGGTCCCGACCACCTGCTCTTCCTGCTGGCCCTGGGCCTGGTGGGGCTGCAAAAGCGCCTCAGCTGGATGGTGGGCCTCCTGGCAACGGGCCTGGCCGGCTCCTGCCTGGGCCTGGCCCTGCCCGGCATCCCCCTGGCCGAACCCCTGGTGGCCCTGTCCCTGGTGGTAGTAGCCCTGGTGCTGCTTAAGCGGCTGCCGGCCTTGCTGTTGGTGCCTGCCTTTGCCCTGCATGGCTACGTGCTCAGCGCCGTGGTGATCGGCTGGGACCAAAGCCCGATTGCCTTTTACTTGCTGGGCCTGTTGGTGAGCCAGGGGCTGCTGCTTTGCACCGCCCTCACCCTGGTGCGGCGTTGGGGCACGGGGCTTAGCCCCACCCAGTTGCGCCTCACCGCCGGGATCCTGATCGGCGTGGGCTCCAGCTTCGCCTGGTCCGCCCTGGTGCCCTGACCATGGCCTTTTCCCCCCAGATCGCCCCCAAGCCAACCCATTCCAGCCTGGCCCGCTTGCCGGTCACTGTCGTCACCGGCTTTCTGGGGGCTGGCAAATCCACCCTGCTGCGCCAGCTGCTCCTCTCCAGTGGCCTGCGCCTGGCCGTGCTGGTGAATGAATTCGGCGAGGTGGGCATCGATGCCGAACTGATCCGCAGCTGCGGGTTCTGCCCCGAGGAGGAGCTGGATGGCCGGGTGGTGGAACTGGCCAACGGCTGCCTCTGCTGCACCGTGCAGGATGAATTTCTGCCGACGATGCAGCTGCTGCTGGAGCGCGCCGACCAGCTCGATGGCATCGTCGTCGAAACCAGTGGCCTGGCCCTGCCCGAGCCCCTGGTCCAGGCCTTCCGATGGCCCGAGATCCGCACCCGCACCCGGGTGACCGGCGTGGTGACCGTGGTGGATGGCGAGGCCCTGGCCCAGGGCCACGTGGTCGGCGATCCCGCTGCGATCGAAGCCCAGCGCCTGGCCGATCCCAGCCTCGACCACCTCAGTGCCATCGAAGACCTGTTCAACGACCAGCTGGTGGCAGCCGACCTGGTGCTGATCAGCCGGGCGGACTGCCTGCAAACCGACCAGATCTCAGCCCTGCAAACCCAGCTGGCCAGCCGGCTGCGTCCGGGCGTTTCGGTGCTCCCCATGGCCCGGGGCCAGGTGCCGGCGGCGCTGCTGTTGGGCCTCGAGCGGGACCAAGCGGATCCCAGCCATGGCGATCACGGCCATGAAGACCACGACCATCCCCATTCATCCGATCAAGGGCCCGGGGTCCAGGGGCACGATTCCGATCACGACCACAGCCACAACCACAGCCACGACCACAGCCACGAGCACCACGACCACCACAGCCATCACGACCACAGCCATGTGGCGATCCAATCGGTGGCGCTGCGGCTCGAGGGTCCTGTTAACCGCCAGGCCTTGGAAAGCCTCCTGCGCTCCCAGATCGATCGCCAAAACTTCCTGCGCCTCAAGGGCCGCGCCTGGCTAGCGGGCAAGCCCCAACCGCTGCAGATCCAGGCGGTGGGCCCCCGGCTGGAGTGCTGGTTCGACCCCAAGGCCGCCGCCGCCGACCAGGACCACCCCCAGGGTTTGGAACTGGTGGCCCTGGGCCTGCAGGTGGATAGGACCTCCCTGGAACAGGAGCTGAGGGCCCTGCTGGGCCTGGCCTAGGCGCCCAGGGGCGCTGCCCTTGGGACTGGACCAAGTCATCGCCATCGGCGAGGGCCGGGGGCAGAGGCCTGGGATCCCGCCCCGAGCCATAGGGCCGGCCCTGGATCAACCTGACTTGACCCAATCGGGCTTGCTCAATCCAGGGGGAAGCTCCCCTTGATGCAGTGGCCATCCCAGCAGAGGCTGCGATCGCGCTGCCAGAGCGGTTGCACCGGCCGGGCCGGGCCCTGGCCGCTCTCCAGGGTCAGGGCACCCCGGCCGTCGGCACGCAACACCCAGCGCTCCCGGCCCACCTGCAACCACCAGTGGCGGCCCAGGGCCTCGATCGTGAGCCGGCAGGTCCGCCAGGGGCCTGGGGCCCGGCGGCATTGCAGAGGGATGGCGGGCTGGACCAGGGGCCCCTGGGAGACGGCCTGGGGCCGGGCCGAAACGGTGACCGCTGGCCCCTGGGCGGCGTTCGCGGCCATGGGGCCCTGCAGGCCGGCGACCAGCGCCAGGGCAAGCCAGGGGACCATGGCCGATCGGCATGGGATTTCCCCCACCCTGGCGATGGGGCTGGCTGGCCGCAGCCGGCCTGCCAAGATTTAACAATTGCCCTGGAGGTCCGGTGCCCGTCTATTCCGCCCGCGTTCTGGTCTCGCTGCGGCCATCGGTCCTGGATCCCGCCGGCGAGGCCACCCGGGCTGCCGCCGGCCGCTTGGGCGTGGAAGGCGTGGCCAAGCTGCGGATCGGCAAGGCGGTGGAGCTGGATATCGAGGCCCCCGACCTTGAGACGGCGCGGGAACGGCTGAGCCTGTTGAGTGACCGGCTGCTGGCCAATCCGGTGATTGAAAACTGGACCCTGGAATTGGCCTCCAGCGGCGAGGGCAGCGCCCAGGCCAACCCCGTGGGGGAAGGCTGAGATGGCCATCGGGGTGGTGGTGTTTCCCGGATCGAACTGCGACCGGGACGTGCGCTGGGCAACGGAAGGCTGTTTGGGGGTGCCGACGCGGTTCCTCTGGCATGAGGAGCGCGACCTCACGGGCCTCGATGCGCTGATCATCCCCGGGGGGTTCAGCTACGGCGATTACCTGCGTTGCGGCGCGATTGCCCGCTTCTCGCCGCTGCTGCAGGAGCTGGGGGCCTTCGTGGAGCGGGGCGGCCGGGTGCTGGGCATCTGCAATGGCTTCCAGGTGCTCACGGAAATGGGGCTGCTGCCGGGCGCCCTTACCCGCAATGAAAAGCTCCATTTTCTCTGCGAGGACACCTCCCTACAGGTGAATCCCGGCCATTGCCAGTGGCTCCAGGGCTATGGCGAGGGCGAAACGATCCAGCTGCCGATCGCCCACGGCGAGGGCCGCTACCAGGTGGATGGGGACCAGTTGCAGCAGCTGGAGGATTCGGGCTGCGTGGTGTTGCGCTATCGGGCCAATCCCAATGGCTCCATGGGCGCG
Organism: Synechococcus sp. UW140; assembly: GCA_943369525.1. Taxonomy (GTDB): domain Bacteria; phylum Cyanobacteriota; class Cyanobacteriia; order PCC-6307; family Cyanobiaceae; genus BAIKAL-G1. The sequence goes on from CALRNL020000008.1 coordinate 98,567, forward strand.
GTGGCGGGCCTCACCAATCCGGCCGGCACGGTGCTGGGGCTGATGCCCCATCCGGAGCGGGCCTGCGATCCCGCCACCGGCGGTATCGATGGCCGCCGGTTACTGGCCAGCCTGCTGGGCTGAAGGGCCCCTTGGGGGCTAGGTGCCAAGGGTTTGGGCAAACCCGCCCGGCTGCGGACCTGGCGATCAGCGGCTCCATGGGCCCATGAAAAAGGCCCCTGAGGGGGCCTTTGGGCTTCCTTTGCGATCGCCTAGCGGTGATCAGGAGATGGCCGCCGGCTCAGCCCAGCGGCCCTGGGGATCGCTCAGTTGACGGCGGCGAAGAACTCCTTGCTGCCGACGGGATCGGGCTTCATGGTCTTTTCGCCGGGGGTCCAGTTGGCGGGGCAGACCTCATCGGGGTGGGACTGCACGTATTGGAAGGCCTGCAGCACCCGCAGGGTTTCATCCACACTGCGGCCCACGGGCAGGTTGTTGATCGTGCTGTGGGTGATCACGCCATCGGGATCGATGATGAAGAGGCCGCGCAGGGCCACGCCGGCCTCCTCCTCCAGCACGTTGTAGGCGCTGGCGATCTCCTTTTTCAGGTCGGAGACCAGGGGGTAGCTGATGTCGCCGATGCCGCCATCCTTGCGCTCGGTCTGGATCCAGGCCAGGTGGCTGAACTGGCTATCCACCGAAATGCCGAGGATTTCCGTATTGCGGCTAGTGAAATCGGCGTAACGATCGCTGAAGGCGATGATTTCAGTCGGGCAAACGAAGGTGAAATCGAGGGGATAGAAGAACAGAACCACATATTTGCCCCTGTAATCAGAGAGGCTGATGGTCTTGAACTCCTGGTCCACCACGGCGGTGGCGGTGAAATCAGGGGCCTGTTGGCCAACCCGCAGGCTACCGGTGCTGGTCATGGGATCGGTGGGGAAAGGCGAGGGGATCGGCCAGGGGGAAGGTCGTCGCTAGGGGCGCCCGGGGCAAGCCCCTACCCGAACCGAGGAGTCACCATCATTGACTCAACAGGGGTAGAACCGCTGGGGTTTACCCGGCCGGGCCGGCCAAGGCCGTAGTCGGAACGACTTCCACTTGGTACCGCAACAATTTATCACAGATCCTCGGCCAGGATCGCTCCCCTAGGGTGATGGCAACGACACCTTTGGATGGCCGATGGCCTGGGATCCGGCGCTGCTGCGCAAATTCAATGCCACCGGCCACTTCCGCCTGCTGAACCAGGTTCGCAGCGAGCTCAAGGCCAACCCGATCAAGCGGGCCGCCCCCTCCGCCGCCGACCAGGCGTCCAGCCGGGGGGTCGCCACCGGCAAGCCCCTGGACCTGCGCTCCCAGGGCTATGGCCGGCGGCGCTCCTCCTCGGGGTCATCTGCCTCCGCGTCCCCCTCAACTGGCCTGGCTTCCTCGCCAGCCAAGGCCACCCCTAGCCCCTCTCCGGCGCCCCTGCCGGCCCCAGCCCTCCCCGAGACCCCAGCCAACCCCGACACCACGGCCGCCGCGGTGGCCGAGCCCAGTCCCTGGGGGCGGCGCCGCTTCAGCACGACGGCCGCAGTCAGTAGCGCCCCAGCCCAGGAGAGCGGTATTCAATTCGAGGGCCAGGCTCCAGCGGATGGGGACACCCAACCAGGCACCAGTTCCCCAGTCGAGGCGGGCTCCCGCAGTTTCCGCGACCGTCTCAATGCCATCCAAATGCGCTGAACCCTCTCCGTAGGGTTAGGTCGCACCGTGAACGATTAAGGCTTGCAGGGGTGGATGGCCCCCTGGCTCCAGCTGGGGACTGGGCCATGGGCTTAGGGCCTGATCGCCGGGCGGCCCTTGCCCCGCTGGCGCCGATGCCAAGCGAAGGCCGTCTGTGGTTTATGCGAGGCCTGAGGCGCAAGCCGAGGATCGTTTTGCCCGATTTGCTAACTAGCAACGGGGCTCTTTATTTGGATATTTATACCTGCAATGCTAGCCATTAGGGCTTCAACGGCTAGGTTTATGGGCCGATAGGCCCATGGGCATTTTGCTATCAGCGATGGTCTAACTTAGCCCTTGAGAGGTAAACCAGCGGGCTAGGGCTGCCAGGTCTTCATCGCCGTAACCAGCGGCGATGAGGCTGTCTTCCATGGCGGCAACCTGCCCGCAGATGGGAAGCTGCAAATCCTGGGCGGCAGCGGCCCCGAGGGCGATGGCCAGATCCTTGCGATGCAGGGCCAGCTTGAACCCCAGGGGGAAACGACCCGCCACCATGGCCTGGGACCGGTGATCCAGGGCCCAGGAGCCCGCAGCGCCCGGGCGCAGGGCCGCCACCACGGCCTCCATCGGCAATCCCAGCCGTTGCCCCAGGGCCATGGCTTCGGCCACGGCCGCGTAGCTGCCCGCCACCAGGATTTGGTTGACGGCCTTGACCTGCTGGCCCGAGCCAATCGGCCCAAAGTGGGTCACCGTGTGGCCAACCACCTCCAGCAGGGGCCGGGCCCGACCAACCAAGGCGGCCTCGCCACCGACCAACACCGACAGGGTTCCAGCCTTCGCCCCCTCGGTGCCGCCGGTGACGGGGGCATCGAGGCAACCCACCCCAACGGCCAGGAGCCGGCGATGCAGCTCCTGGGCCTGGGCGGGCGCAATCGTGGAGAAATCGATCACCAGGGCCCCTGGCTGCAGGCAGCCTGCGGCGCCCCGTTCCCCAAACAACACCTCCTCGGCGGCGGCCCCATCACTGACGCAGAGGCACAGGATCTCGGCCCTGGCGGCCGCCTCGGCGGGACTGGCGGCCCGGGTCGCGCCCGCCGCCGCCAGCGGCTCTTCGGCCTGGCGGCTGCGGTTGTGGACCGTGAGCGGGTATCCGGCAGCCAGCAGGTTGGCGGCCATGGGCGAGCCGAGCTGGCCCAAGCCAATGAAGCCAACGCAGGGCAAGGGGGCGCCAGTCATGGCCAAAGCTGTCCCAAGGGGTGCGGGGGAAGGCTGCCACGGGGCGCCAATCGCCAGGAGGCCCTGGACGATGGGAGCTTGGCGTGCCGATCGAGCTACGCCTGAAAGGGGTGAATGGACGCCCCGTGGTCGCCGAAACCGAGCCTGCGGGGGCTGTGATGCAACCAACACAGGGTCCTGCATCCCCCAGGGCTGCGTTTGGGGCCAGCCTCGCCCAAGGTGTGGGGGACCTGTCTGCCCAGCCCATGACCAGCGCCCATGAAGCCAGCCCGCTCGACGCCGACGGGAGCCCGGCTATCCGCACGGTGCTTGATGCCATGGAGGCCGCCGAGATCAGCCCGGAGGACGCCCTGCAAATCAGCCTGGTGCTGCTGAACTTCGTCGAAGAGCACCACCTCCTCAACCTGGAGGAGTACCTCCAAGACGAGCAGCCCGATGCCATCAGCATTGCCGTTTGGGCCGCTGACAGTGCCCGCCTCAAGGCCGCCAGGGAGTTGGTTGAGGAAGTTCTCGGGGATGACGAGGAGGATGACGAAGGGGACGACGAAGGCGATGGGGCGGATGGCGAAGACGGTTCGGACGATGGGCTGCTCGCGAGCGGTAACTGAGTCCGATGGCGGCGTCCGGGGGCTGCCGTTCAGCGGAGCGGGGCCTGATCGTTGCCAGGTCAGAGCAGCCAGCCCCAAGCGGCCTGGTGCGGCCTAAATCAGAGCCCTCCGGCTGCGCCGGGCTAAGGGCCAGCCGGCGTTGGCTCCTCAAGCTTGGCTGGCAGGCTTGGCCGGTCAAGGCCTGGCCTGGGCGCTCAGGCCTTCCACACCGCCCCCTCAGGCACGACCGGTGCCTGGCTCAGGTCAGCTGGCTCCTGGTAGGCCACCCGCCACAGGGGCAGGGTGCAGGGCACAAACTCCATGGCTTCGACCAGCACATGGTCGGGCTTGGGCGAGGGAGAGGCGACAAACCCAGGCCGCCAGCTGGCGGATCCCTTAAACCACACCCAGCACTTTTCTTTCACTGACCAGCCAAAGGCACCCGGGAGCGGAGTTTGTCACGGCTGGGCGGGGCTCAACCAACACCACTGGGCCCAGGCGCCTTGGCCTCGCCGATCAGGTGGCAGGCGATCCGGCGCTGGTGGGGGATTGCCCGGTGTTCCCACAGATAGATGCCCTGCCAGACGCCCACCAGCAGGCGACCGTGTTCGACGCTCAAGGTGAGGGTCTGGCTGGTCAGGGCCGTGCGGATGTGGGCGGGCATGTCGTCATCGCCCTCGTCGTCATGGGCGTAGCGAACCCGTTTGCCAAGGCCATTGGGAGGGCCGTAGCCGTCCTGGGGCACTAGCGCATCCATCCAGGCGGCCAGGTCGTGCAACACCCGGGGATCGGCGTTCTCGTTGATCGTGAGGCTGGCGCTGGTGTGCAGGCAGCTCAGGTGCAGCACGCCCAGGTCCAGGCCCGTGCTGGCGATCCACTGGTTCAACAAGGGATTGAGCCGGGTCAACCCCTGGCCCTGGGTTCGGACCTCCAGCTGATGCAGGGCCTGTTGCATCGGGCCAATCGAGCTGGGGCAAGTCCTAGCAGCAGCTCCAGCCAGCTCCGGACCGAGCAGCCAGGCCAGCTCCGAATCAAGCAGCCAAGCCAACTCATCGAGGCAATGGCTTCGGCCTGCCGCGCAGCGGATTGGCATCCCTGGGGGTCCCATGGCCCTGCCGCCAGGGCAAGCAAACGGCTTGGCTCGGCCCGGTGCCTAGGGCCAAGGGCACCGGCTGGCTGAACGTTCGACTCCGGGCCAGGGGCCCCCGATCGCCTGATCCAGACCGGACGATGGCTGCAATAGGCAAAGGCAGATCAGCCTTAAGGGAGGCCATGGACCCGAAGGGCAGGGCATCACCCCAGTCACCCCGGCCCATTTGGGGTCAGCCAGCCCCATGGCTTCTGATTCGCTCCCCTCGAATTCCAGCAAGCTCCAGAGGATGGCCAGCACCAGTGCCAGCAGCAACGGCACCAGGGGGTGCCTGGGGCAAGCCCCAGCCCCCACCCCACCGCCCTGCGAGGATGCAGTCCATCCTCAGGGCCCCAGACAGCTGGCCCCCGCCGGATTCGTCCCGGCTGGCCCCCAGCCGCCCAGGCGCCTTGAGCACTAGGGCGAAGGCGCGGGATGGTGGGGGGGCAGGCCCGCCGCGGTGGTGACGGGCTGGTTAACAAGGAACGGCTTCCCTGCGGATGGAGATCTGTAGTAGCCCCAAACCCTAATCAGTGGCCCCTAACCTTAGTTAGGGTCTCAAAATCTTAATCAGGGGTCTCGCCTGGGCTAGGCGAGCCCAAGGGCTGCATCAAGCGCAGGGTGGAGCGTAAGACTCCTTCCTAGAAATTTAGGAAAGACTCGCAAATTGAGTGATATCGGGGCTAAGTGTAGAAAATAAAGTTGCTTGATCTTATCGGAATTGGGGTAACTTGCCGGCATCAAAACTCCGCCTTAGCGCCTCGCCAATGCTAAGGCCCACGGGCAGGTCACCGCCAAAGGAGCTTCCCGTAATTTGCTTGTATAGCTTTGATTCGACAAGGCGATAGGTGCTGGCAGGCAGGGGGATTGCCCCAGCTTTTGTGGCAAGGCGAAGGCCGATGCGCAGGGTGAATGTGGTGAACTTCTGCACGTCGGGATTGCCTGCAAAGGCCTTGCCGTTGATGTAGATAAATAGGGGCCGCGAGAGCGGCTGATAGCGACCCTCTTGGACGTTAATAACGGATGGTTTTACCGCACCTGCTGGGGTGGCAACGGCAAGGGCCCGCAACTTGTTTCGATTGGCTTCAAAGTAGCTAAGGCCAAAATAACCAAGGGCATTTGGATTTTGGGCAACGCACTTGACGATCAAGTTGTCATCTTCGCTGGCGGCATAATCCTGCCTGGAGTTGTCGTCACTGCCATTGATCGCCTTGTTGAAATAATCGTAGGTGCCAGAATCCTTGCCTGGGCCGCAGAGCTTGATGGGGCGATCGGGCCAGGCTTGATTCACGGCATTCCAACGCTGGATCTTGCCTTCGGCCTGGCGCCCCCACAGCAGCGCCAGCTCCTTGGTGCTGATTTGCTTGGCCCAGGTATTGGCAGGGTTTACAACGATCGAGAGGGCATCAAAAGCAATCGGCAGCTCGATAAAGTTGATTCGATTGCTAGCACAAGCTTTGAGCTCCTTGCTGTTAATCGGACGGGAGGCATTGGCTATTTCAAGCTGGCCGGCACAAAAGCGCTTGAATCCAGCACTGGTTCCTGATTCTTTGAGATCGATTTTGCTGGTGTTGCCAGCGGCCCGATAGGCCTTAATGGCCTCCGCCATGATTGGGAACACCGTGCTCGAGCCCCCCACTCGGATGGCTGGCGGCTGCTTGTCGCTGTCCCGTTCGCCAGTTTCGGCCTGGGCCATGGTCGGCATTGCCAGGGCAGAAGCGAAGACTGCCGCGATCGAAACCCCGTGGATGGCGTTTCGGCAGGACCAGGTGGAAGCCATGGGAGAGGGCCGACGGGAGTGGGGGGGAGAATCCCATTAAAGGGATCAATCCTTATTGATGGGTTAAGGCGGGTCGACTGTTGCGCAGGGTGTCAATGCTGGGCGGCCTGGGGGCCATGGCGGTGCTTGCCACCAAAGGAACCACCCTCTGGCGGAGGGCCAGATCTCAGCCAATCGCAAGATGGTGCTCCTGAAGCTCGCCCGGATCGAGTCAGCCGGCCGGACCCTGGAGCCGGGGCTTCAGCCAGAGGGACACGTAGACCAGCGATACCAGGACCGGCACTTCTATCAGGGGGCCAATCACGCCGGCTAGGGCCTGTTGGGAGGTCACACCCCAAATGCTGATGCACACGGCAATCGCCAACTCGAAATTATTTCCAGCTGCCGTAAACGCGAGGGTAGATGTTTTGGGATAGTCAAGGCCGCATCTGCTGCCAACCGCGAAGGCGATGCCCCACATCAGCACAAAGTAGAGCAGCAGTGGAATGGCAACCCTGATCACCTGGGCCGGATCTGCGGTGATTGCCTGGCCTTGCAGGGCGAACATCACGACGATCGTGAACAGCAGGCCGTAGAGGGCCCAAGGGCCGAGCCTGGGCAAGAAAACCTGTTCATACCATCGACGCCCCTTGAGGCGCACACCAAACAGACGGGTCAGAAAGCCAGCCACCAGGGGGATGCCGAGAAAAATCAAAACTGCCCGGGCAATCTCGCCGAAGGAAAAGCGCACGATCTCGCTTTCAAGCCCAAGCCAGGCAGGCAGAATCTGTAGGTAGAAGGTGCCGAGTAGGGCGTAGAACAGCACCTGCAGGATCGAATTAATCGCCACCAGCAAGGCCGCCGCATCCCGGTTCCCCTGGGCCAGATCGATCCAGATCAGCACCATGGCAATACAGGGGGCGATGCCGATCAGGATCAGCCCGGTGCGAAAAGCCGCTTGATCCGGCAGGAATAGCCAGGCCAGGGTGAACATCAGCAGCGGTCCCAGGCCCCAGGTCAAGGCGAGGGTGAGGCTGAGCAAGCGTCGATCCCGGGCTATCGGGCCCAGGGCGCTATAGCGCACCTTGGCTAGCACCGGATACATCATCACTAGCAATCCCAAGGCAATCGGCAAGGAGGTGTGCCCCACTTGGACCGAACCCAACAGGGTCTGGAGGCCAGGCACCAGGCGCCCCAACAGCAGGCCCGAGCCCATCGCCAGCAGGATCCACAGCGGCAGCAGCTGGTCGAGCCTGGAAAGCTGGCCGCTCCCCATGGCCTCGGGACCAACGGTGGCTGGGTGACCGGTGCCGGGATGGTCCATGGGCATTAGGAGCAGGGGGGTGCGGGGGACTGGCAAGCGATGGCGAGCTGGCCCAGCCAGTCCCGCAGGAGCAACAGGCTGGCGGGCTCCAGGCCGTAGTAGATCCAGCGGCCATCCTGGCGAGCGCGGATCAGGCCGGCCTCCTTAAGCACCTTGAGATGGAAGGAAAGCTTGGACTGGGCTAAATCCAGGTCGCTGGTGAGATCACAGACGCAGCGTTCGCCGTTTTGCAGGGCCACCAACACCTGGAGGCGAATGGGTTCGGCCAGGGCCCGCAGAAGCCGTTGGGCCTGCCCTTCTGCAAGCGGCCCAGCCAATGGCTCCAATGGGACGGTGATTTCCAAGTTGGCGACGAATGGGTCAGCGAACACGACACTGCCGGCCCGGTAGCCGACGGCCTAGGGATTGAAGGTATGGGAGCTGACGGCTAGGGGCAAGGGGGCGGGGCGGACCCCATATTCAATCAACCTTAATTGATCTACGCTTGGGCCGTCGGCGGCGGTCCTGCTCCCCTTCCCATGAAAATCGGCATCAACGGCTTTGGTCGCATCGGCCGCCTGGTCTTCCGGGCCCTCTGGGGTCGGCCCGGCATCGAGTTGGTCCACGTCAATGATCCGGCCGGTGACGCGTTTGCCGCTGCCCATCTGCTGGCGTTTGACTCGGTGCATGGCCGCTGGCATCAGGCCGTTCAAGCAACGACCGGTGGCTTTTCTGTTGCAACCACTCTTCTGAGCTATAGCCAGGAGAAGGACCCCACGGCTGTGCCCTGGCGCCAGGCAGGGGTGGAGATGGTGCTCGAATGCAGCGGCAAGTTCAAGACACCGGAAACGCTGCAGCCCTACTTCGATCAGGTGGGCCTTAAGCATGTGGTGGTGGCCTGCCCCGTGAAGGGGGAGATCGCCGGCGCCGAAGCACTCAACATCGTTTACGGCATTAACCACCACCTCTACGACCCCAACCTCCACCGGCTAACGACCGCCGCCTCCTGCACCACCAACTGCCTGGCCCCCGTGGTGAAGGTGGTGCACGAGAGCTTCGGCATCGAACACGGCTCGATCACCACCCTCCACGATGTCACCAACACCCAGGTGGTGGTCGATGCCTTCAAAAGCGACCTGCGCCGGGCGCGCTCCTGCAGCCAAAGCCTGATTCCCACCACCACAGGCTCGGCGAAGGCCATCGGCTTGATCTTCCCGGAACTGCAAGGCAAGCTCAAAGGCCATGCCGTGCGGGTGCCCTTGCTGAACGCTTCGCTCACCGATGCGGTGTTCGAGCTCAAGCGCAGCGTCACGGTGGAAGAGGTTAACCGGGCTTTCGAGGAGGCCGCCCATGGCCCCCTGCGTGACATCCTCGGGTATGAAACTAGGCCCCTGGTTTCTGTCGACTACGTCAACGATTCCCGCAGTGCCATCGTCGATGGCCTCTCGACGATGGTGGTCAACGGCACCCAGCTCAAGGTCTATGCCTGGTACGACAATGAATGGGGCTATAGCTCCCGCATGGCGGATCTGGTTTGCCATGTGGCCATGCTTAATCGACCTTGATTTCGCTTGATTGAATCGGGACCAAATTAGGGCAGCTTCGCCACCATGACACCACCCCAACCCAACTCTCTGCTCCCCCCAGGCAGGCCCGGCTTGCCTGGGCTGTCGGCCCTGCAGCAATACATGATCGTGACGGCCAACTACTGGGCCTTCACGCTGACCGATGGGGCCTTGCGCATGCTGGTGGTGTTCCACTTCCATGGGCTCGGATACAGCACGTTTGAAATTGCCCTGCTGTTTCTCTTCTATGAGTTCTTTGGGGTGCTGACCAACCTCTATGGCGGCTGGCTGGGGGGGAGGTTCGGCCTGCGCCTCACCCTTTGGACGGGCACCCTGATGCAGGTCGCCGCCCTGCTGATGCTGATCCCGGTGGCCGACAGCTGGCCGAAATGGTGGAGTGTGGCCTACGTGATGGTGGCCCAGGCCATCAGTGGCATTGCTAAGGATCTCAACAAGATGGGCGCCAAAAGTGCCATCAAGACGGTGGTCCCTGAAACGCCAGGCGATCAGCAGCAAGGCGAGCAGCAACTCTTTCGCTGGGTGGCCCTCCTCACCGGTTCCAAGAACGCCCTCAAGGGGGTGGGCTTCTTCCTCGGTGGTGTGTTGCTTACCACGATCGGCTTCAACGCGGCCGTGGCGGCGATGGCCGCCGGCCTACTACTGGCCTTTTGCGGCACCCTGGTGCTGCCGGCCGACATGGGCCGCATGAAGCAAAAACCCCAATTCAGTGCCCTGTTCTCCAAGAGCCGCGGCATCAATCTCCTTTCCTTGGCGCGCTTCTTTCTGTTCGGCGCCCGCGATGTCTGGTTCGTGGTGGCCCTGCCGGTCTTCCTCGAAGCCGCCCTGGGTTGGAAGTTTTGGGAAGTGGGCGGCTTCATGGGCCTCTGGGTCATTGGCTACGGCATCGTGCAGGGCTCAGCTCCAGTCCTGCGTCGGGCCTGGGGCCAAAGCGCCGCTCCGGGCGTCTCGGCGGTTCAGTTTTGGAGTGCCGTGCTCACAGCGATCCCAGCCCTGATTGCCATGGCACTCTGGCGTCAGGTGGGCAATCCAGGTTTGGCTGTTGTCGTCGGCCTGGCGGTGTTCGGCGTGGTGTTCGCCATGAATTCCTCGATTCATAGCTACATGATCCTGGCCTACACCGATGCTGAATCGGTGAGCCTCAATGTGGGCTTCTATTACATGGCCAATGCCGCGGGTCGCCTCGTCGGCACCCTTCTCTCAGGAGCCCTCTTTGTGGTTGGCGGGATGCAGGCCTGCCTGGCGGCCTCTGCGTTGATGGTGGCAGCGGCCTTTATGGTCAGCACCCGGTTGCCCAATCCGCCAAGACACCTACAACCTGTGAGCTAAAGGCACCAGTAATAGCATTTTCAACTATTGGAATTGAAACCCATGGCCGGCATTCCTCATTGAGATTAGATCATGAGGCAGCTGAACCAACTGGCAAGCCTTTTCAGCGCATTAGCGCCAACTAGCTGCCGACAACGCAGGTGATCCCATCCACGTCTGCCATTTCCGCGATTGGAAGGGATCGGTCGATGGGACCCAGCTGGATGGCGATGGCCTCAAGAACTACGCCAAGCTCTGCGGCTGGACTCTGGCCAAGGGCCATGCCAGAAGCGGCGATCGGCGAGCTAGGGCGGTTCATTTCGATGAACAAAAGCGCTTTGTCGAGGGGTTCTGGAGCAGGCGACCCAGCATGGAGAACTGGCCGGGGCAGACCACAAGAGCTTTGGGGAAGCCGTTGCCAAGGGTGACAGCTAGGCAGGGAGGCCCTAGGCCCGGGCCCCCTGCTCAAGGCGCCGCTGCTGGTGGCCGATCACCAGCAACAGCAGGCTGATCGCGCCGAGCAATCCCACCACCAGGGCTGCCACAAGCAGGGTGCCCGCCAGGCCACTGGCGTAGGTGTCGGTCATCACCTCGATGGCCTTGGCCGGCAGGTCTTTGGCATGGCTCAGCATGCCGCTGCCCAGGACTGCCCGCACCTTGGCTTCGAGTTCGGAACTCCAAACGGTTGTGGAGCCCAGCCTCAGCACCTGTTCATGCAGGTTGGCGGATCCGAAGCCATCCACCATCGCACCGCTGGCGGCGAAACCCAAGGCGAAACCAAACTGTCCGGTGGTGGTGCGGAAGGCCGTGACGGGGCCGAGAGAGCCCGAAGGAGCCTCCTGGACGAACAACGCCGATTCGGGCACGGTGATAAAGGCCAGTCCACTGCCCACCAGCACCATCGGCATCACCAGGGAGCCATAGGAGCTGTCGGCGCGGATCGCGGCAAACCACAGCAGCCCGAGTACGAGAGACACGATCCCACCAGCCATCAGCTGGGTGGTGCGGCGACTTGACCCCATCAGCCGGCCCGCCGGCACAGCGCCAACGGCAAAACAAACGAGTAGGGGGAGCTGGGCCAGGGCCACCTGACTGGTGCTGAAGTGCTGCACCAGCTGCCAGAAGTTGCTCGTCTGGAGCTGCACCACGGCCCAGGCGAAGTTAGACGCGATGGCGCTCCCGATTGCCGCAGCGAAACAACCACGGCGGTATAGAGCAACAGGGAAGATCGGCTGCTGACGGCTGCGCTCGATCAGCAGATGCACGCCGAACAGCACCACGCCAGACAGGACTGGCACCAGGAACTGGGTAGAGGTCAAGCCGTTGACGGCGTGACTCACGCCGCTCAAAAAGAGCACCATCGCCCCAGCGATGCTGATCAGTCCTGGCCAATCGGCCCTGAGCTTGGGGTTGGCGGGCATCTCCGGCAAAAGCAAAGGCACCAACGGCAGGCAGACCATGGCGAGCAGGGGCACCAGGCCCAGGGCCAGGCGCCAGCTGTGATTGGCCAAGAGGCCACCCAAGAGCGAGCCGGCGATAAAGCCAGCGATAATCAGGAGGTTCCATAGACCCAAAGCCTTGCCCAGCTGGTCGGGACGGCTCACGACGCTGACGGCCGCAAAGGACAGCACGAGCACAGCACCGACGGCGATGCCGGCCAGGGCACGACCCATCAGAAACAGGCCTGCATGGGGCGCCGCCATGGCGATGCCATCACCGGCAATCGCTAGGAGCAAGGCGGCCATCAACACCTGACGGCGCTCCAGGCGATCGCCGAGGAAGCCCATCAGCAACACGGTGGCAGCCTGAGCCAGGGCGGAGATGCTGGCTGCCAGGGCCAAGGAGGCGCCCTGCATTTCAAAGGCTTGACCGGCCTTCACCAGGACTGTGTTGGCCACACTCGGGTCGATCAGTTGCAGGCTGGCCAAAACACCGAGGAAGGGCACCGCCAGGGCTCGGGTGGGTTGAGCTTTCATGGGGTGATCACTAAAGGTAGTCATCAGCAGCAGCGGCTAACCGGCACTGCAGCCTGTTGTGCCTTAGCGCTTGAGGCGCCCGATTAGGCGTTGAAGAATCACCTTCACAGGCAGGTTCAGGCAGCTGCAAAACTCTGGCTCAGCGGTCGCCCTGGTGCACTTGAGGCGCTGGTCCCGTAGGGCCACGGGCCAACAGGCTGTCCTGGGTATTAACGGCGAAATAGTGGGTCAAATTAACGACCAGACCACTCCAGCCGGTCTGGTGGCTGGCGCCAATCCCGGCCCCATTGTCACCATGGAAGTACTCATAAAACAGGAGATAATCCTGCCAGTTCGGGTCGCTCTGGAAGGTCTGCTGGTTGCCAAAGACTGGTCTTACACCTTCAGCATTGCGTGTGAAAATGGAGACGAGCCTGTGGGCTAGTTGCTCGGCGATCTCATAGAGGTTTGCCAACTGACCGCTGCCGGTTGGGAATTCAACCTGGAAGTCTTTGCCGTAATAACAGAAGTAGACAATCAAGGAGCGAACAATCATGACGTTGACTGGCATCCAGATCGGACCGCGCCAGTTGCTGTTGCCGCCGAACAGGCCTGAATCGGACTCGGCCGGCAGGTATTGGACAACGAACTCCTGGTGATTATGGGAAAAGCGATAGGGTTCACTCTCGTGCCGTTTTGAGATCGAGCGAATACCAAAGTCTCCGAGGAACTCATCGGGATCGAGCATGATCTTCAGCACGCGGCGAAAATTGGTCTCATCGAGAGCCGACATCATGTGCCGGTCGGCATACCCCTTGAGTCTCGCATCGTGAAAAGAACTTTGCAGATCTGGAAATCTGTTCTGGAGCCCAAATAACAGATCATTGAGCTCAGGCAGCCTCTCCATGACATCTTGCTCGAAAACCTGGACGGCACACAGGGGAATCAGTCCGACCATGGACCTGACTTTCAGGCGTGTTGAGCTGCCGTCGTTTTTGCGGAGTACATCATAGAAAAAGCCATCCTGCTCATCCCACATGCTCGCGCTCGCATTGGGATTGACCATTGCATGGGCGATTGCGAGAAATTGCCTCATGAACTTGGCTGGGTAATCGCGATAGGTATTATCTTTCCGGGCTAGCTCCACAGAGATTTGCACCATGGTCTGGGCAAATAAGGCCATCCAGGCCGTGCCATCAGCTTGCTCCAGGCTGCCGCCCATCTCTGGTGATTCAGTGCGGTCAAAAATGCCAATATTATCGAGACCAAGGAAGCCGCCTTGAAACACATTATTGCCATTGGCATCTTTTCGATTCAACCACCAAGTAAAGTTGATGAGAAGCTTGTGAAAGCTTTCTTTTAGCCACTGATGATCAGCCTTGTCATGGAGTGTCGCATCGGCTAGGTAGACATTGAAAGTCGCCCAGGCATGCACAGGTGGGTTGACATCGCCGAAGTTCCACTCATAGGCTGGAATTTGCCCATTAGGGTGCAGGTACCGACTGCTCAGCATCAAGCTGAGCTGTCGCTTGGCGAAACTTGGATCGACAAAGACAAAAGTGGTTGCGTGAAAGGCCAGATCCCAGGCCGCGTACCAGGGATACTCCCATTTGTCTGGCATGGAAATGACATCACTGTTGCTCATGTGATGCCACTGCTGATTCCTAAAACCCGGTTCTTGATGGGAACCCAGGGGATCAATGCCCCGCTGCTGCAGCCAGGGCGCAATGTCATAGTTGTAGAACTGTTTGGACCACAACATCCCAGCCATCGCCTGCCTGAACACCAGCTTTTGCTCAGCGCTAAATCCAGTTGGCATCACCCTGGCGTAAAAGTCATCGCACTCTTGCTTTCTGCGATCCAAGATCTGATTGAAATCGTGATAGGCAGAGTCATCTTGTGTTTCAGGCGTTGACTTTGTCAGTCGCAACTTGATGATGGTTGAGGCATGGGCACCAATCGTGAGGTTGTAAATCGCCGAAGCCTTCGTGCCCTGCTGGGATGGGTTAACAGCTGCCGCCTCGCCATGAACGACGTAGCGGTTGATGCCGCATTTGGTGTAAGGGGATTGGTTCGGTTGTTGGAAAATGACTTCTGTGTTCGTTTCGTTCTCCGTCAACACCAATTCATCTGCCCCGTTGCATTGCAGCGAGAAATCGCCAAGGTCGGGATGGGTTGCATGGAGTCTCGCTTGGCCTGACTGGGAGGGCTTCGTCTTAATCAAGGGTTTCGGGCTGCTCCCCTGATCCCAGGTATTGCGAAACCAGAGGGTTGGCAAGACGGCGAGCTTGGCCGTTTGGTTGGAACGATTGTGCACCGTGATCTGGATCAGCAGATCCTCTGGTCCAGCCTTGGCATAGTCGACTTCGACGTCACAGTATTCATTGTTGTCGAAGATCCCCGTGTCGATCAGCTCATATTCCGGCTCCAGGCGTGAACGGCTGCGATTGGTAGCGACAAGGTCGTCATAGGGATAGGCATTGAGCGGATATTTGTAGAGGTAACGCATGTAGGAATGCGTTGGTGTTGAGTCTAGGTAGTAGTAATATTCTTTGACGTCTTCGCCATGGTTTCCCTCACTATTGGTGAGGCCAAAGAGGCGCTCCTTGATGATTGGATCTTTGCCATTCCAGAGCGCCAAGGCGAAGCACAGCAGCTGGCGGTCATCGCTGATGCCTGCCAAGCCATCTTCTCCCCATTGGTAGGCACGGGATCTTGCCTGATCATGACTGAAGGATTCCCAGGCATTGCCATCGGGGCTATCGTCTTCGCGCACCGTGCCCCATTGCCTTTCGCTCAGATAGGAGCCCCACTTGCGCCACGGATTGAGGCCCTCGTTGGCCTCCCTTAAGCGTTGATGTTCGGCCGTCTGATCCGGAGCGAGTTGGCCAGCAGACGTTGCCACGGAATCGATGCGAGTTGGGGTGGAAAAGGAATGGCGGCGAGGTCCAGCCGGATCTAACGCATTCCTTCCCGAGGCATTTTTGCATCCGAAGCTGCGGCACCTCCCATCCCCGTCATGGCTTGGCGACAGCAGCCAGGGCACCCCTGCTGGGACGCCCCAAGGCGCTGACGCGGGACCAGGCGATCGAGCTGTTGGCCCAGAAACGGCAACAGGGTTGGCGGGCCTGTCCACTCAGGGGATCCCACCCCAGCCGCCTCGGGCTTAAGGGAGTCCGCCGTTGCCGGATCGGCCCGCCAGGATGGGGATACCCGTGGTCACCCGGTGCTTCTGAACCCCTTCTTCCCATTCAGCACCTCCAAGCTGCTCGCCTTGAAGGCCACCGTGCTGCTGCTGATCACCCTGCTGATCAAGGCCAGGATTCAGATCGCGGCCGGATCAGCCATTGGTATTTTTCTGCTGCTGTTGCAGACGCTGGTGGTCCTGGCCATCAGCGGCGGTCTTGGATTGGCTGCCGGTGGGGCCGCCCTCGTCGCCACCCAACGACGCCGCACTGCCACCGCCTGAAGCTGATTCATGGCCGTTGAAGTTGCATTGGCGATGCTGCAGCGGGAGGGTCGCTGGCTGATCCAGCTGCGCGACGAGATCGCCACGATCGTCGCGCCCGGCTGCTGGGGACTCTTTGGCGGGCACCTCGAACCGGGCGAAACGCCGGAGCAGGCGCTGCGGCGTGAGTTGCTGGAGGAAATCAGCTGGCAGCCTCCAGACCTTGAGCTGGTGATGGTGCATCCCATCCACCGTCGTACGGCCCACGTGTTCCGGGGTGAGCTGTCCGTGCCGCTAGAGCAGTTGCAGCTGCTGGAGGGCCAGGACTTGGGCCTGGTGAGCCCAGAGGAACTCCTTTTGGGATCGATCTGGAGCACCAAGCTCGCCGCCCATCGCCCCCTCGCCGATGGACTGCTGGCGGTGATCCAGCACGTGATCACCAGGGCGGGCTGAGCCCAGCAAAGTCAGGAACGTTGGCCCAGGGCGTTTGCCTGGTCAGCCGAGGTGCCTTCCCAAGGGGGTCGGACGGAAGGGAGCTGTGCGGTCCATATCCTTGGGATACAACAATTCGAGGGCTGGTAAGTCAGGCTGACCTCCTAATGAACCCACTGCCATGGCCCATCGCCCCAGGCCAGCGAGGCAGCTCCCGCTGGAGCCGATCGACCCGGAGGGTTGGGACAAGGATCCTGGCCGGCCACTGGGTTTACGGCTGTTAGCGCTACTTGGCGCCCTCTCTTTCCTGGCCCTAGGCATCAGCAGCCTCCTGCCCATCCTGCAGCGCCAAGGCCCAGTCCCCGAGGGCAACGCCACCAAGAACCAGCCGCTCACTTGAGCAGCACCCTCGTTGCCGGCTAGTTCCTAGCGCCCCTGCGATCCAGTCCCCCACCCCCAGCCCTTCCGTAGCTGGACCAGCGCCGATCGCCCCAGAACCGGCAAGGCCCCGCAAAAAAGGCCCCATTCCTCGGCCGTTGCACCGATCAGGCCGGGCCGCTGGGCGGTCCTTGCAACAGCAGGCGGGGTGGGGCCCACGCCCGGTGGCCCAGGTCGTTGCTTCCATGGCGATCAGCAAGGCACCCAGCTGCGAAATCCACGCCCCGGTGATCCATGGCTATCCCGTACCCTTGGCCTACTGCGAAGCAGTTGGCATCAAGGCCTTTGGCCATGGGCGCCTCGATGACACCCTGGGCCGTAGGGGTAAGCACGTCAAAAGGTCCGTTTCCTGCCCATGGCCCGTGCCCATGGGTTGGCCCACACTTGCAGGGCAGCACCAATCGCTTCGATGTCTGTCTGCTTCTCATCAACCTGCCACAATCCTTTCGGCTGATCGCGCGAAACGCTGCTCGATCGGATGGGCTAGGGCCATAAGTCCCAGGGCAATGGCGATGCCGAGGGCCGAGGCCAGGACGCGCCTATCAGCCATCAGCAGCAAAGTCTGGTTGCTGCTGTTGAACAGCACGATCGTGGCAGTGAGGGCCGTGAGCATCAAGGCACGATGGCCTTTCTTGACCGCGATCACGACGGTGATCACGCCGGCAGCGACGGCCGGAAGCGCAAGGGGCACGCTGCGGGGCAGGGCGAAGGCGAGTCCGATCACCAGCAGGACGCCGGCGAGGGTTCCTAGGGAGCGATGGAGCGCCACACTCCAGGAGTCTTTGACGAATGGCTGCAGCACAAGGAATGGCGTTAGGACTAGCCAGAGCCCGCTGGTGTGCTAGTGGTGCTGCAATGCGATTGGGGTGCTCACCACGGTGGCGGTGGCCAGCATCACGCCGTGGGCGGCGCTCCGGCGCCAGCTGTGCGCCACTGCAAACGGGATCGGCGCTGGGGCGCCCTCCCTAGGCGACACCAGCGTGGTCTGCAGCACGGTGGCCAAACTGCCGGACGCAAAAAAGGCGATGGCGAGCCGCACCACGTCGAAGGAGGCAGGACTGGCCGGTAGCGGACTATTGGTAATCAAGATGCAGAGACTCACCACCAGCAGCCAGTACACCGGCTTCAACTGCCAGCGGCCGCTTAGGCCGAGGCCAAGGGCTGTACCCGTGAGCACGATGGTGGCGAGTAGGGGATCGCTCTGGCTGTACACCGCCGCGACGGACAACACCGCCAAGCCCGTAACGCCCAGCAGAGCCTGACGGGCACCCAGCCTGGCGCAGACCACCAGGCTGGCCAGGCTGGCCAGACACAGCACGCCTCCGGCCTGATCAAGGTGGAAAAACCGGGCGATCAGCTCAGCTAAGGCAAGGGAAATGATGACTACTACGGCTTGAAAGATGAGCCAGGCCCGGGGCTTGATTGAGGACATCACTACTGATGGGCTCGCGGTTGGGTGACTGACTCAACAATGCCAAGGGACTCCTCGGGCCAAGCCAGCGTCCTGCAGCAATCCGGCCAAACCGTTGCGTTTGGATACGTAGGACCTTCTTTCGAGCTGGTGTCGCTGCCCTTCCCCCCCTGCATCTGGAATGGAATCTGCTTAGCTTGATCCAAGCTTCACGGGGCTTTTGGGATTTAGGGGTGGCACTTGCACCTGGTTGATCCTCCATCCTTAGCGGCTACAAGCTGAAGACTCCTGGCGATGACTAAGCCCATAGAAGCCCATATCTTTGGCCTCTATGTAGCGAGGCAAAGGCTGATATGAGCCCTTATTTACTGTCATTAGCTAGGCCACCGTGAATCCTGCGTGCAGGCACCGGATTCATTTTTATTCGCTATTGATTGGACTCCACTGGCTGGACAGTCCTTTCCTATTGCTTGAAGTGCTTGGGATTGCATCCCATGGGGCCAATCCCTACAAGCTGCTCTGGATGATATTTTTCCCGCTTGCCCATAGCAGCGGGCGCGGAGGGGTTGGGGCCGTGATCTGCCACTGAACCGGGCATCCTAAATTGTTGTTTCATCGCCGTTGCATGGATGGAGCAGGCCTAGATTGGGGGGCCGTGTCCGGTGAATTGCAGAACCAACGCCCCGATCCCATTGAGCTGCTGATCCAACAGGAGACCCAGCGATTGCCCTGGCTGGTGCCTGTTCGCCACAGTCGCATGGCCGAGAGCCCATTTGCTTTTTTCCGCGGCGCCGCTGCGGTGATGGCTTCTGATCTAAGCCGCAAGCCCAACTCTGGTCTGATGGTGCAGCTCTGTGGTGATGCCCATCTCATGAACTTTGGATTCTATGGCTCCCCAGAGCGGAATCTGCTGTTTGACATCAACGACTTTGATGAAACCCATCTTGGTCCCTTTGAGTGGGATTTGGAGCGGCTATCCACAAGCCTGCTTCTTGCAGCGCGCAGCTTGGGCATCAGCGAAGCAAGGCAGGAAAAAATCTGTCGCCGCAGTCTGCGGGCCTATGGCGAGGCGATGGCCAATTTCGCAGCCATGGCGTTCATCCCCATGTATGTCATGAGGCTTGATCTTGAGGCCCTGATTGATCACTCCACAAGTAAAAATCTGCAGCATCATTTAAGTGATGTCGTCAAGAACGCCAAGCATCGCGATAGCCGCGAGGCCGTAGGCAAACTCTGCGAAACCGACAGTTCCGGACGGCTGCGCTTTCGTCATGATCCCCCCCTGATCTGGCGAACGGCAGAGCTTCCAGAGGAATGGGGGGGAGGCATGTACTGGCTGAACCGTTTTCATGGCATTTTTGCAAGATACTTACAGAGCATCCGGCCGGAAATGAGGCGGATTCTCTCCCAGTTCCAATTCATGGATGCCGCGATTAAGGCGGTAGGTGTGGGATCGGTCGGCACCCGCTGCGCGGTTGGGGTGTTTGCCGGTAAACACCCCAATGATGTGCTGGTGTTGCAAAGCAAGCAGGCTGAGGCATCGGTCCTAGCTCCCTACGTCCAGGCAGCATCAACCAACCATCAAGGTGAGCGGGTGGTGCAGGGCCAACGGCTCATGCAAACATCCAGTGATGCTTTCCTTGGTTGGACGACCACTCCAGAGGGACATCATCTGTATTTGCGCCATTTCCGCGACTGGAAGGGATCCGTCGACCTAAGCCGCCTGGATGAGGATGGGCTCAGCGACTATGGCCGTCTTTGCGCCTGGACCCTCGCCAAGGCCCATGCCCGCTCTGGCGACAGGGTTGCCATCAAGGACCATATCGGCGAACCCAAGCCATTTGCCAAGTCCATGGTGGAGCAGGCTTTAATCCACGCCCAGCAGTCTGAAGCTGATTACCAAGCCCTACGGCAGGCGATCAGGGATGGACGCATGCATACCTCTGACGTGTACTGAGTCTGCATGGGATAGGGCGCCAATAGATCTTGATCGCCCAACTTGCTCCTAACTGGCAGACGTGATTGATGACGGGTAGTGGTTCTCAAAAGAAATGGGCCACTCCTGCGCAAGATCAAGGGCCCATCCGCTCTAGGTGCAGGGTTGGTCCCGGTGATCCATCCGGTAGGGGCGCACAGCCAGAAGGGTTAAGGACGGCTGTGGTGGCACTTACGGCACGGGAGGGCGGTTGGCCGCAGGATGGATCCTGATGGCAGGCTGAATTCAACCCATGTCGGCACAACCGTCCCCGGTGACCCTGGTCGAGGCCACGCGCTTCTGGTTCCAGCTTGGCTGGGTGAGCTTCGGGGGGCCGGCAGGCCAGATCGCGCTGTTGCATCGCGAGCTGGTCGAACGTCGCCGCTGGCTGAGTGAAGGGCGCTATCTGCACGCGCTCAACTACTGCATGCTGCTGCCCGGCCCTGAGGCCATGCAGGTGGCCACCTACCTCGGCTGGCTCATGCACGGCGTAGCCGGGGGCCTGATCGCCGGTGGGTTGTTTGTCATCCCCTCGGTCTTCGTTATCACGGCCCTGGCGAGTCTCTACGCCCTATGGGGACAGCTGCCGCTGCTGGCGTCGGTGTTTGCCGTGCTCAAACCAGCGGTGCTGGCGATCGTGCTGATGGCCGCCTGGCGCATCGGCCGCCGCACCCTGCACACTCCCCTCTTGGGGGCCCTGGCTATCGCTGGCTTTTTGGCACTGGCGGCATTCCACATTCCCTATCCCTTGGTCGTGATTGGGGCGGGCGTGGTCGGCCTGCTGGCTTCCCGTCTGCGCCCCTCCCTGCTCCTGGCCGCACGCTCCCACGGCTTAACAGCAGAGCAAACGGAGAGAGATCCAACAGGCGCCCTGCATGACGACCACACCACGAGCCCCGAGCACGCCCGTTTCTCGCGCCGGCGCCTGGCGCGGACGCTGCTGGTCTGGGCCTTGGCCCTGCTCCTCCCTCTGGCCGGGCTGGCGGCGGCCGGAGGTTGGAACGGCTCCCTAGCGACCATGGCCCGCTTCTTCACCCGGGTGGCGTTGGTCAGCTTCGGCGGGGCCTATGCGGTGCTGCCTTACGTGGCCCAGGGCGCGGTGGAGGACTTTGGCTGGCTTTCAGCTGCGCAGATGCTCGATGGCCTGGCGCTAGGGGAAAGTACCCCTGGTCCCTTGATCATCGTGCTGGCCTTTGTCGGGTTCATGGGTGGATGGAACCAGGCGATCAGCGCCGGCTCTGGCCCCTGGTTGCCGGCCCTAACGGCGGTGGTGGTGACGGTTTGGTTCACCTTCGTGCCCTCGTTTGGCTTCATCCTGGTCGGGGCCCCTCTCGTGGAAGCCTCCAGAGCTGATCTGCGTTTCGGGGCACCGCTGAGCGCCATCACCGCGGTTGTGGTGGGAGTGATCGCCAGCCTGGCGTTGTTTTTCGCCGGCCCCGTGCTTGTGCCCGGCGGCTACTTCAACCCCTGGGCGCTGCTTGTAGTGGGATTGGCCTTGTTTGTGCAGCTGCGCCTGGGCTGGAGCGTTCTTCAAGTGATCGGTGCGGCGGCCACAACCGGAGCAGGGCTGGCAGGAGTGGCGATGCTTTCAAGCTGATGGCCAATCCTCAAAACAACAACTCAGGGTTGGCCAGGACTGTCGCTTGCCCAGCCCTCTGGAATGGCCCGTCACCCCAGGTCCGGCAAGATCCCCGCTCGATTGATTAAGCCGATCGACCCAGAAGGCTGGGATAAGGATCCTGGCCGGCCCCTAGGTCTGCTCGTGTTAGCACTACTGGTCGCCCGCACCTCCCTGGCCCTGGGCATCAGCAGCCTGCTGCCCATGCTGCAGAGAAGCGAGCCCACTGCCCAGCTCAGGGAACCGTCTGGACAACCCCATGGCTGAGTAGACCCAGCCAGGGCACCACTGCTTGCAGCCCCAGGAACTAACCGCGCCTTGACTCCACAGGAATGGCGATCAGGGTCGACGGTTGGGCGACTGAGCCAACAGAATCCTCCTGGTCGGCCCCATTGTTCAACAGTTCCTTGGCGATGCCGGCATCAAAGGAGAATCGGCCTGGGCCCAGGAGAAGCAGGGCCAAACTGCCGCCCAGGTAAAGCACAACCAGTTCCAACACGTAGATATTCAGACCACTGGTGAGGATGTGGTGGTAGGCCGCAACGGCCATGGTTCCAGTGAGGGCGAGGGCTCCTAGGGGGGTGAGCAGGCCAAAAATCAACAGCCAGGAGCCAAAAATTTCGGCGTATCCGGCCGCGTGGGCCATCAATAGGGGAAAAGGAAGATGCAGGGGGATGACGTAGTTGTTCGCAAATCCCTGGGGATCGGCCAGCTTGTCCTGGCCGTGGTGAATCATCATCATCCCGATCGCCAGCCGCAAAACCAGCAAGCCCAGGCTTTGGGCCTGACCGGGGCCGAACAGGTAACCCCTGAGGCCGTTAGCGATGGAGTGGGGCAGTGGCCAGGTCGCCGATGGGCTCTGCAGACGGGCGCCAGTGCTCTGGCTGGTTTCGCCTTCACTGCGGAGCAAGGCAACGGTCAAGGTGGCAGCGCAGATGCCGGCCACAACTTCAAGGGGTAGCGGCGTCGCCATGGCCCGAGCAGCAAAAACCGAGTCTGGCAACTCCCGTAACGAAGCGTGAAGAAGATGAGAGGCCCGGGGCTTGGGTCTGGGGCGGCACCGGCTGGGACCCACCGCCCCAACCCTCACCCAAGGTAGGGATGATGGCCGAAGCGTCAGGGCTAGGCCCCGGCAAGCCCCCTGCGAGAACCCCGTGACGACCACGCCGCAAGCAGCCACCCCGGGCGAGGTCGAATCGCCCTTTGTCACCAGCTTTGCTGGCTTTGCCGAGCGGGCCGACTATTCGTTGCTCGAAGGCCTGCGGGCCGATCCCCAGGCCAGAAGCGATGGCCAGGATCACCAGCCCCGCCAGGTGTTCTCCGGCCATTACGTGCCAGTCACACCCACGCCGATTCCAGCGCCGGACTACGTCGCCCACAGCCCAACCCTGTTCAGCGAGCTGGGCCTCAGTGGGGACCTGGCCCAGGACGACCAGTTCCGCCGCCTCTTTTCCGGCGACATCAGCGTGGCGCGGGAGCCGATGCGAGCGGTGGGCTGGGCCACCGGCTATGCCCTCTCGATTTACGGCACGGAATACATCCAGCAGTGCCCGTTTGGCACCGGCAATGGCTATGGCGATGGCCGGGCCATCTCCGTGTTTGAAGGCCTGTTCCAGGGCAAACGCTGGGAGATGCAACTCAAGGGCGGGGGCCCCACTCCCTACTGCCGCGGCGCCGATGGGCGCGCCGTGCTGCGCTCCAGCGTGCGCGAGTTTCTGGCCCAGGAGTTGATGCACGCCTTGGGGGTTCCCACCTCCCGGTCGTTAACGCTTTACATGTCGCGGGCTGAAACAGTGCGCCGGCCCTGGTACGCCCCGAACTCCAGGTCGATGGATCCCGACATCCTGGTGGACAATCCGGCGGCGATTACCACCCGGGTGGCGCCATCGTTTCTGCGGGTCGGCCAGCTGGAGCTGTTTGCCCGCCGGGTCCGCAGCGCCGCCCATCCGGCGGCCCTCGAGGAGCTGCAATTGATCGTGCAGCACCTGATCGAGCGCAATTACCGCCCGGAGATTGATGCGGGCCTTCCCTTCCACGAGCAAGTGGTGGAACTAGCCCGTTTGTTTCGCCAACGGCTCACCGCCCTGGTGGCCAACTGGATCCGCGTGGGCTACTGCCAGGGCAATTTCAATAGCGACAACTGCGCCGCCGGCGGCTTCACCCTCGATTACGGGCCCTTTGGCTTCTGCGAACTGTTCGACCCCAGGTTCCAACCCTGGACCGGCGGCGGCGAGCATTTCTGCTTCTTCAACCAACCGGTGGCGGCCGAAGCCAACTATCAGATGTTTTGGGCCGCCATCCGTCTGCTGCTCCCAGGCGACAGCGATGCCCTGGCCCGGCTGGATGGGATCTGGCACGGCTTTGCCGAGGCGATGGAGCAGGAGATTGAAGCCATGTGGACCCGCAAACTCGGCCTCAGTAGCTACGACGCGGCGCTGGTCACCGAGCTGCTGGAGCTGCTGGTGCTCAGCAAGGTGGATTACACGATCTTTTTCCGAAGGCTGTCGGCAATCCCCGAGCAGCTCGCCAGCTTGAAGGAGAGTTTCTACTTGCCCAGCTCCGAGCAGCTCGATGGCCGCTGGAACGCCTGGCTGCAGCGCTGGCGCGAGCGCATCACCAGCAGCGGCGATGCCACGGGCCCATCTATTGGGATGCAACTCGCCAACCCCAACTACACCTGGCGTGAATGGCTGGTCGCGCCCGCCTACCAACAGGCCGCCCTCGGCGACAGCAGCTTGGTGAAGGAGCTGCAGGCGGTGTTCAGCCATCCCTACGAGGAGCAATCGCCGCAGACCCAGGCCCGGTTCGACCAGCTCAAGCCCCGGGAGTTCTTCAATGCCGGTGGCGTATCCCACTACAGCTGCTCCTCTTGAAGGGCTGCTGGCGCTAGGGATCCTTCCTGCCATGGGGTTGGGCCGGCCCCTCAATCGGGCGCCAGCCTCCTGAGGTCATCGCTGGAGCCCATCACCACCAGAATTTCGCCCTCCTGAAGCACATGGGAGGCAGCCGGGTTGACCTGCAACTGGCCGGGCAGGCCGACCGCAAGCACGCTCACCTTGTAGAGCTTGCGCAGGTTGAGATCCCGCAGGGAGTGGCCCACGAAAACGCGGGGCACCCTGATCTCTTCGATGCTGTGGCGATCATCAAGGCGCAACTGCTCCAGCAGGTTGGGCCGCACCAATTCCAAGCCCAAGCGTTGGCCCTGCATCTTGGAGGGAAAGACAACGCGATCGGCCCCGACCCGATAGAGCATCTTGAGGTGCAGGTCGCTGGTGGCGCGGGCAATCAGTTGACGCACCTTGGTGCCAGGGCTGTCCTTACAGATCAAGGTGGCGGTGATGCTGGCCTCAATCGGTTCGCTGATGGCCACCACAACGGTGGCCATCTCCAGCACGCCAGCGGCCCTCAGGGCCTCCTCATCGGTGCAATCCACCACCCGGGCCTCGAAGGCTGGGTCGACCTGGCGCAGCTCTTCGATCGCCCGTTGGCTGGAATCGATCGCCAGCACATCGGCGCCGGCTTGCAGCAGTTCCGAGCACACCGAGGATCCGAATCGACCAACGCCAATCACGGCGAAGCCACCGCCTGGTCGGCGATCCTCCTCGGGACCCCATTGCCACCATTGGTTCACCGGTTTAATTGCAGCGCTCACATCACTGTTCTAGGCGGTGGGCCGGCTGGGTTGGCTCGCTTAGACGTAGAGGTCTTCGCTGGGGTAGCCCACCCTCTGCTGGGGCCGTCTGCCGTAGAGGGCCGACAGCAAAAGGAGGATGCCGATCCGCCCCACGAACATGCCGACCATCAGCACCAGCTGCCCCCAGCGGTTGAGGTTGGCGGTGACGCCAAGGTCGAGGCCCACGGTGCCGAAGGCCGAGACGCAGGTGAAGAGTTTTTCCAGAAAGCTGAAGGCCTGGGAACTGCGCACTCCAGTGGCAGTGGGGCCAATGCCTAGCAGCAAGGCCATCAGCACCACAAACAGGATCGATGCCAGGGTCACGCCGACGGCCCGCAGCACGGTGCCATCGGGGATCTGGCGGCGGTTGAGCAGCACGTTGTCGCGGCCTTCAAGGGTGGAGCGGGTCGCCCCCATCAAGATGGCGAAGGTGGTGGTTTTGATGCCGCCGCCGGTGCCGCCCGGGCTGGCGCCGATGAACATCAGCACGATCATGAGCAGTAGGCCCGCGTCCGTGATCACCCCCGCGGAGAGGGGAATGGTGTTGAACCCAGCTGTGCGGGTGGAGATCGACTGGAAGAAACCGATCTGGAGCTTTTGCCAAAGGCTGTAGTCGGCTAGGGCTTGGGCATTGAAGCCAAAGTGCTCGGTAAGCAGCAGACCCAGGGCTCCGCCCACGATCAGCAGCAGGGTGGTTCGCAGCACCAGGCGTGTGTGCAGGCTGAGGCTGCGCAGCCGCTTCAGGCGCTTGCGGTTGGCCCAGAGATCGCTGGTGACCCGCCAGCCAATGCCGCCGATCACAATCATGGCGGCGATCACCCCATTCACGACCGTGTTGTCGCGGTAGGGCTCGAGGTTGGTGGCCCAAAGGCCAAAACCGGCGTTGTTGTAGGCACTAATCACGTGGAACATCGAGGCCCAGAGCCTCTGCCCAGGATTGGCGATATCGGTGAAGCCAAAGGTGTAGAGCAGCACCGTGCCCAGGCCCATCACCAGGGTGGCGCTGAGCAGGATGTTGTTGAAGGTGGACCCGATCCCGCCCACGCCGAATTCATCGAGGGTTTCGCCGCGATCGAGGCGATGGCGCAGGCCGGAACGCCCCTGCACGAACCCCTGCAGGAACGTGGTGATCGCCATCAACCCCAGGCCCCCGGTGAGAATCAGGCCGGAGAGCACCACCTGGCCGATCAAGGTGAGATCCCGATCCACCACGATGATCGAGAGGCCCGTCACCGTGATTGCCGAGGTCACCGTGAAGAGGGCCTGCCATAGCCCCACGTCGTCGCTGGAGCAGAGCGGCGAGGCGAGCAGCACGGTGCCCACCACGATCACCAGTAGGCCCGTGACAACGGTGAACTGGGGCACGCTGAGGTTGTGACGCCAGCGCAACAGGGCCTTCAGGGGGCTGGCAAGGGGGGCTGGGGCCATCCAGGGGCAAGGCTGTCCGTTCCCCAACGGTAGGGACGGTGCGATTCAAGCCAAAAGGCTAGGCCTCGCCAGCACGTCCAGCTTGGCGACGGGGGCCAGAGGGCGCCGATCCCTTGGCACAGGAAGGCCTTACCCGGGCGCGATCCAACCGGGAGTGGCAAGGGGGAGCGAGACTCGGATGCGGTTACCGGGCAACCCCCTGAATCCCCTGGCATTGGCCCTGCAGATTCGATGCTTTGAGCCCGCCGACTGGCCGGCGCTCTGGAGCCTGCTGGAGCCGGTGTTTCGCGCCGGGGACACCTTCCCCCACGATCCCGCGATCAGCGAGCTGGAGGCCCGGGCCGCGTGGGTGGACCAGAGTCAGGCCGTGGTGGTGGCGATCGACGGCGAGGGGACGCTCGTGGGGAGCTACTACCTGCGGCCCAATGCCCCCTGCCTCGGCGCCCATGTCGCCAATGCCGGTTATGTGGTGGCACAGCCGCAGCGGCGGCGCGGCATCGGAAGTCGCCTTTGCCAACATTCACTCGAGGCCGCCCGGCAGCTGGGATTTCGGGCCATGCAGTTCAACCTGGTGGTGGGCACCAACAGGGCCGGGATTCGCTGCTGGCAGCGCAACGGCTTCGCCATCGTGGGCACCCTGCCCGGCGCCTTTCGCCACGGCCAGTTGGGGTTTGTGGACGCCCATGTGATGGTGCAGAGCTTGGTGGAGGCCGCCGGGCCATGAAGGTGGTGCCGCTGCGGTTGGGGCATGGAAAGGACCTGCGGCTGGCCCTGGAAGCCTGGATCGGCGAGCGGCAGGAGCCTGGCGGCTGGGTGATCAGCGCCATTGGCAGCCTGGCGGTGGCCCGGATCCGCCTGGCCGGCCAGGCGGGGATCACCAGCTTCTCGGGGGATCTGGAACTGCTGCACCTGGCCGGCTCGCTTTGCCCCGATGGGGCCCATCTGCATGTCGCCATCGCCGATGGCCAGGGCGTGGTCACGGGCGGCCACCTCTGCGCCGGGTCCCTGGTGCGCACCACGGCCGAGCTGCTCCTGGCGGTGCTGCCCGACTGGCAGTTGCAGCGGCAGCTGGATCCGGCCACCGGTTACCGGGAACTCCAGATCGCCCCAGGGCCGGGTCGGGGGTCGTCCCCTGGGGCTGCACCCCAGGGTTAGGTGCCTGAGGGCTGGGGGGCTGGGCAGCCCCCCCTGCAGCCATGGCACCACCTTCCGACCTGGGTCACAATGGGTTCATGGCTATGGCGACTGGCTTACCCCTAAGCAAACGGCTAGCGGGTATGGCCGCCGAGATGCGAGAGGTGATCCCGGCAGCAGAAGTGCGGCTGTTCGGTTAATGGGCCCGTGGTGATACTGGACCCGATTCAGATGTGGATCTATTGATCACTGCCCCAGATGATTGGTTGGCTCAAAGGGATCGATTTGCACTCCTTGGCGAACTCTGGGCTGCGGTAGCCCAGCCTGACCTATCGTTGGAAGAGTGATCTCGACACCATTGCATTGCAGTTCAGTGGTTTTAGCCGATGGCCCATTAACCAAGCCGCTACGCAGAAGTGATCCATGGCTCGTGCTGTTTCGCTGCACCTAACAAACCATGGCCAGGGATCCAAGCGGTGAAACCTGGCGCTCGTTTTTGGCCTGCTGGCGCCCTAGGCAGTGCTCGAGGATGGCGCGGGCCACGTTGAGGCCCGTGGCTGCTTCAAAGCCGCAAAAGCCGGGGGCGCTGTTGACCTCGCACACGCTGTAGCCCTCCCCATCAAACAGCAGATCAACCCCGGCAATCTCGAGCTTCACGGCGGCAGCGCTGGCCAGGGCCAGCTCTTCGATTGCGGGGTTGAGGGCAAAGGCCTCGCCATCGCCGCCGCGGCTGATGTTCGCCTTGAAGCTGCCATCGGTGCTGCGCCGCAGCATGGCGCCGAGCACCCGTCCGCCGATCACAAATACCCTCAGATCCTCGCCAGGCCGGGTGCCGATGTATTGCTGCAGGATCAGGCTTTGGGAGCGATCCAGGGCGGAGACAAGCTCCATCAGATCCTGAAAGCTGCTGGGGTTATGGATCAGCACGATGCCATTACCGTAGGAGCCCACCAACAGCTTCACCACACAGGGGAAGCCAATCTGGGCGGCCACCAAGTCCAGGTTCACGGGAAAACGCACCAACATCGTGCGTGGAATCGGCAGATTGCGCTGGGCTAGGAGCTGGTGGGCGTAGAGCTTGTCCTTCACCGCCTCAATGGCGTCGCTCGGGTTGACCACCGCCACCTCCAGGTGTTCGAGGTGGCGCAGGATTGCCAGGGAGAAGTAGTCGGTGCCGCTGCCAGTACGGGGCAACAGCACATCGGGCAAATCCACCTCCTGGCCGCAGCGGCGGATCGAGCGGCGGCCCCCGCGGCTGACGATCAAATCAATCTCTTCCGGTGCGACGGCCTCGAGCGCAACCCCCATCTGCCGGGCCTCCTCGCGCAGCCGAGCTAGCTCGTAGGGCTCCACGATCCCCGGGGGACGCGTCTGCAGGATCCAAAGGTTCATGCAAGCCTGGGTGACATCGCCAGTGTTCCCGTGGAGCGGCCGCGGATCCAAGGCTGGATGGCACAGGTGTCCGCCATAGCCGCAACAGGCCAAACAGCAGCAGCCCTGCTAAAGCTGGGCCAATCGTGGTCGAAGCGATGGCCGCCGCCGCCCCATGGCGCCCCGATCTGACCGGTCCCCCCAACCTGCTGGCGGCCCTGAACCGGCTGCGGGTTGGGGTCTGAATCCTTGCCATGGACCTACCCCCCACCTTTGCCTTGCCCTGCCCCCTTTCCGCCGGCTGGGAGGTGGTCGAGCAACGGCAGATCGAACCGGGCCAGGGGGGCGGCTTCTCCGCAGGTGCCTACCGCCCCGGGGTTGATGAGTTATGGCTCCTCAGTGATTCGCCCAGGGGCAGCATCAGCCGCTGGCGCGGCCTGCGCGAACGGGGGCTCAAGGGGCTGGTTCCGCTGCCGCCGCTGCGGCTCGACCAACCCCAACCCATGGATGGCGAAGGCCTGGTGCTGGATGGCCCAACCCTGTGGGTGGCCAGCGAGGGGCGCCTGCAGCCCGCCAGGGCCGCCGGCCTGCTGCGCTACGACCTGGGCAGCGGCCAGCTCCAGCAGAGCAGGGCCCTGCCACCGGCCTGGCAGCTCCAGCCCGAGCGCGGCCTGCCCAGCAACGGCGGGCCCGAGTCGTTGACGCGCCTGCCCAGGGGCCCAGGGCTGCTGATGGCGGCGGAAATGGCCCTGCTGCAGGACCCCCCGGGCCAGGTTCGGCTACTGCGCTGGCAGCCCGATGGCAGCGGCAACCTGCAGCCGGCCGAGCTGCGGCCCCTCGCCCTGCCGCCGGCGGGCTGGGGGCTCACGGACCTCCTCGCCACCGATCAGGGGCTGCTGGGGCTGTGGCGCCAGTTCAAAGCGCCCGACCAATGGCAGGCCAGGCTGGTGCTCTACCCCAGCGCCGCCCTGGCCGCCAAGCCCGCCAA
The DNA here is from genome assembly GCA_943369525.1 of Synechococcus sp. UW140. Lineage (GTDB taxonomy): Bacteria > Cyanobacteriota > Cyanobacteriia > PCC-6307 > Cyanobiaceae > BAIKAL-G1. The sequence continues at coordinate 129,023 of CALRNL020000008.1, forward strand.
GGGCCCTGCTGGCCAGCCCGTCAAACCCCTGATTAGCTGGAATCTGTTGCAGCTGGGTCTGGCCCCCGACAACTGGGAAGTGCTGCTGGCCGCCCCACCCCTTGGCGATGGCCGTTCCAGCTTGCTGCTAGCAACCGACGACAACTTCAACCCCCTGCAACGCTCCCACCTCGCCAGGCTGGTGCCGCGCCGACTGCCGGGCTGCCAACCCCACACCCAACCCCACCGATGAACGGCTCCGCCCCCAATCGCCGCCAGTTGCTGCAGTTGCTTGGCATCGGGGCCGGCAGTGGCGCGGCGGCGCTGCTCCTTCCCCTGGATCAAGCCCGCAGCAGCACCGCAAGCAAGCCAGCTGTGCCCTTCCAGCCGGTGCGTGCCCCCCTGCCGCTAGCGAACGACGGCCTCAGCGCGGCGGAGCAGCGGCGGCTCTACCGGACCTTCTCGGTTGAGGACAAGCTGCTGGTTCCAGAGGGCTATCGCGCCGAGCTGCTTGCTGTCTGGGGCGACCCCCTGGCAGGGGGTCGCTTCGGCTTCAACAACGACTACCTGTCAGTCCTGGCCCTGCCCGGGGGGAAGGCCCTGTTGAGCGTCAACTTCGAATACATCAGCCCCAAGATTTGGGCGGCGGGCTACGGCGAAGCGGTGGGCAGCCCCCTGCCCCTGGATTCCCTGCAGCAGGCCCTGGCCAGCCGCGGCGGCAGCGTCGATGTAGCCAGCCTGGCCGCCGATGACCCGTTGCGCCCCCTGATTGGGGCCGTGGCCCAAGCCGCCATGGCCGATCTGGGCATTGGCGTGCTCGAGCTTGAGCAGGGCAGCGATGGCTGGCGACGCAGCAACGGCAGCCGCTACGAGCGACGCATCGATGGCCTCTGTGGGCTTAACCAGCCGGCCCAGGCCCTGCGCTGCAGTGGCCCGGCGGCGGCGGTGTTTCGCCAAAAGCAACCGCTTGGCTACCGCGACGGCCTGGGCGACCGGATCATCGGCACCTTTGCCAATTGCGCAGGCGGCAGCACCCCCTGGGGCACGGTGCTCAGCGCCGAAGAAAATGTCCAGTCCCAGGTGAGTGAAGCCGTCCATGCCGATGGCTCGGCGGCCTCCCCGGCGGAGCGGCCATTCCGCTGGGATGGCTCACGCCTCGATGGGCTGGGCAATCCCTTCGGCCTAGCCGGCAACAAGTACGGCTGGATGGTGGAATTCGATCCGCGCGAGCCCGGCACGGTTGCGGTGAAACACAGCCTGCTGGGCCGCTTTCGCCACGAGGCCGTGGCCGTGGTGGCCCGGCCCGGTGAGCCCCTGGTGGTGTACTCGGGCTGCGATCGCCATGGCGGCCACCTCTACCGCTTTGTCAGTGAGGCTGCCGTGGTCGACCCGGGCGATCGGGCTAATTCGCGGCTGTTTGCCGCGGGCCGCCTCGAGGTGGCCCGCTTCAACGCCGGCGGCGGCGGCAGCTGGATCCCCCTGGAGCCCACCACCCTGGTGCAGCCCCAACCCCCCAGCCATTACGACCGTTTTGGCTGGCAGCAAGCGACCCTGCTGCCCCACAGCGACCGCAGGCGCAGCGGCGCAGAAGCGATCAACAGCGATGCCGAATTGCAGAGCTACTGCAGCCGCTTCAAGAGCCTGGGGGATCTCTATCCCTTGCATGGCCAGGACGACGAGGCCCAGCTGCGGCAGCAGGGGGCGATCCTGATCGACGCCCACCTGGCCGCCAACGCCGCCGGTGCCACCGCCTGCGCCCGACCAGAGGACACCGATATCGATCCGCTCAACGGCGACCTGTTGATCGCCTTCACGGCGGCAGGCCGTGATGGGGACGGTTGCAGTGATCCGGCCATCTTCCGGGGACCCAAGGGCGAATCCCTCTGGCCCCACGGCTGGGTGATGCGCCTCAGCGACGGCGTAACCGGCCGAGGCGCTGGCTTCCGCTGGCGGATGGTGGCCACGGGTGGCCTGCCCTGGGAGGGGGGGCTCGGCTTCAGCCATCCCGACAACCTGGCCTTCGACCCATCCGGCAACCTCTGGCTGGTGACCGACCACCCGGGGGGCGATGGCTTCGATGGGTTTGGCAACAACAGCTGCTGGTTGCTGCCGCGGGCTGGCGCTAGGGCAGGCCAGGCCCTCTGCTTTGCGATCGGTCCGGTGGGGTGTGAACTGTGTGGCCCCTGCTTCGATCACGGGTTCCGCACCCTGTTCCTGGCGGTGCAGCACCCCGGCGAGGGCCATGGGGTGCGCCAGGGCAAGACGGTGGAAGGCCAGGCCCACAGCCTGGTGGACCGCAACGGTCAACGCTTCGAGCAGCTGCGCTGGGTGCCGCTCGGCTCCAACTGGCCCTCTGGCGTGCCCGGCAGGCCGCCCAGGCCCGGGGTTGTCGCAATCCGGCGTCTCGATGGCCGCCCCTTGCTGGGCTGATCGCTGGCCGCCCGCCCGCTGAACAGCCCTGAACCCCAACCAGACTCTTCAGTTGGCTCTCGCTAGCGCTGACCTGAATGGGCCTGGTGGTGCTTGATTGCCCAGGTGGATGTCAGGGCTCCACCAACCCAAAACCGAACGCCTGGGCTCCCCAGCCCAACGGGAGCCCCATGCCTTGGGGCTGGTGCCGGGTTGGGGCTGCGGAAGCGGGGGTGACCATCTGCCGGCATGCCATAGGGCATGGGAACGGCTAACGCTGCCAGCGTTTGTGTTGCGCCTAATCGAGGACGGTTAAACTTCTGATCTGCCAACGTTGAATGGTTGCAGCCAGGTTATGGAGCGCTTTGCGATCTGGGATACAGATGCAACCCACGCCCGGCAAGCAATGGTGGATGCCGAGGGCTGAGCGGCTGGTGGCAAATTGGGGTCGTAAGTCGATCCAGAGATCCTGACCAAACGGCTCCGGCGACCCGAGGCGATAGGTGCCTGGTGGCAAGGGGGAGCCATTGCCTGGCGACCAGCGCCGATCAAGCCGTTGGCGATTGCTGGCCCCCGATGCTGCTTGCCAACTGGCCACGAGCTTGGGGCCATCCGTGAGCTTCAGCAGCCAAATCGGATCGCCATTGCCATAGGTCCCGGTGGTGCGCTGCAGGGTGAGCCTGGCTGCGGCTTGGGCACCGATCGGCAGCATGGCGATGCAGAGGGCCAGGGCGGAACCAAGGGCCTTCTGCCAATTCTGGTCAGCCATTGTTGGTGGCCATCTGCAATCAAGCTGCAAGCAATTTACTCGGTTGGGCAGCTAACGACGCCCAAGCACCCCGAGCCGACAAAGGCCCCAGGCAGCCCGAGCTGGTAGCTAGCTCCAGCCACCAGCTCTTCTTACTAGGTAGCGACCTTGCGCGGGTGACCCGCAGTCGTTGCCTACATGGCAAACCCTGAGCAGGGTTGCAACCTCAGGCCCAAATCACATCAGAGCCCAGGGGGGAGGCGTTGGTGAAGATCGCGATCAGCTCATCTTGGTTGGAGCCGCTTAGATTCAACCTGCCATTGCCATTGCGGTCCCAGTAAAGCGAGGTATTGCCCTGGCTTACGGAGGTGATATAACTGGCACTAAAGAGCTGAATCTTGTCTACACCACTTTTGAAATCCTGAATCCGAGCATAGTCACTAAGGCCCACATTGCCATTGACTCTGTCATCATAGAAGAGACCCCGTTTATCTCCCAGCACGAAAACATCGGCGCCGGATCCGCCCGTCAGAGTATCGATCTGACCGCCCCCCATGGCCTTGGTTGTGGTGCCGCTCGCCAGGACGCCACTGAGGCGATCGTTGCCACTACTGCCGGTGATCCTGTCGGAGTTGTTGGTTCCCCACAGAGTCTTTCCGGGTGTCGGCGCGACCACGCTGTCGACCAGGCTGATGCTGGCCTGGGCAACGGGGCTGCCGGAGCCGGAGGATTGAAACAGCGATGCCTGCAGGGTTTCGTTGCCCTCGCTAAGGGTGTCGGCCAGTACGGTGGTGCTGAAGCTGCCGCGACCACTGGCGTCGAGGGTGATCAGGGCCGTGAGACTGCCTGATGCCAGGTCTGCAGCACTGATGCCAGAGCCAGAGAACTGCAGGGTGAGCACTGTGCCAGCGGCCAGGTTGGTGGTGGCCACCGCGATGGTCAGGTTTCCGCCTTCATTGACGCTGCTTGGGGCCTGCAGGCTGAAGGTCGGAGGGGTTGGCGGTGGATTGGTTGGATCCGCGGCTGCTAGGGCAAAGGGATCGGCCGTGCCGTCCACAACAGGGGTCACCAAGGACCCGGCTTTGACACCGCCGGCTAGCAGCAAACCGGCCACGTGGGGGGCTGCCATCGAGGTGCCGCTGAGATAGGCGAGTTGACCGCCCTGGAAGTACGACAGCACCCCCACTCCGGGAGCCGCCAGGTCAACGTCGTCAACGGCGTCGCTGGCATCGATCCGATCCCAGTTGGACCAGCTGGCCATGGTGTAGGTCGAATCAACGGCGGAGATGGTGTAGACGTTGGGATGGTCGCCGGCATTGGCCGGTGAAAAGCCATCGGCATCCTGACCGCTGTTGCCAGCTGCAATCGCGAAACGAATGCCCTGGTTGGCCGCATTCACAATCGTGTTCGTCAGTGAAGTGCTCAGACCACCGCCCAGGCTCATGTTGATCACCACCTTGGAGCGATCGAGGCTGTTGGTATTGATCAGCCCAACGGCGTAATTGATCGCGTCGATGATCGACGAGATCGTCGCCCCGTTGCCAATGCTGTCAAAGACCTTGAGGGAGACCACCTCGGCCCCGGGGGCAACGCCCACGACGCCAATGCCGTTAGCAAGGGCTGCAATGGTGCCGGCGACGTGGGAGCCATGGCCAACACCGTCATTGAAGGCACTTTCTCCGGCGATCCAGCTCTTGGACCAGGCCTTGTTCAGGTTTAGATCACCAGTGGTGTCGAGCACCCCAGAATCGATCACAAAAACGGTACTGCCAGCGCCGATGTTGCCCTTGCTGCTGATATCGAGACCATTCCAAACGGCCTTCACACCCCAGGGCAAGGTTTCGCCGCTGGCGCTGGTCGTATCGCCGTAGGAGGGAGCGTTGAGCCCAATGTCATCGAGGCTATAACTTGCATTGGAGACTTGTTCTGCCTTGCCTGGGTTCTTCCAGAGAAGTTTCTTGAACGCCAGCGAGACGGTGCCTTCATCCAGATTGTTCAGGCTTGGCTCAACGCTCACCGGTGGCATCATTGGCACCACTCGGTCGGCTTCGACACCGCTGATTCCGGGTCGCTGACGCAGCAGTTCGGCCTGGGAATCGGTCAGATCAACCGTGAAGGCACCCAGTTGATCAAAGATTTGACCTGGTCGCAGCTCCGCTGAGAGCTCTCCCAGGAGGGATTGGACGGTCGACGCCAGACTTTTGCCCAAGGGCGCCGGGTCGAGCGTCACCACATAGGTACGAACTGCGGTGATTGCCTCCGCTTGGTCGGCCTGAATAGCCCCTAGGGCAAGGTCGGATTCACCCCGAGCCGCCAGGCTCCATCCCGGCTCCAAGCTGCCCAGCTCGGTGAGGGCCGTATCAATAAAATTAATGCTTTTAGCTTTAACCATGGTAATAAACCTTAAGATTATGCTGGAACGATTAATGGTCCAGCAGAGGATTTATGGAGAGATGGTAGCAGCCCCTAAGGGCTTGAGTCAGGGGCCAGGCCAGCCTCAGGCCCCAATTCCCCTTGGGCAGAGCAGGCCAAAATCCCTCTCCCCGACAGCGATTTGGGCTGGAAGTGCCCAGCCCAGTCACAATTAGAAATAGCTTCGGCGATCCTGGCAATCCCCAGACCTGTCGCCTGTGGCCCAAGGGCAACCCGTTCGGCACCTAGCCCCAGCCGACCCGAATAAGGTGGGCTGATGCTGCCGGTAACTAGGCAAACCACGCCATGGCCCACCGGATCAGCAGGTTCTTGCCCAGCGGTCTGATCTGGGATTGATCAGTTGAACCCAGCTCTGATCAGATCAGTTCAGATCTATTCAGATCTATTCAGATCTATTCAGATCTATTGAGATCAATTTAAAAGGATGCCCACCTGCTCGATGTGCTGGCGCAGGCCGGCATGGGCCAGGCTCTCCCAGTGGGTGACATCCACCAGGTAGGGAATCGGCAGCTCCCCAATGGCCCCCGCTAGCTGGGCGGTGTAATCGACAGGACTACTGAAGGCCAGATCAATGTCGGAACCGGGCCGGTAATTGCCCATGGCCCTGGAGCCATAGAGCTTCAGCCAGCGGATCTGGGGAAAGGCCTGTAGGACCGCCTGGATCTGGGCCAGGGTATGGGGCGGCAAGCCACCGAGAGCAACGTCAGAAGTCAGCCCGCAGGTCCGCATTGTCCATGGCGCCAGTTTGACAAGGGAGCCGCCATTAGCCCGGTTGCGTTCGTAAGCCTGGCTGGCGCAACTGGTTCACGGCCGTGGACTGTCAGCTGGAATCACTTGCATCGCCTTTATACTTAGGTGCGCTATTGCGTGTTGGCTACGTCAGCGGACCGTACTGCTACTTCCGTTCCTGTCCACAGCCGCACTGCTCTGGCGGTGCTGTTTGGGGAGCTGGACCGGCTTGGCCCGGATCCGGCGATTGAGCACCTGCGCCTCTCAGCGCCAGAGCAGGACGCCGATGGCCGGCCCCGTTGGCCCCAGGACTGCGATGGGTCGCAAGAACCCACGTCTGACGAGGGCAGTTCTCAAGATTCAGGCCAAGGCCCGAGCCCAGAAGAAGCCCGCACTGGCAAACGGTCCACAAAAGGCCGGCGGCCCCGCTCCGTTGGCGTGCGTTATCCCCAGCAGGCCACCGGCCGGCGGCCCACCCACGCGGAGGTGGAACATCGGGTCGCCAGCTTGCAGCTATGGCTGGCCCAGCGGCTGCCGATCGTGGTTATCCGCGAGCGAGCGCAAGCGGATTGGGGGGTGGCCAGCACCTACACGGTCGATAAGTACATCCGCCTGGCCCGCTCCCGCATGGTGGAGGAGCTGATCGATAACCGCCTGGTGCACCAGGCCGAACAGATCTACGCGCTGATGGATTGCGCCCGCCGGGCGGCAGAGGCCGAGCAGTTCAGTGCGGCGGTTGGCGCTCACCGGGTAATTGCCGAGATCAGCGGCATGTTGCGCTCGCCGATCAAGCCCCCGGGGGAGCGGCCATGACGACCCGCCGACCCACTCCTGCGGGCAGGAGGCCTCCTAGGGACAAGCAGGCTTGCCACCTGCCCAGGCCTGTGGATGGCGGCTTGCTGCAGACCCCAAACCAACCCGACCCCTGGGCCGACCCCGGCCTACTGGCCTACCGGGACCCAGCTAATTGCGACACCCCTTCCTCACCCCAAACCCTGCGGGAGTTCATCCGCGAGGCGTTCCCTCGCTATGGCTTCCACCGCTGGGCGGAGCTGCTGATTGAACGGCTGCAGGCCGTGGCCGATGGCGAGCTGGGCCGGTTGATCGTGACCTGCCCGCCGCGGCTGGGCAAATCGCTGCTGGTGTCGAAACTCTTTCCGGCCTACTTCATCCAGCGGCACCCCCAGCTGTTCGCGGCGATCGCCTCCTATTCCGCCGAGCTGGCCTATGCCCATAGCCGGGAGGCGAGGCACTACTACCGGCTCACCGGCAACTCCCTCTCGAAGGATTCAGCAGCGGTGGGCAACTGGCTCACCCCCCAGCGGGGCGGCTGCATCGCGGCGGGGGTGCGGGGCCCGTTTACGGGTAAGGGCTACAGCCTGGGAATTATTGACGACCCCTACAAGGGCCCAGAGGATGCGAAATCGGCATTGCAGCGGGAGAGGCTGATCGATTGGTTGCGCTCGGTGTGGCTAACCCGGGCCGAACCGGCAGAAGTGGAGGATTCGAGCGGAGTTCTGGTGCCGATCCTGTCGGCCCAGGTGATCGTGCTGACCCGCTGGGACCACCAGGATGTGGTGGCCTGGTTGATGGAGCAGGAGCGGGGCGAGGCCCCCCAGCACTGGCAGGTGCTGGACCTACCGGCGATCGCCGAGCCCCCAGAGGATCGCCCCCAGTTCCCTCCCACCTGCACCCTGGTGCCTGACTGGCGCAAGCCAGGGGAGGCCCTTTGCCCGGAACGATTCCCCCTGGGTGAACTGCTCAAGATCCGGGCCCGGCTGGGCTCCTACTGGTGGCAGGCGCTCTACCAGCAGCGGCCCTCCCCGGCGGCTGGGTCGATTTTCTTGCGGGCCTGGATCCGGCCGCCGTTTGAACGGCAGGGGAAACGCCACTACGGGCCATTGATCCTGAGCTGTGATCTGTCGTTCAAGGGGGAGGAGGACAGCGACCACTGCGGCTTTGTGCTGATGGGGTTGCTGCACCCCGATCCGAAGAGCGTGGCGACAGGCGATCAGAGGGCTAACCCCCAGGGCAATCCCCAAGGCAGGCCAATCGCCACTCCCGTCCGGGAGCTGGAGATCGAGGTGCTGTGGGCGGCCCGCCATCGCTTTGGCCTGCCGGAAACAGTGAAGTTCCTTCTGGCTTCTATGGCGGCCCTGCAGCAGCAGGGGCTCAAGCCCGATGCGGTGCTGATCGAGGACGCCGCCAACGGCCCGGCTGTGCTGCAGCTGCTGCGCCGCAAGGTGCCGGGCCTGCTGCCGATCACGGCCCGGGGCAGCAAGGAATCACGGGCCCATGCGGTGGCACCACTGCTGGAGGCGGGCCAGGTGCGCTTTCACCACCGGGCCGCTCCCTTGGTGGAGGAACTCCCCCGCTTCCCCAAGGGCAGCAAGGACCTAGTCGATGCCTTTGGCCACGGGGCCCTGTGGCTGGAGGCCCGCTACTGGCGCGGCCTGGGGCTGAAGCAGGGGCCGATGCCGCTGTTGCTGTCGCGCTGATGGAAGCGATCCAGCTGGTATTGACCTTTCAAACGGAGGTCCAGGTCTGTCAAAGGCCCGGTGGCGAGAGGCGCCGGGGCCATACCCCCGGCACTCGCTGCGGCTCCGCGGGGTGCTCCGGTGCAGCGCCTGCCCGCCAATGCCCCAGGCCCCATCAGCAACTACAAGCGCCTCACCCGAGACCAAGGCGCCAGCGGCCGGTCCATCCCCATGCCGCTGCCCATGCCTTGGCCCTGGCCCATGGGGACCTGGCCGACAGGATCGCTGGCAACTTCGCCCGGCGCACCAGCCATCCGTTTGATGACCTGCGCCAGCTGGCAATGATTGGCCTGCTCAAGGCTGCCCTGCGCTTTGACGGCAGCGGTGGCCGCCAGTTCCGGCCCTATGGGCGCACCTTTGCCAACGGCGAGATCACCCATTACCTGCGGGATCACGGCTATGCGATCAAGGTGCCGCCGACCTGGCGGGATCTCTACGCAAGCGGGCAGAAGCTGCTGCGGCAGGGGGTAGAGCCGGCGGATGTGCCGGTGCGGTTAGGGATTAGGGCGGAGCGGTGGCAGGAGATCTGTGGAGCCTGCAGTGTGCGGGTGGTGGCGTTGGGGGTGGAGGTGATAGGGGTAATTTAGGCTAGCTAAATGGTAAAATTATAACTCTAAAGTTAGGGAATGCCGTAAAAATTTGCTTGCAAATGCAAAAGTGCTCACTTGAGAAGGTCTTGCTTGGGTGCATCTATTAGCGTCAAGCACATAACTCTTTCCCACTCATTGGCGAATGATGCTCTTTCAATCGCTGACCTCAAAATGCATTCTTTCGCTTGATCAAAGTCTATAATCTGCGACAAAGTCGTAATATTATCTGTGTATACAGGAAGTCTTACTGCTGCCTCTATAGAGAATCTCTTGCTCAAATCGAAGGCCGTGAAATGATATTGCACTCGAAGCTTGTGAGATTGATCCCAGTGTTCCGGAGCTTGAACGAAATACTCAATAACCCCAGGCTCAAGGTCTTTGCCAGGGACGTGGCGTGCAAATAACCATTGTTCGCAAAAATAGCGGTCACTATCTAAATAAGGATGCAATATTTGCTCTGATAAGCTTGAGGCGTAATAATTTCCTTTGCTCTCCATGTTGCAGTCTCTACATGAAGGGACTAGGTTATCCAGATGTACTGAGAATTTTGGATACTCTGCTTTAGGCAGGTAATGATCCAAGTTTCGAGGCCGACCAACTCCCCCACAATAAGGACATTTTTCTTTGGCCGCAGTTATCAGAGAGTCATAGATGGCGCGGGCCTTAGGCTTATTCTGAGCTGAAAAGTAATTATCATAAAGCTTTATTAGCTCCGATTTTGTTAAGTCGCCAAGTATTACTGGGTCAACATCAATTTGCTTTGGGATCGGAGTTAACGTATGCAGCTTCTCAGAACATGCTAGCCCATTGTATTCAATGGCAGCATCTTCAAGGTAATGCCGATTGTCCTGGATCTTTTTAAGAAATTTCTTGTCGCCAATGCCTTGGCAGCAAAGGTCAATAGCAGTATCGCTTGTATATGCTGATTGATGGAGTTTGAACATCAAATACCGGCCCTTTCGCGATATGTTACCAGTGTTTTCAACATCGCACGCGCTTCAAGACCAAGTTGATTTTTGTATTCTGTTACTATCTCTTGGTAAGAATTTCCACTTTTTACAGATTCAACTAGTAGGTCGTGAAATCCAGATCTCACAACTTCGAGACCAAATACTTCTCTGGTAAGAATTCCAACATTTTCGCCAAATGTCTCGATGCTAGGCCTACTCGAATCTGTCAGTATTCCAACTCGATTGAGTTTCCAAACGCATGATTTTGGCACTTCCTGTAGAACTACTGGTGAGTGGGTTGCAATGATAGCCACCCCGTTTCGATCGAGAAGCAATTCAGACAATGCTCGAATAAACGCTGATAGCAATGGTGGATGAAGGTGGCTTTCTGGCTCATCAATAAGGACCAGCGTCTTTTCTTCAACCGTTGCAACGAGTCTGGTGATGGTAAGCAATACTATCGCGTGGCCAGAGCTTGTGATTTTAATTACTTGACGAGCTTTGCTGTCGAGCTCATCATGAACGCTAGTTATGCTGGCAAGATCTTTTAAACCTAAGCATGCAAAATTTTCATCTGACTCTAGCAAGTCGATTAACTTAAGCCATCTTTCTTTTTTTTGCTTCTGACGAAAACATGCTTTCAGTGCCTGAATAAAATCTTCATCAATCTCATCTCTAGTCTTATGAGCGCCTTCTTCTTTCTTAAGTCCTATGTAAAAGTAGCATGCCCCTAATGAAGGATTGATTTGATCTGAGGGAGGTTTAAAGCCATCGAAAGCACTAAACGAAACCGAAACTAAGCTGCTGAAATAATCGTTACCTATGGCTTGGTCGCCGAATCTTTCGGTATCATAAAATTTTCCATCTGCCTGGGCTTCCCTCGTGATGGCATCTGTCATTCCATTGAGGAGCGTAGTTTTGCCTACACCATTGCGTCCAATAATTGCATGAATATTTGTACTAGGCTTGGATGCAATTTCTACATTGAAATCCAATTCAATTGCGCACGTTATGGCATTTGAAGATCTAGCAAACTTAAATGAATAATTTGTCAGAGGCGGGTGGCCAGCCAGTACCCTTGAAAATTGCCCTTTGATAATAGATAAACTGATTTCCCTAAGCAAAGAAACTCGAAATACCTCCTCATTTATTGCTGTGTTTATTAGCTCAGGCGAAAAAACGATATCATTCAAGGCATTAAGTAGAATCGTTCTGAGGTCGACTGACAACGACGATATTCTACTGTAATAGCCAACATCCTGACCCAAGGAAAAATAATTATTAGGGAGCTGATCGAACGTATTGCCAAGTGTTGAGTGAGTCGAAGTGAGACTGGTTTGACCTGTATACCCAATCTTCACGTAGCCAAGAGAGTGCAGCTCTCCAAGCTCATCAACGACTTCTAAGTCAAATGAGGATACGAATGAGTAGTCGTTCCAATGATCAATCTTGAGATATCCAGTACTGAATTCTAGTGGCGGTACGTTTGTGCCACTTGGCAGGACGATGAATTTCATTGATTAACAACAAGTACGCCTTTAAGTAAAGCATGATTAGTAATTTGCAATGACGGGGGTTCAAGCACGTCGCCGAACGCAATTGGAGTAATCATGCTAGGGGATGACTAAAATTGCAACTACGTGACTATAGGAGTGCTTTTTATTTTTGCAACAGATTAAGAGTTGTAGCTTGTGTCGGCATAGTCCTCGATAGGCTGCTATGGATTATAGGTCTACAGCTTGTAGCTCTTAGCTAAAATGAAGCAGTTTATAGCCTGAAAAACCAAGAAAAAGAAATCTTCTTGAGATCATTGCATTGTAAGTTTACCGGTCTATTGGGTGATCACTCTCGAGTCCGGGTAGTTATTCAGGCTATCCAGTAATTAACTGGCTTGTCCTTGAATTTATATACTTTTTATTGGGTTTGCGGTTCCTGATTGTCAGATGGCTTTCCTTCTGCCCTACCCCTGGCAATAGCCCCCAGCCACCCCAGCCCCGTTGCCGCGCAGCAACCCGAGCCGCCCACGCCGCCGCAACCGCTGGCAGGCGCTGACTCCTGAGGAGCTGCAGGCCCAGGCTGCCGAGCAGCGCATGCAGGGTGGCCGCCCCTTGCCCTGGCAGCCCCACCCTTTCTTGGTGGCAGTGCAGGACCGGCTGCAGCTGGTGGCCGACTGCTGGAACCTGCTCGATGGCACCGGTTGCCAGTCGCGGCGGGGCCTGTACCTACCCCAGGACAGCAGGAGCCAGAAGCTGCCTCCCTGCAGCGGCTAGCCAATGCCTGGCCGAGTGGCTTTTTCCGCGATGCCTGTGCACCTACGCCGGGATGCTGGCCTCGGTTCAATGGTGCGACCTCCCGGGCTCCTTGGCGGGGGTGCTCAGCGATGTGGACGGGCTCGGGACGGACCTGGGTGTGTTTTTGTTCTTGGCCGACCGGCTGGTGCTGCGCGATGGCGGGGCGTTGGTGCTGGTGCTGCCGGCCGAACACCGCTGGCCGTCAGAAGGGCACCGGCAGGAGGCGATCCGGCGGGGTGATCGGCTGTCCTTGCCGCGGCTGGCGTTGGTGCCCCGGCGGGATTGCCTGGACTGGCAGCTGGCCAATGGCGACGGCCTGCCGCAACGGATCCGTTGGCGGGAGCGGTGCAGCCAGGGCCAGGCCCAAGCCAAAGCCCAGGGATTCGACCCCCAGCTTGCTGGCGGGGTGGCCGTTCACCTGCTGGGCCCGGGCTCTCCTCTAGAGCAGCCCGAGGACCCGGAGGGCTGGATCTACCGGGAGGCCCTGCTGCAACCGGGGGGCCTGCAGCTCAGTAGTTATCGGGCGGTGGCCAGCAGTACCGAACCCGCTGGCTACCGGGCCGAACGGATCGGAAAGCCCTTGGTGCTCCCAGGCCAGCAGCACCTGCCAGCGGTTTGGTACGCCGCCGATGGCGCGGCCTTTGGAGAAGGAGATCTCCCCCACCTAGGCCTGGCCAACCAGTACCTCAACCACTACCGCCTCAAAAGCGACTACGAGGATTTACTCAGCCGCTGCGCCCTACCGGTGGGGGTGCGCACCGGCCTGGTCGATCAGTTCGGATATCAGCGCGATGAGGACGGCGCCGGCCGCCAGCCGGAACAGCTGACGCTTTCGACCAGCACCTTCATGGACCTACCCGAGGGAGCCGATTTCCAATGGAAGGAGATCCGGGCCCAGTCCCTGGCGGAACACCGGGCCTACCTGACGTTGCTGGATGAAACCATGCACCGCGATGCCCTAGTGCCGACCCAGAACCGGGGTGCGGGTCGCAGTGACACAGAGATTTCCCTTTGCGCCGGCCAGGCCTACGCCTTGCTGCAATCGCTGGCGACCCAGAAGAGCTCAATCTTTTCGTCACTCCTTGGTCACTGGTGCCGCCAGAGCGGCGAGACTTTGGCGCCAGTGGCTGGGATCTCCCTGAGCGTGACCCCGATGACGCCGCCGGTGCGGCCCCAGCCGAGCGTGGCCGAATGGCTGGAACTGGAGGCCCGGGGCGTGATCAACCGCGACGAACTGCGTCAACAGCTGGCGATCAGCGCGGCGCCCGGGCAGGTGAACCCGGTGGGGCAAGGGGCATTGCCATGACCACAGGAGCTGCGAGTAGCTGGCGAGCCGGGGACCTGGAGGCGATCCGTTCTGCCCTGGGCATCCCGGTGAGTGTGGCCTCGATTGGGGCGATCGGTCGTGCGATGGCTGAGCTGGAGCGGGACTATCCGGCAGGCGTCGGCGTCGCCGTGGGGTGCCTGGAGCGGATCGCCGCGATCGACCAGCAACTGGCCAGCACCCCGGTGAATGCCGAGCCGGTGGTGATCAAGACCAGCCGCAAGGGGGCCGCAGCGCCTGTGCCAGCTGAGCTGCCGAAACGAAAGCTGGACGTGATCGAGTTCGCCACCGAGCTGCTGATCGAGGAGGTGGCGACCGAGTACGTCTTGCCGGAAAGCCAGGGCCTGAGCCTGGCGACCCAACGGCGCCAGGAGGTGGAGGCCTTGCTGCTGGTGCTGCCGGGGCTGCGGGTGTGGCAACTCCAGGCGCCTCCCCGGTTCCAGGGCCGGCTAGAGCGCAGCTAATGGGCCAGAGCCTGCCAACAGCGATGGCCCTGCAGGGAGTGGCGAATGCCCGCCTGCTGCTGCACCAGCTTGATTACCCCGGCGCCATAACCGCCAAGCCCATCGCCCGCCAAACCTGGGAGGTCTCCTTGAAGCAAGTGGATCTGATCTCCAGCCGCGACAACGGCCCGGGGATCGATACCGGCGACATCCTGTGTGAGGGCTACCTGTGTCGAGCGGCCTTGCTGCCGGCAAGGACATCGGAGCCCTGGGACTGGCTCGCGAAGGAGCTGCCCTGGCAAGAACCCGGCCTGAGGGCAGTCATGGAGGAAGCGGCGGGCAGCCGCCGTTCAACAATCGAGGTGCCGGCTGAGGGCCTCTGTTGGTTTGGCGATCTGGGCGGCCTGACGACGCCCGGGTCGTTGCCGGACCAGCCGCGGGCCGTGCTGGCGGGGGTGTCGCTGCTGCTGGTGGGTGCGGCCTATGGCCCGGGCGGGATTGGGACGTTGCTGCAGGCGGAGCTGGGTGAGGCGATCACGGTGGCGATCAAGCCCAACCGGGTGCAGGTGATCGGTCCGGGCGACACGTTGGCGGTTCTGGCTGATCGCTACGGGACAACGATTGAGGCCCTGCGGCAGGTGAACCCGGAGCTGCAGGACCTCAAGGGCATTGCAACGGCCCAGGGCGATTCGCTCTACCGGTTGGCGGGGCGGTACGGCACCAGCACCGGGTCCCTGCGCCAGGACAATCCCGTTTTGATGCAGTCGGTCCCCCACCTGGTGGCAGATGGCGACACCCTCGCCAACCTGGCGAGCCGCCAGCAGGAAACCGTAAGTGCACTGCGGCTCTTCAACCCCCAGCTGGCCCGTTATCCGGCGTCGGCGCTATTGCCAGCGGGCGTTGTGATCCAGCTACCGGCGATCGGGGTGGCCGATGCCTTGGCGGTGGGCCTACCCCTGCTGGTGCCCCAGGTTGAACCGGGCGATCTGCTGCCGTTGGGGGGCTGGGTGTTGTTGCTGACCCAGCGGGGGGTGGGTGGTTTGGCGGAGTTTTGAGGGGATAGGGCTGGGCCCGCTTGATCAGCGGCAGCGGCGTCATCTTTTCTGGCAGTTACCGGGCCGGATCGTCACTGTTGCTTCGACAGCTGGCGGCCCGCCCTATGGGCACCGAGATGGGACAGCTGCAGCATCATGACCGTGGGCAAGCCATGGCCGGTGCCGCCGGAGTGGGTGGCGATCAGCCAGCGCAGGACTCTTAGCTGTTGTGTCTAGCTGGGTAGCAGACTCACGGCACGAGCCAACAAAATCAGATCCACATCAAAAGCAACCAGAAAGTGGATCATGACCAGTACTTTGGATCGTTGCTTTATGGGTTCAACGTTCGGAAAGAAGGAGAATGTCACAACCGTGGATAGATAGAGATAGTCGATAAAAGCTGGTCGCCAAGGGGAATCCAGTACCGTGTTTCCTGACGGCGGTATCCACCAAAATGCCTGCTGCTCCATCGTGGACCTGGGGGGATCAAGGACCCAATACAAAAATGTAAAGAGTGCAAGCATGGCGGCCAACAGGAGTGCGACCTGTATAAATAAAATCGTGCCAGATATGCGGCTTTGTAAAAAACGAGCGTTCACATTGACTAGGTCTGCAACGAAGTTCAGAGAGAGCATCATCGCCAATGCGTTGCATTCTCGCCGCATGGCAATTTCACGCTGGGCGACGGCTGTTGCCGTGCAAAAAAGTAGAAGGATCCATGTGGACAGATAAATTAACCAAACCAAGTTTTGGGTAAACTGCTGAAGCGGGCTGGGTGCCCGTTCATGCAGAGCGAGGTTGATTCCCCCCATGGCTGCCAGGGTGAAGACCAATACCAACAGAAAGGGCAAGGCTTCGCGGATCGGACGATGCAGCCGAGATCCCATGCCGATACGGGCAGAGAGCGGCGTTTGGCCAACGCGGGATTCCCCCATAAGATCAGTATTCATTGGGTGGTAACAGGGAAGCGGGCACCAAACTCAACAGTAGCAACTCTTTTTGCAAATTAGGCTGCCGCTTGAATAGCTGCAATTATGTATTGGCCGAGCTAATGGCGCAGCTCCTTCAAATCATCAAATTCTAAATCCCCAGGGTTATGCCTAAATCGTAAGAGTGCCCAGTTGCTTCCTTAGCTGGAGGCTTCTATGGGTTGGTGATACAGGTGCCGGCTACCGGGGTGACGGCGGCACTGCCGACAGGAATGGCATTGCTGGTGCCCCAGGTGGAACCGGGCAATCCGCTGCTGGTAGGTGGCTGGGTGTTGTTGCCGCCCCAGCGGGGGCGGGTGGTTTGGCGGAGTTGTGAGGCGGAGGATATGGTCGCTTGATCAGCGGCAGCGTCGTCAACTTTCCTGGCAGAGGGGGTCCCGTGGTATTTGAAAACTTGTCGTCAGAACCGTTGAAGTCCGCCTCCCACGCTCCCCCAGTCAAGACCGCTGCCTCGTCTTGCTTGAGATGGTGCTGTGCCTTGGCTGGACTGGGGTTGAGTTTGTGGGAGGTTGACTAACTGCCTTGACAAGACAACTGCTTTGATTTTGTAAGCATCTTTTGCCGCATAGAATAATTGCTTTATCTCTCGATTCTAATGCTAGGGCCGATAGGGCGCAATGTCGGCGCAAATCGTTGAATAGCGTTCTGCAAGTCAATAGCCCCCTGCTCGTTTACGAACATAAATGTTGCCACATCTTGCTTCCCATTCTCTTCGTAAGTAACTTGTACATCCCACCTGAAGCCATAAGAGTTTCTCGCTGCAGGCGGCCACCATGCATCCTTCTGGGTTCGATTAGTGTTTACCATCTTTATCTGTTCAGGTGTTATCCCTTCGTTATTGTCGACGTTCATTTTCCCGTTTTGAAAGGTAACCTTGCAGTTGTTCAAAGGTTTTCCGCACCAAGCATTTATAGTATTTGGGGCCTCGGTAACCGCCGGGCCAAGCCCAGCATAACAAGGAGTGGCGAATGCCAAGGATGCAAGCAATAAAGAAGTTTTAAGCATTTCGGTAGCCAAAAGAGAATGGGCGGCTTTAGCCACTGTTTAAGCCACTGTAACTATATTAGCGCCTGGGTTTTGACTTTTGATATGTGAACCTTTCTTGACGCTATATCCTTGATTGTCGCTGAGTCGTAAAGGGTTGCCCCGTCCTTGTCTCTATCTCTTTACTTCAAAGCGTCAGCCGGAGCCTGGTAAGCCGACACCTTTCCCCTCGCTGTAGGAGCACCAGCAGGTGCCTCGGGTTGTCGTTGAAGCCCTCCCGTGCCGTGCTGACCCACTCGACCAGGTTGTCCACTCTCGCCACAGCACCGTTCGCCAGGTCTCGTTGAGCCTCGTCCCAGACCTGGGCGAACTCCTCTGACGTGACCCCCCTTGCTGCTCCAGTCCTTATGAGAGCTAGTGGGTTGATCAGGCCGCCTTCCATTGCTGGATGACCTCCAGGGGCGTATGCCCCTGGAGAGCCGAATGCGGTCTGTAGACGTTGTACTCGATTCGGTGCTG
>CALRNL020000009.1:0-134434 GCA_943369525.1 Synechococcus sp. UW140
TGGGTGTACCAGGAGGTGACAAAGGTGGTGCCGGTGAGCCAACCCCCCAGGGCCAGGTAGGCC
Source organism: Synechococcus sp. UW140 (assembly GCA_943369525.1). Taxonomy (GTDB): domain Bacteria; phylum Cyanobacteriota; class Cyanobacteriia; order PCC-6307; family Cyanobiaceae; genus BAIKAL-G1. The sequence goes on from CALRNL020000009.1 coordinate 64, forward strand.
GTGGGGAACAGGAGCAGGCCGGACCAACCGACAAAAACGAAGCGGTCGCGCTTGAGCCAGTCGTCGAGGATGTCGAACCATCCCCGGGCTGAAGGCGCGCGCCCTACAGCGATCGTCATGGTTTGGAAATGGGCAGTGCGGGGCAGTGTCCCGCGGGCTGAAGGTGACCGGGCGATCGTAACAACGTTCCCCGGCATCGCGAGGGCCGTCGCAATGGGCTGACATGCCAGGGGTCAGCTGGATTTTTCGCCCTGCTCGCCCCTGGTGCCGTCGCCACGCTTGTGGGGCCCCCAGATAGCCCCGCTGGGGAGCTGCTCCACTGGACAATGGCTTTGGATTGGCCAGTTGGGTCCGTGGAGGGCGCCCCCTACTCCGCCGGGAGGGAGCCAAGATGGCAGGCCCCCCTGGTTTTGCCCCACCCATGGCTTCGCGTCCAACTGCTGCTCCCACCAAGGCGGGTGACTCCCAAGAGCTGCTTGAGCAGTCCGTGTTGGGCTCTCGCCGCCTCTCCAACGTGCTGGTGGCAGGAGCCGTGACCATTGGCGGCCTGGGTTTCTTGCTGGCCAGCCTGTCGAGTTACACCGGCCTGGACCTGCTGCCCTTGGGCCAGCCCTCCAGCTTGATCTGGGTGCCCCAGGGTTTGGTGATGGGTCTTTATGGCCTGGCCGCCGCCCTGCTCTCCACCTACCTATGGACCGTGATCGGCATTGATGTGGGCTCTGGCACCAACCGCTTTGACCGGGCTAGCGGCGAACTGGTGGTGACCCGCCAGGGCTTTCGCCAGCTGATCACTGTGGAGGTGCCGATGAAGGACATCCAGGCCGTGAAGGTGGAGGTGCGCGATGGCCTCAGCCCCCGCCGGCGCCTGGCCCTGCGGCTCCAGGGTCGCCGCGACCTGCCCCTGACCCGGGTTGGCGAACCCATGCCCCTCGATCAGCTCGAGCAGGGCGGCGCCGAATTGGCCCGCTTCCTTGGGGTCCCCCTGGAGGGAGTCTGAAGCCATGGTGAAGTTTCCCCTCCCCTTGGGCCCGGTCCCCTCGGGCCAGGTTCGCTCAAGCACGCTCCCCCTTGGCAGACTCCCCGCAACCAGGGCCCTGAGTCGCCTGCTGCTGCTGGCGGTCCTGCTGCTCAGCCCCTTTGCCTTGGCGGCCTGCGCCGGCCCGAAGCCCCCCGCGGTGCTGGGCTGCGGGGCCGGAACCCTGCCCTGTTTGAAGGGCAAGGCCGTGGTGCTCTTGACCACAACCAAGGGGGAGGTCCAACTCAGCCTTGATGGTGAGAACGCACCCCTTACCGCTGGCAATTTTGTCGATCTGGTGGGTCGCGGGACCTACAACGGCACCCTGTTTCATCGGGTGGTGAAGGAGCCGGTGCCCTTTGTGGTGCAGGGCGGTGATCCGCTCAGCGCCGATCCCAAGGTGAATCTTGACCTGCTCGGTTCGGGCGGTTTTATGGATCCGGCCACGGGCCAGCAACGCCTGATCCCCTTGGAAATTCAGCTTTCCGGTGAAACGGAACCCCGCTATGGGGCGCCCCTCTCGGGTCCAAGCCAGCAGGGCCGCATCAAGCTTGTGCATGCCCGGGGCGCCCTGGCCATGGCCCGCAGCAACGATCCCAATTCGGCTAGTTCCCAATTTTATCTGGCCCTGCGCGCCCTGCCGGAGCTCGATGGCCGCTACGCGGTGTTTGGCCAGGTCACCAAGGGCATGGAGGTCGTGGATCGCATCGTGCAGGGCGACAAGCTGATCAAAGCTGTGCTGGTGGAGGGTGGCACCTTGGTGAAAGACAAGCGCTGAGCCCTGCAGCCCTAGGCCGGCACGCGCTTGTCGAGCACGCTGGCCTTGAGCAGTTCGGTGTTGACCCCGGAGGCGCGCTCGAGGGCCACCTTGCCGGTGCGGGCAATTTCGAGGATGCCGTAGGCCTCCAGCAGTTGCTCCAGGGCCACCAACTTGCCGGGGTCACCCACCACCTCCAGGGTCATGGCGTCGTCAGCCACATCCACCACCTTGGCCCGGAAGACCTGGACCAAATCGAAAATGGCGCCCCGGGTTTCGGCATTGGCTGAAACCTTGAGCAGCATTAGCTCCCGCTCCACCGCCGGGATGGTCGAAAGATCAATCACGCCGAGCACATTCACCAGCTTGTTGAGCTGCTTGGTCATCTGCTCAAGGGTGCGGTCGTCCCCTTCCACCACCATGGTGAGCCTGGAGGCTCCTGGCTTTTCGGCCGGACCCACCGCCAGACTTTCGATATTGAAACCACGCCGGGCAAATAGGCCGGAGATGCGGCTCAGGGCGCCGGATTCGTCTTCCACTAGCACCGAAAGGGTGTGCTTCATGCCCAGGGCGCTCTCTTAGCCGATCCGGCTCCCAAATTACGCATCGGTGCGCAGCCTTGGGCCCGGAAGCTGGCCCAACCAATCCAGCAGGCAGCGGTTGAACCGCTCGGGATCCTCGTCGTGGGGGCAGTGGCCGTCCCCTTGGAGCAACACCAGGTCCAGGTCTGGACGGTGCCGTTGCAGCTGGTACCGAACCGATGCAGGCACCAGGGTGTCGCGGCTGCCCCAAATCACCAGCAGGGGCTGGTCGAGTTGATCCAGTAATTGCGTCGCCGTCGCCCCCCGCGGCCGTAGGGCCATGGCGATGCTCATCGCCCGCAGGGCCCGGGCCGCCCGGGGCCTCAGGGCGGGCCGGGCCACCAGCCGTCGCAGCTCCGCATCGAGGCCCCGGCCGCTTGGGTAGGCGGCCGCCAGGCCGCCATCGAGCAGGGGCGTGCGGGCGATCAGGGGAACCAGCAGCTCCAGGGGCAGCAGCCGGCAGGCCCAGGTCACCAGCCAGCGCTGCAGGCGTCGGCGCCAGGGGGGGCGCCGCTTGGGCACGGGCATGACCAGGGTGGGATCGGCCAGGGGTGCCAGCACCACCGCCCGCACCCAACCGGATGCCCAGACGCCACAACCCAGGGCCACGAGGCCGCCCAGGGAGTTGCCCACCAGCACGGCGGGAGCCCGCACCACCTGCTCCAAGAACGCGGCCACCTGGCGGCTCCAGAACCGGTTGTCGAGGCGCAGGTTGGGCTGGCTCGAGGCTCCGAAGCCGACTAGATCGAGGGCGTAGACGCACCAGCCGGCCCGGGCGAGCGGCCCGGCGTTGTGGCGCCAGTGGCCGCTGGCGGCGCCAAAACCATGGAGCAGCACCAGGGCCGGATCGGCCGGATCCCCCAGGCGGCGCCAATGGATGGCCAGGCCTCGCCAGTGCCAGGTCGCCGCCTCGCCCCAGGCCGCGCCAGCCAAAGCGACGGGGGCAGGGACGGGGCTGGCCACCATGGGGGCTGAATCGGCTTCGTGGGCTCAGCCTGGCCGGTCCCAGGCCTGGCTGTGGTGATCGGGGCCTTGGGGCGTATGGGCCCGGTTCCCCCAACTGCCAGCCTTGGGGCCAGACGGGGCAGGGCGCTTGAACCAGATTGGCGGCGAGGGGGCGAAGGCCGCAGCTGGGGCAGGGGGGCCAGCCTCCCAGGACGCTTCCTGCCATACCCCGGCCAGCCATGCCCCGGCGAGCCATGCCCCGGCCAGCCCGGACCCAGCCAGTGCAGGTAGGGCAAGCCCAGGCAAGCCCAACCAAGCAAATCCCAACCAAGCCAACCCGAGCCAGGACGGCTGGATCGAGGAAGGGGCGGTGCGCTTGCAAGCCGGCATGGGCTTTTTTCGGCCCGAATCCCGCCCTTCCCGGGATCTGGGGGTGCTTCTGGCCAGGCACCTGGCCGCCCAGCGGCGCAGCGACCGACCCGAAGCCCCTGGCCTGCGGGTTCTCGATCTGATGGCCGGATGCGGCATTCGCAGCCTGCGCTATGGCGTGGAAGCCGGCGCGGCCGAGGTTTGGGCCAATGACGCGGACCCCGATCGCCTCCCCTTGCTGAAGGCCAACCTGGCCGGCCTGGGGGCTGGGCGCTGCACGACGCGCACGGCCCAGAAACTCCTGGCTGGCTGCCTGCTGCGCGAGCAGCGCTTCGACCTGATCGACCTCGATGCCTTTGGCTGTCCCAGTGCCCTGGTGCCCCTAGCCCTGGAAGCCCTCGCCTTTGATGGTGTGTTGTATCTGGCCAGCACCGATGGCCGCTCGCCCACCGGCCATGACCGGCCGGCGGCGATCCGCTCCCTGGGGGCAGCGGCCCGGGCCCATCCCGCCAGCTGGGAGCTGGCCCTGCGGCTGCAATTGGGGGTGCAGGCCCGGGCCGCCTGGGTCCTGGGCCGGGGCTTGGAGCCGCTGTTCAGCTTCAGTGAGGGCCGCACCTTCCGCACGGCGGTGCGGTTGCGCCGCAAGCCAGCGCCCCAGGCGGAGCGCCAGCTGGGCCTGCTGGCCCATTGCCATGGCTGCGGCGACCAGCAGGTCCAGAGCCTGGTCCAGCTGCGCCAGTGGCGGCCCTGCCCCTGCCCGGACCAGGCCCGGGCGAGCTTGTCGGTATCCGGGCCCCTCTGGATCGGTCCCCTGCAGGATCCGGCCAGCTTGGACTCGATGGCCGCCCTTGCCGGGTCCCCTGCTGCTGGGGTCGCCTCCGCCAGCCCCTGCTCGGCGGGGTTGCGGCTGCTGGCCAAGTTGCGGAGCGATGACGGCTTCCCCGCCCGCTGCTGGTCAATGGCCGAGGTGGCCAAGCGCTTGGGCGGAGGCCCGCCGGCCCTTGGTTCCCTGGTCGAGGGCCTGCGGCAGCAGGGCTGGAGCGCCCAAGCCAGTGCGGTGATGCCGGCCCAGCTGCGCAGTGATGCCCCCTGGGATCGGCTGCTCGCCGTGGCAGCCCATGTCAGCCAGGCCGGCCCGGCCCCAGCACCCCACGACGGCGCGCTAAACAGGTAGGTGATTACGGGTTTGGGCCATGGCCTCGGAAATTTTTGGCATCGCTGCGGTTTTCTGGGTGCTGATCCCGGTGGGTCTCGTCGGAGGCCTCCTGCTGCTCAAACTCGAGAAGGAGTGAGTCCAGCGGTTCCGGCGGCGATCACGCTGGGTCCAGCTCACCCCTAGGCTCATCCCTCCCTGACGCTCCTCCATGCAGGTTCTGGTCATCGGTGGTACGGGCACCCTCGGTCGCCAGATCGCTAGGAAGGCCCTCGATGCCGGCCACCAAGTGCGCTGCATGGTGCGATCGCCCCGCAAGGCTGCCTTCTTGCAGGAGTGGGGCTGCGAACTCACCCGCGGCGACCTGCTGGAACCGGCCAGCCTGGATTACGCCCTAGAGGGCCAGGAGGCGGTGATCGATGCGGCCACGGCCCGTCCTACCGACGAGGCCAGCATTTTTGAAATTGATTGGCAGGGCAAGCTCAACCTGCTGAACGCTTGCGAAAAGGCGGCCGTCAAACGTTTTGTGTTCGTGTCGTTGTTGGGTGCGGAAAAGTACCGCAATGTCCCCTTTATGGACATCAAGTACTGCACTGAGCAGCTTTTGATTGAGTCCAGTTTTGATTACACGATTCTGCGCTGCGTGGCCTTCATGCAAGGGGTGATCGGCCAGTTCGCCATCCCGGTGCTCGAAAGCCAGACCGTGTGGGTCAGTGGCACCCCCACGCCGATTGCCTACATGAACACCCAGGATGTGGCCCGCTTTGCCGTTGCCTCCCTGGAGCGCTCCGAAACCAGCCGCCAGGCCTTGCCGGTGGTTGGCCCCCGCGCCTGGACCACCAGCGAAGTTACCCAGTTGTGCGAAAAGTTCAGCGGTAAAACGGCCCGCATTTTCCGGGTGCAGCCCCTGCTGATGGGCTTGATGCGTGGGGTGGCCAATTTCTTTGAGGCTGGCCTCAACGTGGCCGATCGCCTGGCCTTTGACGCCGTGACGGGCGGTGGCGACACCCTGTCGGCTCCGATGGACGACAGCTACGCGGCCTTCGGCTTGGACCCTGCCGAGACCACGGGTCTGGAGGCCTACCTGCAGGAGTACTACGCCACAATCCTGCGGCGCCTGCGCGAAATGGAAGCCGATCTCGATAAGGACGCCAAGAAAAAGCTGCCCTTCTGACCATCGCCGGGCCGCCTGGGGTCATCCCTGGCGCAGGGCTAGTTTTTTTGTACTAGTTTAGTGTAGAGTTTCGGGCCTGCTCGCATCTCTCCATGTCCGTTGCCCAGATCAAGAATCTGCAGCGCCGCCTCGCCAACCTGGAGCAGGAGGCCGTTGATGAAATCAACCGGGCCTGCGGCAATGAGCTCTGGCAGAGCCTGGGTTTTGATGCCCTAGACAGCCTGGAGGACGGCGATCGCCGCGCCCGGGCCAACTACTACTACGGCCAGTTGCAGGCGGTGCGCGAGCTGAAAAGCTGCCTTTAGGGGCTCCGGGGCCCTTGAGGTTGGCTGCACCAGCCCAAGATTCAGCGCCCCAGAGCAGAGCTGCAGCCCGAAAGGTTTTAGTTCCGGGCTTTCAGCCCAGGGCCTGTCAGTCCAAGCCCTATCAGCCCAGCCCCTGCCGCCCAGCCCCTGGCCGCCCAGCCCCATCAGCCCAGCACCGCCATGCAATCAATCTCCACCCGGGCTGCCTTGGGCAGGGCGGCCACCTGGACACAGGCCCGGGCCGGTGACACCCCGGCGCCAAAGACCTCGGCATAGAGGGCATTGACCTTGGCGAAATCGGCCAGGTCGGCCAGAAACACGGTGGTGCGCACCACGGCCTGGGCCGTGCAGCCGGCGGCGGCCAGCACCGCCTGCAGGTTGGCGAGCACCTGGCGGGTTTCGGCCTCCACATCGCCGGCTCCCACCATCTCACCGGTGGCTGGATCGAGGGCGATCTGGCCGGAGCAAAACAGCAAGCCCCCTGCCTTGACGGCCTGGTTGTAGGGGCCGACGGGGGCGGGTGCTGCCGCCGTGACCACGGCCTCAAGGCAGGGGGCTGGAGCCATGGGAGCGGGGCGAAAAGCTGGATCGATGCTATGGCGGCCGATCGTCGCCAGCAGGGGCCTGCCGTGATGGCCAGCCCGGCCCGGGCTGGCCAAGCCCTCCTTCGGCCCTAGCCGCGCCAGTGGTCCTTGCTATGGCGGTAACGGGCGAACTCCTCGACGTCGCCGCTACGCATGAAAAGGTTGCTGAGCAACTCTTCGCCAATCGTGGTGGGGACCGTGGGCCGTTCGGCGGCCCGCTCCCTCAGGACCTGGCCAAAACGGGTTTTGATGGCTGGATCGTCCGGGTGGAGGTGGTGGGCCCAGCGCAGGTTGGCCTCCGTGTATTCGTGGCTGCACCAGACCCGGGTGGCCTTCGGCAGGGCCGCCAGCCTTTGCAGGGAGTGCCAGAGCTGGTCGGCGCTGCCCTCCAGCAGCCGGCCGCAGCCCCCGGCAAACAGGGTGTCGCCACAGAACAATTCGCCCTGGCTGGGCGGCTCCAGGGGGCCCGCTACGGGCGGCAGGTAGAAGGCCACATGGGCGCGGGTGTGGCCGGGCATGGCCCACACCTCGATCGGCCGGCCCAACAGGTTGAGGCGATCGCCATCGCCCACCCCCTGGGTCTGGAAAGGGATCCGCTGGCGATCCGCCGTGGCGGCGATCACCTGGAGCTGGGGCCAGCGCCTCAGCAGCCCGGGGGTGCCACCGATGTGGTCATGGTGGTGGTGGGTGTGGAGCACGGCGACCGGCTCCAGCTGGCGCTCCTCGAGCCAGGCCAGCACCGGTTCGGCCACGGCCGGATCCACCACCACTGCCTGGCCTGCCGCCCCATCCATGGCGCCGCTAACGGCGCCATGGAGCACGAATACGTAGTTGTCATCCAGTACGGGAATCAGGCTCACGGCCGTGGCGCTGCTGGCGGTAGCCGGGGGCGGGGCCCCTTCGCCCTCCGGCTTGGCGCTGGCCGCTGAACGGGCTGCCTGGGGGTTGGCGGTTCCGGGAATGCTCGGCTGCATCGTTAAAGTCCAGGTCGAGGCCGGTCCCCATGATCACTGTCGCTCTGGCCAAAGGCGGCCTGCTCAAGGAGTCCGTTCGCCGCTTTGCCGCGGCGGGTTTGGATTTTTCGTCCCTGCTCGATCCGGTCAATCGCCAGCTGCGGGTGGAGAGTGCCTGCGGCAGTGCCCGGGCCCTGCTGGTGCGTAATGCCGATGTGCCCGTCTATGTGGCCTACGGCCAGGCCCAGTTGGGGGTGGTCGGCTACGACGTGCTGCGTGAGCACGCCCTGCCCGTGGCCCAGCTGGTGGACCTGGGCTTTGGTGGCTGCCGCATGAGCGTGGCGGTTAAGGCCAGCAGCAGCTATCGCCAGGCCGTGGACCTGCCCGCCCACTGCCGGGTCGCCAGCAAGTTCACCCGTTGCGCCCAGGAGTATTTCGCCGCCCTAGACCTGCCGGTGGAACTGATCCATCTGGCCGGCTCCGTCGAACTGGGCCCGATCACGGGGATGTCTGAAGCCATCGTTGACCTGGTGGCCACGGGGCGCACCTTGGAGGAAAACGGCCTGATCGCCATCGAAGATCTGTTTCACAGCACCGCCCGCCTCGTCGGCCATCCCCTGTCGATGCGGCTCGACCACGGCCCCCTGCAGGCCCTGGTGGACCGGCTGGCGGCCCTCTCGCCGGCGGCCCCGGCCAGGCCCGCTGCTCCTATTGCTACAACTACTGCTGCCACGGTGGCGGGCTGATGGCCAGCCGCGATTGGCAACGGCTGCGGCGGCTGCTGCCCTACCTGGCCCAGGACCGGCGCCGTCTGACCCTCAGCCTGGTGCTGCTGATCCCCGTGGCCCTGGGTGCTGCGGTCCAGCCCCTGCTGGTGGGCCAGGCAATTTCAGCCCTGCGCCAGGAGCCCACCATGCCCTGGCTGGTGGGGCAGAGCGTGCCCCAGGTGCTGCGCACCCTGGTGGGGCTGTTGCTGGTCGCCGTGGTGGTGCGCCTGGGGTTGCAGGGGGTGCAGAGCTACAACGTTCAGGCCGTCGGCCAGCGGCTCACGGCCCGGATCCGCAACGACCTGTTTGCCCACGCCCTCGACCTATCCCTGCGCTTCCACGACCGCACCCCCGTCGGCAAGTTGCTCACTCGCCTGACTAGCGATGTGGATGCCCTGGCCGAGGTCTTCGGCAGCGGTGCCGTGGGGGTGCTGGCAGACCTGGTGACCCTGCTGGTGATCGCGATCACGATGGTCTCGATCGAGCCCCGGCTCGGCGCCCTGTTGCTCGCCAGCCAGGTGCCCGTCACGCTAACGATCCTCTGGTTGCAGGGGCGCTATCGCAAGGCCAACTACCGGGTGCGCGAGGAGCTGGGCCAGCTCAATGCCGATCTGCAGGAAAACCTGCAGGGGCTGGAAGTGGTGCAGATGTTTCGACGAGAGGCTTACAACAGCGCCAGCTTTGCCCGCACCACCGATGCCTATCGCAAGGCTGTGAATGGCACGATCTTTTTCGACAGTGCCATTTCGGCCCTGATCGAGTGGGTGGCCCTCACGGCCATTGCCGTGGTGCTGGCCCTAGGCGGCTGGATGGTGACCTCTGAGGTGATGGGCCTGGGTACCCTCACCACCTTCATCCTCTATTCCCAGCGCCTGTTTGATCCCCTGCGCCAGCTGGCCGAACGGTTCACCCAGATCCAGGGCGGTTTGACAGCGGTGGAGCGGATCGGCGAATTGTTCGAGGAGCCCATTGAGATCCAGGATCTTCCCCAGGGCGAGCGTTCCCTGGCGGCCCAGATCAGCGGTGGCGATCGCAGCAGCGCCGGCGAAGTGATTTTTGAGCGAGTGTCCTTCGCCTACCGCAGCGACGATCCCATCCTCGAAGATCTCAGCTTCCGCATTGCCCCCGGCGAACACGTGGCCCTGGTCGGACCCACCGGCTCCGGCAAAACCACGGTGATCCGCCTGCTCTGCCGTCTCTATGAACCCCAGCAGGGCCGGATCCTGCTCGATGGCATCGACATCCGCGAGTTGCCGATTCAAATCCTGCGCCAGCGCCTAGGGGTGGTCCTGCAGGACACCTTCCTGTTCAGCGGCAACGTGGCCGACAACCTGCGCCTCGATGCCGAAATCAGCGACCCCGAATTGCAACGGCTCTGCCACGAGCTGGGTCTCGATCCCCTGCTCAGCCGCCTACCCCAGGGTTTGGACAGCCCCCTGCGCGAGCGGGGCGGCAACCTCTCCTCCGGCGAACGCCAGTTGCTCTCGGTGGCCCGGGTGGGGATCCGCAACCCCTCGGTGCTGGTGATGGATGAGGCCACCGCCTTCCTCGATCCCTCCACCGAGGCCACCCTCCAGGCCGACCTGGAGCGGCTGCTACAGGGCCGCACCGCGATTGTGATCGCCCACCGACTGGCCACCGTGGAGGCGGCTGACCGGATCCTGGTGCTGAAGCGCGGCAAGTTGGTCGAGCAGGGCACCCACGCCGAACTGCGCGCCGCCGGCGGCCTCTATGCCCAGTTGGCCGACCTGCAGGAGCGGGGCCTGGCCCGGCTCTAGGGGGCGGCAGGCGGCGACGGCGCCCAGGCCCCTGAGTCAGGCAGGGTGAGGAGCCAGGCGCTGATCCGAGCAGCCAGCCGGGCCGGGTCCTGGCGCATGGGCAGGTGGCCCAGCCCCGGCAGCACCTCCAGCTCGTGCTGGGCGGCGTAGCCCGCCAGGTGGCTGACGTAACGCGGTTCCATCACCCGATCGTTGCTGCCCACCAGCCAGAGGCTTGGCACCGGCAGGGCGGCCGTCAGGGCCGGCAGCTGGCGCACGGCGCCCCGGTTGGTGCTGCAGGCCAGGAGGCCCCGGGCCGCCCGTGCTTCGGCCACCAGGGGACTGCGGATCGCCGCCAGGGCGGGGAGGCCTGCCAGCCAGAGGGGCCGCAGGTTGAGGAAAGCAGCGCCGGCCTGGCGCACCCGGGCGAAGGCCCGCGGTTGGTAGACCCCGCCGCCGGCGGCGATCTGCACCAGACCCACCAGCTGGTCTCCCAGGCCAGCGGCGCCGTGGAGGGCGACGCTGCCCCCTAGGGAATGGCCGATCAACACCAGGGGGCGGCCAGCGGCCCGCCCTTGGGCCTCCTGGGCCAGCCAGCGGCCAAAGGAGGTCAAGGTGGGCTGGAGTTGGCGGGGCCGGGGCCGGTCGCCAAAGCCCGGCAGGTCCGGGGCCCAGCAATCCCATTGGGGCTCCAGCTCCTTCACCAGCGGCTGCCACAGCCGTCCGGACAGCAACCAGCCATGCAGGAACACCAGCAGGGGGCGTGGGGACAAGGCCGCTGCCATCAAGACGCTCCAGCCTGCAACAGCGATCGCCCCCATGGGGCAGGATCACCCCCATGACCAGCTCCTCCGACACCGATGGCTCCCGGGCCGAAGCCCTGGCGGGGATGTACGGCGGCGAGCATCGCCTCTGCAGCACGGCCAACCCCAAGGTGGCCCTGGTGCTCAGCTGCGAGCGGGAGATCGACCTGTTTGAACTCGAGCAACTCTGCGATGCGGTCGGCTGGAGTCGCCGGCCGGTGCGACGGGTGCGCAAGGCCCTAGAACACAGCCTGCTCTGGGTAGGCCTCTGGCGCCATGAGCAGCGCCTACCCCGGCTGGTGGGCTTCGCCCGCTGCACCGGTGATGGCGTCATCGAGGCCACCGTTTGGGATGTGGCCATCCACCCCCTGTACCAAGGCTGCGGCCTGGGGAAGCAGTTGATGGACTACGTGCTCAACCAGCTGCGCGCCATGGAGGTGGAGCGGGTCAGTCTGTTTGCGGATCCCCAGGTGGTGGGCTTCTACGAGGCCCAGGGCTGGGAACTGGAACCGCTCCAGCGCCGCTGCGCCTTTTGGTACTCGACCTAAATGGCTGCCCAGGCGGCTCCCTCGCTCGCCGAGCTGGCTGGTTGGCCGTCGAGCCCGACCAACGCCGCCCCACCGGCCCGACACCAGTGCCTGCTCCAGGCCAACCCCAGGCACCACCTGGCGATAGCCCTCGGCTTCGATCACCTTCAGGGATGTGCCCAATAGGGCACTGAGGGGCCGTCCTGGAGCAGGGCTTCGGTGGCTGCCCTGGCTGACGATCTGCCCCTGGCTCAGCAGCACACAGCGCTGAATCTCCGGGGGGTCATCGCCCCGATCTGGTGGGTCATCAGGAGCCGGGCTTCACCACCGGGTAGATCTCACGGCTGAGCATTTTGATTGGGGAGCCCTTGCCCGAACCGTTCGGCCCCAGGATTACCGTCTGCTCGCCCAGGTGCAGCGTCAAGCTGAGGTTGCTAAACCCGGGCCTGGGGCCCAGGTAGGTCCCAATCGACTCGAGATCGAGATAGGCGGTGGCGGCCATCGGGGCAGGGCTGGGGTGCGGGGCTTGGGATCAGGCGGTTGTTTGCTTGCGTGGATTGAGGCCATAGGCAGCCGCTGCGATGGCGGCCAGGGCGAGCGGGGCCAGGGCGGCAAGGCCGATCAGGGTTTGCAGCAGCAATAAGGCAACGCCCAGGGCCGAAAAGGCTTGAATGCGGATCTTTGCCTTGATCAGCAGGGTGAGCAGCAGCAGAACCGTGACCTGCAAGCCAGCGATCCCCAGGGCGCGAAACCCAGCGAGGGGGCAGAAGGGTGGAATCAGGGCCATGGCGGGACTGCGGTCTGCCAACTCTGGCGGAATCCGGCACCCCCTGGCGGCTCCGGGCGTCGATGGCGACCCTTTGCGCCGGTGACGGCGCCCGTTCTTGCCGGGCCCAGGCCGTTGGTGTCGCAGATGCGTAGAAACCCCTATGGCATTCACGAGGCGGCTGAATGATTGTGAATGGGTCGGGATTCGGAGGTTCCATTGATGGAAGACACCCCCCCTGAGCAGTCGCGAGGAGCCAACTGACGCTGCGGCCCCCTGCTCCAACAGTCTCAACCCATCCAACCTGTCCAGGCCATTTGGTCCCCCTTTGCATCGTGCCAGGTGCCCCAGGGGATGGACATCCAATCTCAAAGCCCAAGGCCCCAGGCGACGCCGTTAGTTGCTCCGAAACGATTACCTTTCATTCACCAGCCATGACAACATGGGTATAACGTCAGCAGTCACTACTGCTTAGCGCTCCGTTTGACTAGGAGGAATGGATCATTAGCCCGGTGCCTCGTCGCCGGGCTTTTTAATGAGAGTGTCCATGGATCACCCCATGGAACAACCCATGGACACGTTTATGGGGCTTTTTAAAACGGATGGATCAAGGGTTCGCTGGAGCTGCCGCTCGCCATGGGTGCCCGGCGAGGGGCGCCCATCTTGGGGTTGGCCATGGGGGCAGGGGGACTTGAACCCCCACAACGTTGCCATCTGCGGATTTTAAGTCCGCTGCGTCTACCAATTCCGCCATGCCCCCGACGCGATGACCCCTGGGCGGCCCCCGCTTCGCCATCCTAGATTCAGGGGGCTTGATCGTTCGTGGCTCCGTGGTTTTGCCTGGTTTGCCAAGCACCGACATCCTTTTGGCCCTGGGCGCGGCCGTGGCCCTTGGCGGCGCTTACTTGGTGGTGGTGCCGCTGGCCCTCTACTGGTGGATGAACCGGCGCTGGATGGTGATGGGCAAGCTGGAGCGCACGGGCGTCTACGGCCTGGTCTTCCTGTTTTTCCCAGGCCTGATCCTGTTTTCCCCGTTCCTGAATCTGCGCATGGCAGGCCAGGGCAAGGCCTGATGGCCCCTCCCCCCTCCACTTCCCTTGGCATGACCCGGGGCAAGGCCCTGATCCTGGGACTTGCCTTTTTTGGCCTTGGGGCCGGGGGCTATGGCCTGTTCCAGTTGGCCGGGTTCGGCGAGGCCTCAGCCGGGATTGCCGCTGAAGCGGTCCTGATCCTGATCGTGATCGGCTGGATCGGTTCCTACCTGTTCCGGGTGGTCACCGGCAACATGACCTACATGCAGCAGCGGCGTGAATACCGCAGTCGCTACGAAGCCGCCACTGATGACGAGCTCCAGAAGCGCTTTGAGGCCCTGCCGGCGGCCGAGCAGGAGGCGTTGCTGCGGGAGCTGGGCCAGTTGGGCGATTCCACCGACCAATCAAGACCGACCGCCCCATAGGCTCACGCTCAATGCTTGCTAATCGGCCCGATGAGCGCTGACGCGATCTCCCCCGTTGCCGGAACCGCCACCTGGATCCAGCGCTGTTTCGCTCGGCTCAAGCAAGAAGGGCGCTGCGCCCTGATGCCCTTCCTGGTGGCTGGCGATCCAGACCTGGCCACCACCCGGGCCAGCCTGCTGGCCCTCCAGGGGGCCGGCGCCGACCTGATTGAGCTCGGCATCCCCTATAGCGACCCCCTCGCCGATGGGCCCGTGATTCAGGCGGCAGCCGGCCGGGCCCTGACCTCAGGCACCACCCCCGGGGGGGTGCTGGAGATGCTCGCCAGCTTGAAGGGGGAGTTGCACACCCCCGTGGTGCTGTTCACCTACAGCAATCCCCTGTTGAGCCGGGGCATGGAGCGCTTCTGCCAGGAGGCCGCCGCCGCCGGCGCGGCCGGCCTGGTGGTGCCAGACCTGCCCCTTGAGGAAACCGCCAAGCTGTCGCCCCTGGCGGCGGCCCAGGGCCTGGATTTGGTGCTGCTGGTGGCCCCCACCACCCCGGCGGAGCGGATGGCCCGCATCGCCGCCGCCAGCCGCGGTTTTACTTACCTGGTGTCGGTGACCGGTGTGACCGGCACCCGCACCAGCCTGGAGGGCCGGGTCGAAGGCTTGGTGCAGCAACTCAAGGCCATGGGACCCACCCCGGTGGCGGTGGGCTTTGGCATCGCCACAGCGGATCAGGCTCGCCAGGTCAGGGACTGGGGTGCCGATGGCGCCATTGTTGGTAGCGCCTTGGTGAAGGTGATGGCGGCTGCCGCGGCGAGCTCCCCCCAGGATCCGGCCGCCGCAACCGCCAGCGCCGCCGCCACCTTCTGCGCCGAGCTCCGCTCGGCCCTGGACCGCTGACCTGGCCGCCCCTGGCCCCTGGCTTGGTCCTGGCAAGCCTCCAGGCCGGTTTGGCCCCAGCCTTGCCCCTGAACCAATCCCTGGTGGCGGCCGCCTGCCGGCTGGGTCTCGGTTTGGCGGCCGTGCTGGTGTTGCGGGCCCTGGCCCATCGCCAGCTGGCCCAGTGCCGGGCCCGGGGCGAGGTCGATCCCTTCTTTCTGGCCGGGCCGACCTTGCGCACGGCCAGCCAGCTGGCCGTGGTGCTGGTGGCGGACTGGAGCTGGGCGGCCCTGGCCTTGGCGCCCCAGCTGAACCAGCCCTACCAAGCCGTTTCCGGCCTGGTGGTCCTGCTGTTGGTGGTGCGCCTAATCAATCGCGGCCTGGAACGGCTGCTGGTTTCGGCGGCGATCCGCCTGGGCGAAACCCCAGGGCTCGATCGGATCTCGGCCCTGCTGCCGATGTTGCGGGGTGCCACCTGGCTGCTTGGCAGCCTCGTGTATCTGCAAAACCAGGGCCTGCAGCTCACGGCCGTGCTGGGTGCCCTGGCCGGGGCGGGCCTGGGCATTGGCTTCGCCCTCCAGGTGCCGGCCCGGGATTTTTTCAGCTACCTCACGATCCTGCTGGAGCAGCCCTTCCAGCTGGGCCAGTTGGTGCGCTTTGACGATGTCACCGGCCGGGTGGTGAAGGTGGGATTGCGTTCCACCTATCTGCGCAGCCTGGATGGCGAATTGGTGGTGATTAACAATGCCAACCTGCTGGCCAAAACCCTGCGCAACTACGGCGACCAGCAGGAGCGGCGCATCTTGCAACGGCTGCTGCTGCGCCTCGACAGCGGCGCCGAGGCGGCGGCCCGGTTTCCCCATCTGGCCGAGGCCGCCATCCGCCCCTGGCCCCAGGTGCGCTTCGATCGCTGCCACCTGGTGGAGTTAACCCCCGGTGGCCTGCTGTTTGAGCTGGCCTACTTCCTTGAGGCTTCTGACCCCAGCCTGGCCTTTGATCGTCAGCAGGCGATCAATCTCGAGCTGTTGGCATCCCTGGAGCGGGAAGGTTTGGCCCTGGCTGATCCAGCTGGGCTGGGTTCGCCTCCAAAGGCTTAAGTCAGGCCCTAGGCCTGACCAGCCAGGGGCAGGGCGTTGGCTCCCTTGCCATGGCGGCACCAGAGCCATGCTTCCCGGTTGATCAGCAACCCGATCACCAGCATCGCGGCCATCAGCACCACCTGATCGGCCCGGGCATCGGCAATGGCCATGTCCATGGCCAGGTGTAAGGCATTGGTAAGGGTGTAAACCAGGCTCAACCAGAGATGGCAGCGGCGCCACCAGAACCAGCGTTGGCTTGGCTGGGCGGAGGTTTCGGCGTAGGCCATCAGGATCATGGTCGCCAGGGGCACCAGGCCATAGGCCAGCATCGCCTGCAGGATCCTGGCGACGGAGGCCGGTGCCACCTGACTGGCAATCTCCACCTTCAGGCCATGGAAGAGGGGCATGAGCCCCAGGTCGGTGTGAAAGAGCAGGGCTAGGAACCAGCATTGCCACAGGCTGCGCAAGCGCAGGGCCCGATCGCGGGATGGCACCATGGCCTGGCGGGCGACTGGGCTGCCCCCATGCTGCTGGGCCGAGCTCGGGGCGGCCAGGTTTTAGGGTCTGCACTTGTGCTGCAAACGGTTGCCATGCGCTTTGTGCTTTGGGGTCGCTATTGCGACAACGCCCTGGAGAAGCGCACGCCCTTCCGGGAGCACCATCTGGCCGGATTGCGCCAGCAACAAAAGGATGGGCTGCTGATTACCCTGGGCCCCACCGCCGATAGCCGTCAGGTCTTTGGCATCTATGAGGCCGAAAGCCAGGACCAGGTGGAGGCCCTACTCCATGGGGATATCTATTGGCGCGAAGGCATCTGGGTGGAGCTTGCGGTGTATCCCTGGATCCAGGCTCTCTAAAATTCAAACGCTCCAAATTCCAGGCGGCCTGAGCGCCGGTTGAGCGGTGCTTTTGGGCTGACTCGACTGATGGTCAGGGCCTTTTAACTGGCCGGCTGGCTCGTCCAGCCGGCCAGGGCCTGCTGCCACACGTAGGCAGCTACCTGGTCGGGACCGCCGGGCCCGAGCACCTGGCCATAGCCACCCATCTGGCCGATTCCCTGGGTTGCAATCGTGGCAATCGCTGCGGGGCTGGTGATGCCCTGGCGCTCGAGGGCGTTGAGCTTCAAGGTGCGACCGCGGCGGATGATGTTGCCGCCATGGACATGGCAACCGGCGCAGTGGGCCTCAAAGAGGGCGGCGCCATCGGGACCTTCCGCAAAGGCCGGGCCAGGCCCAGCTAGCAGGCCCCACGCCACCAAACCAACAGTGAGCGCCAGGTGAAGGGCCAGGCCCGGGCGGAGAATCTGGGCTAGGAATTTGCCAAGGGATTTGGCAAGGGATTTGGCAAGGGATTTGGCAAGGGATTGGACCCAATCGGCCCCTCGCCTGGCGATTGGAGCAAACAGGGAAAGGGGCGCAATCAAGCCAGTCCGGCATCTGGGACGAGCCTAGGTTGGGGGCCGACTGGTCTGGCCCCTAGGGGGGAAGGGTTATGGCAGATCCCCAGATGAGCCAATAAAAAGCCCTGAATCGCTCCAGGCGATCCAGGGGGAAACGGTGGACCCGAGGGGCACATAGAGCAACCCCGTTGACCGGGTCTGCTGGCCTGGCTGGGTTTGGGGTGGGCCTGGCGATTAGGCGCCGGGACTCATTCCTCGTCGTCGTTGCCGCCGACGGGGATCAGGCGGATCTGCTTGCGACCTAGCTTGATGTCGAATTCATCGCCGGGGTTGAGCTCCAGCAGGGCGGTGTAGGCCTTGCCGATCAGCAGGTTGCCGTTGCCCTGAACCGTGGCCACATAGCTGAGTTTGCGGCCGCCCTTGCCGATCTTGCTGTTGGAACCGAATTCAACCCCCTTGGCTTCCAGCAGGGCTTCGTAGAAGGCCGTGAAGTTCAGACGATCGGCGCCGTCCTTTTTGCTGGAGACATAGCCGCAGGAGCGAACGATATCGGATTTGCTGGCGTCGCCGAGTTCCTTGACCTTGGACAGCAATTCAGGACCGGTGAGCATCGGATGGCAAAAACAATGACCCAAATAAATTACAGCACGGGCCGCAACGATGACAATAGGCGGAGCCCTTGGGATGAGTATTGCAATCCATGCAATAGCGCTTCCCCAGTCGATAGTGCTTGGCTAAGGCATGGCCCCCTTTGGTCCATACCCCATTAACGCCCCCCCGGTCCTTACCCATCGTTGGCCATGGCCCTGATTCGTTCCTTGACGGTCGCCGATCACCCGGAGCTGCTGGAGATCTATGGCGATGCGGTGTCAAGCCAGGCCCCGGGGCCCTACGACGCGCGGCAAGTGCGCGCCTGGCTGAGCCAGCTCGGTCCCAGGGGGGCCTTGGCGGCAACATTGAAACGGGGCAGCGGGCTCGTCAGTTGTGCCGAGTCCGGGGAGATTGAGGCCTTTGCCCTGATGGAACCGGAGGATCGACTCTCCCTGCTCTATTGCCGCGGGCGTGCCGCCCGCCAGGGCCATGCCACCGGCCTGCTGCAGCGCCTGGAGTGCCTGGCCCGAGCCCAGGGCCTGGGCGAGCTGCGCACCGAGGCCAGCCAACTGTCCTGTCCCCTGCTGCAACGGCAGGGGTGGAGAGTGGCCTGGCTAGAGCTGCTCTTGATCGACGCCATCCCCTTTCGGCGCTATCGCATGACCAAATCCCTTGTCGCCTTGCCCTGATGGCGGAAGCCCAGTTGCAGCAGTTCCTCGAGAAGGTGCGCCAGCTCAATGCCTTTGTGGCCCTCAGCGAGGCCGATCCGGCCTTCCGGCAGCGTCTGGCCAACTGCGCCAGCCACGAGCAGGTGGTGGACCTGGCCAGTCGCTGCGGGTTTGACATCGCCAGGCGTTGGGGCGAACCCCCTCGCGATTCCAGCCCCGAACTGGTGTCGATGGGGGCGGACGCAGCTGCTGGGTGGGTCACCCCGGCCGAGGTCCCAAGGGCGCGGCTGCCAGATCCCAAGGACGCCAGCTTGAAGTTGGGCCCTGAAGTGGCTAACGGCCCAGGGCCGAACCTGCTGGCTGGCCCCTGTCCGCCCCCAGGCCAGGAGCGCAGCGAATTGCTGCTGGGCCCAGGCCAGCTGCGGCTCGAGCTGATCCACTCCTGCCAGTTCGCCAATCCCCCTGGCTTCTGGTACGACCAGCGCGAAAGCGAATGGCTGCTGCTGCTTCAGGGCGGGGCACTGTTGCGCTTTGCCGATGAAGACCAGGCCCGCAGCCTCCAGGCCGGCGACAGCCTGGTGATCACCCCGGGCCGGCGTCACCGGGTTGAGGCGACCGATCCTGTGCCGGGAACCCGCTGGCTGGCTCTCTTCTGGACGGACTGAGGTTGAGATGGGACTGGCGCACCAGCCAGTAGGCGCTGGCCAGGGCCAACACGGCCACCCCGAGCCCCGCCAGTTCGCCAGGGGTCTTGAGCATCCCCTCGGGCATGACGATCACCTTGCGGGCTAGGGCCGTGAGGGCCGTGATCAACACCAGCTCGATCTGGACGACATGGTCGCGCAGGTAGGCGGTGAGGTTCTGCAACACCTCCAGGGCAATCAGCAGGGCCAGAATCTGGTCGAGGAAGCGGATCATGTCCTCGCCAAACCATTGGCTGCCGCTGCCGAACAGCTCGGCCCCCAGGTTGATCAGCAGCTCGGCCGTGGCCACCACCAGCACCACGATTAGGGCCATGGCCAGCACCTTGGCCAGGAGGCGCTCGAAGCGATGGACCTGGCCCAGGAAGCGCTTATCACCCAGACCATTGGCGGCGAGGCTGCCGCTGAGGCGATCGGTGACCCGGCGGGCGTGCTGGCCGATCCGCTGCAGGCCCAGGCGAATGGGAGCCATCGTCATCACTGGTTAAAGGGGGTGTAGATCGGTTTGGCCGGGGTATCGCCCTTGGGGTTCACGATCTTGGTGTCACAGGTGATGCTGCCGTCGGCGGCCGTGACGCAGTTCTTTGGCTCGATCTTGGTTTCGGGACCGACGTTGCTGCCGGGGCCCAGCAGGAAGCGTTGGCTTTGGGCCAGGCTTGGACTAGCCAAGGCTGCCGCCAGGCCCAGTCCCCAGACCAGGGCTTGCAGGGACTGGACCGCCCGGGGCTGGATACGGTGGAACATGGCGAACGCTGCAACGGCCCCCACTCTGCCTGTCCTGGCGGCCGGGCGACTCCTCGGGATGGGGGGCCCTGGGCTTCAGCCGCCGCCGGGTGCGCCAGAGGCTCCCTCCTGACGAATCTCTTCCAGCAAGAGATCCAGCTGGCCTAGGGACGACTCCAGGTCGGGGAGGTCGTCTTCGCCACCGGCTGGCTGCTCCTGCCAAAGCAGGTCGATGCCACAGAGCCGCTCGGCCAGGCCGTTCAAACCCTCCCGGCCATGGATCCGGTGCAGTTCCTCCAGCAGCACGGGCATGCGGATCGAGCTGACCCGCAGGGCCCGGCGCAGGTCCGCCTGGGTGCGGCCGCTGTGGCGCAGCCAGTCCTTGAGAAAGCTCTGGAGATCCTCCAGGTCTTCAGGGCTGAGGCTGGCCATCAACGCACCGGGGGAAACCACTGGTCCAGTTTGCGCTGGGCCCGGGCGCGCACGGCGTCACTCATGTGGCTGCGGTAGAGGCCCAGCAGGGCCGTCATCGCCACGACATCATCGCCAAAGCCAGCTACGGGAATGAAATCCGGGATCAGATCCAGGGGGAACAGCAGGTAGGTCAGGGCCGCCAGCATGGTGAGCCGCACCTGCAAGGGCGTGTTGGCATCGAGCACCAGCTCCAGGCATTCGATCGCCGGCCGGGCGACGCTGCGGCCGGCCCGGCGCAGCAGGGTCCAGAGCAGGCCCTCATCGATGGCGTCGCTGCTGAGCACCTCGGCTTCGATGGTCTCCGGGGGCTGGGGCTCGGTCCGGGGCGGCGGGGACTGGGTGGATGGGGCCATGGCGATGCCCGATCGCAGAAGTCCCCCCCACTCTGGCCCCATTCAGGCTGGATGGACGGCGTCCCAGCCCTGGGGCTAGGGCGGCTGGACCGCTCCATGCCGCACCTGGGCCCAGGCCAATGCCAATCCCTTGGGCAACCCCAGCCCCGGGCGCTGGGGACCTGGGGCTACAACCCCTTAACCGCTCAACAGTTCGAGGTTCAATAGTCCAGCTTCAAGCAGACCAGATTTAGATAGACCGGATTTAGAGAGACCAGTTTTAAACAAGTCCACGTTTAGAAGGCTGGCCCTTCAGCGTTCAGCCGTCAGCCGCCCAACCATTAAGCCTTCAATCGATCTCGACCAGACCGCTCTGGATGCCGGTCTTGCGCAGCTTGCGCAGGGCCCGTTGCACCACCTGGCGGCAGTATTCGCGGCTGCAACCCAGTTGGCGGGCCACCTCGGCCAGGGTGCGCCATTCGTTGCCGCCATCGAGGCCAAACCGCAGCATCACCACCGTGCGTTCCTTCGGGGTGAGGTTGGACTGGTCCAGCAAGGTCCAAGCTGAGGCGCTGCGTTCGGCCAATTCGGCCCGCTCCATCGGGGCCATTTCATTGCTGGGAAGCACATCCACCAGCTCGGTGGGATCGGATTTCGACTTGAGCACCCCCTGCAGGCTGACGGTGACACTGCGCAGTTCACAGCCGAGCAGCTCTTCCACTTCTTCCAGGGGAATGGCCATGGCGGCGGCCAGTTCCCTGGGGCTAGGCAACAGGCCATTGCTTTGCAGTAAGCGTGCCTTGGCGGCCCTGAGCCGCGTCAGTTTTTCATTCACATTCACGGGAATGCGAATGGTGCGGCTTTGGGTGGAGAGGGCCCGGTTCAGTCCTTGTCGAATCCACCAGTAGGCATAGGTACTGAAGCGATGGCCCCGGGTGGGGTCGTATTTCTCGACCGCCCGGGTGAGGCCCAAGGTGCCTTCTTGGATGAGGTCAAGCAGGTCTAACCCCTTGCCCTGATAGCGCTTGGCCAGGTTGACCACCAGGCGCAGGTTGGCGGTGATCATCTGGGTCTTGGCCCGTTCCCCCAGGCGCAGGGTGCGCTTTTCGCCATCGTTGTAGTTGCAGGCTTCACCGACGCCACCGGCGCTGCTGCAGCGTTCCTGCAGGTCGACCATGGCCTGAACCTTGCGCCCCAAAGTGAGCTCCTGCTCAGGTGTGAGCAATTGGTGACGCCCAATTTCACCTAAAAAAGCACTTAGCGAACTCACCATTTCCACCCCAGTCACTGAAATGAAGATAGGGCGAATTTCTGCCCATCTCCCAAGCAACTGAAAGGTTTCGGACTTTCGTTTTTTCTCCCTTTTTCAATCCCTAATCACGGTTTAGTTCTGCATTCATTTCCACACATTTGCGCTCCCAGTCGCCCCGGTCCCCATCTCGGCGTCGGGGGCGCTTGGGGGCGCGGTCTTCCCAGGCCCCCGCTACGGTCAGGGCGCCCCAGCTTTCCAGCGCCCCATGGCCGGGTTTGCCGCACCCCTTAGCGATCTGTTCATCACCTTGCCCATGGGCCTGTCCAACGACCTGCTGTCCAGGGCCGGTGTGGCCTATGTGCACTACCTCAGCTTCATGGTCTGCTTCGGGGCCCTGGTGCTGGAGCGGCGGCTGATCCGCCCCAACCCAGACCGTAAGGACGCGATCACCATGGTGATCACCGATGTGGTGTATGGCCTGGCGGCCCTGGCCCTGCTGGGCAGCGGCATTCTGCGGGTTCTTTACTTCGGGCAGGGCAGCGAGTTTTATACCCACAACCCCCTGTTCTGGTGGAAGGTGGGGGCCTACCTGTCGGTGGGTGCCCTGTCCCTCTATCCCACCGTTACTTACATCCTCTGGGCGATCCCCCTGCGCAAGGGTGAGTTGCCGCAAGTGAGCGAGGCCCTAGCCCAGCGCCTGCGCACGATTTTGACCATCGAATTGGTGGGCTTTGCCCTGATTCCGATGATGGCGGTGTTGATGGCCCGAGGCGTAGGCCTGCCGGCCTGAGGCCAGCCCCGGGACGTCTAAACGTCAGTGCTGCCCATGCCCTTGCCAGTCCCCTCGCCTGAGCCAGCGGCCCTGCTGCACGCCGGGGCCCCTAACCCGGTTCGGCAAAACCCAAGCTTCGACTGCCCGATCCAGCAGCAGAGCCGGCCCTGGAGTGCCCCTGGCCAAGCCCATGGGGTGGCGGCCAGCAACCCCAGGCCCCTTGGCACGTCCCCCCCTAGGGTTGAAACCCCTGGCGACCAAGCTGTTGGGGCCGATTACCACCAGCGCTTGAAGGCCACCCCCGCTGGCTGGCCGGTACGGTCCCAGTGGTGCGTTTGGCTGGAACCCTTGCCAGAGGGCAACCTTGCTGGCCCCTACGGGGTCCGCTGGCAGCGGGCCGTGGAGGCGGCGCTGGCGACCTGGCAAGCCGAGCTGCCGATCCAGCGGGTAGCCAGCGCCGAGCAGGCGCAGGTGCGCCTCTGGCGCCGCAAGCCACCCCTGGAGGCACGGCCCGATGGGACTTTGAGGGCAAGCCACGGTCGCGCCCTTTTGGAACTGCGCCAGGTGCAGCGCCTGGGCCAGTGGCAGCTGGAGCCCCAGGTGGAGGTGCTGATTAGCCCCGGCCAACGGTTCGAGGCGATCCAGGCCACCAGCCTGCATGAACTGGGCCACGCCTTCGGCCTCTGGGGCCACAGCGACCAGAGCGGCGACGTGATGGCCGCCAGCCCCACGGCCCGGCCCGTACTGGCCCTCAGCGCCCGGGACCGGGCCACCCTGCGCTGGCTGCTGCGCCAGCCGGGCTTGAGTCCCTAGCTGGCGCTGGTTGCTAAGGGCGCCTCGGGGCGCGAGTTTGCTAAGGGCGCCTCGGGGCGCCACGGCGCTCGGCCAGCACCTCCTGCACCTGGCGCCAGGGGACGCCGTGGTGGGCCAGGGCCACCTGCAGGTGGAAGACGATGTCGGCGGCCTCACCGGCAATCTCGGCCGGGTTGTCGTCCTTGCAGGCCATCACGAATTCGGCGCATTCCTCGCCGATTTTTTTGAGGATGCGGTTGTCACCGCCCTCCAGTAAACGGTTGGTGTAGCTGCCAGGCTCCGGATTGGCGCGGCGGCCTTCGATCACCCGCGAGAGTTCGCTGCAGACATCGGCCGGGGGCGGTAGGGCTCCGGGGCCCCCGGCGGCCCCGGGATCCTCCCCAAAAAAGCAGCTGCGGGCCCCCGTGTGGCAAGCGACCCCACCCACCTGTTCAATCGTGAGCAGCAGCACATCGGCGTCGCAGTCGTAGCGGAGGCCGCGCAGTTTTTGGAAATGGCCGCTGCTGGCACCCTTGTGCCAGAGCTCGGAGCGGGAGCGGCTCCAGTAATGCACTTCGCCGCTGGCCAGGCTGCGCTCGAGGGCCTCCCGGTTCATCCAGGCGACCATCAGCACGGCGCCATCGAGCCAGTCCTGGGCGATGGCCGGGATCAGGCCGGCTTCGTTAAAGCGCAGCTGCCCAAGCAAGGCCGGGTCTGGGGGCTGAAATGATGCCTGCAAGGGCTGCTGTTCCATCTGCTCTGATCCTCCCGCAACACCCCGTCCCAGCCTGATGACCGCCCCTCGCCGCCCATCAGCGTTCAGTTGCAGCAAGACCTTTAGCGGCTATCCCTGCTGCCATCGCCAGTGGCGCCATCCGGGCCACTGCCGCTTTGTGCATGGCTACAGCCGCAGTTTCACCTGTTGGTTTGAGGCCAGCGACCTCGATCTCTACGGCTTTGTCGTTGATTTCTCCAGCCTCAAGGCCCTCGAAGCCCAGCTGGCAGACCAGTTTGACCACACTTTTTTGGTCAATGCCGATGACCCCCTGCTAGGCCACTGGCAGGCCCTCCATGACCAGGGTGCCCTCAATCTGCGTGTGATGGCCAATGTGGGCATGGAAGCCAGCGCTGAGTTGGTTTGGGGTTGGGCCAATGCCCTACTCCAGGCCCGCGATGGCGGCCGCACCTGCTGCGTCAAGGTGGAAGCGCGCGAAAATGAAAAGAACGCCGCCTGCTTTGGGGCCGTGCCCGAGTGGTTCGAGGCGGCCTGAGACCCACCCGCCCGCGGATTGGCCTGGCCTGGGCTCAGGTTTGCTGGGCCCTGCGCAGGGCCTGGGCCAGGGGCAGGAGGGCCAGGCAGAGCAGGGCGATCACCGGCCCCGGCGGCAGGTTGATCGCCGGTTGAATCGCCAGGCCAAAGCCCAGGCCGCTGAGCCCCATGCCGAGCAGGCCGGCCCGCAGCAGGGCCCCTTGCAAGGAGCGGGCCCCCACTAGGGCCACCAGGGCCGGCGCCCCCATCAGGGCGATCACCAGCACCACCCCCACGGCAGTCATGGCGCTCACCACGGTGAAGGCGGTGGCCAGGGTCAGGAGCAGGCGCAGGCGCCGCACCGGCAAGCCGGCACTGGCCGCCCCAGCCGGATCGACGCCGAGGAAGACCAGATGGTGGTAACGCCAAACCAGTAGGGCCCCCACCGCGGCCAGGGCGGCCAGGCCGCCGGCCAGATCGCCGGGGCCGGCCGCCAGCAGGTCGCCAAACAGGATCGCTTCGAGATCAACCCGGATGTGCAACAGGGGAATCAGCAGCACGCCCAGGCCCAGAAAGCCCGCCAACACCGTATTGATCACGGCTTCATCGCGACTGTCGCCGGGCCCGCTGCCCTGGCTGAGGCGCTCCGCCAGCAGGGCGCCGGCCAGGCCGCTGACCATCCCACCGATCCCGGGGGCCAGGCCCAAGGCCACAGCCAGGGCCAGGCCGGGCAGCACCGCATGGGAGATCAAATTCGCCAGAAACAGGCGCCGCTGCACCAACAGCAGGGTTCCGGCTAGGGGACAGAGGGCCCCGATCAGCAGGGCCAGGAGCAGGGGCAGGGCCCACCAGCGATCCATAGGCTCGGAGTTAGCGCATGGCCAGGGCCCTCCAGATTGCCTACCGGGCGGCCGAGCTGGTTTGGTTCATGGCTTTGGGCGAACTGGTTTCGCTGGCTGGTTGGCCCCGGCGATTGTTCAGGCTGGTTGGCCTAACCGGTTCAGCCAACCGGTTTGATGCATTGGTTTGCAGGAGCGGTTTGATGAAGCGGTTTGCCGGAGCGTTTTGATGAAGCGGTTTGCTGAGGCGGCTTGCTTAGCCGGCAGGGGTGACTGCATCGTCTAACCGCAGAAGTGGTTCCCCACCCGCAGGTCCCCCAGGGCCTGGCGCACCTGCTGGGGCGTGCCATCGGCGAGCAGCCGGCGATCGAGCACCAGCACCCGGTCGTAGGCATCGAGGTCGTGGCCCCAGTCGTGGCTGGAGACCAGCAGGGTGAGACCGGCATCGCGCAGCTGGCCCATCACCTGAAGGAGGGCCGTGCGGGCCGGCGGATCGATGGCGGCGCAGGGTTCATCGAGCAGCAACACCTGGGCCGGTTGCACCAGGGTGCGGGCCAGCAGGGCCCGTTGTTGCTGGCCGCCGGAGAGCTGGTCCAGGCGCCGCTTGGCCAGGTTGGTCAGGCCCACGCGCTGCAGGGCCGCCTCCACATCGCAGCAGCCGGGGCGGGTCGCCACCAACCGCCCCAGGCCCACCAGCGCGCGCACCGTGATCGGGAAGCTCCAGGCGATCTCGCCCCGCTGGGGCATCAGGGCCAGCTGGCGGCGGGCCATCGGCAGGGTCAGGGGCTGGCCATCGAGTTCGATGGAGCCCAACTCCAGGGGCAACTGGCCGGCAATCGCCTGCAGCAGGGTGCTTTTGCCGGCCCCGTTCGGGCCCACCAGGGCCGTGAGGCTGCCCCTTTGCAGCTCGAAGCTGACCGCCTCGATCGCCAGGTCGCTGCCGCGGCGCACGCTCAACTGGTGGACCGCGAGGCTCAACCGCCCTACCTGGAAACGGAGCCCAAGCTAGCCAGGGTCTGGGGAGCGGCTCCCCGGCTGCCGCCGCCAAGCCGGAACCCCATGCTGGCCCTGGCGAAACCGCCCTGGCGATTCAGCCCCTGGGGGTGGGGATGGCCGGCCAGCCTTTTGGCTGCAGCAGTGCCACAGTGGGGAAATCGCTTTTGATGTAGGCATGACCAGCACGGCTGCGCGGGCATCGACAGGGTCGGCACCGGCTGCGGCTGCCGCAGCCGGTGCCGGTCGCGCCACAGGTGAGGAGAGCGCCGCTAGCCCGGCCCCCCGCCAAAACAGCCTGCCGGTCACGATCATCACCGGCTTTCTTGGGGCCGGCAAAACCACCCTGCTGAACCACATCCTCAGCAACCAACAGGGGCTCAAAACCGCCGTGTTGGTGAATGAGTTCGGCGAAATCGGCATTGACAACGACCTGATCATCGCCACCGGCGAAGACATGGTGGAGCTCAGCAATGGCTGCATCTGCTGCTCGATCAATGGCGAGCTGCTTGAAGCGGTGTATCGGATCCTGGATCGCCCCGAACCGGTCGACTACCTGGTGGTGGAAACCACGGGCCTGGCCGACCCCCTGCCGGTGGCGATGACCTTCCTGGGCAGCGACCTGCGCGATGCCACCCGACTCGATTCGATCATCACCCTGATCGATGCCGAAAATTTCAGCGACACGATTGACCAGGGCGAGGTGGCCCGGGCCCAGGTGGTCTATGGCGACATCCTGCTGCTGAATAAATGCGATCTGGTCAGTGAGGAGCGGCTCACGGCCCTCGAAACCCACCTCAAAGAGATCAAAACCGACGCCCGCATCCTGCGCTCCAGCCACGGTGAGGTGGCCCTGCCCCTGCTGCTGAGCGTCGGCTTGTTTGAGTCCGACCGGGTGGTGGCAGCCGGCGAAGCCCAGCCGGCCCACCAGCACGGCCCTGGCCATAGCCACGGCCCTGACCACGGCCATTCCCACGATCACGATCACGGCCACCAACACGCTCACGGTCCGGCCGCCCCCCAGGGCGAGGCCGACCACAGCGCCTGCGACCATGACCACGGCCACTGCAGCCATGACCATGGCCCCGCGTCCGTTCACGGCCACGGTCATGGCGCGAGCGATAGCGCCTTGGCCGACGATCCCGTGCAACGGGCCGCCGACCATTTGGCGATTGAGGGCTTCACCTCCCTTTCCTTCAGCAGCGAAGGACCCTTTGGCCTGCGCAAATTCCAGAACTTCCTCGATAACCAACTGCCCCCGGGTGTGTTTCGCGCCAAGGGGATCCTCTGGTTTAACGAAAGTGAGCGGCGCCATGTGTTTCACCTGGCTGGCAAACGCTTCTCGATTGATGACACGGAATGGGAGGGGGAGCGCAAGAACCAGCTGGTGTTGATCGGCCGCGACCTCAACCACCGCAAGCTGCGCCAGCAACTGCAGGCCTGCGTTGCTAAGGACGCTGGAAAGGGTTTCGGCTGAGCGACTTGGCCGGCGTAATCCCTGGGCCAGGCCGCCTGGCTTGGCCATCCAACCCGCCCGGGCCCTGGTCTAGGCGTCCGTTTCTAGGGGGGGAACACCACCCTGAATTCGGCAGCCGATCACACACCAGATCCAGCCGTCCTGGCTAAAGTTTGCTCACTTCAGGGCAACGGCGTCATGGAACTCGTGTTGTTCTCAGTCGTTGCGGTGCTGTTGGCCCTGGTGTGGTGGCTCGTCGAGGGCTCCGATGATGACAACGGCGGTGGCGGCCTAATGCAGCCCGTGCTGGTGCCTGTGCCCGTTCGGCGTTCCCCCCAGGGCCGTTGAGGCACGCGTCGTCGATCCTGGGGTCGGACCTGCGCCGATCCCCATCCCTGTCCAGGTCGCAATTGCTCCTACCCGGTTCCCCTAAGCCCCCTCGGCCTGGGTGCACCTAGGGCAAACGGCCCGCACATTGAGAACGCATTCCAGCAGCCGGAAGCCGTGCAGGCCGGCGGCCCGTTCGCCAGCCTTAAGCACGTCGTGGCTTTCAAATTCTTCGGTTTGGCCGCAGCGCACGCAGACCAGGTGGTGGTGGTCCCGGTTGGTATCCCCGGCCAGCTCGAAACGGCGGCCGCCATCGGGCAGTTCGAGTTCCTGCAGGAGTTGCATCGAACTGAGTAGGCGCAGGGTGCGATACACCGTGGCCAGGGACACCTTCTCCTCGCCCCTGAGCAGCCGTTGATGCACCTCTTCGGCGCTGAGGTGGCTGCCTTCGCCGATGCGCTCAAACAGGCCCAGCACCCGCTGGCGCTGGGGTGTGAGCCGCTGGCCCCGGCCATTGAGGGAGGTGCGCAGGGCCTCGGCCTGGGGGTTGGCAGCAGGAACGGTGGGGAGGGCGGCCAAGGGGGAACGGGGAGCTATGGAGGCGGAAGCAGCCCTACTGCTTCTCAATAGTAATCCCAATTGCGAATTTGTGCCGCCCGATCGGTTGGTTGGCGCCTGAGGCTTCCATGGGCTGGCCAGGCCGGCGCCAAACCGTTGGCTTGGCCAGCAGCTTCGTGGCCTGGCCGCCCCATCGATTCGCTGGATTAAGGCGATCGCTTGGTCCGGAGCTATGGACAGCGAGCCTGCCAACCCCAAGGCACCCCCCACCCCCGCGTTTGTTCCCATCCATGCGGCCGTGCTGCCGCGTTTTGGCCAGGGGCTGGCTTCCAGTCCCAGCATGGGATCGAAGCCCTTTGCGGTCCTGGCCAAGGACCCCAGGGGATCGCGAACCACCCGAGTGCCATGGCCCCTGCCGAGAGCCAAGATCTGCAACAGGGAGCACGGGCCCATGGGGCTGGTGCTGGGCTGGCCGGGTTTTGGCGCAGGCTCCAGCAACCACCGGCTTTGGTGTTGGCCATGGCGGTGTTGGGCTTGGGTTTGGTGGGCTCCAGTGCGGTGCTGGTGAAGGGCCTGCGCACGGCCAAGGACACAATCACAGTGACGGGGGCGAGCACCGAGCGGATCCGCAGTGATTACGCCGATTGGTCGGTGCTGGTGAGCCAGGGGGGCGCTAGCCAGCAGCAGTCCTACGGGGCTCTCCAGCCCCTGGTGCAACAAACCCAAGCCTTTTTGCTGGACCATGGCATTAAGGCAGGCGAAAGCAAGCTGGGCGCCTTGAACGCCGACAAGGAAGAGATCCGCGATCCCCGCACCGGCGAGCTGCGCCAGACCCGCTGGACCAGCCGCCAGATGATCTTGATTAGCAGCGCCGATGTGGAGAAGATCAATCGCCTGGCTGGCGAAATCCCGGCCCTGATCGGCCTAGGGGTGCCCTTGGCGATTAATGAGCCCGCCTATACCTATACAAAGCTGGCCGAAAAACGGGTAGACATGTTGGCTAAGGCCACCAAAGATGCCCGCAACCGCGCCCAAGCGATTGCCGCCCAGGCTGATAGCTCGATCGGCGCGATCACCCATGCCGACACCGGCACATTCCAGATCACGGCCCCCAATTCGACCGACGCGAGTAACAACGGTTCCTATGACACCCGCACGATTGATAAGGACATCACGGCGGTGATGGCGGTAACTTTCCGGGTGAATTGAGGGGCTGGTGGGGTTAAGGGGCCCCCTGGGCTGCCGGCAAGCCGTAACTCTTGTCTCGAAATAGCCTCAGGCAGGCGGCAACGGCCTTGGCATCGAAAAGGGTTCCGCTGCCGGCCTCAATGATGGTTAGGGCCGGCTCAAGCCCTGGCGAGATCCGATAGGGCCTGTTGCTGGCCATCGATTCCACCGTGTCGGCCACCGTCAGAATCCTGCTCTCAAGCGCGATTTGATCCCCCTTGAGGCCCTGGGGGTAGCCACTGCCATCGAGGCGTTCGTGGTGTTGCAACACGGCTTGCGCCACGGGCCAGGGGAATTGGATTGCACGCAGGGCCTCGTAGCCCGCCTGGGCATGGGTTTGCAGTAGGGCCAGTTCTTGGGGTGAAATCCGGTTGGGCTTGGTGAGGATTTCGGCGGGAATTGAGACTTTGCCAATGTCATGCACCAAGCCATCAATGCGAATGCCTTCGCATTGATGGGCCGTTAACCCTAGTTCCGACCCAATCTCAGCGGCCAAGTGGGATACCCGCGCTTCATGGCCAGCGGTGTAGGGGTCCCGGGCCTCGTTCATGGTCACAAGTGCGGTGACAATCTGATGCAGGGCCTGCATCATCTCCGCTTGATATTGTATGGACTGCCGCTCGGCTGCCTTGCGATCTGAGATGTCGCGGATGTTGCATTGGATTACTTTTTGATCGCCTACGAGGTAAACGTTGCTAACGAATTCAACTTCTTTTAGGCTGCCATTGAGAGCTTTTAGGGGCATGTCTTCGTAGCGGATATAGCCTTTTCTCTTGAGTTCTGCGTAGATTTCAATGGCTTTATCCTTGTCGACAAAGGCACCAATCTCCCAAAGTTGTTTGCCGATTAGGTCTAGGGGGTCGCAGCCCAGGACCTTGCTTATATAGGGGTTGGCCATGGTGATCAGTCCGCTACCCCAATCCAAAATTAAGATGCCATCTTGGGCATTAAGTGCCAGCATGCGGTAGCTCAACTCCGACTCGATCAAGGCTTTTTCCGCACGATCAATTTGGCTTAGATCGGTGGCTATCAGGCAATGAATTAGGCCTTCGCTCGTCACCATGCCGCTGCTGGAGACTAACGCCGCTGTAGTGCTGCCATCGCCGCATAAAAGGTCAAGTTTGCTGCTGCTTGTTTCGCCGGTGTTGATCGTTAGTAGCTGGTCCAGTAATGGGCGTTGCCTGGTCTTTACCAGATTGAAGATGGACTTGCCCAGCAGGGAGCCCAACTCGAGCTTGACAAACTGCTCAAGGCGATGGTTGGCAAAAAGCACCAAGCCATCAGCGGACATGGTGGCAGCACCTTCGCCCATTTCTTCGATGATCATGCGATAGGGCTGGTCCGCCTTGCTGGGGCCATAGATCTGGGATTTGCCGTCCTCTCCGATTACCGGTGTATCGATATCACCACTGGCAATCGCCTTTAATGCCGACTGCAGATCGGCCACCTGGGCGCGAAGCTGCTCCAGTTCGCTAGGTTCAGGCGCAAAGTCGTTCATCGTGGGCAGTCCTGACGAGTAAGCTCCCCCTCTGGGAGGGTCAGGTGGCGCCACTCACCAGGGTGCAGCAACAATGGGGCAAACCGCCACCACTGATTTCATCCAATCCGATGATGCCCGTGGGTGCTTTCTCCAGTTGGGAGGTGGGCCGTTCAATCGGCCCTGCGGTTTCGCCCATGGGGGCCTGATTGTCCGAATTGATTCCTGTCTACTGCGGTTGATCTCCGCGGTAACCGGCTGCCGCGGCTTCGCCCCATTTTGGTGCCCATGCTGAGCAGAGGGCGGGCAGTAAACGGGCGAATGGGCTCCGCATAGGGTGCGTACCCTACCCCGGTTGAGTCGTCACCATGGTCGATCGTCCGATCAACCGGGCCGCTTGTCATGGAGCCAGCGATCACCTGGCTGGGGTGCCCAAACCATGCGGCTTGCTAGCGATAATCCTGGCACTTTGTTGCCCAGGCTGCGCCCACGGGCCCAATGAAGTGTTGCGGGAACGCTGTGCCCAACTTGCCAATCGGGGCTATAGCGATCGCGCCGAACTTGTCGCCCTATTGGCAGCGAATGGCCGGGCTACTGGCGGCGGCGAGCAAGCCCTACGCCAAGCCGCTAAACAGTTGTGTATCACCCATCTTTAAAAGGGTTGATGTTTTGTTTTGCTGGGTAGGCCTTTTCACTGCTAGTTTAAGACTATCAACCCTTCCCGGGGACTTTTCTCGCGTACGCCCCCCGTTGTGCCCAAATTCCAGCAGACCGCCCTGCAGCTGACTGTTAACGAAGCGTTCGATCGGCTGCTGCGCTGGGCGACTAACCCTTGGCGGCGCCTTTCGCTGCTGCTGATTGTGCTTTTGGGCGCCTTTTTTATGGGCACGGCCCTCTCGACAGTGACCTCCACCTCAGGCTTTTCGGAGCCCTTGGCGGCCCTGTTGCCCCTGGCCCTGATCGAGCTGGCCGTGCGCTGGCGCCGGCGCCTGATCCGCCGCACCGGCGACAAATTGGCTCTGCAATTGCTCGATATGGCCCGCATCGGCCTGCTCTACGGCCTGTTGATGGAGGGTTTCAAGGTCTTGTAGGGCTGGCCTGCCGGCGCCCGAATCCCCTGAGAGGCCCCGAGCGAAGCTCGCCAAGAAAAGGCCACAAAAAAAGGAGGGTAGGGGCCCTCCTTGGGGATTGTTTTCGGGGTCGGCCGGTGGCCGGCTCGATCCCCTTGGCGATTGGGCTGGAGCTAGGGATCAGGCGGCAACAGCCGTCTTGGCATCGAGCACGCCCTTGGCATAGAGGCCGGCGTAGTAGTTGATGTCGCGCTGCTTGATCTTGCTGGCGTTGCCGGCACACCAGAACTGCTGGTAGCGATCCAGGCACACCTGCTTCATGTAGGCCCGGGCGGGCTTGTTGAAGTGGCGGGGATCGAAGTTGGCCGGATCCTTGGCGGCGGCTTCACGCACGGCGGCGGTGAAGGCCAGGCGGTTGTCGGTGTCGATATTCACCTTGCGGACGCCGTTGCGGATGCCTTCCTGGATTTCTTCCACGGGCACGCCGTAGGTCTCAGGGATGGCGCCGCCATACTTGTTGATCATGTCCAGCCATTCCTGGGGAACGGAGCTGGATCCGTGCATCACCAAGTGGGTGTTGGGCAGGGCCTTGTGGATTTCAGCGATGCGGCTGATCGCCAGCACTTCGCCCGTGGGCTTGCGGGTGAATTTGTAGGCGCCGTGGCTGGTGCCGATGGCGATCGCCAGGGCATCCACGTTGGTTTTGGCGACGAAATCAGCCGCTTCGGCCGGGTCGGTGAGCAGCTGGGAGTGGTCGAGCTTGCCATCGAAACCGTGGCCATCTTCGGCCTCACCCATGCCGGTTTCCAGGGAGCCGAGGCAACCGAGTTCGCCTTCGACGCTCACGCCGATGGCGTGGGCCACATCCACCACTTCCTTGGTGACGCGAACGTTGTAGTCGTAGCTGGCGGGGGTTTTGGCGTCGGCTTCGAGGGAGCCATCCATCATCACCGAGGTGAAACCATTGGCGGCGGCGCCGAAGCAGGTGGCGGGGCTGTTGCCGTGGTCCTGGTGCATCACCACCGGGATGTCCGGATAGGTTTCAACCGCAGCCAAGATCAGGTGGCGCAGGAAGTTTTCGCCGGCATACTGGCGGGCACCGCGGGAGGCCTGCAGGATCACCGGGCTGTCGGTCTCGGAGGCGGCCTCCATGATCGATTGGACCTGCTCCAGGTTGTTGACGTTGAAGGCAGGGATGCCGTAGCCGTTCTCAGCTGCGTGGTCAAGCAGCAGCCGAAGCGGAACGAGCGCCATGGGAAAACCTCGCGGAGGTGGAAGACGGGTGGGGGGCCTGAGGGCCTGCCAGGCGTCAGGGCATCGAACCGATGGCCCTGGCTAGGACTGGCCGAGACTCTACCCGCTCACCCAGGCGGTTTTGGGGCCCTGCCCCGGCCAGTTTTGGGCTAGGGGCAGGGGCCTGCTGAGGGACCCGGCCTCCGCTGATCTGATCGCCCTTGCGGGCTCCTGTCGGGGGGCGGGGAAGGGACGCGATCGGTTAGAAGCGGCGCTGCAGGGCCGTTTCGGCGGGAATCAGGGCCGCAGTCTCAGGCCATCTTGGGCGGAGCGTAGGGCGAGATCACAGCAGGCCTGGCTCAGGACCGCTTCCGAGAGGCCCGGCACAAGGGGCTTGCCCTCGCCCACGGCCGTGGCCCAGCCGTGCAGGATCCGCTGCACCGGTGCGACGCGGCCGTCGACCC
The DNA here is from genome assembly GCA_943369525.1 of Synechococcus sp. UW140. Lineage (GTDB taxonomy): Bacteria > Cyanobacteriota > Cyanobacteriia > PCC-6307 > Cyanobiaceae > BAIKAL-G1. The sequence continues at coordinate 34,516 of CALRNL020000009.1, forward strand.
AGGTGCGCCCAAAGGCCAGCTGGGGATCGGGCTCCACCAGTTGCAGGCCCTCGCCGGCCCGGGCCTGCCAGAGCTGGAAACCATGGACGTAGTCCCCCTGGTTGGAGGAGCCCAGCACCAGGCTGCCTTCGCTGCCATAAATCTCGATCCAGTAGCCCCGCCCCGGCCGCGCCACCGAGGCCAGGTTCACCTGGGCCGGCACGAGCTGGCCGCTGGCGGTTTCCAGCTCGAGTTGCACCAAGGCGATGTCTTCGGCATCGACCGGGGCCAGGGCCTGGTCCGCCCCGGATTTGGCCCCCTGGCCGCTCGCCAGGGGCCGCTCGGCAATGGCGATACTGCAGCTGGCGCTGAGCTCGCGGCTGGGGCCCACCAGCCAATGCAGGGTGTCGAAGGCGTGGGTGCCGAGGGCCCCGAGCACGCCGCCGCCTGCGTTGCGCTGGGAGTACCAGCTCCAGGGCCGGCGGGGATCGGCGCGGCTGCCCATCAGCCAATCGAGTTTCACCAGCCAGGGGGTGCCGATCGCCCCTTGCTGCAGCAGGGCGGCCAGCTGTTGAAACAGGGGCACGGCCCGGTACTCAAAATCCACTCCCACGCACACCCCCGCTGCAAGGGCTAGCCGTTGCAGCTCCTGGACCTGCCCTGCGTTCAAGGCCACCGGCTTTTCCAGCAGCAGATGTTTGCCGGCGGCAATCGCGGCTTTCGCCAGTTCAAAGCGGGGCCCGGGCGGGGTGGCGATCACCAGGGCTTCGATCGTGGGGTCGGCCAGCAGGGCCTCGAAGTTGCTGAAGCCGGGCAACCCACTGGCGGCGCAGGCCTGCTCTAGGCGCTCGGCGCGGGGATGCCAGAGGGCCACCGGCTCGGTGAGCGCACAGGCGGCCAGGGCCGGTAGGTGCACCTGTTCGCCGAACCCCAGGCCCGCCACCGCCACCCGCAGGGGGGCTGCCCTGCCGCTGTCCGCCGGGGCGTAGGGCTGGAGGTCCAGGGCCGATGGGCTCGGGGTCACCGGGAGGAGAGCAGGGGGCTTCCAGCCTCACAGACCGCCTGGACCACCGCCTCCATCAGGCCATCGCCGGCCACCGGTTGCCAGCTGGCCCGCCACTGGGGGATGCCATTGATCGAGGTGTCGCGCATCAACCCCTGGTCGCAATCGATTTCGGAGACGTAGAGCTGGCTGTTGGGTTGGCGGGGGGGCCGGGCTGGAGCTGCCCCAGCGCCCTGGTCTGGGGCTTGGGGGGCTGGGGCCTGGCCGGGGCTGGCTGCCGTTGGCTTGGACAGGGTCGCTGGCCCCTGGGCCAGCGCCGTGGGCCCAGGCTCGGCGGCGGGCTGGAAGCGGCTCAAGACCGTGAGGGTGCCTTGCTTGCTGAGGCGCAGGCTGCCCCGATCCCACCATTGGCGGCCGGCCTCACTGGAGGGCACCTCCTGCCATTCCACCGGCCCAGCCCAGGCCGGTTGGCTGGGGAACCAGGGCAAGGGCAGCAGCCCCACTAGCACCAGGAGCAGGCCCAGCGCCAGCCGTAGGCCCTGTCCCCAGACTCGCCGACAGCCCTGGCGCAGGACTGCTGGCAGGAGGACGGCTGGCAAAGGGGCATCGAGCGTTCGTCCGTGCGGCGGCCGGTTCATGCCGCTACCGCAGGTGGGGCCGGGGTAGCCCCAGGAGCGCTGCCATGGAGTCGCAGCAGGCCGGCCAGGGTCGCCTTCAATTTCGGCCGGGCAACGATGAGATCGACAAAGCCGTGCTCCTGCAGGTATTCGGCCGTTTGGAAGCCGTCGGGCAGTTTTTCGCGCAGGGTTTGTTCGATCACCCGGCGGCCGGCAAAGCCGATCAGGGCCTTGGGTTCGGCCAGGATGAGGTCGCCTAGCATGGCAAAGCTGGCCGTCACGCCGCCGGTGGTGGGGTGGGTGAGCAGGGGGATGTAGAGCAATTCGGCCTGGCGGTGGCGCTCCAGGGCGCCAGAGATCTTGGCCATTTGCATCAGGCTGAGCATGCCTTCCTGCATGCGCGCCCCGCCCGAGGCGCACACGATTAAGACGGGCAGCCCTTGGGCCGTGGCCGTTTCGATCAGGCGGGTGAGTTTCTCACCCACCACCGAGCCCATCGAGCCGCCCATGAAGCTGAAATCCATGGCCCCGATCGCCAGGGGCAGGCCCTCAACCCGGCAGATCCCCGTGCTCACCGCATCCTGGAGGCCGCTGGATTGCTGGGTGTCGCGGATGCGGTCGGCGTAGCTGCGGCGATCCTTGAACCCGAGCGGATCGGTAGGGGAGAGCTCCAGGTCGAGGGGCTGGAAGCTACCCGGATCGGCGATCAGGGCAATCCGGGTGGCGCTGTCGATGCGGTGGTGGTGGCCGCAGTTGCTACAGACACTGGCATTGGCCAGCAGGTCCTTGCGATACACCACCAGGGCGCATTCGGGGCATTTGCTCCAGAGGCCGTCATCCTCACTGGCCTCCTGGCTGGAGCGCACCAGCGGGGCGTTCTTGCGGCGATCGGCAAACCAGTCGAAGAGCGACACGGAGCTAGTGGGAAACGGCAGTTTGGAGATGGCCAGGCGCTCCCGGGCTCGGGTGTCGCCGCCGTCACCTCATTAAAGGCGTCCGCCCTCCAGCAGAGCCCCCGCCCGGTCCCGCTGCCTGCCACTCCCCGCCAGGCCCAGCCCCCATGGATCTAGCCCCCCAGCGGGCCGGCCCCAAGGGCAGTGCCCAGCAGCTGGCCCCACCAGGGGGCACCGCCGATCCAGACGGCCAGGCCCCCCGCCGCCAGGTAGGGGCCGAAGGGGAAGGGCTGGCCCCGCTTCAACCGGCCCACCAGCAGCAAGGCGCTGCCGAGCAGGGCGCCACTGAGGAAGGCGAGCACCACGGCCAGGGCCATGGCGTAAAGCCCCAGCCAGGCCCCGAGTAGGGCCGCCAACTTGGCATCCCCTAGGCCCAGGGCCGGCTTGCCCATCAACCGTTGGGCCAGGGCGCTCAGCCCTTCCATCGCCAGCAGGCCGGTGGCTGCGGCGATTAGGTGATCCAGCAGCTGGGCCCCGCCGACCGCTGGCCCCTGGCGATAGCCGGCGATGGCGGTGACGGCCAGGCCTAACAGCAGGCCCCAGCGGCAGAGGGGTTCCGGCAACCAGAGGTGATCAAGATCGATCAGCACCATGGGCAGCAGCAGGCTGGCCAGGAGCCAGCCCGCAGCCACGAGCCACCAGTCGATCGGGCCGCCCCCGAGCCAGCTGCCGGCAGTCGCCAGGGCGCTGGGGCCGCCCAGGGCGGTAGCCCCAGGCAATCCAGCCGCAGCGGCGAACCCAGACCCCGCCAGGGGCGGGGTGGTCAGCAGCACGGCAACCCAGAGGCCGGCGCACAGCAGCTCCACGGCCGGGTAGCGGGGGCTGATCCGGGCGCCGCAGTGGCGGCAACGGCCCCGAAGCACCAGCCAGCCCAGCACCGGCAGGTTCTCGAACCAGGCTAGGGGCGTGCCGCAGTGGGGACAGTGGCTAGGGGGACGCACCACCGATTCCTGGCGCGGTAAGCGCCAGGCCACCACATTGAGGAAACTACCCACGCAAGCCCCCACCAGGGCGACGCCAAGGGCTAGGAGGGCGACAGTCGGGTTTGGGGCTCCCAGGCTGGTGGGATCGGGGGGGTGGGCCGCCGTGGTGGCCAGCAGCGGTAGGGCGCTGACCGCAGCGGTGACACCCTCCCCAAGGCGATCGAGGCCCGTCAGCCCCCCGGTGGCAACTCCCCAATCCATCCCAATCATGCGAACGATCGCCGGCCGGCCTGGGCCGGGGCGGTGACCTGCATCCTGCTGCCGGCGCTGGCCCCTGGCGATCCCCCAGCCAGCCTGTTCACCCCCAGACACGGAGCGCTAGCTCGTGTCTGGGCTAGCGGAGGGGGGGGCGCGGGCTGCGGGGCCGCGCCCTGCCGCCCCGGATCAGATCGAGGGGCACAAATTGTTCCTCCGGCAGCAGAACCGGGGGCTCGAACACGGCCCGGCCCAGGTCCCCCTGGTTGGCCAGCACGATGCCGATCGGTTCACCACCTGCGGGACACTGCTCCAGGTAGGTGAAATAGATCTTGCGTGCTCGGGCGATCAAATCGCCACTGTTGATGCGATCCCAACGCAAAGGGCTTTTCAGGGGTGAACCCTGAAAAGCCCCAGCGGCCTCAATCACAAAGGATGGGGCGGATCGTTTTTGGGGGGGAGCTGATGCCGTGACCGGGTCCGCCGGATTGGCCCAGCGTAGGGGCTCAGGCGAGGGTCTTCTTCTCTTCGATCATCCGATGGATGATCGGCGTGAGAATCAGCTCCATGGCAAAGCCCATCTTGCCGCCATTCACCACAATCGAGGTGGGGCTGGACATGAAGGAATCGTGGATCATGTCGAGCAGGTAGGTGAAGTCGATGCCCCACTTCTCCCGGGCCCCCTTGCGGAAGTGGATGATCACGAAGCTCTCATCCGGGGTGGGGATGTTGCGGATCACGAAGGGGTTGGCGGTGTCCACGGTGGGGACCCGCTGGAAGTTGATGTCCGTGCGGCTGAACTGGGGACAGATGTGGTTGATGTAATCCGGCATGCGGCGCAGGATCGTGTCCACGGTCGCCTCGGCCGAGTAGCCCCGTTCGGCGTTGTCGCGGGAGATCTTCTGGATCCACTCCAGGTTGACGATCGGCACCACGCCCACGAGCAGGTCGGCGAGGGAGGCCACGTCATAGCCGTCGCCAACGACGCCGCCATGGAGGCCTTCGTAGAAGAGCAGGTCGGTGCCGGCAGGGATCGGCTCCCAAGGGGTGAATTGGCCCGGGTTCAGGCTCGTGCCTAGGCGGTCGTTGTGCTCGGCGGCCTCGTCAAGGGAATGGAGGTAGTAGCGCTTCTCGCCGCCGCCGGTCTCGCCGTAGGACTGGAACAGCTCGCCCAGCTTGTCGAACAGGTTCGCTTCGGGACCGAAGTGGGAGAAGTTTTCGCCCTTGGCCAGGGCCTCGGCCATGGCCACCTTCATCTCCGCCCGTTCAAAGCGGTGGTAGCTGTCGCCTTCCACCACGGCGGGGGTGATGTCTTCGCGCTTGAAGATCTGCTCAAAGGCGCGCTTGACGGTGCTGGTCCCTGCGCCAGAGGAACCGGTAACGGAGACAACCGGGTGACGCTTCGACATCGGCGCAGGGGGAGAGAAAACCGGAGCTGAGTTTGGCAGGTCGTTGGGCCGGGGAGGGATCAGGCCTCCAGAGCCGCCAGCAGTTGGTCGCCCATGGCCCGGCAACCCAGCTGCACGCAGCCCGGCGCCATTAGGTCGCCGGTGCGATAGCCCGCATCGAGCACCGTGTCCACCGCCGATTCCAGGGCCAGGGCCGCCGCCTCCTGCTTCAGACCCACCCGCAGCAGCATGGCGGCGCTGAGCACCATCGCCATCGGGTTGGCCTTGTCCTGGCGGGCGATGTCGGGGGCGGAGCCATGGATCGGCTCAAACAGGCCCGGCCCCTCGCTGCCCAGGGACGCCGAGGGCAACATGCCGATCGAGCCGGTGAGCATGGCGGCCTCGTCGCTGAGGATGTCGCCAAAGAGGTTGCTGGTCAGCAGCACGTCGAATTGCCGGGGGGAGCGCACCAGTTGCATGGCGGCGTTGTCCACGTACATGTGGCTGAGCTCCACGCCCGGATAGGCCTGGCCCATGGCCACGACCCGGTCGCGCCAGAGCTGGCTCACGTCCAGCACATTGGCCTTGTCCACCGAGCAGAGCCGGCCCGAGCGGGCCAGGGCCAGGTCGAAGCCCACCTTGGCGATCCGGTCGATCTCGTAGTCGAAGTAGGCCATCGTGTTGAAGGCGCGCAGATGGCCATCGGCCTCGATGCGCCCCTTGGGAGTGCCGAAGTACACCCCGCCGGTGAGTTCCCGCACCACCATCAGGTCGACGCCCTCGATCACCTCCCGCTTGAGGCTGCTGGCGTCCACCAGGGCCGGCAGGATTTTGACCGGGCGCAGGTTGGCGAACAGGCCCATGCCGGAGCGCAGGCCGAGCAGGCCGGTTTCCGGGCGCTGCTCCCTCGGCAGGCTGTCGTATTGGGGGGAGCCGATCGCCGCCAGCAACACCGCATCGGCGGCCTGGCAGGCCGCCAGGGTGCTGGCGGGCAAGGGTTCGCCGCAGTCATCAATGGCGGCGCCACCGATCGGTTGCTCGTCGTAGCTGAGGCTGAAGCCATGGCGGGCGCTGACCGCATCGAGCAGGTGGCGGGCCACCGCCGTGATCTCCGGGCCGATGCCGTCTCCGGGCAGAAGCGTGATCCGGTAGCTCGTCATCGCAGCAGGGCCGGCGGCGCCGGAAACCAGGGGGCAGCTCGCGAGGTTACTGGCTGCCCCGGGAGCACTTGCTAGGGCGGGAAACCAAGCTGTTTCTGTAAACCAAGCTGTTGTTGGAAACTAAGCTGTTGCTGGAAGCAAAGGGGCTTAGGCCAACAGGCCCCCTGGGGAGCTCGCCCGGCGCCGCCGCTTTGGGCCCCACCGGAACGGCTGCCTGGGCGGCCTAGGCCGGGCTCGCCTGGGGCCTGGCGCTCACTCGCCCTGGTTCTTGAGTTGGCGCAGGCTGCGGGCCATGTCGGGCAGCTTGTTGAACACCGCCGAGCAGCGCAGCCAGAGCCGGTTGGGGATGGCGGGATAGCCGCTCACCACTTCGCCGGCGGCCACATCGCCATGGATGCCCGATTTGGACGAGGCAATCGCCCGATCACCGATCGTGGCCCGGTTGGCCACCCCCACCTGGCCGGCCAGGATCACGCCGTTGCCCAGGCGGGCGCCGCCGGCAATGCCCACCTGGGCCGCCAGGGCACAGCCCTTGCCGGTCACCACCCCATGGCCGATGTGGACCAGGTTGTCGATCTTGGTGCCGGCGCCGATGCGGGTTTCGCCCACCGAGGGCCGGTCGATGGTGCTGCCGCAGCCCACCTCCACGCCCTCCTCCAGCACCACCAGGCCGGTTTGGGGCATCTTGCGCCAGCCCTTGGCCGTGGGCACAAAGCCAAAGCCCTCCGAGCCCACCACGGCGTTGGAATGGACGACGCAGCCCCGTTCCAGGCGGCTGCCGGGGTGCAGCACGGCGCCGGCGTGCAGTTCACAGCCTTCGCCCACCTCCACATCGCCGTAAACCACCACGCCGGGATGGAGGATCGAGCCGGCGCCGATGCGGCTGCCCGCCGCCACCACCCCATGGGCGCCCACATGGACGCCGGGGCCCAGGCTCGCTCCGGGATCGACCACGGCGCTGGCATGGATGCCGGCGGCTGGCCGCTGGCGGGGATAGAGGGCGTCCAGGGCCTCGGCAAAGGCCAGGCGCGGGTTGGCCAGGGCCACCCAGGCCAGGCCCTGGTCTGTCGCTTGTTGCTGCAGGTCCGGGTCCCGGGGGATCAGCAGGGCGCTGGCGCCGCAGCCGGCCAGGGCCGCCGCCAGGGCATGGCCCGGTTCGAGGAAACACAATTGGCCCGTTGTCGCCTGGTCCAGGGCTGCGGCGCCGCTGAGGTCTGGGTCGCCCGCCAGGTGCCGGGGGGTCGACTCCTGCACCTCACCCAGCTGGATGAGCAGGTCGCTGAAGCGCATGGCCGGGCTCGACTGGGCTGGCCCGGATGCTACGGCCGGAGACCGACCCGGCTGGTCCGGACTTGGCGCTCCAGGGGTGGGGGGCTCGGCGGATCGGCCGCTTGAAGGGGCCCGGTTCAGGGGGCCGGTTCGGGGGGCGCCTGGCTTGGGGTCAACACCAGGTGGTCGCGGTGCACCACCGCATCCCCCACCGCCCCAAGCCGCTGGCGCACCGCCTCGCTGCTTTGGCCGAGCACCTGGGCCAGCTCCTCGCTGCCCAGGGCGGTCAGGCCCCGGCCCAGTTCGCGGCCATCGAGGCTGAGTAGGCGCACCGCATCTCGCCGGGAGAACCGGCCCGCGATGGCGCGGATGCCCACGGCCAGCAGGGAGGCGCCGCGCTCGAGCAGGGCCCGTTCGGCGCCGGCATCGATGGTGAGGCTGCCCTTGGGCAGCAGGGCATGGGCCAGCCAGGCCTGGCGGTCGGCCAGGGGCTGGGGGCTGGGCCGGAACAGGGTGCCCAGGGGCTCGCCCGCCAGCAGGGCTTCCAGCACCGCCGGGTCGCGGCCATCGGCCAGGCGCACCCGGATGCCGCTGGCGGTGGCAATGCGGGCGGCGGCCAGTTTGGTGGTCATGCCGCCGGTGCCCCAGCGGCCGCCACCGCTGGCGGCGCTACTGAGCTGCTCCAGTTCGGCCAGGCTCGCCACCTCGGCGATCGGCCGGGCTTCGCTGTCGCTGCGGGGATCGCCGGAATAGAGCGCATCGACATCGGTGAGCAACACGAGTTCATCGGCGCCAATGGCCACGGCCACCAGGGCTGAGAGGGTGTCGTTATCGCCGAAACGCAGTTCGTCGGTGGCCAGGGTGTCGTTTTCATTGACCACCGGCGTCACCCCCCAGGCCAGCAGCTGGTCGAGGGTGCGGCAGGCGTTCTGGTAGCGGCGCCTGGAGGCCAGGTCGCCCCGGGTGAGCAGGACTTGGGCGACGCTGCGGCCGTGGTTGGCAAAGCTTTGGTCGTAGAGGCCCATCAGCCGGCCCTGGCCCACGGCGGCGGCGGCTTGCAGGGCCTCCACCTCCCGGGGCCGCTCCAGCAGGCCCAGGGCCTGGCAACCGAGGCCGACGGCGCCGCTGGTGACCAGGGCCACGGGTTCGCCCCGCTGCCACAGGCCGCTGAGGCTGGCGGCCAGGTCAGCAATGACCGCGGCGGTGCTGCGGCCGTCCTGGCCCCGCAACAGGCTGGTGCCCACCTTGATGACCCGGCGCTGTCCCATGGCATGAATGGCGGCGAAAGCGGTGCGGCTGGTGCTTGGTGTCTGGGGCTGGTTGGCTGGGGCTAGGTGGCTTGGGCTCCTTCGCTAGTGCAATTCGGCACCCAACCAGCGGGCCAGGCGCACTTCGGCGGCCTGGAGTCGGTCCCGCTGGCAGGGCTGGCCGGCCGGATCCACGGGCTTGACCAACACCGTGAACAGGCCCATGCGGTTGCCGGCGAGCACGTCGGTGAACAGCCGGTCCCCCACGAGGGCGACCTGGCCATGGGGCAATTCCAGGTCGGCCAGCACCCGTCTCAGGGCGCTGCGCCGTGGTTTGCCGGCCGCCGTGGTGAAGCTCACCCCCAGTTGGCGGGCCACGGCGCCGATGCGATCGCGCGAGGGATTGTTGCTGAACAAATGCAGGTGCAGTTCGGCTTTGGCCTGCTGCAGCCATAGCTCGACCGGCGCCGGCAGCTGGGCCTGGCGCCGGGGCAGCAGGGTGCGGTCCACATCGAGCACCAGGGCGCGGATCCCCTGGCGCCGAAAGGGCTCCAGGGGGAGTTCAGCCAGGCTGCCACTGGCAAGCCAGTCTGGTTGCAACAGGCGCGCCAGGCTCAACCGTCGCTCTCCCGTTCGTCCAGCTCGGCCTCGATCCGGGGCTGGATGCGCTCGAATTCCTCGTCTTCCACCAAGATTCCAACCCCATCCTCAAGGCGGGCGACAACAAAGAACGGATCGAGGGGGATGTAGAGGCCGTATTCCTGGTCGCCGGAGCGGAACTGGATCAACATTTCGTAGAGGTCGCTGTCGTCCTCGTCGTCGTCCTCACCCTCAAGCTCGTCCTCGAGTTCATCGAGGTCGGGTTCATCGAGCTCGCCACTCACGGTCAGGGTTACGGCCGAGCGCACCAGGGTGAGGTCGTGTTCCTGCAGCACCACATCGGCAACAGACAGGATCGCTTCAGCGCCATCTAGCTCTTCGATCACCTCGTCTTCGCCGTCCCCATCGGCGGCGATGCGCACCAGGCAGACCGGGGTGTCAACGGGGGTGAGTAGGGCGTAATCGTGGCCGTCCAGGGGGATCAGCTGCTCAAGGAAACAAAGCAGTTGCAAGCCCTGGCTGTCCTTGACGAGCACCGTGGGCACATCACCGGATCCGGAGGGATTGGAGCCTTCGGCACTCATGGGGAATTGTCAGACCTCATCAGAGTGTCTCAGAGAGCTCCCCATGGCCACGGCATCGGTCCCGACAGGCCCCCCTTTTGAGTCCCCGTTAGGCCCTTCGCCAGCGGCCTCCCCAACGGCCGCCCTAGGCCCCCCCTCTGGAGCCCCTTCTGGAGCTCCAACCGTGGTGGCTTCCGGACCTTCCTGGAGCCATTGCTGCAACAGCAGGGCGGCGGCGGCGCTGTCGAGGGCGCCGGTGCGGTCGCCCTGGAGTCCGTGCAACTCGGCCGCGGCCCAACTGCTGCCGTATTCGTTCACCCAGGCCAAGGGCAGGTCCAGGGCCCGGGCCAGGCGCTCCCCGTAGCGGCGGCAGTGGAGGGCCTGCTCGGTGGGCTGCTGCTGGGCATCGAGGGGCAGGCCTACCACCAGGGCCCGCACCCGCCGCTGGCTCACCAGCCGTTGGAACTGGGCCAGGTCGTCCGGGAAGCGGCCGCGGCGCAGGGCCGGCAGGGGGCTGATGCAGATCCCCAGGCCATCACAGCCGGCCAGGCCAATGCGGCGCCGACCCACATCGATGGCCAGCACCGAGCGGGCCTGGGGTGGTCGGCGGGAAAGGGGCGCCGTCAGCGGCCCAGGGGGGTGGGCAAGGGCCGACGCCGCGGTTGCCATTGGGCCACCACCGCCTCCAGCCTGCGGGCCATGGCGTCGTTGGTCTGGGGACTCTGGCGCCGCCAAACGCTGCGGCCCAGCAGCACCTCCTCGCCCAGGCGTTCCAGGCCGAGTTGGTGCAACCAGCCGTTCAGGTCGCCAGCGAGCAGGTCGCTGCGGATTAGGCAGGCAGCACCGCCGGCCGTGCCGGCCAGCAGCAACTGCTCCAGGGGCGCCCCGATCAGGTGCTTCCAGCCCGGATGCAGGGTTAATTCCACCTCGGGGAGCCCTGCGCTGCAGCGCCGCAGCCGCCGCACTGCAGCGACGGCGGTCTGGCGGTTGGTGTCTACCAGCAACAGGCTTGGGGCCTGGCTCTGGTCGAGCAGGTCTTCGCAACGACGGTCAAGCAGCTGGCGCAGCTGGGCTGGGCAGCTGGCCTGCTCCAGGTGCCAGAGCAGGGCGCCCGTGCGGCGGTTGAGCTGGCGGACCTGCAGGTCGGTGGCCATGGGCCGGGGGGCGGGCTTGGCCTGGGGCGGTTGCCAGCGCCAGAGCACCTCCTGGCGCAGGGGCTGGAAGCCCAGCTGGCGCAGCAGGCCCTGCCGTTGCAGGTCGAGGCTGGCGCAACTGGTGATCCAGCTGGCGGCGCTGCGGGCCCGGGGGATCGCTTCGCGCACGAGGGCCGACTCCACGGCAGTCCCGCCGATCTCTAGGGCCGCCAGGCAGGCCTCGGCGCTGCGCAGGTGCATCAGTTCAAAACAGCTGCCACTGCGGTTGTGGCGCTGGCTCACCACCAGGCCCAGGGGCTGCTGGGGATCGCGGTAGGCCACCAGCACCTCGGCGGCCAGGGGCCGCCGGGCCGCCAGGGCATGCAGCACGGTCTCCGGTCCTTGCAAGAGCAGGGCCCGTTGCAGCAAGGGCTGCAGATCCAGGAAGGCCGGGTCCTGCAGGAGGGGCATGTGCCAGCCCCGCAGCGGTTCAATCACCAGGGGAGGGGCCGAAGGCGACAGCAATGACCCGTCTTCAGCCCTGGAGTCGCGGCGGACGGCCCCAGGCAGCGGTGGTTCTGTCGGCTCGTTCGGCAGGGACATCGCCCAGATCAACAGGCCTACGCCCATGCTATCGACGAGCCAGCCCTATCGAGGCGCCAGCCCCCATACCGTGGCCCCAAAGGCCCCGGGCCTGCCTGGGGCCCGGTCCTAACGACGCACCAGCACCAAGGGGGTGCGTTCGTTGGCATTGCCGGCCGGGTTGGGCCGCAGGGCCCGTTGCAGCAAGGCTTCATCGCAGCCGGGGCTGGAGGCCAGCACCTTGACCCGACCCAGGTCGTTGACATCGACCACGGCCACGGCCACCCCCAGCTGGGCCGCCAGGTCGCGGCAGAGCTCGGCGGGGCGATCGGGCCCCAGCACGATCGTCTGGTCGTAGGGGGGCGTGGTGCCGGTGATGTCATCGATCAGGCGGGCCTGGTCGCCAGCGAGGCGGTAAAACCAGCCCTTGCTGCCCACCAGCTTCAGGGCCATGCCCACCAGCCAGGCGCAGAGCACCCGGGCCGGGCCGACCAGGTCGATCAGGCTCTGCAGGCCGCAGGCCGTGGCCAGGCTGCTGGTGGGGTGGAAGGCGCGGCAGAGCAGCCGGGCCAGGGCCGAGGGGGCCACCGTGCTCGGGTGGTGGTAGCGGCCCTGCATCACCGCCAGGGGGGTTTCGCCGATGGTGAGGATGTCGCCGGGCAGCAGCAGGGCTCCGGCGTAGTGGCCCAGCACGGCTGCCGGATCGTCGAGAACCCCCAGCAGGTGGGTGCGGATCGGCAGCACCTGGCTGGCATCACCCTGGCGCCAGAGGGCGTTAGCCGGGGCGATGGGCTCCGGCCGGCGCAGGGGAATCAGCACGCCATCGCGGCGTTGCAGGCGGCCGAAGGGGCCGTAATTCACCCAGTCGATGTCGAGCCAGAGGGTGTCTAGCAGGGGCCCGATCGGGGTTTCGGCCGGGGCGCTGAGGCGCAGGTTGATGCGGGCGCGAGTGGTTTTGCGGCCCTTGACGATGTAGGCGAACCAGTAGCCATCGGGCCGGGCCGCCTCATCGGGGTGGTCGGGATCGATCTGGATCTGGATGGTCACGTCAGCGAGCCGGCCCTGGCCCAGCAGGGTGGGCAGCACCTTGAGCTCGGGCACCATCACCTCCATGCGGGGGTGGGGGTTGCTGATTTGGATCTCGCCCTCCACCACCAGGCTGTTGGCTTCGCTGCGCACCTGCCAGGCGCCACTGCCCAGCTTCAGGGGCGAAGCCGGCCGCAGCCGATGGCGCAACTCCAACACCAGCAGGCCCAGGCCAACGAGCAGGGCGCAGGCCAGGGCCAGGCTGACCAGGGGATGGAGAGGCAACACATCCATGGATCGATGACTGCGGGAGCGTAGGCGTCCCAGGCCCAGGCCGCCCCGTGGGCTCAGCTCAGCCGGGTTCCGACCATCTGGTCTGGCTGCACCCAATGGTCAAACTCTTCGGCGCTGATCTCGCCCAGGATCAGGGCCGACTCCTTGAGACTGAGTTGGTGCTGGTGGGCGTGTTTGGCGATCGCCGAGGCCCGGTCGTAGCCGATGGCCGGAGTGAGGGCCGTGACCAGCATCAAGCTTTGATCAAGCAGCTGGCCGATGCGGCTGCGGTCCGCCTCCAGGCCCTCGATGCAGTGCTGGCGGAAGCTGTGGCAGCCGCCAGCCAGCAGGCCAATGCTTTCGAGCAGGTTGGAGGCGATCAGGGGCTTGAACACATTGAGTTCGAAATTGCCCTGGCTTGAGGCCATCTGCACGGCGGTGTTATTGCCCATCACCTGCACACACACCATCGTGAGGCTTTCGCACTGGGTGGGATTCACCTTGCCCGGCATGATGCTGGAGCCCGGTTCATTTTCCGGTAAGACCAATTCACCGAGGCCGCAGCGGGGACCGCTGGCCAGCCAGCGGATGTCATTGGCGATCTTCATCAGGCTGCCGGCCAGCACCGTGAGGGCGCCGTGGGCCGCGGCCAGGGCCTCCTGGCCGGCCAGGGCTTGAAACTTATTTTTGGCGCTCACAAACGGCTGGCCCAGCCGCTCGCTCAGCCGGGCTGCCACCGCCTCGCCGAAGCCGGCGGGGGCATTGAGGCCGGTGCCGACGGCCGTGCCCCCGATCGCCAGCTCCCGCACCCGCGGCAGGCTGGCTTCAATGCCTTCAAGGGCGATCTCCAGTTGGGCTACCCAGCCGCCCATCTCCTGGCCCAGGCTCAGGGGCACCGCATCCTGCAGGTGGGTCCGGCCGATCTTGATCACATCGCCAAACCCCTGGGCCTTGCGATCCAGGGCGTCCCGCAGGGCCTCCAAGGACGGCAGTAACTCATCACTGAGGGCCAGGGCCACGGCCAGGTGCAGGGCAGCCGGGAAGGTGTCGTTGCTCGACTGGCTGAGGTTGACGTGGTCGTTGGGATGGACGGGCTGTTTGCTGCCCAGCTCGCCGCCGAGGGCTTCGATCGCCCGGTTGGCGATCACCTCGTTGACATTCATGTTGGTCTGGGTGCCGGAGCCGGTCTGCCAGATCCGTAGGGGAAACTCGCCATCGAGCTCGCCCTGGGCCACCCCATCGGCGGCGACCACAATCGCTGCTGCCAGCTCCGGCGCCAGCTTGCCCATGGCCAGGTTCACCTCGGCGCAGGCGGCCTTGAGCAGGCCAAAGCCATGGACCACCGCCAGGGGCATGGGCTGGCCAAAGGGAAAAAAGTGCAGGGAGCGCTGGGTCTGGGCGCCCCAGTAGTGCTCGGCCGGCACGGCGATCGTGCCCAGGCTGTCGCTTTCCAGCCGGGTCGCAGAAGCCCCCGCAGCTGGAACGGGGCCACCGCCCTGGGGGGCTGGGGAGGAAGGGGGGGGCGTCATCGGCAGCGGGCTCCTGGACCGATCATCGGGAATAGGTGATCTCGCTATTGAGCTCGTTGAACTCGTTGTTGTTACTGGTGCCTTCCCCCTGGGGCTTCAGGCCGGTGGCGAGGCTGAGGGCAGCATTGATGTCGTCGATGTTGATGGCGCCGCTGGCATCAAAAACCACCGTCCCCTGGGCATCGAACACCACCACCTGGGGGATGGAGCCCTTCCAGTAATGGGCGGGGTCGGTGGGGCCGCCATCGCCCCGGTTCTGGACCAGATCGCTTTCCACCAGGATCAGCTCGGCGCTGCGCAGCCAGAGGCGCTGCAGTTCGTTGAACACTGGCGCGAATCGCTTGCTGTCGGCGCTGTCATCGAGGTAGAAGCCCAGCACGGTGACCCGGTGATCCCTTAGGGAATCGGCCAGGCTGTTACGGGGGGGCACCAGGGAGCCATTGCCGGCATAGAGGGCGTAAATGTTGCCGTCGTAGCTGTTGGTGTCCCGGGCCGCCCAAGCGGCTGAGCCCCCCGGCCCCGGCAGGATCCATGTCAGGCAGAGCAGCAGACCCAAGAGCAACGGGCGGGCCGGGGAGCGGAGCATGCAGGGAGCCGGATCGAGGGAGCCGGGACGAGGGAGCCTGGACGATGGCGCCATTGTGGCCCTCAGCCTTGAAGGGGGCCCATTCGGGCCTGGGAACCCCCGGCACCGGCTTCCTAGCTGCGCCCCAGGCTGCGGCCCATGCCCTGGAGGATGCCGCGGCCAACCAGGCCGATGGCCCGGCCGATCACTTGGGTGAGCAGCAGGCCCACCAGGTCGCCGGTGCGGCGGATCAGGCCATGGAGCTGGGGCGCGATCGCATCCCGGCTTTCCAGGGCCAGGGTCACCAGCTGCTGCAACCAGCCCAGTCGCCTCAATTCCTGGTCCCGGGGTTCGGTTAGCACGAAGGGGGTGATTGCTCCGCCCTGGAGGCGGTAGAGCAGCCGCCGGCTCTCATAGAGCTGGATCGGACGCTCGAACCAGCCGCTCCAGCGTTGCTGGGCGTTGAGCTGGTTCCGCAGCCGCTCGAGATTGCGGGTGGCGAGCAGGTCGTCACTTAGTAGGTAGCGGCGCAACTCGGGCCAGGTGCTGCAGCTGGCCAGCAGTTCGGCGCTGATCAGTTCTGCCGTGCGGATCAGCCAGTTGCTGATCAGGGCCTCTAACTGCAACAGGGCCGGGGGTTCGTCTGGGGCCAGGAGTTGGCCATTGACCAGCAGGGGCTGGGCCTGGACCAGGGCCTGCAGCATCGGTAGGGGCGAGGGCAGTTCGGGATCGTCGAGTTCGAAATCGCCCTCCTTGGCCAGGGTGATCGCCACGGGTAGCAGGCTGCCCTCCTGGGGCAACTGCACGTAGGGGCCGGCCATGGCGGTAATGGCCAGGCGCCGGAGTTCTGGTTGGAGTTGCTGCCAGCGCTCGGCCAGCTCCTCGCCCCGCAGCCGCTCGTGACGTAGGCGGGTGAGTAGCAGGTCCAGGTGGCTCAACAGGGCCAGCAGCAGGTCGCGGCGATGGTGGGGGGCTAGCCCTTCGAAGGCGAGCAGGTGACCACTGTTGTTGCGGAGGCCGACTTCGGCGGCCTGGTCGAGCCGCTGGCGGATCGCCAGCCACACCCCCGAGGCCGTGCGGTCCCGCAGGGTGATGGCGGTGGTGCTGGGGCCTTCGCTGCCGGTGCCGAAGCCGCTGCTGCCCCAGGCCCCTGGCCCGGCTAGCTCCAGGCCACCGGCTTCAGATGCTCCTGAAGCGGCGCTGCCCCAGGCCAGGCTGAGCGGGCCCCAAAGCCAAAGCAACAGGGCCCGGGCGGCGGCCAGTTCGCGCAGCCGGCCCAGCAGGAGCAGCTCGCTCAGGCTGTGGGGATCGGCCAGGTCCAGCCATTGGCGGCAGCGGGCCTGCTCCAGTTGGATCTGTTGCAGCCCCGTTAGCAGGAGCCCTTGGCCCAGGCCCAGGGGGGGGGCCTCGCTAGCCCTGCCCTGGTTGGGCTGCAGATCGATCACCCGCCCGCCCGCCAGCAAGGTGGCCACGGCCTGGCGCACGGTCTCGGCTTCCGGCTGTTGCAGCAGGCCGGCGGCGGGCAGGCCCAGCAGAAAATCGCCGCCGTAGGCGTTAGCGCCGCCGATCAACAGCATCACCGGCTGGGGATGCCAACGCTCCATCAGCAGGCTCAGTTCCCGGGCCAGGGTTGGGGCTGGCAGGGCTTGGCCCGGCGACCAAATCACCAGATCGGGGCGACCGTCCAGGTCCCCCGCGCCGCAGGCCAGCCGGTAGGGACCGGGGCTGCCAACCGGGTCTCCGTCTGGGGCTGCTGCTTCGCCCAAAAGCCGCACCAGCCCTTCCCGTAGCAGCGGTTCTGCCAATACCAACAATTGGGGAAGCTGCTTGGCCTGGCTCGTGGTCACAGGGGCTGCTCAAGTGGGGCCAAACCTACCGAGGCCGGCTGCATCATTCCAGCTGCAGGCAGGGCTGGGTTTTCAAGGTACGGGAGGACCGGATGGGCAGAGGTTGGAATAACTAGGGCCCGCTGCTGCGGGGCGGGGTCTTTCAGCGGCGGTGGCCGGTGAGTTGCAAGGTGTAGGACTCGATCTCAAAGCCCGTCAGCGCCTCGATGCGGGCGATGAGATCGGCGGGAAGGTGGATGTCCAGGTCCAAGATTGCGCCCGAGTCACTGCAGGTGAGATGGCTGTGGGGATCGCTCCGGTAGCCGTAAAGGCGACCGCTAGCGCGATCAAGGCATTCGATCACCCCAGCCGATTGCAGGGCTTCCAGGTTTTGATACACCGAGGTATGGCCGATGGCCCGGCCTTCGGCATTGAGCTGCTCGAAGATGTCGCGGGCACTCAGGTGGTCCTGGCTGTCCCAGAGCAGGGAGAGCACCATCTTGCGTTGGCGGCTCAGGCGCATGCCCAGGTCGCGGCACCGGAGATAGGCGTCGTCGACGCTCCGGGGACCCTCCTTGGGGCTGGGAAGCAACTGGGCCTGGATCGCCCCTGCGCCGTTGTCAGCGGCCACGCCTGCCTGGTGGGACGCTGGCTTGCTCGCGGGCACCGGGGTCGTCAAAAGATCTTCCTATGTTATAGACCCATTCCCGAAGCCAGGGGGGTCTTGCCAGCGGGCGGGACCAATCGCTTGCAGGGCCTCGGCCAGGTCGACCTGGTGGTCATAGAGCGCCCGGCCGACGATCACGCCCGCCACCCCCAGGGGCACCAGGGAGAGCAGGGACAGCAGGTCGGCCAAGCTGCCGATCCCCCCTGACGCGATCACCGGAATCGAGCTGGCCTGGGCCACGGCCCGCAGGGAGTCCAGGTTGGGGCCGGCCAGGGTGCCGTCGGTGGCGATGTCGGTGCTGATGATCGCGGCCACGCCGCTTCCCTCGAAACTGGCCGCCAGGGCCGTGGCTTCCAAGGGGCTTTCGTCAATCCAGCCCCGGGTCGCCACCCGCCCCGCTTTGGCATCGATGCCGACGATGATCCGGCCGGGATGGCGGCTGGCCAGCTGGCGCACCAGCTCGGGCTGCTCCACGGCCACGGTGCCGAGGATGACCCGATCGAGGCCAAAGGCCAGCAGCTCCTCGGCCCGCTCCAGCGTGCGCACGCCGCCACCTAGCTGCACCGGGATGGCGAGGGCTGTGGTGATCGCCTTCACCACCAGGTCGTTGGTCGGCTCGCCCGTGCGGGCGCCATCGAGGTCGACCAGGTGCAACCTGCTGGCCCCCTGGCGTTGCCACTCCAGGGCCTGGGCCACGGGGTCATCGCTGAAGCGGGTCACCTGGCCGTAGTCGCCCTGGTGTAGGCGCACGCACTGGCCCCCCAGCAAATCAATGGCGGGAATGATCTCCATGGAGGGGGGAGTCGGGTCGCTTTCGCCATCTTGGCCGCCGGCCTGGGCGGCCAGCCGGGTTTGAATGGCGCCAGTTTTGGGCTGGCGCGGTGCGGATTTTGGTGATGGGCGGCACCCGATTTGTCGGCAAGCCCCTGGTGGCCCAGCTGCTGGCCGCAGGCCACAGCCTCAGCCTGTTTACCCGCGGCCGCCAGCCCCTGCCCGAGGGCGTTGAAGCCATCCAGGGCGATCGCACCACGGCCGAGGGCCTGGGCCTGCTCGCGGGCCGCTCCTTTGACGTGATCATCGACAGTTCCGGCCGCAGCCTCGCTGAAAGCCGGGCCGTGGTCGAGCAGACCGGCGCCCCCAGCCACCGCTTCATCTACGTGAGTTCCGCCGGGGTCTACGCCGATAGCGAGCTCTGGCCCCTAGACGAGGACGCCCCGATCGATCCGGCCAGCCGCCACGCCGGCAAGGCGGAAACGGAGGCCTGGTTGCGGGCCGAAGCGATCCCCTTCACCAGCTTCCGGCCCACCTACATCATTGGCGCCGGCAACTACAACCCGGTGGAGCGCTGGTTCTTTGATCGCATCGTCCATGGCCGGCCCGTGCCCCTGCCCGGTGATGGCACCACGATCACCCAGCTGGGCCATGTCGATGACCTGGCTAGCGCCATGGCCGCCAGCATCGGCGTCGAGGCGGCCGCCAACCGCATCTACAACTGCAGTGGCGACCAGGGCGTTACCTTCCGAGGCCTGGTGGCGGCCGCGGCGGTGGCCTGCGGCAAGGATCCGGCCAGCGTCGAGATCCGTTCCTTCGATCCTTCCCGTCTCGATCCCAAGGCCCGCAAGGCCTTTCCGTTGCGCCTGGCCCATTTCCTCACCGATATCGATCGGCTGAAGCGGGAACTGGCCTGGCAACCCCGCTTTGACCTGGGCCGCAGCCTGGCCGATTCCTATGGCAACGACTACGCCCTACGCCCCCCCGGCAGCCCGGATTTCAGTGGTGACGAGGCCTTACTCGCTTAGTCTTTATTCGCCTAGGCAATGCTGGCCTAGGGATTGCTGGGATCGGCAGCGGCCCGCAGGTAACCCAGGGCCGAGGTGAGGGCCAGCAGCAAGGAGGGCCAGAACAGCAGGAAGCCACCCCAATGGAGCCAGTCCACCAGGCCAATCCCGGCGGGGGTACCCAGGCGCCAATCGCAAGGCCACAGCAGCAGGAGCAGGGAGGCGAATTGGAGGATCGTCTTGGCCTTGCCGGCCCTTGAGGCGGGACCCCCACTGCCCTGGCCGGCGCGCCAGCCAGAAATCAATAGCTCGCGGGCCAGTAGCAGCCACACGGCCCAAAGGGGCAGGAGCCCGGTGGCCCCCAGCCAGAGCAGGGGGGCACTGATCAGGATCTTGTCGGTGAGCGGATCGAGCCGGGCCCCCCAGATCGAGCCGCCGCCGCTGCGCCGGGCAAGCCAGCCATCGGCCGCATCGCTGAGGCCCCCAAGCAGCAACAGCAGCCAGGCCAGGGCTTCGGCGCCGTTCGCCAGGGCGAGCAGCAGCGGCAGGCCGAGCACGGCCCGCCCCAGGGTGAGGCCATCGGCGAGCTGGCGGGCGCGAATCGGGGCAGCCATCCAAATGCTCCACTCTTGGGGCCAATCCTCGCCGCCGGCAAGCCTCTCCCCTGCGGGCACAATGGCGGGAACCGATCCCGATCCATGGTTGTGGCCCAGCGCGTCGCCGATGTGATGTCAACGCCGGTGATCAGCGTGCGCACGGACACGCCCCTGCAGGAGGCGGTGCAATTGATGAGCCAGCACCACTTCAGTGGCCTGCCCGTGCTCGATGCCAGTGGCGCCCTGGTGGGCGAACTGAGCGAGCAGGACCTGATGGTGCGCGAGAGCGGCTTTGACCCCGGCCCCTACGTGATGCTGCTCGATGCCGTCATCTACCTCCGCAATCCCCTGCAGTGGGACAAGGAGGTCCACCAGGTCCTTGGCAACAGCGTCGCTGAGGTGATGGGCGGCAAGCCCCATAGCTGCGGCAGCGAGTTGGGCCTGCCTGCCGCCGCCAAGCAACTGCACGACAAGAGTGTGCAGCGGCTATTTGTGCTCGATGGCACCAATCTGGTGGGCGTGTTGACCCGCGGCGATGTGGTGCGGGCCCTGGCCGCGGCCGGCTGAGCCTCCAGGCCCCCCGTAGACGCGTCCGTGGAAGTCCAGCGGGGGCTAGCCAGGCAGGGCTGAAGTTCTCCGAGCGCCTGAAATCCGCCCCTCAGCGCAGGGGCGGGGGCGGCAACAGGGGCGGGGGCGGCACCAGGGGTGCCGCTGCAGGCATCTCGCTGGTGGTGGCGCCGCCCGGGATGGCTGGGGGCTCCTGGGGACCAGTCGAGCCGGGGGGCCTGGTGTCGCTGGGCCGCTCCTGGTTGCCCAGCCCATCGCCTGGGCTGGGGGCACAATCGGCGCCCTGGCAGGGGGCTTTCGGGCCCGGCACCTCCTTGGGCAGGGTTTGGCCTTCTTCCAGCAACACCGGCGCCGGCAGGTCCGGGGCCAGGGGCGTGGCCCTGGGGGAGGAGGGTTGGCCCCCCTGCTGCAACTGGCGCAGGGCAAAGGGATCGGCGGTAATCGGTGGTTCGCGCAGGGGGGCGCCTTGGGCCGGGCGCTGGGGACCCTGTCGGCCGCCACGGGGGGCCCAGATCATGCGGGCAATCGGCTCCACCCCCTGCTCCATCAAGCGGTTGAAGCCCGCCAGGGCCCGATCGAGGATTTGGCTGCCCAGGGTTTTGCCGCACTGCCAGGGGTTGGGGCAGCCCCTCTCCTCCAGGTGGGGGTTGAGGTTGGCGAGTAGGGAGCCCTGCAGGGGCTCGGACCGTTCACTCAGCCGCAGCATGTAGGGCACGTGCACAAAACTGGTGGCGCCGCCACTGATCCAGTTGGCATCGTCGTCATTGAAGCCCTTGACCCCGGGGATAATGAAGCGGCTTTTGGAGGCATGGTCGGGCAGGTAGGCCGCCAGCAAGCCCCGTTCTCTCGCCAGGGCGCGGGTCTGCTCCAGGGTCAGGCCATCGCGGCTCATCAACACTTCCAGGCGCCCATCGGAGCGCAGGCCGATGACCATGCGAATCCGCGGCAGAAAATAGCGAATCTGCTGGCCCATGCTGATGCTGTAGGCGCCCTTATAGGCCGCTGGCGGCGCCTCTAGGTCGTTGTAAATGCTATGGAGTCCGCCGATGAAGGTGTCATAAAGGCTGGCCCGTTTCGGCGTTAATTCGCCGTAGCCAAAGTCCACATGGCCGTCATGGCGAATCCCCACATAGGCCCGTTGCCGGGCGGCTGTGCGGTTGATGCCCCGCCAGACCTGATCGCCCAGCTTGATATCCCCCAACGGCACGGTGGTTTCCTGGCCGTTGTGATTGACGTGGCGCTCATACATCGGCCCGGACACATAGGCCAGGGCGGTGGGATCGCGGTAGGCCTCCTGTTCCCGGTCCCAGCCCTCGAGCAGGCCGATTCGCACCTTGCGCGGATCAAAATCCAGGGCAAACACGTCCCCATCCGGCAGATAGCGGAAGGGTTTGCCGAGGGGGCTGGCCTGCTGCTTCTGGCTGTTGGGTGAGGGCCGTGGTGGCAGGGGGGGCGCAATCGCCACCAGGGCCACCAGGGTGCCCAAGGGGATCGCAATGGCCAGCCAGCGTTTGCGTTGATAGTGGGGTCGCTTCAGGCGGGAGGGCCTGGCCTGGGAACTCTCCAAGAACTGACGACCCGCGGCCCGAAGATGCGGCATAACGCTGGTCGTCGGGGGGGCCTCCCGTCAAGGGACCCGGTTTGGCCGTGCCCCCTAGGAAGCCCGGAGTAGCCCAATTCGTCAACCCGCTGCCATGGCCTGCTGGTAGGCGGGACGCTCCTGGGTGAGGCGGATCGTGGCTTCCACGGCCGGCCAGGGGGAAAGATCGATCTGGGGAAAGAAAATCGGCAGGTAGGCCAGGTGCGCATTGATGGCACAATCGGCCACGCCCCAGGCACCACCGCTGATCGATCCGCCCGGCACCAGCAATGGGTTCAGCACGCCCAATAGGCGGGGAAATTCCGTCTCCCGTTGGCTCGGGTTAAACAGGGCCGTGGCCAGGGTGGCATTGGCAAACAGCAGCCACTGCTGGGCCACCGCCCTTTCGGCAGCGTTGGTGAGCTCCTGGCCATGGCGCTCGGCCAGATAGAGCAGGATCGCGCCACTTTCAAACAGGCGCAGTTCGCCGCCCGGCAGGGCCGGATCCCTGTCGATCAGGGCCGGCACCTTGCCAAAGGGATTGATCGCCAGAAAGGGATCCTGCTGGTGTTCCTTGGCGCCCATGTCCAGCAGTTGCCAGTCGTAGGCAATTCCTTTTTCGGCCATGTACCAGCGGGGCATCGAGGCACGGCTGCGCAGGCCGCCATAGAGGGTGAGGCCCATGGCCAAGGGGTGCGGGGTCTCCCCATCATCCAGCCCGTCATCGCCTGGGCCCTTGGAGTCCCCCCGGTGTTGGGTCTGCCTGCGAGGTTCGGGCTGCCGCCGGAGCTAACACGGAACGCCCGGTCTGTCGATTGCTGGGTTGCAAGCCAGGTCGGCTGGCCGTTTTGGCGGCCGGTCCTTGGGGTTTTTCCAGCCAAGAATGGGGTTGACTCTCGCGGGGTCCCCCTTGGTCGAGCAATCCAGTTCAGCAGGGGCCGGCCCCCTTCCTGATCGCCAGGAGCGGGAGCCAGCGGCCACCAAGGCCGGGGCGGTCGCCCGGGCCCCCTTGCCCAGCGCCGAAAGTTTCCGCCGGCTGGCGCCCCACCTGGTGGTGCGCGCCCGCCGCGGCATCGTTGGCAGCAGCCGCTACGCCACCCGGCTCCGGGATGCCGTGCGCCAGGCCTCCGAAGACGCTGCGGCCAGGCCGGTGCTGATCAGTGGGGAGCCCGGCCTCGAGAAGGACAACCTGGCTGCCCTCATCCACTTCGGATCGCCCGCCCGCCGCCAGCTGTTGGTGCGCGTCGATGGCGCCTTGCTGCGGGAGGACGGGGCGGAATTGTTTGGCTCCGCCAGCAGCGATGGGGCCGGTTCCCTCCTCGAGAGCCTGGGCAGCGGCTCCCTCCTGATCAACAAAATCGACCAGGTGCCCGGCCCCCTGCGCCAGGTCCTGCTGGGACTGGCCCGCACCGGCCAATGGCGCGCCGGTGGCCCGGGCGGCAGCCCGCACCCCTTCCCCGGCCGGATGTTCTTCACCGCGGAAGGGGCCGTGCCGGAGCTGGATCGCTTCTGCCGCTTGATCCGGGTTCCGCCCCTGCGGGTGCGACGCCAGGACCTGGGCGAATGGGTGCGCTACGGCGTGCGCATGCGCAGCCGCGCCCTCGGTTGGAGCCAGCCTCCCCAGGTGCCCCAGCCAGTGATCCAGCGGCTGCAGAGCTATGACTTCCCCGGCAATCTGCAGGAACTGGAAGCGCTGCTCAACCGGGCCCTGCAGCAGGCCCGGCCTGCCAAGACCAGCCCGGGTGCCGAGGAGGCCGGACCGGAGTTGGCCCAGTTGCCGGAGGAAGTCTTTTGGACGCCGGCGCGCCACCAGCGCTTCCGCTTCGACCTCTGGCGCTGGAAGCCGGGGCTGCGGGAGACGCTTCGCAATCCCCTGCTCTGGCAAGGCCTGCTGTTCGGCCTGGTCAGTTGGCTGTTTGTGCTGGTGAACCTCTGGCTCTGGCTGGGCCCCCAGGACCGGGCCCACAACGGCGGCCTCATCCTTTTCTGGGCCTGGTGGTGGCCCCTGATCCTGCTCAGTTACCCCTTAGTTGGCCGGCTCTGGTGTGCGGTCTGTCCCTTCATGGTTTGGGGCGAGATCAGCCAACGGCTGGCCCGGCTGCTGGGCTGGACCCCGGCGGAGTGGCCGCGGGGATCCAGCGACGCCTGGGCCGCGCCCCTTTTGGCAGCAGGGTTTGCCACCATCTTGCTTTGGGAAGCGGTCTGGGACCTGGAGAACAGGGCCTGGCTGAGCAGTTGCCTGCTGCTGTTGATCACCGCCGGGGCCGTGGTCGGCTCGTTGCGCTTTGAGAAACGCTTCTGGTGCCGTTATTTGTGTCCGGTGGGCGGCATGAACGGCCTGTTCGCCAAGCTCTCAATCCTGGAACTGCGCGCCCAGGTGGGCACTTGCACGGGCAGTTGCAGCTCCTACGCCTGTTTCAAAGGCGGGCCCGCCGAAGGGGAAGGCCTGGCTACGGCGGGCTGCCCCCTCGGCACCCACCCGGCCCACCTGGGCAGTAACCGCAACTGCGTCCTCTGCATGAGCTGCGCCCAGGCCTGTCCCCACCGGTCGGTGCAGCTGAGCCTGCGGCCCCCGGCCGCCGACCTGCAGCGGGACCTGGACGAACCGGCGGCGGAAGCGGGCCTGATCCTGGTGCTGGCGGGTGACCTGACCCTGCACCACTGGCAACGGCTGCTGGGGGGGCTGCCCCTGGCCCCGACCAGCCTCAGTGGGGGACCGCTGCTGCCGCGGCTGGCCTTTGGCGCTTTGGCCCTGGCCCTGCCGTCCTTGGGCTTCCTGCTGATGGGCCCCTGGTTCACGCCCCAGCGCCTGCGCCGCACCCTCTACGCCCTGTTGCCCCTGCTCTGGGGGTTGCTGCTGGCCCGCTACCTGCCCCTGGGCATGGCCGAGGCGGGCACGGTGCTGCAGGTCTCCATGACCCCACTCCATGGCGACTTTGCCTCCCAATTGCCCAGCTGGCGCGCCGACAGCCACGTGATCGGCTTCTGCCAGAGCGGCGCCGTGCTCGTGGGCCTGGCCGGGGCGCTGGTGCTGTTGCGCCGCATGCTGTGCGCCGGCAGTGCGGCCCTG
This sequence comes from Synechococcus sp. UW140, assembly GCA_943369525.1. Lineage (GTDB taxonomy): Bacteria > Cyanobacteriota > Cyanobacteriia > PCC-6307 > Cyanobiaceae > BAIKAL-G1. The sequence continues at coordinate 59,664 of CALRNL020000009.1, forward strand.
CCGGCGGCCTCCCTGTTGGCCGTGGCCCTGGCGGCCGGCGGCCGGTGGCTGGTGGCCCTGCCCTGAGCCCGGCAGCTGGCAGTCCCTATCCCAATTTTGCCGCACTCTTGAGGCGCTTGGCCTCCGGGTTACCAGGGCTGGAGCAGGCTGGCCCCACTCGGGGGTGTCCCCATGGTTCCTTGTTTGGATGGGGGGCTGTTGCCCGGCGACCCGCCCATTGACCAGTCGGCCCAACGGTCGCCTCACCAGTCGAGTTACCAATCAAGTCACCAATCAAGTCAGCCGTTCCCTAGCCAGATCGAAGCCCTGCAGAGCTGGCTGGAGCAGCGGCTGGCCAGTCTGGAAAGCATGGGGGCCTTTGAGGAGGCCTACGCCCTGCGCATGGAGATGGCGGATTGGTTGCTGGCCGAAGCCAGTTGAGGCCTGGCAAGGGAGCACCGAGAATCGGGCCTGTGTTGCCCCGATCCCATGACCCTTGCCCTGCTGATCGCCCTTGCCGGTTCCCTCGTGCTGATGACCGTGATCGTGAGGCGGCTGGAGCGCACCTGATCCGGCTCGCCGTTACCGCCCTGACCAAAAATCAGCCCCCAAACGTTGTTTTGGGACAGCTGAAACCGGGACAGGGCCCAGATTGCCTCAGCGGCTCATTGCCAACATGCGCTCGATCGGTGCCAATGCCTGGAGCCGGAGCTCCTCATCCAGGTTGATGGCCGGAGCCAGGCTGTCGAGGCAGTCCCAGAGTTTGTCGAGGGTGTTGAGCCGCATGTAGGGGCAGGTGTTGCAGCTGCAGCCGTCCTGGCCGGGCACGGGGTGGAAGGCTTTTTGGGGAAGGGCCCGTTCCATCTGGTGCAGGATCCCCGGCTCGGTCAGCACGATGAAGGCCTGGGCCGGACTGGCGGCGGCGTGGCGCAACAGGCTGCTGGTGGAGCCGATGAAGTCGGCCAGATCAAGGAGCTGCTGCTGGCATTCCGGATGGGCGATCACCTCGGCCTCGGGGTGATCCAATTGCAGTTGGAGCAGGGCCTGCTCGCTGAAGGTCTCATGGACCTGGCAGCTGCCGGGCCAGAGGGTGAGGTCCCGGCCACTTTGGCGTTGCACCCAGCGGCCCAGGTTCTGGTCGGGGGCAAACAGAATCGGCTGGTCCAAGGGCAGCTGGTTAATCAGGTCCACCGCGTTACTGCTGGTGCAGATCAGGTCGCTTTGGGCCTTCACCGCCGCCGAACAATTGATATAGCTCACCACAAAATGGTCCTGGTGGGCGGCGCGAAAGGCGGCAAAGGCGTCGGCTGGACAGGCATCGGCCAGGCTGCAGCCCGCATTCAGGTCTGGAAGTAAAACCGTTTTGCCCGGATTGAGGATCTTCGCCGTTTCGGCCATGAAGTGCACGCCGCAGAAGACAATCACATCCGCTTCGGTGGCCGCGGCCCGGCGGGAGAGTTCGAGCGAATCGCCAATGAAATCGGCACAATCTTGGATGGCCGGGTCCTGGTAGTAGTGGGCCAGGATCACGGCGTTGCGCTGCCGCTTCAGTTCGGCGATCGCCCCCGGTAGCTCCGCCACCGTCGGACGGCCTTCCCGGACACGGCTCACTGTGGTCTGGGATGCCGCAAAAACCAAGCGAAGCCTCAACTGATGCACAGTGGAGCCACCCTAGGCAGTTTGAATGGTCGTGATTGGGGCAGCAGGCGATTTGAACACAGGCCAAAACCCAACGCGGGACCTGCAGATCGCCATTGCCGGAGACCTGCACGGCCAGTGGGATGGGCTCGATGAGTCGCTGCTGGAGCTGCTGAGGCCCGATGCCCTGATGGTGGTCGGCGACCTCAGCGATGGCGATCAGCTGATTGCGGCCCGGTTGGGCCGGCTCAACCTTCCCATGGCCTGTGTTCTCGGCAACCATGACGCCGGCCGCGACGCCAGTGGCCGCACCCTGCAACGCCAGCTTTCCCTGCTGGGCGATCGCCACTGCGGCTGGGGGTTGCGTTGCCTGGATCCGCCTGGCCTGGCGGTGGTGGGGGGGCGGCCGGCCAGTGCCGGTGGCGGATTCAGGCTCAATCCGGGCGCCTCGGCCGTGTTTGGTCCGGTGACCATGCAGGAATCGGCGGATCGGATCACGGCGGCGGCCCTGGCGGCCGATCCGGGCCTGCCGATGGTGCTGTTGGCCCATTGCGGCCCCAGTGGCCTGGGCAGTACCTGCACCGATCCCTGTGGCCGGGACTGGAAAAAGCCGGCCGTCGACTGGGGCGACCAGGATCTGACCATGGCGATCGAGCGCATCCGCCGCCACCGGCCCCTGCCCCTGGTGGTGTTCGGTCACATGCACCACCGGCTCAAACGGGGCCAGGGGGAGCGGCTCAGCTTCCTGCGCGATCGGGCCGGCACCGCCTACCTGAACACGGCCTGCGTGCCCCGCCACGGCAATGACGACCAGGGCCGCGCCCTGCGCCACTTCAGCTGGGTCGTGCTCCGCGACGGCCAGCTGCACCAGGCCAGCCATCGCTGGTATGGCACGGGCGGCCAGCTGCTGTACGAGCAGCGGCTCTACCAGCAACCGGCTCCAGAGGTTCAAGTCGCAGCTTCAACCCCATGCTGATCGTTGCCTGCATCAGCGGCCATGGCTACGGCCACCTGTCGCGCACGGCCTCGATCCTCACCGCCCTGCACCAGCTCCAGCCCGATTGGCGCCTGGTGCTCTCCACCCCCTTGCCGGCCACCACCCTGGGGGGCGCCCTTGGGGCGGTGCCGTTTGAGCACCGGAGCTGCCGCTGGGATGTGGGAGTGGTGCAAGCCGATGCCCTCGGCGCCGATGCCGCGGCCACCTTGGCGGCGCTAACGGCCCTCGAGGACCAGCTGCCTAGCCAGGTCCGCCGGGAGGCGGCCTGGCTGGCTGGCCAGGGGGAGCCGATTCTGGTGCTCGGTGATGTGCCCCCCGCGGCGGCGGCCCTGGCCCAGGCCCTGGCGGCGCCCTTGATCTGGATCGGCAACTTCGGCTGGGATGCCATCTACCGACCCATGGGCGGGGCCTTCGTTGCCTGGGCCGACCGGGCCCAGCAGGCCTATCGCCAGGGGGCGGCGGTGATCGCATGCCCCTTCGCCATGGCCATGGATTGGGCCATTCCCCATTGGCCCGTGGGGCTGACGGCCGGGCGGCCCCGGCTCGATCGCGCCAGCCTGCGTCGCCTGCTGGCGATCGACACCCCAGCCGATCGCACCGTGCTGGTGGGCTTTGGGGGCATGGGCTTCCCCCTGCCGGCGCAGCTGTTTGACCGCTGGCCCGGCCACCAGTTCCTGGTTACTGATCCGGCCCTGGCCGCGGCGGCCGCCAATGCAGCCCTGCTGCCAGAGGGCCTGCGGCCCCTCGATGGGATGCCCCTCTGCGGCCGGGTCCTGACCAAGCCGGGATACAGCACCTTCTGTGAGGCCCTCTCCCAGGGGTTGGGAGTGCATCTGGTCCACCGCGAGGGCTTTGCCGAGGCGCCCGTGCTGGAGGCCGCCCTGCGGGCCCATGGCCAGCACCGCCTGCTCAGCCGCGACCAGCTGCTGGCGGGGGACTGGCAATTGGACCAACCCCTCCATCCCGCCAGCGGGGGCCCTTTGCCAGGCGATGGCGCCGACCAGGCCGCAGGCCTGCTGGAGCACTTTATTCTGCAAAACTGCTGCGCCCCGGGGCTTGACCGTTTGTCAAGTCAATGATCACTAACGCGAATCATTGGCGGCGATAACGATCTGGGCTGGCGATCGTCTGCCGTCTGTAGATGGGAGGCCATATCAGTGGCTCACGGTGATCTGAACCTCGCTGCGTAGTTCTGATTACAAATGGACAGCTGTGTGACTGGCACTCGATAGGTTTGCCGGACCATCTTGTTCGAGAAGATATGTCCGTTCAGCAAATTGCTGTTATTGATTAAAGAGATCCGCCATCTTGCGGTCTCCAATCTCCAGGCCTCACCTTTGCAATTTTTACTGCGTCGTTTTTTCGCGTCGCCCTAGTCAGCGCCCCTCAAACGATTCGCCCCCTTCATCAATCCGGCTTCTGCGCACTGCAGCGTTGCCCATTGCCTTGCCCTGGCGGCAAAGCCAAGCACCTTGTCGACCTTGCCTGAACCGCTTTGAATTCTGTTGTTCCTTCTCGAGCCGGTTGTGCTCCGGTAGCCCTGGTCTCCCGGGCGTCGAGCCGCCCGTTTCGCTGGCTGGCCCTGGGCCTGCTCACCCTTGCCGCTCCCGGAGCGGTCACGGCTGCGCCCCGGGACAGCCTGGCCGCTGGCCTTGGGTCCCTGGCCCTGGCGCCAGCGGGCGACTCTGGCCTGGGCGCCCAGCTGGAACAGCCCGCCCAGCGCCTGGCCATGCTCGATCTCGACGGTCCGGCGCTGGCACCGTTCCCCATCGCCAGTCCGCCGCCCGTGCGGGCCAGCTATCCGATCACCCCGGCCCGCCGGGCCCTGCTCAACACGATCCGCTTCTCAGAAGGCACCTGGGCGGGCGGCCAGGAGATCGGCTATCGCATCCTGTTCGGGGGCAGTTTGATGCGCTCGATGGAGCGCCATCCCAACCTGGTGATTCGCACCGCCCGCTACGCCAGTGCTGCGGCCGGTGCCTACCAGTTCATGCCCTTCACCTGGTCGATGGCCAGCCGCCTACTGGGCCTGCAGACGTTCAGCCCCGAGGAGCAGGACCAGGCGGCCCTGCTGCTCATCCAGCGCCGCGGTGCCCTCTCCCTGGCCGATGCGGGCCGTTTCACCCCCAGCCTGGCCGCCAGGCTGGCCCCGGAGTGGGCGTCCTTCCCGACCCTGGGCGGCACCAGCTACTACGGCCAACCTGTGCGTCGGTTCTCCGAATTGAAGCGTTTTTACGAGGAGAACCTGGCCCAGTTGCTGGCTGAAATCCCCGGCGAGGGACTGCGCGACGACCTGGCCGGATCCCCTGCTTGCCTTCGGGGCCAACTGGTGTGCGAGTCGTCCGAAACCCCCAAGCCCTCGCTTTGAGGGCCAGCCAGGCCCCATGGCCCAGGCCTGGTTGATCCGTTCACCAGCCTGGTTGGCCTGGTCAGCCGTCAACCCATCAGCTGATGCACTGGTCAAGCCAAAGGGTTGGACCAACCAAGCCTGACCACGATCTGCCTGGTCCTGTCCCCCTGGGATCCTCCTAGGGACCCCTCAGGATTCGCCACTGCCCTGGTCAGTGAGGCGGGCCCGGCCAACGGTTTGCTGGGCGATGAGGTAGGCCGCGAGGGCTGCGGCGAGAAAACCAAGGCAGTTGCGGCTGATGGGTAGCCAGTCGCTGGTGCGGGTCAGCACCGGCCCGAGTCCAAACACGATGAACAGCAGTCCCCAGAGGGGCGAGAGCAACAGCACCCAGGCCCATTCCACCCGGTGGCCTTCCTTTCGCGGGTAGGCGGCAAAGCCAACGATCAAGCCCCCCAGCAGGGAGGTGCAGAGGGTGAGTAGCCATTGCTCCTGGGGCAGGCCTGGCACGACCTGGCAGCCGCCCCGCTCGAGGCAGCCCTGCACTGCCGAGAGGGCATCCACAATGGAGCCATCTTCTCCGTGGTCGCGCACGTAGTACTGGTTGCCGTAGCGGGTTTGCAGTTCGACCCAGAAGGTGCGCGGCATCAAGGCGAACAGGGCATCGCCGACGTTGAAGTTGAGCAGGTTGCCGCCGCGGGGGTCGGCCACCAGCACCAGGCTGCGTTCATCAAGACCCCAAAACTCCTTCACCGCCAAACCGGGGGTGCGGTCGTATTGGCTCAGCACCCGCAGCTTCCAGCCACTGCTCGCCTCAAAGGCGTTGAGGCTGGCCTCCAGGCTGGCGCGCTGGCCATCACTGAGGGCCTTGGCCAGGTCGATCACCGGTGTGGGGTGGTCGGGCAGCAGGTCCGGGTTGTCATAGGCCTGGGCCGGCCCGGGGCCAAAGCCGAGCAGGCCGATCAGCAACAGCAGGCCGGCGGCGAAGCGACCCAGGCGCCTGAACGTCTCGCAAAGGCCCATGGCTACTGCTTCAGTGGGCAAGCATTCTCACCGACACCTGGGGGGTGCCGTGGGCCCTGGGCCCCAACCCCATGGCCGCCTGCCCCTGCGCTTCCACCGTTGACCCGCTGCCCTTGACCTCCAGCCTGGACCAGACCCACCCGCACGAACCAGACCTGCCCCAGTGGTTGCGCCAGCGCTTGCTGGCGGCGGGAGGCTCGGTGCCGTTCCGCACCTACATGGCCTGGGCCCTGCATCATCCCGACCATGGGGCCTATGGCAGCGGCAGGCTGCGGATTGGCCGTAGCGGCGATTTCGTCACCTCGCCATCCCTGGGCTCGGACTTCGCAGCCCTGCTCGCCCCCCAGCTGGCGGCTTGGTTGGCGGAGCTGGCCCACGAGCTGGGGCTGGATCTCGAAAGGGATGCCAGCCGCCATGGAGCCGGTGGCGACCCCCCGAGGCCCCTGGCCCTGGTGGAAACCGGCCCCGGCGAAGGGGAGCTGGCCCTGCAGCTGGCCCAGGCCCTGGCCCAGGGCTGGCCCCAGCTGGCGGCTTGCTGCGAGCTGGTGTTGGTGGAACCCAATGGCGGCATGGCAGCCCGCCAGCGCCAGCGACTCGCATCCAGTCCCCTGCCCTGCCGCTGGGCCACGGCCGAGGCGCTGGCCCAATCCCCTTGCCAGGGGGTGGTGCTTGCCCATGAGGTGCTCGATGCCCTGGCGGTGGAGCGGATCCGTTGGGATGGCCGCCATTGGCGCCAGCAACGGGTGGCCCTCAGCCAGGAGACTGGATGGCCGGAGCGCCTGGGGCTCGTGGATGGTGATCCGCTTGAACCGCAGGCGGAACCAGCCCTGGAGCGCCTGGGTCTTTGGCCCCCCGATCCGCGCCGGGACCCGGGCTGGACCACGGAGCTGCATCCGGAGTTGGCCCCCTGGCTAGCCACCTGCGCCGCCGGGATCAGCCGCGGCCGGCTCCTGGTGATCGATTACGCCCTCTCCGCCGAGCGCTACTACGCCCCCCAGCGCCCGGGCGGCACCTTGATGGCCTATCGCCAGCAGGAGGCCAGTGGCGATCCCCTGCGCCAACCGGGCCACTGGGACCTGACGGCCCATCTGTGTAGCGACACCCTGGTGTGGGCGGCCCGCCGGGGGGGGTGGCAGCTAATGGGCCAACGCAGCCAGGGGGAGGCCCTGCTGGCCCTGGGCTTGGCCCAGCGGCTCCATGGCTTGCAAACGCCGGCGGCGGGGCAACGGCTCGATCTGGCTACGGCCCTTGGCCGGCGCGAAAGCCTGCTGCGGCTGGTGGATCCCGCCGGCCTCGGTGCGTTCCGGTGGTTTGCCTTCAACCGCAATGGCTCTCCTGGCGCCCTGCTTGCTGGGTACAACCCCGACTCGGGCCGGCCCCCTGGCCAGGACCAACCGCCGGGGAGCCACTCCCCCGGGGATCCGCCGCTGCCCTTTTTTCTGCGCGATCCCTAAACCGGCTCAGGCCAGCCGCCCCAGGGCCGTGCCAAGCACCCCAGCGTCGATGTCATCGCGGATCACCACGCTGCCGATGCCCGTGGGCAGCACAAAGCGCACCCGGCCATCACGCACCTTCTTGTCGCCCTGCAGGCAGGCCAGCACCGCGTCGAGGTCCAGGTCAGGCCAGCGCTGGGGCAGGCCGGCGGCCGCCACCAGGCGCCGTTGCCTCTCCTGGTCGCTCGCCGTCCAGAGGCCCAGGGCCAGGGCGATTTCCCCGGCGGCCACCATGCCGATCGCCACGGCTTCGCCATGGAGGTAGGTGCCGTAGCCGCAGAGGGCTTCCACCACATGGCCCAGGGTGTGGCCGTAATTGAGGATTGCCCGCAGGCCCCCCTCGTGCTCATCGGCGGCGACCACGGCGGCCTTGGCCGCCGCCGAGCGCTGCAGAACCGCCTCCAGCAGCGCCGGGGTCAGTCGCTCCAGTTTGGAGAGGTCGCCGGCGGCCTCGAGGGCCCCAAACAACTCCGGATCGCCGATCACCCCATACTTAATGACCTCGGCCATGCCCGCCCGGAATTCCCGCTCCGGCAGGCTTGCCAGGGTCAGGGGGTCAATCAGCACCAGCCTGGGTTGGTGGAAGGCACCGATCAGGTTCTTGCCGCCCGGATGGTTGACCCCCGTCTTGCCGCCAATCGCCGCGTCGACCATGGCCAGCAGGGTGGTGGGCACCTGCACCACGGCGATCCCCCTTAGCCAGGTGGCGGCGGCAAAACCAGTCATGTCGCCGACGACCCCACCGCCAAGGGCCACCATCAAGGAGCGTCGCTCCAGTTTTCGCTCGAAGGCGGCCCCGTGGATGAGGCCGATGGTGGCCGGGGTTTTTTGCTGTTCACCGGCCTCCACCACCAGGGTGGTTGTCTCGAAGCCGGCCGCCTCCAGGCTGGCCAGGGCCGGGGCCCCGTAGAGGGCCGCCACGTCCGGATTGCTCACGATCAACACCTTCGTGCCGCTGCCAAACCCCTGCTCGGCCACCAGGGCTCCCAGTTGGGCCAGGCCGCCGGCCCCAATCACCACCGGATAGGGCTGGCTTTGCAGCGCCACCTCGATCGTCTTAAACGGTTCGGATTGCCCCTGGCCAGGGAAGGGGCCGGCCTTGATTGCGCTGACTGGAGTGGCGGGGCTGCTGCTCACGGCGGGCACGGGCAAGGGCGTTTGGGCTCGGATCGAGTCTGCCGCCTGGGCCTGCCTGGACCCATAGCTCCTAAGGTTTGGGCCATGGCCGAGGCTTCCAGCCCCAGACGCAATCGCACCGCCTGGGCCTTCCTGGCACCGGCCCTGCTGTTGCTCGGCCTGTCGGTGCTGGTGCCAGCGGCCCTGGCCCTGGCCATGGGCGTCTCCCAGACGGGGCTGGACGTGGCCGAACCCTTGAAATTTGTGGGGTTGGCCAATTTCAAGCGGCTAGCCCACGATCCGATGTTCTTGCGGGTGTTGGGCACCACCTTGGTGTATCTGGTCGGGGTGGTGCCGCCGATTGTGCTGGGCTCCCTGGTGCTGGCCGTGCTGGTCAACCGCCAGCTGCCAGGCATCCATTGGTTCCGGGCCGCCTTCTATGCGCCCGTGTTGGTGTCGATCGTGGTGGCCGCCATTGCCTTTCGCTGGCTCTATGCCGAAACCGGCCTGATCAATGGCTGGCTGGCCAGCCTGCTCGGACCTGCCTTTTCCCCGATTGGCTTTCTCACGAACCCCCTTTTGGCCCTGCCGGCGGTGATGGTGGTGACCCTCTGGAAGGGCCTGGGCTACTACATGGTGATCTTTGTGGCCGGTCTCCAGGGCATCCCCAAGGACCTCTATGAAGCCGCCTCCCTCGATGGCAGTGAGGGATGGCGCAAACACCTCGACATCACCTTGCCCCTGCTGGGGCCCTACATCACGTTGGTGTCCGTGATCTCGGCGATTGCGGCCACCAAGGTCTTTGAGGAGGTGTTCTTGATGACCCAGGGAGGTCCCGCCGATTCCACCCGCACCCTGGTGTATTACGTCTACGACCAAGCCTTCTCAGAACTGGAAATTAGCTACGCCTGCACCGTGGGCCTGGCCCTGTTCCTGATCGTGCTGGTGCTGAGCCTGGTGCGGCTGATGGCAGCGGGCGAGCGGGGCCTGGGCTGAGTTTGGGGGATGGGTTCTGGGTGAGGCCGCTCCAGTGCCAAACTGGGTGATTCGCCTGCCGTAGGCGCGAGGTGGTTGTGAGCACTGATCCCTCCTTGCTTGCTACCCAGGGGCCCGGGGCCCCCCATGCCGGGGGAATCGGCATTGTCGGGGGCGGCCAACTGGCCTTGATGCTGGCCGAAGCGGCGCGGGATCAGGGCGTTCCCCTGCATCTGCAGACCCCGGGTGCGGCCGATCCAGCCGTGGGCCTGGCCACGACTGTGCTGCAGGCCCCGATTGGCGATGCCAGCGCCACCTTCGACCTGAGCCGTCGTTGCGGCGCCATCAGCTTTGAGAATGAATGGGTCGACCTCGACGCCCTGGCCCCCTTGGCCGAGGCGGGCGTGGTCTTCCTGCCCAGCTTGGAGTCCCTGGGTCCCCTGGTCGACAAGCGCCAGCAGCGGGAATTACTGGGCCGCCTTTCCATTCCAACGCCCCGCTGGCTGCCGCTGAACGCCCTGGCGGCCGCCGCCAGGCTCCGGCCGCCCTCCGGCTTGGAGCAGGCGCCTAACCCAGCTGCGGCGGCTAACTTTTTCGACTCGGCCGTTCCGTGGCAACTGGCTAGTCCGGTCCCAACCGCGGCAGCTGGGGCCAGCGCCCCTGAACCGTTCGATTGGGCCGCCCAAACCACTGGGGCCGATGGGGCAGGCCTGACCCAAGGGGGGTTGCCCCAGGGCTGGAGTTTCCCGGTGGTGGCAAAGGCGATCCGGGGCGGCTACGATGGCAAGGGCACCTTGATTCTTCGATCGGCGGAGGAGTTGGAGCGCTTGCTGGAGCAGGTGGATCCGGCCCTCTGGATCCTGGAAGAATTCGTGGCCTTTGATCGGGAACTGGCCCTGGTGGCTTGCCGGGACCGGGCTGGCGCCGTGGCCTGCTATCCCCTGGTGGAAACCCACCAACATCACCAGGTGTGTGACTGGGTGCTAGTCCCGGCCCAGGCCAGCCAGGGGCTGGAAGCCATGGCCCGCAACATGGCAGCCTCCCTATTAACGGCCCTGGATTACGTGGGGGTGCTGTCGATTGAATTGTTCTATGGGCCCACTGGGCTGCTGATCAACGAACTGGCTCCCCGAACCCATAACTCCGGCCACTACAGCATCGAGGCCTGCACGATCAGCCAGTTCGCCCAGCAGGTGTGCATCGTGGCAGGCCAGCCCTTGCAAGTCCCCGAGCTCACGGCCGCCGGGGCGCTGATGGTGAACTTGCTTGGCAACGACAGGCCCCAGGCCGAGCGGGCGGCTGCCCTGGCGACCCTGGCCGCCCTGCCGTTTGTCACGCTGCATTGGTACGGCAAACAGGGCTCGGCCCTGGGCCGCAAGTTGGGTCATGTCACCGTGCTGTTGCAGGCCCCAGACCCAGAGCAGCGGGCCCTCGAAGCGATCCAAAGGTTGGAGGAAATCCGCACGATCTGGCCGCTGCCGAGCCAGGAATGGGCTTAGGATTCATTCGAACTGCTGTGTTGGTGACTGCCTTCTACAGTTTTCTGATCTGACTCCCTTTTCGACATGGGGTGTCTGTCGCGACGGTGACGTAGACCGGCCCCGTAGCCGGAAACGAAGCCCCGCTCTGATGCCCCTTCTGGTTCATCCAGGTCGGAATCTGGGGCAGAACGGCATGGTGGTTCACCCATTTCTCTCTCACGATTCTGGCCCCGGCCTTGGGTGGCTAGAGCTGAATCAGGTTGGTCCAACCAATGGCCAAAGCATTTAGGGTCAGGGCGATACCGGCCCCGACTGGTTGGTTCATTTGAGCCCTAGGAATTGGCGGTTGGACAAAAGTCCCTGCAGGAGGGGCTGGCTTGTAGAGAATTCAAATGGTGTTGGCTGAGACGCCTGCCCAGATGCTTTTGAGCAGTCGCTCGGTGTCGGCGCCATTGAGGGGACGACCAAACAGGTAACCCTGGCCGTATTCGCAGCCCAAGCCCTTGAGTAAGTCGAGTTGGTGCTCGGTTTCGATTCCCTCGGCCACTACCCCCATGTTGAGGGCGCTGGCCATGTCAATCACCGCTTTGACAATCACGCCATCGCCATGGTCAACCGAGAGGCCATCGGTAAAGGAGCGATCAATCTTGAGCACGCCCACCTGCAGATTTTTAAGATAACGAAGGGATGAATAGCCCGTGCCGAAATCATCAATGGCCAAGCGCACTCCCAAGCTCTCCAACCTGTTGATGCAGGTTGTGGCCAACTCGATATCGTCAATGAGGGCAGTTTCCGTGATTTCCAGGTAAAGATTTGTAGGTTGGATTCGATGGGTTTTTATGGCATCGGCGACGCGATCGGTGAGGCTGAGATTCAGTAGGCTGCGGGCGGATACGTTGACAGAAATGGTGAGGGGTTTGTCCGGGCATGCCAGATTCCATTCGCTGGTCTTTCTGCAAGCTTGTTCAAGGATTTGGGCATCAAGATCAACGATGAGTCCGGTTTCTTCAGCAATGGGGATGAAGTCAACCGGGCTCAGTAGGCCCTGTTGGGGATGGATCCAGCGCACCAGGGCCTCAAAGCCGCAGATGCGGTTAGTCCAGAGTTCCATGATCGGCTGAAAGTAGCATTCCAGCTCCCTATTCACCAGGGCGCGACGCAGCTCGGACTCCATTGAGCTGCGTTGCTGGGCCGATTCGCGCATGGCCTGGTCGAAGTTGACCACACAATGGCGACCCTTTTGCTTGGCCTCGTACATGGCCAAATCGGCGTTTTCTAGGATGGAATCCGCCGTATCCCGGGAGTTGGCATAGGCCAGGCCAATGGAGGCGGAATGGGAGAGAAGTCGTCCACCGAGATTGATCGGGATGCTGATCTCGCTAATGATCTGCTCTGCCAGTTTCAAGGCTTGATCGGCTTGGTCGTAGCGACAGATCACGATGAATTCGTCGCCGGCTAGGCGAGCCAGGATGTCCTGGGGGCCGACCAATTGCCGCAGGATCCGCGCCACCGTGATCAGGAATTGGTCGCCGGCCCCATGGCCGTAGGCATCATTGACAGTCTTGAAACGGTCTAGATCGATAAATAGAACCGCAATCACCGATTTAACCTGGGGCTGGTATTGGCTTTGCTTTAGCCAAAGGCTGAGCTGTTCCAGGGCCATCTCCCGGTTTGGCAGGCCGGTGAGGCTGTCATGGGTGGCCCGGACCACGGCTGCCCCATGGGCCTGGCGTTCTGCCGCCAGGGCCTTCCAGCTTTTGGAGCCAACTTGGATCGTGCGGCCGAAGGCGGCCAGCAGCAGCCGTTCTGATGGGCTGAAGGGATGGCCGAGGCGACCGACGAGTAGCTGCTCCTGGTCGGCGAGCTCCAGCCAGCTGACCTCCAGGACTCCCGTGGCCAGCTCGAGGGTTGGGGACTGCTGCTGCCGCGCCTGGAGCAGTAGGGAGATTTCGCTGGGGAGGGCACCCCGGGAGTTGTGGATCTGGCCTTCGCTAAACAGCACAACCACCTGGGCGCCCAGGGCACCAGCCACCTGGTCAAGGGCGTTGACCCCCGGGTGGTCCCGTTCAGGATCAAACAGGGAGATCAGCTTGGTCAGGTGCTCCAGGGACTGGGCCAGCTCGCCCGAGGCTGGGTCAGGTTTAGGCACCCCAGGCTTCAAGTCACCATGGGAGGTGCTGATCACCCCATGGGGGGACGGGGTTGTATCGGTAGGAGTTGGGACGGTATGGGCCGTAGCGATAGGAGTTGTAATGGTGGATAGGAGGTGGGCCGATCTTGCCCTTATTGTTTCAACTCTAACGTAGATTTCCCTTTGGGGTGTCTATTCCCATCGGGGCTGGCCTCCCCAACGGCAGGTCGTTAAACCTCCAGCCAAGGGCTTGGGGTTGGAGGGCTGGGCCCTGGCTAGATGCTTGGTGCGGACCCCAGTTTCCTCGGGGTCATGGGAGTTGGGCGGCAGCCCCATGGTCAGGACGCCCCCCGGCTTTGACCCAGAGATCTGGCCAACCAAGGGGTTCGTTCGTCAACTAATGCAAAAAATGCAATTGGATGGCTGCGGCCTTCAATGGTGCCCTTTGGCTCGTTGAGCTGGCGCCCATCAGCTTGATCCAATGGCCTGGGGGGCAGCGCCCGCTGCCCAGGGACCCTTGCATGGTGGGTGCTTGGGGTTTGGATGGGTCATGGGGCGTTGATTAGGGCGTCCACGGCGTTCTGCAATCCATCCCGATCCAGGCTGGTGGTGAGAAACACCTCCTGGGCCGAGCTACCGCGCCGTGCCACCAGCTTCCAGCCACCGATGAGGGGTGCGGAGATTCGCAGCCGCAGGCTGGGGCTTCGCCCCCGAACCCGGCTGATGACCGCCGGGGTGATCGTGTCCACCTGGGGATGGAGCGCCAGCTTGCGCAGCAAAGGGATCAGTCCCTCCACGTAGGTGCTGTGGGTGATGACCACCCGCCCCATGGCAGCGCAATCGGCAGGAACAAAAATCTAGGCAGATTGGCCCCGGCCTAGATCCGCTCTAGGGGCGCCATGGTCAGGCCTTCAGCGGCCAGCAGTTGGTGATAGTGCTCCGCCTGTTCAAAGGGTCCACTCCAGGCCACCGCCGACCCCTGGCTGTCGATGCGGTGGGCTAGCTGCCAGGCCCGATCCGGATCCATCCCCGGGATATGGCGCAGCAGGCTTTCGACCACATGTTGATAGGTATTGAAGTCGTCATCGAGAACGATGACCCGGGCTTGGGGGTAGGGCTCCCCCTGGCGAAGGCTGCGGTTGGTCTGCCTGGTCTGGGGGGCGGGGGCCAGGGGACGCATGGGCGTGCTGGTGAGGGCAGGAACGCTTGTCATGGCCCGCAATAGCTGGTCTCGTCAGGGGCCAAGCCTAGGTACACTGGACCCAAATTCACCAAAGTCCATGCTGATCACCCTGGGTTGGGCCTCCCTGGCTGCCATCTTCAGCTTTTCGATCGCCATGGTGGTTTGGGGCCGCAACGGCGACGGCACCCTCAACTTCTGAGCCTTGCCTGAGTTTTCTCTAGGCCTCCCCACCTTGCTTGCGGCAACGGCGTTACTGTTGCTTGTGTTTGTGAGCGGTGGGGTGATCTATCTCTCCACGATCGAATGGCGGGATCGCCGCCGCCGTCAGGCTCCCCCCCTGTCCCGCCGTTGATCGGGTTTGGACCGGCAACACCGTCGCTCCATCCCATGCTGTTTCCTGTCCAGATATTGGACTTGGTTGATTGATGGGCTAGGTGCCTCCCCCCTGGGGGCTCCTCCCCTATCGACCAATGGCCTGTCGGCTTTGGCTCTAAGGAGGCCGTGATCCAGCTCGCTCGCCCACGCCCTCCCCTGCCCGTGACTGGGCTAACCCTGGTCCTGCTGTTGCTCGGACCCAGCTGGCTGTTGGGGCGCACCCCCCGCCGTCACGCTTCGGGCTTGGAACGGCTCGCGGCCAGCGCCGCCCTCTTGCAGAGTTTTCGCGCTGGCGACTTGGCCACGCCGCCGCCCCTTTGGAGTCAGCGGCTAGGCCCAGGTCTGGCCCAGCAGCTCTGGGCCCGCCAGTCGGGCCTTTGGTGGCAGTTTTGGGGCGGCCATGGCGATGGGGCTGAATTTTTGGTGCTGCCTGCCGCCCCCTTTGGCGGCGTCACCCCCCTGCCGCTGCCGGCTAGGGCCCTACAGGTGGACGATCTGGTGGTTTTGGCAGCCGATCCGCTCAACCGCCAGTGGTTGCAAGACCAGTTGCGGCTCAAATTCGCGCCGCCCCAGGGCCAGCAACGCCATTGCCTCAACCAGCTCAAGAGCTCGGAATCGGTCTACTGGAGTGGTCCCACCCTCGGCGAATTGCTCGGACCGCTCACTCCGCTGTTCCTGGCCTTTCAGCAGGGGTGCTTTGGCCTGGCCGGGCAGGGGAAAGCCCTGATCTGGCAGGGCCAGGCCAGTCCCCTGGGGCCTAGCCCGGCGAGCCCCCAAGCTGCGGGGCCATTGTTGAATCCATCGATGCGCCAGGACGCCGATGCCCTGCTGCTCCTGCAGGGGGGCCGGCTGGCCCCCCTCGTCGATGGGCTATTGGGGAGTCGGCTGGTGAGCGTACCGCTGGCCAAGAGCTATGGCCTGGGTCCTAGCCAGTTGGGCCTGCTGCGCCAGGCCCCCTTTCATCTGAGGCTGCGTTCCCAAGCCAAGGGTCCCTACCAGGCGGGTTTGGAGTTGCAACTGGCCTTGGGCGCCAACGCCAGCGACTGGCAGGCCCTGCTGGCTGGGCTGCGCAAGGGCTTACGGGCCCAGGGCCTGGAGGACCGGGAAGCCAGCCCCCATTGGCAACGGCAGGGGGTGGGGGAACGCTTCAGCGACAGCACCTGGCAGCGTGCTTCTGGCAACTTGGATGGGGGCGGCCAGGCGGGGGCCGGCGTTGCTGGCGGCCCCCCGGCCCCAAACACCGTGGTGGGCGGCTGGCGTTGGTTGAACAGATCC
Source organism: Synechococcus sp. UW140 (assembly GCA_943369525.1). GTDB lineage: Bacteria > Cyanobacteriota > Cyanobacteriia > PCC-6307 > Cyanobiaceae > BAIKAL-G1. The sequence continues at coordinate 75,677 of CALRNL020000009.1, forward strand.
TCCGGAACCTCCCAAGGGGTTGGCGGCCAGACCCATCCCCGGGTGCTGCTGCTGTTCCTGGGGCCCGAGCCCAAGCTGGGTCCCGGTGGTTTCGCCCGTCCAGTCGATAGGGATCGGGGCCTGGCCAGCGCCGGCAGCCTGAGCCTGTGGGCCCAGCCCCAGGCCCTTGACCGGCTTGGGCTCTGGCCGACGGGCCTTCCCCCCCTACTTAAACGCTCCAGGTCCTTGGAGATCAGGGCCAGGGCCATCGATGGGGCGGGATGGTCTTCCGGGCCAGGACCCAGCCAGCTAACCGGGCGACTGGAGCTGCCCTAAACGGGGCTGGGCCGTTTGCAACCGGCCCCCCTTTGGCGTGGTTGCCAGGGAAGGATCCCGGCGCCCTCCCCAGGGGAGTTGGCCCGCTCCTAGGCCGGGCTTGAGCCTGGTTCGGTTGGTTCGAGCGGGAGTGCAGCCGCTTGGGCAGCGGCCTCCTGCTGGCGTTCACGGCGGCGCCGATCGGCAGCCACGGTTTCTTCCATCAGTTCCACCGCCTGGGCCATCTTCTCCACATTGGTGGCGTAGAGGCTGAGGTCCTTATCCAGGCGGGATTTGAGCAGGCCCATGGCCTCACCGATCTCGTGGGCCGATTGGCGCAGGGCTGCCGGCTCGAGCGCATGGGCGCCAGTGGCCTGCTGCAACAGGGTGAGCAGCCCTACAGCAGCGAGGCGGGAGTAGTGAAAATCGGGTTGCTTGACGGCACCCAGCACGTCGGCGATCGGAGCCGGAGCCCCGCTGCCGCCGCTGGTCAGCCAGCTAGACACCTCCTCGAAGCTGTGGTGGCCGACGGCCGCCACCATGGTTTGGCGCTCCTGCTCAAAATCGGAGGCCGAAAAACCGGACGAGCCACAGAGGGCCTCAAACAGGGGCTGGCGCTGCTCCTCGGGCCGGTAGCCCTTAGAAAAGCTCTGAAACACTTGGATCAGCCCCACGGCGAAGAGGCCATCGGCGCGAAAGCCCTTCTGATGGCTCAACAGATGCAGTTCCACCAACAGCTCATCGACCATGCGGCGGTAGAGCGGCGCGATCACGAAGGGGAAGGCGCGATGGAAGGCGCGCTTGCTATCAGCGACGGTGAGGCAGGCGCCCACTCAGTTCAGGCCAGGGTGCGTTGACCATAGCGCCGTGCCACGCCGGCCGATGGGTGATCTGCCCTCAGTAGGATCGGGCCTGGAAGTCCCTGATGAGCCGATGATCCCGATCGTGATTGAAGAGTCCGGGCGGGGTGAGCGCGCCTTTGACATTTATTCGCGCCTGCTGCGCGAGCGCATTGTGTTCCTTGGGGAAACGGTGACAGCCGAGTCGGCCAACCGGATCGTGGCCCAGTTGCTATTCCTTGAAGCCGAGGACCCCGAGAAGGATATTTTCCTCTATATCAATTCCCCCGGCGGCTCCGTCTACGACGGCCTTGGTATCTTTGACACCATGCAACACATCAAGCCCGATGTGCAGACCGTGTGTCTCGGCCTGGCGGCAAGCATGGGCGCCTTCCTCCTATGTGCCGGCACCAAGGGCAAGCGCAGCAGCCTCACCCACTCGCGCATCATGATCCACCAACCCCTGGGGGGAGCCCGGGGCCAGGCCAGCGACATTCGCATCCAGGCCGATGAGATCCTCTATCTCAAGGACAAGCTCAACACCGAGCTCGCCGATCGCACTGGTCAGCCCCTAGAGCGGATCCAGCAGGACACGGATCGGGACTTCTTCATGTCTCCCCAGGAAGCGATCGGCTATGGGCTGATCGACAAGGTGATCGACAAGCGTCCGATTCGCCCCGTCTGAATTGGCCTGGTCAGCGACCAAAAGCGCCTGCCCCAATCCATTAAAGGGGTTCAATCCAAACTAAAAAGCCCTGCCTGGTAATCCAGGGCAGGGCTTTTATGCTGTCGATCGCTTCTGGTTATGGCTGGGCAGCTGTTTGGGGTTGGCCAGCCATAGCTGTTTTGGCTAGGACTTGGTTCCAGTTGGCTTCAGTTCGCTTCAAGCACGGGGATGAAGCGTTCCTTGATCGGCACCTCGGTAAATTCCGCCACTAGGGCCCGGAATTCGTCACCATCGAGGCTTTCCTTTTCGATCAGAAGCTCCACGACCCGATCCATGCAATCCCGGTTGGCATTGACCAGGGCGAGGGTGTCGGTGTAGCAGCTTTGAACGATCTGGCGCACGGCATCATCGATGCGACTGGCGATCGAGTCGGACATCTCGCTGCGGGTCATCAGGTCGCGCCCCAGGAACACCTCCTGGTTGCCCGACTCCAGGGACATGGGGCCCAAATCGCTCATGCCAAAGCGGGTCACCATCTGGCGGGCCATGGAGGCCACCTGCTGGATGTCGCCGCCGGCGCCGGTGGTGACCTCGGCGTGGCCAAAGACGACGGCTTCGGCGGCCCGGCCCCCCAGGGCTCCCATGATGCGGGCCCGCAGCTGGGAGCGACTGACCAGCATTTGGTCTTCGTCGGGGGAGAACCAGGTCAGGCCCTGGGCCTGGCCCCGGGGGATCAGGGTGACTTTCTGGACGGGGTCATGCTGTTTGACCAGGGTGCCCACCAGGGCGTGGCCCACCTCGTGGTAGGCGATCAGGCGCTTGCTGCGGCCATCGGTGAGCGGTTTGCCTTCCATGCCGGCGATGATCCGATCGACGGCATCATCGATTTCGGCATTGCCAGTGGCCTCCTTGCGGCGCCGGGCCGTGAGAATGGCGGCCTCATTCAGCAGGTTGGCCAGGTCGGCGCCGGTGAAGCCTGGGGTGCGGCGGGCCACGGCCTCAAGCGACACATCATCGCCCAGTTTTTTATTGCGGCTGTGCACTTCCAGGATGGAGAGGCGGCCCTTGATGTCGGGGGCGTCCACCATGACCTGGCGGTCAAACCGGCCCGGGCGCATAAGGGCTGAATCGAGCACATCGGCCCGGTTGGTGGCGGCAATGATGATGATGCCGCTGTTGCCCTCAAAGCCATCCATTTCGGTGAGCAACTGGTTGAGGGTTTGCTCCCGTTCATCGTTGCCGCCGCCGATACCAGCTCCCCGCTGGCGGCCCACCGCATCGATCTCATCAATAAAAATTAGGCAGGGGCTGTTTTCCTTGGCCCGCTTAAACAGATCGCGCACGCGGCTGGCGCCCACACCCACGAACATCTCAACAAATTCCGACCCCGAGAGCGAGAAAAAGGGCACGCCCGCTTCGCCGGCAATCGCTTTGGCCAGGAGGGTCTTGCCCGTGCCAGGGGGGCCCACCAGCAACACACCCTTAGGAATTTTGGCTCCTACCGATGTGAATCGCTCGGGGGTTTTGAGGAAGGTGACCACCTCTTGGAGATCCTGCTTGGCTTCCTCTACGCCAGCCACATCATCAAATTTCACGCCGGTTTCGGCTTCCATCAGGAAGCGGGCCTTGGTTTTGCCAAACTGCATGGCCTGGCCAGGACCGCCAGGCATGTTGGAGGAGCGGCGGGCCAGCAGGATCAGGGAGCCGATTAGCAGCAGGGGAAAGAGCAAATTCCCCAGGATTCCCAGCAAGGGCGGCGCGGCCTTGGGCGGATGGATGTCAAAGCTGATGCCCTTGGCCTTGAGGCTATTGATGAGTTCTGGGGCCAGTCCGGGCAGGTCAACCCGCAGCCGCTGGACGCGGTTGTCGAGGTCCGGATCGGAGGCCTCAACCACGGCGGTGCGGCCGCCATCAAAGATGTCCACGGCCGTGACCCTGCCGGCATCGACGTAATCGAGGAAGCGGCCGTAGGTCATGCGGGCCACGGCGGCGTTGCGGGGCGCCACGGTGGGACCGCCTTGGGCAAGACGGGGAGCGCCCCCGTTGCCCAGGATCTGCCAGCCAAAGAACAGGGCCACCCCAACGGGCAGAAGCCACAGAGCGATAAGACGCCAGCGTTGGTTCATGGCCGTGCGGACCCCCGACTTGAATTTGAACAACTGTAAAGCTCGCGCCGGCCAGAATGGGGCCGATCTCCTTGGTCTTTAGCCGCCCTGGGCCGGCAGGCCTAGGCCTTGCACCAGTCCTCGACGGCACCAGCGAGCTGCGGCGGGCTGACTTCGCCAGGGGGGATCTCGCCTAAGGACTCCAACTCGATGGCCAGTTCGCCCACATCGATCGATTCCATCAGTTCCGGGCCGCCCAGGCCATGGGTCCAGATCTGGACCGAGGCGCTCGTGGGCGCACAAAAACTGAGCAGTTCAAAGGGGAACACCACCCGTTCCAGAAAAAACTCCTGGGGACCGATACAACGCAGGATCACCATGCGATCACTGGCGTTGCGGTAGCCACAGGAAAGCTGGCCCAAGGAATGACCCCCAAAACGAGACCCCATCAAGCCATTGCCCGGGCGGGGCTTGTGTGCCATTCGACACGCTTTGGGCTTCTTAATGAATTCTTCGGTAGGTGGTCCTGGCCTGGCTGGAGTCGCCCTGGGGCCTAGAGGCTGCGCAGGGCCGTGATCGGATCCAGTCGCGCCGCGCGCCTGGCCGGCACCACCCCGAAGAACAGGCCAATCGAGCCGGACACCGCCACGGTGAACAGCACACTCGAGGGTCCGATGGCCGCCGGCAGGGCGGTGAAGCTGGCCACGGCCGTGATCCCTGCCAGGCCCACGGCGCTGCCGATGATTCCGCCAAGACTGGCGAGCACCAGTGATTCCACCAGGAATTGGGCCATCACATCGCTGCTGCGGGCTCCCACCGCCTTGCGCAGGCCAATCTCGGCGGTGCGTTCACTCACCGACACCAACATGATGTTCATGATGCCGATCCCGCCGACCAACAGGGAGATCGAGCCGATCGCTGCAAGCATCAAGGTGAGGCCGCCCGTGATCGTGCCCACAATCGAGAGGGCATCTTTCTGGGAGCGCACGGCAAAGTCATCCTCCCGCAGGATGCGGTGGCGCTGGCGCAGCAGGTTGCTGATTTGGAACTTGGCGGCGCCGGTGCTGTTGTCATCGCGGGCTTCAACGCTGATGAAGTTGAGGCTGACCCCGTAGGTGGGGTCGCGACCGCTCAGCTTGCTGATCATCGTTGTGATCGGGATGTAGGCGTTCTCGTCCTGGTTGGAGCCAAACACGGCCCCCTTCGGCATCAGCACCCCGATCACCGTGAACGATTGGTCCCGGATGCGCAGGCTGCGGCCCAGGGCCGAGCCGACCGGCAACAATTTATTGCGTAGATCCGGGCCGATCACCACCACATTGCGGGCCGATTCGAGATCCTGCTGGTCGAGGAATCGTCCCTGGGCCACCTCAAAGCGGCGCACCGGCAGAAAATCGGGGGTGATGCCGGAGACGGAACTACTCGAACTGCGGGCCCCCGCCTGCACCACCCCATTGAGGGTGATCTGGGGCACGACCCGACGCACGCTCGGGACCTGCTCGGCGATGGCCTTGGCGTCTTCGAGCACCAGGGTTTTCGGGAAATCAATCCCCTGGCGGCGGGTGTCGTTGTTACCGGGCACCACGAACAGCACATTGGCGCCCAGGGTGTTGAGTTGGCCCTCGGCCAGGTTCTGGGCCCCCTTGCCGATCCCCACCAGGGTGATCACCGAGGCGTTGCCAATGACGATGCCCAGCATGGTCAACAGGCTGCGGAGGCGGTTCGCCTTCAAGGTGGTGAGGGCCATCGCCACCGTTTCGCCCAGGGGCAGCTTCAAGGCCATCGATCGGGGGAGGCTGGGAACGGGTGGGAGTGGGAATCCCCTTCCACCATGGCGGGCGGAAGGGGCTTTTGCTGGTCCATTCCCGGCGGACTGCCCTGGTCGGGCGGAGCTGCCCAGGGATGGCCCAGGGGACCCTGCCTAGGCGACGATGCCGACCTTGATCAAATCGGTGGAGCCACTAACGCCACTGAGGGTGCCAGCGGTCTCGACCACCAAATCGCCGCTGCGCAGCACGCCCATGGTGCGGGCCACATCCATGGCCAGCTCGAAGGTGCTGCCATCGTCGGCCTGCTCGGCCACCACCAGGGGGCTGACGCCCCAAACCAGTTGCAACTGGCGGGCGACGGCGCCATCGCTGGTGACGGCCAGAATCGGGGTGGATGGCCGGAACTTGCTGACGTTCCGGGCCGTCGCCCCGCTCTTGGTGAGGGTGAAGATCGCGGCGGCTTCCAGTTGGCGGGCAATCGTGCTCACCGCCTGGCTGATGGCGTTGGGGATCGTGGAAGCCATGCGGCTGTCCACCGAGCGCAAGGGGTAATCGCGCTCGATGCGGCGGGCGATGGTGCTCATCGTGGCCACGGCCTCCACGGGGTAGTCCCCCACGGCGGTTTCGTTAGAGAGCATCACCGCATCGGTGCCATCGAGGATGGCATTGGCCACATCGCTGACCTCAGCCCGGGTGGGCCGGGGGCAGGAGGCCATCGAATCGAGCATCTGGGTGGCGGTGATGATCGGAATGCCGAGGCTGTTGGCCTTGCGGATCAGCTCCTTTTGCAGCAAGGGCACCTCTTCGGCTGGCATTTCCACGCCCAGGTCGCCGCGGGCCACCATCACGCCATCACAGAGGGGCAGGATCGCGTCGATCTGGTCGATGGCCTCGAATTTCTCGATCTTCGCCACCACCGGCGTGTTGTGGCCATGGCTCTTGATCAGGGCCTTGATCTCCTCCATGTCGGAGGGATTGCGCACAAAGCTCAGGGCCACCCAATCGACGTCATGGGCCAGGCCGAAAATCAGGTCTTGCCGATCCTTATCGGTGAGGGCCCGGATCGAGAGCTGCACATCGGGGAAATTCACCCCCTTGTTATTGGAGAGCACCCCGCCCACGGTGACGCGGCAGTGCAGGGTCTGCTCCACCGTGTCGACCGATTCGACCACCATTTCGACCCGGCCGTCATCAAGCAGGATGCGGCTGCCGGGGGTCACCTCCTGGGCCAGGTTGTCGTAGGTGACCGTGGCGATGGTCTTGTCGCAGCTCACCTCCCGGGCGGTGAGGGCAAAGGGATCGCCATTGGCCAGGGTGATCGGCCCCTCGGCAAAACGACCCAGGCGGATCTTCGGGCCCTGGAGGTCCTGGAGGATGCCGATGTGGGTGCCCAGTTCCTTGGCCACGGCCCGGATCGTCTCGATGCGGGCGGCGTGCTCGGAGTGGTCGCCGTGGGAAAAATTAAGCCGGAAGGTGGTGGCACCAGCCAGCACCAACTCGCGCAGCCGTTCGGGCGATTCGGTGGCGGGGCCGATGGTGGCCACGATCTTGGTGCGACGCGTTAGATCGGGGAGGGCCATTGGCGGGGCCAAAGTCAAGTCGGAAACTACCATCCAGCACCTCCGCCCCCCGCCCCGCCATGGACCTCAACCAATACCAGCAGGGGGCGAGGGCCACGGCCCGCTACCCCCAGGTGGGCTCCAATCCCATCTATCCGACCCTGGGACTCTGCGGCGAGGCGGGCGAAGTGGCCGACAAGGTTAAAAAGGTGATCCGCGATGACGACGGCGTTTTCAGCGAGTCGGTGCGCGAGGGCCTCAAGTTGGAACTGGGGGATGTGCTCTGGTACGTGGCCCAGCTGGCCAGTGAACTGGGCTTTGACCTCGACACGATTGCCCGCGCCAATTTGGAGAAGCTGGCCAGCCGCGCCGCCCGTAACGTGATCGCAGGCAGTGGCGATCAGCGGTGACTCAGGTGGCGCAGGCGGTTTCCAGGGCTTGGGCGGCGGCGAGGGCTGCCCTAGGCCGGATGGTGTTGGCGGGGCCCCTGCGGGCCGCCCTCGGCTGCGCCGCTGTACTCCTGGTTGCCCTGGTTGTGATGCCCGGAGGCGCCTGGGCCACCGACTTGGTGGTGAGAGAGATCCAGCTAGGGCCCTGCCCCGAAGCCGATGTGGGCGCCCAGCCGGAGCAGAAGCGGCCCAGCGGAGCCAGTTGCTATGCCCTGCGCGGGGAGGTGGTCAACCCGGGCAAGCGGCCGGTGGTGGACACCGATGTGTTCGCCCAGATCCTGGATTCCAGCGGCGAGCCCGTGCTCCAGAACCGCTCGCGGGTGGGCTCGATTGGGGATGTGCCTCCCGGTGTTTCCTCCTTTGCCCTGCGCCTGTCCGTGCCGGCAGGCACCCCCGGCCCCCTGCAGGTGAGTCACGCCAAGGCGAAGGGCTTCAGCGCCCCGGTGCGGACCCGGGCCGGAGAGGACGATGAACTCCTGCCCCTGGAGCAGGCCCTGGCGGCCAACTGAACCTTGGTCCCGAGTTAGTGGTCCCGAGCTAGGGAATCTGAGCTAGAGGCCCCCAGCTAGAGGAGCCGAGATCGTTGCTCCGAGTTGGGCGCCCCCTGGCCAAGGGATCTAAACGCCGTAGCCGCTGCCCATCAGGCTCATGCTCAGGCTGCCGAGCAGTTGCTGGGCCAGGTTGAGGGCCAGGAAGGCCACAATCGCCGAGAGATCCAGGCCGCCCAGGGGTGGGATCAGGCCGCGAAAAGCATTGAGATAGGGGTCGGTGATTGAGCTCACGGTGGAGAGTACGGGGTTGCCCCAATCCAGGTTGGGGAACCAGCTCAACAGGACCCTTACCAGCAGGATCAGGGAATAGATCTCCAGGGTGCGGCCCAGAACGCTCAGCAACAGGCTCACGGCATCCATGGCGACAAAGGGGCGGCACAACGATGGACCGACTCTATGCAGTCAGCCCTGGCTGCTCCGCTAGGCCACCGGCCTGGTTCAGGGATTGGGCGGGATTGGGGCGGACTCGGGCGAGCCGGCGGCGGCTGAGCCTGGTTCAAGCGCACCGGCCACCCCCGCGCTGGGAGTCCCTGGGCCGCTGGCACCGTTGATGGCGCTGGCCCCTTGGGGCTTGCCCTTGGGGCCCCGGGGGGTGGGGGGCCTGGCCGGTCCCGCCACGGTGGTGACCGCAAAGGTGCGATGGAATTTTTCGCTCAGGCTCAGCCAGAAGGAGCGGCCCTCGCTTTGGCGCTTGCGTTCGATGAAGTTCTGGGCCAGCAGCTCCTTGATGTGGTCGTAGGCGCCGGAGCCGCGCAGCTCCACCAGGTCCGACTGCAGGATCCGTTTCTTCAGGGCGATGGTGGCCAGGGTGCGCAGGGCGGCGGTGGAGAGGTCCACCGGCAGCAGGCTTTGGACCAGGTCGCCCAGGCTGTCGCGCAGCTGCAGGCTGTAACGCTGGCCTTCCTGGCGGATCTCCAGAGCCGTGTCCCGGTGGGCGTAGTCGGCCATCAGGGTGATCAGGGCCAGCTCGGCCTCCTGCCGGGGCACCGCCGCGACCTCGGCCAGGTCCCCCAGGGTGAGGGGCTTGCCCTTTAGATAAAGAATGGCCTCTAGCCGGGCCGGCAAGGAGAGCTGGCGCGGGGGCGGCAACGGCGCCTGTGGCGGCAGCGGCGCCTTCTGGGCCGGGTCTGCAGAAGTTGCCACCGTTGCCGCCCCTGGCGGAGGGGCTAACCCCTTGGCTGCAGCAAGGTCCGGCCATTCCAGAGTCCCTGCCTCCGGCTCCCGATCGGGCGCCATGGACCGGGTTTCCCCCGGCGTTTCCCCCGGCTCCCCTTCTGCAGGTCCCGGCCCCTGGAGGGAGGCCCCAGGCGGATTGTCATCGGCCCCGGGTTTGTGGGACTCCGCAGCGGATGGGCTGGTCATGGCCCCATGGATTGAGGGATCCGGCCCTACTAGGGAGGGCTCAGGGCTGGGCATCAGCGGCTCCAGCGCATCGATGGGCGCAAGTTATCCCACGGGCCCTGCTGGCACCAGCGCCCCCAGGGGGGTCTGGCGATCTCCCAGGAACAGGGCATAGGCGGGGTTGGCGGATTCATCCCAGTAGCGGTAGGCCAGGCCCGCCAGGAACCGCTGCCATTGCTCCTGTTCGGCCGGGGGCACCTGCACCCCCACCACGATGCGGCCGACGTCGGCGCCGTGGTTGCGGTAATGAAAAATGCTGATGTTCCAGCTGGCCTGCAGGCTGTTCACAAAGGCCATCAGGGCGCCGGGCCGCTCCGGAAATTCGAAGCGATAGAGCAGTTCCTGGCCGAGCCCCAGGGCCGAGCCGGCGCTGGCCGGCAAGCGGCCGCCCACCATGTGGCGCAGGTGCAGCTTGGCCAGTTCGTTGCCACTGAGGTCGAGGCAGCCAAAGCCCGCCTGCTCCAGGCTGGCCACCAGGGCCGCCGTGTCGGCCGGGCCCTGGGTTTGCACCCCCACAAAGATGTGGGCCAGGCGGGGATCGGCCAGCCGGTAGCTGAATTCGGTGAGGCTGCGCTGGCCCAGCAGGCTGCAGAAGCGCCGCAGGCTGCCCGGTTGCTCGGGGATTTCCACCGCCAGCATTGCTTCGCGCTGTTCGCCCAGCTCGGCCCGCTCGGCCACAAAGCGCAGCCGATCAAAATTCATGTTGGCGCCGCAGGCCACCGCCACCAGGGTCTGGCCCCGCAGGCCCCGCTGCTCGATGTCGGCCTTCATGCCGGCTACGGCCAGGGCGCCGGCGGGCTCGAGGATCGAGCGGGTGTCCTCAAACACGTCCTTGATCGCCGCACAGATGGCGTCGGTGTCCACCGTGACCATGGCATCCACATGGCGCTGGGCCAGGGCAAAGGTCTGCTCGCCCACTTCCTTCACGGCCACGCCATCGGCGAACAGGCCCACGGCCTCCAGCCGCACCCGCTGGCCGGCGGCCAGGGAGCGGGTCATGGCATCGCAATCGCTGGGCTCCACACCGACGATGCGCACCTGGGGCCAGAGACTTTTGACATAGGTGGCAATGCCGGCGATCAGGCCGCCGCCCCCCACCGCCACGTAGATGACATCCGGCGGATCCGAGCATTGGCGCAGGATCTCCAGGCCAATCGTGCCCTGGCCGGCGATCACATCGGGGTCATCAAAGGGATGGATAAAGCTGAGGCCGCGGTCCTGCTCCAGCCGCCGGGCTTCGCCATAGGCGGCGTCGTAGGTGTCGCCATGGAGCACCACCTCGGCCCCCCGGGAGGCCACGGCCCGCACCTTCATCTCGGGGGTGGTGACCGGCATCACAATCACCGCCTTGCATCCCAGGCGCTGGGCGGCGAGGGCCACCCCTTGGGCGTGGTTGCCGGCACTGGCGGCGATCACGCCCCGCGCAAGCTCGGCGCCGGTGAGGCCCGCCATTTTGTTGTAGGCGCCGCGCAGCTTGAAACTGAATACCGGCTGTAAATCTTCCCGCTTGAGCAACACCCGGTTGCCCAGGCGCCGCGACAGGTTGGGCGCCGGATCCAGGGGCGATTCGATCGCCACGTCGTAGACCCGGGCCCGCAGGATCCGTTGCAGCATGTCGCCGCAGGGATCCACCGTCCCCTGGGGCTGAACGATCGGGGCCCCAGCGATCGGGGCTCCGGGGACGCGGGCCGGGCTTGGCGCGTCGGCGCCGGGGGGCTGGGGCTGGGGATCGCTGCTCATCGAGCCAGTCTGGCAACAGCCCAGGCGCTAGCTCAGGGCTGGTGGCCCGGTTGCCCCGATCGGTCCAGGCCCGGGCCCGGGCCTGGACCGTTGACGCCGACCCCCCAGGTGGGCGGCGTAGATTGGACCCCAATGAAGGCATGGGGCATGCATCTCAGCGAGCTGAATCATCCGAATCAGCTGCATGGCCTCAGCACCGCCGAGCTCGAAGCGATTGCCCGCCAGATTCGCGAGCGCCACTTGCAGGTGGTCTCCACCAGCGGCGGCCACCTGGGCCCCGGCCTGGGCGTGGTCGAATTGACCCTGGCCCTGTACCAAACCCTCGACCTCGACCACGACCGGGTGGTGTGGGATGTGGGCCACCAGGCCTATCCCCATAAGTTGGTGACTGGCCGCTACAACAGTTTTGACAGCCTGCGCCAGAAGGACGGCGTGGCGGGCTATCTGAAGCGCAGCGAGAGCCCGTTCGACCATTTCGGCGCCGGCCATGCCTCTACCAGCATCTCGGCGGCCCTGGGCATGGCCCTGGCCCGGGACCAGCTGGGCCAGAGCTTTAAGTCGGTGGCGGTGATCGGCGATGGCGCCCTCACCGGCGGCATGGCCCTAGAGGCCATCAACCACGCCGGCCACCTGCCCAAGACCCGGCTGATGGTGGTGCTGAACGACAACGACATGTCGATCTCACCGCCGGTGGGTGCCCTCTCCACCTACCTGAACCGCATGCGGCTCAGTCCGCCGGTGCAATTTCTCTCCGGCAGCGCTGAAGAGGCGGTGAAGCATCTCCCCTTCCTGCACGGCGAACTTCCCGTCGAACTGGAACGCCTCAAGGACAGCATGCGCCGCCTGGCCGTGCCCAAGGTGGGCGCCGTGTTTGAGGAGTTGGGCTTCACCTACATCGGCCCGATTGATGGCCACAACATCGGCGAGATGGTGCGCACCTTCCAGGCCGCCCACCGCTGTGAGGGCCCGGTGTTGGTACATGTGGCCACCACCAAGGGCAAGGGCTATCCCTACGCGGAAGCCGACCAGGTGGGGTACCACGCCCAGTCGGCCTTTGACCTCTCCACCGGCAAGGCCTACCCCTCCAGCAAGCCGAAGCCGCCCAGCTACAGCAAGGTGTTTGGCCAAACCCTGGTCAAGCTCTGCGAACAGGACCCCCGGGTGGTGGGCATCACCGCTGCCATGGCCACCGGCACGGGCCTGGACCTGCTGGAGAAGGCCCTGCCTAAGCAGTATTTCGATGTGGGCATCGCCGAGCAACACGCGGTCACCATGGCCGCGGGCATGGCCTGCGAGGGCTTGCGTCCCGTGGTGGCGATCTACAGCACCTTCCTGCAGCGCGCCTACGACCAGCTGATCCACGACGTGGGGATTCAGAAGCTGCCGGTCACCTTCGTGCTCGACCGGGCCGGCATCGTCGGCGCCGATGGTCCCACCCACCAGGGCCAATACGACATCAGTTACCTGCGCTCCGTGCCCAATTTCACGGTGATGGCACCCAAGGATGAGGCCGAGTTGCAACGCATGCTCGTTACCGCCATCCACCACACCGGCCCCTGTGCCCTGCGCATCCCCCGGGGCGAGGGCGAGGGCGTGCCCCTGGCCGAAGAGGGCTGGGAGCAGCTCGAAATCGGTCGCGGTGAGGTGCTCAGCGACGGCGATGACCTGCTGATCGTGGCCTATGGCTCGATGGTGGCCCCGGCCATGGCCACCGCCGGCCTGCTGCAGGAGCAGGGGGTGCGGGCCGCGGTGATTAATGCCCGCTTCCTGCGTCCCCTGGACCAGGCCCTGATCGCGCCGATGGCCCGCCGCATTGGCCGGGTTGTGACCATGGAAGAGGGCGCCCTGGCGGGTGGCTTCGGCGCCGCCGTGGTCGAGGCCCTCAATGACCTGGATGTGCTGGTGCCCGTGCTGCGCATCGGCATTCCGGATGTGCTCGTGGATCACGCCAGCCCGGACCAGAGCAAGCAGAGCCTGGGCCTGACGCCGCCCCAGATGGCCCAGCGGATCCTGGAGCGCTTCGGAGCCTCCCTCCAGCGCCAACCGGTTGCGGTCTGACGACGTCCGGGCCGCCCGATTGCGATGTGCTGGTGGTGGGCTGCGGCCCCGCCGGCGGCGAGTTGGCGCGCCTCCTGGCCCAGGCGGGCCTGGCGGTGTGGCTGGTCGATCAGTTGGCCGACCTCAGCCAGGCCGCCTTCAGCAGCGCCGCCTTGCCCCTGGCGGCCCTGGAGCGCTTTTCCCTGCCGGCCTCCCTGGTGGCCAGCCGCTGGCAGGGCTGGCAGTTGCTCGGGCCCGGCGAGGCGGTGCGCCGTTGGCAGGGGGAGCAAACCCTGGGGGTGGTGCTCGATTTCGCTGCCCTGCGCCAATGGTTAGCCAGTGAGGCCCAGGCCTGGGGAGCCCGCCTGGAGCTGGGTTGCCGCGCCCTGGAGCAGCGCCAGGGGCCCGATCGGATCCGCACCCTGCTGCGCTGGCGCGATGGCCAGCAGCGCTGGATCGGGAGCCGCTGGGTGGTTGATGCCACCGGCCAGGCCCGCAGCCTGCTGGGGGAGCCCCCGGCAAGCGCCGGGCCCCTGGTGTCGGGCCTGGGGGTGGAGTGGTTGCTGGCCGTGTCAGCGGCCCAGGAGCAGCGCTGGCGGGGCCAGCTCAGTTTTCTGCTGGGCACGGACTGGTTGCCCCAGGGCTACGGCTGGGTGTTCCCGATGCAGAGCGGCCAGCTGAAGGTGGGGGTTTGCCGGCTCCAGGACCCGCAGCGGCCCCAACCGCCCCTGGGCCCCTTGCTGCAGAGGATCCTGGGCCGCTGCGGCCTGGCAGGGGCCCAAGTGCTGGATCGCCATGGCGGCCTGATCCGCAGCACGATCCAGCGCCAGGAGCCCCATCGGCGCGGCCGCCTGATTGGCCTTGGCGATGCGGTGAGCACGGCCAACCTGCTGGGCGGCGAGGGCATTCGCCATGCCCTCCTCAGCGCCCGGGTGCTGGCGCCCCAGCTGCTGGCAGCCCTGGCCCCGGGCAGCCAGGACCTGGCCGCCGCCCGGGGACTTGATGACTATCCCCGCCAGCTGCGCCGGGCCCTGGGCTGGCGCTGGGGCCTCAGTGGCCGCCTGGCCCGGCGCACCTGGCTGGGGTTGAATTCAGCGGCGGCCGACCGGCGCCTGGAGCGGTTGCTGACGGGGTTGGCCCGGCACCAACAGGCGGCGGATCTCTCGGCCCTGCTATTTGACTACCGCTTCGAACGCTATGGGCTCCGGGCCCTGCCCTACCTGTTGGGCCTGCGCTGAACGGACTGTTGCATGGTGTCGAGCGTCCAGGCCTCTGGGATCAAGGCGCCTGGGCCGCAGCCCCACCCACGGCTCCAAGCGCCCAGTTCAGGGGCTTCTTGGGAGGAGCGAAGATCAATAGGATGGCCCGCAAAAAAATATCCCCACAACTGACATCCCTCTGCAAGAAGTCAATCATGGGGATCCAAGTTCGTTGCAGTATTGAGACACTAGGGGAGACGCCAAATGAATTGACGTCTTTGAATCAGCGTGTTTAGATCACCGGCTTTGCATCAATGGCTCTGCATCAATGGCTACGAATCAATGGCCCTGCGTGAAGGTGGTTGCGGCGATCGGGTTTGCTCGATCGCCGCAACCATTCGCTAGGGCCCTAATCCAGTGTCAGAGCACGCCGCGGGACGCCAGGCCCAAGATGGCGCCCATGCCAAGGACGTGGCCGAAGCTGGTGGTCGCCAGCAGGGAGGCATGGCTGAGGCCGCCGAACAGGGCGGGGCTGGGCAGTTTGGCGCCCTCGTTGGGATACTTGATGCTGGCTTTGCCGATGCCGATGGCGATCACGTTGGCGGCGATCATCACCAGGGCCACCTTCGGCGACCAGGTGAGGGTGGCCGGGGCGAGGGCAAACAGGGGGGAGAGCATGGTGTTCAGGCGACGCCCCATCTTCCGGGGCCAGGCAGGCCCCGCAGCCCTTGCTTAAGACTTGTTCATTGCCTTAGGGGCTGGACGTCTCCAGAAACCCAGCAGCACCATCGTGTTGCTCAGGGTCAAAAAGGCTTCGGCGCCGCCATGGAGCGGGTCCACATCGGCCAATTGGTGGCCGTAAACGTTTTGGGCCACCAGGGCCGCCCCAATCGTGACCAGCACGAACAGCAGCGTGGCGCTGAATCCCCAGAGGGCTAGGCGCGGGAAACGGCCGCAGCGCCAGCCCCACCACAGGAAGGCCAGGTAGGGGAAGAGCGATAGGCCAAAGAGGGGGGCCGGATCGAAGGCCGCCAGGGCCCCCAGGGCGGCGTTGAGGACCGAAGGGGCTAGGGCAGGGTCGACCATGGCTGGCGGCCTAGGGGAGTTGGTTGGGGGGCTGGCCGGTAGCGCTGGCCCTGCGGGCGATCAGCAGGGCGGCCAGGGCCAGGCAACAGTTCCCCAGCAGGGTGGTGGCCGCCTGAAACACCACCAGGCCCTGGAGCGCGGCCGGGTTGTCGAATAGGTGCCAGGTGCAGGCCGCCATGGCGCTGACCAGGGCCGGCAGCATGGCTAGGGCGAGCCAGTTCCAGGCGGGTTCCGCCTGCAGCCGGCCCCAGCGCTGGATCGCCAGCATCGCCAGGGCCCACTCCAGCACCGAGGTGATGTGGATCCACCAGGTGGGTAGGGAAAGGGCATGCATGGGCGGGGTTCGGGCAGCCGCGATCAGCGGGGCATCCAGTCGTCGGCCGGTTCCGGCTTCTCGCTGTCCTGCAGGGAGGGAAAGCTGTTGCGGATCTGGGCCGTGATCGCCTGACGCACCTGGGCCCGGAAGGCCTGGGCCGCATCGCTTGGCAGCACCGGATAGGAGCTGGGATCGCTGGCTTCCGCCCGCAGGGGCTTCCAGCTGGTTTTGGTGGTGGCTTTGAAGGCCTCGAGGGGGGCCTGGAAATCGAAGGACAAACTGCGGCCCTGGGCGGCCACTTCCGCCACCCATTGCTCCCGCAGGGGAATCAAGGCCTTGGCCTTGAGGGTGTCGGGTAGGCCCAGCACCGGCTCGTAGTAGTCGAGGGCCCGCAGCTCCTCCTCCAGCAGGACCCGCCAGGCCCCCTGTTCCCCGTCGCCCAGCTCCGATTCCGGCGGGTTCGCCTTGAGGGCATCGAGGTAGAAGGCCAGCCAGCGATAGTGCGACTTGTCGCGGGTGGCTTTCTTGGCCGCCTTGCCATGGGCCTGCAATTTCGGCAGGGCCCCATCGGCCTTGCGCAGGAAGATGCGCTCATCCCGCTCCAGGTTGATCGCTCCCCAGCGCTGGCGGTATTCCCACAGCTCTTCGTAGCGGCGCACCTCTTCGGCCGGCCAGCCGATGGCCTTCAGTTCCTCGGCGCGGTTTTCGTCAACCTTGAGCAATTGCGGGCCTGGTCACTGGTCTTGAGCCTAGGCGCCAGCCTTGGTTCGCCCGGTCTGGGGGCTCCGGGCTGATCCGAGCAGGCGGGTGCGGGGGCCTGCTACGGGGTTAATCCTGGCCCGGGGAGCCAGGCCCGGAGTTACGGGCAATCTGTTACAATTATGAAATATTCCTTAATATCTTTGGGTTCCGTCCCTGGCTTGGCCTTGGCCTCGGCCTTGGCAGTGGCAGCCGCCCCTGGCCCCCAATCCCCCTTGGGTCCTGTCGGCCCTCACCCCCTTGCCAGCTCCTTGGAGCCAAACCAGCCATGGCTGACTCGCTTCTTTTTCTGTTGGCTCCATCCCCAGGCCTGCCCCAGGGGGCGATGTCTTGGGCTGACCTGGCTGACGCCCAGGCCCGGGGCCTGGGGGAGGTGCTAGCCCTGCGCATCTTCGCCTGCCCGACCGACTGGCCTGGGAGCTTGGAAACCCTGGTGGAATCGGGCCTGGCCCACAGCGGCGGCGCCGATCCCTTCGGGTTTGGCCAGCCTGGCTCCCAGGCCCCGGCCGCTCCCCAGGAGCGCAGCCTGCGCTGCGATGCGTCGGTGCCGCTGCTCGATCCCACCAGCCTTTGCCTGGGGATCTACGCCCTGGGGGCGGCAAGCCCTGGCCAGTACCAGTCCCTGGCCAACCTGCCCCTGGCGGCGATCGAGAACGAAACCTGTTGGTTCTATCCCACCGAGAACGGCCGCTATCTCAGCTGGCAGAGCCAGCGGCCCCGCAGCTTTCTGCCTGGCCGCTTGCCCGATGGCGAAGCATCCGACCCTGCCCAAGCCTTCGACCCGGCGGAGCTGCGCCTGTTGTGGTCCTTGCTGGCGGATGACCAAGTCATGACCTGCGTTGGCCTCACCTACCGGGGCCGGCGGATCGAATGGCCGATCCAGCCCAGGCCCTTGGAACCGGAAGAATCGCCGTCGGTGTGGACCTGGTTCGAGCTCGATGACCTCAGCTCCCAGCCCTGGCAGCGGCTCGATCGCATCGAAACCTCCCCCCGCCGCTAGGGCCCAGGGCCGGCCGGCAGCCAACGGCCCGGGCGGCTTTCCGGCCAGCGCTGGCCAGTGTCTTGGGCAGGCCGGTCCGGCGGAAATGCGATGCTGCCGGGGCGCAACCACTGGGGCGAGGGCAGGGCGATGGGCGCATCTCGGCAGGTGCTGCTCTGCGGCTACTACGGCGAGCACAACATCGGCGATGACGCCCTCCTGGCCGCCCTGCTGCAGCAGTTGCCCCCGGGCTGGACGCCCCTGGTCACCGGCTTCGACCAGACGGAATTGGAGCAGCGTTTTGGCGTGGCCACCTGCCCCCGGCGCAGACTGAAGTCTGTCTTGGCGGCCCTGGGCCGTTGTCAGGCCCTGGTCCTGGGGGGTGGCAGCCTGCTCCAGGACGCCACCAGCTGGCGCAGCCTCCTTTATTACCTGCTGCTGATCGTCGCCGCCCGGGCGGCCGGCAAACCGGTGTTGCTCTGGGGCCAGGGCCTGGGTCCCCTGCGCCGTCGGCCCAGCCGCCTGCTGGTGCGATTGGTGTTGCCGCTGGTCACGGCCAGCAGCTGGCGGGATCCGGCCTCGGCCGCCCAGGTGCGTCGCTGGGGTGGCACCTGCCTGGAGGGCAGTGATCCGGTTTGGTCCCTGCCGCCCTTGACCTGGCGGGGCTCGGGCGGACCGATTGTGCTTTGTTTTCGCTCCAGTCCC
Source organism: Synechococcus sp. UW140 (assembly GCA_943369525.1). GTDB lineage: Bacteria > Cyanobacteriota > Cyanobacteriia > PCC-6307 > Cyanobiaceae > BAIKAL-G1. The sequence goes on from CALRNL020000009.1 coordinate 94,132, forward strand.
TTGCTAGGCCCGGCCCAGTGGCGCCTGGTGCTGGAGGCCCTGGCCCAGGTGGCCCCAGGCTCCGATCGGCAGGTGCTCTGGCTGCCCTTCCACCGGGGCCAGGACAGGGGCTTGCTCGCCCGACTGCAAGGGCAAGGGCTGGTGCCCGAGGCCCTGGCGGCCCGCAGCCGCGAATGCCCGGTCACCAGTCCCGAGCAGGCGATGCAGCTGTTTGCGGGCGCTGGTCTGGTGCTGGCGATGCGCCTGCATGGGCTGATTTTGGCCGCCCAGGCTTCGGCTCCCTGTTGCGCCCTCAGTTACGACCCCAAGGTGGCCGCTGCCGCCCGGGCCATCGCCTGCCCCTGCCTGGATTTGGAGGGCGCCCTGCCGAGCGCCGCTGCCCTGGCGGCCCCCTGGCAGGCCCAACTGGATCGGCCCCTGGCGCCCGCGGCGATCATTGCCCAGCGCCAGGCGGCAGGGGTGCACGCGGACTTGCTTCAACGGCTGATCTGATCACCAAGACCGGATCGGCTGATGGGATCTGGGCGGTCTGGATCAGGGCTGGAGGGGGCGGGGCCGGTAAGGGCTAGCCGGGGCAGCTGGTGGGCCGGTTGGCGGGGCGGGCTGATCAAGCAACTGCCCCAGGCCCAGATCGAGGTCCCCTACCCAGCTGACCAGGGCCAGGATGCAGATGCCGGCGCTGATGACCAGGGCCACCTGGTGTTTGGCCATGGAGATGCTGCTGCGGCTCGCCAGTCTCCAGGGCAATCGCCCCCAAGCCGCCAGCCGCTGCCAGGGCCTGAGCGAGCCAAAGCGGCATGCCCTATCCCGAGCAACCCGGTTGCCAGGACCGAATCCTGGCAACCGGGTTGCTGGCTCGGTGTCGATGCCTACCGAAGCAAAGGGCGCCCGGCTGGTGTGATTGCGCCATGACGACCACTCCCACCGGCCTGATTCCCCGCGCTGAGCTCGCCGAGCTCAATGCCCTGAGCGATGGTCCCGGCCTTTGGCGCTTTGGCTCCCAGCTGCTGCTGATCGCTGCGGGCGGCGGACTCTGGGCCCAGGCCAGCCTGCCGTTGGCCCTGCGGCTGGCTGGTCTGGTGGCCAGTGGCATCGGCCTGGCCACCTGCTTTGCGCCGATGCACGAATGTGGCCACCGCACCGCCTTTGCCAGCCGCCGCCTTAACGACAGCTGCGCCTGGATTGCCGGCCTGCTGAGCTTTTACAACGCCACCTTTTATCGCCGCTACCACCAGTTTCACCACCGCTTCGCCCACCAGGTGGGCCTCGATCCCGAACTGGAGGATCCCCAACCCACCACCCCCCTGGCCTACGGCCTGGAGCTGGTGGGTTGGAACTGGTGGATCGGCAAACTGCGCGGCCATGCCCGCCTGCTCTTTGGCGATCTCAGCGGCATTGCCTATCTGAGCCCGGAGGTGATTCCCCAGGTACGGCGCTCCGTGCGGTTGCAATTCGCCGTCTATGGCCTGGTGGTGCTGGGCTCGATGGCGGCAGGCCATGGCTGGTTTTTGGTCTGGGCCTGGCTGCTGCCCCTGGCCCTGGGCCAACCGCTGCTGCGCTTTTTCCTCTTGGCCGAACATTCCGGCTGTGAGTTCAGCGCCGATGGCACCCGCAACACCCGCACCACCTTGACCAACCCCCTAGTGCGCTGGCTGATGTGGAACATGCCCTTCCACGCCGAGCACCACCTCTACCCCTCCCTGCCCTTCCATGCCTTGGCCCGGGCCCACCGCTGGATTGGTCCCCGGATTGCCCATTGCGACCCGGGCTACCTGGCCGTGCATCGCCAGCTGCTCCACAAACTCAGCACCCTCGCCCTGCCGGCATGACCGCCATGCCAACCACCTTGGAGGGCCTGCTGGAGCTGGGCCCCTTCCCCCTGCGCTGCGGCCACACCATCAGCCAGGCCCGCATCGGCTACGCCCAGATCGGTGAGCCCAATGCCGATCGCAGCAACCTGATCCTGGTGCCCACCTCCTATGGGGCCCGCCATGGCGACCTCACCTGGCTGGCCGGCCCGGTGCTCGATCCCGAGCGCTATTGCATCGTGATTGCCGACATGTTTGGCAATGGGGTGTCGAGCAGCCCCAGTCATGGCGAGATGGGCCTGGCGGAAACGGGCTGGATCAGCAGCCACCACGACAACATCGCCGCCCAGCGGCGCCTGCTGCTGGAGCTCTTCGGCACCGACCAGCCGGCCCTGGTCTACGGCTGGTCCATGGGGGCCCAGCAGGCCTACCAGTGGGCGGTGAGCTATCCGGACTTGGTGCGGCGCATCTGCTGTGTGGGCGGCACGGCCCGCACCTCCCCCCATAACCGGCTGTTCGTGCTCAGCCTGCGCCAGGCCCTCTGCGCCGATCGCCATTGGAACGGCCAGGGCTTTGATGCTGATCCGGTGCAGGGGCTGCGCACCTACGCCCTGATCTATGCCAGCTGGGCCGCCAGCCAGCCCTTCTTTCGCACGATCAGCGAAGCCTCGGTGGAGGAGCACGTGGAGCAGCGATGGCTGCCCGCCTACCAGCGCCATGACCCCCGCGATCTGATCGCCATGCTGGATACCTGGTTGGCCCACGATGTCGCCGATGGCGGAGATTTAGCGGCGGCCTTGGGCCGCATCGAAGCCCAGGCCACGGTGGTTGCGGGCAGCCACGACCTCTATTTCACCGTGGATGATCTGGCCGCTGATCGGGAGCGCCTGCGCCATGGACGCCTGCAGGTGATTGATTCGCTGCTGGGCCACCGGGCCGGCAATCCCTCCGCCAGTCCGCCCGAACAACAGCAACTGCGCAGCGCCGTTGAGGAGTTGCTCAACCGCAAGTAAGCCGTTGTTTGCAGAGGTGATCAAACGGTTTTAAAGGGTTTTCGAAACGGGTTTGCTTCCAGTTTTCTTCCATCCCATCACGATCCGCCATGACCGATCTCGCCCGCCTGGTTCGCGATCAGGGCCTGAGTTTTCTGTTGGTGTCTTTCACGGATCTGTTCGGGGTGCAGCGCTCCAAGTTGGTGCCAGCCTCTGCCGTGGCGTCGATGGCTGGGGCGGGGGCTGGCTTTGCCGGCTTTGCCGCCTGGCTGGATCTCTCGCCCGCCGATGGCGATGTGATGGCGATCCCCGATCCCACCAGCTTGATGGCCCTGCCCTGGCAACCCCAGGTGGGCTGGGTGGCGGCCGACCTCAGCCTCAATGGCGTGCCGATGGAGCAATGCCCGCGGCGCCTGCTGCAACGCCAGCGGCACCGGGCCGCCGCCCTGGGCTTTGAGCTGCGCAGTGGCGTGGAGGCCGAGTTTTTCCTGCTCGATCCCGCCGGCACAGGCCCGGCCGATGCCCAGGATCACCAAAGCAAACCCTGCTACGACCAGATGGCGCTGATGCGCCGCTTTCCCCTGATCGGGCCGCTGCTGGAGGGCATGGAGCAGCTGGGCTGGGGGCCTTACCAGGCCGACCACGAGGACGCCAATGGCCAATTTGAGGTGAACTGGACCTTCGCCGAGGCCCTGGTCACGGCCGATCGCCACGCCTTTTTCAAGGTGATGGTGAAGACCTTGGCCGAAGCGCAGGGCATGCGGGCCAGTTTCATGCCCAAGCCGGTGGCCGAACTCACCGGCAACGGCTGCCACACCCACCTCTCCCTCTGGGACCAAGAGGGCCGCAACCTGTTCGCCGATCCCCAGGGAACCCTGGGCCTCTCGAGCTTGGCCTACCACTTCCTGGCCGGCCTGCTGGCCCATGCCCCGGCCCTGGCCTGCTTCACCAACCCCAGCGTCAACAGCTACCGGCGCCTGGCGGCGCCGCCCACCACCTCGGGGGCCACCTGGTCGCCCGGGGGCATCAGCTATGGCGGCAACAACCGCACCCACATGGTGCGCATCCCCGATGGCCAACGCCTGGAGCTGCGCCTGCCCGATGGGGCGGCCCATCCCTACCTGCTCCAGGCCGTGGTGCTGGCCGCCGGCCTCGATGGCATTGAACGCCAGCTCGATCCCGGCGTTCGCCACGACAACGACAACTACGCCGATCCCCTGCCCCCAGAAGCCTGCGGCCGCCTGCCCACCGACCTGGGCGAAGCCCTAACGGCCCTGGAAGCGGATCCGATCTTGAGGGAAGCCCTGGGGGAGGAATTCTGCCGTTCATACCTGAAATTGCGCCGGCGCCAATGGCAGGACTACCGCAGCCAGGTGAGCCCCTGGGAGCTAGCCCATGGCCTCGATGGTTGATGGGCTGGCTCTTGGTGACATGGATGCTCTAGCCGCCCCCACTCCCCGATCCCGGTGCAAGCCGGGATCGCCTAAGCCTCAGCCCTTGGTCCCTAAGACGGCCTGATCGATGGCCTTGCCCTGGCGATCCCAAGCGTTGATGTTGAGGTTGGTGGGGCTGGCCTCCAATTCCACAAAGCCATGCACACTGGCGCAGGCCGCCGTGTTGCCATTGGCCAGGATCGGCCTCAAGCTGGCACCACCGATGCCCAGGGTCAGGTAGGTGGTGCCATCGATCACCTTGGTGCGTTCGTAATCGTGTTCGTGGCCGTTGATATAGAGCTGCACCCCATACTTTTTGAACAGGGGGCCGAGGCGGGCCTGGGCAACGGGGTCATTGCCGTAGAAGCCGGCCGAATAGATCGGGTGGTGGCCTACTACCACTTTCCAGGGGGCCTTGCTGGCCGCCAGGCTGGTGCGGAGCCAGGGCAATTGCTGGCTCCAGTTGGCATTCATATTGGTATCCAGCATGAAAAACTCCACCGGCCCGCGGCGCAGGTTGTACCAGCGGCCGGCCATGCCAAAGGGGCGATAGGCCACCTGGGGATCGCCATTGGCCGTGCGGATGTCGTGGTTGCCGAGCACCGCGTGGAAGGGCACCCCGGCCTGGAGCAGGGCGGCGTAGGGGCGGGTGAAGGCGATATCCACCTTGCTGATATCGCCATCGTTGTAGATGTTGTCGCCGGCCATGATCACCAGATCCACCGGATGGCGCCGCTGCACGGCCGCCATCTGATCCGCCACCGCCTGCTGATTGCGATCGCCGCTGCCGCTGTCGGCCGTCGCCAACCAGCGCAGGCTGGTCGGGGCCTGGGCGCTGGCTGGGGCCTGGGCCCCTTGGGGGTTGGCCTTAGCCAGCTGCCCCTGGTTGGCGGCCCTGCCGGATCCCTGGGTTGACGCCTTGGCAGTAAGAACGCTGGCCCCAAATCCCAGGCCCCCTGCCAGCAGGGTGAGCAGCTGCCGGCGGCTCAAAGGGGGGAGGGAACGGTTGCGGTCCATCGAGCCTGGCCGTTTGCCAGTCAGGTTACCGGCCTGGTTTTGTCAACGGAGCCTGGTTTTGGCAGCGGGGTCTGGCGATCCCAGCGGGGCTTGCCGATCCCATCGGTGATGTCAAAGGCGAGGGCGTTGAGGGCGAGGGCCAGGGCCGGCGATTGGGCCTCCAGGCGGGGTCGCAGGGCCAGCTCCAGCTGGGGCAGCCAGCCCGCAAGCAGCAGGGCGCGCAGGCTCAGCAGGCTGAATTCCAGGTAACTGACCAGCCAGCGGACCAGGTCCACCGGGCCGGCCAGATCGAGGATCCAGAGCAGCATCCTCGGCGTGCGCCAGGCCGCCACCAGGGCCATGGAGGTGAAGGCCAGCCAGCCGGCCCGGTCCTTCATGAAGGCATCGGCCTGGGCCGGATCGCCCGTGGCCAGCACGCCAAAGAACACATTGAGCATGGCGTTAATCGCCTGGGGGGCGATGCGCCGGCCGGGGGGCACCATCATGCCGCGGCTAAACAGCCAGGTGACGGTGACATTGGCCTGGGAGGCGCGCACCTGGTTGAGGCTGGCCCCATCGAGTTGCTCCAGGCGCAGGGCCTGGTCGATCAAGCTGGTGAGCCGGGGCAGGTTGCGCACCAGGGTGCCAAAGCCGGTGAAGATCAGGGGCGACTGCAGGGAGGCCGCATCGCCGATCGCCAGGATGCGTTCAAAGCCCACCCGGCGCGAACCGCTGCGGGTGTGGAAATAGCCGGGGATGTAGCCGAAGGTGGGTTTCTTCCAGCGCAGGCTGAGGCCTGCGATCGGCTTGTATTCGCCGAGGATCTGGAAAAAGTCTTCGTAGAGCTCCAGCAGGGAGCCGGGATCGGCTTCGGTGATCCGGTGGTAGTGGAACAGGTAAAAGGTGAGCTCGTCGCCCTTGCCCGGGAATAGCTCCCAGATCAGTTGGCGTTGGCGGCTGACATCGCCATGGCCAAACAGCACATCGCCCAGGTTGGGATCCCAGATCTCCGGCGGGATGCCTTCAAGCACCATGCCCACGGTGGGGCAAACGCTGTCGAAGGGTTGGCCGCCATGCAGTTGCCAGGCCACCGAACTGGCCGTGCCCATGGCATCGAGGATTAGCCGCCCCTGGATCTGGTGGCGTTGGCCACCTGGGCGGTTCTGGAGATCGAGCACAACGCCGTCGTCGTGGACGCCCGCCTGCAGGAAATCGGTGCAATCGATCACCCGGCCGCCGGCTGCCTCCAACTTGGCCTGGCAGGCGAGCAGCAGGGCCTGACTATCAATGGCGATGTTGAGCACGGTGGGCGTGTGCAACACCGGCGCACAGCAATCGGCTGGATTGTTGCCATCAAAGAACTTGTGGAAGCCATCGCGGTATTCGCGCAGGATCAGGGTTTCCAGCTCGGCTGTGCCAAACAGGCCGGTGTTAACCAGCACCTCCAGTTCACTGCGGGAGATGTTCCATTCGCGGTGCATCTTGCCCGCCTCCAGCCGTTCCACCACCACCACCTTCTGGCCGGCTTGGGCCAGGGCCGCCGCCTGCACCATGCCCAGGGCGCCGCCGAGCACCACCACGTCCCAGGGGGTCTGCCCGCCTGGTGCCTGGGGCATGGGGCCGGCAATCCTGTTCACCACCGCCGGCGGCTCGGCGGTGCGACCCGCCTGGCCGCGCCAGCGGGCTTCCCACCACCAGAGCCGCTCCAGGTCGGCTCGCCCTTGGGGCAACTGGCGAAAGGCCGCCACCGTGTGGGGATAGGCGCTAGAGAGGGCCCCAAACACATCGGCGCCCGGCTCCAGGGGCGCCAAGGGAGCGAGGGCGTAGGCAAAGCGTTGGTCCAGTTCGGCCTGCAGGCCGCTCAGCAGGGCCTGGGCTTGGGCGTTGGAGCCCCGCCAGAGCCAGGCCTTGAGATACACCGATTGCTGCAGGGACCAACCACTGAGGCGCAGATCAAGGCCATCGCGGCAGAGGCGCAGGTGGTTGCCCTGGCGGCTCGCCCCGGGGCCGAGCAACTCCAGGGCCGCCGTGAGCACGGGCTCCAGCTGCCGCCGGGGCACATCGACGTACCAGAGCGCTTCGATCATGGCGTCAGCGGATGGGGCTGGGGGAGGGAGAAGGCAGGGATGGGGCGGCGGCGATGCGGGCCTGGAGGGCCGCCAGGATTTCCTGGCTGTGGCCAGAAGGACGCACGGCCACCCAGCGCTCCCTCAGCACGCCGGCGGGATCGATCAGGAAGCTGTGGCGTTGGGAGTAGGGGGAGATCCAGGAGCCATAGGAGCGACTCACGAGCCCGCCCGGATCGGAGAGCAGGGGAAAGGCCAGGCCCTCACTGCCGCAGAAGGAGGCATGGGATTCGGCCGAATCGGCGCTGATGCCCACCACCTCCGCCCCGAGCTGGTGGAACTGGGCCAGGTCCTGCTGGAACCCCCGGGCCTCCAGGGTGCAGCCGCCGGTGAAATCCTTGGGATAGAAATAGAGGGCCAGCCAGCGGCCAGCGAAGTCTGAGAGGCTGCGTTGCCCTTCCGTGCCCGGGGGTACAAATCCGGCCAGGGCGAAGTCTGGAGCTGGCTGGTCGAGGTCAGGCAGGGTGCCGCCTAGGGCGTTTGCCTGCTTTGGCGCAACCAGCAGGCCGCCCAGGGCCCCAGCCGCTGGCACGGCAGCCAAAAGCCCCTGCAACACAAGACGACGCTTCATTGCAGGGGCTTCAGGGTTGGGATGAAACAGGGCCTAAATGGCTCAGGCTCAGATCTTGGCCAGGTTGACGCCGAGTTCCTTGGCGTAGGTACCCAGGCCTTTTTTCTGGACGGTCTTGAGGGCGCGGGTGGAGAGGCGCAGCTTCACAAAGCGGTTGCCCTCGGCCCACCAGAGGCGGCGCTCCTGCAGGTTGACCTGCTGCAGCTTCTTGGTGCGCACATGGGAGTGGGAGACGGCCATGCCGTTATTGGCGCGCTTGCCGGTGAGCTGACAAACCCGGGACATGACAATCAACCTTTGGATAACAAACGGGGATTAACCCGAACGGAGATCTTACCAAAGCGAAGGCACCAGCGCGTTTGTTGGGGCCTTGGGGCCCTGGCCCCTGGCACGGGGCCCTAGCGGCCAGGGCCCCCGGATGGGGTTCCCCGGGCCGCTGGCCGCTGGGACCCACAGCCCCCTGGACTCACAGCCCCCGGGCGAGCAGCTGGGAGAGCAGGTCGGTGCTGCGTTGTTGGAACCCGGCCAGCTGGTTGGGCTCAAGGCCGCCCACGGCTAGGCGGGCCATTTCATAGAGGTGTTGACCGAGTTGGTTGGCGAGCTGCTGGCTGGGGGAGCTGGCGCCGGCCCCGGTGATCACGGCCCCGGCGGAGAGCTTGAGCAGCCCTTCCACCAGGGGATGGCGGCGGTTGACCAGCAGCACGTGGTGCTCGGGCAGGCCCGGCAGGCGCTGCTCCATCAGGGCACCCATGTCGTTGATGCGACGCATCTGCTCGGGCAGCAGAATCAGGGCCGCCGGGGCGTTATCCCCCTTCAGGGATTGCACCTGCACGGTCACCTTGTCGGTGTTCAGCACAGTCTTAAACAGGCTGCGCAACTGCTCACTGGCGTCCTTACCTTCGGCGTCACTGAGTTCCGTTTCCTTCTCCTGGAGGCTCTCATCGAGTTCGCTATCGACCCGCTGGAAGGTGAGCTCCTGGTGGCGGGTTTCCAGCCAGGGGATGAACTGGGCATCGATCAGGGTGTCGGCCAGCAGCACCTCAGCCCCTTGGCCTTTCCATAGGGCTAGGGGACCCGCCTGGCCAGCCTCATCGGTGCAATAGAGGATGCGTTTGGCGTTGGCCTCTGCCAAGCGGCTGCGGTAGCCGGCCAGGGTGGTGTAGGCCTGGTCGCCACTGGCGATCGGGTCGGGGGTCTCCTCCTGCTCACCCGCAGGGGCGGTGGTGCCGTAGAGCACCAGGTCGGCCACCTGGTCGGCGAACTTGTCGTCCTCCATGGCGCCGATCTTGATGAAGGGGGCCAGGGCCTCCCAGATTTCGGCATAGCGCTTGGGCTCATCGCGATGCAGCTCCTTGAGGCGATCACCCACCTTCTTGGCCACAAAGCCGCCGATCGAGCGCACGCGGCGATCGGTCTGCAGGGCGCTGCGGCTCACATTCAGGGGGATGTCGGGGGAGTCGATCACGCCGCGCAGGGGCAGCAGGTAGCGGGGCACCACTTCCTTGATCGAGTCACTCACAAACACCTGGTTGCAATAGAGGCGAATTTCGCCCCGCTCCCAATCGGTGCGGCCGCTGAGCCGGGGGAAAAAGAGAATGCCCTGCAGGTTGTAGGGGTAATCGGTGTTGAGGTGCACCCAGAGCAGGGGATCCCCCTGGAAGGGGTAGAGGTAGCGGTAGAAGTCGATGTAGTCCTGGTCGGTTAGGTCGCGGGGGCTGCTGCGCCAGGGGGCCTCCCGTTTGTTCACCGTTTCGCCCTCCAGTTGCACCTCCACCGGCAGGAAGTCGCAGTAGGTGGTGATCAGGGTGCGCAGGCGGCTGGGCTCGATGTATTCGAGTTCCTCCTCTTGTAGGTGCAGGATCACATCGGTGCCAGGCTCGCTGCGCCCACCCCCTTCCAGGGTGAAATTGGGCGAGCCATCGCAGCTCCAGCGCACCGCCTCGGCATCGGGCCGGGCCGAGAGCGTGACCAGCTCCACCTGGTCGGCCACCATGAAGCTGGAGTAGAAGCCCAGGCCGAAGTGGCCAATGATGGCATCGTCTTCGCTTTTGTATTTCTGTAGGAATTCCTCGGCGCTGGAGAAGGCCACCTGGTTGATGTAGCGCTTCACCTCATCGGCCGTCATGCCGATGCCGTTGTCGCTGATCGTGATCGTTTTGGCCTCACGATCAATGCTGATGCGGATCTTGCCTTCCTCGCCCTCGCTGCAATCGCCGCCCATGGCCGCCATGCGCCGCTTGCTGATGGCGTCGACGCCATTGCTGACCAGCTCCCGCAGGAACACCTCATGGCCGGAATAGACGGCCTTTTTAATGATCGGAAAAATGTTTTCCGTGTGGATCTGGATTTGGCCCTGTTCCTTCACAGTCACGGTCAATGGACGACTGGCGGGACCCTAGGCAAGGGCTGGCGCCAACTCAAGCGCCGCCAGGGAGGGGTCTCCGAACCCCAAAGCTGGGGGCCTGGACCTTTGCCGGTGCCCGCTTTGGGGCGCTGGCCAGCCTGCCCTTTCGATGGCGTGCCCGCCAGCCGGCAGGGCTGGAGGGTCGCTGCCAGAGTTCGCGGAACCAGGACAGCCCCTGGGCGCAGGAGCAGGGACCCGGGTGGCGATTGTCGTGTTGCAGGGGTTGGGGCTGGTCGCCTGTCTGGGCCTGGGCTTGATGCTGCTGTTGCTTGAACTGCAGCTGGGCCGGGCCCCGCGCCTGGGTCCCAACCCCGATGCCGGCCCCCTGGAGGCGTCGTTCCTGCGGCTGGTGATTCCCGTTTACAACGAAGAAAGCAACATCTCCGCCTGCCTCGATGCGGCGCTGGCCAGCCAGGATCCGGGCCTGCCCTGGGAGCTGGTGGTGGCCGATGACAGCTCCAGCGATGCCACGGTGGCGTTGGCCCAGGATCGGCTCCATGCCGAGCCGCCAGGGGTAGGGCCGGCCCGCCGGCTTCTGGCGGTGGGGCCCCGGCCCGGGGGGGAACGCTGGTGCGGCAAGAACTGGCCCGCCAGCCAGGCGGCGGCCCTGGAGTGGCCCGCCGGTGATCCAAGCCAGCAGTGGCTGCTATTCATTGATGCCGATGTGCGGCTCGAAGCCGCTGCCCTGATGTCGGTGCTGCAGGAGGTGGCGGCGGCGACCAGGGAGGGAGCGTCCTTGGGCCAGGGGGGGGCGCCGGTGGACCTGCTCACCCTGGCCCCCAGGCTCGAGTGCGGCTGCCTGGCCGAATGGCTGGTGCAACCGATCGTGGCCTCCCTGCTGGGCCTCGGTTTTCCGCTCAAGCGCAGTAATGACCCCGCCGATGCCACCGCCTTTGCCGCCGGCCCCTTCATGCTGTTTCGCCGCAGCGCCTACGAGGCGATCGGCGGCCATCGGGCCGTGGCCGGCGAAGTGGTCGAAGACCTGGCCCTGGCGGGGGCGATCAAGGCCTCCGGCCATCGCCTGCTCTATCTGTTGGGCATCGATCTTGTGCGGCTGCGCATGTACCAGGATCTGGAGTCCCTGTGGGAAGGTTGGACCAAAAACTGGTACCTCGGTGTTGATCGCAATCCCTTCAAGGCGATCGGCAGTGCCCTGGTGGTGGTGGGGGGCTTCAGCCTGCCCTGGTTGCTGCTGCCCTTGGGCCTGGTGGATCGTTCCCTCGGCCTGATTGGGGTGGTGGCGATTGGCTTGCAACTGGCGATTCGCCTTTGGAGCCGCTGGCGCTTTGGCACGCCGCTGCGGTACTGGTGGCTGGCCTGGCTGGGTGGCTTGCTGATTGGTGCGATCGTGCCGGCGTCGATTTGGAAAACCACCACGGGTCAGGGGTGGACCTGGCGGGGGAGATCCTTGGCTTGAGGGTTGGCTTTGGGGAGGCTTGGCTTTGGGGAGGCTTGGCTGAGCTGCTTCGACAGGATTAACGGAGGTGCTCCGTGCATGGATCGCAGAAATTGACCAATCCGATTGGGGCCATTCAGGGTTTAGGGCTTGCGCCCCTTCAGCACCAACACCGGATTCAACGGCGCCAACCGGGTCCCATCCGCCAAAGGCGCCCCGCGCCAGGCCTGGTGCTGGCTGACGCCAAGGGCAAAGCCCGCCCGCTCCAGCAGGGGGCGCAGTTCCGCCAAGGCTTCGATCGTGGCCAGGGGGATCACGACCCGGCCCCCTGGCCGCAGCCGCCTGATCACCACCGCCACCACCGCCGCCCGCCCGGAGCCGCCCCCACCGATCACGACCCGATCGGGATCGGGCAGCTCCGCCAGGGCATCTGGCGCCCGGCCTTCCACCACCCCCGCTGGTGTGACCCCCAGGCGATCGGCATTGGCGTGGATCAGGGCGGCTGAACCGCCCCGTTGTTCCAGGGCCCACAGCTCCAGCCCCGGCCGCAGCCGTAGGGCCTCCAGGCCGATCGAGCCCACGCCGGCCCCCAGGTCCCAGAGCACGCCCGTGGCGGGAAGCTCCAGGTCGGCCAGCACTTGAATCCGCACCTCCCGCTTGGTCATCAGGCCCGGCCGGTCTGGCAGTTGCAGGAACAGGCCGTCTTCGAGGCCGAACAGGGGCAGGTCGCTCGGGTCGGCGGGAACCTCGGGCGGCTCAGCCACCAGCAGCACCAGGTGTAGGGGATCCAGGTCTGCGGGCAGGGGCGTTTGGGGGGCGAGCCGCTGCACCCGTTCCGCCGGATGCCCGAGCCTTTCGCACAGCCAAAAGGCATAGCTGGCCTCCAGCCCGGAGGCCTCCAGCATCGTGCGCACGGCTGCGGCGCCGCCCTGGTGGGGGTCGGTGAGCACGGCCAGGGCGGCGGGGCGCTTCTGCAGGGCAGCCGCCAGGGGGGCGCTGTCACGGCCATGGAGGCTGAGCCAGCTGGCGTCCTGCCAGGGCCTGCCGATGCGGGCAAAGGCCAGCTGCATCGATGAGGGCGCCGGCTGGAAGGCCAGGGCACTGGCGCCAAAGCGCTGCAGCAGCAGGCGGCCGATGCCAAACCAGAGGGGATCGCCACTGGCCAGAACCACCGCCCTTTGACCCGCCGCTCTGGCAGCTTCGAGTTGGCTGAAGGCGGCTTCTGGCTGGTCCGTGGCCACCAGGGCGGGGCAGGCTGTCCCCCCTTCCACCCGCCCGGCAGCCTGTGCCAATGTCCACCAGGGAGCCAGCTCTGCCAGCAACCGTTTCGGCGCCGCCACCAGGTCGGCCTGGGCCAGCAGGGCCAGGGCCGGCGCCGCCAGGGAGGCCAAACCGCCCGCATCGGTGCCGATCACCGCAATCGCTGCCGCTTGGGCCTGGGGTTGGGGGTCGGGATTGCTGCTGGTCAGGGGGTGGTCTGCCACTGGCCCCATGATGGTCAGCCGCCGCCCCTGCCCTGCCGCCATGAGTGACCGCCGCCAGCGCATCCATGAGCTGGTGCTGGCCCTATTGGCCCAGCAGAAGGACCTGGAGCTACTCAATGGCGATGGCACCAGCCTGCCGGCGGCTGATGCGGGCAACTGGTTGGAGCGCAACCGCCGGGTGGTGCTGCGCTACCAGGCCCTGGTGCGCTCCGCCGTCACCCTCGATGCCCTGGTGGACCAGGAGGTGGGCGGCAGCCTCCAGGCCCGGGAACCAGGGGCCAGTTGAGGTTTGGGCTCTTTGGCTTCTCCGCCACCCCCCCGATGACTAGCGAGGGGGGTGGCGGGTTTGGGCGTTTGCTGATTCAGATTGATTTTTTGACTGATCCTTCAATCAATCCTTCTACAGATCCTTCAGCCTCCCCTGTCTCCATCCTCCAGGCTTTTGGTCACCGTTTCCAGCACGGATTTGCCAACCCCAAGGGCAAGGTCATAGTCCCTTTGATCAAACAGATCGGCTGGGGCTTCATCGGCATCCGGATAGCGCGTCGCAGTCGTCATCCGGCTCAACGATTTGAGTGGAAGGGCCCTCAGGGATTCAACCTCCAGGCCCATGTCTGCCAAGGCATCGACCAGCCGTTCGAGGGAATGGCTGCGGGGAGGCTCCTGGCCCAGGCCGATCAGTAGACCTTTCAGGGCCTTTTCGGCCGCCTGGGTGCAGTGGTAACAGGCTTGGGCATAGAACTGGCCAGTGCGGGCAAACTCAGCCATGGCCAGGTCGTTTTCGGCTTGCCGGATCCAGGCTTGCAACCGGGCTGTCATCGGCCCTCTGCCCCAGCTAACAGAACGGCATCGCGGCAGATACCCCGCCACAGGGGATCCTCCCCCGCCTGATGCTGGTGCCAACGGCTGGTTGAGAGGGCAATGACGTCATCTCCCAGGCCCGCCCCCCGCAAGCGATCGGCCAGGGCAACGGCTGCTGCCTGATCGGGGGCTACGGCGAGCAGATCAATATCGGAATAGGCATCCCAATCGCCCCGGGCGTAGGAGCCGAAGAGCCAGACCTGCTGGTGGGCGGGATCGCTCAAGAGGGCCTGGCTGCCCTGCTGCAGTTGGCTGAGGCGCTCCTGGCGCCGCTGGGCACGAATCGCTTGGAAGCTCGCCATGAAGAGAGTTTACCCAATCTTTCCTTGGTTTGGTTGCAGCACTGGCTGGCCGGGCTGACGGGAAGTGCCTAGCCTAAGTTGATGGTTTTTAGGGAGATGATGGGGGGCTAAAGGTGTATCAGCCCTCGGCATTGCGCCCTAGTTCGCTCCATACTTAGTCCAATACGAGCACCGTGGATCCATAGTGCTTCAGCTGGCTGTCTGCAGTGAGCAGCAGCATGGGCTCCACTCGACTTTGGCAAACCAGCAGCCGATCAAAAGGATCCCGGTGAGTACCATCCCGACCAACACCATCCCGGTGAACGCCATCGCTCTCCAAATCGGCCACTGCAAGCAAATGGACGTTGCTGATTGGCAGCCAACGGAAGCCCTGGAGGGGCACCTGGCGCTCTAGCTCCTGCAGATCCCCTGCAGCCGGCCGATCGAACCTTTGATGGCCATTTCCCAGAGGGAGGCCTGGCTGATGAAGACTTCAGCTTCCGGAGCCTGGACCCGTTCGATCACCGCCTGGGGCAGTCGCGCATCGCCATTGAGCCACCAGAGCAGGAGCTGGGTGTCTAGGAGCAGGCGGGTCACCGCAAGGCCTCAAACGGGCCATCAAGGGGTGCGTCGAACCCATCGGCCAGCTTGATCTGGCCCCGCATGGCGCCAGGCGCTGCAACCGACGGGGCAGGCTTGATCCAGGGAACCAGGCGCGCGATCGGCACGCCGGAGCGGCCGATCACCACCTCCTGGCCCTGTTCCACTTCCTGCAGCAACTGGGAGAGGTGGGTTTTGGCCTGGTGGACGTTGACCACTTCCATGGTGGCTCCCAATGAACTAAGTCCTAGTCCAGTCAAGGGTGCTTTCCCCGGGGTCGTCCTGGCTCAGAGGCGCGTCAGCAGCTCATGGCTGGCGGAGAGCCAGGCGCCGGTGGCGTCATAGCGGCGGATCAGGCGCTCCATTCGGCCGGGGGCCACCAGCCAGCCGCCCTCCAGCACGAAGGCTTCCCGGTGGCTGATCTGCTGGGGCAGACGCACAAAACCGCCATCGGGCAACAGCCTTAGCGCCTGGATCTCTGCAGCCCCGATCTCGATTTGGCTGTCGCTGTGATCGGGTTCGGGCCAGGTGGCGCTGATCGTGGCCGAGCGACCTTGCCAACGGCCCAGGAGCTGGTCAGCCGTGGTGGGGGGATTTTCGCTGGCACCACTGCCGGCGCGGAATTCCCGGATCAGCACCAGCTCGTCAAACGCTCCGGCCGGCGCATAAAGCTGCACCAACCGGTGGCGCCGGTTGCCATGGATAAAGCCGAATTCACCGCCAAACACCGTGTTCGGCGCCACCTGCATCGACCCCTTGTTGAAGGATCCCGACTCAAAAAAAACCACCTGATTGCCCAGGTTGCGGTAGTCCTGCTCGATGGCGCGGGTCGGCTCACCAGCCCCCTCGCCAGGGCCACCGCCGGCTGCGACCGGGGTGCCCGGGCTCCAGCGTTGAAAGGTGAAGCGCACAGGGCCATCGCCCTCACCGCGGGCCAGGGTTAACACCGAAGGAGACGGCTGCTGCAGGAGTCCCGCAGCCGTGATGGTGGTGAAGCTGCCGCGCCACTCGCCCAGGTTGCCAAGGAAGTTGTCCCACTTGCTGGCCATGGCCGATCGGAAGCAATGGGGCGAGGGTAGGCAGGGAGATCTTGGGGGCGGGCGGGCCCATGGGGAGGGAGCAGGGTCCTGGGGTCGGTTGAATCGAAAGCCATCGCAGTTGCTGCATGGCTCGGCCGTGTGCCACGACCTGCCGATTGGCCATTTCGTTGGCCTGTTCCAGGCGACTCGTGGTCGACTTAGCTACGGCGCCCAGCAGGTGCTGGTCCCCAGGGTGCAGGCCACCAGGCCAGCCAGTGGATTGAGAGTCCGGAGCCGCTTCGGGATTCCCAAAGCGTCCCAACCTCGGCAAAATGGAACGATGGCGTTACCCCCATCCCAGCGGGCCCATGGGAGCGAACCCCGGATCGATGCGATCGTGGCCGGCATCGCTGCAGCCATTCCAGAAGCCCAGGTGCGGTTATTTGGATCGCGGGCCAGGGGAACAGCCCATGCCGACTCGGACCTGGACCTGTTAATCACGGTGCCGGACCAGTGGTTGGCTACCCACGATCGCGTTCGCGTGTTGGGTTCCCTTTGGCGTCAATGGTCTAGCAGCCAGCTGCCCCTTGACCTGCTGCTCTATTCCGAAAGCGAGATTGACCAACGACAGCAGTATCGTGGTGCGGTGACAACCCAGGCTTACCTGGAGGGCATTGTGCTCTATGGCTGACGCCGATGCGTTGCGCTATCTGCGGATTGCCAAGGCCGATCTCTTAGGGGCACGGCGCATGCTTGATCTTTCTGGATTTCGGGACAGCAGCATTGGCTTCCTGTTGCAGTAGGCCTGCGAAAAATCCTGCAAAAGTTGGATCCATTCCTCTGGTGGCATGGCTCCCTTCACCCACGATCTCGTGGCACTGATGGACTGGCTCCAACAGGCAGGAGCCGACACCAGTGCCTTTGCCAGCCTTGCCGATCTCAGCTTCTTTGCGGTTCAGTGCCGCTATGACGACAATGTGGAGATCTAACCGCCCGATTGGCGATCTGTCATCATGATAGCTGGGGCGCTGCTGGCCAAGGCAGAGAGACAGTTAAAGGACGGCTAAGTTCATGCTCCGATCTGGCTAGGAAGGCTCACCAGTGGCATCAACTAACTAACCATCGGCAGGCCTTGGTCTTGCAATCAACCAACAATCCAACCCATTGTTACCAACCCCCACTGTCTTGATTGATCCCTTGGCTGCCAACTCCTAGCCAGTGGGGCGTGCCCCTAGCCGTCCCAATCTGCGTAGGCAGCGGCAGCGCCTGGGGCTCCAGGGCATGGCGGGCGACCAGCATCCCTAAAATGTGGCGTTCCGCGGCACTGGGGCATGGTGAGGTCATTGACATTGTGAGGACTTCCCCCCTTAGCCCCATCCCCCGCATGTCAGTTCGTTTGAGGCCGATGCCGCTTGCTTGGCCTAGGGCCCACAGTGGGCAGAACAATCGTGGGCCGAACCGAGCCCAGCAGTCCTTCAGGCCATGACGCTTCGCCACGGCTATTTCACGGGAGCCGGCTACACCTATGACGCCCAAAGTGAACCCTCCCCCGAACGGCTGGCCTTCCTGGCGCTGCTGAACCGGCACCGGCCCCCGGAGGTCTGCGGGCCCTTCCAGTTGCTTGAGCTCGGTTGCGGCCAGGGCTACAACCTCTGCCTGCAGGCGGCGAACTATCCCCAGGCCCGCTTCCTCGGCATCGACTTCAACGCCGAGCACATCGCCCACGCCCGCTCCCTGGCGGCGGCCAGCGGCCTGGTGAATGTGCGCTTTGAGCAGGCCGATTTCCTCGAGCTGGAGCAGGCCGCAGGCGGCGTGATTGCTTGGGGCGACTTCGATTTCACCGTGGCCCACGGGATCTTGACCTGGGTCGCCCCGGAGGTCCGCCTTAGCCTGATGCGCCTGGCCGAGCGGGCCCTGCGTCCCGGCGGCCTGTTTTACGTCTCCTACAACACCCTGCCCGGCTGGCTGCCGATGCTGCCGTTCCAGCACTGCGTCAGCAGCTTGCAGGGCAGCCTCGGGGATGGCCAGCCGGCGCTCGACGGCGCCCGGGACCTGTTTCAGGGCCTGCGCCAGGCCAATGGCCAGCTTTTTGGCTCCCAGCGGGATCTGGCGCTCCGCCTGGATGGCTTGGCCAAGCTGGATCCCACCTACCTGCTGCACGAATACAACAACAGCCACTGGCAGCCGCTCTATGCCAACCAGGTGATTGAACCCCTGCGCGAGTTGGGCTTGGCTTATCTCGGTAGCGCCACCTTGGCCGAGAACTTTGAGGGGCTGCTGCCGGTGCCCTCCCAGCAGCAGATCCAACGCCAGAGCGATCCGGGCCTGCGGGAGCTGGTGCGCGACCTGCTCACCAACCAGACGTTCCGCCGCGATGTTTATGTGAAGGGGAGGGAGCCCCTCTGGCCCGGGGAGGCGTCAGCCGCCCTTGAGCAGGTCCGGCTCTGCGGCTTGGTGGATCAAGACGCCCTAGACGACGAGAGCAGTTACCGCTTTCCCCTCGCCTGGGGCGAGATCCAGGCCAACCGCGACTGGATTCGGGCCCTGCTCGAGGGCCTGTGGGATGGGCCCCGCTCCCTGGCCGAGCTCGCTGCGTTGCTTCCCGCTGGCACGCCCCAGCCCATGCTCGTGCTGAACCTGTGCCTCTTGCTGGGCCGCAATGCGGTGGCGCTAGTGCCGGGCGAGCGCGATCGGGGGCCCAGCCAGCGCTTCAACGCCCACATCGGCGCCAGCGTTGCCGCCGGTGCTCCCTATACCTTCCTGGCCTGCCCCGTGAGCGGCAACCTCCACAGGCTCACCGGGATGGAACTCCTTGCCCTCAACGCCCTCAACCAGGGCTGCAGCGAAGCAGGCCTAGCTGGGGCGATCGATGCCGGACTGCGGGCCCTGGATCAAACCATGCTGCGCGATGGCCAGCCCGTGCTGGAGAGCCAACGCCAAGCCGAACTGGAACGCGTGGCCGACGACTTTCGCCGGCGCCGTCTGCCGCTGCTGCGCCGCCTGGGGGTGCTGGGAACCGGAGCGCCGTCCCAACCCGGTTGATCGCGGCAGGCTTGGGGCGCTGGCCCAGGAGTGCGCAACCAGAATGGATCCATAATGGTTCCATACCCAACTGCTGGCTGGTGGGATGGCCAAAACCCTCACGCTCAAGAACCTGCCCGAAGCCCTGCATGCGCGCCTCAGCGCCGCTGCCAGGCACCATCGCCGCAGCCTCAACAACGAAGCCATCGTCTGCCTGGAGGCGGGTCTTGCCGCCGGATCCGTTCCTGTGCAGGACCGCTTGCGTGAGATCCGCGGCTTACGGCAAACGCTCGGTACTAGCGATTTTGAGCCGAACGAGATCGAAGCCTTCAAGGCTGAGGGCCGCCCATGATTGTGGTCGACACCAATGTGGTGGCCTATTTGCTGTTACCGGGACCCCAAACAGCTGCCGCAGAAGCCTTGCTGGAAGCGCAGCCCACCTGGGCGGCACCGCCGTTGTGGCGGAGTGAATGGCGCAATGTGCTGTGTGGTTACCTGCGACGCGGCAGCCTCAGCCTTGAGCAGGTGATTGCCCTGCAAGAGCAGGCCGAAACCCTGGTGATTGGCCATGAGGAGCCGGTGCAATCCGAGGCCGTGCTGTGGTTGGCAGCCAGTAGCGGTTGCAGTGCCTACGACTGTGAATTTGTTGCTGCGGCTCAACAACTCGATGCACCACTTGTCACCGCTGATCGTGCCCTGCTCAAGGCCTTCCCATCGTTAACCCGATCCCTGCCCTGACCCGATCCCTGCTTTGAATCGTCAGCGCCGCAACCCCCGCAGGGGCAGCAAGGACACTGCAATCAGCGGGCTGGCAATCAGCAGGCTGGCCAAGCCAAGCAGGGTGGTGGTCACGCCCAGATGACCCACGCTTAGCCACACCGACGACTTTCGCCGCCGCCGCCTGCCGCTGCTGCGCCGCCTGGGGGTGCTGGCAACCGGAGCGCTCCAACCAAACTGATCCGGGCAACCCCAGACTGGGAGCATCTCACCAGAGCCGATGGAACTCACTGCTGTGCTCACCCCCGCTGAGGAAGGCGGGTATGTGGCTTTTAATCCCGAGACGGGCACGACAACCGAGGGAGACTCCATCGAGGAGGCCCTCGCCAACCTGCGCGAAGCCACCTCGCTCTACCTCGAGGAGTTCCCTGCTGGTGTGAAGGTCCATCCCCTGGTGACCCTGTTCAGCGTGGCTGCCCATGCCTAAACTCCCCCACCTGTCTGGCTTGCTGCGGCAGGCTCAAGTTGATGTGCGGGAGTTCCTGGATTGTCTTTGAGCTTTCGCTGATTCAAACCACTGCAATCAAACAGGGTGCCATAGCCGCCCAGATGCACGACGCCCAGCCAGGCAAGCGGAGAGAGGGGGTTGTCATTGACGCGTGATCACGGCCTGCAATTCAATCAAGACCTGGGAAGCGACCAGCCTTCCTCGGGCGACGCCCAGATCAACAAGGCGTTGCAGCAGCGGCGGCGGCTGGCAGTCGATGCCAAGAAGTCAAGGCCAAGAAGTCAAGGCCAAGAAGTCGATGCCAAGAAGTCCATGCCATGCTGCCGGCAGAGTCCGATTATGGAACGTCAAAACCATGAAGGTAACCGTCGAGCTTTCAGACCATGAGATGGCTGAAATCCTGGACCTGACCGGCGAACGCAAGAAGGGTCCTGCGATTCGGCGTTTGATGGCAGAGGCTTTGCAGCAGCGGCGTCGGGCTCAAATTGCCCAGCGCTTCCTCAGCGGCGAGTGGGGCGTGGAGCTGGAGAGCTTTGAAGCCGACCAGCAGCGAGACCGCCAACGGGAGCAGGCGTTGGCCCCGTGACCCTGCTGCTCGATACAAGCCTCTGGATCGACTTCACCCGGGCCCGCAGCCCCTTGCCCCTGAAGCAATTGATCGCCCCCTTTGTGCTGGATCCGGCCTGCCACTTGGCTGAGCCCGTGCGATTCGAGTTGCTTCGTTCAGCCAGGCCGCAGGAGGCCCGCCTGCTGGAGGCCCAGTTTGCAACCTTGCCCTGCCTGGCCACACCAGCGGATCTCTGGCAACGGGCCAGCAGCCTGGGCCAGGCCTGCCGCCAGGTCGGCCGCACGGTGCCCAGCCTGGATCTACTGGTCGCAGCCGTGGCCCTGCACCACAACGCCTTACTTGTCAGCTTTGACGCTGACTTTGAAGCCATCGCCGGCGTGAGCGACCTGCGGCTCAAGCGTTTGGACCGTCCCAGCTGACTCTCCTAGCTGAAGCGTGCAATTGGCGCCGATCCAACCAGGGCCGGGTGCGGGGCACCCTGCCGCCCCCATCCGCCCGGGCCTAACCAGCCAGACCCTCACCAGCCAGACCCTCCCGTTGAGCATCGACTACGGCCGCCTGCTCAGCCGCCCCCACTCCGCTCGTCCCACGCCTGCCGGTAGAGCGCTTCAAGCTCCCGGGTAAAGCCGGCGTTATCCATCAGCGGCGAGGCCCGCAGTTCGGCGCGCAGGCCGCTGCGGATCGTTGCCAGGGCTTGGGGATCGGCGGCGAGGCGTTGGGCGATGGCGATGTACGCCTCGGGGCTGCGGGCGATCCACTCGGGCCGGCCCAGGCTGGTGAGGATGCTGGCGCCGCCGCGGCTGGAGCTGCGGTCGCCGGCCAGGGTGACCAGGGGCAGCCCCATCCAGAGGGCATCGAAGCTAGTGGTGCCGCCTGCAAAGGGGGTGGTGTCGAGGGCGATGTCGATCTGGCCGTAGGTGGCCATGTAATCGGGCCCGTTTTGATAGCCGATCAGGCTAATTCGATCACTCGCAACCCCGCGCTCGGCGAAGAACTCCAGCAAGCCCAGGCGGGCCCTGGTTTCCTTGATGTGCAGCACCAGCCGCGAGCCCGGCACGCTGGCGACCAGCTGGGCCCACAGCTCGCGCAGCCCTTCGTTCACCTTCACGAAGTTATTCAGGCTGCCGAAACTGATCACGCCACTGCCGGTGCAGGGGGGTGGCACCACCGCCGGGATCGGCACCATCGGCGGCGGCACGGCAAAACTCCACCAGCAGCGCGGCAGCCGCAGGGGCTGCTCGCTGAAGGGCAGGGGCCCGCCTTCGGGCGGATCGAGCACCCGATCGGTGATGCGGTAATCCATGGCCGCCAGGCCGGTGGTGCCCACATAGGCCAGGTAGGTGATCTGCACCGGCGCCGGCTTGCGGGCGAACAGGCCCGGGCGGCAATCGCGGGAGTACATGGTGAGGTCGATCAGCAGGTCGATGCCATCGGCGCGGATCAGATCGGCCAGGGATGCATCATCGAGCGGGTGAACATCACGCCAGTGCTCCACCCGCTTGGCGATCTCGCTGGTGAAGCCATCCTTGAGATAGCGCGACGAGTAGGCGAAGATTTCAAACTGGCTGTGGTCGTGGTGCTCCAGCACTGGCAGCAGGAACCGGGCCACCGGATGCATCCAGAAATCGGGCGACACATAGCCCAGCCGCAGCCGGCGACCGGCGAGTGCAGCAGGCTGGGCGGAAGCCCCATCAGCGGGGGCATCGGCTGGGGGAGCACTAACAACGGCCTCGCTGCCTAGGGCGTCGAATTTGGCCTGGGCCAGGCGCCTTGCCTCGGCGGCCAGGTGGGCATCGCTGGCGCTGGGGCTGTAGTTGAGGGCGAACAGATAGTTGGGCACAAAATCGCGGTCGTCCTGGCCCAGGTCGATGCCGCGGTGGTAGCTCTGCAGGGCCAGATCCACCTTGCCCTGGTCGAAATAGGCGTTGCCGAGGTTGGAGTGGGCAGCGGCGAACTCGGGATTGATGCGAATCGCTTCCAGCAGGGCCTGTTCGGCCAGGTCGGGAAAGCTGGCTTCGCGCTGGGCATTGGCCAGGTTGGCCAGGGCCTCGGCGTAATCGCTGCGCTGGGAAATGGCCCGTTCAAAGGTGGCAATGCTCTCGCTGTGGCGCCGCAGGTTGAGCAGGATGTTGCCGAGATTGTTGAGGGCCTCGGGAAAATCGCTCTGGAGCTCTAGGGCCCGGCGCAGGGCTGAGGCTGCCTGCTCGTACTGCCCCAGGGCATTGAGCACGTTGCCCTTGGTGAACTGCACCTGGGCGTTTTGGGGATCCAAGGCCAGGGCCCGCTCACTCCACTGCTGGGCGGCCTCGAGCTGGTGGCCATCGAGCTCGAGCTGGGCCAGGTTGGCACAGGTTTCGGCCGCCATCGAGGCGTTGGCCGGATCGCTGGGCGGGGCCTGCTCCAGGGCGGTTTTCAGGGCGGCCGCTGCCCCGGCTAGGTCCCCCTGGTTCTTGCGCGCCAGGCCCAGGTTGTTCCAGGCCTCGGCAAACTGCGGCTGCAGGGCAAGGCAGCGCTCTAGGGCCTCCAGCGACTCGGGCCAGCGCTGGAAGCGCCCCAGGGCATCCGCCAGGTGAAACCAGCTCGCCGCGTCATCGGGCGCCAGGGCCACGGCCCGTTCGGCCGCCGCTAAGGCCTGGTCGCGCCGGTTAGCACGCAGCTCCATGGCGGCGAGCTTTTGCCAGGCGGGCACGAAGTCGGCCTGGGCGACTGTGGCCTGGCCAAAGCTGGTGGCCGCCTCGCTCCAGCGGCCATAGAGCTGGTAAAGATGGCCCAGGTTGTAGAGCGCCAGGGCGTCGCCGGGCTCCCGGGCCAGGGCGCGCTGGTAGGCCGCCTCGGCCTCCTGGGGCCGCTGCAGATCCTTGAGCAGGTTGCCCAGGTTCACCCAGTAGAAGGGCTCAGCGGCCTCGCTTTGCACCGCTGTGCTCAGGTGCGGCAGCGCGGCCATCGGGTTGCCCCTCTGGTGCTCCAGCAACCCCAGGTAGTGATGGGCCGCCGCGTCGCCCGAATCACTCGCCAGGATCGCCCCATAGGCCTGGCGCGCCTGGTCCAGCTGACCCTGCTGATGCAGGGCAATCGCTGCGGCCAGAGGGCCGCTTGGCAGGGAAGCCATCGCCGTATCCCGATCCCTTTTGATTCAAGGCCTACTGATTGTCTTGGTCCCAGGGTCCCAGGGGCCAGGGGCCCAGGGTTCCTGGGACCAAGGGACCGGAGAGCAGCCCCTAGAAGCCTGCTGCCGGCTCTGGGCTGGTGAGGGGCAGATCAAACAGGGCCGCCAGTTCGGGGTCGGGATCGCCGTTGAAGGTGATCAGGTTGAGCTCCAGGTTGCCCTGCTGGCAGAACATCGGGCTAAAGCCGCTGGCTTCCACCACATTGGCCAGGGTGCGGCGGCTGAAGCCGGTGCGATGGGCGTAATAATCCTGGCCGCTTTGGGCGATCATGCCGCCGTGGCCGAATAGCACATCGAGTGGGGTGATCGGGCCCATGGGCGATTCGTAGAGCAGGCCATCGAGGTCGATGCCCTGCTGCACGCAGGCGAGCATCAGCTCCTGCAGATCGGGCACGATGATATGGGCCAGGCCGCCGGGCTTGAGCACATGGCGAAAGCCGGCGAGCACCACGGGCACTTCGTGCTGGCGCACATGCTCGAGGTTGTGGGAGCAATACACGGCATCAAATTGCTGCGGCGCCAGGCTGGTGAGCTCCCTCACGTCAAGCACGAGGTCGGCCCCAACCGTGGGATCGAGGTCGAGCAGAACCTGCTCAAAGGGGGCGTAGGGGCTAGGGAGTTGGATCCCGCGGGACTGGCCGCCCACATTCAGGACCCTTCTGGGCTGCATCGCGACGTCGACCATGGGGAGCTAGGGCGCCAGGCAAATTTTTGTTTGACCCTATCAGAGAACTGGCGTTTACAAGTAAAACGAAACCGTATTTGCATGGCAAAATGTTTCATTGCCAGGGTAGTTTTTGCCCAATCCGCGTAATTACTGCCAAGGCGAGACCCGTTGCCAGGGCTGCCAGGCGGCAGTGGTGGCTTGATTTGCCCCCCCCTTTTTACAGCGCTTATGCCGCGTTTCGTGGTAAGGTGGCTCCTAATAATTATAATGGAATTCCTGTGACCGTTAGCGCGCTCGCTGCCAGCAAGGGCACTGGGGCTGTTTGCCTCCCTGCGACCTACTCCGCTCCGGCCACGGGCTCCAAGCGGGCGGGCACGGACTGCCGCCGGCCTGGCGTCCCAGCTGGTGCCAAGGCTGGCGCCCCAGCTGGCGCTGGCATAGCCAAGCCCTTCCCCGCCCTGGTGTCTCAACCAGGATCCGCTGCGGCGCCGCCGCCAGCCGGCGACCCCTTCGACCTAGTGCTGCTCAGCGCCGAGCTCGCGAGCTCCGTGCCGCCAGAGGAGCTCGCCGGCGCGCGGGTGGTGGTGCTGGAGGCGGGCCGCGATGGGATTGGCCAGATCGGCGCTGCCCTGGCCGCCCATCCGGGCGCCTCGGTTGTTCGCGTCATCAGCCACGGCGAACCGGGGGCCCTGCTCCTGGCGGATCAACGGATCAGCAACGCCACCCTGCAGCTGCGTACGGATGCCATTGCCGGTTGGCGGCAGCACCTGGCTGCCGGCGCCGAGATCCTGCTCTATGGCTGCTGCGTGGCGGCATCGCCTGAGGGGCGCAGCTTGGTTGATGGGCTGGCGGCACTCACGGGGGCCGCGGTGGCCGCCAGCGTCACCCCCACCGGTGCGGCCGCCCTGGGCGGCGATTTAACGCTTGGCTATGCCACCGAGCCCATCAAAGCCCAAACGGAACGCTTTCCCCAGGCCTGGGACCAATCGGGCCTGATCTTGGCGGCGCCGGTGTTCGCTAGCCCTGGCAGCGACGATTTCAGCACGGGTGTAACCGGATCGTTTGCTACAGGGGCCCCGGAATCGCCAACATCTTCGATCGCTGAAAACATCGCCGTGGCGACCCGCCAGGCCGGCTCGCTTGCTGCTTGGGGCGCCTCGAATACTGGCGGCTCCGGCGCCCGCGCCGGCACGGGCTACACCCAGGTGTATTCGACGCTCAATTCGTATGCGGCCCTGAAGCCCGATGGCAGCATCAGCGAGTGGGGCAACTCCACCATGGGTGGCACCAACGGGCCCACCGGCACCGGCTGGACCGAAATCACCACCTCTGGCCCGGCCTTTGCCGCCCGCAGGAGCGATGGCTCTCCCTTTTCGTGGGGTTCTACGGCGACCGGCGGCGTCCAGGCCCTCGCTGCCACTGGCGAAGAGTTCCACAACCCCTCCGCCTTGTCTAGCAAGCCAGGTTCGGTGGCGGCCCCGCGGCAACCAGGCGATTCGCTCGACTTGGTGTTCATCAGCCCCGAGATCGTGGGCTCCGTGCCGCAGGACGAGCTCGCCGGCGCCCGGGTGGTTGTCCTCGATGCGGGAGAGGATGTGATCGGCCAGGTGGGGGCTGCCCTCCAGGCCAATCCGGGCGCAACCGTCGTCCGCCTGATCAGCCACGGCGAACCGGGTAGCCTGATGCTGGCGGGGCAACGGATTTCCCTCGACACCCTGCAGCTCCGCGCGGAGGACATCGCCGCATGGCGCCGGCACCTCGCTCCCGGGGCCGACATCCTGCTCTACGGATGCTCGGTGGCCGCCACGGCCGAGGGCCGGTTGTTCGTCGACTCCATTTCCTCGCTCGCCGGCGTGGATGTCGCCGCAAGCACCGACCTCAGCGGATCAGCCCCATTGGGCGGTGACCTAGTCCTGGAATACGCCACAGGCCCCATTCAGGCGTTTTCGAATCGGTTTGGTAGCGCGTGGGATGCCTCGGGCCTCACACTGCCTGTGACTTTCAGCCATGGCGGCTCTGGAGCTACGGGAGCTCTGTCTTTCACCTCCCAATCCTCCGACCAATTCACCCTAACCAATGCAAGCCCGGGTTTCACTTTTAGCTCTCTTTCGGTCGACTTCTATGGCAACGATGCTGCGTTGGTGACTACCGGCATCGCAAATCCTCCCCTGACCACCTCATCCCCCACACTGGCTGTTTTTGATACAACGGTCAAAACTCTGACCCCCACGATTGCCGCAGGTTCAAAATTCTCCCTCGATCGCAATGCCACCTTCACCAGCATCAGCGGTGCGGGTAATGTAAACATCTCCGGCACCAAGTTCAACAGCTGGACAGCCACCCTGGCTGGTGGATCTGGAACCTCAACTTTTTCGGGCGTTTTGACGAATGGTATCGCCGGAGTTAACTCCCCGCTGGCCCTTACAGTGAATCAAGCTGGATTCACCCAAATTTTATCCGGGACCAACGATTACGCCGGGGCCACCCAAATCATTGCCGGCACCTTGCAGGTGAACGGGAAAAATACCAACAGCCCTGTCAAGATCAATGGCGGCACCTTGAGCGGTACCGGCACCGTCAACACTGTCGCCTTGACTTTGGGCACCTTGGCCCCTGGCGCGGCCACGGGAATCCTGAACGCTGGGAATCTGGCTTTCACGGGGGGCACCTTCAACGCTGGACTGGCCAGTACTGTCAATTACTCCCAGGCCAATGTCACCGGTACGGTCACCCTTGGCAGCAATACTATCCTCACCCTAAGCCCGACCTTCACGCCGTCGTCTGGTAACACCTTCACCATCATCAATAATGATGGCACTGACGCCATTTCCGGCACCTTCAAAGGCCTGGCCGACGGTGCTAAAGTTACTGTCAGCGGAACTGATTACACAATCAGTTACAAAGGCGGCACCGGTAACGATGTGGTGCTTACTGCCCAGCGACCCTTCGCCATAGGCACCACCACGAGCGTTGGCACCTCCGTATCGCCATCGGTTTATGGACAGGCAGTAACCTTCACAGCGACGGTAACCCAGGCATCTGGCTCAGGCATCCCCACGGGGACAGCCTCATTCTTTGACGGAACCACCTTGCTCGGCAGCGGCACGCTCAGTTCTGGGGTTGCCACGTTCACCACCTCCGCCTTGGCCGGCGGCAAGCTAAATATCACCGCAAACTATTCGGGCGACACTAATTTTGACGGAAGCACCAGCACGGTAATTTCCCAAACCGTCAACCAGCTTCAGACTCCCGCCATCACTAGCGCCAACGCCGCCAACTTCCCCACCGGCAATTACGGCAGTTTCCAGTTCACCGCCACAGGGAACCCGGCACCCACCTTCAGCGTCACCACGGGCACGCTTCCGGCCGGCCTGACCCTTTCACCCGATGGTCGTTTGTCCGGCATCGCCACCACCATCGATACCACATCGGTCACGGTCACTGCCACCAATGGTGTCGGCACACCGGCCACCCAGTCGTTCAGCATTGGTGTGAAACAGTATCCGGTGTTCACCAGCGCTGGCAGCGCCGATTTCAGCCGCACCGTGGCCGGATCGTTCGCCGTGGCGGCCACGGGCTCGCCGACCTATTCGATTGATCCAGCGACGACCTTATTTATAAGTGGTTTCTCCACCCTGCCATCGGATTGGGCCCTCAGTAACGCCCAAATTAGCGGTGGTTCGGCTGCCCTCAACCCGGCCACCGCTAACACGAATGGCGCGCTTATTCTGCCTAAGCTAGGGGCCTCAAGCCCCGGCTCTTTCACCGCATCGTTTGACTACACTGCTGGCACTGTCACCGTCGCCGGTAATACTCCAAGCGGAACCAGCTTCAACTACGGCGCGCTTAGCGGCACCACAGGCAGTGCGACCACCATGGTCGGCAACAATGGCCTCGTGGTCAGCTTCCTAGAGGCCTATACCAAGGCGGGGGCTGTTACCACAAGAGTGCCCTCGTCCGTTGAGGTGCGCTGGAATGGCACGGTCATCGCCTCGGCGCCCATCAGTTTTGGCACCGGGGCCAAGCCGGTGCAGATCAAGCTCGATGCGGCCAATGTGCTGTCGGTGAGCTATGACAACGCCCAGGTATTAAACGCGAACCTGAGCGGCAAGGTGAACGCCGCCGACCGCTCCAACTGGCAGTTCGCCCTGGGCTCGGCCAACACCAGCCAGAACGCCAGCAGTCACAGCATCGACAACCTGGCGATCGTGACCAACGGGGGCTTGCCCGCTGGTCTTTCGCTCAATCCAACGACCGGAGAGATCTCCGGTACACCCACCGCGGCGACGAGCGCGGGCCAGCACGTGTTCAACGTGGTGGCCACCAATGCCGATGGCGCCACCTCGCAACCATTCAGGCTGAACCTGGCCTCTGGTGCGCCGGTTTTCAGCAGCTCCTCCACCCAGGCAACGATACCTGGTGCGCCCACCACGATTGCCATCGCGGCCGCAGGGAGCGGCGGCCCCACCACCTACAGCGTGATGCCCCAGGTCCTGATCAGGACCACACTGGCGAACGCTGATACCCTGCCCGCCGGCGCCTACATCAATGGCAATAGCCGATTCACTGCCGGTGCGATTGAACTCATCCAGAATACGACGAATCAAACCAGCTGGGTTCAATTCCTGGGCCAGGGTGATCAGAACCCCACGGCCTTTACGGCCAGCTTCAACTACAAGGTGGGCGGCGGCACCACTACGGGTGGCGGTGGCATCAGCTTCAACTATGGCAACCCCGGCGACACCACCAAGGGCCTGCGGGTCAACCTCACTGAACTCGTTATAGGTAGCAGCCAATTCTACTTGCAGGTGGCTGTTTCCTTAAATAACCTCACATCTTCCAGCACCCTCATCCCTAACCCTTTCACCGCCGCTCTTTATAAGAGTAACACCTACTTACCCGTCAAGATTGCGATGAGCGCCGAGGGGCGCCCGCAGGTGTGGGTGAACAATGTGTTGGCCTTTGACACGGGCGTTGTCAACGATTGGCAAAGCACCGATAAGTCGCTGTGGGCCTTCAGCTTCACGGGCACCACCGGCGCTTTCACAAACAACTTCCACACCATTAAGGATGTGGTGATCGGCAGCAATGGCGTGTTGCCGCCGGGCCTGAGCCTCGACCCCAACACCGGCGTGATCAGCGGCAAGGTGGGCATCGGCACCGCGGTGGACCCCTATGTGAATGTCACAGCCACCAATGCCGCGGGTAGCACCACCCAGCTCGTGAAGCTGGATGGGAGCCCCAGCAACACCCTGCCCGGCCAGCGCCCGGCCACCGGCACCAGCCTCGGCGGCCCCGATGCCCTTGGTGCCACCGGCGAGCAGTTTCGCAACCTGAGCGCCTTCGCGGCGCTCACCACCGACGGTCAGGTGAAGGTGTGGGGCAACACCCTCAACGGCGGCCTCCAGGCCGAGGCCCCCACCGGCACCGGCTACACCGTGATCACCTCCAACGAGAGGGCCTTCGCCGCGCTCAAAAACGACGGCTCGATTGTTTCTTGGGGCTTTAGCGCCAACGGCGCCACGGGCGAGCCCACGGGCACCGGCTACCAGATGATTTCCGCCACCCGCACCGCCTTTGCCGCCATCAAAAACGATGGCAGCATCACCGCTTGGGGCAACAGCGCCGATGGGGGCTCCTTCAGCCCCACCGGCAGCTCCTCGCCCACTGGCACCGGCTACATCCGCATTTACGCCAACGGTGGCGGCTTCGCGGCGCAAAAGATCGATGGCACGATCCGGACCTGGGGCAACGCCAACAGCATCGGCACAAGCGCCACGCCCGTTCCGCTCACAACGGCGTTCACCCGCGTCACCGTCAACGACTTCCAGTCGGGCACGGCCTCCTACGGCGCATTCGCGACCACCGACTCCAAGGGCGCAATCACTGCCTGGGGTCCGACCGCTACTGGTACCAATACCGGCGGTTCAGGCAAACCCAGTAGCTCTGGCTGGCTGGATGTTGTCAACACCAGCCGGGCCATGGCGGCGATCGACGCCAACGGCGTTATCAGTGCCTGGGGCGATTCGGCTTTCGGCGGCGGTAGCACCTCAACGTCACCGACCCTCACCTACCTCAAGGCCCCCACCGACAGCGGCTACCGCCAGCTGTACGGCAACAGCTCGGCCTTTGTGGCGGTCCGCCAGGACGGCTCCCTGGCCGCCTGGGGCAACTCGATTAATGGCGGCTCCGGCGCCCCCACCGGCACGGGCTACACCCAGGTGTACTCCACGCTCAATTCGTTTGCGGCCATGAAGGCCGATGGCTCGATCAGCGTGTGGGGCAGCTCTCTAGAGGGCGGCAACACAAAGGTGGCCCCGGCAGCCACGGCCACCGGCTACACCAACCTGTTCAGTAGCCAGGGCGCCTTTGCGGCCCTCAAGGGCGACGGCTCGGTCACCGTGTGGGGTAACACCAGCATGGGCGGCACGGGCGGCCCCACCGGCACCGGCTGGACTGAGATCACCAGCTCGGGCACGGCGTTTGCCGCCCGCAAAACCGATGGCAGCCTCTATTCATGGGGCTCCTCGCTCACTGGAGGCACCGGCGCCCCCACGGGCAGCAACTACCTCACGGTGCAGTCGCCCACGTTGGCGAAGCCCTATTTCCCCCAGGCCGCCGGCGCCCCGGTGAACCTCAGCGTCAACCAGACGCAGCAAGCGCAGGTGTTCCTGGGCATCCAGGGCGAAGGCCTCACCTTCACGATCACCAACGGCAAGCTTCCCGCTGGCATGAAGCTCGATGCCGCCACCGGCTGGATCCATGGCAACCCCGCAGAACCCGGTACCTTCCCGCTCACGATTAATGCCACCAGCGCCGCCGGCAGTGTTACCCAGAACTTCAACCTGAGGGTGGAAAGTTCGCTGCTGCCCAACCAGCGCCAGGGCGCTGGTGCCGTTTACAGCATCGGCTCGGGCACGGAATACGCCAACTCGACGGCCTTTGCCGGCCTCACGGCCAACGGTGGCGTCTACTCCTGGGGCGGTAATGCCAATTGGGGCAGCTGTGGCGAGCCTACCGGCACCGGCTACACCCAGATCACCGCCAGCACTTTCGCCTTTGCCGCCCTTAAATATGATGGCAGCATCGAAGCTTGGGGTGAAGGTTCCGCCGGCGGCTTTAACGAGCCCACTACTAGCGGTTACACCAAGATCTACTCTGCACAATCTGCGTTCGCCGCCCTCAAGGCCGACGGCAGCATCACCGCCTGGGGCTCTAGCGATTTCGGTGGCAGCGGTGCGCCAGCGGGCACCGGCTACACCAAAATATACTCTGCACAATCTGCGTTCGCCGCCCTCAAGGCCGACGGCAGTATCACCGCCTGGGGCACTGTGGTGGGTGCTCCCACTGGCAGCGGCTATACCAGCATTACTCCCAACCTCCATGCCTATGCGGCGCTCAAAGCAGACGGCAGCATCACCGCCTGGGGAGACAGTGCTGGCGGCGGTAGCAACGCGCCCACGGGCACCGGCTACACCAAGATCTTTGCCACTAAAGGCTCCTATGCGGCGCTCAAAGTTGATGGCAGCATTGCCGTGTGGGGCAGCAGCAACAATGGGGGAACAAACGCCCCAACCGGGACCGGGTTTGTCGATATCTGGTCTTCGAGCAACGGCTTCGCCGCTATGAAGAGCGATGGCTCCCTCGTCTCGTGGGGCGCCTCGGGCAGCATTGGCTCCGCCACACCCACAGACACCGGCTTCACCCAAGTCTTTTCCACCGGCGGCTCCTTCGCGGCGCTGAAGGCCGACGGCTCGATCATCTCTTGGGGTGCCACCGATAGCGGTGGCACCGGCGCGCCCAAGGGCACCGGCTTCACCACCATCTACACCAACAACAACGCCTTCGCCGCCATGAAGGCCGACGGCAGTATCACCGTTTGGGGTAAATCCACCTCTGGTGGCTTCTTCAGCCCCACCGGCAGCGGCTACACCCAGATCTTCAGCCGCGCAAACGCCTTCGCTGCCATGAAGGCGGATGGCACCGTCAAGGTTTGGGGTTCATCTATCGCCGGCTTGCATGGTGCCTCGGGTCAGGTGGAGTTCGCCTCGATCCAAAACGCCACCGCGGTGGCTCCCGCCCGCCAGTTCGACGTGACCGGCAACCTGCCCGCCGCCCGACTCTTCACCCCGCTGGCCACCCAGGCCGCCGGCCTTAACGGCGTGGCCGGCTACCAGGTGGGCGCCAACACGGGCCTTGGCCTGGGCAGCGCCATCACCAGCGGCAGTTTGCCGGACGGACTCAGCCTCAATGTGGCCACCGGCTATTTGGAAGGCACGGCCACCAAGTCCGGCACCTCCAACTTCACCGTCACCACCTACAACGGCAGCGGCCAGTCGAGCCAGGCCTATTCACTGACGGTGACGGATTCCGGCACTTCCAAAGCGGCGCCTACTTTCAACCCAACCAAGCCGATCGGCTATGCCAACTACGCCATCGGCAAACTGGCCAGCTACGACCTGGCCGCGGTTGCGACTCCAGCAACTGCCCAGCTGAACTATTCGCACATTGCCGGCACCCTGCCCCCCGGCATGACGCTGCAAACCAACGGCACAGTGGCCGGCACGCCCACCACCCCCGGCACCTACCAATTCACCCTGGCCGCCAGCGACAGCAAGGGCATCGCAGCGCAGACGTACACCATCAAGGTGAGCGCCGACACCCCCAACCAGCGCCCTGGCCAGTATTCCACCATCGATACCCTGAGCAGCGGAACCCAGGGCATCAACTTGGGCGCCTATGCCGCCCTCAGAGCCGATGGCACCATCGTCACCTGGGGCGACAGCGCCAGCGGCGGCGCTCTGGCCACCGGCGTGCCGACCGGGGCTGGCTACGTGCAGATCGCCCAGACCAATTCCGCCTTCGCCGCCCTGCGTTACGACGGCTCGATCCAGTCCTGGGGCAACAACGATTACGGCGGCCTGGGCGCACCCACCGGCACCGGCTTCACCCGGTTGTTTTCCAATGGCTACGCCTTCGCCGCCATGAAGGCCGATGGCAGCATCATCACCTGGGGCCAAGACGTTAGCGGCGGTACCGGCGAACCCACCGGAACCGGCTACACGCAGATCTTCACCAATAGCGGTGCCATGGTGGCCATGAAGGCCGATGGCAGCTTGGTCGCCTGGGGAAGCAGCGACACCGGCGGCACGAACGCGCCCACCGGCACCGGCTATGTGACCATCACATCCAACGCCACCGCCTTCGCCGCGCTGAAGTCTGACGGTTCGATCAGCGCCTGGGGCATCACCACCAATGGCGGCACAAACGCGCCCACCAACAACAGCTACACCGCCATCTA
Organism: Synechococcus sp. UW140; assembly: GCA_943369525.1. Lineage (GTDB taxonomy): Bacteria > Cyanobacteriota > Cyanobacteriia > PCC-6307 > Cyanobiaceae > BAIKAL-G1. Next base: position 128,051 of record CALRNL020000009.1, read on the forward strand.
TTCCAGCCACAATGGCTTCGCGGCGCTGCGTGCCGATGGCACCATCGCCACCTGGGGCGCCACAAGCAAGGGCGATAATCCGTTCACCGGCGGCAACAACTTCATCAGCGTTTCGGCCACTGACTCCGCATTCGCCGCGCTGAGATCCGATGGCACCATCACGGCCTGGGGCGGAACCGGTAGTGGCGGTAGCAACTTTCCCACGGGCACCGGCTTCACCGCCATCTATTCCACCGACAAGGCTTTCGCGGGCCTCAGGACCGATGGGTCCATTGTCTCTTGGGGTAACAAAGCCGCTGGCGGCGATAGCACGCCCCCGGGGACAGGTTTTATCACGATCGTTTCCAACCGCCAGGCGTTCACCGCCCTCAAGAACGATGGCACGGTCGTCTCGTGGGGGAACTCCAACTTCGGCGGCAAGGCCAAGGCGCCCACGGGCGCCACGGCCACCGGCTTCACCCAGGTCTTCTCTACTAGTTCGTCGTTTGTTGGGCAAAAATCGGATGGCAGCCTGGCGGCCTGGGGTGACCCCATTGGAGGTGGTTCAGGCGTGCCCAGGGGCACGGGCCTGACAGTCAGCTCGGCCCGGGCGGCGATTCCTTACCAGCAATCCGGCACCAGCGGCGACCTGCCCACGGCCTACATCGGCACCAAGATCGGCCCCGATGGTGGCGCCGGCCCGGCCGCCTATCAGGTGGGTGCCATCAGCCAGGGGGCCTATTCCCGCATCACCGCCGGCGCGCTGCCCGGTGGTTTGTCTCTCGACCCGGCAACAGGCTTCCTGTCCGGCACGCCGTCCGGTCTTGCGGCCACCGCTACCACGCCCAGCGGCCTGCCTGGCACCTATTCCTTCACCGTCACCACCACCAGCGCGCTGGGGTCTACGGCCCAGGCGTACACGCTGGAGGTGAAAACTCCGCTTTCGGTGATTTTGCCGAATCAGCGGGTGGGCAGCGGGGCGATCGCTTTTATTGGGTCAGGACAAGCTTTCCCGAACCTAGCTGCATTTGCTGCCCTGAAAGCCGACGGGTCGATCAGCGCCTGGGGCGCTGGCTATTCCGGTGGCAGCGGCGCGCCTTCCGGCACGGGCTTCACCCAGATTTATGCCAATCCCAATGCGTTTGCCGCCCTGAAAGCCGACGGGTCGATCACCGCCTGGGGCTCTAGCTTTTTCGGCGGCAGCGGTTCGCCAGTGGGCACGGGCTTCACCCAGATTTATTCCACTCAATCTGCGTTTGCCGCCCTGAAAGCTGACGGGTCGATCACAACTTGGGGCGTTGCCAGCAATGGTGGCAGCGGTGCGCCATCAGGTACGGGCTTCACCCAGATTTATTCCACTCAATCTGCGTTTGTCGCCCTGAAGGCCGACGGCTCGCTCAGCCAATGGGGTAATACCTATTGGGCGGGCAGCGCCGGGCCCACAGGCACAGGCTTCACCCAGATTTATACCAATCCATTTGCGTTTGCCGCCCTGAAAGTCGACGGCTCGATCACCGCCTGGGGCTCTAGCGATTTCGGTGGCAGCGCTGCGCCAGCGGGAACGGGCTTCACCCAGATTTATGCCAATCAAGGTGCGTTTGCCGCCCTGAAAGCTGACGGGTCGATCACCGCCTGGGGCTCTGGCTATTACGGTGGCAGCGCTGCGCCAGCGGGCACGGGCTTCACCCAGATTTATGCCAATCCCAATGCGTTTGCCGCCCTGAAAGCCGACGGGTCGATCAGCGCCTGGGGCGATGGCTATTACGGTGGCAGCGGTTCGCCAGTGGGCACGGGCTTCACGCAGATTTATTCCACTCAATCTGCGTTTGCCGCCCTGAAAGCCGACGGGTCGATCACCGCCTGGGGCTCTAAAAATTTCGGTGGCAGCGCTGCTCCAGCAGGCACGGGCTTCACCCAGATTTATGCCAATCGATTTGCGTTTGCCGCCCTGAAAGCCGACGGGTCGATCACCGCCTGGGGCTCTAGCGATTTCGGTGGCAGCGGTGCGCCAGCGGGCACAGGTTTCACCCAGATTTATGCCAATCCACAGGCGTTTGCCGCCCTGAAAGCTGACGGGTCGATCACAACTTGGGGCGATGCCATAAATTTTGGCAGCGGCGCCCCCACCGGCACCGGCTATGCCACCGTGCAATCGCCCCTGGTGAGCGATCCGGCCTTCGCCGCCTTCCCGGCCAACTCGGCCCTATCCACCAAAGCAAACCAGCCCTTCTTCGCCCACCTGGGCGCCCAAGGGGTGGGTGCCCGCTATGAGATCACGGTGGGCAGCCTGCCGGCCGGCCTCACGCTCGATGCCACCACCGGCGTGGTCAGCGGCACCGCCACCGGCACGGGCACCTATGCCTTCATTCTGTCGGCGTCAACCCCGGCGGGCACCGCCTCCCAGCCCTTCAAGCTGGTGGTGGAAGGAAGCTCCGCCCCCGCCTTCTCAAGCGCCGCCCCTGCCACCTTCACCGCGGGCACGGCGAGCACCTTCATCGTTGGTGCCACAGGCATCCCCGCGCCTACCTATTCCGTGCCCCCGGGCACCCTGCCCAGCGGCCTGACCCTCAACGCCACCACTGGTGAGATTTCCGGCACGCCAGCGGCGGGCACCGGCGGCTCGGTCACGGTCAACATCACCGCCACCAACAGCGCCGGCAGCACCAACCAGGCCTTCAAGCTGGATGTGAACGAGGCACCCTCCATCACCAGCGCGGCCAGCGCCCGCTTCGAACCTGGCAGCGCCGGCAACTTCAGCTTCACCGCCAGCGGCTACCCAGCCCCCCGATTCTCCATCATCTCCACCAATGGCCCCCTGCCCACGGGTGTGAGCCTGAGCCCCTCGGGCGTGCTGAGCGGCACCCCGGCCGCAGGCACCGGCGGCGCCTATTCGATCACCGTCGTGGCGGCTAATGGGGTTGGTAACACAGCAAGCCGGCAATTCACCCTCACCATTCCGGTGTTGGCGGCCACGGCCTTGAAAATTGTGGGCCCCTCTGCCGTGGTGAGCGGCCAGGCCACCCGCTATGAGGTGCAGGCGGTCGATGCCAACGGCAACGTCAACAAAACCGCCACCGGCACGGTGACCCTTAGCGCCAGCGGTGCGGGCAGCCTTAACCAATCCGGCAGCAGCGGTGCCCCCAGCGCCGAGCTGATCGACGGTGTGGCCCGCTTCCCCCTCCTGGCCTACGAGGCCTCCGCCGATGGCGAACGGTTCACCCTGCTGGCCGAGGGCAGCGGTGCCGCCGCTGGTCTCACCAAAGCCACCAGTGGCCCAATCAGCGCCGATGTGGTGGCAAGCCAGCTCCAGATTCTGGGTTCCCCCAGCCCCACCACCCTGCAGTCAGGCGAGACCACCAGCCTGGGCGCTTTGCGCCTGGTGGGTGTGGATGCCTCTGGACGCATCGATAGCCAGTGGCTGGCCCAGGATCAAACCGTCATGCTCAGCCTCACGGCCCCGGGCGATGGCCCCCTGGCGGGCACCGTTACCGGCTTGGCGATCGCCAGGGGCAGCGCCCTCAGCGACATCGACACCAGCGCCACCACGATCACCCTGGGCAGCAGCGCCATCGGCAGCGATGGCAGCATCATTCTCGGCGCCATGGACCTCAGCGATGGCAGCATCGGTTTGGGCGCCCTGGACCTCACCTACACCAACCCCAGCGGCAGCAGCACGGTGGATCTGGCCCTGAAGGCCCAGCGCCGCAATGGCAAGGGCCTTCCAGACGCCTCCATGGCAGCCCTGGCATCGGGCCTCACCAGCAGCAGCGCGCCCATCAGCAACCAGGCGCCCCAGCTGAATCTCGATCCCACGAATGCCCCCAATTCGTATACCGAAAACGGCAGCCCCATGGCGATCGTGGGTCCGCTCGCCAGCGTCAGCGACGCGGACAACAGCTTGCTATCCCTGCAAGTGGTGATCACCAATTTGCAAGCCGGTGATCTGCTGGCTTTGGCCACCACGCCGAGCGGGTTAACCGCGGCTTACGACGCCTCCAGTGGTTCGCTGTTGATTAAGGCCGCCGTTAACGCCTCTCCCACCCCGGCCGACTTCCAGTCCGCCCTGCGGGCGGTGCGCTACTCCAACAGTTCCGATAACCCCGTCACCACGCCGCGCCAGATCACGGTCACGGCCAACGACGGCAGTGGCCTGGCCAATGCCACGGCCACGGCCAGCCTCACCGTGGCGGTCACTCCCACCGATGACCCCACCACCCTCACCAACCTGCCCCCATCGATCGCCGCCACCGAGGACACCACGGCGCCGCTCGACCTGGGCGCCCTGGTGTTGGCCGATCCCGATGGCGGTGATGCCGTGCAAACCCTCACCCTCTCCGTGCGCCAGGGCACCACGCCCAGCGGCAGCCTCAGCGCCAGCAACGGCCCGGGCGTCACGGTTACCGGCAGCGCCAGCGCCCAACTGACCCTGGTGGGCACGATCACTGCCCTCAATCGCTACCTGCAAACCAGGGCTGTGCTCAGCTTCACGGCCGCCCCCAATGCCAATGGCAATTATGGGTTGAGTTTTGATTTGGCAACGGGCGACAGCAGCTTGAACCTCGGCAGCACCACGATCGCCGTGGCGGCGGTGAATGATCCAGCGGTGTTCAGCGGTGTGCCCGCCAGCGGCACCGTGGTGCGCCTGCGCCATGGGGTGGCCACCAGCCTGCAAAGCCTGCTCGGCAGCACGCCCATCAGGGTGGCCGATGGCGATCTGGTGGACTACAGCAGCGCCGGCACCACCCAGTTGACCCTGGTGGCGACCAACGCCAGCCTCGGCGGCCTCAGCGCTGGCACCCACAGCGGCGGCGCCACGCTCACGATCAACACCGCCAGCCGCTGGCTGGCGACCGGCACCCTGGTCCAGATCAATGCCCTGTTGGCCGATCCGGCGATCACGTTGCAATCGGCCGCAGCCGGTGCCGTGGGTCTGGGCCTGGAGCTCCATGATGGCTCCAATGGCACGGGGTCCAGCACCGACGCCGCCATTCAGTTCCGGGCGGTGAGCGATCCGCTGCTCAACAACCCCGCCAGCACGGCGGCCCGATCGATCAGTGCCGGCTTTGGCGAAAGCCTGGGCTTCCTCTCGATCAGCGATCCCGATGCTGCCCTCACCAACGCCTTTACCTTCCTCGCCGAGAGCTACACCCTCAGCCTCGATGCTGCGGCCAGCAACGGCCAGTTGATTGGCCTCAGTGATGCCGATCCCAAGGAGCCAGGAGTGCAGCTCAAAGGCACGGCCGCCCAGATCAACGCCCAACTCCAGGATGCCCGCTACCAGGCCACGGCCTTGGGCAGCTCCAGCCTGCAGCTGAGCCTCAGCAACGGCCTGGCCCCGGTGATCAGCAGCACTGCCAGTTTCATGGCGATCAATTCACCCCCCAGCCTCACCCAGGTCGACACCCTCCGGGGCGCCAAGGAAGATCAGCCCTTGGCGATCTCCTTCGCCGATCTCGCCGCCGTGGCCGATGAAACCGACAAGGGCGGCAGCGTCGAAGGCTTTGTGGTGAAGGTGGTCAGTAGCGGCAGCCTCCGGATTGGCACCACGGAGCAGGGCGCCACGGCCTGGCTCAGCGGTAGCAATGACAGGATCACCCCGACCCTGAATGCCTATTGGACCGCGGCTGCCAATGCCAATGGCATGGCGATCAACGCCTTCACGGTCACCGCGCTGGATAACAGTGGCGGTGAATCGTCAACACCGATCGCCGTGAAGGTGGACGTGGATCCGGTGAATGATGCGCCAACAATCAGCGGCGTGCCCACCGTTACAACGGTCGTGAACACCGGTGTGAGCAACGCCCTGGTGGATTTCACAGTTGGCGATATCGACAGCAACGCCCTGACCCTCACCCTGCGGCCCATTGATGGCAGCATTGGCAACTTAACGGACGCTGACGGCAAATTGGACGGCATCCAGCTCATTGGCAGCGCCAGTAGCATCAATGCGGCGTTAGTGAATGCCACCTTCACGCCAGCAACTGCGGGCGGGGCCGGCATCTCCTTGAGGCTGGAGGATGGTGGCAGGCAGATTGTGGCAATCGACTACAGCTTCCTGGCCACCAAGGCCAACACCGCCCCCACCCTCAGCACTCCAGGCACGACCCCCCGTGCCCTCACCACGGGGCTGGCCGATGCCCTGAGCTACATCAGCGTCAATGACGCTGACACCGATCAGACCCTCACCCTCAGCCTGAGTGCCAGCAGCGGCAACTTCCGCAACCTGGCCGATGCCGATTCCGAAACCAGCGGCATTCAACTGAGCGGCAGCGTGAGTGCGATCAATGCGGCCCTGGCAGCTGGGTCGTTTGTGGCCAGTGCCGATGGCTCCGCGACCATCAGCGCCAGTCTGACCGACGGTGTTATCACCACCCCGGTTACGGCCACCTACAGCGTCACCGCCAG
>CALRNL020000010.1:0-99303 GCA_943369525.1 Synechococcus sp. UW140
CTGATTCCACGCAGAAGCGCCTTGGCGCTGCTGAATTGTGGTGGTCATGAGAACGGGGAAAGTGTGCTCCGAATGGAGCGGTAAGTAGGACAAGGGCTGTGCGGGAACCCGCTTGGCCATCGCCTGCGTCACTGTAACAGAAGATTGCGGGATGTGAGGAAAGATTGGGGAATGCGGCTGGCCCAGGCCGGCTTCCCTTGCGCCGCATGGGGTTTGATCCCTGCCATGGGCAGGCCCTTGGGGCGATCGTCCCGGGCATGCGACCGTCCCCACCACCCCAGGGGGCTTGGGCTGCCATGGCGGCCTCGCCCCATCCCAGGCACCCTTCAAGCGGCGGCCCCTGGCCTGGGGTTCCAGTTGTTAGCGTCCGGGTCCGCCGCAGCGTTCTCACCGTGAGTGCTCACCGGGTGCTGCTGGTGCGCCTGCCCTGCAACCCCATTTTCCCGATCGGGCCCGTTTATCTGGCCGATCACATCCATAAGTGTTTCCCCAGGATCCCCCAGCGGATTCTTGATCTGGCCGCCGTGCCGCTCCTGGACGTGGATCGGGTGCTGCTCGCCACGGTGGAGGCCTTCCGGCCCACCTTGCTGGTGTTCTCCTGGCGGGATATCCAGATCTATGCACCGGTGGATGGCCGCGGTGGCAATCCGCTGCAGCATTCCTTTGAGGTCTTCTACGCCCGTAATCCGCTCAAACGGCTGCGGGGCGCCCTCGGTGGCCTGGGCCTGATGGCCTCCTTTTATGGCGAGCTGTGGCGCAACCTGCGCCTGGTGCGCCGGGGCCTGCGGCGGGCCCGCCGCTTCCAGCCCCAGGCCCAGGCGGTGCTGGGAGGTGGTGCCGTGAGCGTTTTTTATGAACAACTCGGCCGCAAGCTGCCCCGGGGCACGGTGGTCTCGGTGGGGGAGGGGGAACCCCTGATCGAGAAGCTGATCCGGGGGGACTCCCTGGCCCTAGAGCGCTGCTTCCTGGCGGGTGAGGCGCCCCGACCGGGGCTGATCCATGAACAGCCCGCCGGCATGGAGAAAAGCGCCTGCAATTACGCCTACATCGCCGAGATCTGGCCCCAGCTCGATTGGTACCTCGATGGCGGCGATTTTTACGTCGGCGTGCAGACCAAGCGGGGCTGCCCCCATAACTGTTGTTATTGCGTCTACACGGTGGTTGAAGGCAAGGCCGTGCGGGTCAACCCGCTGGCGGAGGTGATCGCCGAGATGGGCCAGCTCTATGGCAAGGGCGTGCGCGGCTTTTGGTTCACCGATGCCCAGTTCATCCCGGCGCGCCGCTACATCGAGGATGCCAAGGAGTTGCTACGGGCGGTGTTGGCCCAGGGCTGGCGTGACATCCGTTGGGCGGCCTACATCCGCGCCGACAACCTCGATGCCGAACTGGCCGAGCTGATGGTGGCCACCGGCATGGACTATTTCGAGATTGGCATCACCTCGGGCTCCCAGGAGCTCGTGCGCAAGATGCGCATGGGCTACAACCTGCGCACCGTGCTGGAGAACTGTCGCCTACTGGCTAGGGCCGGTTTCCGCGAGCATGTGTCGGTGAACTACTCCTTCAATGTGATCGATGAGCGCCCCGAAACGATTCGCCAGACCGTGGCCTATCACCGCGAACTGGAGCGCATCTTTGGCGCCGACAAGGTAGAGCCGGCGATCTTCTTCATTGGCCTGCAGCCCCACACCCACCTGGAGCAATACGGCTTTGACCAGGGCCTGATCAAACCCGGCTACAACCCGATGAGCATGATGCCCTGGACCGCCCGCCAGTTGCTCTGGAACCCGGAACCAATGGGCAGCACCTTTGGCCGAATCTGCCTAGAAGCCTTTGAACGCAACCCCGGCGATTTCGGCCGCACCGTGATGGCCTTGCTGGAGCGCGACTTCGGGCTGGCGCCCCTGGAGGAGGCCCTGCAGGCGCCCTTGGAAGGACGCAAAGCCCTCGCGACGGCGACGCGGTAGGTGGGGCTAGGCGCTCCACCAGCGTCGACGCACCCACAACAAAAGTCCTAGCCCCAGCCAGCCCAGCAGGCCGCCGATCGGGTTGGCAGGGCCGGTGAGCCAGCTTGGGGTTGCCGGTTCCAGGCCGATTAGCCCCTGGTTGAGCACAAACCAGCCCCCCACCAGGCCGCCGTGCAGGCCAATCGCGCCCCAAAGCAGGCCCCGGTCGGCCCGACGTTGCAGGCCAAGGGCCAGGCCCAGCAGCAGCAGGCCCCCCAGCAGGCCCAGCAGGGGCAGCAGCGGCAGGTTGAAGCGGGTGTGCACCAGGCTGAAGAGGGCCGCCTGGAGCCAGAGAGCCCGCTGGCGCCCCAGGTGCAGCCCCAGTTCCCCCAACAGCCAGCCGCGAAAGAGAAGCTCCTCGGCAAAAGCCACCCCCAGGCCCAGGGCCAGGCCATTGAGCAGCACGGCGGCAGAGGTCTGTAGCGGCCAGGCAAGGGCCCCAGCCACTTGCAGGCCGATCAGCACCAGGGCCAGCAGGACGGCCGCCTTGACCAGGCCACGCAGCAGGGCCTTAATCGCCGCCGGCCAGGGGCACACCACCCCCAGGCTGCGCCAGGGATGGGGCTCGCCCCACTGCCTGCGCAACCGTTGCGGCAGGCTCAGCACCAGGGCCAACACCGCCGGCAAGGCCGCCAGGCTCGCCCGTTGCCCTTCCCCAATTCCCACAAGCCCAGCCAGCCCTTGGCAGCCGAGGAACAGCCCCACCAACGCGGCTGGATAGAGCAGGGTTCCCCACCAGGGAATGGGCGGCCGACCAGGCCTGCCGGCGGCCTCCATCAGCTTTCGGGCTCAATCGTGCTGCTGAGGCCCTTGGCCTTGAGGGTTTCGCAATAGAACTCGGCCGGTTCGATGTCGCAGACGATCACCAGGCCCACGCCGGTGTTGTGGGTTTCCAGCATCACGGCAATCGCGTCCTGTTCGCTGAGGGAGGGCACCACCTGGCGCAGGGTGGTGACCACGTATTCCATCGTGTTGACCGGATCGTTGTGGAGCAGCACCTTGTAGCGGGGCGACAGCTTGCGCACCCGCTCGGTTTGCTTTTCGATCACGGCCGCTCCGCCGGGGCTCCGGCTGGGGGAGCTCGTCATTGACTGCGCAGCCACGGTCATGGCCGGTTCCGTCCGATCGGGTTTTCAACTGTAGGGATGGCCCGGGTCGTTTCCCCGGTGTTGCGGGTCACGGTTTGCCAAGCCAAGGCGGCCCAGGCCCTGGGGTAGCAGGGCAACCTTCGCCACGACTGGCTCCCAGAGCGTTGGTTCGGGCGCTGGCAGGCGGGGGAGCCGGCTTCAGGCGGCCAGGGCGGCCTTGATCCGTCCCATCGCCTCATCCACGTTGGCGCGGCTGTTGAAGGCCGAGAGGCGGAAGTAGCCCTCGCCGGCGGCCCCGAAGCCGCTGCCCGGGGTGCCGACCACATGGGCCTGCTGGAGCAGCTGGTCGAAGAACCCCCAGGAATCCACCCCCGCCGGCGTTTTCACCCACACGTAGGGGGCCTGCTCACCGCCGAACACCTCCAGGCCAGCGCTGGCCAGGTCCCGGCGGATGGTCGCGGCGTTTTCCATGTAGAAGGCGACGAGCGCCTTGACCTGGGCCTGGCCCTCCGGCGAATACACCGCCTCGGCGCCCCGCTGCACCATGTAGCTCACGCCGTTGAACTTGGTGGATTGGCGCCGGTTCCAGAGGGTCCAGAGCTCCACGGCTTCGCCCGTGGCGGTGCGGCCCATCAGGCCCCGGGGCACCACGGTGAGGGCGCAGCGGGTGCCGGTGAAGCCGGCGTTCTTAGAGAAGGAGCGGAACTCAATGGCGCATTCCCGGGCCCCTTCGATTTCGTAGATGGAATGGGGGAGTTCCGGGTCCTGGATGAAGGCCTCGTAGGCCGCATCGAACAGGATCAGGGCCCCGTTGGCGCGGGCGTAGTCCACCCACTGCTGCAGCTGGGTCTTGCTGGCCACGGCGCCCGTGGGGTTATTGGGGAAGCAGAGGTAGATCAGGTCCACCGGCCCTGAAGGAATCTCGGCGCTGAAGCCGTTGTCGGCGGTGATCGGCAGGTAGGTGAGGCCGCCGTAGCGGCCGGCGTCATCGGCCTCCCCGGTGCGGCCGGCCATCACGTTGCTGTCCACATACACCGGATAGACCGGATCGGTCACGGCGATGCGGTTGCCCTCGCCCAGGATGTCGAGGATGTTGCTGCTGTCGCACTTGGAGCCATCGGAGACGAAGATCTCCTCGGCCGTGATGGCGCAGCCGCGGGCCTGGAAGTCGTTTTTGGCGATGGCCTCCCGCAGCCACAGGTAGCCCTGCTCGGGGCCATAGCCGTGGAAGCCCTCCCGGGTGCCCATGGCATCGATGGCGGCCTTCATGGCGGTGCGGCAGGCCTCGGGCAGGGGCTCGGTGACATCGCCGATGCCGAGGCGAATGATTGGCGCCTCGGGGTTGGCCTCACTGAAGGCCTTCACCCGCCGGGCGATTTCCGGGAACAGGTAGCCCGCTTTGAGCTTGAGGTAGTTGCCGTTGACCTGGACCATCAATGGGGCGGGGCGATCCGCTGGGTGCTGATGGCGGGATTGTCCTATGGCGCGCGGCCCGGGCGGTAACCGCCGCCCATACGATCAAGCCAATGCCCGCTCCCATCCCCCTTGTGTCCGTTGGCTCCCGCCCTGCTTCGCTGACGCCGAACCCGGAGCGGACCGCGATCGCCCCAGGCAGCCCCGGGGCCTGGGATGGGCCGGTGGACTTCGACGCGCTGGTGGACCCGACCATCGCCCGGCCCGGGCGCTACCTGGGCAATGAGCTGGGGGTGGAGCCGCGTGATTGGCAGGCCGCCCGGGTGCGCTGGGCCCTCACCTACCCCGAGATCTACGAGGTGGGCGCCAGCAACCTGGGCCACATCATTCTGTATTCAATTCTCAATGCCGTTCCGGGCCAGCTCTGCGATCGCAGCTACCTGCCGGCGCCCGACCTGGCCGAGCGCCTGAGGGCCCGCGGTGAGGCCCTGTTTGGCGTTGAGAGCCGCCGGCCCCTGCCCGCCTTCGACATTCTTGGTTTCAGCCTCAGTTACGAACTGGGCGCCACCAACATCCTGGCCATGCTCGACCTGGCCCAGGTGCCCCTGCGCGCCAGCGACCGGGGCGATCTGCCCCTCAGTGATCCGGCGGCGCCGCCCCTCATCTTTGCCGGCGGGCCCACGGCCACCAGCAATCCGGAACCCTTTGCCGCCTTCTTCGATTTCTTTGCCCTCGGCGATGGCGAGGAGCTGCTGCCCGAGATCGGCCTGGTGGTGGCCGAAGCCAAGGCGGCTGGCCTCAGCCGCAGCCAGTTGTTGATCGACCTGGCCCAGGTGCCGGGGGTGTACGTGCCGGCCCTCTATGGCCCCGGCTCCGATGGCGTCAGCCTCGAACCGCTGCTGCAGGGCATCCCCAGGCGGGTGCTGCGCCGCACCGCCACCCCCATGCCCCACTACGCCATGGGCCTGGTGCCCCATATCGAGACGGTGCACGACCGGCTCACGGTGGAAATCCGCCGCGGTTGCACCCGCGGTTGCCGTTTTTGCCAGCCGGGCATGCTCACCCGCCCGGCCCGGGATGTGGAGCCGGAGGCGGTGATTGAAGCGATTGAAACCGGCATGGAGCGCACCGGCTACAGCGACTTTTCCCTGCTGTCCCTCAGCTGCTCCGATTACTTGGCCCTGCCAGCGGTGGGGGTGGAGCTGCGCAATCGCCTGGCCGACAAGAACGTGTCCCTCACCCTGCCCAGCCAGCGGGTGGATCGCTTCGATCAAAACATTGCCCACATCCTTGGCGGCACCCGCAAGGCCGGGCTCACCTTTGCGCCGGAGGCCGGCAGCCAGCGCCTGCGCGACATCGTCAACAAGGGGCTCACCGATGGGGAGCTGCTGCGCGGCATCCGCACGGCGATGCAGAACGGCTACCGCAAGATCAAGCTTTATTTCATGGTCGGCCTGCCCGGTGAGACCGACGCCGACGTGCTCGGCATTGCCGAAACCTGCCGCAATCTTCAGCGGGATTGCGCCGACCTGGGCCGCCTGGAGCTGAATCTGACGATCAGCAACTTCACCCCCAAGCCCCACACTCCCTTCCAATGGCACAGCGTCAGCACGGCCGAATTTGGGCGGCGCCAGGCCCTGCTGCGGGCGGCCCTTCGGCCCCTGCGCGGCATCAAAACCAACATGAGCGATGGGCGCCTCTCGGCGATGGAGGACTTCCTCGGCCGGGGAGACCGGCGCCTGGCGGCGGTGATCGAGGCCGCCTGGCGGGCCGGCGCCGGCCTCGATGCCTGGTTTGAGGCGGCGGATCGCACCTATGCCGCCTGGACCGGGGCGATTGAGGCGGCCGGTTTGGGGGGGCGCTACCGGGCCCATGAGCTGGGGGAATGGGCGGCAACGGTGGCCCTGAGTGAGGCCGACCTGGAGGCCTTCTGCGCCCAGCCCCTGCCCTGGGACCACATTGATACGGGGATCGATAAACGATGGCTGGCCGAAGACCTGCAGCGGGCCCTGGCCGCGGCGGTGGTGCCCGATTGCTCCTTCGAAGGCTGCAGCCACTGCGGCGTCTGTGGCCCGGACCTGGGCCACAACGTCGTGATCCCGCCGCCGGCGATTCCCCAGCAGCGGCCCCAGCAGGCGCCCCCTAGTGGGCGCCTACAGCGCCTGCGTTTCCGTTTTGCCAAGACCGGCAGCCTGGCCTTACTCAGCCACCTCGATCTGGTGCGGATGCTGGAGCGGGCCCTGCGCCGCAGCGGCCTGCCCGTGAGCTTCACCGGCGGCTTCCACCCCTTGCCGAGGCTCCAGTTCGCCCTAGCCCTGCCGCTCGGGGCCGAGGCCCAGGGGGAGTGGATGGATCTGGAGATGGCCGAATGGCAGGACCCTGCCGGGGTGCGCCAGCGGCTCCAGGCCCAGTTGCCCGGTGAATTCAGCCTGCTGGCGGTGGCCGAAGTGCCCCTGGCAGGGCCGAGCCTCTCCCAGGAACTGGCGGCTGCCCATTGGACCCTGGTGTTAGAGCCGGTCCTGGCCAATCAGGCCCTGGCCTTGGACGCGGACGCCGGAGCCAGCGGCCCGCCCCTCGGGGGGGCTTGGCAGGGCGCCGCCGCCGAACTGTTGGCGGCGCCGCAATGGATCTGGTCAGACACCGATAAGAAGGGCCGCCCCCGCCAACGGGACCTGCGCGGCTCCCTGGCCTCCCTAGCGGTGGAGCCCCTCGATAGGGCCGTCACCCTGCGGGTGGAGGCCACGATTGACGGCTCCGGCCGTAGTCTGCGGCCCGAGCAGCTGCAGCACTGGTTTGCCAGCCGCCTGGGCTGGCCTTTGCACTTGCGCCGGGTTTGTCGCGATGGCCTGGTGTTGAAACAGGAGCAGGGCGGGCGTGCTAATTTGCACTGAGACGGCCGCTGGGCTGCAGAGGATACTTCGATCGACCGGTTTTCCGAAACCCGTCCTTCCAGGAATTCCGAGTCTGCCTCCCTTCTCCGCAACAGCTTTCTCGAATCAACTTTCCTGAGAGCCGAGCTTCCTCAGAGCCAAGGTTGCGGCGCCGTTCAGACGGGTTTGATCCAGACCTGGAATTCTTGTTTTTCTGCTGACGCCTGAACCTTCCGGTCAAGGCAAGGCCCTACCGAGTCGGTGTTGCCGCTTCGCTGCCGCACCATTCCAGCCAATTGATCCGTCCCTACCACAAATTCCGGTTGCTCCCCTGAGCCGCTTCCTGGCCCCAGCCCCCAGATCCCCCCGACCCCAGGCGATCGCCTGCGGGACTTTGCTTGCTGGCCCGAAAGCGTTCCTCTGGACCGTTGCCGCTACCCCGGTTCAGGTTCGCTGAGCCATCCCCCTATCCTCCATGCCCCAGCAGATCGTCATCGCCGAGCAGCTGCGCATCGCTGCAGTTCTCAACGACGAACGGGTTGATGAGTTGGTGGTTGCCCAGGGCCGTTACCAGATTGGTGATGTCTACCTTGGCACCGTTGAAAATGTTCTCCCCGGCATCGATGCCGCCTTTGTCAATATTGGTGAAGGCGAAAAGAATGGCTTTATTCACGTCACCGATCTGGGCCCCCTGCGCCTGAGGAAAGGGGCCGCCGGCATCACCGAATTGCTGGAACCACGCCAGAAGGTGCTGGTCCAGGTGATGAAGGAGCCCACGGGCACAAAGGGTCCCCGCCTAACCGGCAACCTCAGCCTGCCCGGCCGGTTTTTGGTGTTGCAACCCCATGGCCAGGGCGTGACGATCTCCCGTCGCATCAACGGCGAAAACGAGCGCAATCGCCTGCGCGCCCTCGGCGTGTTGATCAAGCCCCCGGGCGCTGGCCTGTTGATCCGCACCGAAGCCGAGTCTGTCAGCGAAGAGCTGCTGATCGATGACCTGGAGATGCTGCTGCGCCAGTGGGAGTCGATCCAGCAGGCGGCGGAAACGGCCAGCCCGCCGGTGTTGCTCAACCGCGATGAGGATTTCATCCATCGGGTCTTGCGCGATCTTTATAACCCGGAGGTGGTGCGTGTTGTTGTTGACACCGCCGAGGCCGTGGGCCGGGTGAATGCCTTCCTCGGCGCCGACCAGGCCAGCTTGCTGGTGGAGCACCACAGCGACCACACCGAGATCCTCGAACACTTCCGGGTGCATGCCGCGATTCGCGATGCCCTCAAACCCCGGGTTGATCTGCCTTCCGGTGGCTACGTGATCATCGAGCCGACTGAAGCTCTCACCGTCATCGACGTCAACTCCGGCTCCTTCACCCGCTCGGCGAATGCGCGCGAAACGGTGCTTTGGACCAACTGTGAGGCGGCGATTGAGATTGCCCGCCAGCTGAAGCTGCGCAACATCGGTGGGGTTGTGATCATTGACTTCATTGATATGGAGTCCCGCCGCGATCAGCTGCAGCTGCTCGAGCACTTCACCCAGGCCGTGCGCCACGACACGGCGCGGCCCCAAATCGCCCAGTTGACCGAACTGGGGCTGGTCGAATTGACCCGCAAGCGCCAGGGTCAGAACATCTACGAGCTGTTCGGTCGGGCTTGCCCCAGCTGTGGCGGCCTGGGCCATGTGGCCGTGCTGCCGGGCAAGGACTCGCTCCTGCCCCTGGCCACCGCCACCGGTCTGGCGCGTTCGGCCGCCTCTGCCCGGGCCGAGGTGGCCAGTCCGGTGGCCCCGGCCGATGCCTCCAGCCGCCGCCGTCGTGGTGGCCGCGGTGGCCGTGGCGGCTCCGATTTCCCCGAGACCACCAGCCTCGAAACCGCTGCTGTGCCGGCGTTCGCCCCTGAAACGCCTGCCTATGGCGGCGGTGGGGCTGGCGGCTCCAGCGAAGCTCCTAGCCGCAGGCAGGAGCCTGACCTGGTGGCCGTACCGATGGAACCCGACCAGGAGCTCGTCTACGGCTGGCTGGGTCTCAATCCCGTGCTGCTACTGGACCCAAGCCCCAGCAGCGACAACCTGATGGTGCGGGTGGTTCGCCCCGGCGAAGACTCCGAATTGGTGTTGGAGGAAGCCCGCCAGCAGCTGGCGTCCTCCGGCTCGCGCCGGCGTCGGCGCGGTCGTGGTGGCAGCGGTGAGTCCGCTGGGCAGGCCAGTGGGACTGGTCCAGCCGGTGCCTTTGACCAGGCCAATCCCTACGCCCAGGCCAGTGTTTATGCCCAAGCCAGTTCCCAATCCTCAGGCCGTTCCGATGGCCGGGAGCGTGAGGAGATCACGGTGTCGGTGAGTGCCCCCAGCCGGGAGCCCGTGCATCGGGAGCCGGCCGTGGTGGAGATCACCCCCTTTGCCGTTGATGATTTCGCGCCCATTCCGGTGCTTGTGGGCGCCGGTGGGATCGATGGTTCGGAGCTGGAGGAGCGCGGCAGGTCCGCGGCGCCTGCCCGGGTGGGCCGTAGTCGCGGGCGCCAAGTGGTTAAATCCAACGATCGCGCCGAGTCGGGCCCAGCCCCGGTGGTGATTGAGGAGGCCCCCTCCTATGGGGCTGGTTCCCTGGCCGCCGATCGGCCTGCCGTCGGTTCGGTTGCTGATGCTGGCCAGGGGCCCCCGATTCCGCTCACGGTGTCGATCACACCCGACCCCCAGGAGGCGGTGCCGCCCCCGGCGGAGCCGGATGGGGTGCTGGATGCCACCGGCGAACCCCGCCGCCGCCGCCGCCGTTCCTCCGCCAGCGACTGAGGTGGCCAGCCTCTTCGTCCTACCAGGGTCGGTGCCCGGCCCTGGTGCCTCCAGGTCCCGGCTGCGATGACGGCGCCCGGGCTGCCAGCGCGGTTCCGGCCACGCCGCCCTGGGGCCCAGCCGTCGCCTGGCCTCGATCCCGATCCCAGCGGAGCGGCCGGCGTGGATGAGGTGGGTCGCGGCTGCTGGTTTGGCCCGGTTTTTGCGGCGGCGGTCGTCTTGCCTGAGCGGGCCGCTGGTCGCCTCGGTGCCGCTGGTCTCACCGATAGCAAGGCCCTCTCGCCCCGGCGGCGCGAAGCGTTGGTGCCCCTGATTAAGGCGCTTGCCTCGGGCTGGGCCCTCGGACAGGCCTCGGCGGCCGAGATCGATGGCCACGGCATTCGGTTGGCCACCGAATGGGCCATGCTGCGGGCCCTGCAGCGCCTCAGGGGCGCCCTTGGGGCGGATCCGCCGCTGGTGTTGGTCGATGGGATCTTGCCGTTGCGCTGTTGGCCGGGCCTGCAGCGCTGCCTGGTGCGGGGGGACAGCCACAGCCCAGCCATTGCCGCCGCCAGCGTGATCGCCAAGGTGGCGCGCGATGGCCTGGTCGGGCGGCTCGCCGAGCGCTACCCGGGCTACGGCCTGGAGCGGCACGCTGGCTACGGCACGGCCCTGCACCGTCGCGCCCTGGAGCAGCTGGGACCAACGCCGCTGCACCGCCGCTCCTTTCTGCGCAAGGTGTTGGCTTCATACCAGGCTTCCGCCTGAACTCAAGCCAGCGATCTAGGCCCTAGTTGGACTGGCGGGCCTCCTGGTTCAGGCCGGAGCCTCCAGGCACCAGGCCTCGAAATCGGCCAGAAGCTGCTGGCCGACCCGGTTCTTGATGCTGACCAGGATTCCGGCCAGCAGGGTGCGGCCGGTGGCTTCCAGCACCGCTGCCGGGATCAGTCGCAGCAGGGCAGGCTGGCTGACACTGACCGATAGGCGGGCTTCCCCCTCCAGGCCCGTGGCCGTGGCTTCCAGGTGGGATTCCAGGGTGAGCCGAAAGTCATCGACAATCCCCAGGCCCTCCAATTCGCAATCCCGCGCCTCGAGCTGGATGGTTTGGGGCTGCGTGATCGCCACAATTTCGACAACGGGCTGGATCTGCAGTTGGAACATCTGCAGCTTGGTGACCGTATAGCGGTAATGGCCGGGGCCCAGGGGCTCCAGCTGGCTGGGATCGAGCAGGGCGCCCACCACCCGATCCTCCTGGTTGAGGTAGGCGGGCAAACGATCGGCGTTGCAGTCGACAGGTAATTCGAGCTGTTGGCAGGCACTGAATGCCAGGGGCATTATTGGGGCCCGGCGCGGCATGATCCTATCGAGCTCGGTCCCCGTTTCTGCCCATGCGTCTTGCCTTCCTCGGACCGGCCGGTACCTATGGGGAGCAGGCCGCCGTACGGCTGGCGGCCCTAGAGGGCTGGGCCGAGACCCAGTTACTGCCCCAGGTGGGCCTCCGCGCCGTGGTCCAGGCCCTGGCCGAGGGCCGCGCTGATGCGGCCGTGGTGCCGGTCGAAAACTCCGTGGAGGGCGGGGTGACGGCCTGCCTGGATGCCCTTTGGGAGCACCCCGAGCTGCGGGTCGCCCGGGCCCTGGTGCTGCCGATTCGCCATGCCCTGGTGGGTGCTGGCCCGATCGAGGCCATCAGTGAGGTGCTCTCCCATCCCCAGGCTCTGGCCCAGTGCAGCCAGTGGCTGGGCGACCACCTGCCCCGGGCCCTGCAGCTGCCCACCACCTCCACGGCGGAGGCGGCCCGCATGGTGGCTGGCAGCAGTTTCCGGGGGGCGATTGCCTCCTTGCCGGCTGCCAGCAAGCACGGTCTGG
The DNA here is from genome assembly GCA_943369525.1 of Synechococcus sp. UW140. Classification (GTDB taxonomy): domain Bacteria; phylum Cyanobacteriota; class Cyanobacteriia; order PCC-6307; family Cyanobiaceae; genus BAIKAL-G1. The sequence continues at coordinate 11,999 of CALRNL020000010.1, forward strand.
AGGTGTTGGCCTATCCGATCAATGATGTGGCCGGCAACTGCACCCGCTTTTTGCTGCTCAACCGGGCCCCCAGTTCCCTAGAGGGTCCCCTGGCCAGCCTGGCCTTCTCGCTCCATTCGAACCGGCCCGGGGCCCTGCTGGAGGCCCTTTCCTGTTTTGCCCGGCTGGGCCTGAACATGAGTCGGATCGAATCGCGGCCCTCCAAGCGGGAGATGGGCGAATACATCTTCTTCGTCGACCTGGAGCTGCCCGCCGGCTCGGGGGAGGCCCTGCCGGAGACCCTGGCCGTGCTGAAGCCCCTATGCCAGCACCTGGCCTTCTTTGGGGCCTATCCCCTCGATCAGGTCAACGGGCCCCAGGACTAGGCCCGGGCCCAGGCCCAGGGCCGCAGGATTCAATCAACGTCCTGGGCGGCCGGCCTGGGCTTTGAGGGCGCGAAACACGCCAAATTGCATCATGCCGGTGGCGAACGCCCAATGCATCAGCAGCAGGGTGGGGGTTTCGCGCAGACCCTGCAGCACGGCGCCTGGCCCCAAGCTGAGCACCTGGCCCGGGCGGCGCAGCCCTTCCAGGATTGAATCGATCCAGGAGGGCAGGGTTTCTGGGGTCCAGTCGCCGGTTTCGAGGACCAGTCCTGAGCTCTCCTGGTTAAGGGTCTGGCCGCCGGGGGCGGGCAAGCCAAAGGGGCTGGCCCCCAGGTTGCGAGCAAAGCCGGCGATGCTGGCGAACTCCGGATGGGCCCATTGGTCGAGCAGCTGGCGCATCACCCAGCGCTCGCGCCAATCGAGGGGCCCATCGGCCGGGTCGCGCCGGTTCCAGTCGGCCACGGCCAGGCGGCCTCCCGGGGCGAGCACCCGCAACAGTTCATCGGCATAGCGCTGCTTATCGGGCATGTGGGGACCCGCCTCCACGCTCCAAACCGCCGCGAAGCTGGCATCGACCAGGTCGAGATCAAGGGCATCCATCACGGCGAACTGGCAGCTCAGGCCTGGCGCCGTCAGTTCGCGGGCCCGCTGGATCTGGCCAGGGCTGATGCTGACGCCGAGCACGTCGAGGCCGTAGTCCCGGGCCAGGATCCTGGCGCTGCCGCCTATGCCGCAGCCCACATCGAGCACCTTGCTGCCGGGGGGCAATTGGTCGAGGCCACTCCAGCGCACAAGGGCATGGACGAAATCCACCTTGGCCTGGCGGAAATCGACGGCCGCGTTGGCCCTGCCCCTGGCCGAACGAACAGGCCGGTTGGGTGCTGCGCTGGGTTGGCCGGTGGGTAGGAGGGGGGCCTGCGGGTAATAGCCGAGGTGCACATGGTCGCCCCAGAGGCGCTCTAGCAGGCGATCGGCGGTCCAGCGGTCGTAGGCCTCGGCCACCGTGGCGCTGCTAACGAAATGGCGATCGCGCCGTTGCCAAAGCCGTAGGGCCAGGCCAAGAACCAAGGGCAGGCTGGCGGCTAACAGCCAGGGGGCGAGGGTTGATGCAGGCATGGGCAGGGGAACTGGGAGCCGGTCGAGCAGCGAAACGGGGTTGACTCAGCGGTTCCAGTCCCCATCGGCGCCAACCCCACCGCCCCGGCCATCACCGAGATCGTCCCTGAGGTCCTCACCGAGGGCATCGGCGAGTTCGTCCCTGGTTGGGCCCGGGGCCTCCTGCTCACCCAGCTGGTCAAAGGTGTCCTTGAGCACGGTGCGAGCGGCCAGTTGGCGCCGGGTCTGGTCGAGCAGGTCGTATTCGAGCCTGAGCCGTTCACCGGTGTCGGTAATTTCCAGCAGGGTCTGCTGCTGGTCTGCCACCGGACCACCGAGGTGGGAGCCGATCCAAAAGGAAAGTTCCCGGGGCAGGTCGGGCAGGTCGCTGGGGAGGGAGGTGGCTTTGCCGACCAATTTGCCAGTCAGATCCACCACGTCCTTGAGGGCCTTGGTCACATCGGCGGCCAGATCGGTAAGCAGCTGGTGGCTGTCGGCGCTGTCGTCTTCGATCCAGCTGACCATGGCGACCCGAAAGGGGGCTTCCCGCACCACTTCAAGCACCCGGAAGCGCTGCTGGCCCAGGGTGACGATGTTGCTGCGGTCGTCGTCCTGGCTCTGGCATTGCAGAATTTCGGCGCAGCAGCCAACGGTCGCCATGGTTTTGCTCTGGGGATCCCAGCGCACCACGCCAAAGCGTCGGTCCGTTTCCAGCACGGAGCGCAGCATCATGCGATAGCGCGGTTCAAAGATATGGAGCGGCAGGACTTCCTGCGGGAACAGCACCACATCCGGCAGGGGGAAGAGTGGCAGTTCCCTCACGGCCAGATGGGTCACGGCGGCAACCTGGGGGTGGAAGAGGTGGATGAAGCAGCGCCAGCGATGGCGAAAGTTGCTTGGAGTGATCCTAGGAAGATCGTCCAGTTAACGGGTCGCCTGGGGCCGGCCCTGGCTGGATCTATCGCTTCTGTTCAGCTAGATCCCCACCCCACCGCCCCTGATCTCCGCTGACCCGGATCCAGGGTCCGCCAGGGCTTCAGCCCGAGGCCATCAGCGGTTTTCATAAAAAAGGCTGGCTCCTTAGGAGCCAGCCTGGGTGCGCATACGGTTCCTAAGCCCCTTGTTGCAAGGGGTCTGGGGTCTCCATTGGCTTGGGTGCTCGGCTTTGGAGCCTGACTTCAGAGCTTGACTTCAGAGCTTGACTTCGATGTCCACGCCACTGGGCAGATCCAGCTTCATCAGGGCGTCGATGGTTTTCGCCGTAGGGCTGTAGATGTCGATGATGCGACGGTGGGTGCGGGTTTCGAAGTGCTCGCGGGAATCCTTGTCCACGTGGGGCGAGCGCAGCACGCAATAGATCTTGCGCTTGGTGGGCAGAGGAATCGGACCGATGGCCGTGGCAGCGGTGTGATCGGCGGTTTCGATAATTTTTTCGCAGGACAGATCCAGCATGCGGCGATCAAACGCCTTCAGGCGGATCCGGATCTTCTGCTGGGCAATGGCGGTAGACATGGGGAAGACGGAAGGGAGCGGGTTGGGCGGAACCAAGGATCAGGCAGCTTGGCCAGCCCAAGGCCAGAAACTGGTGGCCTGGGAGGGCAAACCGCAATCAAATTGTCTAGGTGCAAAAGGGGTGGTGGGAACCCCACCACCCCCGGGGTCCTAAGGGACCTCAGGCAACGATCTTGGAGACCACGCCAGCACCGATGGTGCGGCCACCTTCGCGGATGGCGAAGCGCATGCCCTGTTCAATGGCGACCGGGCAGATGAGTTCAGCACTCATTTTGATGCGGTCACCGGGCATGACCATCTCCACGTTGGTGCCGTCATCGGCGGTGAAGGCGGTGATCTGGCCGGTCACATCCGTTGTGCGGATGTAGAACTGGGGCCGGTAGCCAGCGAAGAAAGGAGTGTGGCGGCCGCCTTCTTCCTTCTTCAGCACATACACCTCACCTTCGAACTTGGTGTGGGGCTTGATCGAGTTGGGCTTGACCAGCACCATGCCCCGCTCGATGTCTTCCTTCTGCACGCCGCGCAGCAGCAGACCGACGTTGTCGCCAGCCATGCCCTCGTCGAGCAGCTTGCGGAACATTTCGACGCCGGTGACGGTGGTCTCGCGGGTGTCGCGGATGCCAACGATTTGGACGGTTTCGCCCACTTTCACTTTTCCGCGCTCGATCCGGCCGGTGGCGACGGTGCCGCGACCGGTGATCGAGAACACATCTTCCACAGCCATCAGGAAGGGCTTGTCGATTTCGCGCTCAGGTTCGGGGATCGAGGCGTCCACCGCATCCATCAGGTCGAGGACCTTGTCGACCCACTCGTCCTCACCGCGCACGGCTTTCTTGCCGGACTGGATGTACTCGAGGGCCTTGAGGGCGGAGCCGGCAACCACGGGGATGTCATCGCCGGGGAAGTCGTAGCTGCTGAGCAGCTCACGCATTTCCAGTTCGACCAGCTCGAGGATTTCCTCGTCGTCGACCATGTCCTTCTTGTTCAGGAACACAACAAGGGCGGGAACGCCCACCTGCTTGGCCAGCAGGATGTGCTCCTTGGTTTGGGCCATGGGGCCGTCGGTGGCGGCCACCACCAGAATGGCGCCGTCCATCTGGGCGGCACCGGTGATCATGTTCTTGACATAGTCCGCGTGACCCGGGCAGTCCACGTGGGCGTAGTGACGATTGTTCGTCTCGTATTCAACGTGGGCCGTATTGATCGTGATGCCCCGTTCTTTCTCTTCGGGAGCGCCATCGATTTCGTCGTAGGCCTGGGCTTTGGCCATGCCTTGGGACGCCAGCACGTTGGTGATGGCGGCGGTCAGGGTGGTTTTGCCGTGGTCAACGTGGCCGATGGTGCCGATGTTGACGTGAGGTTTGTTCCTCTCGAACTTCTCGCGTGCCATGGAAGGAAAGAATCGGGGGGGTTGGTTTGGGTTGGGGAAAGATCAGGAATTGCCCTGATTCTTGGAGATGATGGCTTCAGCAACGTTGCGAGGAACTTCCTCGTAGTGGCTGAACTCCATCGAGAAAATACCCCGACCCTGGGTCATGGATCGGAGCTGGGTGGCGTAGCCGAACATCTCAGCCAAGGGTACCTTGCACTGGACTTTCGACTGGCCATCGTCGACGGATTGACCCTCGACTTGGCCACGGCGGGAGGACAGGTCTCCGATGACGGAACCGAGGTAATCCTCAGGCACCTCCACCTCCACCTTCATCATCGGCTCAAGCAGTACGGGATTGCACTTCTTGACGCCGTCCTTGAAGGCCATGGAGCCGGCGATCTTGAACGCCATCTCCGAGGAGTCCACATCATGGTAGGACCCGTCCACCATGCTGACCCGGACATCGATCATCGGGAAACCAGCAATCACGCCGGATTGGCAGGTTTCCTTCATGCCGGCCTCGGCCGGTCCGATGTATTCCTTGGGCACGATGCCGCCAACGATCTTGTTGACGAATTCGAAGCCGGAGCCAGGCTCGCCGGGCTCCATTTCGATCACCACGTGGCCGTATTGGCCCTTGCCGCCGGTTTGGCGGGCAAATTTGCCTTCGCCCTTGGCCTTGCCGCGAATGGTTTCTCGGTAGGACACCTGGGGAGCACCGATGTTGGCCTCCACCTTGAATTCGCGCATCATGCGGTCCACCAGGATTTCCAGGTGGAGCTCGCCCATCCCGGCAATCACGGTCTGGTTGGTTTCCGGATCGGTGCGAACCCGGAAGGTGGGATCTTCTTCGGAGAGGGATTGCAGGGCCTTGCCCAACTTCTCCATGTCGCCCTTGGTCTTCGGCTCGACAGCCACCGAAATCACCGGCTCAGGGATGAACAGGGATTCGAGGATGATCGGGTCGGAATCAACGCAGAGGGTGTCGCCGGTGGTGGTGTCCTTAAGGCCGAGCACGGCGCCTAGGTCACCGGCCCGCAGCTCGTCCACCTCTTCGCGTTCGTCCGCCTTGAGGATGATCAGACGGGAGATGCGCTCTTTTTTATCCTTGGTCGAGTTCAAGACGTAGCTGCCTTTTTGCAGCACGCCCGAATACATACGGATAAAGGTGAGCTTGCCGAAGGGATCGGCCATCACCTTGAAAGCCAGGGCGCTGAAGGGGGCGCTGTCCTCAGAGGGGCGCAGGGCTTCAGTGCCGTCGGCCAGCAAGCCCTGGATTGGTGGGACGTCGTTGGGGGCCGGTAGATAATCCACCACCGCATCGAGCAGCAGCTGCACGCCCTTGTTCTTGAAGGCGGAGCCGCAGAGGATCGGCACCAAGCCGTGCTTGAGCACACCGGTGCGGATGCCGACACGCAATTGGGCTTCGGTGAGTTCGCCGGTCTCAAGGAAGGCCTCAAGCAGCTCTTCGTCGGTTTCGGCGACGCTTTCCATCAGGCTGGTGCGCCATTGGGCCGCCTCTTCCACCATCGAGGCAGGGATATCGGTTTCTTCGATGTCCTTACCCAGTTCATCTTTGTAGATGAAGGCCCGGTTTTTGACCAAATCGACAATGCCGCTGAGTTCGCCTTCGGCGCCGATCGGTAATTGGATCGGGGCGGCGTTAGCCCGCAGGCGGTCCTTGATCTGGGCGTTAACCTTCAGGAAATCGGCCCCGGTGCGGTCCATCTTGTTGACGAACACCATCCGCGGCACGTTGTAGCGATCGGCTTGGCGCCAGACGGTTTCCGATTGGGGTTGCACACCGCCAACGGCGCAGAAGACCGCGATCACGCCATCCAGCACCCGCATCGAACGCTCCACCTCGATGGTGAAGTCGACGTGCCCAGGCGTGTCGATGATGTTGATGCGGTGGTCTTTCCAACTGGTGGAAATGGCCGCCGCGGTGATCGTGATGCCACGTTCCCGTTCCTGGGCCATCCAGTCGGTGACGGCGCCGCCGTCATGGACCTCGCCCATCTTGTGAACGACCCCGGAATAGAAGAGGATCCGTTCGGTGGTTGTGGTTTTGCCAGCGTCAATATGGGCCGCAATCCCAATATTTCTGACTCGTTCCAGGGGATAGGCGCGGGCCACGGGGAAGATCTCCGAAGGTTTTGTCTTGAAAAAACGAAATGGACTCTACAGGTCGGCTTTGGCGGGCTGGTGGGCTCCGCCAACGAGGCCGGCAGAGGACTTAGTAGCGGTAGTGGGCGAAGGCCTTGTTGGCCTCAGCCATCTTGTGGGTCTCTTCGCGCTTGCGCACGGCGCTGCCGGCCTCGTTGGCGGCATCCATCAACTCCCCCGCCAGCTTTTGGGACATGCTGCGGCCGTTGCGGGACCTGGAGAAGTTCACCAGCCAGCGCAGGGCCATGGCGGTGCCCCGCTCCTGGCGCACTTCCATCGGCACCTGGTAGGTGGCGCCGCCGACCCGACGGGCCCGCACTTCCACCAAGGGGGTGGCGTTGCGGACGGCAGTTTCAAACAACTCGAGGGGATCGGAGCCGGTGCGCTCGTTGATCAGGCTGAAGGCGTCGGACAGGATCCGTTGCGCCGTTGATTTCTTGCCGTGCTTCATCAGCCGGGCCACGATCATGGTGGCCAGACGGCTGTTGAACTGGGGATCGGGAAGAACCGGGCGCTTCTCAGCGGCGTTGCGGCGGGACATAAACCAGGAGTGTGGACGTCAGGGACGGGGAGAAAACAGACGGAAGATCAGGACTTGGGAGTCTTGGCGCCGTACTTGGAGCGGGATTGGCGCCGATCCTTGACGCCCGAGGTGTCGAGGGTGCCGCGAATGATGTGGTAGCGCACACCAGGCAGATCCTTGACACGGCCCCCCCGGATCAGGACAACGGAGTGCTCCTGAAGGTTGTGGCCAATGCCGGGGATGTAGGCGGTGACCTCAAAGCCGGAGGTCAGCCGAACCCGGGCAACCTTGCGCAGGGCCGAGTTGGGCTTTTTGGGAGTGGAGGTGTACACGCGGGTGCACACGCCGCGGCGCTCTGGGCAGGCGCGCAGGGCCGGGGACTTGGTTTTGCGGGTGAGGCGCTGCCGCTCGGTGCGGATCAGCTGCTGAATCGTGGGCATCGAGGGCCGGAGGTAGGGCCGGAAGTCCGACCGCATTCGACAATCCACCACCTTACGCGGTCACCGGCCTACTCAGCCAACCGGGCTGAAGGATGCGCCGCAGGCGCAGCAGCGCACTTGGCCACTGGCCCGGATCAGGAAGCCGCCGCCACTGAGGTCGCCCCGGTAGTCGAGGCTCAGTCCCGCCAGCCGCTGGCTCTGGTCGGCGGGGGCATAGAGGGTGATGCCATCGGCCCTGGCCATGGCCACGCCGGCCAGGTGTCCCGGCCGGATGCGGATCACCCAGCGCTCGCAGCTGCCATCGATCAGGTCGATGTGCATCACCCCGGGGGTGCCGGCGACGGCCGCTTGCCGTCCCAGCTCGGCGGCGGCGGCGGCGGTCAGACGCAGGCTATGGCCCTTGGGCATGGGGAGGGGGAAACGGAGTCCAGTTTGTCAGGGCCTGGCCTGGGGGCTGGCGGCCCGGGGAATCAGGCCCAGGCCGTTATGCACCGCTGCCACCACGCCCCGGCCCTTCACGGTCTGCACGCCCCCAAGCACCAGGGCAGTGGAGCTGCCGCCATCGAGGTTGAGGGCATCGCGCAGGCCGAGGCGCTGCAGGGTCTGGGCCGTTTGTAACAGGGTTGGGCCCAGGTTGCCGACCCCTTGGATCGTGACCAGCCAGAGCTTTTCGCCATCGCTGCCGATCACGGTGCGGGGCGCCGCCTGGGAGAGGAAGCTGGGGCTGAAGCCTTCGCTGGCGCCATTGAGCACCAGCTGGCCGTCCTGGAGCAGCAGCGGCCCGCCTCCGATCACGTAGGGCTGCAGCCCCAGGGGGTTGGTTGGCTGGCTGGTGAGGGCGAGCAGGCTGCCGGGCCCCCAGGGCAGTTGGCTGTCGCCGCGGGCCACCAGCAGCAGGGTGCCCGGGTCGAGGGGGATCCCTTCGGCCATGGCCCCAGCCCCCAGCTGCTGGATCACCCTGTTGTCCTGCAGCAGCAAGCCGCTCTCGCCATCGCTTAGGGCTCGGTAGGTCTTGCCCCAGCTGGAGGTGTAGCGGCTAATGCCCCGCTGCACATAACCGCTGTTAACGGTGAGCACGGGCAGGCGCTGGCCCTGGTCATCGCTGATCCATTCCTGCAGGGCCAGGCGGCCGAACCGGGGCATCTCACTGGCACCCCATCCCAAGGCGCCCCGGTTGAGTATTGGCCCAGAGAGCCAGCTGCCGCCATCGCGCAGGGCGCCGAGGGGGAGGCGTTTGATCCGGTTGAAATAGCCCCCATTAATAGCGATTAGGGCCTGTTCCCCCTGGGCCAGTTGGGAGAGGGTACTGAGCCCCTCCATGCCATCGGCCCGGCTGAGGGGCCTGAGGTCCAGGGGGGCCAGGCGGGGATCGAAGCGCACGCTGTTGATCAGCATCGGCTCCCCATCCACCTGGCTGACGCTGCGCCCCAGCTCAATGCCCCGGCCAATGAGGGCCTGCAGCCGCGGGTCGAAGGTCGGCAGCGGCAGCCCACTGCCCCCAGGGCTGGCCTCGGCGTTGGGGTTGGGGGCGATGCTCCCGTCGGCAAAATCCAGTACCAGCCGCGCTGGACCCCCGAGGGTGAGCAGGCGGGGAGGGGCGTCGCTGGGTGGGGTAAGGCGCAGGCCGTCCGGCCCCTGTTGGGCCCTGACGCCCAGGGCTGCCAGGCTCTGCCGTTGCTCGGCGCTGCTGCTCACGCCCAGAATCAGCTGGCTTTCACTGCGGTAAAGCAGGGCCGCCCCGCCCAGGTCGAGCACCAGGCGCCGGCCGGTGCCCCACTCCCGGGAGCGCACTGCCAGCAGGGGGACCGGGGCTATCTCGATTCGCAGCAGGGATCCCTGGGGGGTCAGCCGGGCACCGGCGGCCTGGAGCAGCCGTCCCACCGGCAGGGCCACCTCATCCTCGAGGCTGCGCTGGCTACCGGCGGGCAGCTCCAGGCTGGTGCCGAACCACTCCAGTTTCAAGCTGCCATCCGGCCGCGATTGGCTGGTCATGCCCAGTTGCCCCTGGAGCACCTCCAGGGGCAACCACAGCTCGGGCTGGGCCTGGCCCGGGCCGGCGGGACTCCACAGCCAGCGCGCCGTTTGCCGCTGGCTGTGGATCTCGACAAGCCCCCCCTGGAGGCTGGTACCCAGCCTTGGGGTCCGGCTGCCCTCCTGGCTTGGGCTGGTCCGCGGCGTGGAGGCGGAGACCGGCGGCAGGGGCGGCGGTGGGCCGGGCAGGGCGGCGAGCAGGGGGCCCATGGGCAGGAGCCGCAGCAGGGAAAGCAGGGCTGCCAAGGGCACGTCAGGGAGATGGCGTCACGCTAGGCCGGTTGTCCAGGCTCCCTGGGCCGGGGATGGGGTTGCGGCGAACAGCTGCCTAAGATTCGAAGCTCTAAAAGCGGTTTCTCCGTAGGTGATCCATCCCTGCTGAGGAGCCGTTCCATACGCAAGTTGTTGCCTGGCTATGGCGCTTTTTTCCCGTCCCCAATGGCCCCATCGCGATAGCCCGGCCCCTGCCGCCGTGGCTGGCGAAAAGGACGCCTGCGGGGTCGGGTTCCTTGCCCATTTGCAGGGAGAACCGAGCCATTGGCTCCTGGCCCAGGCCCTACGCGCCCTCGATTGCATGGAGCACCGCGGCGGCTGCGGTGGCGACGGCGATTCCGGCGATGGTGCCGGCATCCTCTGTGGCATTCCCTGGGGATACCTGGAACAGGTGTGGCCCGAGGCCCAGGCCAGCCGGGGCGGTGCCCGGGGCCTCGGCATGGTGTTCCTGCCCGCCGATCCGGGTCGGCGTGAGCAGGCTCGCCAGTTTTGTGATGCCGAAGCGGCCCATTTGGGCTTGGCCAGCCTGGGCTGGCGCCAGGTGCCGGTGGATGGCTCCGTGCTTGGCGCCATGGCCCGGCAGACGGCCCCGGTGATCGAGCAGTGGTTGATCGGTCCGGCCGGCGGCGGCTCGGCCCCCGAGGGCGACGCCCTTGAAGCACTGCTCTTCCGGCTGCGGCGCCGGGTTGGCGACCGGGCCCGGGAGGCCTGGGGTGTCTGCTCGATCGACCTCTATTTCGCCTCCCTGAGCAGCCGCACCGTTGTCTACAAGGGGATGGTGCGCTCCCAGATCCTGGCCGCCTTTTACGCCGACCTGCGCGATCCCCGTTTCGAAGTCAGTTTTGCGGTTTACCACCGCCGCTTCAGCACCAACACCCTGCCCCGTTGGCCCCTGGCCCAACCCATGCGGCTGTTGGGTCACAACGGCGAGATCAACACCCTGCTCGGCAATCTCAACTGGGCCCGGGCGGCCGAAGCCAACCTCGATGCGGTCTGGGGTGGGGCGGCCGACGACCTTAAGCCGGTGGTGAATCCGGCTTTCAGTGATTCGGCCAACCTCGATGCAACCCTCGAATTGATGGTGCGCAGCGGCCGGCCCGTCACTGACAGCTTGCTGACCCTGGTGCCGGAGGCCTTCCGCCAGCAACCCGAGCTCGAGAGCCGGCCCGATATTCAGGCCTTTTACGAGTACAACGCCTGCCTGCAGGAGCCCTGGGATGGCCCGGCCCTGCTGGTGTTCAGCGATGGCCGCAGCGTCGGCGCCACCCTCGACCGCAACGGCCTGCGCCCTGCCCGCTATTGCATCACCAACGACGGCTACGTGGTGATGGGTTCGGAAACCGGCGTGGTCGAGCTCGACGAGAGCCGCATCGTTGAAAAGGGGCGCCTCGGCCCCGGCCAGATGCTGGCGGTGGACCTGGAGCAGGGCCGGCTGCTGCGCAACTGGGAGGTGAAGGCCGAGGCGGCCGCCCGCCATCCCTATGGCGCCTGGCTAGCCGAACACCGGCGCCAGCTGGATCCCCAGCCCTGGCTGCAGGAGCGCCAACTGGGCGAACTCGACCTGCTGCGCCAGCAAACCGCCTTCGGCTTCACCGCCGAGGACATGGAATTGGTGATCGACGACATGGCTGGGGCCGGCAAGGAACCCACCTACTGCATGGGGGATGACATTCCCCTGGCGGTGCTCTCGTCCAAACCCCACCTCCTTTACGACTACTTCAAGCAACGCTTCGCCCAGGTCACCAACCCGCCGATCGACCCCCTGCGCGAAAAGTTGGTGATGAGCCTGGAGATGCACCTGGGCCAGCGGGGTTCGGCCCTGAACCCGGTGCCGGCCGCCGCCGGTGTGTTGCACCTGGACTCCCCGGTGCTGAATGAGGCGGAACTGGCGGCCATCGCTCACCAGGGCCTGGCCGTGACCACCCTCTCGACCCTGTTCCCGGTTCTGGCGGGGCCTAGCGGCCTCGAGCAGGCCGTGGAGCGGCTGCGCCAGGAGGCCGAGGCGGCCGTGCGGGCCGGCACCGCGATCGTGGTGTTGTCGGATCGCCGCGGCCCCGACGGCCTGCCCGCCAGCATTGATGCCACCACCACCACGATCCCGCCCCTGCTGGCGGTGGGGGCGGTGCACCACCACCTGCTCAACCTGGGCCTGCGCCTGAAGGCCTCCCTGGTGGTGGACACTGCCCAGTGCTGGAGCACCCATCACCTGGCCTGCCTCATCGGCTATGGAGCCAGTGCCGTTTGCCCCTGGCTCACCTGGGAAACCACGCGCCACTGGCTGGCCCAGCCCAAGGTGCAGTCCTTGATCGAGCGGGGAAAGTTGCCCGCCCTCACGGTCGACCAGGCCCAGACCAATGTGCGCAAGTCCCTCGAAGATGGCCTGCGCAAAATCCTCTCCAAGATCGGCATTTCCCTGCTGGCTAGCTACCACGGCGCCCAGATCTTTGAGGCCATCGGCATCGGCGCCGACCTGATCGCCCTGGCCTTTAGCGGCACCACCAGCCGGGTGGCCGGCCTGAGCCTCAGCGATCTAGCCAGCGAAACCCTGGCTTTCCACGCCAAGGCCTACCCGGAGCTCAACCGCAGCAAGCTCGAGTTCATGGGCTTTGTGCAATACCGCACCGGCGGTGAATTCCACCTCAACAGCCCGGAGATGGCCAAGGCCCTCCACGCCGCCGTCAAGGCCGGCCCCGGCTATGACCACTTCTCCACCTACAAAACCCTGCTCGAAAACCGCCCAGTTACGGCCCTGAGGGACCTGCTCCAGCTCACCCCGGCGGCGGTGCCCCTGCCGATCGACCAAGTGGAGAGCATCGAGAGTATCTGCGCCCGTTTTTGCACCGGCGGCATGAGCCTCGGGGCCCTCTCCCGGGAGGCCCATGAGGTGTTGGCCATCGCCATGAACCGGATCGGCGGCAAGAGCAATAGCGGCGAGGGCGGCGAAGATCCGGCCCGTTTCCATCCCCTCACCGATGTGGATGGCGAGGGGCGCTCCGTCACCCTGCCCGGCCTCAAGGGGCTGCGCAACGGCGATACCGCCTGCTCCGCCATTAAGCAGATCGCCTCGGGTCGCTTCGGCGTGACCCCCGAATACCTGCGTAGTGGTCGTCAACTGGAGATCAAGGTGGCCCAGGGCGCCAAACCGGGCGAAGGCGGCCAGCTGCCCGGTCCCAAGGTGGACGAGTACATCGCCTGGCTGCGCAACAGCAAGGCGGGCGTGGCGCTGATTTCCCCGCCGCCCCACCACGACATCTATTCCATTGAGGATCTGGCCCAACTGATCCACGACCTGCACCAGGTCCATCCCGCCGCCCAGGTATCGGTGAAGCTGGTGGCCGAGATCGGCATTGGCACGATCGCCGCCGGGGTGGCCAAGGCCAATGCCGATGTGATCCAGATTTCTGGCCATGACGGTGGCACCGGCGCTTCACCGCTCAGTTCGATCAAGCACGCGGGGAGTCCCTGGGAGCTAGGTCTCACCGAGGTCCACCGCAGCCTGCTCGAGAATGGGCTGCGCGATCGGGTGCTGCTGCGGGCCGATGGGGGACTTAAGACCGGCTGGGATGTGGTGATTGCGGCCCTGCTCGGCGCCGAGGAATACGGTTTTGGCTCGGTGGCGATGATTGCCGAGGGCTGCATCATGGCCCGGGTTTGTCACACCAATAACTGCCCCGTGGGGGTGGCCACCCAGAAGGAAGCCCTGCGCAATCGCTTCACCGGTCTGCCGGAACATGTGGTCAATTTCTTCCTGTTTGTGGCCGAAGAAGTGCGCCAGTTGCTGAGCGTGCTTGGGGTGGCCCGGCTGGAGGACCTGATCGGCCGCAGCGAGCTGTTGCAGCCCCGCCCGGTGGCCCTGGCCAAGACCAGCGCCCTCGATCTCTCCTGCCTACTCGATCCGATTCCCCAAGCCGAAGGTCGCGCCTGGCTCAACCACAGCCAGACGGCCCATGGCAATGGCCCGGTGCTGGAAGACCAGCTGCTCGCCGATCCGGAGGTGATCGCCGCGATCGAAGGCCATGGCCGCCTAGAGCGCAGTCTGGCGATCGTCAACACCGACCGCAGCGTCGGCGCTCGCCTGGCCGGGGAGATCGCTGCTCGCCATGGCAACACCGGATTTGCCGGCCTGTTGGCGCTCCACTACGAAGGGGCGGCCGGCCAGAGCTTTGGGGCTTTCTTGCTCAAGGGCATGGAGGTGAAGCTGGTGGGTGAGGCCAACGACTACGTCGGTAAGGGCATGAATGGTGGCCGCCTCACGGTGGTGCCGCCGGCCGGCGTCCAGGATCCCGGCAGCCAGGTGATCCTTGGCAACACCTGCCTTTACGGCGGCACCGGAGGCGAGCTGTTCGCCCTGGGCCGGGCCGGCGAACGCTTTGCCGTGCGCAACAGCGGCGTGCGCACCGTGGTGGAGGGCGCTGGCGACCATTGCTGTGAGTACATGACTGGTGGTGTGGTGGTGGTGCTGGGCTCCACCGGCCGCAACGTGGCCGCCGGCATGACCGGGGGGGTGGCCTTCCTGCTCGATGGGGACGGCGGCCTGGCCGAGCGCCTCAACCCGGAAACGGTGGCGATCTGTCCCCTCACCACGCCCGAGCAGGAGGCCCTGCTCAAGCCCCTGCTGGAGGCCCATCTGGAGAGCACCGGCAGCCAACGTGCCGCCGCCCTGTTGGCCGATTGGAGCCACGCCAAAACCCTCTTCAAGCTGCTGGTCCCCCCCAGTGAGAAGGCCGCCATGGGCCTGGCCGAGCGGGCTGCCGTCACGGCCTAAGCGGGCTCCCCAGTCAGGGTCTTGCGATCACTGTCTAGGGAACATCGTCTAGGGATCAGCGTCTAGGGGTAAGTGTCCAGGGATCAGCCCCTAGGGATCAACGCCTTCGCAACAGGGTCTTCTGATCAGCGTCTCCCCAGCGGGGCCGTCTGATCAGGCCCTTTGGGGGAATCCAGGCCTTAGCGCGGGTGCTGCCGCATCAGCCGTTGCACCTCGCCGGCGTGGTAGCTGCTGCGGGTGAGCGGGCTGCTCACCACCTGCAGGAAGCCCAGCTCGGTTTCGCCGTGCTGGCGGAAGCGTTCAAATTGCTCTGGGCTGACGAAGCGATCGACCGGCAGGTGTTTGGGCCCTGGCGAGAGGTACTGGCCAACCGTGACGATGTCGACGCCGTGGCGGCGCAGGTCGCCTAAAACCTCCAGCACCTCGGGGTCGCTTTCGCCCAGCCCGGTCATCAGACCCGATTTTGTGTAGGTGCGCGGCCAGCCGTCATGAACCCGCTGCAGCAGCTCGAGGGAGCGGCCGTAGATCCCCTGGGGCCGGGCCAGCCGGTAGAGCCGGGGCACGGTTTCGATGTTGTGGTTGAGCACGTCCGGCGCCGCCGCCATCACCGCGGCGAGGGCCTGCCAGTTGCCGCAGAAATCGGGGATGAGCAGCTCGATCGTGGTGAAAGGTGAGCGCTGGCGCACCTGTTCGATGCAGGCAACAAACTGGCTGGCGCCACCATCGGCCAGGTCGTCCCGGTTTACCGAGGTGATCACCACATGGGTGAGGCCCAGGCGGGCCACCGCCTCACCGAGCCGCTGCGGTTCGCTGGGATCGAGCGCCCGCACGCTCTTGTCGAAATCAATGTCGCAGTAGGGGCAGGCCCGGGTGCAGCCCGGCCCCATGATCAAGAAGGTGGCGGTGCCGCCGGCAAAGCATTCGCCGATGTTGGGGCAGCTGGCCTCCTGGCACACCGTGTTCAGCTTCAGGTCCAGCAGCAGGTCGGCCACGGCGCCGATCCGTTCCCGCTGGGGGGCCTTGACGCGCAACCAGTCGGGTTTCTGCAAGGGGCGGTGCTGCGGCGGTTTTGAAGTTTGGTGGACTTTAGGAAGGGGCCCTGGGCCAGGGTGATCTCCTACACTGCCCCGATCGGGATGTGGCGCAGCTTGGTAGCGCACTTCGTTCGGGACGAAGGGGCCGCAGGTTCGAATCCTGTCATCCCGATTGATTGGTCAAGGCCCAGGTCCAACCCTTACTTGACGGGAAAGGGTTCGCCTTGCCAGCTCGGGCCTGGGCGGGCTGGCAAGGCAGGATCTTGGCAGCTTGGCGTCTAGGACCTCAGGCCAGCTCAGCCCCCGGGTAGCCCCTAGGGGTCACCATGCGGCCGGCCTCGACCCGGCTGCTGCTGTTACCGATCAGCACCAAGGTGAGCATGTCCACGGCTTCGATCGGCAGGTCGGCCAGGCTGTGCAGGCTCAGGGTCTCCTCATCCCGGCCCAGTTGGCGGGCCAACAGCACGGGGGTGCTGCCGGGCCGGTGTTCGAGCAGCAACTCCCGAGCCCGGCCGAGTTGCCAGTCGCGGCCCTGGGAGCGGGGGTTGTAGAGGGCCACCACAAAATCGCCGGCGGCGGCGGCCTGCAGCCGTTTCTCGATCACCGGCCAGGGGGTGAGCCGGTCGCTAAGGCTGACCGTGCAGAAGTCATGCATTAGGGGCGCCCCGGCCCGGGCGGCGGCCAGTTGCAGGGCCGAAATGCCGGGGTGCACCGTGAACCCAGGCCGGTTACCCGGCGCCAGGGCCAGCCATTGCTCCAGGGCCAGGCCGGCCATGCCATAGATGCCGCTGTCGCCGGAGGAGACCAGGGCGACCCTCAGGCCCTGGCAGGCCAGCTCCAAGGCTTCGGCGCAGCGCTCGCGCTCCAGGGTGAGCTGGCCGTCGCTGCGCAGTTGGTCGGGGCGGCGCAGGGGTTCTAGGAGGTCCAAATAAAGGCCGTAGCCCACCCAGACCGTGCTTTCGGCCAGGGCTCGGCGGGCATCGGGGGTGAGCAGGTCCAGGCTGCCCGGCCCACTGCCGACCAGATGGAGTTGGCCCTGGCCGGGGGCCCATTGGCTGGTGGCCTGGGCCACGGCCAGGGTGGCCGCGCCCCGTTCGGCGCTGCGGGCCCGCTCGATTCGTTTCTCCTGGCGCAAGCTCGCCGCCGGTCCGGCAGCCAGCAGGGCAGCTGCCTCGGCCACGCTGGCCGTGCCCAGTTCCCTAGCCACGGCCTCGGAGGGATTGGGCACCGCCACGGCCGCCAGGCTGGCGGCGTCAAAGCAACGCAGGGGCCAGCCCCTCTGCTGGGCCAGCTGCAGCAAGGCCGGTTCATCGGCTTTGCGCTCGGCGCTTGCCAGGCCCGCCACGGCTTCCGGGGCTAATCCGAGCTGGGCCAGGCTGTCGTCGACCAGGCGCTCCAGCAGGCCCAAGCTGGTGTCTCGCTCACAGCCGATCCCGAGCCAGAGACAGGGAGGGTGCCAGCGGCAGTCCCCGCCCCGCTCGGCGCTGATCACCAGGGGCAACCCCTCGGAGCCGCTGGGCACCACCAGGGCAGCGGCCCCGTCCAGCCCTTGCCAGCGCTGGGTTCCGCCCTGCTGATCGACTTGGACCTGGCCGCCCTGGGCAACGGATTTCATCAGGGAGTCCCAGTCGCCGCTGCCGCGGCGCCAGCCCCAACGGCTGCCGAAGCTGTCCAGGGCCAGGCGCCCCTGGCCACTGCTGCTGCCGGTCAGCACCGCCTGGCCCTCCAGCAGGGCGGCGATCGCCAGGCTGAGTTGATCCGCCCCGGCCCCATGGCCGCCGAGTAGGGGGATGGCGTAGCGGCCGAGGGGATCGAGCACCACCACGGCGGGGTCCTGGCCTTTGGCCTGGAGGTGGGGCGCGATCAGCCGGGTGATGGCGCCGCAGGCGCCGATCGCCACAAAGGCGCTGCTGCGCTCCCACTCGGAGGCGAGCAGCTCGGCGGCCGTGGCCCGGTGCCAGTCGGGATCGCCGCTGGCCCCCGCCGCGTCAGCACCACCGGCGCTGACCAGGTGCTGGCTGGGTTGCGACTCGATGCTTTGGGGCGGCAGCACCAGGCGGTCGATCAGGCCAGCCTGCAGCAGCCGCTGCAATAGGGAAAAACTGGAGGGGCCTAGGCCGAATCCCCAGCGCAGGGCTTGGGCTGTCATGGTTGAAACCGTTGGCGCAGCCGGGCCAGGGGGCCCTCGGGCCGGGGTTTGATCAAGGAACCATCGGCAGCCACCTGGTCGCGGGCCCGGCCGCTGCTGCTGGGGCTGAGACGCTCCGGGGGGGCGGGCGCGGCAGCATTGGCCTGGGGGAAAGGGCTGTCCTGGGTGGTTAGCCCGGGGGGCTTCCCAGGGCGACCGGTTGCAGTCGCTGGAGCTGGAGTTGCGGCTAGAGCTGCCGTTGGAGCTGAAGTTGCAGCTGCGGTTGGGCTGGGGATCGGTGCCGAGATGCCAGGTGCAGCCGGCTCCCGATCCCCGGGCCCAGGTCCCCTAGGGGCAGCACTGGCCTGGGGGGGCTGGCTGCTGTCCAGGCCCACCTCTGTTGAGGTGGAGGCTGGTGCGGTTAGCAGCTCCCTAACCGGCGGGTTGGCAAGGGGGGCTGCCGGACTCGGGGTTGTCCCCGTATCCCCAGGCAGGGGAGGTCTGGCCGGTTCCCCGGCCGAACTGGCTGGCAGCCCAACGACAGGATTGGCCCGCTCCCCCTCGATAGCCCCAGGGGCCGGGCTGTTTTCAGCGCTGCCAGCGGCTTGGCTGGGCTCCTGGTTGACTGGCTGGGCCCCATCAGCCAGTGCGCCGGAGCTGGCGCCGGAAACGCTGGCGGGGGGATCGGTTTGCCGCTCCTTGGCCCGGGCGGGGAGCCCAGGTGCTGGTTGGGTTGCTGGCGCCAGCGGCGGATCGGTGGAACCAGGGGCTGGCCGATCTAACCCCTGCTCCGCGGCCTGCGGCGCGGGGGCCTGGCTGGCGTCAGGGCGTGCTTCGGGCGCCAGGGGCGCCTCGCCGAGGAGCTGGGCCTGCTCCAGGGCCGTGAGGCTGGGGCGTTGCCAGGCGGCGCCGGGACCCGGTTGGATCACCACTTCCTCCACCAGGCTGTTGAAGGGCGGATTGAGCGGCTCCCCGCGTCCATCGAGCAACTCCAGCTGCACGGCATTGCTGCCGCCATGGAAACCCTTTAACCAGAGGGGCGTCTGGCGATCTACCAAGAAACTGTCGCCATTGACGCTCACCCGCAGTCGCCAG
The DNA here is from genome assembly GCA_943369525.1 of Synechococcus sp. UW140. Classification (GTDB taxonomy): domain Bacteria; phylum Cyanobacteriota; class Cyanobacteriia; order PCC-6307; family Cyanobiaceae; genus BAIKAL-G1. The sequence continues at coordinate 30,798 of CALRNL020000010.1, forward strand.
CGGCCGTCGTCGTCCCTGAGATGTTGGAGGGGGGCATCGAGCAGGAGCCAGTCGATGAGCACCGGTTCCCGGCTGGGCCCTGGGCTGGCCAGGGCCGCCAGCAATTGGGGCGAGCCCGGGCTCGGCACCTGCGGGGGGTTGGCGGCCACCCGATCGAGGCGGATCTGGCGGCTGGCGCCAGGGGACTTCACCACTTCTCCCCAGGGCCTGGCGGCGTAGACGGTGAGGCGATGGCTTCCCGGGGTCAGGGGGGCCATCGCCAGATGGCTGGCGGCGGCGGCGTCGCTGATCCGTTGGGGGGGGGCGCCATCGAGTTGCACCACCAGATGGGGGCCGAGTCCGAGCGGACCGGCATCGACCAGGGGCCAGTCCTGCACCTGCAGCTCCAGCGTCCAGGGGCCCGCCGGCAGCAGGGCGCCGTCGGCCGGGGCCAGGATGGTGATGTGGGGATCGTGCCGATCCAGCTGGGTGCGGAGCTCCTGCACCAGGGCCGGTGGGGCCACCTCCTGCAGACCGCCCCGGGGGGGAGTGGGCGCCAGGGGTTGGCCAAGTTGCTGATCGGGTAGCGCTGGGCGGTGGAGGCGGTCGCAGCCCGAGGTCAGCAGCAAGAGGGCCATGAGTAGCCCACTGATCAGAGCCCGAAATGGTGCAACCCCCATGCCAGCCGATCTCCCTGGTGATTGCAGACGGTGTCGCCCCATTGTGACCGGCTGGCCACGGCGGCCTGGTCCTGATCAGAACCTCACTGGATTGGGCTTGTATTTGCAATAACAGATCCGCTGCATTATTGTCCTTTTCACTGATACACAGCCCCGCCGAGAGCTCAGTCCCTGACTGGTCTGGCTCCGGATTGAACCTTTGTAACTGAGGGCCCTTAAACCTTGGTCATCGCCCTTATGCTTCGGCCAGCGGTCCCCTCCATGGGGCCCAAGCTCCAGTCGTGGCAGCAGGTTTCGGCTTCGGTCGATCCCCATGCCCAGCTGGCGCCCGTGGACGCTTCGGACTTCGGTCCACGGCCCCATGCGGCTCCACCGGTCCGGCCCCCTGCCGGAACCGGAGGGGTGGACCTCCACCTCGATCCCGTCCCTCGAGGAACGTCTCGATGACCATCAGCCCACCAGAGCGTGGGAAAACGGCGAAGGCCCAGGTCGACCGGGTGAATAACCCGGCCACCTTCGAACTGTTCGGCAAGCCCGGCCATTTCGATCGCAGCCTCGCTAAAGGTCCCAAAACCACCACCTGGGTTTGGAACCTCCACGCCAACGCTCACGACTTCGATAGCCACACGAGCGATCTTGAAGAGGTTTCTCGCAAGATCTTCTCGGCCCATTTCGGCCATCTGGCCGTCATTTTCATCTGGTTAAGCGGCGCCTTCTTCCATGGGGCCCGTTTCTCCAACTATTCCGGCTGGCTCGCCGACCCCACGCACGTCAAACCGAGTGCCCAGGTGGTTTGGCCGATCTTTGGCCAGGAAATCCTCAATGGCGATATGGGTGCCGGCTTCCACGGCATTCAGATCACTTCCGGTCTTTTCCACGTGTGGAGGGCATGGGGCATCACGACCGAAACCCAGCTGCTGGCCCTGGCCATCGGTGCGTTGGTGATGGCCGGCCTGATGCTGAATGCAGGCGTCTTCCACTACCACAAGGCCGCTCCCAAGCTCGAGTGGTTCCAGAACGTTGAGTCCATGCTCAACCACCATCTGGCCGGTCTGCTTGGTCTCGGCTCCCTGTCCTGGACGGGTCACCTGATCCATGTGTCCCTGCCCACCACTGCCCTGATGGATGCCATCGATGCCGGCAAGCCGCTGGTACTCAATGGCAAAACCATCGCCTCAGTGGCCGATATCCCCCTGCCCCATGAGTTCCTCAACCAGGACCTCATTGCCCAGCTGTATCCCGGATTCGGCGCTGGCATTTCGGCATTCTTCAGTGGCAACTGGGCTGCCTACGGCGACTTCCTCACCTTCAAAGGTGGTCTGAATCCCGTCACCGGTAGCCTCTGGATGAGCGATATCGCCCACCACCACCTGGCTATTGCGGTGCTCTTCATCGTGGCCGGTCACATGTACCGCACGAACTGGGGCATCGGCCACAGCATCAAGGAGATCCTTGAGGGTCAGAAGGGCGATCCCCTGCTGTTCCCGGCCCCCAACGGCCATAACGGTCTCTATGAGTTCATGACCACCTCCTGGCATGCCCAGTTGGCCGTGAACCTTGCCCTGATGGGCTCGCTGAGCATCATCGTTGCCCAGCACATGTATGCGATGCCTCCGTATCCCTACATCGGCGTCGATTACCCGACCCAGATCTCGATCTTCACCCATCACACCTGGATTGGTGGTTTCCTGATCGTTGGCGCCGGCGCCCACGCCGCCATCGCGATGATTCGCGATTACGACCCCGCCAAGCACGTCGATAACGTGCTCGACCGGGTGCTCAAGGCCCGCGACGCCCTGATCAGCCACCTCAACTGGGTGTGCATCTGGCTGGGCTTCCACAGCTTCGGCCTCTATATCCATAACGACACCATGCGTGCCCTGGGCCGTCCCCAGGACATGTTCAGTGACTCCGCCATTGCGCTGAAGCCCGTCTTCGCCCAGTGGATTCAGGGTCTGCACGCCGCCGCCGCCGGCACCACCGCTCCTAACGCCCTCGCCAGCGTTAGCGAAGTGTTCAACGGCGCTGTTGTGGCGGTGGGTGGCAAGGTGGCCGCCGGTCCGATCCCCCTGGGAACGGCCGACTTCATGGTCCACCACATCCACGCCTTCACGATCCACGTCACCGTGTTGATCCTGCTGAAGGGTGTGCTGTACAGCCGTAGCTCCCGCCTCGTTCCTGACAAGGCGAACCTGGGCTTCCGCTTCCCCTGCGACGGCCCCGGCCGTGGCGGTACCTGCCAGGTTTCAGCTTGGGACCACGTGTTCCTTGGTCTGTTCTGGATGTACAACTCCCTGTCGATCGTCATTTTCCACTTCTCCTGGAAGATGCAGAGCGACGTGTGGGGCACCGTCAATGCCGACGGCACCGTTTCCCACATCACCAACGGCAACTTCGCCAACAGCGCCATCACCATCAATGGTTGGCTGCGTGATTTCCTCTGGGCCCAGGCTGCCCAGGTGATCAACAGCTATGGCTCTTCCAGCAGTGCCTACGGTCTGATGTTCCTCGGAGCCCACTTCATCTGGGCGTTCAGCCTGATGTTCCTCTTCAGTGGCCGCGGCTACTGGCAGGAACTGATTGAGTCCATCGTTTGGGCCCATAACAAGCTGAAAGTTGCTCCCGCCATTCAGCCGCGGGCGCTCTCCATCACCCAGGGTCGCGCCGTTGGCGTTGCCCACTATCTGCTGGGCGGTATCGCTACCACCTGGTCCTTCTTCCTGGCCCGCATCATTGCGGTCGGCTGACCTCCACCTGACCTTTCCCAATGGCAACGAAATTTCCTTCGTTCAGCCAGGGTCTGGCACAGGACCCCACAACCCGCCGTATTTGGTACGGGATCGCCACGGCTCACGACTTCGAGAGCCATGACGGAATGACGGAGGAGAAGCTTTACCAAAAGCTCTTCTCCACCCATTTCGGCCATCTCGCCATCATCGGTCTCTGGGTTTCTGGGAACCTGTTCCATATCGCCTGGCAGGGCAACTTCGAGCAGTGGGTCGCCGATCCTCTGCATGTGCGTCCCATCGCTCACGCGATCTGGGATCCCCACTTCGGCCAAGGGGCCATCACCGCCTTCACCCAGGCTGGTGCAACCTCTCCGGTGAACATTGCCTATTCCGGTCTGTACCACTGGTGGTACACGATCGGCATGCGCAGCAACGCCGAGCTGTATCAGGGTTCCATCTTCATGATGATCCTGTCGGCCTGGGCCCTGTTCGCCGGCTGGCTCCACCTTCAGCCCAAGTTCCGGCCTTCCCTGGCCTGGTTCAAGAACGCTGAATCCCGCCTCAACCACCACCTCGCCGTTCTGTTCGGGTTCAGCTCGATCGCCTGGGCCGGTCACCTCGTTCACGTCGCTATCCCTGAGTCCCGTGGTGTCCACGTCGGCTGGGACAACTTCCTGAATGTGCTGCCCCACCCGGCTGGTCTGGCTCCCTTCTTCACCGGCAACTGGGGTGTGTATGCCCAGAACCCTGATACCGCTTATCAGGTGTTCAACAGCACCGAGGGCTCGGGCACCGCGATCCTCACCTTCTTGGGCGGTTTCCACCCCCAGACAGAAGCCCTGTGGCTCACGGACATTGCCCACCACCACCTGGCGATTGGTTGCATCTTCGTGATCGCTGGCCACATGTACCGGACCAACTTCGGTATCGGCCACTCGATTCGCGAGATTCTTGAAGCCCACAACCCCCCCAAGGGCACCCCTGGTGACCTGGGCGCTGGCCACAAGGGTCTCTACGACACGATCAACAACTCGCTCCACTTCCAGCTCGGCCTCGCCCTGGCCTCCCTCGGCGTAGTTACCAGCCTGGTGGCCCAGCACATGTACGCGATGCCGTCCTACGCGTTTATCGCTAAGGACTACACCACGCAAGCTGCGCTGTATACGCACCACCAGTACATCGCCATCTTCTTGATGTGCGGTGCCTTCGCCCACGGTGCGATCTTCTTCATCCGCGACTACGACCCGGAAGCGAACAAGAACAACGTTCTTGCCCGCATGCTGGAGCACAAGGAAGCGATCATCAGCCACCTCAGCTGGGTTTCCCTGTTCCTCGGCTTTCACACCCTGGGTCTCTACGTCCACAACGATGTGGTTGTTGCTTTCGGCACCCCCGAGAAGCAAATCCTGGTGGAGCCTGTCTTTGCCCAGTTCGTCCAAGCCGCTAGCGGCAAGGCGCTCTATGGCTTTGATGTGCTCCTGGCCAATTCCGCTAGCGCTGCCAGCACCACCAGTGCGGTTTACCTACCCGGTTGGCTCGATGCAATCAATGGCGGCAGTGACCTCTTCCTGCAGATTGGCCCTGGTGACTTCCTGGTTCACCACGCCATCGCCCTGGGTCTGCACACCACAACCCTGATCCTGGTGAAGGGTGCCCTGGATGCCCGCGGCTCCAAGCTGATGCCCGATAAAAAGGACTTCGGCTACTCCTTCCCCTGCGACGGCCCCGGCCGTGGCGGCACCTGCGATATCTCCGCCTGGGACTCCTTCTATCTGGCAGTCTTCTGGGCTCTGAATACCGTCGGTTGGGTCACCTTCTACTGGCATTGGAAGCACCTCGCCATCTGGCAGGGCAACGTTGCCCAGTTCAACGAATCCAGCACCTATCTGATGGGCTGGTTCCGGGACTACCTCTGGCTCAATAGCTCCCAGCTGATCAACGGTTACAACCCGTTCGGCAGCAACAACCTGGCCGTCTGGTCCTGGATGTTCCTGTTCGGTCACCTGGTGTGGGCCACCGGTTTCATGTTCCTGATCTCCTGGCGCGGTTACTGGCAGGAGCTAATCGAGACCATCGTTTGGGCCCATCAACGCACCCCGCTCGCCAACTTGGTGGGCTGGCGCGATAAGCCCGTCGCTCTCTCGATCGTTCAGGCCCGGGTGGTTGGTCTAGCCCATTTCACCATTGGCTACATCCTCACCTACGGCGCCTTCCTGATCGCCTCCACCTCCGGTAAGTTCGGCTGATCCCAGTGGATTAGCTGTCCTCTCGAGGGACGACACCACCCCCGGCCTAGCCGGGGGTTTTTTAATGGCGGAGGTTTCGCCCATCCCCTGGCCATGGTGCCGTAGCCAGTTGCCATGGGCCTGCCTTGGTGCTTGCCGTCCGTAAAGACAACCCCCGGCACCGCTTTGGCTAACCCACCAGTTCAGGCCCTGGGATGGGGATGACTGTGGGGTTCCCTTAGGGGCTCGCAGGGATTCGTTGGTTGGGGACGAAGGCTGCTTGCCTGGGCCAGGGCCGTCCCCATCGTCTGCAGGTCCGATGGCGAAGCTGCAGCCCAATGGGATAGCTGGAACCTTTCAGCCTTTGGGCCGGGTTCGGACGGCACCCCATCACGCCGCAACCCAGCAGTCCCGAAGCGCAGGCCCTGGGGCGGGGGCTGGATGGGTCTGTATGCAGTTAGGGCTGCTGCCCCCCCAAGGGCCCCCTTGCCTTGCTGGTCCACATCGGCTGTTGGGCTTTGCGTGCTCGCCTGATTGCAACTGGCCAGCCCCCATAGGGCTGGTTCAACCATGGCTGCCCCATGCCAGGGGCCCCTCGGAGGCCCAGCAGCGTTGATCACTAGGACGACCAGTAACAACCGGGCTAGGGGACCACTTCCCTAGCAAGCCATTAAAAAGGCCCCGCAAATTGCGGAGCCTGGGGTGCTATCGCTGGAATCTCCTTTGGGGTCGAATTCTTTTGGCGATGGCTGCTTGAGTTGGCGCTTGGCTGAAAATCAGCCGACGCTCCAAACGCCACCGGCGATTTTCACCAGGGGAGACACGATCTCGGTGCCAGCCAGGAACCAGGCGAAGGCGGCACCACCGCAACCGCCCAGCCAGAAGCCGCTGGCAAATTCGGCCCAACCGGCTTTGGTGAACAGGTCGGCAGGAGGATTGTCGATGGTGGCGTCGGCAGGCTGGACGTTCGGCCCGTTGCCAGCGGTTCCGTAAAGGGACAGGCAGACGGTGAGGATCGACACCAGGCCGATGGTGGCTAGCAGGCCGGAGGTGCTGGCGTACTCGGTGAGGCGCAGGGGCCCGGTGATGGCGAAGGGGCCATAGAGGAAAAAACCATGGGCCATGCCCACTTCCAGGCCGCGACGGTTCGGCGACAGGGAAGGGCGATAGGCCGGCAGGGCATTCAGGAACGCCTTGCTGAAGGAGCTGCTGTTGATCGGGGTGGCCAGATTGCCGACGGTGGGGTCGGCGACGGGGGTCACGGTCATGGGTTCAAGGAAAGAAGCGGTTGACGGAAGGGAAGCGAGCCGGATCAGTCGCTGGCTTCAATCACGTTGAAAAGCAGGGCCATGGCGACCGCTGGACCGAGGATTCCGACCAGGGGAACAAACACCGAGGGAAGCCAGGCGGCGACGAAGTCTCCGGTCATCAGGGCAAGCCAATACAGTCAGCGCAGTTACTGTAAGAAGGCCCCCCGATCTGGCCCGGTAGGGCCTCGGTGGGCGACATAAAAGTTCAATCCTTGCCATGACCCAGGCCCTCTCCGGCGGCGCCGTTGCCCTTGTTTTGCTGGTGCTGTGGCTGCTGGGTCGCCCCAGGCGCCCACTGATGCGCTCCACCGATGGGGCTGCGGTCGCTGCCCTCAACCGGGTCCAAATGGAGAGGGTCGTGGCCGTACCGGCCTCGGGCGAGGGGCCTGGCATGGAGTTAGAGCCCCAGTTGATACCGGAGCTGGAGGCTGGCCCCGGCCCCCTAGCGGGGGGTCTTGTCCCTGGGGGGCTCTGGCCGCAGCCCCGCAACCTGCGGGAGCTGAATGCCCAGCTCGCCTCCCTCAAGGCCGGCTATGCCCTAGGCGGCCCGGCCCGGCGCCAGGCCATGGAAACCTGTCTGGCCTGGGGCCACCGTTCGGCCCTGCCCCTACTGCACCTGGGCCTGCGTGATGCCGATCCGGCGGTGGCGGTCCTGGCGGCCCGGGGCCTCGATCGCTTCCGCGGTCGCAGTGGGGCCCCTGCCCCCCTGGCTCAGGCCGCCAGGTTGCCCCGCAACGTGGCCCGCACCCGGTAGATCGGCCGTCCCTGGCTTTCGTGGTAGGTGCGCATCTGCAGCTCAGCCAGCAGGCCAAAGCAGAACAGCTGCACGCCGCTGATGATCGCCAGTACGGCCGCCAGCAACAGGGGTCTGGTGCCGATGTCGGCGCCGGTGAGCAGCTTGCCCGCCACCAGATAGCCGCCGATTAGGAGGCCCAAGGCCATGGCCACCAGGCCCCAGAAGCCGAAGACATGCATGGGCCGGGTTAGGAACCGCTTCATAAACCAGACGGTCAGCAGGTCCATCAGCACCCGGAAGGTGCGGTCAATGCCGTAGTGGCTCTTGCCATGGCGCCGGGGTTGGTGGCCCACCTTCACTTCCGTGATTCGGGCGCCTTCGATCGCCGCCAGGGCCGGTAGGAAGCGGTGCAGTTCGCCGTAGAGATTGAGGTCGCCAACAAGTTCGCGCCGGTAGGCCTTGAGGGAGCAGCCGTAGTCGTGCAGCACCACCCCGGTGACCCGGGCGATCAGCTGGTTGGCGATGCGCGACGGTAGCAGGCGGCTGATGGCGCCGTCCTGGCGTTGGTGGCGCCAGCCGCTGACCAGGTCGAAGCCCTGCTCCAGGGTTTGGACCAGCAGGGGGATGTCGGCGGGGTCGTTCTGGAGATCGCCATCGAGGGTCACGATCACGCTGCCCAAGCTGGCATCAAAGCCCGCCGCCATGGCGGCCGTTTGGCCGTAATTGCGGCGCAGCAGCACCACGACCAACTCGGGGGTGGCTGCCGCCAGTTGACGCAACAGGCCTGCGCTGCCATCAACCGAGCCATCGTCCACGAACACCAGCTCAAAGCTGCGGCCCAGGGGCCGCAGGGCCGCGACCAGTTGGGCCACCAGCTGGGGCAGGCTGGCCTCCTCGTTGAACAGGGGCACCACCACGGAAAGATCAGGCACCAATCCCCCGTGCTGGCTGCAGCAACCTTGTTGGATGCAACTTAGGTCGTTGCAGGGCGCCGCCTAGGGCCGAAGGACTTGCCGTCTCCAGGCCCTCGCAACTCCCGGGTTTGGTGTCAAGCCAGATCGACCGAATTCAGGCCAGGGTCGTGCCGTCGTGGCAGCGCCGCACCCGGCCCGCGCCCCGCAGCTCCTGGCGGTAGTGGCGGCTAATTGGATCCTGGTGGTGGCTCTCCAGGCTGTTGATGGCCAGGCCGTTGTGGCCATGCTCGCGGCCGGAGCTGTGCAGATAGCGGCCCTGGCCGAGATGGAGGCCCACGTGGGTGCAACGGTTGGGCCGGCCAAAAAAGATCAGGTCACCCGGCTGCAGCAGGCCGTAGGTCCCGGGTCGCACCGCCACCGGTTGGCAGAACCGTTCCTGCTGGTAGGCATCGCGGGGAATCCAGATGCCGGCCTGGGCGAAGGCGGCCTGGGTAAAGCCAGAGCAGTCGTAATCCGGCCCGAGGCTGCCGCCCCAGAGGTAGTGGTTGGGCCGGTGCCGGGCCGCTTCGGCGAAGGCCAACACCGAATCCAACCGGGCCCGAATCGCGGCGCTGGTCAGTAACCGGGGTGGCTTGGGGCTGGAGGCCCGGGCCCGGCCCAGCAGCTGGGCGGGATCGATCCAACCGGGATAGCCGTCTTCCACCAGGCGCACCCTCAGGCGCCCGGCTCCGGCGGGATCGGTGCCGGTCACGGTGAGCTGGCGCCCGGCGGCGGCCTCGGTGGCCAGGCCGGGGCCGCGGGCGCGGCTGTGGCAGGGCAGGGCTGCCAGCAGGGTCCAGGTGGTTCCGGTTTGGAGGAGTTCGGGGGCGGCCGGGGTGCCTGGCGCCAGGATGCCTAAGTTCGTGAAAGCCACAGGCGACGCCGATGGGGTTCTATGGCCCGGATGGGGCGATGGACGCGATCCTCGCCGATGGCATGGCGGCCCTGGAGGCCGACGGGCGTCCCGCCCTGAAGGACAACCTGTCGGTGACCTGGCTGCGCTATTCCAGCTCGCCCCTGGCCGGGGCCTGGGGCGATGGGGCCCAGGCCCCCCCGGTTCAAGGGGCCAGCTGGGCCGGTGAGCGGGCCCGCTATCCCGCCAGCGTGGTGAAACTCGCCTACCTGGTGGCTGCGGAAGCCTGGCTGCAGCGCCAATGGCTGGAGCGCTCCCCCGAGTTGGACCGGGCCCTGGCCGCCATGATCCAGGATTCCAGCAATGACGCCACCGGCCTGGTGGTGGACCTGCTGAGCGGCACCACCAGCGGTCCGGAGCTGCCGCCTGGGGCCCTCGCCAGCTGGAGCGAGCAGCGCCAGTTGGTGAACCGTTGGTATGGCTCCCTGGGTTGGCCCCAATGGCAGGGCTGCAATGCCTGCCAGAAAACCTGGGGGGATGGCCCCTTTGGCCGGGAGCGCCAGTCCTACGGCCCGGATTTGGCCAACCGCAATCGCCTCAGCACGGACTTCACGGCCAGGCTGCTGCACGGCATCGTCAGCGGCGACCTGGTGTCTCCCCTGGCCTGCCAGCGCATGCAGGGCCTGCTGCAGCGCAGCCTCGATCCCCAGTGGCGTCACGCCGATCCGGAGAATCAGGTGGATGGCTTCCTGGGCGCCGGCTTGCCGGGCGAGGCCCGCCTCTGGAGCAAGGCCGGCTGGATGAGCCAGGCCAGACATGATGCGGCCTACGTCGAGATCGAAGGCCACCAGCCCTTCCTGGTGGTGGCCTTCAGCGAGGGAGCGGACCGGGCCGCCGATGCCAGCCTGCTTCCAGCCCTGGCCCAACGGCTGGCGGAGGCTTGCCGGCCATGAGCCCTGCGGCAAGGGCTGGCCTGGCCAATTCTTTCGGCATTCCCCCATGGCCATGGCTTAGCAAACGGGCTTTGCTTGGCACGAGTTCCGCCCGCTGATCCCGATGCCCCTGCTTCCCCGCTGGCGCTTCATGACCGATGGGGCCAAGGCCCTCACGAAGCGAACTGCCGTTTCCGCGGGGGTGCTGCTGGTGGTGCTGGTGCTCTTCAGGGCCCTGCTGCCCTGGATCCTGCTCGCGCTTCTCATCTACTGGCTGTGGAAGGTCGTCAGCAAGTAATTCGATCGTCAGCATGCCAACCCCCTGGCCAGCGCCTCGGCGCCAGAGCCTGATCCCAGCGGCCAATCCAAAGAGTGACCAAGCAACGAGGATCCATAGGGTTGCTCCTTCATCCCCCCTTGCCTGGATCAAGCTGCCATTGGCACTCGGGAGGACCAGGGCCAGGCACCAGGGATTGTTCGTGGGCTTGGGTCTCCGAGTCCCTCCGTTGTTCATAGTCCAGGGGTTGAAATTCTTTGGGCAGGGCCCGATTGGGTTGCCCATAGCACCCACCAAGCCATTCGGGTTGGCTGATGCCGTACCTGGAGATTTCTGCCACTGTTTGTATCTTGGCTGCGGCATTTTCTGGACCTTAAAGGCCTGTGCTTGCTGCCAAGACGGGTCGACGCAGACGGGTATCTCCAGGTTAATTCTCCGTAGTGATGTATTATTGAAGGGCTGGCTAGGCCCGGCCAGTAATCATGCTTTGATCTGACAACTGCTGTCGATTTGGCCTTCTTGAGGGGGGCTTTTCTTGGCTATTGATTGGTCCTTGATGGGCCCAGGCAATGGGGCTCGAATGGATGTTTATTCCTTATGATTGCAGTGGCAGTGTAAGAAAGTAGATGCTTTTCTTGACACTGATTTAGAACGGAGAGGGAGGGATTCGAACCCTCGACAGAAGTTGCCTCCTGTAACTCCTTAGCAGGGAGCCGCTTTCAACCACTCAGCCACCTCTCCAGGTGCCAATCCACCTTATCAGCGGGTTGCCCCGTTCGCCCAGGGCTGGGGTGCCCTGTTGGGATCTGGGTTGGCGGACGCTGGGCCCATTGCCAGGGCCCTGTGGCAGTTCAGGCTCGGCCGGGGTTCGGGGATCGCCGGGGCGTGGCGTCTTTGGGCCCCTCGGGCTTCTCCCGCTGGGGCTGGGCTACTGGTCAGGAGCCCAGCTGGGCAGGGCCCAGCCCCTCAGCCGTCGCTCCCCAGGCGCGGCAAGCGGTGTTTGAAGCCGCAGAGGATTTCCCAGGGGATTGTGCCGCAGGCATCGCTCCAGGTTTCCGGGCTGATGCCGGGATCGTTGTCGTCCTCGCCGCCGAGCAGGGTCACGGTGGCACCCAGCTCCAGGTCGGGGGCATCGGTGACATCGATCACCATCTGATCCATGGTGATCGCTCCCACCTGGGGCAACAGCCGGCCCCGGTGCAGCACCTTCAGCCGCCCCGACAGCAGCCTGGGCACCCCATCGGCGTAGCCGATGCCGACCACCGCCAGGCGGCTGGGCCGCTGGGTGATGAAGCGGTGGCCGTAGCTCACGCCCACCCCCGCCGGCACCTCCCGCAGCAGGCTGACCCGGGCCCGCACCCGCATGGCCGGCCGCAGGGCGAGGTCGCTGCCCAGGTGGGCGGCGGGGCTGTGGCCATAGAGGGCCAGGCCCACCCGCACCAGGTCGAAGTGGAGGCTGGGGCTGCGCAGGGTGCCGGCCGAATTGGCCAGGTGGCGGCAGCCCACCGCCAGCCCCTGGTTTTGCACCTCCGCCAGCACGCTTTCGTAGCGCTGCAATTGCAGGCGGCTGAGGTCGTTGTCCTGGTGGCCTGCCGGGTTGGGGTCCTGGCTGATGGGGGCATCGGCATGGGCCAGGTGGGAATAGATCCCGGCCAGCTGGATCGAGTCCAGGCCGCTGATCGCTTGCGCTAGCCGGGGACCCTCCTGCCAATCGGCGCCGAGGCGGGTCATGCCGGTATCCACTTTGAGGTGCACCGCCATCGCCCGGCCGCTGCCGCTGGCCAGGGTCTGGCAGAGCAGGGCCTCGCGCATGGTGCTGAGCGTGGGCATCAGCTGGGCCTCCAGGCAGTTGCGCAGCTCCTCCGGCTGGATCAGGTTGCCGAGCACGAGCACCGGTTCCCGCAAGCCGGCCTGGCGCAGCTCCAATCCTTCCCCCAGGGTGGCCACGCCGAAGCAGCTGGCCCCAGCCGCCGCCGCCGCCCGGGCCACCGGCACGGCCCCATGGCCATAGCCATCGGCCTTGACCACCGCCATCAAATGGCAGCCAGGGGCCAGGGAGCGCCTCAGGGCCCGCACATTGGCGCTGATCGCCGACCCACTCACTTCCACCCAGGCGCGTTGGCGCGGGTGGGTGCCAAGCTCCGTTTGAGGGGAGATTTCCCGCTGGTGGCAGCCTTCCGTCTGCTTGGGTTGGTGAATTGGGTTGGCGTCCAGGGGGGGGCGGGGCAGGCCGCGGGATGGGGGCAAGCGGTCCGACATCAGCGAACGGTAGGCGGCATCACAGGGGGCCCCTGGATGGTCTCGCTAGCATGGCGCCAACCAGGCACGCGGGCATGGGCCGAGTTCTCGTTCTCAATGCCTCCTATGAGCCCCTAAACATCACCACCTGGCGGCGCGCCTCGGTGATGGTGTTAAAGGGAAAAGCTGAAGGGCTGGAACACGAGAGGGGTCGCCAGTTGCGGCCCGATGTGCTGCTGCCAACGGTGATCCGCCTGCGCCAGTTCGTGCGGGTGCCCTTTCGGCCCCTGGCCCTCACCCGCCGCAACGTCTTCCACCGGGACGGCCACTGCTGCCAATACTGCGGCTACGAAGGCGAGCAGCTGTCGATCGACCACGTGATTCCCCGCAGCCGCGGCGGCCAGGATGTGTGGGAGAACGTGACTACGGCCTGCCTGCGCTGCAATGTGCGCAAGGGCAACCGCACGCCCCGGGAGGCGGAGATGCCCCTCAATCGGGTGCCGCGCCGGCCCAGCAGCAGCCTGGCCTTCGAGGCCACCCGCCAGATGCGCGCCGGTCAGCATGCCGAGTGGGCCAAATATGTGATCGGCATTGAGCAGGTTGCTTAGCTAGGGATTGGGCTGGACTTGGCGTTAACGGGGCTTGGCTTGATCTGGGCTTGGCTTGGTTTCAGCCGCTCTGGTCCGCTAGGGCCTCCAGTTGCCGTTGCTGGTCGGCGGCAATGCAGGCGCCGATCACATCGGCCAGCTGGCCCTGCAACACCGGTTCCAGGGCGAAGTTGCGGCCGAGGCGGTGGTCGGTGCTGCGGTTGTCCTTGAAGTTGTAGGTGCGGATCTTTTCGCTGCGGTCGCCGCTGCCCACCTGGGCCCGGCGTTGGGAGCTTTCCTTGGCATTGGCTTCGGCCAGCTGGAGCTCGTAGAGCTTGGCCCGCAGGATTTCCATGGCCCGTTCGCGGTTCTGCAGCTGGGAGCGCTGCTGGGTGCAGAACACCCGGATGCCGGTGGGTTTGTGCAGCAGGTCCACCGCCGTTTCCACCTTGTTGACGTTCTGGCCCCCGGCGCCGCCGGAGCGGGCGGTGCTGATCTCCAGGTCGCCCGGATCGATCTGCACCTCCACCGGATCGGCCTCGGGCATCACGGCCACCGTGGCCGTGGAGGTGTGCACCCGCCCCTGGGATTCGGTGGCCGGCACCCGCTGCACCCGGTGCACGCCGGCCTCATACTTGAGCTGGCTGTAAACTCCCGGCCCCTGGATCGCCAGGATCAGTTCCTTGTAGCCGCCCAGTTCGGCCTCCGAGGCACTCACCGGATCGACCCGCCAGCCGATGCTCTGGGCGTAGCGCTCATACATGCGGGCCAGGTCGCCGGCCCAGATGCTGGCCTCATCGCCGCCGGCCCCGGCCCGGATCTCCAGCATCACGCTGCGTTCGTCGCGGGGATCGGTGGGCAGCAGGGCCAAGGTGAGCCGTTTTTGGATCTGCTCGATCTGGACGGCCAGGCTGGCCAGCTCCTCCTGGGCCAGGCTTTCCATCTCCAGGTCGCCGCGGTGCTCCTTGAGCAGGCTGCGGGCCTCGAGCTGCTGCTGCTGCAGGTGTTGCAGCTGCTGGTAGTCGTTAACGAGCGGTTCGAGCTTGGCCCGCTCCCGGGCAATCGGTTCCAGCTGGCTGGGGTCCGCTGCCACCGAGGGATCGGCCAGTTGGCGCTCGAGGCTGGCAAACGTGCGGCAGGCCGTCTCCAGCCGTTCACTCAGAAAGGAGGGGTCCATTGAGGGAGGCGTCCATGGCTTGGGGCCTGGGCAGGGACAGCAAAAAGCCGGATGCCCTGGAGCACCCGGCGGGGAAAACGGGAACCTCTAGGTTCGACCTCAGGCTTCGGTGCTGGCGGCTTCGGGAGCCGTCTCTGCAGCCGCCTTTTCGGCCGCCGCCACGGCGCTGGGGCTGCCACCCATGCCGTACTTGCGCATGAAGCGGTCCACCCGACCCTCGGTGTCGAGGATTTTCTGGGTACCGGTGTAGAAGGGGTGGTTGCCACTCCACACGTCGACGTGGAGCTCGGGCGATGTGGAGCCGGTGGTCATCACCACCTCCCCATTGCAGATCACCTTGGCATCGGGATACCAGGTGGGATGGATGTCGGGCTTGGCCATGGCGAAAATCAGCGCTTGGAGAACTGGGGAGCCTTACGGGCTTTCTTCAGACCGTACTTACGACGCTCCTTGGCACGGGGATCGCGGCTGAGGTGGCCTTCGGTCTTGAGGGGCTTGCGGTTGTCCGGGGACAGGTCGCACAGGGCCCGGGCCGCACCCTGTTTGATCGCATCGGACTGGCCGGTGAGACCACCGCCGCGCACGTTGACCAGCAGGTCGTACTCGCTAGAGAGGCCCAGGGTCTGGAGGGGCGCCTTCACCGCCGCCAGGTAGGCGGGGTTGTAGTTGAGATAGTTGTCACCGGGGCGGCCATTGATGGTGATGGCGCCGGTGCCGGGAACCACCCGAACGCGGGCCACGGAGGTCTTGCGACGACCCGTTCCCCAGTAGACGACGCGGTTGTTGGAGGTGCTCATGATGCAGTGGTGGCGGGATCGAGCGCGAGAACCTTGGGTTGCTGGGCGCCGTGGGGATGCTCCAGACCCTTGTAGACCTTCAGCTTGCGGAACAGCTGGCGGCCCAGGGCGTTGTGGGGAAGCATGCCCTTGATCGCCTTCTCAATGATCCGCTCGGGAAGGCGGGCCTGCAGGGCGGCAAAACTTTCGGTCTTCATGCCACCGGGACGACCGGAGTGGCGGCGATAGACCTTTTGGGTGGCCTTGTTGCCGCTCACCTTCACCTTTTCGGCGTTAACAATGATGACGAAGTCACCGGTGTCGAGGTGGGGGGCGTAATTGGGGTTGTTCTTGCCCCGAAGAACTTGGGCGACCTCACTGGCGAGGCGGCCCAGGGTCTGATTCTCAGCATCCACCAGAAACCACTGGCGGTCTTGAGCATCAATGTTGGGGACGAGAGTCTTGTTCATCGCGCCGGCGGGCCGGATCGGGGTAGCGCGCCATCGGGGGAGATGGGGCTGGACAGGGAACGGCAGCTCACCTGGCGGGCAGGTGGCAGAAGCTCGTACAAACGACCTTACCTCTTCGGCGTCCCGGCCCCGGGGGGCTAGGGGCGGTCGAGATTGGGGCTCGATCGGCTGCACTGGGGGCCTTGATCGCTTGATCGGCCCTGGGTGGTGGGACTCTCCGTGGAACCGGACTGCCTTGGGGGCGGTGCCCGGGTTCAGGGCCCAGGCGCCTCGGCGGGGCCGGGGGTGCTGGACCCAGGAGATTCGCTTGACCCAAGCAAATACCGTGGTTGGCTAGCGTACCACGCGGCCTTTGGGAAGAGTGGTTCGGGGTAGCCGACCCGCAGCAGGCAGAGCCCCTGGGGCGGCGCGGCCTCCTTCACTTCCGAGCGGGCCTGGCTGCGCCAGCGGTGCTGAAACTCGGCCAGGCCCAGGCGCCCTTCGCCCACGGCCACCAGCTGGCCGACCAGCAGGCGCACCATGCCGTAGAGGAAGCCGCTGGCCTGGATCTCGGCCACCACCAGGTCGCCCTGGCGCTCCAGCTCCACCGCCTGGACCGTGGTGCGGCCATGGGCGCGGTTACTGCCGGCCCGCATGAAGGCGGAGAAGTCGTGCTCCCCCAGCAGGTCCTCCAGGGCCGCCGCCATCCGGCCCTCGTCGAGCCGGCTTTGGTAGCGGTGCCAGCTCCAGGGGCTGAGGAACAGGTTGGGAATGGGGCCGTTGTAGAGGGTGTAGCGGTAGCGGCGATAGCGGGCGGAGAAGCAGGCGTGCCAACTGGCGGGCACCTCCCGGGCGGCCCGCACGCGGATGCTTGCGGGCAGGCGGCCATTGAGGGCGGGCGCCCAGCGCTGGGCCGGAATCGGACCGGCCACATCGAAATGGACCACCTGGCCAGCCGCATGGACGCCGCTGTCGGTGCGGCCGGCGGCCACGGCCGTGGCGGGCCGGTGGGGGTCGAGCTGGGCAATCGCCCCCTCCA
Organism: Synechococcus sp. UW140; assembly: GCA_943369525.1. GTDB lineage: Bacteria > Cyanobacteriota > Cyanobacteriia > PCC-6307 > Cyanobiaceae > BAIKAL-G1. The sequence continues at coordinate 47,738 of CALRNL020000010.1, forward strand.
GCGTCTCCTGGACGCTGGGGTGGTGGGGTTGGCGCTGCCAGCCGCAGTAGGCGCTGCCGTCGTATTGCAGGCAGATGGCCATACGGCGGGTGCCGGGGACCCCTACGCCCTGATCGGCGCTGGCGCTGGCCCCAGGGCGAGGGCTGGCTGGACTGGGCTGGGCGAGCGAGGGATCCATGAAAAAGCCGCGATGGAGGTGAGTCCAGCGCGGCACAGGGGTTGGGGGAGAAACCGGGGGCCGCAGCCGCGGGGGAAGGGGGCCAGGTGGCGCCGGCCTGGCGCTCAGACCAGCTCGATGATCGCCATCTCGGCGTTGTCGCCCCGGCGGGGCACGGTGCGGATGATGCGGGTGTAGCCGCCGTTGCGATCGCCGTAGCGCTCCTGGGCCTTGTCAAACAGGGCGTGCACCAGTTGCTTGTCGTAGATGTAGCCAATCGCCCGGCGGCGGGCGGCCAGGGTGCCATCCTTCGCCAGGGTGATCATGCGCTCAGTCTCATCACGCAGGGCCTTGGCCCGCGCCTTGGTGGTGGTGACGCGACCTTCGCGGATCAGCTGGGTGGCAAGACCGCGCAGCAGGGCTTTGCGTTGGTCGGCGGGGCGTCCCAACATGGGGACTCGGCACTGGTGGCGCATGGGTCTGGGGCGAAAAAGCGATTCGGGCGGGGAGGGGGCTCAGCGCTGATCGGCAGGGAAAGCCGGGGCTGGGCGATCAGGCGGTGGTGCGGCTCTGGGGCAGGGAAATGCCGATGCGCTCGAGGGCTTCGATCACCTCGTCGGCAGACTTGGAGCCAAAGTTCTTGATCTCGAGCAGGTCTTCGTAACTGAAGCCCATCAGGTCGGAAACGGAATTCACCTGGGCCCGCTTGAGGCAGTTGTAGGCGCGCACCGACAGGTTGAGCTCCTCCAGGGGGATCTGGGCCTCCGCCGAAGGCTCGGGCTCCAGGCCGGGTTCGTCAGCCATGGTCAGGCTGGCGAGGGGCTGGAACAGGGCGATCAGCTGGTTGGCGGCCTGGGCCATGGCGTCGTCAGGGGTGACGGAGCCATCGGTTTGGATTTCCAGGCGCAGGCGCTCGCGGGCTGAGCCGCCTTCGCCCACGGCGGTCTCGTCCACCGTGTAGTTGACCCGACGCACGGGCATGAACACCGCATCGATCTGGAGCAGATCAATGGCGCTGCTGTCCTCGTGGCGGCGATCCACGGGCCGGTAGCCGACGCCCCGCTCCACATGGACCTCCAATTCCAGGCCAAAGCCTTCGGCCACGGTGGCGATCGGCCGGTTGCCGTCGATCACCTGAACCTGGGAGGAGAACTGCAGATGGGAGGCGGTGACGGTGGCAGGACCGGTGACGACCAGCCGGCCGATCTCGAGCTCCCGGCTGCGGCTGTTAACGGCCACTTCCTTGCAGTTGAGCAGGATGTCGAGCACGTCCTCGCGCACCCCGGGCACGGTGGCGTATTCGTGGTTGACGCCGGCAATGCGCACGGCCGTAATGGCGCTGCCCTCGAGGGAGCCCATCAGCACCCGCCGCAGGGAGTTGCCCAGGGTGATGGCCTGGCCCCGATCGAGCGGTCCGATCACGAACACGCCCGTTTGGGAACGGTCTTCGGCGATCTGGTGCTCGACCCGATCAATCTGATACTGCAGCACGGTCTGAGGCTCAAAAGGAAAGGATTGGGCCCGCCTGGGGCCTGGGGCGCCGGTCTCGATCAGACCCGGCGACGCTTGGCGCGGCGGCATCCGTTGTGGGGCAGCGGCGTGACATCCCGGATCAGGGTGATTTCCAGGCCGGCCACCTGCAGGGCGCGGATCGCCGTTTCACGGCCGGAGCCGGGGCCCCGCACCAGCACTTCGATCTGGCGCATGCCCTGCTCCAGGGCGCGACGGCCGGCGGCTTCCGCCGCCGTTTGGGCCGCGAAGGGGGTGCCCTTACGGGCCCCTTTGAAGCCACTGGCCCCGGCCGACGACCAGGAGATCACCTCACCGGCCGTGTCGGTGATCGACACGATCGTGTTGTTGAAGGTGCTCTGGATGTGGGCGACACCGTTGGGCACGTTGCGCTTGGACTTCTTCGCGCCTGATTTTTTGGCTGGCTTGGCCATGGACCTGGGGGTAGGGGAGACGGGAGAGGAGCCGCCGAGGGGGGCTCAGTGGGCGGCCTATTTCTTCTTGCCAGCCACGGTTTTGCGGGCACCTCGACGGGTGCGGGCATTGGTACGGGTGCGTTGGCCCCGAACCGGCAGGCCGGCCCGATGGCGGCGACCGCGGACGCAGCCGATGTCCTGGAGGCGCTTGAGGGCCATGCCCTCCTGGCGGCGCAGGTCGCCTTCCAGGGTGAAGCTTTCCACGGCGGCGCGCAGTTTCTGCACGTCGGCATCGTCCAGATCCTTGACCCGGATGTCCGGGTTCACGCCTGATTTGGCAATGATTTTCTGGGCCCGGGTCAACCCGATGCCATACACGTAGGTGAGAGCAATCTCGATCCTCTTGTCACGAGGAATGTCGACACCGGCGATCCGAGCCACGAAAAAACGATCAGTTGGGCAGTTGGGGCCCAACCGAAGCCGGTTGGGCGGGGGGTGGGTTCAGCTCAGGGGCCCGATTGGGTTCGGGCTTGAGTGGACCGTGGAGCGGGGCCTGTAGGGACAGGACCGGAACCCAGGTTGGCTGGAGCCGACCTGGGGAGCCTGGGGCTGCCGATTAGGCAGCGATCCAGACCATTGGATGGAACGACAAGGGGCCCAGGGTTGGATTAACCCTGGCGTTGCTTGTGCTTGGGGTTGGTGCAGATCACCATCACCCGACCATGGCGGCGGATCACCCGGCACTTGTCGCACATCTTCTTGACCGAGGCACGCACCTTCATGGGTGAGGGCTCTCCAATTTCCAAACGACGACCCTACCACACGGGTCAACGGGTCAGCTCCAAGATCCGAGCTGCAATGGCCTCGACGCTGCCGGAGGCCTCGACCGGTTCCAGCAGTTGGCGCTGGCGGTAGTAGCTGATCAGGGGCTCGGTTTGCTCCCGGTACACCTCCAGCCGGTGGCGGATCACCGCCTCGTTGTCGTCGGCCCGGCCCCGCCCTAGCAGGCGCTGGATCAGCAGGTCGTCGTCGAGCTCCATCAGCACCACCAGTTCGATCTGCTGGGCCAGCTCCTCGAGGAGCGCGTTGAGGGCTTCGGCCTGAACCAGGTTGCGGGGGAAGCCATCAAGCAGCCAGCCACCGCTATGGCCCTCCAGACGGCTGCGCACGATCGCCAGCACCAGGCCATCGCTGACCAGCTCGCCCCGGGCCATCACCGCCTCCGCCTCGCGGCCCAGCTCCGTGGCCGCGGCCACCTCAGCCCGCAGTAGGTCGCCGGTGGAGAGGTGCAGCAGGCCACCGCTGGCGGCCAGGCGCTCGGCCTGGGTGCCCTTGCCGGCGCCGGGGGGGCCAAGGAAGAGAAGGCGTTGTTTCATCAAGGGCGTGCGAAGGGACGGGGGAGAGCCAGGCCGGGATGGCTCAGGAGCCCAGGCTCAGGCCCGGGAGCGGTTTCAAGGGCGGATCGGGGCGCTGGCCGGCTCACTGCCGCACCATGCCCTCGTAGCGCTGGGAAATCACGTAGGTCTGGACCTGTTTGGCGGTGTCAATTGCCACGCCCACCAGGATCAGCAGGGAGGTGGCCCCCAGGCCTTGGAAGGTTTTCACCTGGGTGGCCGATTCCACCGCCGAGGGGATGATCGCCACCGCCCCAAGGAACAGGCCCCCCAGCAGGGTGAGTCGGTTCTGGACCTTGGCCAGATAGAGGGCCGTGGCCGAACCGGGTCGAACCCCAGGCACGGCGACGCCGGAGCGCTTCAGGTTCGTGGCGATGTCGATCGGGTTCACCGCCAGGCTGGCGTAGAAGAAGGAAAAGCCGCAGATCAGGCCAAAGAAGAGCAGGGCATAGAGCCAGGGGGTGCTGCTGTTGGGGCTCAGGTAGCCCGCCGCCTTGATCAGCCAGGGGGCCTTGGTCATGTTGGCGACCGTCAGCGGCAGGAACACCACCGCCGAGGCAAAGATGATCGGCATCACTCCGCCGGCGTTGAGCTTGAGCGGCAGGTAGCTCTGGCGGGCGGCCAGCAGGTTGGCCCCCCCCACCTGGCGCTTGGCGCTCACGATCGGGATGCGGCGGTTGCCCTCCTGCACAAAAATGATGCCCACAATCGTGGCCAGGAACACCAGCACCAGCACGACAATGCCGCCCACGGTGCTGCGGTCCCCGGTCTGGGCCAGTTCGATCGTGGAGCCCAGGGCCTGGGGCAGGGTGGCCACGATGTTGACGAAGATCACCAGGGAGGCCCCCTGGCCGATCCCCCTCTCGGTGATCACCTCACTGATCCACATCACCACCATTGAGCCCGTCACCAGGGCCAGGGAGGTCTGCACCACAAACACCAGGTCGGTGGTGCCGGCGGAGGCATAGGGCCGCAGGATCAGGGCGAACACGATGCTTTGCAGCAGGCCCCAGCCCAGGGCCACATAGCGGGTGATCTGGGCGATCTTGCGCCGTCCGGCCTCGCCCTCATTCTTTTGGAGGTCCTCCAGCTGGGGCAGGGCGGCCGTGAGCAGCTGCAGGATGATCGAGGCGTTGATGAAGGGCAGGATGCCCAGGCCAAACACCCCCAGGGTGGAGATGCCGCCGCCGGTGAAGATGTCGAGGAAGCCAATCAATTGGCCGCCCTTGGCGATGAAGTCCTGGAAGGCGAGGCGATCGATGCCTGGCACGGGGATGTAGATCCCCAGGCGCACCAGCAGCAGCAGCCCCAGGGTGACCAGCACCCGGTCGCGCAGCCCCTTGGCCTGGATCAGCTGGCTGATGATTTCCCCAGCACTGGGATTTCTGCCCCGGCTTACGAGCATGGTGACGACAAGGGGTGGGGAAGGGGAAGGGAGTAGGGGCGGAGCCGAAAAAAAACCGTCTGCCCGGCCCTAGGGGCATGGCAGACGGAAAAACCTTAGGAAAGGGTGTCCAACCGCGGATCAGTCGGTGACGTCGCAGCTGCCGCCGGCCGCTTCGATCTTGGCCCGGGCACTGGCGGTGAAGGCCGCCGCCTGAACGGTCAGCTTGACGGCCAGGTCGCCATTGCCGAGCACCTTGAGGGGGTACTTGGGGCTGGTGACGATGCCGGCCTTCACCAGGGAATCGAGGGTGACCGTGCTGCCGGCTTCCAGGTCAGCCAGGTTCTCCACGTTGATCACGCTGAAGTTCTTGGGGTTGACCAGGGGGAAGTGCTTGAGCTTGGGCACGCGCCGGTAGAGGGGCATCTGGCCGCCCTCGAAACCGGGGCGGGTGGGACGGCCCGAGCGGGACTTCTGACCGCGCATGCCGAAACCGCAGCTGGCGCCCTGGCCGGCGGCGATGCCGCGGCCCTTGCGGGTCTTGCGGCGACGGGCCCCAGGCTGGGGCTGGAGGGATTCAAGACGAAGCGTCATGGCGGTTCTCAGGAGTAGATCTGCTCAAGGGAAATGCCCCGCTCCTTGGCGGTCTCCTTGTGGGTGCGCAGCCCCTGGAGGGCTTCCATGGCGGCGCGGGCATTGTTCAGCGGCGTTTTCGAGCCGAGGCGCTTGGCCAGCACGTTCTTGATGCCGGCCAGCTCCAGCACCGTGCGGATCGAGCCACCCGCGATCACACCGGTACCCGGGGCAGCCGGACGGATCAGGACGCTGGCGGCGCCATCGCGGCCATTGCTGAGGGTGGGGATCGAGCTGTGGCGGGTGAGGGGCACCTTGACCAGGTGCTTCTTGCCATCGGCGACGCCCTTGCGGACGGCTCCGATCACATCACCAGCCTTGCCCACACCGACGCCCACCTGGCCGCGCTCGTTGCCGACGACAACGATGGCCCGGAAGCTCATCTTTTTACCGCCTTTGACGGTCTTGGAGACGCGGCGGATTTGCACCACCCGTTCCTGCCATTCGGAGTCACGCTCCTGGCCCCGGCGGTTGTCCCGGCCGCGGCCGCCACCGCCGCGGCGGTCGCCGCCGCCCTTGCCTTCACCGCCCCGGTTACCACCGCCACCGCCGCCACCGCGGGTCTGTTGACCCTCGGCTGCTGCGGGCACGTCGGACGCTGCCGGAATGTCGCTGGACTGGATTTGATCGTTGGTTTCGGTCATGGTGAGAGCAGGGATCAGAACTGAAGGCCCGCTTCCCGGGCGGCGTCAGCCAGGGCCTTGACCCGGCCGTGGTACAGGTTGCCGCCTCGATCGAAGACCACCTGCTGGATGCCCTTGGCGAGGGCGCGCTGGGCAACCAGTTCCCCAACGGCCACGGAGGCATCGCAGGTGGCACCGGTTTTGACCGTGACGCGCAGATCCTTGTCGAGGGTCGACGCGGAGCAGATCGTGCTCTGGGCGTCGTCGTCGATGAGCTGGGCGTAGATGTGGTTGTTGGAGCGGAACACAGCCAGGCGGGGACGCTCGGCGCTGCCGTTGAGGTGGCGGCGCAGGCGACGGTGACGCTTCTGGGTCTGCTGTTTGCGGGAAAGGGTGGCCATGGGGATGCAGGGTAACGGCGATCAGGCAGATCTCATTTCTTACCGGTCTTGCCGGCTTTGCGGAGAATCTTCTCGCCTTCGTACTTGATGCCCTTGCCCTTGTAGGGCTCGGGGGGACGAATGGCCCGCACCTTGGCGGCTTCGTTGCCCACCACCTCCTTGTCGGCGCCAGACACCAACACGGTGGTGTTGCCATCGACGGCGAAGGTGATGCCGTCGGGGGGATCCATCTCGACCTGATGGCTGTAACCGGCGCTAACCACCAGCTTTTTGCCCTGAACGGCGGCGCGGTAGCCCACGCCGACGATCTCGAGCTTGCGGGTGAAGCCCTGGCTGACCCCTTCGACCATGTTGGCCACGAGGGTGCGGCAGAGGCCATGGCGCTCGCGCGAGCGGCGGTGGCTGCTGGTCGGGCTTACCACGATGGTGTTGCCATCCTGGGCAACGCTCACCCCATCGGGGAGCGTGCGGCTTAATTCCCCTTTGGGGCCCTTCACGGTGACAGCGAGGCCGTTGAGGCTGACGCTGACCTTATCGGGAACAGAAATTGGTGCTTTACCAATACGAGACATGGAAACCTCCCAGATCAGTAGACGTAGCAGAGCACTTCGCCGCCCACGCCCTGCTGGCGGGCATCACGGTCGCTCATCACACCTTTGGAGGTGGAGATGATGGCCACACCGAGACCGCCCAGCACTTTGGGGAGCTGGCGGGTGTTCTTGTAAATCCGCAGGCCGGGCTTGCTCACCCGTTGCACGGAACGAATGGTCGGCAGGCGGTGTTTGCCGCTGTACTTGAGACCAAGCACGAGGGTGGTCAGCACGCCCTCTCCTTCTTCGGAGATGTCGCTGATGAATCCCTCCTGCTGCAGCACCTTGGCAATGCTGCGGGCCATGCGCGAGGCAGGCACCTTGGTGGTCTGGTGGCGCTTCTCACTCGCATTGCGAATGCGAGTGAGCATGTCTGAAATTGGGTCGTGGTTGGCCATGGGTCGGGTCCGAGGAGGGCTCAGTTGCTGCGGAACGGCATTCCCATCTCGCGGAGGAGGGCCCGGCCCTCTTCGTCGTTACGGGCACTGGTCACGATGGTGATGTCCATGCCCCGGATGGCGTCAATCTTGTCGAAGGAAATCTCCGGAAAGATGATTTGCTCGCGGACACCCAGGGTGTAGTTCCCCCGGCCATCAAAGCTTTTGGGGCTGACGCCGCGGAAGTCCCGGATGCGGGGCAGGGCCAGGTTGATCAGGCGCTCCAGGAAGGCATACATGCGGTCGCCGCGAAGGGTGACAGCAACGCCGATTGGCATGCCGGCACGGATCTTGAAACCGGCGATGGCTTTCTTGGCCCGGGTCACCAGGGCCTTTTGGCCGGTGATCGTGGCGATTTCCTGGATCGAGGCCTCGAGCGCCTTGGCGTTCTGGGCGGCCTCACCTAGGCCCCGGTTGATGGTGACCTTGAGCACCTTCGGGACTTCGTGGACGTTCGAGAGATTGAGATCTTTCAGCAACTTGGGCTGGATCGTCTCCCGATAGCTCTGTTTGAGGGACATGGCGGGGGGAAGGGGGTGCGCTTCTGGGCGTTGTCAGAAGGCGGACGGGATCGGGTCAGGGGATGGGGAATGGGGCGAAACGCGGGGGGTGCTCAAGGGAGCAGTTCACCGGTTTTCTTGAGGCGGCGCTGTTTGGTGCCGTCTGGGTTGACAACGATCTCGACGCGGCTGGCCACCTTTTTATCGGTGGAATACAGCATCACATTGGAGGCGTGCAGCGAGGCTTCCTCGGTGACGATGCGGCCTGTCTCGCCTTCCTGGGTCGGCTTGACATGGCGAGTGCGCAGGTTGATGCCCTGCACGATCACCCGGTTTTCCGTCGGCAGGGTGCGCAGGACCTCACCGGTCTTGCCCTTGTCCTTGCCGCTGATGACTTGGACGGTGTCGCCCTTTTTGACGCGCATCTTGATGCGCGTGGTGGGCTTGGCCTTGGGGGTGGCGGTTGCCATGGTCAGATCACCTCCGGAGCGAGGGACACGATCTTGGTGAAGTTCCGCTCCCGCAGTTCACGGGCGACGGGACCGAACACGCGGGTGCCCTTGGGGTTGTTGTCGTTGCCCAGGATCACGGCGGCGTTGTCGTCGAACCGGATCGAGTTGCCGGTGTCACGGCGCAGGGTGGCGCGGGTGCGCACCACAACGGCCTTAACCACATCGGACTTCTTGACGCCCATGTTGGGCATGGCGTCCTTGACGGCGGCCACAATCACGTCACCGACGTGGGCATAGCGCCGGTTGGTGCCGAGCACCCGGATGCACTGGATGCGCTTGGCGCCGCTGTTATCAGCGACGTTTAGGTAAGTTTCCTGCTGAATCATCGGTAGGGACTCCTCAGCTGGCGCTGGATGGGGACAGGATCTCAGCCACGGCCCAACGTTTGGTGCGGCTGAGAGGGCGGGTTTCGGTGATGCGAACCCGGTCACCCACGCGGCAGGAATTCTCCTCGTCGTGGGCTTTGTAGCGGGTGGTGCGGCTGACGGTCTTTTGATAGATGGGATGGGGGAAGCGGTTTTCGACCGCCACTACCACCGTTTTTTCCATCTTGTCGCTGACGACGGTGCCGACCCTTTCCTTGAGTGCCATGGCGTTTCAGTGGGGGTTCAGGAGGCGACGGTGGCGCGGCTGCGCTCCGTTTTCACCGTCATCAATTGGGCCAGCCGGATGCGGGCAGCTTTGAAACGGTGGGGTTTTTCGAGCCGGCGGGTGGCCTGCTCAAAGCGCAAGGTGAACAGTTCGCGGCGGATGCCGTCGATCTGGTCATTGATCTCGCCGTCGGTGAGCTTGCGGGCCTCGGCGATGTCGGGACGGGCCATGGTTAGGACTCCACGGTGACGGCGGGTTCGGGGCTGGCCTGGACTGCACCGCCAGCGGAGGGCTGGTCGGCCAGGCTCAGGAACTTGGTCTTGAGCGGCAGTTTGTACTGCGCCAGGCGCATGGCCTCCCTGGCGACTTCGGCAGTGAGTTCGGCCCCACCCATCTCAAAGAGAATGCGGCCGGGCTTGATCACGGCCACCCAGAATTCCGGGTTGCCCTTACCTGAGCCCATCCGGGTTTCGGCCGGGCGCATGGTGACGGGCTTGTCCGGGAAAATCCGGATCCAGATCTGGCCGCCCCGCTTGATGTGCCGGGTCATGGCCCGACGGCTGGCCTCAATCTGGCGGGAGGTGATCCAGCCACATTCCTGGGCTTGAAGCGCAAACTCACCGAAGGCAATCGTGTTGCCCCGGGTGGCGACGCCGCGCATGCGGCCCCGCTGCTGTTTGCGGAAATTGACGCGTTTAGGACTCAGCATGGTTCAGATTTCCTGATCACTCCTCGTTGGAGCGGTCTTCGAACTGTTGGGGCCTCCGATTGGCGCGCCGCTTAGGTGAAACACCCACCGGCTGCTTGTCGGATTGCCCTGGCAGCACTTCGCCCTTAAACACCCAGACCTTGATGCCCAGGACGCCGTAGGTGGTGGTGGCCACCTTGGTCGCGTAGTCGATGTCGGCCCGCAGGGTGTGCAGGGGAACGCGACCTTCGCGGGTCCATTCGGTCCGGGCGATCTCGGCGCCGTTCAGGCGACCGCTCACCTGGATCTTGAGGCCGAGCACGCCAGCCCGTTGGGCCCGCTGCACGGTCATGCGCATGACCCGACGGAAGGCCACCCGCTTTTCCAGTTGCTGGGCGATGTATTCGGCCAGCAGGAAGGCGTCGGCGTCGACGCGCTCCACTTCAACCACGTTGATGCGCACCTGACGGTTGCGATCACCGAGGGTTGTTTGGATGCCGGTGCGGAGGTCCTCAATGCCGGTGCCTTGGCGGCCGACAAGCACGCCGGGGCGGGCGGTTTTGAGTTCCACCTCAAGCTGGTCGGCCTTGCGGGCGATCAGCACGTCGCTGATGCCAGCGGCGCCGTATTTCTTGTGGATGAACTTGCGGATCCGATCATCCTCTTGGAGGAGGGTCGGATACGTTTTGCTGGGGGCGTACCAGCGGGACCGGTGTTCCTGGGTGATCCCCAGGCGCAGTCCGGTTGGATGGATCTTGTGTCCCATCGGTCGGTGTCCTCGGGGGTCAGGCGGAAGGGGCCACAGCAATGCTGATGTGGCAGGTCTGTTTTTTGATCGCGTAGGCGCGACCCTGGGCGCGGGGCCGGAAGCGCTTCAGGGACGGACCCATGTCAGCGCTGGCGGTGGTGATCACCAGGGAGGACGGATCCAGACCCAGGTTGTGCTCAGCGTTGGCCACAGCCGAACGCAGCACCTTGGTGATGGGTCCGGTGGAGCGGTAGGGCATGAACTCAAGCATGATCAGGGCGTCCCGGTAGGTCCGACCACGGATCTGGTCGAGCACGCGACGCACCTTGGACACGGAACCTCGGATGAAGCGCCCGTGGGCGAGTGCCTGGGTGGGGGATGGGTTGGCCATGTCCTAGCGACCTCCTTTCTTGTCCTTGATGTGGCCTCGGAAGGTGCGCGTTGGCGCGAATTCCCCGAGTTTGTGGCCCACCATCTGTTCCGTCACGTAGACGGGGACATGGGCCTTGCCGTTGTGAACGGCAATGGTGTGTCCGATCATCATCGGCAGGATCGTGGAAGCCCGCGACCAGGTCTTGATGACGGATTTGTCTTCGGCGGCGTTTTGCTTTTCAACCTTGCGAAGCAGGCTGTCGGCAACAAACGGACCTTTTTTGAGTGAACGTCCCATGGCGGTTTAAGCGAAAAGCAAAGCGGTGTGGTTCATCAGGAATCGCGTCCGCCACGGCTCCGCTTGGAGGTGCGGCGACGTTTCCGGAGCACAAACCGATTGCTGGGTTTGTTCCGCTTACGGGTCTTGTAGCCCAGGGCCGGCTTGCCCCAGGGGGTGACGGGACCCGACCGACCGATCGGTGCCCGACCCTCGCCACCACCGTGGGGGTGGTCGCAGGGGTTCATCACACTGCCGCGCACTTCGGGGCGGCGTCCGAGCCAGCGCTTGCGGCCCGCCTTGCCGAGGCTGGTGTTGCGCACCTCGGCGTTGCCCACTTCGCCCAGGGTGGCGTAGCACTCCCGGCGAACTAGGCGCACTTCGGTTGAGGGCAACTTGAGGGCGACGTAGTCACCTTCTTTGGCCATTACCTGGGCGCTGGCCCCAGCGGTGCGCACCATCTGGCCGCCGCGGCCGGCGTAGAGCTCCACGTTGTGAACGTTGGAGCCCAGGGGGATCGACGAGAGGGGCAGGGCGTTGCCGTTCTCGATCGGGGAGTCCGGGCCGGACACCACGGTTTGACCCACGGCAATGCCGGCGGGGGCCAGGATGTAGCGCTTCTCACCGTCGGCGTAGAAGAGCAGGGCCAGCCGGGCGTTGCGGTGGGGGTCGTAGTGGATCGCGGCGACGCGGGCAACGACGCCGAGCTTGTCGCGACGGAAGTCGACGATGCGATAGAGGCGCTTGTGGCCGCCACCACGGTGGCGGCAGGTAATGACACCGCGGTTGTTGCGGCCCTTACGGCGGTGTTTGGCGACCACCAGGCTGCGTTCCGGACGGCGCTCAGTGACTTCACTGAAGTCGCTGGCGACCCGGGTGCGGGTGCCTGGGGTAATTGGGCGGTACTTACGGATTCCCATGTCGGTTCAGACCCCTCAGGCCTCGGGGAAGAGCTGGATGGCGTTGCCGACGGCCAGGCGCACCACGGCCTTTTTCACCTGGGCGCGCTTGCCGGCAAAACGGCCGACGCGACGGCTACGGCGCGGCGGATTCATGGTGCTGATGCCGACGACCTTGACGTCGAACAGTTGTTCAACGGCGGCCTTGATGTCGGGTTTGGCAGCCCGGTGGTCCACCTCGAAGGTGTACTGGTTCTGCTCAATGGCCCGGGTGGCCTTCTCGGTGATCAGGGGCCGGCGGATCACATCCGCAAGCCGGCCTGCAAAACGTTCAGTCATCGCCGTAGACCTCCTGAATCTTCGCGAGTGCTTCGTCGCTCACCACCAGGGAACTGGCGTGCAGCAGGTCGAACACGTTGAGCTGATCGGCGGCGATCAGTTTCACCTTCTCGAGGTTGCGCACCGAGAGGCGCACCACATCGCTGGGGCTCGTGAGCACCACCAGCACCTTGGCGCCGTCGGCGATGCCGAGGCGGGCCAGGCCAGCGATGATTTCCTTGGTTTTTGGGGCTGTGAGACCCTCGGCAAAACCCTTCACCACCACCAGGTCGGCGCTGCGGCTCATGAGGGCCGTGCGCAGGGCCAGGCGACGTTCCTTGCGGTTCATCCCCAGGGTGTAGCTGCGGGGTTTGGGACCGAACACCACACCACCGCCGGGGCGGAGCGGGGTGCGGATCGAGCCCTGGCGGGCGCGACCGGTGCCTTTCTGTTTGTAGGGCTTACGGCCACCACCGGCCACTTCGGCCCGGGTGAGCGTGCTGGCCGTGCCCTGGCGGGCATTGGCGAGTTGCCGCACGACGGCGCGATGCACCAGATCGTTGGCGGTTGTTTCCTTGGCGACTTTCAGATCAAGGCTGGCCTTACCGGCTTCCTTGCCCTGCCAATCGCGGACGACACAGTTGACCATGGCTTACTTACGTCCTCCTCAATTCGCGGCTTTGAAGCCAACCCGTTTGGCGGGGAGGATGTTGAGCAGGGAACCGGGTTTCCCCGGCACCGAGCCCTTCACCACCAGCAGGTTGCGTTCGGTGTCCACCTTGAGGATGACCAGGCCCTTGGTGGTGATTTGCTTGCCGCCGTAGCGGCCGGCCATGCGCTTACCGGGGTAGACGCGACCGGGGGTCGTGCCCGCACCGATCGAACCCGGTTCGCGGTGGTTCTTCGAACCGTGGCTCATGGGGCCGCGGCTGAAGCCGTGGCGCTTCTGCAGGCCCGCAAAACCGCGGCCCATGGTGTCTCCGCTCACATCAACCTTCTGGCCGGCCTGAAAGTCGGAGACGGTGATGCTGCTGCCCAGGGAAAGGCCCTCAACGCTGTCGACGCGGTATTCGCGCAGGTGGCGCAGGGGCTCTTCACCTGACTTGGCCAGGTGGCCCGCAGCCGGCTTATTCACGAGCTTTTCGCGAATGTCACCGAAGCCCAACTGCACGGCGGTGTAGCCGTCGGTGCTGGTGGACTTGAGCTGGGTAATGCGGCAGGGACCCGCCTCGATCACGGTGACCGGGATGGATTTGCCTGTGTCGTCGAAGAATTGGGACATGCCCAATTTCTTCCCAAGGATGCCGATGGACATAGAACTCTGAACAAACGCCAGCAGGACCACCTAGGGAAGGGACCGGATCGGTCGTCCCTGAGGTGAAGCTGGTTCGATCGGGGCAGGCTGGGGAGGGCCACCGAGGTGGCTCTCGTTAGGCGCTAGCGGCGCTCGAAGCAGCAGGCTGGGACTTACTCATCCGGGCTGGTTTGTTGGGTTGGCATGGGCCAGCCCACCAGCGTGAGAAGCAGTTTCCCGGCGATGGTGCCAGCTCCGAAAAGCCGATTCCAAAGCACTGGCCGAGGGAGTTGCCCCCAAGGGCAACCCTGTGCAACGCGCTGGAGGCCCGGCTAGCGGACGGGCACAGGCGGTAGCACAAGCAAACAATGTAACCCATCACCCGACCCGGTTCTGTCGGCCCGATCGCCGGGATGGTGCAACCGGTGGTTCCAGTCCAGCCCGGCGGGATGGGGAGCCCATAACCGCATGGCTGCTGTCAAAGTGGAAGGACGTGCCGCTTCGTACCCCGCATGCCCCTGCTGCTCACCGGCCGCGGTTTTCGTCGGGATCTGGAGCGCTCCGGTGCCCTGGCCCTTTATGTGCCCCTCGAAGGGGGATCGGAAACGCGGCTGCTGCGGCGGCTGCGCGCCGCCGGTTATCGGGCCCAGATGACCTCGGCCCGGGGCCTGGGCGATGTGGAAGCTTTCCTGTTCCAATCCCACGGCATTCGCCCGCCCCATCTGGGCCACCAGAGCGTGGGCCGCAGCGCAGCCGTGGGCGAGGTGCAGCGGGTGATGCCCCAGTTGGGTGCCCTGCTCGAGAGCCCCCAACCGATGGTGCTGTGGTTGCTTGAAGGTCAGGTGCTTTCCGCCGCCGAGCGGGCCTCCCTGGTGGAACTCACCCAGCGCGATGGGCGCCTGAAGGTGGTCGTTGAGATGGGCGGTGCCCGGGCCCTGCGCTGGCAATCGCTCGATCAGGTACCCGCCTGAGCCTGGTGGCGCCTGATCTGGCCCTGGCCCGGGGCCAGTGGGTCAAGTTGATCTGCGGGGCCAGCAACCACGACCTAGCGGTCATCGAAGATCTCTGCGCCGTCTACAGCCTGGTGGGGGTCGATTGCATTGATGTGGCTGCCGATCCGGCGGCCGTTGCCGCGGCGCGGCGGGGCATGGCTTGGGCCGAGGCCCACAGCCAACGGCCGGACCGGTCCCAGCTCCAATCCAAGTCCGAGGGCTTCCACCTCCCCTGGTTGATGGTCAGCCTGAGCGACGGCGATGACCCCCATTTCCGCAAGGCCAGCTTCGATCCACGCCTCTGTCCGTCCGATTGCCCCAGGCCCTGCCAGCGGGTCTGTCCGGCCCGGGCGATCGGCGCCGTGGGCGGGGTGGAGGCCGATCGCTGCTACGGCTGTGGCCGTTGCCGGCCCGCTTGCCCCCTAGGGCTGATCGAGGAGCGCCAGACCGTGCTCAGCGCCGAAGCCGTGCCAGCCCTGTTGGCCGAGCTGCGGCCTGACGCCGTGGAGATCCACACCCGCATGGGCCGGGCCGGGGCCTTTGGGCTCCGGCTGCAGCAGGTGGTGGCGAGTGGGGTGCCCCTCCAGCGCCTGGCCATTAGTTGTGGGCTGGAGCGGGACGGTCCGGGGCCCGCAAGTCCCAGGCAGCTAGCCGCCGAGCTCTGGCAGCGCTTTGGTTTGCTGCGCCAGGCGGGTCTGCGGCCCCTCTGGCAGCTCGATGGCCGGCCCATGAGTGGCGATGTGGGCGTGGGTACCGCCCGGGCGGCGGTGGCCCTGCTGCAGGCGGTGCGGCCCTGGGCGCCGCCGGGTCCCCTGCAATTGGCAGGTGGCACCAATGGCGCCAGCCTGGCCCTTCTGCCTGGGCACTCCGGCGCCGCGGGGGTGGCCTTTGGCGGCATGGCCCGCAGCCTGCTCCGGCCCCTGCTTTTGGAGGCCGAAGCCCGGGGGGCGCCCCTGCGTGAGCAGCCCGACCTGCGCCGCCGGGCCCTGGCCCTGGCCCGCGGCTTGGTGGATCCGTGGCGCCAGCGCCCCTGGTTAGAACTGGGGCCGGACGCGCCGAGCCCCTGATGGCCCTCCCAGCGGCCCTTGGGCCCCAACCAGACCAGCCGCTAGGGCCAGCGCTTGCCCAGGCCCCGGGGGCCGGATCGGTTGGACCCGCAGCTGGGGATCCGGCGGTGCTGGGTGCGGGCGAGCGCCCTGGGGAGCTTCAGGGCGATGGGGCCAACCTGCAGCGGATGGCGGACGACCTTGATCGCCTGCTGGAGCTCCTGCCTGGGCCCGTGCGCCTGGCCCTGGCAGCGCCCGAGGCCCGTGACCAATTGCTGGAGGTGGTGCTGGATCTGGGCCGGATCCCGGAGGCCCGCTATCCCGGCCGGGCCCTGGCCCTGGGCACGGCGGTGATCGAGCGCCGGGATCTGGGGTCCGTGGTCGAGCAGCTGGGGTCCTTCGGCGGTGATAACCGGGCCGGGATTGAGCGCACCTTGCATCGCATCAGCGCCATCCGCAACCGCAGCGGCGAGATCGTCGGCCTCACCTGCCGGGTGGGGCGGGCCGTCTACGGCACGGTGGCGATGGTGCGGGACCTGCTCGATACGGGCCAATCGCTGCTGCTAATGGGGCGGCCGGGGGTGGGTAAAACCACTGCCCTGCGGGAGATTGCCCGGGTGTTGGCCGATGAGCTGCAGCGCCGGGTTGTGGTGATCGACACCAGCAATGAGATCGCCGGCGATGGCGACATCCCTCACCCCGCCATCGGCCGGGCCCGGCGCATGCAGGTGGCCCGGCCGGAGCTGCAACACCAGGTGATGGTCGAGGCGGTGGAAAACCACATGCCCGAGGTCATCGTCATCGATGAGATCGGCACGGAGCTGGAGGCCCAGGCGGCCCGCACGATCGCCGAGCGGGGCGTGACCCTGGTGGCCACGGCCCACGGCAACGCCCTCAGCAACCTGCTCAAGAACCCCACTCTCAGCGACCTGGTCGGCGGCGTTGAGTCGGTGACCCTGGGCGACGAGGAGGCCCGTCGCCGTCGCACCCAAAAGACCGTGCAGGAACGGGCGGCAGCCCCCACCTTCCCCTTGGCCGTGGAGATGCACAGCCGCGGCCTCTGGTTGGTGCACCTCGATGTGGCCGCCACGGTTGATCTGCTGCTGCGGGGCCAGGCCGCCAGGCCCCAGCTGCGCCAGTTGGGAGCGGACGGCCAGGTGCTGGTGCAGGAGCCAGCCCCGCCGTCGCGCCCCCCGGCGGGCCGGGCCCCCTCCGTCTCCAGCTCCTTCCGTTCCCCCAGCGATTCCCCCCCCTCCCCAGCCAGTCCCTCCAGCCCCTTCGCCGTCCAGGGTCCGGCCCGGCCGCGGCTGGTGCCCCTGGCGCCTGTGCCCCTGCCCGATCCCCGCCGCCGCCCTGGGGGCCATCTGGGCACCCATCCCATCTCCGCCTTGGCGAGGGCGAGCGGGGCAGCGGAGCCATCCCAGCCCCCAGAAGCCGATCCCCCGGGGCCGCTGCGGCTCTATGGGGTGGGGGTGAGCGCCCATCTCTGGGACCAGGCGGTGCGCAGCCGGGATCTGGCCGTGCAGCGGGTGGAGGGCCTGGAGCAGGCGGAGGCGGTGTTGGCGGTGCGCCAGCAGTTGGGCCTCGATCCCCTGGTGCGCCGGTCGGCCCATCGCCAGGGCCTGCCGATTTTGGTGATCAAGGCCGACACCCTGCCCCAGATCCAACGGGGCCTGGAGCGGCTGCTGGCCCGACGCGGCGGTCCCGGCCAGGCCAGCCCTGCCCAGGAGCGCCCTGGGAGCCCCTGGGCGAACGCCAGGCCCCGGCCTCGCCCGCTCGCTCGCTCCCTAGGCGACTCCCCCAGGGGCTCCCTCCATGGCCCCGACGACAGCCTGGAGGCCCTGGAGGAGTGCCGTTTGGCCGTGGAGCAGGTGGTGTTGGCCCAGGGGCGGCCGATCGAGCTGCTGCCCCGCAGTGGGCCCATCCGGGCCCTGCAGGCCGACCTGCTGGCCAGTTACCGGCTGGCGTCGGCCGTATTCGGCCGGGGCGACCAGCAGCGCCTGCGGGTGTTCCCGCCCTGAGGGGCCGGCCCGAGGGATTAGCCGCTGGTGGCGGCCGGGGCTGGGCCGCTGGGCTTGGCAGCGTTTGCCTGGGCGCCGGGCCCGGTTGGGGGCTCGCCCGTTGACGAAGGTCGGCCCGCTGTGGGTAACTATCAGGGTGTTCAAGGGGAAGTCAGCGCGTCACGGTTCTTGCCGCGGGTTGTGCTGTTCCTACCGATTGAACCTGTTGGGTCGTCGCCAAGTGGTAAGGCAGCGGGTTTTGGTCCCGCCATTCCTAGGTTCGAATCCTAGCGACCCAGTTTTAAGTTTCTAAATGCCCCTGAACGCAGCTGCCCTGCTGATTTTTGACTTTGATGGGGTGCTGGTCGATGGCATGGCCGAGTACTGGTGGAGTGCTCGCCGCGCCGCCCTGGCCCTCCAGCCTGGGGTTCAGCTGCCGGTCGCCGCCCCGGCTGGTTTTGCCCTGTTGCGCCCCCTGATCCACAAGGGCTGGGAGATGGTGCTGGCCGCCCTGGAGCTCTCCCGCCCAGACCTGGACCTGGCGGCCTATCTGGCCCACTACCGGGCCCAGCTCCAGGCGGCCCTGAAGCGCTGGGAGCTGGCCCCCGAGCCGCTGCAACGGGCCCTCGAAGCGGCCCGCCACCAGGCCCTGGCCCAGGATCGGGCTGGCTGGCTAGGCCTGCACCATCCCTATCCGGGCGTGGTCGCCCGCCTGGCCCAGTTGGCCGCCGAAGGGTCCGATTGGGTCGTGCTCACCACGAAGGGGCGGGCCTTTGCCTGCGAGCTGCTGGCGGCCCACGGCCTGGAGCCCCGGGCCGTCTACGGCCATGAGCAGGGCAGCAAGCCCGAGGTGCTGCTGCGCCTGGCCCAGGAGCGCCCAGCCGGGCCGCTTTGGTTTGTCGAAGACCGGCGCCCCACCCTCGAGCAGGTGCGCGCCACCCCGGGCCTGGAATCGGTGCGTTGCTTCCTGGTGTCCTGGGGCTACCTGGGCCCCCAGGACCGCCTGGCCATGCCCGAGGGGATCGCGCTGCTGGAGCCGGATCGCTTTGCGGCCCCCTTGGCGAGCTGGCCCTGATTCGCTAGGGTACGTCTGTACTAGATTGCGGACCCAGGGGTCTGCCCAGCCGTTCGGCCCTCCCCCCTGGGGCGGTGCCCGGATCCGATCCCCAGACCGTTCCCCTGGGACGCCTGGGCCTTCCGGTGGCATTGGCTTCCGTAGGGTTCCGGCGAACTAGCACCGGTGAACTAGCACCGTTGAACTTGTCCCGGTCACCTCACCAGGTCAACGCCCGCGGTCAACGCAACTTGGCAAACCTGGTGCCGGCCTCGATTTCGGCTTCGGCCCTGCCGTTGTCCCGCCCTAGCCCTGCGGCCCATTCCATCGCTGATTCGCAGTCATGCCTGCCGACGACAAATCTTCCGAGTCCAAAGCCGCCTCCGGCCGGGGGGCT
Organism: Synechococcus sp. UW140; assembly: GCA_943369525.1. Lineage (GTDB taxonomy): Bacteria > Cyanobacteriota > Cyanobacteriia > PCC-6307 > Cyanobiaceae > BAIKAL-G1. The sequence goes on from CALRNL020000010.1 coordinate 66,970, forward strand.
GACGCCCGCGGCGCCGAAACGCGCCTGGGCGAGACCCGGGGGTCGGATGCCCGCGCCGCCGGCGAACGGGACAAGGCCCTGGGTCTGGTGCTCAATCAGATCGAGCGCAACTTTGGCAAGGGCTCGATCATGCGCTTAGGGGATGCCTCCCGCATGCGGGTGGAAACCACCCCCACGGGGGCCCTCACCCTGGATCTGGCCCTGGGCGGCGGCTATCCCAAGGGGCGGGTGGTGGAGGTCTACGGCCCGGAAAGCTCCGGCAAAACCACCCTCACCCTCCATGCCATTGCCGAGGTGCAGCGGCGCGGCGGTGTGGCGGCCTTCGTGGATGCCGAGCATGCCCTTGATCCCGTCTATGCGGCGGCCCTGGGGGTGGACATCGAAAACCTGCTGGTCTCCCAGCCCGACACCGGCGAGATGGCCCTAGAAATCGTCGACCAGCTGGTGCGCTCCGCCGCGGTCGACATCGTGGTGGTGGACTCGGTGGCGGCGCTCACTCCCCGGGCGGAGATCGAGGGGGAGATGGGCGATCTGGCGGTGGGCAGCCAGGCCCGGCTCATGAGCCAGGCCATGCGCAAGATCACAGGCAACATCGGCAAATCCGGTTGCACCGTGATCTTCCTCAACCAGCTGCGCCAGAAGATCGGCGTCACCTACGGCAACCCGGAAACCACCACGGGTGGTAATGCCCTCAAGTTTTACGCCTCGGTGCGTCTCGACATCCGGCGTATCCAGACCCTCAAGCGGGGCACGGAGGAATACGGCATCCGCGCCAAGGTGAAGGTGGCCAAAAACAAAGTGGCGCCCCCCTTCCGAATCGCCGAATTCGACATCCTGTTTGGCCGCGGCATCAGCACGATCGGCTGCCTGCTCGACCTCGCGGAAGAAACCGGTGTGGTGGTGCGTAAGGGCGCCTGGTATAGCTACGAGGGCGACAACATTGGCCAAGGTCGGGATAACACGATCATCTGGTTGGAGCAAAATCCGGCGCCGAAGGACGCGATCGAAGTGCTAGTGCGCCAGAAGCTCACCGAAGGGGCCGATGTCACCGCCAATTCGATGAAGCCCCTAGCGGCGTCTGCGGCCGCAAAGATGGCCGCAGCAGCAGCAGCGGTGGAAGAGGCGGCCGCGTCTGGGCTTGGCTGATCGTCCCGGCCTCGGCAATCGTGCTGGGGCCCCCTGGTCCCCTTCCCAGGGTGGCTGGCTGGGTTTTCCCTGGCCCCTGTGCCATGGCTTTTGGCCGATGTCCCCTATCCCGTTGCCTCTGGCCTTGGGCTTCAGACCTCTCAGGGGCCCTTGCCAGATCTCCAGGGCCTGACGTCCAGGGCCTTGCTACGCCAGCCAGGCCCTGGACGTCTCAGTGGTTCTTCACCGTTTCAAAATCACAAAGCCACCCAAGGCCTGGCCCTGGGTGGCTTTGTTTTGATCGCTATCGAGGGTGGAACGTGGGCTGGTCCAAAACCGCCCAGGGGAGGCCTCAGGCGGCGATTTCCTGGGGGCCCAGGGGCTCAGCGGCTGGAACGGCGGCCAGGGTGCCCCTGCCTTGGACCACCTGGGCCACCCGGTCGAGCTCCTCGATCGCCGCGGCGCCCTCCAGCTTGATCAGCTCGTGGCCGTTGCGGGACTCGACCCAGCTGATGCCATCGTCGGAGACTAGGAAGCGCACCATGTGGCCCTCGCCCAGGTCGGCCACGAAGGAGGCTCCCTGGCCGTCACGACCGTCGCCGCAGACGTAACAGGTGGCGGCATGGCCCTGCCGTTGTAAACGGTCGGCCAGGGCGCGCAGGCTTAGGACTAGATCTTCGACCAGGGCTCGATAGTGCTCGGCGAGACGGGGAAACATGGACCACGGCGCACAAATTCTGAAGGAATCCTAAGGATTTCTCCCTGGGGGTGCTGCAACGCGTGCTGGATTCCCCACAGCATCGCTGAAATAGCCCGCCCCCACTGGGCCCAGCCGCGGTTCCAGGCCCCCACGCCCCTGCTGACACTCAACCGTCCGCCAGGGCCCACCAGCCGGCGGCCGGTCCAATGAAGCGCACGGTCACCCAGAAGACCGCCAGGGCGCCAATGCCGATCCAGGCGCTCCGGGTGGTGATCGACACGAAACGCTCGCCTTGGTTTTGGGTGAGGGGTAACCAGGGCAGGATCCGCGGTGAGTTGTCCGGGGCGGTTTTGGCAGGCCTGGGGCCCCGGGGGGCCAGGCCCTGGTCGCTGCGTCGTTTGGCTTCGCCCATGCCCTGGTCACGATTGTGCTGGTCAGGCTAATTCGGCTGCCCTGGCCAGGCTTCCTTTGGATTTGGGGCGTTTGCAGACCCGGCCGGGCCCGTCGCCAATCCCAGCAGGGGCCAATTACCGGGGCAGCAGCCGCGGCAGGGCCACCCAGGGTTCCAGGGCCGTCATCACCTGCCGGCCCCAGCCCCGACGCCGCATGCGGCCATCGAGCACGGCCAGGCGGCCACCGCTGCGGCGCAGGCTTGCCACTGCCCGTTGCAGCCGGCCCAGGGCCTCGGGCAGGAGCAGCTCCCGGAACCAGTCCCGGCCCTGCTGGCGCAGGGCCTGCACCTGGGCGGCGGTGAGGGGCGACTCCAGGCTGGCCAGGGGCAGGGTGCAAGCGATCACCTGGCAGGGGGCCGGCAGGCGCGCCTGCTGGTTCAGCCACCAGCCCCAGCTGGCGCAGATCACCCCATTGCTCTCAGGGGCGGTGTCCTGGTGGACCACCCGGCTGCCGAATTCCGCCGCCAGGCCGCTGGTGAGGCCGCGGCGCAGGCCCTCGTCATCCAGCAACACCAGGGTGAGGCCCTCCTGGCCCAGCACCAGGCGCCGCGCTTGATCCAGCAGGTGGCTGGCGAAGTGGGGGCTATTGGGCAGGGGCTGGCCGGCCGGGGCGAACACCGGTAAGGGGTCCTGCAGGGGGGGATCGCCCAGGGCCACATTCACCTGGGGGCGGAAGCCGGCCCGGGAGCCGGTGCCAGCGGGGCTTCCCAGGGGGTCGCCGTAGGTAAGTTCCCCCACCAGCAGGGCGCCCCGATCGGTGAACAGACCGGCCAGGGCGGTTAGGGGATCGAGCGGTTGGCGGTGCAGTTGCCAGCGCAGCAAGCTGGGATTGACCGTGGCCCAGCTGACCCAGTCGCTGCCGCCGCAGGCCAGCCATTGGGGCCAGGGGTCCGGCAGGGCCTCCATCAGCCCCAGCAACTGGCGCAGGGGGGCTTCCTCCTCCGGGCTGACGCCCACCTGCTCCACCGGCCCGTGGGGATGGGCGAAGATCCGGCGGCTGAGCCGTTCATGCAGGCCCAGCAGGCCGCTGGAGGCGCCGGGCAGGCTGCGGCGCAAGACCTCCCAGTCGTGGTTTTCGATCACCAGGCCCAGGGCGTTGCGCAATTGCAGCTCCAGGGTTTCGGCCTCGGGGATCACCAGTTGGCGATCGCCCAAGGACTGGCTGCGCCAGGCCTGGACCAGCTGGCGGTGATCGAGCAGCCACAGCCGGGCCTGGGGCGGGGCGGCCGGGCCCTCCCAGCAGGGCAGGGCCAGGCCGGCGGCCTGGAGGCGGGGCAGCTCCACCTGCAGCAGCCGTTGGCGCAGCCCTTCGCTCACCACCAGGGCCAGGCCGGTGTCCGTGAGGGCGATCGGCACGAGCAGGGCCAGCAGCCAGCTGGGGTCGCTGCCGGGGGCCAGGCGCACCACGGTTTGGTCAGCGCGCCGCAGGCTGCGGGCCGCCAGGCGGCTGAGGGTGAGGTGGTGGGGCCAGCGGGTTTCCCCCTCCAGCCGGAGGAGTGCCTTGAGCTGCTGGTGGGCCAGGGCTTCCAACATGGGGCGATCGTAGGAAGCTGGTCCCAGCGAACTGGTCCATTGATCACCAACGGAGGGGTTTCGCCATGACCAATGCGGCCGGTTTGCCATGACCATTGCCTGGCGCGAGGGTGGAATCGGTGTGGTGGGCCTGGGCCTGATTGGCGGCTCCCTGGCCCTCGATTTACGGGCCCAGGGGTTGCGGGTGCAGGCCCTAGTGCACCGGGAGGCCACGGCCGAGCGGGCGCGCCAGCGCGGGCTGGCGGACCAGGTCAGTACCGATCCAGCCGTGCTGGCCGATTGCCCCCTGGTGGTGCTGGCCCTGCCATTGGATCGCTTGCTCGAACCCAGCCCCGAGCTGCTGGCGGCCCTGCCCCCGGGGGCGGTGGTCACCGATGTGGGCTCGGTCAAGGGGCCGGTGCTGGCCCGCTGGGGACGCTGGCCTCGTTTTGTGGCCAGCCATCCCATGGCCGGCACGGCGGCAGCGGGGGTGGACGCGGGCCTGGCGGGCCTGTTTGCCGGCAGGCCCTGGGTAGCGACGCCCACGGACGACACCGACCCCGAGGCCCTGGCGGTGGTGAGGGGGTTGGCCGAGGCCGTGGCCGCCCGCTGGATTGAATGCCCGGCCGCCGACCACGACCAGGCGGTGGCGCTGATTTCCCATCTGCCGGTGCTGCTGGGGGCCGCCCTGATCGAGGCTGCGGGTCAGGCGCCCCTGGCCCGGGCCCTGGCCTCCAGTGGCTTCGCCGACACCAGCCGCGTCGGCGGCGGCAACCCGGAACTGGGCAGCCTGATGGCCCGCTACAACCGGGAGGCCCTGCTGGCGGCCCTGGCCCGCTATCGAACCAGCCTGGAGGGACTGGAGCAGTTGGTGCGGGGAAGCGATTGGCCAGCGTTGGAGCAACGCCTCGGCCAGACCCAGGCGCTCAGGCCCGAATTCCTCTGATCTCCGGGAGCGGAGGGTTTCAGACTCCCCGCAGCCGTAGGGCCTTGCCCCGGCCCGCCAGCAGCTGGCGGCACACCATCAGGGCGCAGAGGGACACCCCGGCGGTACCTTCGCCGGGATGGATGCCGTCGCCGCAGAGCCACAGCCCTGGCAGGGGCGTGCGGCTGGCCAGGCCGAAGGGCCCGAAGCGATCCGGCTGCTGGCCGAGCCCGCCCACAAAGCCGAAGGGGCGGCCGGTCCAGTGGGCAAAGCCCCTGGGGGTGGCCAGTTCCCGGTGCAGAAATTGGCCGGGTTCGATGCCGAGCAATTCGGTGAGGCCCGCCTGGATGCCCGTTAGGGCCTGGGCCTTGCGGGCCCGGTAGCTGGCCGGATCGAGGCCAAACCAGGGGCGCGCCGCCGTGAACACGCTGGCAATCACGGTGGCTTGCCCCGCCGGCGCCCGGCCATCGCCCTCGCGGCTGGTCGACACAAACAGGTTGCCGGGGTTGGTCCATTCCAACTGGCCGTGGAGGCCGAGGTCCCTGCTGAGGGCCTCGCGCGGGGCGGCCCCGTAGAAAACCAGGGCGCCGGAGGGATCGCCGAAGCCGCTGATGCGGCGCCCGTAGCCCGTTGGCATGGCATCGCCCAGCAGGCCTGGGAGCGCCTGGGGCGGCAGGGTCATCACCACCTCCCGGGCCTGGAGCTGGAAGGGCTCGCCGCCCTTCCCTTCGCCCTTCGCTCCGCCCGGCCCCCCGGCCCCAAGGCGACCTTGTAGACCGGCCAGGCTCCAGCCGCCGCCAGGCATTGGCCGCAGCCCGGTGAGGCGGTGGTTGCAGCGCAGCTCGCCGCCGCCGGAGGCCAGGGCCCGCTCCAGGGCGCTGGCCAACTCCTGCATGGAGCCATCTAGGTGCCAGAGCCCCTGGGGCTCCTGGGCCATGGCCAGCACGGTGGCGCCGTAGAGGGCGGCGGTGCGATCGGCCGGTTCCTGGGAATAGAGCTTGAGCTGCAGGTCGAGGAAACGGCGCAGGCGGCGATCGCCGGCGCAGCCGCAAAGGCTGAGCAGGTCGGCCACGGTGGCGAGGCTGGCCAGGCCGCTGGCCAGGGTGGCGGGGCGGATGGCCTGCAGCAGCTGGGCCAGATCCCAACCGTTGCGGGGTGGCAGCACCGGATCGCGGCCGGCGAAGGCCCAGTTGCTGCGATGGAGGGCGGCGCAGAGGTCCCAGAAGCGCTCGCTGCCGGGGAACTGGCGCTGGCGTTCGGCGCCCCAGCGCTCGGGATCGCTCCAGAGCCGGATCGGCTCGCCCTCACCGGCAAGCTGCACGCTGCAGCCGGGATCGAGCCGGGTCGCCGCCGGGCTCGCCAGGCCGAAATGGTCGAACAGGCGGCGATGGATGCCGCCGCTCTCCAGGCCCGCCACCTGGGTGGCGCCCACATCAAAGGTGTAGGGACCCCGGCGGAAGGTGCCGGCGCAGCCGCCGCCCTGGCTGTGGGCCTCCAGCAGAACCACCTCCAGCCCTTCGCCGGCCAACAGGGCCGCGGCGGTGAGCCCGGCGATGCCGGCCCCGACCACGGCCACATCCCAGCCCTGGGGGCGATCGAGCTGGGTCCGATCGAGGCTGGGGCGAGCCGTCAGGGTCAGGAGCCGGCACCGAGGGAGCGGGCGGCATGCTGGCAGGGGTGTAACGCCAGCGTGGATTGGTGCGGCAGGCTCCCCTAGGCGACTGGCTGGAGCGGCGCCTGGGGGTTCCGCTAGGGGCCCTGCGCCCGGTGGCGGGCGGCTGCATCCACCAGGCCTGGGCCCTGGATTTGGCCGATGGCCGGCGCCTGTTTGCCAAAACCAATCGCCTGGCCGACCTGCCCCTGCTGAAGGCCGAGGCCAACGGCTTGGCCGCCCTGGCGGCCGCGGCCGGCGAACTGGTGATTCCCCAGCCGCTTGCCTGCGAGGCCCTGGGGGACCAGGCCCTATTGCTGCTCGAGTGGCTGCCCTTGGCGGGCGCTGCCGACGGCTCCGGGGGCGGGTCCGGCAGCACCCCTGGGGCTGGGGCGTCCGTCCCTGGATCGCCAGGCCCCAGCGCCCCTAGCTCCGCCGCCCATCGCCCCGGTGATTGCCCTAACCCGGCCGACCCGGCCCAGGCCTGGCGCCGCTTCGGGGCGGCCCTGGCGGACCTGCATCGCCTCAGCCTGGCCAGCAGTGATGGCCGCTTTGGCTGGCAGCAGGACAACTTCATCGGCTCAGCCCCCCAGGCCAACGGCTGGCTGGGGGGCTGGGGCCAGTTCTTTGCCGAACGGCGCCTGGCTCCCCAGCTGGCCCTGGCCGCCCGGGCGGGCCGGCCCCTACGCCAGGGCGAGGCCCTGTTGGCGCGGCTGCCGGCCTGGCTGGATCAGCATGGGGCCGACCCCTGTTTGGTCCATGGCGACCTCTGGGCCGGCAATGGCGGCCTCCTTTTCGGTGGGCGGGGCGCGATCTTCGATCCGGCCGTCTATCGGGGCGACCGGGAGGTTGACCTGGCCATGGCCCGGTTGTTTGGCGGCTTCCCGGCCAGCTTCTTTGCGGGCTACGAGGGCCGCTGGCCCCTGCCCCCCGGCCACGGCCGGCGCCTTGAGATCTACAACCTGTATCACCTGCTCAACCACGCCAACCTGTTCGGCGGCGCCTATGGGCGCCAGGCCCAGGCCAGCATCGATGCCCTGATGGCCTAGGCACTGGCTCGGTCCGGGCTACCTCGCCCCAGCGCCGGCAAGGACATCCCGGGGCTGAACAGCCCTTAACTGCCTAGCGAATGCCTGAACAGCTTGGCGATAAAACCTGCAACTGAAAAACCTGCCCAGCTGCCCCCGTAAGGGAAACAGGCGAGCAGGTTTTTGGGTCTTGATCGACCCTTCAGGCTCCGCGCTTAGCCCAGGTATTCCTGGCGCAGGGTCTGCAATTTGGTCACCACCGCCTGGCGTTTGTCGCTGGTGGTGAGGTTTTGCCAGCTCCAGGTGCCCACCACCACCAGGCCCAGTAGTTCGAGCAGGCCCGGAATCAGCGGTAGCAGGTTGATGGTGTCGAGCACCCCCTTGATCAGGATCTGGGCCACGATCACAGCCACCAAAACCCCTAGGCCCTTGCCGAGGCGACCCATCTGGGTCCAATCCACCTGGTCAAGGGTGGTGTTGACCTTGCCAAGGATTTCGCTGTAGCGCTCGGTGAAGCTGGCGCCCATGTCGACAGCAGGGCTGGTCGCCTGATCCTGTTGGTCGGTGGTCTCGTCGCCCATGGAAATAGTGCGCAACACTGAGAAGTCATAAGGTATCGGTATGGGTGCGTCCTCGCCAGCGCTCCTGCGCCTCAATTTGGATTGGCTGACGATCCTGGTGGGAGAGCTCGCTGGGGCAGCCCCGGATGAGGGCTGTGCCTTGCTGCTGGGGCAGCGGTTGCAGGCCGCCCCAGGGGCAGGGGCGCTGACTCTGGGCCTGGTCTGGCCCTGCCTCAACATTTGGGAACCCCAGGGCGAACGTCGCCAACGCTTTTTGATCGATCCCCGCGAGCAGTTGCTCGCCCAGCGCTGGGCCCGGCAGCGGGGCCTGCGGGTGCTCGGCTCGGCCCATAGCCATCCCGCCAGCCCAGCGGAGCCCTCCGCCACCGATCTGGCCCTGGCCGTTGCCCCAACCCTGCTGCTGATCCGTTCGGGCTTGGGGGGTGGCGCTGACGATCCAGCCAATCCCCTCGCTGGTGTGGGGGCCTGGTGGTTGCCGGGGGATGGCGAAGCACCCCTAGCCCTGGAGATCCAGCTCACTGCTTAGGGATGGCTGGGGTTGGGGTTGAGCTCCCTGCCTGGCCGTTGTCCCCAGGGGCGCCGCAAAAGCAATCCCGTTGGGACGCGATCGTGGGGGGCCGCTGGGTGGTGCGGATCGGCGTTATGTCGATGCCGGTGGGACCCCCTGGGCGGATCGGGGCCGGGCGTTTGGGAGAGTGGATTCCTGGATCCAAATCCGTCCATGCTTCCCCCCGATACCAGTGGCATCAGCCTGAGCCCCGATGAGGTGGCTCGCTTCTCCCGGCACCTGATCCTGCCGGAGGTGGGCATGGAGGGTCAGAAGCGTCTCAAGGCCGCCTCCGTGCTCTGTGTGGGCACCGGTGGCCTGGGTTCGCCGCTGCTGCTCTATTTGGCCGCTGCCGGGGTGGGGCGCCTGGGCATCGTCGATTTTGACGTCGTTGACCACAGCAACCTGCAACGCCAGGTGATCCACGGCACCAGCTGGGTGGGTAAGCCCAAGATCGAATCGGCCAAGGCCCGGATCCTGGAGATCAACCCCCACTGCCAGGTGGACCTCTACGAGACCGCCCTCACCAGCGAGAACGCCCTCGAGATCATCGCCGGCTACGACCTGGTTTGCGACGGCACCGACAACTTCCCCACCCGCTACCTGGTCAACGACGCCTGCGTGCTGTTGGGCAAGCCCAATGTGTATGGCTCGATCTTCCGCTTTGAGGGCCAGGCCACGGTCTTCAATCTCACTAGCGAGAGCCCCAACTACCGCGACCTCTTCCCCGAGCCGCCGCCGCCGGGCATGGTGCCCTCCTGCGCCGAAGGCGGTGTGGTGGGAGTGCTGCCCGGGATCATCGGTGTGATCCAGGCCACCGAGGCCGTCAAGATCATCACGGGCATTGGCACCACCTTGAGTGGGCGGCTGCTGCTTTTTGATGCCCTGGCGATGAAGTTCCGCGAGCTCAAACTGCGCCCCAACCCCGAGCGCCCCGTGATCGACAAATTGATTGATTACCAGGAATTCTGTGGGGTGGGCGGTTCCGCGCCGGGCCAGGAGGAAGCCGGCTCGGTTGCCAGCATCTCGGTGGGCGAACTCAAGACCCTGCTCGATGGCGACACCACGGGGCTGGTGTTGATCGACGTGCGCAATCCGCCCGAGGCCGATATCGCCGTGATCCCTGGGGCCATTTTGATCCCGCTGGATCAGATTGAAAACGGCACCGCGATCGGGCGCGTCCAGCAGCTGGCGGCGGGCAAAACCCTCTATGTGCATTGCAAGCTGGGGGGACGCTCCGCCAAGGCCCTGATTGCCCTGAAGCGCTCTGGCATTGAAGGGATCAACGTGGCAGGCGGCATCGACGCCTGGAGCCAGGAGGTGGATCCCAGCGTGCAGCGCTATTGAAAGGGGGGTATGGAACAACGGTTGGCGATGGCGGGCTGGCCGTTCACCTGCCCAGGGCTGGGATGGATGGAGATTGGGCCCGCTTAATCGGCCCCGATTGATCGCTCGCGATGGGAGGGGTTTTTAGACGTTAGTAATCCACACCGCGCTTGAGATCAACGCCCCGTTCGGCGTAATGCTTGTGGCAAACCATCTCGGAGTGGACGCTGGCTAGATCGAAGTAAGCCGGCGGATTTTTGCAGCGGCCGGTGATAATTACTTCCGTTTCGGAGGGTTTGCGCAGCAGGGTTTGCACGATCGGTTCCACCGGCAGTAGCTCCAGGTCCACGGTGGGGTTGAGCTCATCGAGGATCACGGTTTTGTAGAGGCCACTGGCGATGGCGGCCCGGGCGATCTCCCAGGCCCGCTCCGCTTCCACATAGTCGATCGGCTGCTGCTGGCCGCGCCAAACGATCGCATCGCGGCCGGAGCGCAGGTGGTCGACCAGGTGGGGATAGCTTTCGCGCAGGGCGGCGATGGCGGCGTCTTCGGTGTAGCCGCTGCCGCCCTTGAGCCACTGCAGGATCAGCACCCGGTGGCTCTTGTCCTGGCTGATGCCCCGGCCGATCGCCTGCAGGGCCTTGCCCAGGGCGCTGGTGGATTTGCCCTTGCCTTCCCCGGTGTAAATCTCGATGCCATCGAGCCCCGGGTTGGCGGCCCCATCCGGGTAGCCCTCCTCGTCAAGCCAGAGATCCTTACGGCGGTGGGCCCGCATTTCCGAGTGCAGATCGGCGATCTGCACCAGCTGGCGTGGGGCGCCCCGGCCGGTGACGATCACTTCCATGCCGGCGGGCTTGGCGGCCAGGGTCTGCACCACATCAGCGATGTCCAGCAGGCCCAGGTCAAGCACCGGGCTCAGTTCATCCAGCACCACCACCGAGTAAAGGGCGCTGGCGATTGCGCCCTTGGCGATGTCCCAGCCCCGCTGGGCCTCCTGGCGATCAAATTTGGTGGCTTCGTCGGCCGTGAAGAAATCACCCCGGCCGGTGCGCACCTGGTCGATGAGATGGGGAAAGCCCTGCTGCAGGGCCTCGATCGCGGCGTCCTCGTCGTAGGAGCGGCCTGGCCCCTTCAAAAAGCGCAGCAGCAGCACGCGGGTGCGTTTCTGTTCGCAGATCCCCAGGCCGATCGTGCGCAGCACCACCCCCAGGGCGGCCTGGCTCTTGCCCTTGCCGTCGCCGTCATAGACGTGCAGCTGGCCATGGCTGCGCTCACTGGCGTCAGCGGCTGTGCGGATGCCGATGCCGCGGGCGCTGCCGGCGGAGGAACTGCTGCTGGAACGGCGGTTGGCGATGCCCGTCACGGAGGTGCTGCCCTGCAGGGCCATGGCCAGGCCTCATACCGTTGGATCCTAACGACGGCCCTGGGGGGCCCAGGTGCGATGAACCGCCACCGGCAAGTGGAGACCCTGGCTCCTGCCCAGCAGCTGGCGCTGGCGGCCCTGCGCGAGCGCATCGCCAGCTATGGCCAGGTGTTGGTGGCCTACTCCGGCGGGGTGGACAGCGCCCTGGTGGCGGCAATTGCCGCCGAGCAGTTGGGCGGGCGGGCCGTCGCCGTGACCGGCATCTCACCCGCCCTGGCCCCCCATCTGCGCAGAGAGGCCCAACTCCAGGCCGCCTGGCTGGGCCTGGTCCACCGCGAGATCGCCACCGCCGAGCTGCAGGATCCGGCCTACGCCAGCAACCCGATCGACCGCTGCTACGCCTGCAAAAAGGAACTGCATGGCCTGCTCGCCGCCCTGGCCGAGGCCGAACGGGTTGGGCTTGCCGAGGGGGCCTGGGCCGGGCCGGCTGGGGATCCCCAGGTGCCCACGGTGCTGGATGGGGTCAACCTCGATGACCTGGGCGACCACCGGCCGGGCCTGCGGGCGGCCCAGGAGCGGGGCGTTGTATCGCCCCTGGCGGAGCTGGCCATCGACAAGGCGGCGGTGCGGGCGATCTCCCGGGCCCTGGGCTTCCCCTGGTGGGACAAGCCGGCCCAGCCCTGCCTGGCCTCCCGCTTCCCCTATGGCGAGCCGATTTCGGCCACCCGGCTGCAGCGGGTGGCCGCCGCCGAAGACTGGCTGCGGGCCCGGGGCCTGCCGGAGGTGCGGGTCCGCAGCCAGGGGGAGGCGGCCCGGATTGAGGTGCCGGCGGCCCTGATCGCTGGCCTGCTGGCCGATGGCGCCCGCGAGCCCCTGGTGGCGGCCTTCCGTCAGCTGGGATTCAGCGCCGTGAGCCTGGATCTGGAGGGGCTGGTGAGTGGCAAGCTCAACCGCGATCACCTCGAGGCCGCCAGCCGCCGTGGGGCCCAGGCCCCCCCGGTTTGAGAGCGATCCCCACCCTGTTGCCCCAAGTGGGGCCCACAAAAAAAGGGGCCCTTGGGCCCCTAGGTGGGATCACGGGATCGGGCTTGGCGTCAGTTGAGCCCAGCTGCGGTCACCGCTGCCACGGGAGCTCGGTCGGCACCGGCCACTTCGCTGGGGGTTTCCCGCAGGAAACTTTTCAGCTTGAAACGGGCGGCGTTGAGTTCTTCGCTCAACACGGCGCAGGCCCGTTCAGGCATGGTGTGGTCCCCACAGGTGAACACATCCACCGCGGCGTAGCCCGATTCAGGCCAGGTGTGAATCGAAATATGTGATTCGGCCAGGAGGGCTAGGCCCGTGACTCCCTGCGGTTCAAACCGGTGGGTAATCAAGTTCAGGAGGGTGGCGCCAGCACGCTTCGCTGCTGTCGTAATGGCGTTCCTGAGAAAAGCTTCGTCGTCGAGCTTGGCGGAATCGCAGTTGTAAAGCTCGAGGATGCAGTGTTTGCCCACCATGTCGGTGGCACTGAGGTTGGGATTGGGGCTTGGGGAGTAGGTGCTCGCAGCTCCGGTCCATCCCGGGTTGGGGTGGAGGCAGGCCTGGGTCATCGAATCCAGTCAGACAGCACCCCATCTTAAGCACCGATTAAGCCCTTGTGGACCTCAATCACCTGGGATGTCTTTGACCAGTCATCGCTGAAGCTGCCTAGGTGGGTGGCGCTAACTAGGCATTGGTAGCCCTCCCCCTGGCCCACGGCCTCCAGCAACAGCTGCTGGCGGGTCGGATCGAGCTCGGCCAGCACGTCATCGAGCAGGAGCAGGGGTGGTTCGCCCCAGAGTTGGCGCACCAGTTCGAGCTCCGCCAATTTCAGGGCCAACACCAGGCTGCGCTGCTGGCCGGCGGACCCATAGCGCCGGGCCGGCTGGCCGCCCAACTGCAGCTGGATTTCGTCCCGGTGGGGACCGACGCCGCATTGGCCCAGCCGCAGCTCGCTGTCCCGTTGCTGGCGCAGTTGCCAGGCCAGGGCCTCCCGCCAGGGGGCCTCGGCCTCCTCCCCCTCCAGCTGGGTGCCCGGTTGGTAGTGCAAGAGCAGTTGTTCGTTGCCGCCGCTGAGGTGCCGTTGCCAGGCGGCTGCCAGGGGTTCGAGCCGCAGCAGGGCCCGGCGCCGCCGCCGGTGCAGCCGCGTGCCGATTAAGGCCATCTGCTCGTCAAAGGCATCGAGTAGGTCGGCCAGGTGGGCGCCACCCAGGCCGCGGCGCAGCAGCTGGGCCCGTTGGCGCAGCAGGCGGCCATAGCGGCTGAGCAGTTCGGCGTAGACCGGCTCCAGTTGCAGCACGACCCGGTCCAGCCATTGGCGCCGCAGGGCCGGTTCCCCCCGCACGAGTTCCAGGTCGAGGGCGCTGAAGCCCACGCAACGCAGGGGACCGACCAGATCCAATTGGCGCTCGAGCAGCTTGCCGTTGCGGCGGGCCTGGCGGCCCCCCTGGCGCCGCAGTTCCAGCTCGAGCACATCGGCCTGGCTGCACCCCACGCCATCCCCTCGCCCGCCACAGAGCCCCCGCACCAGGGCCGTGGCTTGCCCCTGCTGGATCAGGTCCCGGTCGCTGCTGCAGCGGTGGGAGCGCAGGCTGCCGAGCAGCTCGACCGCCTCGAGCAGGTTGGATTTGCCCTCGCCATTGCTGCCGATCACGAGCAGGCGCGGGGCTTCGATCGCCAGGCTCAGCTGCCCGTAGTTGCGGAAGTGGTGCAGCTCCAGGCGATGCAGCCGAATGGGTCTGGGGCCGTCTGCGGTTTAAGGTAAGTCCCACGGCTTGGCTCCAGGCCTGCCGTGCCGTGCAGACCCTTGGGTCTTGGCATGGGCATGTAGCTCAGTTGGATAGAGCGTCAGATTCCGGTTCTGAAAGTCGGGGGTTCGAGTCCCTCCATGCTCGTTGAATCAAAGGCAGGGGACATCCACGCTTGGACTGCCGATCAGGCCTTCCCAACCGAGATGCCCCTAGCCCAGCCCCAATCCCATCGCCCGGATGCCACCGGGATCCACCACAAAGCCCTGTTCGCCCAGGGCTTTCACCGCTTCGGGCGGGGCTGAGAGCGAAATACTGCATCCGGGTAGCTCCCGCCGCAGCCGCGTTAGGGCGGTGGCGACGAGCACTAACACCACCTGGTCCCGGTGGGGATCGCCGGGATGGCCGCTGAGGTTCCAGAGATTGGCATTGAGGGCCAGGTCACTGGTGGCCCGCACGAAACCCACCAGCTCCCCTGCCGGATTGCGCACGCTCAGGTGCCAGATGCTGCGTTGCAGCGCCAACTGGAGCCGCTCCGGTTGGCGGGGCGGGTCGCCGCAGACCAGGAGCAGGTCCTGCAATTCCGTGGCGGCGAGGGGGGCGCCGCTCTCGATCCCGTAGCCCTGGGGCAGGGCGGGCGGCACCGGCTGGTTGCGAAAGGGGATCAAAAGGGATTGGATCGTCTTCAACCTGTATTGCGCATGCCGGCGGCAATGCCATTGATGGTGAGCAGGGCGCCCCGCAGCAGTTCGCTGCGGCTGTAGGTGCGGCCGTCGTCACCGCCGTCGCTGCTGGCCTCACTCATGGGCGGCTGGCGGTTCTGGTCGCGCAGGCGCCGCAGCAGGGCCACCTGCAGGAAGCCCAGGGGAATGATCGTGCGGTTGCGCAGATCCACCGACAGCTGCAGGGCCGGGTCGCCATCGAGCAGGCGCCCGTGGCCACTGATCTTCAGCACCAGGTCGCGGGTCAGGACGAATTCCGAGGCAATTACCTGGAAAATCGCCTCGAACGACTCCCGGTGGCTGGGCCTGCCCAGGGCCTGCACGTAGTGGTGGGCCAGGTCGAGATCCACCTTGGAGAGGGTCATCTCCACCTTTGAGATGAGCATGCGGAAGAAGGGCCAGCGCTGGTAGAGGCGCTGCAGCAGCTCCAGCTGTTCAAGATCGCGGTCGAGCTCCTCCTGTAGGGCGGCACCCACCCCAAACCAGCTGGGCAACAGGAAGCGGCTCTGGGTCCAGCCAAACACCCAGGGGATCGCCCGCAGGCTGGAGAGGTCCTTGGCGCCACTCTTGCGCCGGGCCGGCCGGCTGGAGATCTGCAGCTTGCTGATTTCTTCGATCGGGGTGACCTGCTGGAAGAAGGCCACCAGGTCGGGATTGTCGTGCACCAGGCTGCGGTAGTGCTGGCGCGAGCGGGCCGCCAGCCGCACCATTAGGGCGTTCCAGCTGGGGGTGTCGTCCACATGGCTGGTCACCAAGCTGTTCTGCAACACCGCCGTGGTGACCGTTTCCAGGTTGTAGAGCGCTAGCTCCGGCAGGGAATACTTGGAGGCGAGCACTTCGCCCTGCTCGGTGATCTTGATGCGGCCATTGAGGGTGCCGCTGGGTTGGGCCAGGATCGCCTGGTAGGCCGGGCCGCCGCCCCGGCCGACCGAGCCACCGCGGCCATGGAAGATGCGCAGGGCAACGCCATGGTCGGTGGCTAGTTGCTGCAGGGCAATCTGGGCCCGATGAATCTCCCAGTTGCTCGAGAGGAAGCCGGAATCTTTATTGCTGTCGGAATAACCGAGCATTAACTCCTGCAGGGGCTGGCCTGCCCCATTGCTGCTAGCCAGGAGCTGGCGATAAAAGGGTTCGTTGAACAGGCGCTCCATCACCGCCGGCGCGCCCTGGAGATCCTCAACGGTTTCAAACAGGGGCACCACCAACAGGTTGGAGTGCTGGGTCTTCGGGTCCAGCAGACCCGCTTCCTTGGCCAGCAGCAACACCTCCAGCAGGTCGGAGACCGTGTGGCTCATCGAGATGATGTAGGTGCGGCAGATGCGCGAGCCAAATTCCTGCTGCAGGCGCTGCAGCAGCCGGAAGACATCGAGGGTATCGGCCGTGGCCGCGCTCCAGCGGGCTGCGGCCGATACCAGGGGCCTCCGGGTCCGTAATTCCTCGAGCAACCAGGCGATGCGCTGCTCCTCATCCATCTCGCCGTAGGCCAGGGGGAGTTGCAGGTAGCGGCTCAGTTCGTCGAGGGCATCGCTGTGGCGGGTGCTCTCCTGGCGAATGTCGAGGCTGGCCAGGGTGAAGCCAAAGATATGCACCTGGCTGACCAGCTTTTGCAGCGGTTCGCAGCTCAGGCCCGTGGCCTCCAGGCTGTCGCCAATCAGCTCAAGATCGTTGCGGAATTCGGCAACTGCGGTGTAGTGGAGGTCCTGGATGGGTTGGCCGCCCAGGATGCCGTCGTCGGTGGAGGTGGAGCCATCAATCGGTGACTCCCAACTGCTGGCGGCCAGCTGCTGGTTGCGCTGATGGGTGAGGCGCAGGCGCTCCAGGGTGTAGCTCAACTTGAGCCGATAGGGCTCAAGCCGGTAGCGGGCGGCCCGCTCCTCGTAGATCTCCGGAAAGCGCAGCCGGTCCATCTCCAGGGATTCCAGCAGCGGGGCGCTCACCTGGCTCCACTGCATTGAAATGCTGAGTTGGTCCCGGAGCCCCTGCACGGCGCTGATGTAGCGCTCCAGCATCAACTGGCGCTGGTAACAGGCGGTGCGCCAGGTGATCTCCGGGGTCACCGAGGGGTTGCCATCCCGGTCCGAGCCCACCCAGGAGCCGAAGGTACAGAAGGCATCCTGGGGCGGCACCACATCCGGATAGCTGGCCTGGAGGGCGCCATGGATGCGTTGGCGCAGCTGGGGCATGGCCTCAAACAGCACCTGCTGGAAATAGTGGAGGGCGTAATCCACCTCATCGAGCACCGATGGCTTGAACTGGTGCAGTTCATCGGTGCGCCACCACAGCCGGATCTCCTCTTCCAGCTGCAGGCGCAGGCTGGGGCGATCGTCGAGGTTGAGCAGGTCGCTTTGCTGCAACTTCTGGATCAGGGCCGCCACCCGCCGCTGCTTATGGCGCACGGTATGGCGCACGATTTCGGTGGGGTGGGCCGTGAACACCAGGCGGATGTCGAGTTCGCGCAGCAACTGTTCGAGCTGGGCCGGCGGCAGGCCCAAGCCCCGCAGGCGGGTGAACAGTTCCCGGAAGGTGGCCGGCTGGGTCTGGCTGGCCAGGGGCGGCACAAACGGATCACTGAGGCCGCTGGGGTGCTGGACCTTGAGGCTGGCCAGGTAGCTGTCTTCCTCGATGTGTTGCTCGAGGATGTTGACCAGCTGGAAATAGAGGGAAAAGGCCCGGGCGGCGGCAATCGCCTCGGCCAGGTCCATCTCCCGGATCAGTTGCACGATCGCGTCCGCGGCCACGGCCGTTTCGGTCGGGGCCCCGGGCCGGCGGTCGGCCGGGCCATCGCCGCCACTCAGCGCCTTGAGCCGAAGCAGCCGCTCGGCCTGCAGCGGTGGGCACTCGCTGCGCAGCACGGTCTGCCAGAGGTCCTCCACCAGGTCCAACCGCTCGCCCAGCAGCTGGGTCACCTGGGGGGCCGGCTGGGGTTGGGGGGATTCGGAGCCGGGCGCCTCGATCGCGTCGCCCGGGGTCTCGATGGCGGGCAGGGGCTGCCGCATGGGGGCCGAAGGGGCGGGCGAAGGTTCCATGATCATCCCAAAGGGCTTAGCGCGTCTGTCGCCACTGGTGCGTTCAGCGCGCTTTCTCGCTCGGCCATGGCCTTGGCGCTGGCGGCCACGATCGCGGCAATTGGCATCCCCTGGCCCATCCGCTCCAGCCAGCGCATGGCCTGGTTGCCGCCGGCCAGCACCGTTTGAAGGGGAGCCAGCGTGGCCCTCAGATTCAGCTGGTCCGCCAGGGAGGTGAGGGCCTCCAGGTCGCCACCTATCCAATCGGCGGCCCCGATCGGCTCCCCCGTGCGCCAGTGGCGCAGGGTCGCCTGCAGGCTGGCGCGGGCCGCGGCCCGGTCATTGGCATCGGCCAGCTCAGCCAGCTCCTCGGGGCTGAGCTGGCTCGCGCGTTGGGGATCGTGGCCGGCGGGATCGGCCAGCAATTGCTGGATGCGCAGTTCGCAGTAGGCGGTGATGGCCAGCAGCAGGGCAGGATCGGTCACCAGGTCGCAGATGCGCAGTTCGAGGCGATTGAGCCCATGGGGGCGGTTGTCGCCGTTGGGCCGCACCGATGTCCAGAGGTGGCGCACGTTTTGCATGGCGCCGCTGTCCAGTTGCTGCTCCACCCAGGCGATGTAGTGGCCGTGGTTGCCAAACAGGGGCACCTGGAGGGGTGTGAGCGGGAACTGCAACCAGCGTTGGGAGTGGGCCCCGGTGGCGACGCCATCGAGGAAAGGGGAGCTGGCGCTGAGGGCCAGCAGCAGGGCGGCTTCGCAGCGGATCAGGCGGCAGGCGGCGAAGAGGGCGTCCATGTCGGTGAGCCCCAGGTTGATGTGCACGCTGGCCGTGACCACCTGGGTGCCGTAGGTGGTTTCGATGTAGTCGTGGTATGGGTTGGCCGGGTTGGAGCGTTCAAAGCGGCGGCTGTCCCCCAGGCTCAAGGTGCTCCCCGGCAGGATCGTTAGTCCCCGCTGGGCCAGCCAGGCCCTCAGGCGCCGGCGAGGTTCGAGCAGCAGCTCCAGCTGGCGCTGGTAGCTGGCATCGGGGGGGGTGATGTATTCGAGGTTGCGGTGGTCCGGCTCGGTCACGAAGCCGTCCAGGGCCGCCGCCGCCGCCGGTGAACAACCGACCACGGTGCCGTCGGGGCGGCCGGTGAATAGCTCCACCTCAAATCCCTTCAGCAGCAGGTCGCCGCTCACAGGCCCGCCTCGGCGCTGGCGGTGCTGCTGGAATTGCTATTGGGGCGTGGTTGCAGGCAGGCCAGGGCCTTGAGCATGCCCCGGGCCTTGTTGAGGGTCTCCTGGTATTCGGCCGCCGGCTGGGAATCGGCCACCAGGCCGGCGCCGGCCTGCACCTGTACGCGCCAGCCGCCCTGGGGCGCTGGCAACACCACCATGGTGCGGATCGTGATTGCCGTATTCAGGGCGCCGCCCAGGTCCATGGCGCCATAAACGCCCGAATAGGGCCCGCGGGCATCGGGTTCGAGGGCATGGATGAGCTGCATGGCCCTGATTTTGGGGGCACCGCTGACCGTACCGGCCGGGAAGGAGGCCATCAGCAGGTCCCACACATCCCGCTCGCCCTGCAGCAGCCCTTCCACCTCGCTCACGATGTGCATCACGTGGGAGTAGCGCTCGATCACCATCAACTCCGTGACCTGAACACTGCCCGGTTGGCAGACCCGGCCCAGGTCGTTGCGGCCCAGATCCACCAGCATCACGTGTTCGGCCCGCTCCTTGGGATCGGCCAGCAGATCCGCCTCAAGGGCCCGGTCCTCGGCTTCGTTAGCGCCGCGGGGCCGGGTACCGGCGATCGGCCGCAGGGAGGCCTTGACGGCGCCGGGGCCCCCTGGGGCGCTGGGGTCGGGTGGATCGGCCTTCACCATCACCTCCGGGCTGGAGCCGATCAGGTACCAGCCGCCGAAGTTGAAGAAGGCCATGTAGGGGGATGGGTTGACCATCCGCAGGCTGCGGTAGAGCTCAAACGGCTCCCGATCGATCCAGGTTTCCAGTCGCTGGCTCAGTACCAGCTGGAACACATCTCCGGCGGCGATGTGCTCCTTGGCAGTCACCACCGCCGCCTCGAAATCGTCGCGGCTGCGGTTGCTGCGGGTGTCGAGGTCCAGGTTGGGGCTGTCGTGCCACGCCAGGGGGGTGACCCCGGGGGGTAGGGGCTGGTGCATCTTCTGCTCCAGGGCCGTAATCCGGGCTAAGGCGGCGGTGTAGGCCCGCTCCGGATCGCCGGCGGCCTCGCCCTCGGCCGTGAGGTCGGCGTAGGCCACGGCCGTGATCTGGCGCCTCACCTGGTCGAAGATCAACAGGCTGTCGGCCAGCATCCAGCAGCCATCGGGCGGGGCGCCCTCGGGGCTGGCGTGGACGGGCACGCTCGGCTCGATCCAGCGGATGAGCTCGTAACCCCAGAAGCCAAACAGCTGGCCCACCGGGGGCAGGCCCGGCACGGCCCCGCTCCGGTAGGGGGCCAGCACCTGGCGCATCAGCGCAAACGGGTTGCCTTGGTGCTGCTGGCTGCGGCCGTCACGCCAGTGCTGAACCGCCTGGTCGGCGCGCACGGTGAGGGTCCAGAGGGGGTCGCTGACCACAAAGCTCCAGCGGCCCACCTGTTCGCCCCCTTCGACCGATTCCAGCAACACACCGTGGTTTGAGCCCGAACCCACCTTGAGCCAGGTGCTCAGGGGGGTCTCCAGGTCAGCCGGCCAGCGCCGGGCAATCGGAATGAACGTGCTGCCGGCCGCGACCTGGTCCAGGAAGGCGGCGCGAGCGGGGGTGGGCATCACGGCGATGGGCAGGCAAAAAAAACGGGGCGCCTGGCCCCGCCTTTATAAATGCAGCGGTGACCGCTTCAGGACCGGAACCCAGGGGTTGGGCTCAGGAGTCAAAGGTGTTGCGACCGCTGAACTTGAGGTTGGCGGGGTTAGGGTTTTGGCCAATGCGACGGGCGTTGTGGCCGACGATGGCACGGCCCTCGTTCACTTTCTCGGGGAACACACCATCTTTGGGATGGAGGAATTCGGTGTCACCACCAGGGAAGATGCGGTAGATCTTGAAATCTTCGATGCGGGGCTTGAACTTGGTGCGCAGTTGGGTGCCCAGGGCCAGGCACTGTTCCTTGCGGGCGAAATACATGATGTTTTCGCCTTCGTTCATCTCGGCAGCCCCACCGGTGGGCAGTTCGAAAACCTGGGCCATGCTGCTGGTCCAGGTGATCGCGTACTTCTCTTCCGTCTCAGCGGCGTTGAGGAGGCCGCCTGTGCTGCCGACGTACTTCGGGAGATGACCGCTCAGCGCCGTTGCTGTCATGGCTGTTCTAGAGGGGGAGTCGGCGGGCCGTTTCGAGCGGAAACTAGCACCGAGATCTGGGCGATTCCGGGCTAGGGGCCCCTCTCTTCACACCCGTCAACAAACGGCCGTGGCCGCCGTTCTCCCGGGCCTAATCGGCCCCTTCTCGGCGCATCCCCCGTCCCTTGGCTGGGGCAAGCGCCTGGCGCCGCCTCACTCTGACGCCAGGGGGAAGAACACGGTCAGGCCGCGGCCGGAGCCTTCGGTGAGCCGGCCCCCCAGGCTGTGGAACAGGCGGGCGGTGGCTTGGCGGCTGAGTTGCAGGCTGCCGGTTTCCGGGTTCCAGCTCAGCACCGGCCCCACCGCCTGGCGGCTGCCGAGGTCGCTATCTAGGCCAGCGTCGAAGCGGCTGGCGCCCGCGGCGCCAAGGCGCAGCCGCAGGCGCGAACCGGCCGGTTCCAGGCTGATCACCAGGGTGGAGCCGGCCGGGAGCCGGCGGCTGTAGCGGTCCATCAGGCCGCCCAGCATTGTTTCCAGGCGGCTCGGATCACTCAGCACCGGCGAGAGGTCGGCGCCGATCGCCAGCACCAGCTTTAGGCCGCGACGCTGCAGTTGGTGGCGCCAGAGCGGTTCGAGCTGTTGCAACAGCTGGGCCAGGTCGGTGCGGGCCAGGGCCTGGGGCTTGGGGACGGCCGGCTGGCGTTGCAGTTCGGCCGCATGGAAGATCAGGCCGAAGCGGTCAATCTGTTCGCTGCATTCGCCATCGATCTGCTGCAGCCGTTGCCGCACCAGCGCGGTGAGGTCCTGGCGGCGCAGCAGGGAGCGGATCAGGGTGCGGATCGTCGCCAGGGGGGTGCGCACCTCATGGGTGAGGGCTTCGAGCAGGGCCAGTTCGCTGCTGGAGCCGCCCCGGCCCTCGTCGCTGCCGGAGCGGCGATGCACCAGGGGTTGGAGCGTCACGCTCGGGGCCATGGCGGCTAGCCGTTCGGCCAGGCGCGGCCAGAAGCTGGCGGCCAGGTGGCTGTCGCTCTCAAGGCTGCCCAGGGCCTGGAGGGCCTGGCGCAGGCGCAGCCCCTCCCCGGGGGCGCTGCGTTGCAGGCGCTCATCGACCAGGGCCAGGGCCGCCGAAAGGCTGGCCGGGTCGCTGCGCACCAGCAGTTGGCGCCCATCGGTTGGACCATGCAAGGCCATGGCGATCTGCAGCTGGGGCGTGATCACCAGCAGCAGGGGATCGGTGCCATCGGCCGCGCTGAGCGCTAGGCGCCTAAAGCGGCCCGGGTCGTAGGCGCCCGCCTTGGTCCGGGCTGGGGCCTGGCCGGGCAGCAGGGGCGCGGCCGGTTGCAGCAGGCTGCCGAGCTCCTCCGGGGCCCAGACCCAGCCCTGCAGGTGGCCCAGCAGCTCCGGTTCGTAAAGGGCTGGCAGGGGCGAGGCCAGCCAGAGGCCGCTGCGGGGCTGAAGCGGCAGTAGGAAGTCCTCCTGCAGGCAGGCCAGGGCTGCCCACCACTGGCGCCGCACGCTGTCCTCATCGCTACGGCCCCGGGGCACCCCCTCGGCCAGCCGCTGCCTGAGGGCCTCCAGGCTGGGCCCCTGGGCGCTCATGGCGCCGGAACGAGGGCGCGCAAGCGGGTGGCCAGGGCGCCAAAGGCCTGGGCTGAGGCCGACTCCGGCGCGGCCAGCACCACCGGCAGGCCCTGGTCGCCACCGGAGACCACGGCCAGTTCCATCGGCAGCTGGGCCAGGAGCGGCACGGCCGCCTCGTCGGCGAGGCGCTGGCCCCCGCCCCGGCCGAAGAGCTCATAGCGCTTCTCGGGGGCGTCGGGTGGGATAAAGGCGGTCATGTTCTCCACCACCCCCAGCACCGGCACGCCCATCTGCAGGAACATCGCCAGGCCGCGGCGGGCATCCTGCAGGGACACCTGTTGGGGTGTGGTGACGATGATCACGCCGGCCATGGGCACCGCCTGGGCCAGGCTGAGCTGGGCATCGCCGGTGCCGGGGGGCAGGTCCACCACCAGCACATCCCGCTCACCCCACTCCACCTGGTAGAGGAACTGGCGGATGATGCCGTTGAGCATCGGGCCCCGCCAGATCACCGGTTGGTTCTCGGCGATCAGCAGACCCATCGAGACCATGGCGATGCCACAGCAGTCGATCGGGGTCAGCCGCTGGTCCGCCCCTTCGCCTTGCACCGCTGGGGTTTGGTCGGCCACCCCCAGCATGGTGGGGGCATTGGGGCCATAGATATCGGCATCGAGCAGGCCCACCCGCAGGCCCGCCTGGGCCAGGGCGCAGGCCAGGTTCACGGCCACGGTGCTCTTGCCGACGCCGCCCTTGCCGCTGCTGACGGCGATCACCTGCTTCACCCCGGGAATCGGCTGGCGCTCCGCCGGGCCCCCGTGGCCGCCGGCGCCGATCGGCGCCCCCTGGTGGCCCGGGCCGCTGGCGCCCGCCTGGGCAGTCGCCTGGGCCAATTCGATCTGCACGTCGTTGATGCCATCGAGCCGGAGCAGGGCCTCCCGGGCCTCGCTGACAATCCGCTCCCGTTGGCTGGTGGCAAAGCCCGGCAGGGCCAGGCGAAACACGGCCCGATTCGGTTGCAGGCGCACCTGGTCGATCCACTGCAGCTCCAATAGGGAGCGACCGCTGCCGGCGTCCTTGAGGGGGGCTAGGGCAGAGAGGGCCTTCTCGAGGGCCTGATCTGGGCTGGCCATCCGGCGGGGCAAGGCAGGGCCCGGATCCTAGGGACCGTCAAACAAGGGCCGTTTGCCGGCCTGGGGCCGTGACGATCCTTCTCGCAGGCTTGTGCGGCGGCACCGTGGGCTGAAAGGGTGGGGTGATCTCTAGCGCCCCTGGGGCGTGGCGTTGATGCTGAAGGGCCTGCTGTCCCGTGCCAAGACCAAGGTGAGCAGCCTCACGGGCGGGACCCCCTCCGCTTCGGCACCAGCTGACGCCAGCCCCGCTGCGGAACTCCCCCTGGAGCGGCCTCCGGCCGACTCCCGCGCCCGGGCCAAGGCCCTGCTGATGGGTCTGCAGGATTCGATTTGCGCCGGCCTGGAGGCCCTCGATGGCGGCGCCAGCTTCGCCGAAGAGAGCTGGATCCGGCCCGAGGGCGGCGGCGGTCGCTCGCGGGTGATGACCGGCGGCCGGGTGTTTGAACAGGGGGGCGTGAATTTCTCCGAGGTGGAGGGCGACCAGCTGCCCCCCTCGATCCTGAGTCAACGCCCCGAAGCCAAGGGCCAGCGCTGGTTCGCCACCGGCACCTCGATGGTGCTGCACCCCCGCAGCCCCTACATCCCCACCATTCACCTCAACTACCGCTACTTCGAAGCCGGACCGGTGTGGTGGTTTGGCGGCGGCGCCGACCTCACCCCCTATTACCCCTTCCTCGAAGACGCCAAGCACTTCCACCAGACCCTCAAAAACGCCTGCGACAGCGTCAACCCGGCCTACTACCCGGTGTTTAAGCCCTGGTGTGACGAGTATTTCTTCCTTAAGCACCGCCAGGAAACCCGGGGGGTGGGTGGCATCTTCTACGACTACCAGGATCCCCGCGGCGTCCTTTACAAGGGCCAGGATCCGGCGGGCCCCGCCGCCGCCGCCGGTACCGCCCAGGGGCCCCTGGGCCAGAACTGGGAGCAGCTCTTTGCCCTGGCGTCGGCCTGCGGTAACGCCTTCCTGCCCAGCTACGTGCCGATCGTGGAGAAGCGACAGAACCTGCCCTACGGCGAGCGGGAGCGCCAGTTCCAGCTCTACCGCCGCGGCCGTTATGTGGAGTTCAACCTGGTGTTTGACCGGGGCACAATTTTTGGTCTGCAGACCAACGGCCGCACCGAATCGATCCTGATGTCCCTGCCGCCGCTCGTGCGCTGGGAATACGGCTACAAGGCGGCCGAGGGCAGCCGCGAGGCCCTGCTCACCGACCTGTTTACCCGTCCCCAGAACTGGCTTGCTGATCCGGCATTGGAGGGCCGCTGCCAACCGCACCAGGCGGTGGATTGATCCCCAGCCCCAGTTCAATTGCGGCGACGATTCGCTCGGCAATGCCGGCGATGCTGGCTTCGCGGCTGCGAGGGTCCCGTAGGGAGGATTCAAGCTTGCCTTCGAGCTTGCCGATCTCCAGCAGGGCGATGCCGCGCTTGGGGCCGCCGAGGCCGCCCCGGAACAGA
Organism: Synechococcus sp. UW140; assembly: GCA_943369525.1. Classification (GTDB taxonomy): domain Bacteria; phylum Cyanobacteriota; class Cyanobacteriia; order PCC-6307; family Cyanobiaceae; genus BAIKAL-G1. Next base: position 92,116 of record CALRNL020000010.1, read on the forward strand.
CGTGGATAGCCGCCAAAGGCCTGGGCCAGGCTTTCATCGAGCTGGCTAAGCGGCCGGTTAATCGGCGGGATCAGGCCCGAGCCGACGCCATCGGGGCCGTAGGCGTCGTAGTGGATTTCGAAGGCGTAGCCCCCGGCGGCGGTAAAGGCCTTGCCGATGCTCCAGTTGGTGCGGGGATCGTCGCCGTTGGCGATGTCCCGCACCGGGGGCACATACATCTGGATCGCCAGGCCGCGGCTGCGGCCCAGGGCCACCACGGCGGTGGCGGTGCGCAGGTTCCAGTAGAGCTCGTCCTGGATGTCGGCCTGCATCGGCGCGGCGCCCCGCAGGGCCACGGCGGCGCCGGAGGTGCCGGCGCCGGCGATGCCCTGGGAGTCGGCATGGCCGGCCAGCACCAGGATCGGGGTCTCCGCTGCCAGGGGCCTGCGGCCGACCCAGTCCTTGGCCAGGGACACCCTGGGGCCGGTGAAGCCGGCGTTCAAGCGAAGGGGCGCCAGCCGGGCAAAGGACCCCTGGGCCGAAGCGCTCGGCATGGCGCACAGACCCACCAGGCTCACCAATACCGGCAGCAGTTGACCCAGGCCAGGGCGTTGTCGGGGGGTGGGATCCGTCACGTGCACCAGCATGGCGGCTGAAGTTGGTCCCGTCAGGGCCGGGAGGGGATTTGGCCATCACCAAGATGGAATCCCGTTAAATCCAATACCAAATTCCCCGCCAGCGGCCGGGCGCCGCCCCCTTTTGCTGGTTTGAAGGTTCGATCCGGCGGGGGGCTAGGCCCGTCAGATCGGTGAACTCAACAGGGCGCCATCGCTGGCCAGTTGCAGGGTGGGGCCCAATTCCACTTCCATGGCAATTAATTCATCGCGGTGGGCCCGCACCCGCAGGCTGCTGCCGGCGGCGTCATCGGCGCTGATCAGGCGCAACTCCAGGGATTCGGCCCGGGCCGCCCGGCGGCGATAGACCTTGCCGGCCAGGGGGCCCACCAGGGCCAGGGCCACGGGCCACCAGCCCAGCTGGGGCAGCAATTGGCGCAACACCAAGCCCAGACAGCCGGCGCCCACGCCCCCCAGCAGGGAGAGCAGCCAGGCCAGGGGCGTGCTGGCGGCCACCTGGCCGCGGAATCGCAGCAACCGCTGCTCCGGACTGCTGGTGTCGGCCTGCCAGCCCCGCTGGCCCAACCACTGGCTGAGGCCGGCGAGCACCTCCAGGGCCGGCCGCGGCGAGTGGATCTCCACCACGGTGGTGCGGTCCTTACTGGCAGCCCGCAGGAAGAACACCAGGCCGATGGCCAGCAGCAGGGTGAGCAGCAGGGTGGAGCCCAGGGCTGGGGGCATGGCGGCAGACGCTGGCGGTCCGATCATTGTCCTCCAGCCAGTGGCGCCAGGGGGGCATCAGGCCGAGGGCACCGCTGCGGTGCTCCTCGCGCAGGTGCAACATGCGCCTGGGCCGGCCTCGGCTGGGGCAGCGTTGGGCATAGAAGCTGATCGCCTCCTGGTGATCCAGGAAGGTGATCGCCTGGTGCAGCACGGTTTCGGAGAGGCGCAGCTGGGGATGGTCCTGGCCCAGTTGCTGCAACAGGGCGGTGGGGTAGGTGTCGGCTTCGAGCAGGCGATCGAGCACCCAGCAGACCGCCAGTTCCAGGCCGAGATGGACCAGGGGTGGGTGGTCGAAGAACCGGTGGATGGCCTCAAGGCTCTTGCGTCCCTGGCTGGGGCTGGAGGTGCACACGGAGGGGGTGGCAGGGTCCTGTCCTTCTGGTAGCTGCGGCCGGGCCGAAGGATCAACCCCTTGCCTACGCAACTTCATGGGAGCGGGCCGATCGGCTCCCTTGGGGATTCCCTAGACGGACGCCTTGGGCGCAGGTCCTGGGCGGCTAAGGGGCAGGGGCTCGAGGCCCTTGCCTGCCGCGGTGGGCAGCGCTGGCGGTTCGGGGCGCCAGTCCCTGATCCGCGACCATGGCAGCAGTTCGCCCCAGCGCCATGGCCCCCGCCCCCGGCTCCGCCCCTGCCCGCTTTGCCGTTCTCGATGGCGATCTCTCGCCCGAATGGCACGCCCTATTCGGGGCCGCCCAGGCCCTGGCGGTGGACACCGAGGCCATGGGGCTGGTCCATGGCCGCGACCGCCTTTGCCTGGTACAGATCAGCGACGACCAGGACAACGTCTGCTGCATCCGCATCGCCCGGGGCCAGACCCAGGCGCCCTTGCTCAAGGAGCTAATGGAGGCCGCCGCGATCGAGAAGGTGTTCCACTTCGCCCGCTTTGATGTGGCGGCCCTGGCCGAGGGGTTGGGGATCGCCGTGGCGCCCCTGTTCTGCACCAAGGTGGCCAGCCGCCTGGCCCGCACCTACAGCCCCCGCCACGGCCTCAAGGAGGTGGTGCAGGAGCTGGTGGGGGTGGAGCTCGATAAGCAGGCCCAGAGTAGCGACTGGGGCCGGGTCGAGGAACTCAGTGACAGCCAGCTGGCCTACGCCGCCAACGACGTGCGTTACCTGCTGCCGGCGCGGGATCGGCTCCACCAGATGCTGGAGCGCGAGGAGCGGCTGGAGTTGGCGCAGCGCTGTTTTGTCTGCATTCCCGTGTTCTCCGACCTCGATCGCGGCCAATACGGCCAGATCTTCGAACATCGCTGAGCCGGGACAGGCCAGCGCAGGCGGGCTTGGCGATGGCACCTGGCCCGGCGCGGCTTGGGGCTTGGGGCTTAGGGCTTGGTTTCAGTCTTCGTCCATGAAGTTGGCTTCCGAAGCCACCGCTTCGAGCAGGCCATCGAGGCGCAGGCGGGCGGCCTGGCTGCCGGGTTCGGCCTCGGTGAGGAGGCGTTCGGCCAGGGCGATGCGGCCGGGCGTATCGCGGATGCCTTCCTTAACGGCCGCCAGGTCGACCCGGCGCCGGGCGGAGGAAATGCTGATGCTCATCAGGCTGGCCAGGCGACTGCAGGCCGCCATGTAGTCGCGATCGGGGGGGGCGGCCATGGCGGGGGGCTCTGGGGCTGGGTGGGTCCATCATCCCTGGCTCCCGGCCGGGGCCAGCCCTGGGGGGATCGCCAGCCCGGCGCCCCCGGCCGGGGCGCCCTTCTGCCGGTTCACCCTTCGGATCGTTTGGCCTGGCCCTAGGCCAACAGCCGCGCCTCGATCAGGGCGGCCAGGGCCTCGCTACCGCCGGGTTGCCCCATCCGCCGCCGGCCGATCGCCCCCAGCTGCTGGCGGCGGATGGGGTCATGCAGGAGCTGGTGCAACCTGTCCGCCAGCTCCGCTTGCGTGCGGCATACCCCCACGGCCCCGCCCAGCAGCCGGCTCTGGCGCTTGGCAAACCCCAGCTTGAACTGGGGGCCAGGTCCCGGCAGGGAGAGGGCGCCAATCCCCAGGCCCACCAGCTGTTCGCTGGCGGTGCCGGCCGTGGCCAGGCCCAGCTCGCCCCAGCTGGCCCAGGGGGTGAAGCGGCCCGGACCGAGCAGCAGCAGCAGGCCCCGCCGCCGCCAGGCCGCCTCGGCGCCACTGCCGGCCGGCGGCTGCGTGGGCTCGAAATAGCGCCAACGCAAGATCGGCTCCAGCTCTGCGGGGGTTGGCCGGGAGCCGCCTGGGGCGAGCACCACCACGGGACTGTCGTCCCCGCGGCCATCGCACCAAGCCAGCACCCCATCCAGCAGCCGGGCGAAGTTGGCCCGGGCCTCCGGCATGCGGCTGCCCGCCAGGAGCACCAGCCGGCGATGGCCCTGGAGGCTGGCGGGCAGGGGCGCCCCCATCAGGCCATCCAGCATCGGATTGCCGGGGGCCAGGGCCGCAACGCCATGGCGGGCCAGCCCCCGGGCCGTGGGGCGATCGCGCAGGGCCACCAGCCGGCAGCGGGGCCGCCCCATCAGGCCCCATTCCCAGGGGTCCCATTCGCTGCCCTTGAGCCGGTGGTAGGCATCGGCGGGCCAGGCCTGGCCCGGGCCGCTGCGCCAGGTGTAGTCGCTTTTGGGGGTGCCGATGAAGCCATAGGGCGCCCCACTGGCCCAGGCCAGCAGCAACGGCAGCAGGTCCCCCACGGCCAGCACGGCGCCGCCCTGGCGCCCCCAGCGCCGCACCAGCCGCCATTGGCGCCAGCTCAACAGGGGCAGGCCGGCGGCCAGGTCCCGTAGCAAGCCCCGGAGGCTCTGGTTGCTGAAGCCACCGCTGGGCAGGGCCTGGCGGGGCCCGATCCGTTGCAGCCAGCCTTGGGCTTCGGCCACGGCAAAGGCGCTGCCTTCCCCCACCAGGGGCAGCACGGCCACCTGGAGATCGGGCTGGCGTCCATGCAGGGCCTGGAGCACCCGTAGGGCGATCAGATCCTCCCCATGGCCATTACTGAGAACCAGCAGCCTGGCGGCCATCACACGGCTGATACGATCCCTACCAGGGAGTTTGCTCCCAAATGGCGGCATGGCCAAGTGGTAAGGCAGAGGATTGCAAATCCTTTACCCCCAGTTCGAATCTGGGTGCCGCCTTTTTGTTTTTTTAGCGTCAAAAGCAACGGATCCCGCTCGTTACACTTGTTTTTGAGCGAATGGTGGTAGAGGCTAGCCCTAAACGTGCGATGGATTGGGTAGGTCAGTCTGTTGGCGAGTTTTATGCCGCTGAAGCCCTTGGCCCTTCCCCCCATGCTCGCCAGCAGGGTCAGCTAAGTCAGGGCCAAGGCCCGCCCATCCGGAAGAATTGTTAATTATTTCTGCTGATCCATCCTTCGCAAAGTCCGCAAAAAACCAACAAGTCCCCCTGGGTGTCTTCCCTACCCCCCAGGTCGCCTAGGAATCACCCCGGTTGCAGAATGACCTCCCCAGGCACAGGTAAGCACTGATGACCCACCCGGCATGGATCCTGGTGCCCTGGGCGGTCTTTGCGGTTGCCCTTGCTCTCAAGGTCTTGACGTTCGGCAGTGCCCTGAAACGGCACCTGGTAGGCCCAACCCCCAGCACCGCTCAGTTCAGGCAGTCCTTGGAGAGGATCTGGGCGCAGGCGAACCAGGAGACGAACGAGGAGGCGAAATGGAGACCCTGAACTGGGGATACCTGCAACTGGGTCTGGTGGCCCTTGCCTTCGCTGGCCTTCAAATCTGGTGGATCGGCAGCGTCTTCTGGAAACGCAAACTGGCAAGACCCCTGAGCGAGGGGGAGTTCCGTAAGGCGCTGGAGCGGATTTGGGAGAAGCGATCCTGAACGCACCCACCGCCCACGCTTCGTAACAGAACTTCATAGGATGGGAGCTGGTCATCGAGCGGTCCTAGGCGGGTCCGCTTTTTTATTGCCTCGAAAAGGGTGCTCGCCCCAGGGGGAACCGTTGGCGCCCAGCGAGCTGTCCCCAGGTTCCGAGAACCCCAGTGGCGATCGAGGCAACGGAAGCGCCCCAGCGGGTCTTTAGGTTTTCTTTCCCCAAAAAGTAATACAAGTGACCACCGGCGGTCGGTGCGCCTTGGCATCCTTGATCCAACGCATCAGCAACAATGGATCAGGATCACATCGACCTTTTGCCAACGGCATTGCGCTGGGATAGCAACGGAGATCTGGGATCTGAGGTTTTAAGGTGTCTGCTGGATCGACTCCTGGCGCAGGAAGTCAATCCCAGGAATCAAGAAGCAACCATTTAGGGTGATTGATCAATCGTGCAGGTCAATTATCTGATGCCAGTGAAAAGGGGAACTACTGGAAGGCAAAATAATCTAATCGTTGACTGGTGCCAGAATTGTCAACCAACTCCACGCCTTTGACTGTTCCATCACTTTTGTACCAAGGGTCTTCGCAGATTGAAGCAAACACTTGCCTTGCCTCTGCAAGGTCCTGAAAGTTGCCAACATTCACGGCGCCCCAGGAATCGTGGGTGTTGATGGCAAATGTCATTGCTTCAGATGGCACCTGGGGCGGGGCAAAGATCAACCTAGGGAAAGACTAGTCTAAAGCGCTTCAGATGGAAAGCAACTTAAAGCCAAAAGTAATCAAACCTGCTCCACCAACAATCGTCTCCAGTCGACTGCCAAATGCTGCGGGTATTCTCCTTGCCAAGGAGGGTCGGCGCGGAAGCTTCTAAAAGCATTGGTTCAGTTTTTGGCGCCCAGGTCCCAGCGTTCCGCATTATGATTCGAGTATTGAAGGACCAGAACCCCTCTGAAGTTTGACCTTCCAGCCTTTTCCCCCTAAAACCCAATAGGGGTTCCCAATGCAATCCATGACTCCTGCTGGTGGGGGCATATTCCCCCTGCCAGAATCCACCAAAATCCTGAAACGTAAAATGGCAAACGAGCATGCCGATGCACCCAAGCAATTTGGAATTCACTTCAGTGACCAGGCGGCTCAAGCAAACAAACAACTACTTGCCAAGATTGGCAGCGAAAGCATATCAAAAGCGTCTTCAATTAAGGGAAGCATTTATTTTTACGCAGATATCCTCGGCAACGACAACCTTGTCTCGGAAGAGTTAATCCATGATCCATCCGCATTGGATGCCGCTGTCGCCACCCTTGGCATCGAGATCAGGCATCAAAATAAGCACCACCGATGGGAGGCCCGGCTGCCCCACGCATTAAAAATATTGGAATTTGCCGCAATGTACCTAAGGCGACGCAATGCTGCTTCGCCTGGCAGTTTTGGCGTTAATGCTGAATTAAAATGGCAGGACGACAAGGATCTAGAGACTATTGTTCACCTCACGCAAAGCAAGGCCAACTCCGATTGGCATGTTGCGCATTATGTTTGATGGATTTATGATTTTTGATTGCAGATAGAATTCCCTTGTGGATGGCGATCTGATTTTATGTTGTCGAGGTTGCCATCGCCTACGCCGTTTCGAAATCCCCTGCCAAACTCAGCGAACAAGCGCCCCCAAGCAGAAATGGCACACGACGCTCCTGACGCACCTAAGCAGTTCGGCATTCGCCTGAGTGCAGAAATCAGGGAGATGGTCTCCGCGATTCAGCAATTCCGCGCGAGCAACAATCAATCAACTACCCTTTCCGCCATCGTGGAAGATGCCCTTGAGGTTTACTACGAAGACTTGGTGGAATCAGGTGAAATTCAAGATGACCCATGACCCCTCCCCTAGGAGTTTGTCGCCTATAGGGCACAGAGATGCAGGCCACAGCGAATCGATGCTGAGCTGAATGACCGCAGCTCTGTTCTTCCGCCTTTTGGGCTCAGTCGATGTGGAGTTCACTCAGCCTTGGCTCAATTGGCCAGGGCCGCTG
>CALRNL020000011.1:0-95918 GCA_943369525.1 Synechococcus sp. UW140
AGAACAGCACCGAATCGAGTACAACGTCTACAGACCGCATTCGGCTCTCCAGGGGCATACGCCCCTGGAGGTCATCCAGCAATGGAAGGCGGCCTGATCAACCCACTAGCTCTCATAAGGACTGGAGCAGCAAGGGGGGTCACGTCACACCCGCGCCCAAACGGACCAAGGGGATCTAGGCGCTGGCCGTCGCCCCCGAACAGGAGCTCCCCTGGCCGGCGGTGCAACCGAAGCAGTGGTTCCCCCAGGCGATGGCGCGCCGCTCCAACTGCTGGCGAGTCACGCTGGCAATGGTGGGGGGCGCCTGGTCGGGGTCCCCATCCCCAGGGGCTCCCAGCCCAAGCTCGAGCATCTGGTTGAAGTCGCAGTCGTAGAGGCGACCATCCGGGGCCACCGAGAGGGTGTCGCGGCACATCAGGCCGCAGAGGGCGCTGGGATTAAAGGATTTGGCGAGTTGCTCCAGGTAGGGGGCCACCTGGCCCTGCTCCGCCAACTGCTGCAGGAAGCGGGCGATCGGCATGTTGTTGAGGCCGATCAGCCGATCAAAACCCACGCCCTGCGCGGCCAGGCGCCGCCGCCAGGCCGCCGTCTCGCAGGCGGTGAGCTGCTGCAACGCCGTGCCTGAAGGGTTACTCATCAAGGTGAGCACCCGATCGGGATCGTTCTGGCCGTAGCCGAGCTGGTTGAGCCGGCGCAACGCTTCGAGCGAGGCGGCCCAGGTGCCCTCGCCCCGTTGGGCGTCCGTGCCGCCGGCCTCGGGGGCCGGCAGGCTGGCGACGATCTCCACCTGCTGGTCCGCCAGGAAAGCGGCCAGGTCGGCTAGGGCCGGCAGCAGCAACACGGTCAGGTTGCTGCGGTCGATCACGTGGCACTCCAGCCGGCGGGCCTCCAGCACCAACCGCCGGAAGGCGCCGTGCAATTCGGGGGCGCCACCGGTGAGGTCCACCACCTGGGGCCGCAGCCGGCCGATCGCCTCCAGGCACTGCTGCACCACGGGCTCGGCCATCTGGCTGGCCCCCTGGTCGGGTCCCGCATCCACATGGCAGTGGCTGCATTGCATGTTGCAAAGGCGCCCCAGGTTGAGTTGCAACACCCGCAGGGCCGACCGACGGGGGGCCGCCAGCTGCCGCTGGGCCAGGGCGGCGCCGAAGCCCCCCTCCGGACCCAGGGCCGCTTGCAGCAGCTGGCGTTGACGCTGGGGTGCCAGGGCCCGGGGCCGCCCCGGGGCGGGGGCAGGGGGGATCGGAACGGGGGTGGTCACAGGGGCAAGGGATCGGCCAGCTCGGCCGTACGGGCGAACGGGAACAGGGGAAGCGCCCCTGGGCCAGGGCCAGGGGGCTGGAGGCGGCGCCAAGGCCAGACCCCAGGGTCCTTGCGAGTTTGGCGGGTTGCCAAGGGCGGCGGCCGAAGGGCCTGGCTCCCTAAGCCGCCAAGCCCCTCCTGGGGCGGCCAAACCAGCCAGGGCCAAGCGAGTGGCCAGGGGAGCGTTAGGCGAGCCGGGGCAAGCTGGCCCAGTCGGCAGCATTCACCAGCGGGAAGAGGCCATCCTCCGCCTGGACCGCGGCCAGCCAGGCGGGGGGCGGTTCGCTGCCGGCGTCGATCGATGCCATCAGGCGCCAGTAGCGCTCCAGGTGGCGATGGATCCGCTCCCGCGCCAGGTCGGTGGTGGTACCGGCCCGCAGGATGAAGCTCCAGTCGGAGCTTTGGGCGAGCAGCAACTCCCGGGCCGCCTGGTTCAGCAGGTCCCGGGCCCGGGTGCTTCCCACGCCCCGGTTGACCTGCTCGACCATCACGGTGGAGGCCCGGTGCCACTCCGGCACCACCCAGGCATTGCTGTCGTTCAGCCAATAGTTGTGGTAGCCGCCCTGGCCCCAGCTCGAGGGCGACGGTTGGCAGACCTGCAGGGCGTCGCCGCGGCTGAGGGTTTCGCGCAGGGTCACCAGGCTGACGCCGCTGCCGGCCGCCTGGCGGAACAGGGCCTGCAGGAACTGGGGGCCTTCGTACCACCAATGGCCAAACAATTCGGCATCAAAGGGGGCTACCAGCAGGGGACGCCGGGCCATGGCGCCGGCCAGCCCCGCCAGTTGGGCGGCCCGGCCGGCCAGGTAATCAGCGGCGTGGTCGGCGGCGAGGGCGCTGGCGGCGGCGGGGTCGTAGGGCTGCTTGCCATCCAGGGGGCAATCCGGGCCGCTGACCCGGTGCAACTTCAGGCCCAGGGGCCGGGGGCAGCCAATGCCGGCAGCCGCCAGGCCTGGGGCATCGAGATCCCAGCCCAGATCCCGGTGAAATTCCCGGTAGGGCGCCTGTCCCGGATAGCCATCGCGGGCACTCCAGACCGGCAGGGTGGCCTCGCTATCGCGGCCAAAGAAGGCCATGCCCGCAGGCGAGCAAATCGGCGCATAGACCCCATAGCGGGGCCTGGGCAGGCCATGGAGCAGGCCATGGCCATCGAGCACGGCGTAGCGCAGGCCGCAGGCCACCAACAGTTGGTCGAGGCCTTCGTAGTAGGCACATTCCGGCAGCCAGATCCCCTGGGGGCGCACCCCCAGCAGCCGCTCATGCTCCCGCACTGCCGTGAGTAGCTGGGCGCGCACGGCCTCGGGCCGATTGCGCAGCAGGGGCAGGTATCCGTGGGTGGCGGCGCAGGTGAGCAGGTCGAGCACCCCCTGCTCCTGCAGGCGCCGGAAGCGGGGCATCAGGTCGCCACCGCAGGCCCGCCAGCTCGCCTGGGTCTGGGCCAGCTGGCGGGCCAGATCGCTACTGGCCAGGGCGTAGGGGGAGGGGGCCTGATCGAGCAGGTGCAGCCGCACGGCCAGCCAGGGGCCGAAGCGCTCGGCCAGCAGGGGACTACTCAGCAGCGAGAGCAGGGTGGGCGAAAGTCCCAGGCTCAGCCGGGGCCGTTGGCGGGGATCGGCCGCCGCCGCCTCAAGGGCGTCGAGCAGGGGCAGGTAACACTCGAGCAGGGCCTGGAAATACCAGTCCTCCTCCAGGGAGCCCGGCTCGCTGGAATGGACGTAGGGGAGGTGGGCATGCAGCACCAGGGCCAGGTCACCCCCGGCTGGTGCTCCCACGGGACGGTCGGCAGACGCGGGAGTGAAGCTGGCCTGGTCGCCGGCAGCCAAGACCCTACCCCGCATTGGGTTCACTCTAGGCGCTACTCCTAGGCTGGTCCAATCAGACGGGGCGCCATGCAGCTGGCCTTGGCGGTTGACGGGCACAGCATGTTTTACACCCAGCAAAAACTGGGCTGGTTCTTTGACCCGCGGCGGCTGATGGAGTTGGCCTCCTCCCAGAGCGACCTGGAGGTGGGCAGCGCCTTTTGGTACCTGGGCCTGAAGGACAGCACCGACCAGCGACCCTTCCGCGATGCCCTCACCAGCCTGGGCTTCAGCGTGCGCACCAAGCCCCTGCGCGAATTCGGCCAGGACCCGGAGCAACGCCACTACGCCCGGGCCAACCTGGAGGTGGAAATCGCCCTCGACCTGATGGCCGTCGCGGGCCGCACCGACGTGGTCTGGCTGTTGAGTGGCAGCCGCGATCTGGAGCGCACGGTGGAGGTGTTGCGGGCCCGGGGCCTCAAAATCGTGCTGATCAACGCCGATGGCATGGTGCCGCGGGAGCTGCGCAATGCGGTGGACCGCTTCTGGGACCTGGCCAGCCTCCGGCCCCAACTGGAACGGTCCGAGGCCCTGCAGGCGCCGGTGTTCAGCCGCAACACCCCCTAGACTGGCCCCAACTCATACTCATTCCGACTTTTGTCCCATGGCCCGCGATCCCGGCCGGGTATTGATCTTCGATACCACCCTGCGCGATGGGGAGCAGTCCCCTGGCGCCAGCCTCAACCTCGAAGAGAAGCTGGCGATCGCCCAGCAGCTCGCCCGCCTCAAGGTGGACATCATCGAAGCGGGCTTCCCCTTTGCCAGCCCCGGTGATTTCAACGCCGTGCAGCGCATTGCCGGCAGCGTCGGCACGGCCGATGGGCCGGTGATCTGCGGCCTAGCGCGGGCCGCCAAGGGCGACATCAAGGCCTGCGCCGACGCCGTGGCCCCGGCCGAGCGGCGCCGCATCCACACCTTTATTGCCACCAGCGACATCCACCTCGAGCACAAACTGCGCAAAACCCGCAACGAGGTCTTGCAGATTGCAGGCGAGATGGTGGCCTATGCCCGCTCCTTCGTTGAGGACGTGGAGTTTTCCTGTGAAGATGCCGGCCGTTCCGATCCCGAATTCCTCTATCCGGTGATTGAGGCGGCGATCGCCGCTGGCGCCAGCACGATCAACATCCCCGACACCGTGGGCTACACCACCCCGGCCGAATTTGGCGCCCTGATCAAGGGCATCAATGAGCATGTGCCCAACATCGAGCAGGCGGTGATCTCCGTCCATGGTCACAACGACCTGGGCCTGGCCGTCGCCAATTTCCTAGAGGCCGTTAAAAACGGCGCCCGCCAGCTCGAATGCACGATCAACGGCATCGGTGAACGGGCCGGCAATGCCTCGCTCGAAGAGTTGGTGATGGCGTTGTATGTGCGGCGCAGCTACTTCAATCCCTTCCTGGGAAGGCCCGCCGACAGCAGCGAGCCAATCACGGCCATTCGCACCGAGGAGATCTACAAAACCTCACGGCTGGTGTCGAACCTCACCGGCATGGCCGTGCAGCCGAATAAGGCGATCGTGGGGGCCAATGCCTTTGCCCATGAATCAGGCATTCACCAAGATGGCGTGCTTAAAAATCGTCTCACCTACGAGATCATCGACGCCCGCACGATTGGCCTGGCCGATAACCGTATTTCCCTGGGCAAGCTCTCGGGCCGGAGCGCCTTCCGCGCCCGCCTTGAGGAGCTCGGCTACAGCCTGGAGCGCCAGGATCTCGATGACGCCTTTGCCCGCTTCAAGGAACTGGCCGACCGCAAACGCGAGATCAGCGATCGCGACCTCGAGGCCATTGTCAGCGAGCAGGTGCAGCAGCAGGCGGAAGCCCGCTTTAGCCTCAAATGGGTGCAAGTGAGCACCGGCACCAACCTCCAGCCCACCGCCACGGTCACCCTGGTCGACAGCGAGGGTGGCGAACGCACCGAGGCCTCGATTGGTACCGGCCCCGTCGATGCGGTCTGCCAGGCCCTCAACCGGCTCGCCCAGGTTCCCAATGAGCTGGTGGAATTTTCGGTGAAATCGGTCACCGAAGGAATTGACGCCATGGGCGAAGTCACGATCCGGCTGCGCCGGGACGGGGTGCTCTATTCCGGCCATGCCGCCGACACCGACATCGTCGTGGCGGCCGGCCAGGCCTTTGTGAATGCCCTCAACCGGCTGGTGGCCGGCAGCCAACGCACACCGCTGCATCCCCAACTGGCGCCCCTGCCCCAGGCCGAGCTGCCGCGGCTATGAGCAAGGCGGCAGCAAGCATCAAAGGCCGCCCCTCCGGGCCGAGCGGGGGGAGCCCAGCCCTTGGGCGCGGCCAGGCCCGGAGTCCCCAGTCAAGGGGCCCAATCCCCCAACGGCCCAAGGCCACCGGCCTGGCCCAGGCCCTGCAGTTGGCCCTGCTGCTGGTCGTGGCCCTGGCGATGCTGCTGCCCCTGATTTGGCTGGTGAGCACCTCCCTCAAGGGCCCGGCCGAGGACATCTTCACCAGCCCCCCGGCCCTGCTGCCCAGCCAGCCCAGCCTGGAGGCCTATCGGCGGTTGTTCACGGATAACCCGATGCTGGGGTACATCCTCAACAGCACGATTGTCAGCGGCATCGCCGTGGTCGCCAACCTGCTGTTCTGCTCCCTGGCGGCCTATCCCCTGGCCAGGATGCGCTTTGCCGGCCGGGGCATGGTGCTGGCCCTGGTGGTGGCCACGATCCTGATTCCGTTTCAGGTGGTGATGATTCCGCTCTATCTATTGATGGTGCAACTGGGCCTGCGCAATACCTTGCTGGCCCTGATCCTGCCCCAGGCTGCCACGGCCTTTGGCATCTTTTTATTGCGTCAGAGTTTTGCCGGGGTGCCGGCCGAACTCGAGGAGGCGGCCCGCATCGATGGCTGCACCCCCCTGGGCGAATGGTGGAACGTGATGGTTCCCGCGGCCCGGGCCGATCTGATCACCCTGGCGATGTTTGTGTTCATCGGCACCTGGAGCGACTTCCTCTGGCCCCTGGTGATCCTCGATGACCCCAAGCTCTACACCCTGCCCCTGGGATTACAGCAACTAGCCAGCAGTTTCTCCCTTGACTGGCGCCTGGTGGCGGCCGGATCGGTGGTCTCGATCCTGCCGGTGCTGGCGGTGTTCATTGGCTTACAGCGCTACATCCTGCCCAGCGCCTCCGGGGATGCCGTCAAGGGCTGAACCGGCCCCAGCTCCGGCAACCTGGGGCCGGTTCAGGGGGCTAGGTCCGGGCTCCAGGAGCCCAATTGCTGCCGCAACCAGAGCGCCATGGCCGTGTTGATCTCCAGCAGATCGGCCACCGGCTGGTTGGTGAAGGGCAGGGTGGGCAGGTAGCCATCGGGGCCAAATTCGGGCGTGAGGGTGAGGGGCCGCGGTTGCTGATCGCCCAGTTGATTGGCTTGGTGCTTGGCCTGGCCTGCGGCGAACACCTGCCAGCAGGCCAGATGGGCCGCCAAAGCCTGGTGATGTTCCGGCGCGAAGGGATGGTTGACCTGGGGCCCCTGGGCATGGCCAATGCGGGCATGGATGTGGTCCACGTGGGCAGCCATGGCCTGGATCGGCGCCAACTCCGGGGTCATCAGCCGCTCGGCCACCACGCACCAGTGGCTGAGGTCGGCCGTGAGCCGCAGCCCCGGGAAGGCCGCCAGCCAGTCGGCCATGGCCCAGGGATTGGCCAGGCTGCGGGAGCGATGGGTTTCAAAACTCACTGCCAGGCCGCTGGCCTCGGCCAACGCCATCGCCCGGGGCCAGAACCGTTCCTGCTGGCGCCAGCTCCAGCTGTCGCTACCGGTGATCACCGTCACCTTGAGCGGCGCCAGTCTCGAACAACCCTCAAGCTGCTGCTCCAGCTCGGCCAGCTGCTCGGCCACCCCGGCCGCCAGGTCGGGCACGTAGTCGCCGCCGGTAACCAGTTCCACCACCAAAGCCAAATCAGCCTGGCCCAGCTGGTCGGCGGCAGCCGCCAGGGGCCGATCGGCCAGCACCGGATGGCGCAGGTTCAGCTCCAGGCCATCGAAACCCCGGGCCCGGGCCCGGGCCATGGCGGCCTCCAGGCTTCCCTCGAAGCCCCAGAGACTGTGGAATAGCAGCAAATCCATGGGCGAGACCGGGGCGGGAGGGTTGGCCAGGGCACTGTTGGCCGGGTGCAACGGGAGTTCGGTAACGACAGGCACAACTGGTCCAGGCCAGGGGCGAGACCATCCCTGGGCGGATAGCTGTTCCTAGGGTTCCGGCCGAGGGCATGCGGGCAACCGGATGTGCTGGGTGACTGGTCCGAGAGGGACGCACCGATTGGGCCTGCCCCCAGGCAAGCCCAACCGGTGGCACGGAGGGATAAAAGCCCGGGAGACCGCCCCCCACAGCCCCCCTGCCTCCATGACGGACGTCCCTGACGCTTCGAGCCCCTTTGAGCGGCGCCATCCCACCGAGGGGATGGCCGCCCTGGAGAAAGAACGGGCCCTGCCCCTCACCGGTTGGCAACAGGAGGTTGACCAGGGCCTGCGCTATGGCCTGGAAGCGGCCGAAAGCATCGTCGATCGGCGCATCTCCACCTTCTCCCGTGGTGAATTGCCCCACTACGCGGGCATCAACACCTTCATGAAGGCCCCCTACATCGAGGATGTGCACCGGGTCGGTGACTTTGATGTGGCGATCGTGGGCGTTCCCCACGACAGCGGCACCACCTATCGCCCCGGCACCCGCTTCGGTCCCCAGGGCATCCGCCGCATCTCAGCCCTCTACACGCCCTACAACTACGAAATGGGCGTGGATCTGCGCGAGCAGATCAAGCTCTGTGATGTCGGCGACATCTTCACGATCCCGGCCAACAACGAGAAATCGTTTGACCAGATCTCCAAAGGCATCGCCCACGTGTTCTCCAGTGGCGCCTTCCCGATCATCCTGGGCGGCGACCATTCGATTGGCTTCCCCACCGTGCGCGGCGTTTGCCGCCACTTGGGCGATAAGAAAGTGGGCATCATCCATTTCGATCGCCACGTCGACACCCAGGAGATCGACCTCGACGAACGGATGCACACCTGCCCCTGGTTCCATGCCACCAACATGGCCAATGCCCCGGCCGAAAACCTGGTGCAACTGGGCATCGGCGGTTGGCAGGTGCCCCGCGAAGGGGTGAAGGTCTGCCGCGAACGGGGCACCAACGTGCTCACGGTGACCGACATCTGCGACATGGGCCTGGAGGCGGCCGCCAAATACGCGATCGAGCGGGCCACCGATGGCACCGATTGTGTGTACATCTCCTTTGACATCGATTGCATCGATGCGGGCTTTGTGCCCGGCACCGGCTGGCCCGAACCGGGAGGCCTGCTGCCCCGGGAAGCCCTCAAGCTCCTGGAGTTGATCGTGCGCAACGTGCCGGTCTGCGGCCTCGAAGTTGTCGAAGTATCACCCCCCTATGACGTCAGTGACATGACCTCGCTGATGGCCACCCGGGTGATCTGCGACACCATGGCCCACCTGGTGGTGAGTGGTCAGTTACCCCGCAAATCGGCGCCGAGCTGGCTGTCGAAGGAGTGCAACATGGCCGTCGATCGCAAGTGGAGATAGGCCATGCATGAAGTCGACATGACCAAATGCTTGCTGCTGTCCCTGCAGGACTGGAAGCAGCAACACCAACCCCAGGTTCCCCAGGTTGGGGTGGTGCACCTGCAGGTGGGCGATTTCACTTGCGTTGAGCCGGATGCCCTGGTGTTCACCTGGGGGGCCCTGGTCAGCGGCACCTGGCTGGCCGGATCGGAACTGCGGATCGAACGGACGCCCCTCCTGGCCCGCTGTCTCCCCTGCGGCGCCGATTACAGCCCCAGCCAAGGCCAGGCCTACCGCTCCCCCTGCTGTGACCATCCAATGGAGGAGATCCTCAGCGGCCGGGAGCTGCGGATCCGCTCAATCGAATACAGCCTGCCGGAGCAAGACACCAGCCCATCAACCGGGGCATTGGCTTCGCCAGGCAAGCCCCAGGCCAGGGCCTTGATGGCTGGGGCCAGACCCTGAGTCGATGCCCGAACCCGGCCAGGGCGATCGCTGGGCACCGCAGCGGCGCCATTGGGCCAGCTAACCCGCCAGAGGGGGCCATTCCCCTGCCCTTCGATCACTTGATTCCTGCGTCTTGTTTCTATCCCAACAACCGCCAGTTGCCTGAATTGCCATGCACATGCCCCTGGAAGACACGCTTGGCCTCAATTTACTCGCTGCCAACCAGCACCAGGCCGAGCACAACCGCGACCATTTTGATACCTGGCGGCTGCTCTGCCTCAATTTGATGAGTAGCCCCGGGGCAGGCAAAACCTCCCTACTGGAGCGCAGCCTGGCCCAACTCTCCAGTGAGTTTGCGATGGCGGTGCTGGAGGGCGACATGACCACCCAGCTCGATGCCGAACGCCTGGAGGCCGTGGGGATACCGGTGGTGCCCATCACCACGGGCCGGGCCTGTCACCTCGATGCGGCCATGGTGAGTGGGGGCCTCAAGCTGCTGCGCCAGCGCCTGGATCCGGCCAGCTTGGATCTGCTTTGGGTGGAGAACGTGGGCAACCTGGTCTGCCCCGCTGAATTTGAAGTGGGCGAACACCGCAAGGTGGCCCTGCTCAGCGTCACCGAAGGCGATGACAAACCGCTCAAGTATCCGGTGATGTTCAGGGAAGCCGATTGCGTGTTGATCACCAAGATTGACTTACTTCCCTATCTGCCGGTGGATGTGGAGCGCATTGAAGATCACATCCGCCAAGTCAATCCCCGCTGCAGCGTGATTCGCGTTTCGGCTAGCAGCGGCGCCGGCCTTCCCAACTGGCACGCCTGGTTGCGGGCCACCCATGCCGCCCAATGCCCGGGCCCCGTGCTCGCCCCCGCTGGCCCCCAGCAATCCCACCCCACCCTGGTGAACGCATGAGCGCCCCCGACTGGCAACAAATCAAAACCGACCTGGCTGATCAGGGCGTGCGCTATGCCCTGGCCAGCTTTGTGGACCTCCACGGCATGGCCAAAGCCAAGGCCGTGCCCCTGCCCCACCTGGGCCAGATGGCCCGGGGTTCCGAGCTATTCACCGGTGCCGCCCTCGATGGCGTTCCCCAGGAGGTGAGCGATGACGAGGTGGCGGCCGTTCCCGATCCCGCCAGCCTGACAATTTTGCCCTGGCAGAAGGAGGTGGCCTGGTTCGCCAGCGACTTGCACCTACGCGGGGAGCCCTTTGGCGCCTGCAGCCGCAACGTGCTGCACCGGGTGCGGGCCGAAGCCGCTGCCATGGGCTTCCGCTTCAACCTCGGCATTGAAACCGAGTTTTTCGTGTTGAAGCGCAATGGTGAAGGCGAACTGGTGCCCTTCAGCGGGCGGGACAGCCTCGACAAACCCGCCTATGACGTGCGCGGCCTGCTCGATAACCTGCCCTGGCTCGATGAATTGGTGCAGGCCATGAATGGCCTGGGCTGGGGTGTGTATTCCTTCGATCATGAGGATGGGCCCGGCCAGTTTGAAACCGATTTCGACTACGCCGAAGTGCTGACGATGGCCGATCGTCTCACCTTCTTCAAGTTGATGGCCAAGGAGATTGCCCATCGCCACGGCCTGATCGCCACCTTCATGCCCAAGCCCTTCGGCGATCGCACCGGCAGCGGCGCCCACTACAACATGTCCCTGGCGGATCTGGCCAGTGGCGAGAATTTATTTGTCGATCCCGCCGGCAAGCCAGCGGCGGTGAGCCGCCTGGCGGAGCACTTCATCGCCGGCATCCTGCGCCATGCCGCCGCCATCTGCGCCGTGATCGCCCCCACGGTCAACAGCTACAAACGACTGGTGGCCCAGGGCAGCATGTCGGGCTTCACCTGGGCGCCGGTTTTTGTTTGCTACGGCAACAACAACCGCACCAACATGCTGCGAATTCCTTCGCCCGGTGGCCGGGTGGAATGCCGGGCCGCCGACATCTCCTGCAATCCCTATCTCGGTGGCGCCATGATTTTGGCAGCGGGCCTGGAAGGGATCCGCGAACAGCTCGATCCCGGCGACCCCAACCTGGTCAATGCCTACACATTGACACCGGAGCAACTGGCCGAACGGGGCATCACGATGCTGCCCCGCACCCTCGGGGAAGCGATCGAGGCGTTTGCGGCCGATCCCCTTTCAAGAAGGGTATTCGGTGATGCACTATTCGACTCGTTTGTCGCCTACAAAAGGGAAGAGTGGCAGTCTTACCACTGCACAGTTTCTGATTGGGAGCTGAAGCGCTATCTCGAATTTTTCTAAGACCCCCTAGGCGCACTTTGTCGCCATGTCTGAAGGTCTCACCCCCCTTCTTCGCTTCGAGCCAGGCCAATTCCCAAGCCCTGACCCTTAAACCCAATCCCAGCTCCCCCCTCTAGCTCCCCATCCCTAACTTGCCATGAAACGCACCAGCCCCAACCGGACCCAACGTCGTTCCCAGGCCCTTGGCCTGGCCCTACTGGCAACCCTGAGCGGCGGAGTCCTGGCGGCTTGCCAAAAACCGGTCGACCAATCCGCTCCGGTCCGAATCGGCTACAGCGCCTGGCCCGGCTGGTTCCCCTGGCAGGTCACCGAAACCAAAAACCTGTTCGGCGAAGCCGGGGTGGCGGTGAAGATGCAATGGTTCGATGGCTACCTCGATTCGATCAATGCCCTGGGTGCCGGCCAGCTCGATTGCAACAGCCAGACCCTCAATGACACGATCAGTTCGATCGCCGGTGGCGCCGATCAACAGGTGGTGTTGATGAATGATTTCTCCACCGGTAACGACCAGATCATCGCCGGGCCAGGCATCAACACCATTGCCGATCTCAAGGGCAAAAAAGTAGCTGCCGAAGAGGGCACGGTCGACCACTACCTGCTATTGATGGTATTGAAAAAGGCGGGCCTATCGGCCAAGGACATCAAGTTTGTGCCCCTGGAAACCGGGGCAGCTGCGGCCGCCTTTGCCGCCGGCAAGGTGGATGCGGCCGGGGTCTATGCCCCCTTCACCACCCAGGCCCTCAAGCGCGTCGGCGCCAAGGCCCTAACCACCTCCCGGGAGCATCCGGGCGCTATCAGCGATCTGCTGGTATGCCGCCGCGATTTCGTCGCCAAGAATCCCGAGAAGATTCAGAAAATCGTCAATGCCTGGTTCGCCACCTTGAACACAATCAAGAAGGACCCAGCCGGTACCCTGCCGATCCTGGTGCAGCGCTCGGGAGTTAGTGAGCCCGAGTTCAAGGCCTATAACGCCGGCACCACGATTCAAACCCTGGAGCAAAATCGTGAAGGCTTTAAGCCGGGCGACTCCATGCTCTCGATGCCCTACGCGGCCGAACAGATCAGTGCCTTCTTGGTGGAAACGGGCCTAGCTAAATCCAAACCCGATCTAAGCACCTTGTTCAATTCCCAGTTCGTGGATGCCGCCAAGTGAGGCTGATCCCTTGAAGCGTTGGAGTTCCCTGCGTCGCTTTCTGGCCCAGCCCTGGGTGCTGGGCCTGGTGGGGGTGGCCACGGTGGTGTTGATCTGGTTGCTCTCCACAGCCAGTGGCGCCGTTGACAAATTGTTCCTGCCCTCGCCCCAGGCGGTCTGGCAGGCCGGCCAGGCCCAATGGCAAACCGGCGTGCTGCTCAAGGATGCGGTGGCAAGCATTCAGCGGGTGTTTATCGGCTTTGCCATTTCGGCGGGATTAGCCCTGCCGGTTGGCATCGCCATGGGCACGAACCCAACCATCTGTCGGCTGCTGGAGCCCCTGATGGCCTTGATTCGCTACATGCCGGCGCCCGCCTTCATCCCGTTGCTAATCATTTATTTCGGCTTAGAAGAATTGCCCAAGGTCATGTTGATCTTCATCGGCACCTTCTTCTTCAATACCTTAATGATCATGGATGCGGTCAAGTTCGTTCCCTCCGAATTGGTGGAAACGGCATTGACCCTGGGCGGCAGGGGCCTGCCGATCCTCACCCGGGTGGTGGCCCCCTTCATTGCCCCCCAGGTGCTCGACACCTATCGGATCAACATGGCTTCGGCTTGGAACCTGGTGATCGTGGCCGAGCTAGTGGCCGCCACCGAAGGACTGGGCAAACGCATCAGCTTGGCCCAACGGTTTCTGCGCACCGATGAAATTTTTGTGGGCTTAATCGTGATTGGCCTGGTGGGACTCGTGATCGACCTGGGTTTCCGTTTCCTAATGCGTAGAGCCTGTTCCTGGGCCAACTGAGACCGACCCCATGCATCTCCAAGTCTCCTCCGTCTGCAAGAGCTTCGGCTATGGCCCCCAGGCCAAACAGGTGCTCGATTCGGTGAGTTTTGATCTCCATTCCGGCCAGTTCCTGGCCCTGGTGGGCAGCTCCGGTTCGGGCAAATCCACGGTGATGCGCCTAATCGCCGGGCTAGATCTGCCCAGCTCCGGCGAGATTCGCCTCGATGGCCAACGGATCCGGGGACCAGGAGCCGATCGGGGCATGGTGTTCCAAAAATACAGCCTCTACCCCTGGCTCACGGCCGCCCAGAACGTGGCCTTTGGCATGCGTCTGCAGGGCAGGCCCAAAGCGGAAGTGCGGGAACGCACCGCCTATTTCCTCGAGGTGGTGGGGCTGGTGGATTCGGCGCAGTTACTGCCGCGCGAACTCTCCGGTGGCATGCAACAACGGGTGGCGATTGCCCGCTCCCTGGCGGCCGAGCCCAAGGTGTTGCTGCTCGATGAACCCTTTGGCGCCCTCGATCTCCAGATCCGGGAATCGATGCAGGAGTTCCTCCATCGCCTCTGGCTGCAAACCGGCCTCACCGCCCTGTTGATCACCCACGACCTGGAGGAAGCCCTCCTCCTGGCCCAGGAGGTGCACATCATGGCGCCGCGGCCCGGCCGGATTGTGCGCAGCGTGCGCGCCGATCTGGACCGCTCCTCCCTGGCCCACCTGCGCGTCTCCCCCCCCTTCCTGGCCCTGCGGGAAGAGCTGGCCAGCTGCCTGCGCGGCCTCGATTCCAACCTCACCACCTAATCACCAGCGCACCCGATGGATCCCCTGGCCGACCTGCGATCCAGCCCCTTTCTGCCGGCCTGGGCCTATGGCTCAGCCCGGCTGGCTGGGGCCGAGCGCCAGCGCTACGCCAACCGCTTTTGGCACCCGCTGGCCAGCGCCAGCCAACTGCCGCCCGGATCGTGCCTAGCCCTCACCCTGCTCGGTCAGCCAATCCTGCTCAGCCATCCCCTTGATGGCCCGCCGCGGGCCTTCCTCAACCGCTGCCCCCACCGGGGGGTGGCCCTGCAGGATCCCGCCGCTGGCACCGTGGCCTGCCGGCGTTTGGTCTGCCCCTACCACGGCTGGACCTATGGCCTCGATGGGGTCTTGCTGGCCGGAGCCCGGGAGGCCGATTTTCTGGAGCCCTTCGAGCGCAGCGCCTGGCCCCTGCCGGGTTTGCCCTGCCAGGTGCTCGGCTCCCTGATCTGGGTGGCCCTGGCCCCAGATCCGATTCCCTTGGCCGAACAGCTGGATCTGGTGATGGAAGAAGCCGGTGCCCTGCTCGAGCAGCCGCGGGTGCTACTGGCGAGCGCAACCCAGGAGCTGGCCTGCAACTGGAAAATTGCCCACGACAACACCCTCGACGACTACCACGTCGCCATCGCCCACCCCGCCACCCTGCACCGGGAACAGGGACCGGTGCGCCACTACCGCTATCGCCTCAGCCGCTGGGCCACCCTGCTGGCCACCCCCCATGCCGCCGGCGGCGAGTTCCTCACCTTCGGCCTCGCCCCCTGGACCCACCTGCTCTTCTGGCCCGATGGCCGCCTGGCCCTGATCCAGTTCCTGCCCCAGGATCCCGGCCATTGCCAGATGGCAGTGGGGCTGCTGGGCCGCCCCGAGCTGGAGACCGGGGCCCAGGCCTGGCTGGAAGAGATCCAAACCTTTCTGGCGGAAGACCAGGCCCTGGTGGAGGCGGCCCAAATCGGCTATGCCAGTGGGCTGGTACCCGGGCCACCCCACCGCCTAGAGCAGCGCATCCTCCAGCAACAGGCCCTCTATCGGGAACTGATGGGGGATGCATTGATGGGGGCGAATTGATGGGGGCGAACGGATCGCATCCCCCTGACGACTCGCGAGTTCTGGCGGGAGGAGGGAGCCGGCGCCAGCTCGGAGCCCTCCAGCCCGTTAGGGGGCAGCGGGATCGAGGTCGCTGGGGGCGCCACTAAACAGATCGGGCTGGATTCCCAGGTACACGGCTTCCTTAAACAGGGCCTTTTTTGCCTCGGCATCGCCATTGCGAACGGCCTCGGCGAAGCGGCTGCGCAGGGAGGCGATCAGGGCCTGGTGTCGGGGATCGGCAGCCGTCATGGGGGCGGAATCGGCCGAAGGGAGGCTTGGGCCATCGTATGGGTAGGACGGCTCGGTGGAGGGGAGTCCCCACCCCCGGGCACCGATCAGCGAGGCCCCAGCCCTCCCTAGCCCGGTCCAACCATCGCGAAGGAGAGGGGGGACGGGCCCGTCCTAGGGGCGCGGGGGCACGGCAGATTTGAGTTGGGAATTGGCTGGAGATTTCAGGGCGGGCTTGGCGGCAGGCTTGCCCGATGGGCCCAGGGCGGGTGCCGGCGAGGGATCGCTGAAGGGGAGCAACTCCGGCGGCAGGGGAGTGGCACGCTGCAGTTGGCTTTGCAGCTGACGGCGCAACTCCTGCTGCTGTTGCTCGAGCTCCTGCACCTGGCCGGCGCTGGCTTCCAGGCCCTGGAGCCGCTGGGCCTGGGCGCTCAGCTGGGTCTCCAGGGCCTGGGTGCGCTCCAGGTCGCGACGGTTTTCCAGGTCCTGAACCCGCCGCTCCAGGGCCTGGCTGCGGCTGGCCTGCTGCCGCGCCTCCTGGAAGAGCACCAGGGCGAGCACGGCCACCAGGGCGGTGAGGCCGGCACCCACCAGGCGCATCCAACGGGGCAGGGGCGACTCGGCGCCCGGGGGCACTGGGGGGGCAGACATGGCAGGACAGCTGGGCCTGGGGAGACCCCTCGCCACCAGGCCGGGGATCCGTTCTGATTCTGCAGGCTTCCGCCAGTTGACCAACCCCGGAGCCAGCCCGATGGCCTGGGTTAGGGAGCATGCAATGGGTGCTCCCCAACTTGGAGCAGGAGCGCAGGTCCCAAAGCCTGGGTTGGGCGAAGAGTTTGCCCATCCCATTCCAACCCCGAATCCCATCCCCATTAGGGGGGGATTATGGCGACCACCGGCCAGCCAAAGAGCCCCGATTGCAACGGGCCAGCGGAGCTTCCAGTCCCAGGACACTATGGTTCCAGCCGGCACAAGTGCCCGGGTCTGACGCAGGTTGTAGCTGGCCTGGACAGCCTGGCTTGAGCCTGCGATTGGGGCGCCCCTGTGATGGCTCCAGCGGGTCTTTTGATCCGCCCAGGGCTTGGCCCTAGGCCCGGGGGAGGGCGATCGGATCGCACCCCAGCAGCCAGGGAGCTGGGGCCAGGCAGGTCCAATCCATCGTTAAAGCGCTAGGACAGGGGCCTGCAGATCCCCTCGCCCAACATCCTTTGACCCTCCCTGCGCTCGATGCCTTTCTGGCCTTTGCCCAGGCCGATGGCACCCTGGCCGAACGGCTGCGCCAACCCCTGGAACTTGAGGAGCTGCTCGCCCTCGGCCGCAGCCATGGCTTCGCTCTTGAAGCCGAGGATGTGATCGCTGCCCAGCAGCGGGAGGAGGCCTCCCTCAGCGCCGCCGAGCTGCAACAGCGGGCCGGGGCGGATGCCCGCAAGCTACGCAGTTTCATCCCGGGCTGAGTGCAGCCCCAGGGTTGATCTTCTGCCCCTGGGGATGGGCTTGCGCCGGAAGCAGGCCGTTAGCCTTCCTGGAGATCCCTTGGCCGGCAAGCGATCTGGGCGACGCTGATCATCGCCACCCTGCGGTTGTTACCTAGCCGATCCAGCCGGGATCAACCCCTTGCCTGCTGTTTAGACCCTGCCATTGAGTTCGCCGATGACGGGATTTGCTTGGAGGTACTGGCACACCTCCGGCGGTTCGCTACATTTGCAGCAGAGTTTTCTCTCTTCCATGCTCACCGGATCCGAACTCCTCTCCAAAGTCAAGGAGCTGGGCGATGTCAGCAAGTCCGATCTCGTCCGCTCCACTGGCTATGTGAGCACCAAAAAAGACGGCACCGAGCGACTGAACTTCACGGCCTTCTATGAGGCCCTGCTTGAGGCCAAGGGCGTCAGCCTGGGCGATGGCGTCGGTAAGGGCAAGGGCAAGGGTGGACGCACCCTCAGCTATGTGGCCACTGTGCAAGGCAACGGCAACCTGCTGGTCGGCAAGGCCTACACCGCCCTGCTGGGTCTGGAGCCCGGCGACGAGTTTGAAATCAAGCTCGGCCGCAAGCAAATTCGCCTGCTTCCTGCTGGCGCCCCTGACGAAGAAGAGTGAGTCATCGGGCACCATGCCCTACCTGATTGGCGTTGACGGCTGCCGACTCGGTTGGCTTGCCGTCAGCGCATTTTTTTTGCCCGATTCTCCGGGCGATCGAATCTTGTTGGCCGGATCGCCTGGCCCTAGTCGCCTCGGCGATATCCAAGCCCGCATCCTGACCGACCTGGAACCCTGGTTGGCCAGCCTGGAGGCCCCGGACCCACCCTTGCAACCCGATCTGGGGCCAAAAGTTGACACCGTGGCTCCCTGGCTCGTCGCCATTGACATGCCGATTGGCCTTAGCGAGGCGGGTCCCAGGCGATGCGACCAGGAGGCGCGCCGGTTCTTGGGCCATCCCCGCGGCAGCAGCGTGTTCCCGGCGCCGATCCGGCCGATGCTGCAGGCCCTCGACTACGGAGAGGCCTGCAGCATCGGCCGCGCAAGGGATGGCCGGGCCCTCAGCCGCCAGGCCTGGAACCTGCTGCCGCGCATCCGCCAACTGGACGACCTGTTGCAGCGCCGGCCCCCCTGGCGGCAGCGGATCGGTGAAGCCCATCCGGAAGTGATTTTCCAACTCTGGGCCGGCCAGCCCCTGGGGCAGGGCAAACGCCAGCCCGATGGCCGGCGCCGGCGCAGTGAACTGATTGAAGCGCTGTGGCCCGGGGTGATCGGGGCCACCTCGGCCCAGTTGCCCCGCGGCGGCTGGGCCGCCGACGACCTGCTCGATGCCCTGGCCTGCCTGCGGGCGGCCGAACGCCGGGCCACGGGCCAAGCCCTGGCCCTGGGCGGAGACGCCGATGGCACCGGCCTGGCCATGGCGATCACCTGCTAATCGGGGCCTGCGGCCGAGCGACACCACGCCCCTTGGCGCAGCGAACCCTGGCCAGCGGATCCGGATCCGGACCCAGGTCATAAGATAATGACACTCACTCTCAATAAGCCCCGTCGCTGCGAATGGCCCCTCCGACCGCCCCATCCCGCCAGGTTCGGACCACGGGCCAGCCAGTAGCCCCCCAGCAGGGCCCAGCCCTCCTGCTAAGCGAGCTGGCCGCCGGCCAGTCCGCCACGATCAGCACCCTGGCGGTGGAGCCTGGCCTGCGTCACCGTCTGCAGGCCCTCGGCCTACACCGGGGCCAGCGGGTGCAACTGTTACGGCGCGGCTGGTGGGCCGGCCCCCTCCACCTGCGCGTTGGCATGACCGAACTGATGCTGCGCCAGGCCGACGCGGCCCGGGTGGGCATTGACAACGTGGCCGCTAGCGCATGAGCAGTTCCCCCGCCTGCCGCCCCGCCACGATTGCGGTGCTGGGCATGCCCAACACGGGCAAATCCACCCTGTTCAACAAACTCACCGGCAGCCACGCCCATATCGGCAACTGGCCCGGCCTGACCGTGGATCTGATGCAGGCGAGCCTGGAATTGGCCGGCCGCAGCGCCCAGCTGGTTGACCTCCCCGGCATCTACGACCTGCGCGGCCACTCGGAGGATGAGGCGGTGGTGCGCCGCTTCCTGGCCACCACCGCCATCGACCTGGTGGTGGTGATCCTGAATGCCAGCCAGCTGGACCGCCAGCTGCGCCTGGCCCTGCAGGTGCAGGAACTGGGACTGCCGACGGTGGTGCTACTCAACATGGCCGATGAGGCCAAGCGCTTCGGCGTCAGCATCGACCGGCCGGCCCTCTCCGAGCACCTGGGCCTGCCCGTGGTGCTGGTGAGTGCCAAATACGGCCGCGGCCTGGGCGAAGCCCGCCAAGCAATCCGCCAAGCCCTGGAACCTGGTCTCCCCCAGCCGGACGGTCTGGCGGCCCCTGGCCCCGAGGCCGGAGCCAGCCAGACCCTTGAGCAGCGGCTCGCCCTGGTGGATGGGGACTTGCCCCAGCGCATGGCAGCGATCCTGGCCGCCACGGTGCAGCTACCGCCCCAGTGGCGCGACCGACTCAGCCGCCGGCTCGACCGGGTGCTGCTCCATCCGGTGCTGGGGCTGCCCCTGTTTTTCGCCACGATGCTGCTGATGTTTCAGGGCATCTACGCGATCGGCGTGCCGCTCCAGGGCCTGCTTTCGGGTTGGTTGAGCCAGTTCGGCCAGGGGGTGCTGGCGCCGCTGTTGGCCGGTTGGGGATTGCCGGCCTTTCTGCAGGGCTTCCTGATGGAGGGGCTCTACCAGGGGATCGGCACGGTTTCAGCCTTTTTGCCGGTGATCTTCCTGTTTTTCCTGGCGATGGGAGTGGTGGAAGACAGCGGCTACCTCTCGCGGGCGGCCTATCTCATGGATGCCCTGATGGAGCGACTCGGGCTCGATGGCCGCTCCTTCGTGCTTTGCCTGATGGGCTTTGGCTGCAATGTGCCCGCCATCCTCGGCACCCGGGTGATGCGCTCCACCGGCCTGCGGCTGCTCACCATGCTGGTGATCCCCTTCTCGCTCTGCTCGGCCCGCTTGAACGTGTTTCTGTTCATGGCGGCGGCCTTCTTCACTCCCAGCCAGGGGGCCCTGGTGATTTTTGGCCTCTATTTAATGAGTTTCGCGGCGGCGATTCTCACCGCCCTGCTCTTCCAGGGCCGCTTTGCCGCCCAAGAACCCCTGGTGTTGGAACTGCCGCCCTATCGCTTGCCCACCCCAACCCAAATCCTCACACGGGCCTGGGCCGAAGTGCGTCACTTCTGGTTCTGGGCCCGGCGCTTCATCGTCATCGGCGTGGTGGCCGTGTGGCTGCTCAACAACCTGCCCCTGGGGGTGCCCCCCGCCTCGGCCCAGAGCCTCTCGGGCCAACTGGGCCAGCTGCTCCACCCCCTGCTCGCCCCCACCGGCATCGACCCCACCTTGACCGTGGCCCTGGTGTTTGGCTTCATCGCCAAGGAGATCGTGCTGGGCGGGCTGGCGGTGATCTATGGCCAGGCCGACACCACCCTGCTGGGCCAGGCCATGGCCGCCCAGGTGAGCTGGCCCCAGGCGGTGAGCTTCATGCTGTTCACCCTGCTTTATGTGCCCTGCCTTTCAACCGTGGCGGTGATCCGCAGTGAATCGAAACGGCTCGATTTCACCCTGTTCACGATCGGCTGGTCCCTGGTGCTGGCCTGGACGGTCAGCACCCTATTTTTCCAATTCAGCCGCCTGATGGGCTGGCCCTGAAGCCCGCTCGACTACGGGCCCCCGGGGGCCAGACCGCAGCGCTGCCTAGATTGCGACTAGATCTGCGGCGTATATGACCTTTTACGAGCTGGTTTGGCAGGGGGAGGGTTTCAGTGATGCGGCAGACCTGGAGGAGGCCACCGCGGCCTTTCTGGAGCTGAAGCCGAAGGATCTCAGCTGGGCTGAGGTCTGTGCCGATCCCACCTATGGCCCGACAATCCGCCGCTACCGCTCCTTCGACGCCTTCCTCGACAACGAGGACGCGATCGAAACGATCCTTGTTACGGCAGCGATGCTCGCGGCGGCCGAGGCTGGCCAATCCGCAGAGGAGCCGCCAAATTGAGCCGATGATTCCCCCTAAAGCCGAGCCCATTCCCCTTGTCTCCAGCCAGTGGGGCCAGGAGGTGCTGGTTCTGCACCCCCATCGCTTCAACGGCGCGATGGAAGCAATTGGGGCGCTGAGGCAGCAGAAAACGGTGGTGCTCAACCTCAGCCTGATGGCGGCGGATGAGGCCCAGCGGGCCGCCGATTTCGTCTCGGGTGGGGCCTTTGCCCTCGATGGCCAGCAGGAACGGCTCGGCGAGCTGGTATTCCTGTTTGCCCCCCATCACGTCGACCTCAGCCGCAGCTGAGGCCTGCCGGCGCCCGTCGCGACGAAGCGCCTGCTCGCTAGCGAGCTAAATGGCCGCAAATAAAAATTAATTGTAAAGAAGCTGCCGTTTGGTCTGGGGTCCCCTGGCCAGGCCGGGGCGATGCGGCAGTAGGACTGAGGCTGGGAGGGACGATTCCAAAGGTGGGCAATGGGTGGGACGTTCCCCGGGGCCAAGGCCCAGGGGGTCAGGCGGATCGGGTCTCGTGATCCCCTGGGGTTGATGGCTGGGCTGGGATCGCGGGGCAGAGCGTTTGTCGGATCAATGGGCGGATCATTTGGTTGATCTGGTTCGAGATCCCGGAAACGCCAAACGCAACGATCGCTTCCCCGCCACTGGCTGCACACCTGGTTGTCCGATCGCTTCAGGGAAAAGACCACGGCATTGTTCCGCGGGCGGGCGCTCCCGCATCACCAGCACTTCCCAATGACCTCAGAGACTCCCTCCCTCACCATTGGTGAATTAGAGGCCAATTATTCGCTCTATTGCAAGGCCATGCGCCTGCTGATTATCGAAGGCCGCAGCCTCAAGAAAATCCAGCGCACCGTTTGCTGGCAGCGACTGGAAATCCTGCACAAATGCCTGCCGAACCGTTACAAATCACCCGACTACCTCTGCGCCCTGCTCAAACGGGAGGTGGAACAATTGAAGGAGCAGCAGGAGGCTGCGGCCACGGCGGCGGCGCTATAGCTGGCAAGGGGCCCGTAGCCAGCCCATGAGAGTCATCGTTGCCACACTTTGACCGCCAAAGGCCTGATGCCGTTTCCCAAACCCATCGCTTTGTCTATTTTTTGTGGCAACCCGGGCCAGGCCTGCTAGCTATGGGCCCACGAACAAATTGAGCCATGATGGGGCAGGGCCGGCCTGGTCTGAAACGACTGGCGCTGCACCAGCTGGCCCTTGGCTTGCTGGCCAGTCCCGTTGCGCTGGCGAGTGGGGCCCCGGCCTTTGGCCAGGCCTTCAAGCCCGAACTGGGCTGCCTCGGGGATGGCCATCCGCCGGGGCGACCGATCCGGGTGAGCGTCGTGCCCCAGCGGCGGCCGGCCGAGACCTTTGCCGCCTGGGCGACCCTGCTGGAACAACTGGGCCAGGTCTCAAAGCAATGCTTTGTGCTGAGGGTGGCCCCCACCATTCCCAATTTCGAGGCGGAACTGCGCACGGGCCAGGCCGATTGCGTCTATCTGAATCCCTATCACGCCGCCCTGGCCCAGCGTTGGCACGGCTACATCCCCCTGATTCGCGATGGCAGCAAGCCCCTACAGGGCCTGCTGGTCGTGCGCAAGGCCAGTCCAATCCGAAGCATCCGCGAGCTGAATGGCCTGGCGGTGGCCTTCCCCTCCCCGAACTCCTTTGCCGCCACCCTGTTGCCGCGGGTGTTGCTGGCGCGCCAGGGCATCACGATCCGGCCGGTGTTTGAGACCACCCATTCGAATGTGTATCGCAGCGTCGCCCGGGGGGTGTTGCCGGCGGGTGGCGGCATCAACAACACCCTCCAGCGGGAACGTCCCGAGTTGCGGGAGGAGCTGCGGGTGCTCTGGCAGACGCCCCCCTTCGCCTCCCATCCCTTTGCCTGCCTGCCCAGCCTGGCCAAGGCCCGGCGCGAAGCCCTACAGGCGGGCTTTCTGGCCCTGGCCGCCAAGCCGGCGCTGGATCGGCTGCTCGATGAAATCCAGATTCCCGAGCCGGTGCGGGCCGACTACCGGCGCGATTACCTCCCCCTCCTGGGCCTGGGCCTGGAGCGCTTCGCCGTGTTCGGCAGCGACTGACCATGGCTGCCCAAAGGCCCGATCTGCTGCGCAGGCGCACCCTGATCCCCCTGCTGCTGCTGGGGCTTGTCCTGGTGCTGCTCAGTGGTTGGCGCTCCTTTCGCTACTCACGCCAACTGCTGGTCGAAAGCCAGGACCAGAGCTATCGAGAGGTGCTGCAGGCCTTGCCCCAGGGCCTGATGCCCCACCTGATGGTGGATGACTACACCGCCCTCGAGCAGGACCTCGAAGGGGTGATGGGTGATCCCTCGATCGAGGCGGTTCTGGTGGTGGATCCGCGGGGACGGGTGCTAGCCCATCTAGGGCGCGACCGGCCGGGGGGGGCACCCTTGCTGCGCTTCGGGCCGGGCCGGGTGGTGCCCAACAGCCCCGGGGCGATCACGCCCCAGCCAGGCCCCGGCCGCCCAACCCCTGGGGGGCCAGCAGAGCTACATGTGCACTGGCAACGGCTGGAGGCCGGCGGCCAAACCCTGGGCTGGTTGCGGCTCAGCCATTGGTCTACCCGCACCCTGGCGGTGGTGGCGATCCTGGCCCGCCAATACCTGCAGCTGATGGCCCTCACCCTGGTGGTGTTTGCCGTGCTGTTGGCGGCCTCGGTGCTGGTAGTGCGGCGGGAGGGCCGTCGGCGCGAGGCCCAACTGGAACAGCAGGGCCTCGACCTGCTGGAAACCAGCCTGCGGGATCCGCTTACGGGCCTGGCCAACCGGCGCGGCCTGCAGCTATTGCTGGATCGGGAAATTGCCAGATTCAACGCCAGCCGGGCGGGCAACGACAGGGTGGAGACGGACCAGGCGGGGATGGACGGGGCGGATCTGCTGGTGATCTGCCTGATTGATCTTGATGATTTCAAGCCCATCAACGACCGCTATGGCCATGCAATTGGCGACAAATTGCTGGTGGAGGTGGGGAGGCGCCTCTGCCAGGGCCTGCGCACCGTGGCGCCGCACTCGGCGGCGGACCGATCCCCTGGGTTGGAGCCAGGCCAGGGACTGGGGCGCCCCCCTGCTGGACGGAGGGGCCGGCTGGCCCTAACCGGCGAACGGGGCGTGGACCAGGTGGCCCGGTTAGGGGGCGATGAATTTGTCTGCATCCTGGCGGGCTGCGCCACGGAGGCCCAGGCGGAAGGGCTGGCCCAACGGATGCTCCATAGCCTCCGCCAACCCTTCACCCTGGAGCGCCACAGCCTCACGGTGGGCGCCAGCTTTGGCATCGCCTGGGCGAATGGATCCCGGGCCCCGTCCCGCCTGGCCCTGTTGCTGGCAGCCGACCAGGCGATGTACGGGGCCAAGGCCCAGGGCAAGAACCATATCCAACTAGAACGGCTCCCCAACCCAGGCGATTTGTCAAGTCCAAGGCCCCAGCCCGACCAGGAGGGCAAACCTCGATTCCCCTAGCCTCGGTTTCGCTCTGGGCTTTCCCTGGCATGGCTCCCTACCCCGAGTATCCGATCCCGAGAAACGAGATCCAGCGCCTGCGGGAATTGGAACGGCGCTCGGTGCTCGATACCGCCAGCGATGAGCATTTTGACCGGCTGGTGCAGCTGGCCTCAGAAGTGTTGGGCATGCCGGTGGCCCTGATTTCCCTGGTGGATCACGACCGCCAGTGGTTTTTGTCGCGGCTGGGCCTGGCCACCCAGGAAACGCCGCGGGAGATGGCCTTTTGCGCCCATGCCATCGCCGAACAGGAGGTGTTGGTGGTGCCCGATGCCCTGCTCGATGAGCGCTTCTGCACCAATCCCCTGGTGGTGGATGAGCCCCATGTGCGCTTTTACGCCGGTGCCCCCCTACGCACGGAGGAGGGCCACAATCTTGGCACCCTCTGTGTTATCGATCGCAAGCCCCGGCAACTCAGCGAACATCAAGTCACGATGTTGACCTTGATGGCCGATCTGGTGATGCGGGAGCTGGAATTGCGGCGCATCGCCACGATCGACCCAACCACGGGACTTTATACCCGCACCAGCTTCTTTTCCCTTGCCGAGAAGGAACTGGAACGGGCCCGGGCCAAGAACATGCCCCTGGCCCTGCTCAACATTGATGTGGATGATTTCCGCCAGATCAACAATCGCTGGGGCCACCGGGCCGGCGACCGGGTGCTAGCTGACCTCTGCCAGGCCTGCGCCTCCCAGCTCAGGCCCCAGGATCTGTTTGGACGGATTGGCGATGAGGAATTCGCCATCCTGCTGGTGGGGGTCGATGGCGACGAGGCGATGGGGATTGCCGAGGCGATCCGCACGGAAGTGTCCCACCTCCGGGGCGTCTTTTCCCATTCCGATTACCAACCGTGCATCAGCGGCGGCCTCACCTGCCTCACGCCAAACGACCAGGCCTTCCTCGACCTGTTCAGCCGCGCCGACCAGGCCCTGTTCCTGGCCAAGGGCAACGGCCGCAACCAGATCGCTTCGATCCTGGCCACCTGAGGGGGATCAAGCAAAAGGCCGAGGCCTTAAGTCCCGGCCCCGGTCCAAGCTAAACGCCAGCAGCAACGCTGGCACCGCCCCAACCTGGATGCCTCAAACGATAGGCACATCGAGGGCATTGGAGAGGTCGCCGCTGAGGTGGCGCAGCAGGCCATCGGCGCCACCATTGGCGATGAAATCGGCAGGGGCCTGGAAAAAGGCATCCTTAAGGGTAACGGCATTGCCAATTTCATTGCCCTGCTCATCGGTTTTTTCCAGGTTGGCCGACACGATCGAATGGCCAAAGCGGAAGGCAGCACCGGCAAATTCCTCACTCAGGCGGGCATCCACGCCAGGCTTATAGCCCTGGTAGGCCTTGATCGTCTTGTCCCCCAGCAGGTGGGGCAGGAATTCGTTATAGGTGATTCGAGCGATCTCCGCCGACACAATGGCGCGGGCCTGGTCGTAGAGCTGGTTACCGCTCCAATCGGGATGGGCCAGCTTGAGTTTATCCACCTGGCGGTTGTGTTCGCGTAGGAACAGGGTTTGCAGGGCAGTGAGATCGGGGTTCTCCGAAACCCGGATATCGCCGGCCCCAAAGGCCCCGTTCACAATCGGTAGATTATTGCCAGCAGACGTGATCAGGTAGCCATTGGCGTCGCGCAGGCTGGCGGCGATGGTGGCATCGGAGCCATACACCATCGATCCATCGAGCCAGCCGCTCACATTATTGGTGTGGTGGCCGGTTTGCCGGCCACGCCGGTGAGGGGATCAATCACCGAACGGGTCATGCTGATCGAGCCACTCAGCACCGGATCGCCACTGGGCACGGCGATATCGATGTGGTTAACCCCATCGGAGAGGGTCAGGTTGATGTCGTGGTCAATGAATTGGCCCCAGGCATACATCATTCCGGAGAGCCCCTCCTTATTAGGGGTGGCGCCATTGCCATCGACCACCAGATTGCTGATCGTGCGGGCATTGGGCAGATCCGTGCGCAGGGCGGAAATGCCATCGCTGAATCGGGCTGGGCCCAGGCGGCTGAAGCCGGCGCCGAGGGCATTTAATCCCGGGTTCGTGAGATTGTTGCCACTGCCATCGAGCGAGCGGTAGGTGATGCCGGCGGGCTTGGGCGGGGTTGGCGGGCGCTTGGCGGACTGGGCCGCGCCGTCCAGGGGAGACCTGCCCACCGGTGGGGTGCCTGCCCCGCCCAGCCCCATGGGCTGGGCGGGATTTGGCTGGGCGGAGTGGGTGGCTTGCCAAGCACTGAACTGGCTGGCGCCGGAGCAGGGGCGGCGGGCAGGGGGGCGGCCCTGCGGCTGGCCCCACCCGTGGGCGGGGCACCCCCCAGGGTCCAGTCGAAAGGGTTGGCTCTAAAACGACTGACTTGGGGAGGCTTGGCCATGGGGGAGGAATGGAGCACCCTGCCACTATCCCCCTGCAGTTTTGCTGCGATGTGACCGAATTCAGCCCACTTGTATCCAAATGTGCCCGAGCGGGGTGGCTGGAGTCACATCCGCTCACACGTTTGGGGCCCCTGGGCCCGCCCCAGGCCCGCCAAGGAACGGGCAGACCTGGGATGCTGGCTAGAGAACGATTCAACAGGCCAGTGCGCAAGAAGGAGTTGGCGAAGGCAAGGAAGGCTGGACCAGTCCAAGCCATGGGAGCAGCTGGCCAGCGGGCGGAGGGGATGGCCCATGGCTAAGCCCTACAAGGTCTGGGTGGTGGATGACGATCCCGACCTGCGCGAGATGCTCAGTGCCTATCTGCAGGGCCACGGCTATGACGTGCGCTGCTTTGAATCGGCCGAACAGTTTTCCTCCCGCCTTGAGATTCAGCGGCCCGATCTGCTGGTGCTGGACCTCATGTTGCCGGGAGAAGATGGCCTCAGCCTGCTGCGGCGCTTGCGGGATGCCCGCGATGATCTGGCGATCGTGATGTTAACGGCCAAGGGCGATCCGGTCGATCGCATCATTGGCCTCGAGCAGGGCGCCGACGACTACCTGGCCAAACCCTTTTTGCCGCGCGAACTGACGGCCCGGGTGGATTCGGTATTGCGGCGCCGCTCCCAGGCGCCAGTGGGGGCGCCGCTGGTGGGCTCGGAACCGGTGGTGTTTGGCAACTGCGTGCTTGATCTGGAAGCCCGCACCCTCAGTTGCCATGGCGAGCGCTTAACGATCACCCACGGTGAATTCAGCCTGCTGGTGGCCTTTGTGCAAAACCCCTACCGGCCCCTATCGCGCCAACGGCTGATTGAAATCGCCCGGGGCCCGGCCAGCGACACGGACCTGCGCAGCATGGATGTGCAAGTTTCGCGCCTGCGCAAATTAATCGAACCCGATTCTAAAAAGCCCCGCTATCTGCAGACCGTTTGGGGGTCGGGCTACATGTTTGTGCCCGAAGGCAAGTTTCGCGATTGATGGGCCCCCGTTCCCTGATGCGGTTGCCCTGGAGTCTGGATTTGCCATCCCCGCTTGCCGCACCCTGGCGGCTACGGCTGCCCTTGGCGCTGCGGCTGTTGTTCACCTTTGCGGGGGCCTGGCTCGGCAGTTTGTTGTTACTGCGGGCAATCCAGGGAGCAGGCCTGGAGCAGGCCCAGATCCGCCAGGCCGTAGGGAGCTTGTCCCGCAACATCATTCTCAGCGAGCTTGCCCTGGAGCGCTATCCCCCCGAGGCCGTCTCCCGGCTGGGGGGGCTCAGCCTGGTCGTGGCCCCTTCACCCCTGCCGGCCCATCCGCCGATCGACGGCCACCTGACCAAGCAGGCCGCCCGGCTGCGCCGCCTGCTCTGCAAACCCCTGGAGCGCTGCCCGGACGTGCTGGCGATCAGCCAGCCCCAGCGGGGGGTGTGGATCCGGCTGCAGTCGTCGCTGGAGCCGGTCTGGCTCTTTTATCCGTTGCCCCTGCCGGGCCTGGTCAGCCGCGATCCCCTCACCCTGTCGATCTCCCTGGTCGGCGCCGGGGTGGTGGCGGCCGCCCTTTTTCTCACCTTTGAGGTGCAGCGGCCGATCGGGCGGCTGGTGAGGGCCATGGCCTCGGTGGGCACCGCCAAGGGCGGCCTGGCAGAAGCCGGTGACCTCGCCGACACCCGGCTCCAGATCGATGGCGCTCTGGAAGTGCGCCGGCTCACCCACCACTTCAACGCCATGCTCGCCCGACTCCAGGCCAGCGATCGCGAGCGCCAAACCATGCTCGCCGGCATTGCCCACGACCTCAACAGCCCAATCACCCGCCTGCGGCTGCGCCTGGGGGACCGGGCCCCCCTGAGCCTGGATGGGGTGGCCCTGGCCAAGATGGCCTCCGATCTCGATGCCCTCGAGCGCATCACCCGCCAATTCCTCTTATTTGCCGGCTCCGGCTCGAAGGAACCCTTTGTGGAGGTGCCGCTCGATGCCCTGCTGGAGGAGTTATCGGGCCGCTACGACGAAGGCCTAATCGAACTAAAGCTGGAGGCCGTGCCGGCGTCCGTGCAGCCGGTGGCCCTGGGCCGGGCCATCGCCAACCTGATTGACAACGCCATCGCCTATGGCCTGCCGCCGGTACGGGTGGAGTTACTCCCCAGCCCCCCCCACCACTTCGTCATCCATGTGGTGGATCGCGGCCCCGGCATCCCCGACCATCTCTTTGCCAAGGCCGTCGAGCCGTTCCAGCGCCTCGATCCCGCCCGCCGCGGCGAGGGCCATTGCGGCCTAGGGCTGGCGATTGCCCAGCGCATCGCCCACCAGCATGGCGGCCGCCTGGAGCTCACCCGGCCGGCCGACTGTGGCGGCCTAGGGCTGTGTGTCAGTTTTTCGGGGCTGTGCCAGCAGCCCAGCAGCGCCCCGGTGGCTGCCCTGGGGGAGGCCTAGCGATGGCGACCCCACGGCCATGGCAGCAGCAGCACCCCCCCGGGGGCACCCGGCGGGGTCCGGGCCTGCAGCGGGTCCTAGGCCAGGGCCTGGCCTGGGGGCTGCTGGCGACGGCCCAGGGGTCCTTGGCGGCATGGGCGAGGCCGCCAGGCCCAGGGGACGGGGGCGCGGTGCTGCAGCAGTTCAAAACCCTGGAGCTCCAAAAGCTCGATGAGGCCCTGGAGCTGATTCAGGCCTCCCAGCGCTGCGTCAGCCAGGCCCGCAGCCTCCAGGGCCTGCACGAATGCCACCGCCGCGAGCGGGAAGCGGACTGGCAACAGCGCGAACGTTTCCATGTCCGCATCGAAAGCCTGCGCCTCCAATACGGGCTCGATCGCCACGGAGGACCACCCTTCCCGGGGCGGGGCGGGGCGGGCCGGCTGCCCTTCGGGGGCGGCCGGCAGCCGCCTGGGGGGTTTGCTGATCCGGGCTTCCGCTGACGGCTGGTCGAATTGGGCCAGGAGAACGCTGGTGGCGCCGACTCGCGGTTCGCGCCCAGCGTGCTGCTGCTGGCGATCCCCTTGAATCGGGCGGGAAGCCAGGATTTCCTAGATTTCCAGGAGCAAGCTTCAGCGGCTCCAGCCAATGGATTCCGGTCCAGTTCGGCAGCCTTCCGTTCCCCCTTGCGTTCTTTCCCGCACCCCATGGCCGACCTCGCAGCGCTACCCCAGGCCCCAGGCCATGCCGCGGGCGATGACGCGGTGGCCCTCGGCGAACTGGCTCGACTCGGTCTGCTGCGGCCCTACCTGCGCCAGCAGCTGATTAGTGAGCTGGTCGATGGGGACCTGGAACCCTTAAGCAACGAGGACACCCAAGGGGCCTTCCAGGCCTTCGCCCAGGAACGCCAGATCACCAGCCAGGAGGCCCTGGAGCGCTACCGGGTTGACCAGCTGCTCAGCCCCCAGGGCCTGGAGGCCCAGATCCTGCGGCCCCTACGCCTGCTGCGCCATGGCCAACGCCATTTCCGCCCCAAGGCAGAGGCCCGCTTCCTCGAACGCAAAACCGAGCTCGATCGGGTGGTGTACAGCCTGCTGCGGCTCAAGGACCAGGGGCTGGCCCGGGAGCTCTTCCTGCGCATCGACGAGGACGACGCCAGCTTTGCCGACCTGGCAGCGGCCTATGCCGAAGGTCCGGAACAATCCACCCGCGGCATCGTCGGCCCGGTGGCCCTCACCCAAGCCCATCCAGCCCTGGTCGATCGCCTGCGCACGGCCAGCCCGGGCCAGCTGTTGGAGCCCTTCCGGATTGAGGGTTGGTGGGTGGTGGTGCGGCTCGAACAGCTCACCCCGGCCGTGTTCGACCAGGCCACGGCCAACCTGATGACCCAGGAACTGCTCGACCAGTGGCTCAATGAGGAAGTGGAACGCCGCCTGGCGCCGATCCGGGCCAGCCTGCCCGCCCCGGCCCCCCAGGCCCTGGGTGCGAGCAGCCCAGCGGAGCCTGCAGCCCAGCCATCGGCCTAGGGGCGCTGGCTGGGTCCTGCCGGGCGGCTGGGGATAGCGGCCTGGGTGATCGGCTAGTTCCCAGCCCTCAAGGGTTCAGGGTTGGGGTGGGAGCCAGGGCCTCCCCATCGAGGGCCCGCACGCTGAGGTCGTAGGTCAGGGTCGAGGTCACGCCCGTGCCCCGAAAGGTACCCGTCACCGCTGCCGCCAGCTGGTGATCGGGGGCCGTGGCGAGCACCAGGTGGCCATCGGCCACGGCCAGGCCCAGGCTGGGGTCGTAGCCGCGCCAGCCGGCCCCAGGTAAGTACACCTCGGCCCAGGCATGGAGCTCGTGTTCCGTCACCTCCGGCGGGTGGTGGATCGAATAGCCGCTCACAAACCGGGCCGCCAGGCCCTGGCTGCGGCAGGCGGCCACAAACAACATCGCCGTGTCGCGGCAGGCGCCGCTGCGGCCGAAGAGGGTCTGCTCGGGCGCCATCGGCTCGCCCTCGAAGCGGCCCACATGCTGGAACTCGTGGTGGATCCGATCCGCCAGCTTGATCAGGAAGGCTGTGGTGTCCTGGTCCACCGCGGCCGCCAGCTCGGCCGCCCAGGCGGCCACGCTCCCATCGACCGGCGCCGCCCCAGGCCCAAACCCCTGCTGGACCCCAAGGGCTGCGCCCCGGGCAGGGTCCAGGTAGGCGGCCAGGGCGGCGGCTTCGGCGGCGGGGTAGTGGGCCGGCAGCCGCTGGGCCTCCGCAAAGGTGATGATCCAGTCAAAGGGGTTGGTGCGCAGCGTGCGCACCTGCGCCTCCATGGTGATCTCGAGCTGGTCGCGCTCCTCGATGAACCAGCAGACCAGGGCGCCACTGCCATCGGCCTCCTGGATCGCACTGGATCCGGCCGGTGCGGCGTCGAAGCGCAGGCTGTGGTCGAGCAGCTGCTGGCTGCAGTCCTGTTTCGGCGTCAGCCGCAGGGTCATCGGCTCCAGGAACACGGGCCGGTCGTAGACGTAACGGAATTGGTGACGAATCGAAAGCAGCATCGCGTCGGCAACAGGGGGGCGCTGGCAGGAGCTTGCATCACTTTGGCCGGACGCCCCCTGGTGGGCAATCGCCAGCATTGGCTTGGTGACCACCACCAAACATCAGGGCGCTGCATACGGTTGAAGCAATCTGCCCCCAGGTGGCATGGCGCCCGAACGTTTCTTCCTGGAGCTGGATCCACCCGCCGCCGTCCAGGCGACCTGGCCCCATGTGGTGATTGTCGGCGGTGGTTTTGCCGGCCTGAAGGCCTGCCATGCCCTGGCCGGCCAACCGGTGCGCGTCACCCTGATCGATAAACGCAACTTCAACCTGTTCCAGCCCCTGCTCTATCAGGTGGCCTCGGGATTGGTGTCCGAGGGCGATGTGGCCTCGCCCCTGCGCCAGATGGTGGGCCAGGCCCCCAATATCCAAATCCTGCTGGGCGAGGTGGTGGATATCG
Organism: Synechococcus sp. UW140; assembly: GCA_943369525.1. GTDB lineage: Bacteria > Cyanobacteriota > Cyanobacteriia > PCC-6307 > Cyanobiaceae > BAIKAL-G1. The sequence goes on from CALRNL020000011.1 coordinate 32,236, forward strand.
ATCCAGAAGCCCAGGAAGTGGTGTTCAATGACTACCGCTACGGCTACGACCACCTGATCCTGGCCAGTGGCTCGGGCAGCAGCTATTTCGGCCACGAAGACTGGCGCGAACTGGCGCCGCCGATGAAAATTCTCGAGCACGCCGATGAAATCCGGCGGCGCATCTTGATGGCCTTGGAAGAGGCGGAACAAACCCAAGATCCGATCCGCCGCCGCTTCCTGCAAACGGCGGTGGTGGTGGGTGCCGGCCCCGCTGGTTGTGAACTAGCGGGCTCGTTAATTGAGCTGATGCACCGGGCCGTGAGCCGCGATTTCAAACAACTCCAGGCCGATGCTTGCCAAGTGATCCTGGTGGACGCGGTGGATCGGGTGCTGCCCACCATGGATCCGAAGTTGTCGGCCACCGCCGCCAAGTACCTCAGCTCCAGTGGCGTCAAGTTGCAACTGGGCTCGATGGTGGAGGCGATCGAGCCGGGGCGGGTGCGGCTCAAGCCCGGCGCCAGGCCCGATGGCCCCCGCTCCCTGGAAGCAGCCACGATCTGCTGGACCGCCGGCGTGCGCGCCTCCCGCCTAGGCCGGCTGCTGGCCGAGCGCACGGGCTGCGGCGTCGATCGCGGCGGCCGCGTGGAAGTGGGGCCCGATTTCTCAATTGCGGGCTATCCCAGCATCCGGATCGTGGGCGATCTCTGCGCCTACCGCCACACCGCCGATGGCCAGGCCCTGCCGGGTATGGCCGGTCCAGCCGTGCAGATGGGCGGCTGGGTCGCCCGGGACATCTTGTCGATCGGCGAGGGGCAGCCCATGGCCCCCTTCCGCTGGACCGATCTGGGCACCATGGCCGTGATCGGCCCCTTCTATGCGGTAGCCGATCTGCGGGGCCTGCACGTGAGCGGCCTGCTCGGCTGGATCCTCTGGGGGCTGGCCCACCTGGCCTTCATCCCCGACACCGAAAATCGCATTTCCCTGCTCACCAAATGGCTCTGGCAAATCGCTACCCGCCAGCGCACGGCCCTGCTGATCACCGGCCGCCCCGACCAACACATCGGCGTGGATGTGGGCCTGGAACGGGCTCCCGCCTGCCCGGAGCCCCTGGAGCCCTTGGTGCACAATCAGCCCATGGCGCAGAAGGCGCAGCTGGATCAGCCGGCGGGCCTGGCGGCCTGAGATCGGACAGACGGCCTGGTCTCGCTATCAATCAAGGGATTAAAGCGAGGCTGGCTGCCGTGGAACTCATGCCCTGGAGCTAGGCCTGCGCCTCCAACTACAGCGGCCTTGCGGCCGAACTGGAACGGAAGCCAAGCCCCTCGGGTTGATCGATCTGTTGAAGGCCAGCCATGCCCTCAGCGCAGGCTGTCCGTTGGTACGCCCACTCCCCTGGGGTCGTGCTAGGGGCGATGGCCCCAGGGCCCACCTCCCTCGCCAGGGCCATAGCGCTTCAATGCAAATCATGCAGTCTGCGCATAACGCCCAACCCCCAAATTGCCGGCGATTGCCCTAAACGAGCCCCGGCACGGCAAACTAGACCCAAGCTTCGCCGAGCCAGCCCTCGATGCCCGATCAGCAGCTACTGGGCGCGAGCATCGAAGCAGTGAAGCGATGCGGTAGCGCGGTGGGCAACCCCTTGGCCCCTCTCCATGACGAAACGGCTCCCCCGAGGAACGCCATCCCCATCCATTGTCTGCCCCTGGGACACGCCCGATTGGCGTCTCAAGTGACGACTCAGGTGGTTGCTCGATGGGGAGTGGAGCCGTGATGAGCACCAACTTCGCCCACCTGCGCAGCTACGACGAACAGCTGTTTCGGCTGGGGGTCCTGGCGGAGCGCTATTTCCCGGAGGATCCCAACACGGCGCTGATCAAGCTTCGGCAACTGGGTGAGCTGCTGGCCCAGCAGGTGGCCTCTCGTTTCGGGACGTTCACCAGCATCGAGGAATCGCAGCTGGCCTTGATCAGACGCCTTGAGCTGGAAGGCCTGATCGAGCGTGAAGTGGCTGGCCTCTTCCACGACCTCCGCAAGACTGGGAACGCTGCCACCCATGGGCTTCAGGGCGACCATGCCAGTGCTCTCAGCACCATGAAGATCGCCTGGCAATTGGGCGTGTGGTTTCACCGTACATTCACCGATCCGGAGTTTCGCAGCGGTCCGTTTCGGCCTCCCCAGCCACCGGTCGACGAAAGCGAGGAGCTACGGCAGGAGCTAGCCCGGCTGCAGGGCCAGCTCGATGCCTTCCTGACCAATGACGGCGCCATCGCCCAGCAGCTCTGCGCCGCAGAGGCCCAGTTGGAGCAGGCCCTGGGGGAGCAGCAGCAGTGGGAGCAGCTGGCCGAGCAGGTTGAGGCCGACAAGGTGGCCTTGGCTGCCCAGTTGCGGTCGCTGCAGAGTGCCGCCGCCCAGCAACCAGCGACGGTGAGGGCAGGGTTGCGGCAAGCGGCACGAACGGCCGCGGGCTCGATCGAACTGGATGAGGCCGCTACACGCCAACTGATCGATGAGCAACTGCGCCAGGCCGGCTGGGAGGCCGACAGCCAGTCCCTTCGCTACGCCAAAGGAGCACGGCCACAAAAGAATCGCTACCTGGCGATCGCCGAATGGCCCACCAACAGCGGTCCGGCTGACTACGTGCTGTTCTTGGGACTCACCCCGATTGCGGCGGTGGAGGCCAAGCGGGCCAACAAAGATGTGGCAGGCGTGCTGCCACAGGCCCAGCGCTACTGCCGCGACTTCCAGCCCGGCGCTGACCTGGAAACCTCCAGCCAGGGCTGGGGTCCAGAAGGCGAGTACCAGATCCCCTTCGCCTTCTCGAGCAATGGGCGGCCGTTTCTACGGCAGTTGCTCACGCGCAGCGGTATCTGGTTTCGTGATCTGCGCCGAAGTGACAACCTCGCCAATCCCCTGGATGGCTGGTATTCACCGGAGGGGCTCAAGGAGCTGGCGCGCCAGGATGTGGCCCGCGCCCAGGACCAACTGCGCCGGGAGTCGTTCAGCTACGGCTTTCCGCTGCGCCCCTACCAGCGCCGCGCCATTGAGGCCACCGAAGCCGCGATCGGCGCGGGCCCGCGGGAGATCCTCTTAGCGATGGCCACGGGCACCGGCAAGACCAAAACCTGTGTTGCCCTGATCTACCGCCTGCTCAAGACCGGTCGCTTCCGGCGCGTGCTTTTTCTGGTGGATCGCTCCGAACTCGGCAGCCAGGCAGCTGATGCCTTCAAGGAAACACGGATGGAGAGCCTGCAGAGCTTCGCCGACATCTACGGCATCAAGGAACTGGGCGAGCGCGAGGTCGAAACCGACACCAAGGTGCACATTGCCACCGTGCAGGCCATGGTTCAGCGCCTGCTGCTTGGCAGCGAGGAAGACAAGCCGACGGTGGACACCTACGACCTGATCGTGGTGGATGAATGCCACCGGGGTTACCTGCTGGACCGGGAGCTAAGTGATCGGGAGCTGGGCTTTCGAGATTTCAACGACTACGTCTCGAAGTACCGGCGGGTGCTCGAGATGTTCGATGCCGTCAAGATCGGCCTGACGGCCACGCCGGCCCTGCACACGGTGGAGATCTTCGGCCAGCCGGTGTTCGTGTACAGCTACCGCGAGGCAGTGGTGGATGGCTTCCTGGTGGACCATGAGCCGCCGATCCTGATCTCCACGGAGCTCTCCAGTGATGGCATCCGCTGGGCGGCCGGACAGGAAGTGAAAACCTATGACCCCCTTACTGCTCAGATCGAGCTGTTCACCACCCCTGATGAGCTGCGCTTCGAGGTGGAGGCCTTCAATCGCCAGGTGATCACCGAGTCGTTCAACAGGGTGGTGTGCGGGGTGCTGGCCGATGAGCTGGATCCGTTTTCGTCCTACAAAACCTTGATCTTCTGCGTCAGCGATGCCCATGCCGACCTGGTGGTGCAGCTGCTGAAGCAGGCGTTCCAGGAACGCTACGGCAGCGTGGCAGACGATGCGGTGGCCAAGATCACCGGCGCCAGCGACAAGCCCAAGGAACTGATCCGTCGCTACAAGAACGAAGCCTTCCCCAATGTGGCCGTCACGGTGGATCTGCTCAGCACCGGGGTGGACGTGCCGGCGATCTGCAACATCGTGTTCCTGCGGCGCATGAACAGCAGGATTCTCTATGACCAGATGATCGGCCGTGCCACCCGCCTGTGCGACCCCATCGGCAAAACTCACTTCCGCATCTTCGATGCGGTGGGCATCTATGACGCCCTACAGGCCTTCACCCAGATGCAACCGGTGGTGGTGAACCCCAAGATCAGTTTCAGCCAACTGATCAACGAGCTGGGGTCCACTGAGGCAGAGGACTGTGAGCTCGTGCGGGAGCAGTTGATCGCCAAGCTGCGCCGCAAGCAACGGCATCTGAGCGAAAACACGGAAGCTCAATTCCGGCTGCTTACGGGCGAGGAGCCCTCCGCCTTCATCAGCCGTCTGCAGCGGTTGCCGATCGCGGAGGCCAGCCGCTGGCTGGGCACGATCGACGGTCTCGGTGAGCTGCTGGATAAAAGGTGGGAGGGGCCAGGACAGCCCCTGTTCATTTCCGAAGACGACGACGAGCTGCGCTCGATCGAGCGGGGCTATGGCGACGCCACCCGCCCTGAGGACTACCTCGATGGCTTCACCGCCTTCGTGCGTGATCCGGGCAACGACCTGCCGGCTCTGATCACGGTGCTGCAGCGTCCCTGGGAACTCAGCCGCAAGGATCTGCGAGAGCTGAAGCTGGCGCTGGATGTACGGGGCTACAGCGAAGCCACCCTGGCCACGGCCTGGCGGGAAACCACCAACCAGGACATGGCCGCTTCGATCATGGGCTACATCCGCCAGGCGGCCCTGGGGGATCCGTTGGTGCCCTATGAGCAGCGGGTGGAGCGGGCCCTGCAGCGGATCCTGGCCTCCAAGCCATGGACCACACCCCAACGCCAGTGGCTGCAACGCATCGCCAATCAAACCAAAGCGATCACGATCGTGGATCGCGACGCGCTCGAAGACGATGCCCTGCTCTTCCGCCGGGAGGGGGGCGGCTGGCCGCGGTTGAACAGGCTGTTTGGCGGCGAGCTGGAACAGGTGCTGCACCGCTTCAACGAAGCCGTGTGGGAAGCAGCATGAGATCGCGGCCTCGATCTAGACTCGGTATCGATCGCCTGGGGGGTTGGGCCATGCGCGCGAAGCTGTTCCTCAATGGCCGCAGCCAGGCGGTACGCCTGCCGGCCGAATTCCGCTTCGAGGGAACGGAAGTGGAGGTGCATCGCGACCTCGAAAGCGGTGCGGTGGTGCTCACACCGGTGCGGCCCTCGGCCAAGGAGTTGCTGGAACTCAGGGATGGGCTGCTGCAGGAGCCTGGCTTTCGCGAAGAGATTGATGGCTTTTTCGAGGGGTTGCACGACACCAGACCTCCCGAACCGGTGGACTTTCCCTGATGGCTGCAGCGAAGAGGAGGTTGATGCTGGACACCAACGCCGTGAGCGCCTTTCTCCAACGCCGCTCGCCCCGCCTGGATGGCTGGGTGCGCGAGCAACGTTGTTGCCTCTCGGCGATTGTGGTGGCCGAGATCCGCTACGGCCTGGAGAAGCGGCCGGCGGCGACGCGGTTGCGGGCGCTGGCGGAGTCCACCCTCGACACCCTGGAGATCCTGCCCTGGACCGAAGCCTGCAGCAGGATCTATGGACGGCTGCGCGCTGAACTGGAACGCCATGGCAAGCCGCTGGCGGCACTGGACCTGCTGATCGCCAGCCATGCCCTCAGCGAAGGCTGTGTCCTGGTCACTGCCGATCAGGCGTTTGCCCTTGTGGACGAACTCACCCTGGAGGCCTGGTGATGCCCCCAAACTCCCCCGGCAACAGCCACACCCACGACATCGTCGGCAAACTCTGGAACCTCTGCAATGTGCTGAAGGACGACGGGGTGACCTATCACCAGTACGTGACGGAGCTCACCTATCTGCTGTTCCTGAAGATGGCCAAGGAAACGGGCCAGGAGCAGGGGATTCCCGAGGAATGGCGCTGGGATGCCTTGGAGACCCTGGATGGTCCCAAGCAGATGAAGCACTACCAACTGCTGCTGCTGGAACTGGGCAGCAGCGAGAGCGGCAGTTCGCCGCTGGTGCAGGAGATCTACAGCAACGCCAGTTCGTTCATCAAAAAACCGGTCACGCTCACGAAATTGGTGAGCGAGATCGACAAGCTCGATTGGTACAGCGCCCGCCAGGAGGGATTGGGCGATCTCTATGAGGGCCTGCTGCAGAAGAACGCTGAAGAGAAGAAATCAGGCGCGGGCCAATACTTCACGCCAAGGCCCCTGATCGATGCGATGGTGGCGGTGATGCAGCCGCGGCTGGGCGATGTGATCCAGGATCCGGCGGCGGGAACTGGCGGCTTTCTGATCGCCGCGCAGCACTGGATCCGCGAGCAGCAGGATGTGTTCGAGCTAGATGAAGCGCAGCAAAAAAGGTTCTACGAGCGCACTTTCTTCGGCATGGAGCACGTGCAGGACACACACCGACTGGCGCTGATGAACCTGATGCTGCATGGGCTCGATTCCCGGCCCGGCCAGGGCGGCATCTGGTATGGCGACACCCTCAGCGGCGACGGCCAATCCCTGCCGCCGGCCAGCTTGATTCTCAGCAACCCACCCTTCGGCACCAAGAAGGGGGGGGGCCTGCCGAGCCGCACTGATTTCACCTTCCCCACCAGCAACAAGCAGTTCTGCTTCCTACAGCACATTTACAGAGCCCTGAAGCCCGGTGGCCGAGCGGCGGTGGTGCTGCCCGACAACGTGCTGTTTGAGGGCAACGTGGGCAAACAGATCCGTGAGGATCTGATGGACAAGTGCAACCTGCACACAATCCTGCGCCTACCCACCGGCATTTTTTATGCGCAGGGTGTGAAGACCAACGTGCTGTTCTTCACCCGTGGCACGGGCGATCGGGGCACCACCAAGGCGGTGTGGGTGTATGACCTGCGGGCCAACATGCCGGCCTTCGGCAAGCGCACCCCGCTGACTCGCGAGCATTTTGTAGCTTTTGAAGAGGCCTATGGCCCCGATCCCCTGGGCCTGGCGCCGCGCACGGCCACGGGACCGGAAGGCCGCTGGCAGTGCTTCAGCCGCGAGGAGATCGCCGCCCGGGGTGACAGCCTCGATCTGGCCTGGCTGAAGGATGACTCCGCCGAAGACGGCGCCGGCCTGCCGGAACCGGCGGTGCTGGCCCAGGAGGCGATGCTGGAGCTGGAGGGGGCGCTGGAGGATCTGCGGGCGATCCTGGCGGAGCTTGGGGAAGAGGTGGAGGAGTTGGTGTGATTGATCAACCCAGCCCCTGGGCCTGTGCCCGACTTGACGAGGTGTGCTTGTTGATAACAGATGGAACTCATCATTCGCCACCCAATACAGAAAAGGGTGACTATATGTATGTTACGGCCAAGAACATCAAGGCCTGGGGGCTTGATGTTCGAAATATTACATTTGTATCTAGCGAGCATCACGAAGAAATATATTCCAGGTGCCCCGCAAGAGAAGGCGATGTGCTTTACATTAAAGACGGAGTAACTGCGGGACTAGCGGCAGTCAACCACCTCGAGAATCCGTTTTCCATGCTCTCTAGCGTGGCTCTTATACGAACCAATGATGAAATTCTCAAATCAGAATTCTTGAAGCATTGGCTGAATAGTCCAGAAACATTTTCCATGATGACTGGTGGCATGACAGGGTCAGCCATACGTCGCATCATCCTTAAGCAGATTCGTGCTGCAGAAATCTCACTTCCGCCCCTCAACGAACAGCGCCGCATCGCCACCAAGCTCGACACCACCCTCGCCGCTGTCGATGCCTGCCGCAAGCGGCTTGGTGGCGTGGCGACGATCCTCAAGCGCTTTCGCCAGGTGGTGCTGGCGGCGGCGACGTCGGGGGAGTTGACGCGGGAGTGGCGGGATGAGAGGGGTAAGAGCCTGGATGACTGGGCAGAACGATCAGTTGGCGATGTTGTAACAGATATAGAGGCTGGTCTCAACGTGCAATGCGAAGAGCGCCCTCCAGCAGTCAATGAGAGAGGCCTCGTAAAGATCAGCGCTGTGACATGGGGGATCTACGATGAAGATCAAAGTAAGACACTGAAGTCAGATCAGCAGGTCCTCGAGAGGAATCGAATTCGATCTGGTGACTTCCTAATTTCAAGGGCAAATACCATTGAACTTGTCGGATCATGCGTAATCGTCCATGAGACCAGGCGTGCTCTGTACTTGTCCGACAAGGTACTTCGGCTAGCAATGCCTGAAGAGCGGAAAAAGTGGTTACTGATGTGTCTCCGCTCCGAAAATGGTCGCCGGCAAATAGAAAAGCTATCAAGCGGGAACCATTTGTCCATGCGGAATCTTTCGCAAAAGAACCTTCTATCCATCAAGATTCTTTTGCCGCCAATGGATGAACTCGATCAAATCGAGGGCTTATCAAATCAGCTCTTCACCCTCGCCGACCAACTCGAAGCCCGCCTCACCGCAGCCCGCAAGGTCGTCGATCGCCTCACCCCAGCCCTGCTGGCCAAGGCCTTCCGCGGCGAGCTGGTGCCCCAGGATCCGGGCGACGAGCCGGCGAGTGTGCTGCTGGAGCGGATTCGGGCGGCCCGCCAGGCGGAGGCTGGTGCGGGCAAACCCTCGCGGCGCGGGCGGCGCCAGGCTGCAGCCAACCCGGATCCGGTCGCCCTGGAGGCCGCCCCCGTTCCACCCGATTACCTTGCGGCGTTGTTGAAGGAGTGTGGGGCCCTCAGTGAGCGGGCCCTGTTGGCGGCATCCGAGCTGGAGCCGGCTCGCTTTCGGGCCCAGTTGACCCTGGAGCGGCAAAGGGGGGTGATCCGGGACACCCCAGAAGACGGCGGGCAGGTGCTGCTGGAGGCTTCGGACTGAGGGGCCGGCGCCCCCTGGCGAAGCTGGCATCCTGATCCTCAAGGCTCCCCAGCCGCCAAGCCCGTCCCCAGCTCCGCCACCACCGAGGCCTCCGAACTGTCGGCGTGCACGCCCTCGCTAACCACCCGGGTGGTGACCTCATCGAGGTAGCTCACCAGGCTTGTATTGAGCTCCTGGAATTCGGGCCAGAGGGTTTCATCGAGAAAGCGCCGCGGGATGCGGGCCATCACCGTGGTGGAGCGCTGGCGCGGGTAGCGGTAGGGCGGGATCTCGTAGCGGCGCAGCAGCGCCAAAAAAAGACGCCTAGACCAGGGATCGGCGATGCTGAAGCGGTGCTCGATCGGCGGATCGGCCCGGGAGAGCTCAGCCAGCCGCTGCCGCATCCGCTCCAGGGCATTAGCCGCCGCGGACTTTTCCCCCGGGGTGGCGGCAGCGGCATGGAGCCGCTCGATGCTTTGCAGCTTGTCGATCAGGCGCTGCTCGTTGCCCATGGTTAGCGCTTTCGGATCGCAATTAGGGGGAGGGGCTAAGGCCTAACTGGCCCTGCCACCGGCGTCACCAGATTCACCCGGTCAACTAGCCCCCAACCCAGCAGCTTCAACTAGCCCTAGCCGCTGGCGGCGCGATCAACGCACGAACAGCAGCTCCTGGTAGGTGGGCAGGGGCCAGATGGCGTCGTCGACGGTGGCTTCTAGGCCATCGACGGCTTCGCGCACCTTGAGCATCAGGCCGAGCAGGGTGTTGGCGCAGTAGCCCAGGTGCTCAGCAACGCCGCCATGGGGAACCTGGGCCAGGGCCTGCTCCAGGGCGGTGCACTGGCTCACCAGTTGCTGGTTGAGGCTGGCCACCTGGCCGGCGATGGAGCGGTCGGGATGGAGCCCCAGTTGCTCCTGGTCCCGCAGGGAACGGGTGAGGGTTTCCATGTAGGCCATCACCGCCGGATAGATCTGGGTGCGGGCCATGCGCAGTACCAACTTGGCCTCCACCTCGATCGCCAGGATGTACTGCTCGGCATAGACCTCAAAGCGGCTTTCCAGCTCCAGGGGGCTGAGCACGCCCTGGCGCTCGAACAGGTCGCGGATTTGGGGCCGCTGCAGCACCGGCAGGGCGTCGGCCGTGGTGGGCATGTTTTCGAGGCCCCGCTCCTCCACCGCCAGGCGGTGCCATTCCGACGAGTAGCCGTCGCCACCAAAGATCACGGCACTGTGCTCCTGCATCACCTGCTTGAGCACGGTGAAGGTGGCTGCCTCCAGGCTGGCGCCACCGGCCAGTTGGGCCTCCAGCTGGTTGGCGATCCATTCGAGCGAATCGGCCAGGATCGTGTTCATCGCCACCAGGGGGCCGGCCACGGATTGGCCCGAGCCCACGGCCCGGAATTCGAAGCGGTTGCCGGTGAAGGCGAAGGGGGAGGTGCGGTTGCGATCGCCCGGATCCTTGGGGAAATCGGGCAAGGTGTCCACGCCCAGCTGCATCAAGCCGCCGGCGGTGGAGCCCTTCAGCTCGCCGGCCTTGATCTGGTTGAAGACATCCTCCAACTGGCTGCCGAGGTAAACAGAAATGATCGCGGGAGGGGCTTCGTTGGCCCCGAGGCGATGGTCGTTGCTGGCGGTGGCCACCACGGCCCGCATCAGCGGTCCGTAGAGGTGGACGCCCCGAATCACGGCGGCGCAGAACACCAGGAACTGCATGTTGTCGTGGGGGGTGCTGCCGGGATCGAGCAGGTTCCCCTGGGTGGCGTTGCCCACCGACCAGTTGACGTGCTTCCCGGAGCCGTTGACGCCAGCAAAGGGCTTTTCATGGAGCAGGCAGCTGAAGCCATGGCGCTTGGCGGTGCTTTTCAGCACCGTCATCGTCAGTTGCTGGTGGTCGGTGGCGACGTTGGCGGCTTCAAAGAAGGGGGCAATTTCAAACTGGCCCGGGGCCACCTCGTTGTGGCGGGTTTTGGCAGGGATGCCGAGCTTGTAGAGCTGGCGCTCCACGTCCTGCATGAACACCTGCACCCGCTCGGGGATGGCACCGAAGTAGTGGTCGTCAAATTGCTGGCCCTTGGCGGGGGCGGCGCCAAACAGGGTGCGGCCGGCCAGCAGCAGGTCGGGGCGCAGGGCCGTGAAGGCGTTATCCACCAGGAAATACTCCTGCTCGGCGCCGCAGCTGGAGTTCACCGGCGCGATCTCCTTGTTGCCCAGCAGCTTGAGCAGGCGCTGGGCCTGCTTGTTCATGGCGGCGTTGGAGCGCAGCAGGGGGGTTTTCTTGTCGAGGGCCTCCCCGGTCCAGGAGACGAACACCGTCGGGATACAGAGGGTGAAGCCGTTGGGGGTTTCCAACAGGTAGGCGGGGCTGGTCACATCCCAGGCGGTGTAACCCCGGGCCTCAAAGGTGGAGCGGATGCCGCCATTGGGGAAGGAGGAGCCATCGGGCTCACCCTGCACCAGCAGCTTGCCGGTGAATTCGGCAATGGCGGTGCCGTCGCCCTGGGGGGCGATGAAGCCGTCGTGCTTCTCGGCGGTGAGGTTGGTGAGCGGATAGAAAACGTGGGCGTAGTAAAGGGCCCCGCGGCTCGTCGCCCAATCCTTCATGGCCTGGGCCACGATGTTGGCCACAGACGTATCCAGCTTGCCGCCTTCTTTGATCGTGCGCTGGATAGATTTGAAAACGTCTTTCGGCAGCGCCGATTTCATTTTATCCAGCGAAAAGACATCGCTAGCCCAGAGCTCCTGCAACGACTGAACCGGTGGGGTCGGCACCGGCCCCCGTTCGAGGATGTGGGAGATCGCGTCGAGGCGGGCTTGGGAGGGCATGCGAACAGCTTTTGCACTAACTGCACCCAACTCCAGCACGGGGCAAGGGCGTTGTCACAGTTGCTACCGGACGCCTCCCCCAGCCCATCAGGACTGCAGCCGTGGACTGCCCCCCAACCGCCGCGACAACGGCCAGAAACGCCCAGCCCCAGGAGTCGCAGCCCCGCCCGAAGGGGGACCGGCAACCGAGCCCCCGGGGCCGGCAGCAGCAGGGGGACCAGGTGCTCGCTGCGGCTGAGGCGCCGCGGATCGCCCCCTGGCATGGGGCTGCCCTGGGGATGGCCTTCAACCTGGGCAGGGCAGCCGCGAGCGGCCGACAAGCGGGCAGGCCGTTGGGGTGATCCCAGCCCCAAGGGCGCTGCGGCCCAATCATTGGCTTCGCCAACAACAAAAATCTAGGCCCCTGATCAGGCTCTTGCTAACACTGCCCCCTGGGGCAATGGCTAGCCAGGAGGAGGGAGAAGGGGACAAATAGCCCCGTTCATTAGAACCATGGTTGCAGCTCAAAAGGCGCACCATGCAGCCGCCGCGACCCTGGCACCAGCACTTTGGTCTCCAGGTCGCCGCAACCTGGGGGCGGACCAGGTCGGGCGCTTGTGTCCCCTGTCTCGCACAAGCGGCGTTTTGGTAACCATTCCCCTGGCATGGCGTCCTATCAAAGGGGGCAAAGGATCCAACCCCAGCCCGCGCCATGCCTGAACACGCCGCTGCGACCAATCCGGGCCGGGCCCTTGCCGCGGAGGTGCGGCGCCACCTCTTCTACAGCCAGGCCAAGTCCTCCAGCCTGGCCACCCGGCACGACTACTACCGGGCCCTGGCCCTGGCCGTGCGCGATCGGCTGCTGCAGAACTGGGTGGACACGGCCGACACCTACACCAAAGCGCACGTCCGCACGGCCACCTATCTCTCGGCCGAATACCTGCTTGGCCCCCACCTGGAAAACAACCTGGTGAACCTGGGCCTGCGCGAGGCCGCCCAGCAGGCCTGCACCGAACTGGGGCTCGACCTGCATGACCTGATTGCCGAAGAGCCGGAGCCGGGCCTGGGCAACGGGGGCCTGGGGCGGCTGGCAGCCTGCTTCCAGGAATCCCTGGCCAGCCTGGAGCTGCCGGCGATCGGCTACGGCATCCGCTACGAATTCGGCATCTTCCGCCAACAGATCACAAAAGAAGGCCAGGTCGAGAGCACCGACCCCTGGCTGGCCCGGGGCAACCCCTGGGAGGTGATCCGGCCGGAATGGAGCTATCCGGTGGTGATCGGCGGCCAAACCGTGATGGGCGTGGCCTATGACACGCCGATCCTGGGCTACGGCGTTCACACCGCCAACACCCTGCGCCTCTGGTCAGCCCAGGCGCCCGATGCCTTTGATTTCGCCTCCTTCAATGCCGGCGATTACACCCGGGCCGTGCTCAATAAGGTGCAGTCCGAAACCCTCTCGAAGGTGCTCTATCCCAATGACGAGCTCGACCAGGGCAAGCGGCTGCGCCTGAGTCAGCAGATCTTCTTCGTGTCCTGCTCCCTGCAGGACATGTTCCGCATCCTCAAGGGCCAGGGCCTGGCCGTCACGGACTTCCACACCAAGTTCGCCGTTCAGCTCAACGACACCCACCCGGCGGTCGCCGTGGCTGAGTTGATGCGGCTGCTGATGGATGACCACGGCATTGATTGGGATACGGCCTGGAGCATCACCACCGCCAGCATCAGCTACACCAACCACACCCTGCTGCCGGAAGCCCTTGAAACCTGGGGGGTGGAAATCTTCGAGCAACTGCTGCCGCGCCAGCTGGAGATCATCTATGAAATCAACGCCCGCTTCCTGCGCATGGTGCGGCTGCGTTACCCCGGCGATCCCGACATCCTGCAACGCATCTCCCTGATTGAGGAAGGGGCGCAACGGCGGGTTCGCATGGCCCATCTGGCCGTTGTCGGCAGCCACCATGTCAATGGCGTGGCCGAATTGCACAGCGAACTGGTCAAGGAAACCCTGTTTGCCGACATGGCCCGGCTCTGGCCCGAGCGCTTCACCAATGTCACCAATGGGGTTACCCCCAGGCGCTGGCTGGCCGTGGCCAACCCGGCCCTGGGCTCCCTGCTGGATGAGGCGATCGGCCAGGGCTGGCGCAAGGATTTGGCCGAGTTGCAGGGGCTTGAAGCCTTCGCCGATGACAGCGCCTTCCTCGATCGCTGGCGGGGCGTGCGTGATTTGGGCAAGCAGCGGCTGGCGGCCCACATCCATCGGGACATGGGCGTGTTGGTGGATTCCGGTTCCCTGTTCGATGTCCAGGTGAAACGGATCCACGAATACAAGCGCCAGCACCTGGCGGCCCTGCAGATCGTGGAGCGCTACCTGCGGATCCGCGCCGGCGAGGACCTGCCCGCCCGCACCTTCATCTTTGGGGGCAAGGCGGCCCCCGGCTATGCCATGGCCAAGCTGATCATTCGCTTGATTGTGGGCATCGCCGATGTGGTGAACATGGATCCATCCATGCAGGGTCGGCTGCGGGTGGTGTTTCTGCCCAACTTCAGTGTTTCCCTGGGCCAGCTGGTGTATCCGGCGGCCGATCTCTCCGAGCAGATCTCCACGGCCGGCAAGGAGGCCTCCGGCACCGGCAACATGAAGATGGCCCTGAATGGGGCGCTCACGATCGGCACCCTCGATGGCGCCAATATCGAAATTCGTGAGAAAGTCGGCGCTGAGAACTTCTTCCTGTTCGGCCATAACGCCCGCCAGATCGAAGAGCTCAACCGCAACGGCTATCACCCGATGCCCTGGTTGGAAAACGAACCGGCCGTGCGCGAAGCCATGCACCTGATCAGCTCCGGCTTCTTCAGTGAGGGCGATGGCAGCCTCTTCCAGCCCCTGCTGGCCAACCTCTCGAGCACCGATCCCTTCCGGGTGATGGCCGACATCGGCGATTACCGCCGCTGCCAGGATGCGGTCGATGGGGCCTGGATGGATGCCCGCCGCTGGAACCGCATGTCCCTGCTGAACACGGCCCGCTGCGGCTTCTTCAGCAGTGACCGTTCGATCCAGGAGTATGCGGAGCGGATCTGGAAGATCCAGCCGGTGCCGGTCAACTCCTGCAGCCTGGTCCAAGCCACGGAGGCCTAAGCGAGCCTGGATCGCGCTGGGGCTGCGGGACCGGCTGGGCGGTTCCAGGCCTGGCAGGCTGGCCCCGGGCCCGGACCCAGGTCTTGATGCTGGTGGCCTGATGGATGGGGCGGAGCTTTTGGTGCCCAAGCCCCAGCAACTGGGGGCCCGTCCCGGCTGGCAGAGAAGCCCTCCGGCCTGCTCTGCCAGCCGGGACGGGGGCCCCACCTGGCCGATTCCCTGCTGAGCCGGCTGCGACAGCAATGGCCCGCCGCCGAGCTGGTGCACCGACTCGATCGGGACACCTCCGGCCTGGTGTTATTAGCCCTCGAGCCTGGACTGCACCGGGCCCTCAGCCAGCTTTTCGCCCAACGGCTGGTGCGCAAGACCTACCGGGCCGATGTGGTCGGCGTGCCCAGCCAACCAGCCGGGAGTATCCAGCTGCCCCTGGCCCGCCACAGCCGCCAACCACCCCTCTATGGGCCCGATCCGGCGGGCAAAGCAGCCCACACCGACTGGCAACTGCTGGAGGCCTGGGCGGGCTGGAGCCGGCTCGAACTCCAGCCCCACACCGGCCGCTCCCACCAGCTGCGGGCCCACCTGGCCGCCATCGGCCATCCGATCCTGGGGGACCCGCTCTATGGGGCTCCAGCCGGGCAGGATCCGGCCCAATCAAGCCCGAATCCTGGAATACCAGGGCTGGGGCCCGGTGTAGCCGAAAATGGTGGGGCCAGTCGGGTCCCGCCGGCAAAACGCCTGCGGCTCCATGCCACGGCCCTGGCCTTTCGCCATCCCCTCAGCGGTGACGATCTGCAGTTCCATTCCACCTGTCCGTTTTGAGCCATCCCCCCGCCGTGGCCCTGCTCGGCTACCTGGCCGCCAGCCTCACCACCTTGAGCTTCTTCCCCCAGGCAATCAAAACGGTGCGCAGCGGCGATACCCGGGGCATTTCCTTGCGCATGTATGGCCTCTTCACCCTGGGGATTAGTTGCTGGGCTGTGTATGGCCTGTTCACCCGCAATGGTCCTTTGATCGTGGCCAACGCCATCACCCTGGTGCCGGCGGGGCTGATCCTGGAACGCAAGTTGCGGGCCGTGCTGGCGGGGCTAGAGAGCCGGAGCTGAGTCTTGGCAGAGCATGTCCCCCGAGCCAGGGCCTAATGGGGGGCTTCCGATCTGCAGCTCTAGCGCTCCAAAACCCGCTTTGGCATCCCAGGACACCGAAGGCCCCGTTCACGATCCGTTACGATCTCTTCAAGTTTCTTCACCCACCCCATGGCTGACTCCACCTCCCGCTTCGGTTTCGTTGCCTTCGCCGAGACCTGGAATGGTCGCCTGGCCATGCTCGGCTTCGTGATCGGCCTCGGCACCGAGCTCCTGACCGGCCAGGGCATCCTCACCCAGATCGGCCTGGGCTGATCGCCCTGGGGCCTTGGTGCTCTAGCGCCAGCGGGGCCGGGCCCTAGTCCAATCGACAAACGCTTATAACCCCTCCTGGCTTCTGCTTGGAGGGGTTTTTGCTTGGTCCCCCATAGGGTTCAACCAGTGGGGTTCAACCAGTAGGCAGTGGGGTTCAACCGGGCCAGGCCTGGCTTAGGCCTGGACCCACCCGCCGCTCAACCCCGGGCCAGGCGGTTGCGAGGGGGGTGGCCATCGCCCTGGTGCAGGGCCCGGATCCAGGCCCTGGCCTTCAGCCCCAGGGCCGTCGCCAGGGCGGCCAGCAGGAGACAAAGGGCCGCCGCCGGCGACGCCCCTAGCCAGGCGGCGGCGCCCAGGGCCCCCAGCACGGCCAGGCCACAGCCCTGCTGCAGCATGCCCAGTCGCTGGAGGGCACCGCGGCAACTGCGGCAATGGCGGGTGTGGCTGTCGTAGCGATCGAGCAGGGGGCGCCGCTCCAGGCGTTCCGGCAAGCGCTGGCTGGGGAAGGGCGCTCCGGCAAACCGGTTCAGCCAGTCGTGCAGGGTTTTCACGTAGAGATCGGCGCCCGTGGCCAGGAAGCAGTTGCGGCTGAAGGCGGCACTACCGCCGCGGCCCTCAAGCACCCGCTCCTGCCAATGCAGAAAGACCTGGTCGTCCTCCAGCACGGTGTGGTTGGCCAGGTGTTGCAACCACTGGGGCCTGAGCTTCAACAGGCGGCCCGGCAGGGGCGACTCGAACTGGAAGGGGAAGCGGGCGAACAGGCGACATTCGCCCCGGCGCATCGGCGTGGCGTAAACCACCGTGAGGATGCGGGCAAAGCCCTTGGCCGTGAGGTCGTGCCACATCAGGCAGGGGGCCTGAAACACCGTCTGCTGGGCGCCGAGCTTGCCCCGCCTGGGACCCTCCGCCCAAAGGCCCGTAAAGCCCTCGGGCCCAAAGCTGGTGAGCTCCAGCCGCACCGGCCCGGCCGTGTCGCGCCGGCCGACGCTGGCGTGGTGGGTGAAGGGCACGTGGCTGGGGTCGAGCACGTTCTCGAGCACGGTTAGGGCGTCCATGGGCAGGTCCCGGAAGGTGTCCTGCACGGTCCAGCGGCCCGCCTTGCCAGCCTCGGTGGCCTCCTCCGCCAGCACCGGCACCAGGGGCAGGGGATGGCGGGCCGCCTGGTCGGCCTCACCGGCGAACACAAACAGCAGCCCCTGGGCCTCGGCGGTGGCGTAGCGGAGGCAGGAGCTGCGCCTGGGGCTAGGGGCCACGCCCGGCTCCGCCTGGGGAATGGCGGTGCACTGGCCGGCGCCGTTGAAACTCCAGCCGTGATAGGGGCATTCCAGCTCGCCGGCGCCGTTGAGGCGTCCTTCCGAAAGGGGCACCAGCCGGTGCGGGCAGACATCGGCAAAGGCGCGCCAACGGCTCTCCTTTCGGTCGAACCAGAGCACCAGGTCCTGCTCCAGCAGGGTGAAGGCGCTGGGCTTGGCCGGCTCCAGGTCCTGGAGATAGGCCACCGGATACCAGCGCTGGAACCAGGCCTGGGCGCCCTCTTGCTGCCGGTCCACGGCGATCGCTGCGGGAGAGCCTTGATCGTGTCAGGCGGCGGCGGTGGCCGCGAGCCCAGGGCCATTCAGCCTGCGGCCCGAGCGGGGCCGGCGGACCTCCTGGGGCTGGGATGCCCGCTGGCACGCCCAGGGGCTCGGGCCCCAGGCCAAGCGGCGCCAGAAGCCTCGGGGCTCAGGCGCTGTAGCCCCGACGTGGGGCAATCGGGTAGGGGATGCGGCGGTGGCGCATGCGCCGCCACACCTGCACAAAGGAGCGCACCACCAGCTCCAGTTCCGCCAGGCCCAGGCCACTTTCGGCCAGCTGGCCATCGCGCCAGCGGCCATCGATCAGGCGCCGCACCATCGCGCGGGCTTCTGTTTCGCTGGTGTTGGGCGGCAGGGAGCGCAGGGCCGCCTCGCAGCCATCGGCCAACATCAGCAGGGCCGTTTCGCGGCTGCGGGGATTGGGCCCCCGGTAGCGGAAGCGCTGCTCGGGGATCTCGGGGTTGCGTTCGCGGGCTTGGTGCAGGAAGTAGCCCATCTTCAAGGTGCCCTGATGTTCCGGGATGAAGTCGGCCAGGGGGCGGGGCAGGCGGTAGCGGCGCGCTAGCCGCAGCCCCTCATCGACATGGGCCTGCAGGATCGCGGCGCTCGCCTCGGGATCATCGAGCTGGTCGTGGGGATTGGCGCCATCGCCCTGGTTCTCAATGAACCACTGGGGCCCGTGCAGCTTGCCGACATCGTGATAAAGGGCGCCCGTGCGGATCAGGTCCACATCCGCCTGGATCGCCCGCGCCCCCTCCTCGGCCAGGCCGCAGATCATCAGGGTGTGCTCAAAGGTGCCTGGGGCCTCGCAGGAGAGGCGCCGCAGCAGGGGTCGCTCCAGGTCGGCCAGCTCCAGCAGCCGGGCCCGGGTGAGCAGGTCGAAGGCGCTCTCCACCAGCGGACTGAGCAGCAGGCCCACCATCAGCAGCCCCATCACCAGCAGGGCTTCCCCGGCCAGGTCGGCGGGCAGGGGCAACTGGGTCTCGGTGCCCCGCAGGGACAGCAGCTGCAGCAGCAGCCATTGCAGGACCAGGGCCCCCAGGGGCAGCAGCAGGGCCAGTTGCAGCAGCTGGGCCCGGCTGCGCTGGCGTCCCGCCAGCACGGCGGCGGCGGCGGCCACGGCGGCGGCCACCATCAACCGGCCATCGAGCAGGCCGTTGAGGGGCATGGGCCAGAGCAGGGCTGCCCCGGCCAGCCAGGCCAACCCGGAGGCCGTGCCCAGGCCCTGGGCCAACAGCAGGGTGGGGGGCACCAGCAGGGCCAGGGGACTGACGGCCGGCCCCAGCCAGAGCTTGAAGCCCTGCACCACCACCAGCACCGCCAGGGCCAGCAGGGCTTGGCGCGGTTCCAGGGTGGCGCGCCAGCGGCGGCTGACCAGCACGATCACGGCGCAGGCCGCCAGGGCTTCGCTGAAATGGGCCAACCAGGCCAGGGGCAGGGGCCGGCGGTTGACCAGCCCGAAATAATCGAGCACGTCATAGGACTGGGGGCTGATCAGCTGGCCCTGGCCCACGATCAGCTCGCCGCGGTCGACGCTGATCGTGGGCAAGCCCTGCTGGGTGAGCAAGTCCTCGATCAGGCGCTTGCTCAGGGTTGGATCGAGGCGCAGGTTGTTGCGTCCCAGTAAGGACTCGGCGACCAGGCGCCCCCCCAGCTGGCGACCCGGGGGCGGCAGGCTGTCGAGTTGCAACGCGGCCGCCTCCTCCAGCTGGCTGCGGGCCACGCTGGCCACCAGGCCCTGGCGCAGCATGCGCCGTTGGGCGGAGCGCAGCTGCTGCTGCCAATCCTTCAAGGCAGGGGCTGGCAGGCTGGCCAACCACTGCCGTTCGGGCGGACTCAGGCTCACGGCCCCCACCCCCGCCTGGGGGGTATGGGCCAGCCGTCCCACCTCCCTTAACTGGGCCTCCAGCTGTTGCTGGATCTCGTGGTCAACCCGGGGGTCCGCCACCTGCACATGGGTGCGGGAGCCGAGCAGGGAGCGGCGCTGCTCCAGGGCGCTCGTATCGATCACCGTGGCATCCTTCGGCGCCCGCACGGTGAAGGGAGAGGGAATGCCGGGCCGCAAACTCGGCTCCGCCAGGGAGGGCCAACTCGATAGCAAGGCCACCAGGGCCGCCATCATCAAAATCGCCAGGCCATCGCCCCAACGCCAGGGCGCTAGGGCCTGGCGCGGGGTCTCCAGCCGCAGCAGCCGTTGCCAGAGCTGGCGCCAAAGGCGGAAGAGCGAGCCCGGGCGGACCACCGAATTGGAACTGGGGTTTTCCACGCTACTTCTGCAAACTGGACTCAGTTGACCTGCCCCGTGCCCATGGCCACCCGTCTCGATGGCCGCCAGCTGGCGAATGAGCTTGAGCAGCGTCTTCAAGGGGTGATCGCCGCGCACCTGGCCCAGGCGGGGCGGCCCCCCGGCCTGGCGGTGCTGCGGGTGGGCGATGACCCGGCCAGCGGCGTGTATGTGGCCCATAAGGAGAAGGCCTGCAGCCGCATCGGCATCACCAACCACGGCGCCCACCTGGCCAGCGACACGCCCCAGTCCGAGGTATTGGCCCAGATCGAGCGGCTCAATGCCGATCCGGCCGTCGACGGCATCCTGGTGCAGTTGCCCTTGCCGGCCGGCCTTGATGAGGGGCCCCTGCTGGCGGCGATCGATCCCGCCAAGGACGCCGACGGCCTGCACACCCTCAACCTGGGCCACCTGCTCAAGGGCGAACCTGGACCGCGCAGCTGCACCCCCGCCGGCGTGATGGCCCTGTTGGCCCGCCACGGCGTGGAGCTGGCCGGCAAGCGGGCCGTGGTGGTGGGCCGCAGCATCCTGGTGGGCCAGCCCATGGCCCTGATGCTGCAGGCCGCCAACGCCACGGTCACCGTGGCCCACTCCCGCACCCAGGACCTGGCCTCGATCACCCGCCAGGCCGATGTGCTGGTGGTGGCGGCCGGCAAACCGCTGATGCTGGGCGCCGAGCACATCAAGCCTGGCGCCGTGGTGGTGGATGTGGGCATCCACCGCACCGAAACGGGCCTCTGCGGCGATGTGCGCTTTGCCGAGGTGGAACCGATCGCCAGCGCCATCAGCCCCGTGCCCGGCGGCGTGGGGCCCATGACCGTGACCCTGCTGCTGGTGAACACGGTGGCCAGCTGGTGGACCCGCACCGGCGGAGCGGCCGCCGCCAACCCGTTAAGGGACCTGCTGCCTTGAAGGCCTGCCCTGCTCCGGTAACGACTAGTTCCCCCCGGGCCGCCGGGGGGGTGGTCGCCTGAGAGACTCCACCGGAGCCCACACCCTTCCATGACCGCGGCGGTGAGCACCACCTTCGATTTCGCCGCCTACCTGGAGGCCGCCCGGCTGCGGGTGGAAGCGGCCCTGGATGGCTCCCTAGGCCCCGAACGGCCCGAATCCCTGCGCGAGGCCATGCGCTATTCGCTGCTGGCGGGCGGCAAACGGCTGCGGCCGATCCTCTGCCTGGCCGCCTGCGAGCTGGCGGGCGGCGACAGCAGCCTGGCCCTGCCCACGGCCGTGGCCCTGGAGATGGTCCACACCATGTCGTTGATCCACGACGACCTGCCGGCCATGGACAACGACGACCTGCGCCGGGGCCGGCCCACCAACCACAAGGTGTTTGGCGAGGCCAACGCGATCCTGGCCGGCGATGCCCTGCTCACCCGGGCCTTTGAAATGGTGGCCCTGCGCAGCCCGGGGGTGCCGGCCGAGCGGCTGCTCCAGGTGGTGGGCGAACTGAGCCTGGCCTCCGGTGCCCCGGGCCTGGTGGGCGGCCAGGTGGTGGACCTGGAATGCGAAGGCAAGGACGTGGATCTGGAGACGCTCGAATACATCCACCTGCACAAGACCGGCGCCTTGCTGCGCGCCTGCGTGCTCAGCGGCGCCCTGGTCGCCGGCGCCTCCGCGGAGCTGCTAGTGGCCCTGGGCACCTACGCCCGCGGCATCGGCCTGGCCTTCCAGATCATCGACGACATCCTCGATGTGACGGCCAGCAGCGAAGTGCTCGGCAAAACCGCCGGCAAGGACCTCACCGCCGACAAAACCACCTACCCCAAATTGCTGGGCCTGGATGAATCCCGCCGCCGGGCCGAGGCCCTGGTGGCCGAAGCCAAAACGGCCCTGGGCCCCTGGAGCGCCCAGGCAGCCCCCCTGCTGGCCCTGGCCGACTACATCACGAGCCGTGACCGATGATCGCTTCGATTGATCCGGCTGGCCTGGGCGCCGATCCCCACCTGTGGCAAGCCTTCTTCAGCAATGGCGTTCTGGCCTGGGGCCTGGCGGCCTGCGGCCTGGCCCAGGTCTCCAAGCTGCTGATCGAACTGGTGGTGCACCGGCGCTGGCGACCGGCGGTGCTGGTGGAAACCGGCGGCATGCCCTCAAGCCATTCGGCCTTACTCACGGGCACCGCCGCCGGCATCGGCTGGCAGCTGGGCTTTGACAACCCGCTGTTCGCGCTGGCGGCCACCATGTGTTTTGTGGTGCTCTACGACGCCTCGGGGGTGCGCCGGGCCGCCGGCATTACCGCGGCGCGGGTGAATGGCCTGCCCGATGGCCTCTGGGTCCCCATGGGCGACGGCCCGGCCGCGCTCAAACCGCTCAAGGAAAACCTCGGCCACACCCGTTTGGAGGTGTTAGTGGGCAGCCTGATCGGCCCGGCCGTGGCCCTGCCCGGCCTGGTGCTGGTGGGTTCGCCCCTGGAGCTGGCCCACCATCTCGGCCTGCTCCAGGGCCAGCTGCCGATCGGGTGAGCCTCCCCACGCCTGGCTCCAGGGATGGGTCACTCACCACGGGCCAACAGCAGGCCCTGGCCGCCTTTTCTGCCTGGCTCCAGACCCCCAGTGATGGCACGCCCTTTGTGTTGAGCGGTTTTGCCGGCACCGGCAAAACCTTCCTCTCCATGCACCTGCTGGCCCAGGTGGAGGCCTCCGGCCTCTGCTGGACGGTGGTGGCCCCCACCCACAAGGCCGTGGGGGTGTTGCGCCAGCAGCTGGCCCTGCATGGCCTGCAGCCCACCTGGTTCCCAGCCACGATCCATCGGCTGCTGCGGCTCAAACTCCGGCGCGAGCGCGATCTCGAGCGCTGCGAGGAAACGGAACAAACCGCCATGGCCCTGGAACACCTGGGCCTGGTGCTGGTTGACGAGGCCTCGATGGTGGACAGCAGCCTGCTGGAGATCAGCCTGCGCTGCGCCCACCCCTTCCGCACCCGGCTGGTGTTCGTGGGTGATCCGGCCCAGCTGCCGCCGGTGGGGGAACCGGTCAGCCCGGTGTTTGCCATGGGCCGGGCCGAACGGGCCTTCCTGTCTGAGGTGGTGCGCCACCAGGGGCCGGTGTTGCGGCTGGCCACGGGCCTGCGCGAGGGGGCCCTGCCCTGCCGCCAGCCGCCGGTGCTGGCCCCGGTGCGCAGCAGCCTGGGCCTGGTGGCCGTTGCAGCCCGGCCGGACTGGCTGGCGGCGGCCCAGGCGGCCCTGCGCCGGGCGGCCGAACTGGACAACCCCGACCACGCCCGCATCCTCTGCTACACCAACCGCGCCCTTGAGCAACTGGTGCCCCTGGCCCGGCGCGCCATCCATGGCGAGATGGCGGACCAGTTGCCGGTGTTGCCGGGGGAGGTGCTGATCAGCCGCTCAGCCGTGATGGCGCCGGCCTGCCGCCAGGGGGAAGAGGGGGCCGAGGAGCCGGACATGCTGCTGGGCTCAAACCGGGAACTGGTGGTGCGCGATGTGACGCCGGAGCGCTGCGACCTGGCCGATTTCGGCGTCGGCAGCGGCGATGGCCTCACGGCCACCGTGATCGACACCCTCACCGCCGAGGTGGAAGCGGGCGAAACCCGGCTCAGCCTGCGCCTGTTGCCACCGGTGGGAAGCGCCGCCCGCCAGCAACTGGATGGCATGTTGGCCCGGCTGCGCCAGCAGGCCCGCGACGCCGGCAAGAAGGACGGCCGGGGGCTCTGGCGGCGCTTTTTCCTGGTGCGCGATGCCTTCGCCTCCCTCGGCCCGGCGGCGGTGTTGACGGTGCACCGCAGCCAGGGCAGCACCTTTGGCGAGGTGTTCGTGGCCGGGGATGTGTTTTGGCCCAGTGATGAGCAGTTGCGGCGCCAATTGGTCTACGTGGCGGTGAGCCGGGCCAGCCAGGCGGTGTGGCTGGTGGGTGCCCCGGCCAGCGCCAGCACCTCGGCCCAGGCGGAAGCCCAGCGTTGGCAAGAGTGGTTGGCAGCAGGAGGCTAATCCAGGTGGTCGAACCTGCCGTCACCGGCCCAATCCTTACCGGACGCTGCAAGGACTGGGCCAGGAACCCAGGGGAGGGGGACGGAACGGGGCGCCCGGGCTCCGAAACGGTCTGATCGCCAAGGCCCAGGGGGCGGCGACTGGCTGGACCTGGGCCTGGAGGTGAACCCCGATTGAATTCGACAACAAAACAAGTATCCCCCCAAGAAGACGGCCATAAACCTCGAAGAATTTCTTACTTGCAAAGAAATTCATTTAGAAATTGATGCCTGCCATGATCTTCAACACCCGATTCAGGCAATCCTGAAGATGGGGCCCTGGGGGCCATCATCTCTTGAACACAGGGATTACATCGGAATTTTGAACGCAAAAAGTTTGCATCAAGCTTGACCCAACCGAAAGGGAGGCAATGTTTAAGAAGAAAGATTTATTCGCCAGCCCATCGACACCGATCAAGGGGCTCTCAAGAGAACCAACGGCAGCCAACCGTCAATCGACGACTTCTGCCAAGCCAGCAACTTGACATCCAGCCCCAAGGGGATTCAGGAAGAAATTGAAAAATTTGCATGATTAATCGCGTGCTCCGCCGCCTGCTCGCCCCGTCCTGGGCGACGTTGACGGATCACCCACAGAACCGCCTAAACCGAAGGGAGTAGCCCCTCGTTCAAGCGATCCCCCAACAGCCCGACCCTTCGTCCCGGTCTTCGCTTGGGACCCAGGGGCCGGGGCGATGGGGCACGACGACCCAGCTCAGACCGACTGGAGCTGCTTGAGCTGCTCTTCCAAGCGCTGCCGCAGCCGGTTCTGGACCAGGGAGCAGAGGTCGTTCACCAGGTCGTTGTCGGCGCTGTAGATCATGCGCACGCCCTCTCGCACGCAGCTGACCAGACCGGCCCGTTGCAGCTGGCCCAGCTGGCGGCTGACATGGGACTGGCTAAACCCGGTGGCTTCGATCAGGGAGGCCCCATCGCGGGGGCCCTGGGCCAGCAGGCAGAGCAGTTGCAGCCGGGCGGACTCGCTCAGCAGCCGGAAGAACTGGCTGTACTCCTCCAGCAACTGGGGGCTGGGCAGGGAGCCGGGGGCAGCCATGGCAACCCATCTATGACGATCAAGCCATTATGCAGCCAGCCGCCTAACTATCCAAAGCAGACGCGCCTGCGTTGCCATGGTTTTCCCACCCAGGCCGCCCAAGACCAGACAGGCATGCCCTGCCTCGACCCAGCTTATGCGTGTAAGCTCATAGCAGCTTCAAAGGCATCAACGATGGCCGTCACCCCTGTCGCCTCACCCCTGCTCCTGGCCGCCGCCGGCGGGAGTTCCCTGCTGCTGCGCCAACTCTTTGATGCCGACACCGGCACCTTCACCTACCTGCTGGCCGATGGGGCCACGGGCGAGGGGGTGCTGATCGATCCGGTGTTCGAGCAGCACGGCCGCGACCTGGCCCTGATCCGGGAACTGGGCATTGCCCTGGTGGCCAGCCTCGACACCCATGCCCACGCCGACCATGTGACCGGCAGCTGGTTGATGCATCAAGCCACGGGCTGCGCCATTGGCCTGGCGGCCACCGCCCGGGCCGAAAACGTGACGCGCCCCCTCGCCGCTGGCGATCGGATCCGCTTCGGCCGCCGGGAGCTGGAGGTGCGCGCCACCCCCGGGCACACCGATGGCTGCCTCACCTTCGTGCTCGACGACCACTCCGCGGCCTTCACCGGCGACGCCCTGCTGGTGCGGGGCTGCGGCCGCTGCGATTTCCAGCAGGGCGACGCCCGCACCCTCTATCGCTCGATCACCGGGCAGATCCTCTCCCTAGCCGACAGCTGCCTGCTCTATCCCGGCCACGACTACGTCGGCCGCACGGTGAGCTCGGTGGCCGAAGAGAAAGCCTTCAATGCCCGCCTCGGTGGCGGCGCCAATGAGCGCGACTTCGTGATCTTCATGGAGACACTGAAACTGCCCCACCCGGGCCGCCTCGCCGAGGCCCTGCCGGCCAACCTGCGAAGCGGCAAGCCGCGCCAAGGGAAGGGCGGCACAGCCCAAGAACAACCGAACTGGGCGCCGGTACGGCGCAGCTATGCCGGCCTGCCCGAGCTGGGCCCGGCCTGGGTTGCGGAGCACCGCCGGGAGCTCACCCTGCTCGACGTGCGCACGGCCGAGGAGTTCCACGGGCCCGATGGTCACGTGCCCGGCAGCCAGTTGATTCCCCTGCCGGAACTGGAGGCTCGCCTCGGTGAGATCCCCCTAAACCGGCCCGTGGTGGTGCTCTGCCATTCCGGTAGCCGCTCGGCCCTGGGCACCCTGCAACTCCAAAAAGCCGGCCGGAGCCTGGTCGCCAACCTCCACGGCGGCCTGCGGGCCTGGGACGCGGAAGGCTTCCCGATCGAGCGGGCCACGACCAACGCCGCCTAACCCAACTGCACCCCGGCCCGTTCCGAACCCGGGGCCCTTAACCCAAGCCAATCCTGTCCAGCGCTCCCAACGAAAGACCCCAGCCACCAGCCCCCGGCCCGCTCTAACCCTTTCAGCCTTCCCCTGGGGAAGTCCCTGCCATGAAACCGTCCCTGCGCCTCAGCCCCCACGAACTGGCCGACCAACACCGCAGCGGCCGCGTCACCGTCGTTGATGTACGCGAGCCGATGGAATTCGTCGGCGGCTCCATCCCTGGCAGCCGCAACATTCCCCTGGCCCAGATCGGCAAGGCGGCCCTACCTGAAGGCCCCCTGGTGCTGGTCTGCCAGAGCGGCGCCCGCAGCGAGCGGGGCGTGGCGACCCTGCGAACCCGCGGCCACCAAGAAGGCCTGGCTGATCTGGAGGGGGGCCTGCTCGCCTGGCAAGCGGCCGCCCTGCCCCTGGAGAAGCGCAAAGGGGCTCCCCTACCGCTGATGCGCCAGGTGCAGATCAGCGCCGGCGCCCTGGTGTTGATCGGCGTGGTCCTCAGCCAGACCGTGGCCCCCGGCTGGATCTGGCTGAGTGGCTTCGTCGGCGCGGGTCTGATGTTTGCCGGCATCTCCGGCTTCTGTGGCATGGCCCGCCTGCTGGCCCTGCTCCCCTGGAACCGGGTGAAGGTGTGAGCATCAGCCTTTTGCTGTTGTTACTGGCCGGCGGCGGCCTGATCGGCTTTTTGCTCGCCGTGTTCGGGGCCGGCGGCGGAATTCTGCTGCTGCCGTTGCTCGTCAGTGGCGCCGCCCTCCCCACCCGGGAGGCCGTGCCCCTCTCCCTGCTGGTGGTGACCCTGATGGCCCTGGGCAACCTGGGCCCCTACCTGCGGCGCCGCCAGGTGGCGCCCAAACCTGCCCTGGTGCTGGGGCTGCCAGCCCTGGCCGGCAGCTGGATCGGCGGCAGCTTGGTTAAGGCTGGATTGGTGGCCGAGCCGGTGCAACTGGGCCTGTTTGCTGCCGCGGCCCTGCTGGCCTCCTGGCTGCTCAGCCGCGGCAAGGCCGTCTCCGCACCCGCCGAACGGAGCGGCAGCGGCTCACCCCTGGCCCTGGCCGTTCAAGGGCTGCTGGTGGGCCTGCTCACCGGCATCGCCGGGGTGGGCGGAGGCTTTGCGATCGTGCCGGCCCTTGTGTTGCTGGCGGGGCTGCCGATGCAGCTCGCCAGTGGCACCAGCCTGCTACTAATTGCCGTCAACAGCCTGGTGGCCCTGGCCGCCCTGGGCCACTGGCCCGCCGCCAGCCTGCCCCTGATGCTGCCCCTGGTGGGAGGTGGTTTTGTTGGGGCCCTGGTCGGCCAGCGCCTGGCCCCCCACCTGGGCGACCACCTGCTGCGCCGGGGCTTTGCCGCCCTGCTGGTCGGCTCTGCCCTGCTCAGCGGCGCCGAAGCCTGGCGCCGCCAGAAACCAACCGCCAGCCACACGCCCCAGCGCCAACCCCCTAGCAGCCTGCAACCACCAACCAGGGCACCGCTGAACCCCATTCCCCCCAGCGCCTCCCCGGCGCCCCAATCCTTGGCGCCCCAATCACCCCATCCACGCCTGCTGACCTAGGCGCCCTGTGGTTACATGATCCAGCTGGATTGTCGAGGCATTCCAGGGCGCATTTCAGCTGCAGCTCACCCCCCAGGCGTCCGGGCAGATGATGCTGACCAATCAAGCCCAACGGGCGGCCTTAGCGCAGCGCACAGCCCCCTGTCCCGTGTCGCGCACCCTGCTGGCAACGGCCCAAAAACCCATCACGGTCACGATTGATTAACAGCAGTCCATTGGAGTGGCCAAGGCCAGCCCCACCATCAACCCTGAAGCCACCTTCCCCATGGACCTTTTTTTTCCAGCTCGACACATCCCGCCCCTTTGAAGAGGCCTGTTCAGCGCTGCAGGTCTCTGTACCAGCCCATGGTTTCGGGGTATTGGCGGTGCATGATCTGGCGGCGACCCTGCGCTCCAAGGGAATTGAGTTCCCCGAGCAATGCCGCGTCTTTGAGGTCTGCAATCCCCAGCAGGCCGCCAAGGTGCTTGCAGCCAACATGACCCTCAACATGGCGCTGCCCTGCCGCATCTCCGTCTATACCCAGGACGGCACCACCCGCATCGGCATGATTCGACCCGAAGCGATGCTCAGTGCCCTCTCCAGCGACCCCGAGCTGGCTGAAGTGGCCCGCGAGGTGGAGGCCAGCACGATGGCGATCATCAGGGCTTCAGCAGAGGTCTAAATCCCAAAGGAGATTGCTAGATCGTCAGTTTCTTTGATGGATTCAGCTAACCACAAAGTGCCTGGCCGCTTCATCCCAGCAGCCGCACCTTTGCCAACGGCGAGTTCATCCCCTACCGACGCGACCTAAGTGTTGCGATTAAGGCATTGCAACCTAGGTGTTGCGACCTAGACATTGCGATCAAGGTATTGGGATCAAGCGGTCTCGGCCCTTACGAGAACTTTGAGCCGCCAGCCAGGCATTGCTGCGCCAGCAAAACGATGGGGCCTGCCCCGGAGCTGCCGTCAGGCCTAAAAGGGGCAACCCCAACTCAACAACGAAAAGCGGGCGGCGGGAATCGAACCCGCATCATCAGCTTGGAAGGCTGAGGTTTTACCACTAAACTACGCCCGCAGCAGTACTGGTGTACCGAGGCTTTCCTTGGATCCAGGATCCGCCGGGCAGGCGACATCTGGAGCCAGGGAAGCTGCACCATTATGGCTTGCGTCAGGACAGGCAGCTTTGGCCTCAGACAGGGACGTGGGCAACGACTCAAGCTGGGTAGGCGACCATCCCGCAGGAAACCAAGGTTCAACCGGGCTGGACCCTGGCGATGGACCCGGGCCCCAGGCTCGCCCTGGGCGGGGCCAGGCGCCGGCTGCCGCTCCCCTGGCCACCGATGCGGCCGACCTGCGGGGGGGCGCCCGGGCCCGGCTGCTGTGGTCCTACGGCATGGGCGACGTGGGCACCGGCATGGGCGCGGCCCTGATCGGCTTTTATTTGATGCTCTTCTACACAGCGGCGGGCTTGCCCCCCTGGCAAGCGGGCCTGGCCTATGGCTGCGGCCGCCTCTGGGATGCCGTTAATGATCCTGTCGTCGGCTGGTTGAGCGACAAGACCGCCAGCCCCCGCTGGGGGCCGCGCCTGCCCTGGATCCTCTGGAGCGCCCTGCCCCTGGGCTTTGCCATGGCGGCCATGTGGTGGCTGCCCCCCTGGCCCGATGGCTGGGTGAGATTTTGGGTTTTCGTGCTGATCTCTGTTGTCGCCAACAGCCTGTACACCTGCGTCAACCTGCCCTATTCGGCCCTGGCCGCCGAACTGACCACGGATGTGTCCCTGCGCACCCGGCTAAACACGGCCCGGTTCACCGGCTCAATCCTCGCCACCCTGGTGGCCTCGGTGCTGGCGGGGATTCTGGTCAAGGACCTCCAAGATCCCTCCTCCTACCTACCCGTGGGGCTGGTATCGGGCCTGATCATCACGGTCACCACCCTGCTCTGCGGCTGGGGGCTTGTGCCGGCCGCCCGCAACTGTCAGCGCCCCCAGAGCCTGCCCGGCACCACCCGCCGGCTGCTGGGCCGGGTGATCCGCAATGGCCGCTTCGTGCGGGTGCTGGGGCTCTACCTGCTGCTCTGGTGCGCCCTGCAACTGATGCAGGCCGTGGCCCTCTTTTATCTGCCCATGGTGCTGCAGGTGCCGGAGGGCTGGAGCCGCTGGATCCTGCTGCCGTTCCTGGTCAGCACCCTGGTGGGGCTCTGGCTCTGGAACCGCCTCTCCCACCGCCGCGGCCGCCTGGTCGCCCTGCGCCTGGGCAGTGGCCTCTGGGTGGCCGGCTGCCTGGCCGTGCTGGCCTTGCCGCCCTTGGATCCCAGCTTCAGCCCCACCGGCTCCATCGCCAACCTGGTCAAGCTGGTGGCCCTACTCACCACGATCACCACCGCCGGCATCGGCGCCTCCACCGCCTACCTGATCCCCTGGTCGTTGCTGCCGGATGCGATTGATGCCGACCCGGAGAAACCGGCCGGCCAATACAGCGCCTGGATGGTGCTGGCCCAGAAGGTCTGCATCAGTGGGGTGATGGTGGTGTACGGCGGCCTGCTCAGCCTCAGTGGCTACGTGCAGGACCTGGGGCCCCAGCAACCCGCCAGCGCCCTGATCACGATTCGCCTTTGCATGGGCCTGATTCCGGCCGTGCTGGTGGTGCTGGGCCTGGTGGTCATGCGCCACTGGCCCCAGAAGGGCCAGCAGCCGATGGTCCAACCCACCCACCCCTGACGTCCAAGCGGATGCCCCCCCAACTCCCCAGCCCGAGCCCCTTGGCCAAGCCCCCAGCCAGCCGGCCCAGGCGGTTGGCCCGTTGGTTAACGCCCCGCTGGCTGAGGCGACTGGGCAGCAGCCTGATGATCGGCGGCCAATCCCTCGCGGCGATCGCCCGGGGCCGCATCAGTCCCAATGACCTGCTGGAGCAGCTGTTTGAGGCGGGGCCCGGCAGCATCCTGATCGTGGTGATCACGGGCCTGGCCTCCGGCACCGTCTTCAACATCCAGGTGGCGGCCGAGTTGGTCAACCAGGGGGCCGGCTCCACCGTGGGCGGCATCTTGGCCATCGGCCTGGCCCGCGAAATCGCGCCGATCCTCACCGCCACCCTGATCACGGGGAAGGTGGCCACGGCCTACGCCGCCCAGCTGGGCACCATGAAGGTCACCGAGCAGATCGACGCGATCACGATGCTGCGCACCGACCCGGTCGAATACCTGGTGGTGCCCCGGGTGGTGGCGATGGTGGTGATGGCGCCCGTGCAATGTCTGCTGTTTTTCGCCGTGGCCGTGTGGTCGGGCCAGCTGAGCAGCACCGCCCTCTATGCGATCCCGCCGTCGGTGTTCTGGAATTCGGTGCGCACCTGGATGGAGCCCTCCGACCTCCCAGCGATGCTGATCAAGGCGGTGGTCTTCGGCTTGATCATCGCCGTGATCGCCTGCGGCTGGGGTCTCACCACCCGGGGCGGCCCCAAGGAAGTGGGCAGCAGCACCACTGGAGCCGTGGTGATGATCCTGGTGAGCGTGTCCCTGGTGGACGTGGTGCTCACCCAGCTGCTGTTTGGCGAGTAGGGCCCCAGCCAGCCCCCCGGGCGGCGCGACCCGGCTGGGCCGGTGCAGCCAGCCCCCCGGCGGCGACCGGAGCCAACCCCTCCCCAGAATGAAGTTCCTGGAGACCCCGGCG
This sequence comes from Synechococcus sp. UW140, assembly GCA_943369525.1. Classification (GTDB taxonomy): domain Bacteria; phylum Cyanobacteriota; class Cyanobacteriia; order PCC-6307; family Cyanobiaceae; genus BAIKAL-G1. Next base: position 63,854 of record CALRNL020000011.1, read on the forward strand.
CCGATGGATCCCCTGCAACCGGATCAGCCCAGCCCTACCGCTCCGGCAGCCAAGACCAGCCAGTCGGCCCCGACGGGCCCCGACCCCCAGGCGGGCGTGATCCTGGCGCCCCGTCCCTGGGTGCCCCTGGGGGTGGTGGCCCTGGGCCTGGCCTGCCTGCTGCTGCTGCCCCTATGGGGCGGCGCCGCCTGGCTGGCCCTGGTGGTGGGCCTGTTCGGGCTGTTTCTCCTGCTGCAAAGCCAGCTACTGCGGCTCCAGTTCACGGCCGATGCCCTGCTGGTCTGGAACCGCCAGAACCTGCTGCGCCGCTTCCCCTACGAGGGCTGGCTGGGCTGGCGCCTGTTCTGGGGGCCCCTGCCCGTGCTGTTCTATTTCCGTGAACAGCGCAGCATCCACCTCTTGCCAGTGCTGTTTGATGCCACAACCTTGCGTCAACAGCTCCAACAGCACCTCAGCGCCCTGCCATGAGCGACTCCGCCGCCGATGGGCCCCTGCCCCATGACCTTGACGGGCCCAGGGCTGATGCGATCGATGCCCTAAGCGGGCCGCAAGCGTCGCCAGCCGGCCCCCTGGAGCCGCAAGCGGGCCTCAGCGAGGCTCGCGAGTCCGGCCAGCCGGACGCCACCCCTGGCCCCGGGGCCCATGGCCTGCCAGCGCCAGAGGGGACGGAGCCACCCGCAACGGCGCAGACCGCCAGCGGGGAGCCCCTACTGGCCACAGGGGCTGGGGCGGCCGTGCTGGCGCTAGCCCTGGCCGAGCTGCAGCAAAAACGGCTGGTGCTGGAGCAGGAACTGTCCGAGCTGGAGGCCCGCCGCGACCAGGTGCAACGGGAGATCCAAAGCAGCTTCGCCGGCCAGTCCGATGGCATCGCCCGGCGGGTCAAGGGCTTCCAGGACTACCTGGTGGGGGCCCTGCAGGAGCTGGCCGTGGCCGCCGAGCAGGTGGAGCTGGTGGTGCAGCCCCTGGTGGTGCAGCCCTCCCCCCTCGACCTAGAGCAGGCCGCCCCTTCACCCGCCGCCGGCGCCCAGGCCCCGGCAGCGGCGGGCCTGTTCAGCCAGGACGAACCCCTGATCCGCCAGCGGCTGGAGCAGTTCCTCGGCCAGCCCGATTTCTACGCCGACCCCTGGAAACTGCGCCGCAGCCTGGACGCGCCCACGGCCGGCCTGCTGGAGGACTGGTTCCTATTCCAGGGGGGGCGCGGCGCCCAGCCCAGCACGGGCAGCCGCAACCGCAATGCCCTGGTGGGGGCCGCCGCCATCGCCATCCTGGGCGACCTCTATGGCGAACGCTTCCAGACCCTGGTGCTGGCCGGCCAGCCGGAGCGGCTGGGCGAATGGCGGCGGGGTCTGCAGGATTGCCTTGGCCTGGGCCGGGAAGACTTCGGCCCCAACAGCGGCATCGTCCTGTTTGAGCGGCCCGATGCCCTGATCGAGCGGGCCGACCGGCTGGAGGAGCGGGGCGAGCTGCCCTTCATTCTGGTGGACGCCGCCGAACAGGTGGTCGATGTGGCGATCCTGCAGTTCCCCCTCTGGCTCGCCTTCGCCCCTGGCCCAAGCGAACTCGCCCTGGAGGACGACCTGCTGTGACCACGCCCCTGCCCACCCTTTTGGCCCTGGCGGCCGGCTACCTGCTCGGCTCGATCCCCAGTGGCTACCTGGCGGGCCAATGGATCCAGGGCGTGGATATCCGCAGCCTGGGTTCGGGCTCCACCGGGGCCACCAACGTGCTGCGGGTGTTCGGCAAAGGACCGGCCCTGGCCGTGTTCCTGGTGGATGTGCTCAAGGGCACGGCGGCGGTGCTGCTGGCCAAGGCCCTGCTCCAACCCCAAGGGATCGCCGCCGCCAGTAACTGGTGGAGCGATTGGTGGGTGGTGGCGGCGGGCCTGGCGGCCCTGGCCGGCCACAGCTGGTCGCTCTGGCTAGGCGGCAAGGGCGGCAAGGCCGTGGCTACGGGACTGGGCATGCTGCTGGGCCTGGTGCCGGCCGTGGGCCTGGCCTGCTTCGGCATTTTCCTAACCACCCTCAGCGCCAGCCGGATCGTGTCGCTCTCCAGCGTGGTGGCGGCCCTGAGCCTGCCCCTGTTGATGCTGGGCTCCTTTGCCGCAGCCGGCAGCGGCCTGCGGCCCGCCTACCTGGTGCTGGCCCTGCTCACCACGGCGCTGGTGGTGTGGCGCCACCGCAGCAACCTGGAACGGCTGCTGGCGGGCACCGAACCGAAATTGGGCCAGGGCAAGGGCTAAGGCAAGGGCTGAGCCCTCGCCAGGCCAAGCCAAGCCCCTGGGGCCTGGGCTCCGAACCAGCTCCGAACCAGCTGGGGCCCAGGCGGGGCCTCAAGCCAGCTGGCGGCTGCGCTCGGCTGCGGCCACCACGGCCTCGATCAGGGCCGAGCGGAGGCCGGCCCGCTCTAGCTCCCGCAGGCCGGCGATGGTGGTGCCGCCGGGGCTGACCACCATGTCCTTGAGCTGGGCTGGATGGAGCTCCTGCTCCTGGAGCAGGGCGGCCGTGCCGGCCAGGGTGCGGTGGGCCAGGCGCAGGGCCAGGGCCCTAGGCAAGCCGGCGGCCACGGCCCCATCGGCCATCGCCTCGGCCACCAGGGCCACGAAGGCCGGCCCGGAGGAGGTGAGGGCCAGGAAGGCATCGAGCTGGCTTTCGGGCAGGTCGAGCACCTCACCCACCTGGGCGAAGAGCTGGCGCACCCAGAGCTGTTGCTCGGCGGAAATCCCCTCGCCCCAGGCCAGGCCGGTGAGACCCTGGCGCACCAGGGCCGGCGTATTCGGCACGGCCCGCACGATGCGATGGGCCGGGAACAGGGCCTGCAGCCGGGCCAGGGTCACCCCGGCCAACACCGAAATCAACAGGGGCCGCTCGCCAGCCCCAGCCCCAGTCCCGCCCAGGGTCGTCCCCAGGGCCGCTGCGGAGGGATCTGCGGCTGCCCCTACCCAGGAGATCCCGCGGGCGGCTTCAGCCGCCGCGGCCAGCAGCTGGGGTTTGACCGCCAGCAGCACGGCGGGCGCCTGCCAGGCCTGGGCAGGATCGGTGCCCACCGCCAGGCCGTGGTGGGCGGCCAGGCGGGCCGCCGAAGCCTGGCTGCCCACCACGGCCCGCACGGCCCCTGCCGGCACCTGGCCGCTGGCGATCAGGGGCAGCAGCAGGGCCTGGGCCATGCGGCCAAACCCAACCACTCCGAAGCGCTCCGGCGCAAACCCTTCCAGCCCGGGGGAAGGGGAGTCGCCGGCTGCGGGCGTAGGGGAGGGAAGCGCCATGGGCTGGGCCAGACCCGGTTCGGGAGTGGGCAAGGCAGGGGTGGGCGGCTCAGGCACAGGCCGTCAGGCCCCACCAACCCCGCCGGCCCGCTGCCAACGGGAGATCCGCTCAGCCCAGGCCGAAGCCGGACTCGGAGCGACCCCAGGCGGGGCTGGGGGCAGCCTGTTGCTCCTGGCTGGCGTCGCGGGTGACGATCGTGGGCGAGGAGGCCTCGTCGCTGGCGGCGGTGGTGACGGTGACGCAGCTGGGGGCGAACAGGAAGATGCTTTCGCCGACCCGCTCCTGGTGGCCGTCGATGGCGAAGGTGCCGCCGGCCACGAAATCGACGGCCCGCTGGGCCTGGTCCGGCTCCATCATCGTGAGGTTGAGGATCACGGTCTTGCGCTCGCGCAGGGCCTGGATGGCGCGGGGCATCTCATCGAAGCTGCGGGGCTCCATCAAGGTGACCTCCGCCATGGAGGTGGAGATGCCGGGCATGCCGATCACATTGGTGCCGGCAAAGGGGTCGTCGGCCATGAAATCGGAGCTGAGGGCCAGGGAGCTGCTGCGGCTCACCGGACTGGTCGGCTGGGGCGCATCGTTGTGCTCGTAATCAAGCTCATCGTCGAAGTCACCGTCTAGGTAGTCATCTCCAGAGACGACGGCACGAAGGCGGGAGAACAACGACACGGATTTTTGTTGTGGCTTGGACCTGAATAGCGTCCCACGTCAGCGCTGGCAAGGTTTGGGCCCAAACAAACCCGAACCAATCCGCAGCCAGGTGCTGCCCGCCGCGGCCGCCTCGGGCCAGTCGCCACTCATGCCCATCGACAGCTCCGGCAGGCCCAGCTCCCGGCCCAGGGCGGCGCACTCGCCAAACAGGGCCTGGGTTTCGGCCCGCGAAAGGCCCTGGGGCGCCATGGTCATCAGGCCCACAATCCTCAGGGGGGTGAGGCCCTGCAGCTGGGGCCAGAGCTGGCGCAGCTCGGCCGCCGTTAGGCCGGTTTTGTTGGGATCGGGCCGCAGCTTTACCTGCAGAAACACGGCTGGAGCCAGGCCCTCCTCGGCGGCGATGCGGGCCAGGCGCCCGGCCAGCTCCAGGCTGTCGACGGAGTGGATCGTGCCGAACTGGCGCAGCACGGCCCGGGCCTTGTTGGCCTGGAGCCGGCCGATGAAGTGCCAATCGAGGGCGCCCAGGTCGGCCAGCTCCGCCTGCTTGGCGATCGCCTCCTGCAGGCGGCTTTCGCCGAAGCTGCGCTGGCCCAAGGCCACCAGCTGGCGCACGCTGGCGGCGGGATGGCCCTTGCTCACCGCCAAAAGCCGGCTACCGGCGGGCAGGGCCTCCCCCAGGGCGCCGAACTGCTGCTCCAGGCTCCATGGGGGCCCTGCGGGATCGGACCCGGCTCCGGCGCCCGCCGCCCTGGGGGGAGCGGGGTAGGGCATGCCGGGAGCGTCCTGCCGAAGCGATGGGGGCGCCACTGGTCGGCCTCGGAGGGGAGCTAGATGAAAGTCTGGTCGAAGAGCAGGCGCCAGGGCGCATGGGCCTCGGCCCCCTCGCGGCGGGTGCGGGCCAGGTTCTGCTCGGCGAGGTGGCGGGCATCCATCAGCGGGATCACCTCAAACTGGGCGCCCCGGGGCTGGAGGGTCACCAGAAAGAACATGCGCTGGGCGTAGAGGGTGGCGTAGAGGTCCCGACCTTCCCCCGCCAGGGCCACCCGATAGAGCAGACCGAACAGCGGGTGATTCAGGTAACGCTCAGCGCTCACGTTGTCTGTCGGATTGGGCACAACTTAGGTGGCACCGTACCGCCAGCGCAGCCCAATTAACAGCACCAATGCGGCAGCGCCCGCCAATTGCAACAGCCCCCACCCCCGCTGGGGCTGGCGTAACTCCGCCGGCGAGATCCAGGTGCCGCCGCGGGCGAGCAGGGCTTCGGCCCCCTGCTCGGAACGCAACAACACGTTGGCCAGCAACCGTTCGGCCACGGCCAACAGCAAGCCAAAGCCACCCTTGAATCCCAGTTGGCGCAGGTTCACGGACCGGGTCGCCAGGGAGCGCAACAGGTTCTGGAACTCTTCCTGCACCAGCGGCAAGAACCTCAGGGCCAGCAGCAGGGTGAACCCGAGTCGCTCCACCGGCAGCCCCAATCGGGCCAGGGGCGTGATCAACCAGGCCAGGGCCCAGACCAACTCCTCCGGCGGGGTGGTGAGCAACAACAGGTTGGCGCTGTGGATCACGGTGAACAGCAAGGTGGCACTGTTGAGGCCCAATTCCCCCGAGCGGCGGGTCACCACCAGGGGGCCCAGGGACAGGGGCCCCACCGGCAGGGGCCCCCAGCGCAGCAACTCCCAACGCAGGCCGGAGCGACTGGGCGGGAGGCCATCGGCGCCGGCCGGGGCCAGGCGCAGTTCCGTGGGCGGGCGGCTGGGGCTGGCGGCACCGCCGCTGCCGGCTGGCAGCAGGGCCGAGAGGCAACCCACCAACAGGGCCAGGGCCAGCAGCAGGGGCAGGCTGCGGCGCCACAGGCGCCAGGGCAGGCCGGAAAGGGCCGTGACCAGCAGCAGCAGCCCCACCAGGGCCAGGCGCCAGAGGGGGCCGGCCAGGATCGGGGTCAGCAGGAAGGCCAGGGTCCAGGCCAGCTTTTGGCGGGCATCGAGCTGGCCCAACCAGCTGCCGCTGCCACCCACGTACTGGCCGATCGGAATCTGCCGGAGCCAGTCCATCAGCGGCCCATCCCCAGGCGTTGGCGACCCATCCTCCAGCCCGCCCGAGCCATCACCGGATCCTTAGTGGGATTTGGCCTGTTGGCGCGCCAGATCCTTTTCGGCATCGCGCTGCTGCTTGCCCCGCCAGAACAGTTTCAACGGCGAGCCCTCAAAGCCCAGGCCCTCGCGGATCTGCCGTTCCACATAGCGGCGGTAGGTATCACCAAACAGCTTGGGATCGTTGACGAACAGGGTGAAGCTGGGCGGCCGGGTGGCGACCTGGGTGCCGTAGTAGATCCGGCCCTGGCGACCGCCGCGGCTGGTGGGGGGCGAACGCCAGCTGACCGCCTCCTGCAGCACCTCATTCACCACCGAGGTGCTGACGCGGCGACGGTGTTGCTCCACGGCCACGGCCGCCACCGCAAAGATGCTCTCGACCCGCTGGCCGGAGAGGGCCGAGGTGAACAACATCGGCGCCCAATCAAGGAAATAGAGCTTGGCGCGCAGCTCCTTCTCCATGGCCGCCATGGTGTGGCTGTCCTTCTCGACCGCGTCCCACTTGTTGACGACGATCACGCAGGCGCGGCCATCTTCTTCGATGCGGCCGGCCAGGCGCTGGTCCTGCTCGGTCACACCATCGAGCACATCGATCACCAGGGCGCAGACATCGCAGCGTTCGATCGCCTTGAAACTGCGGTTGATGCCGAAATACTCCGGGCCGTAATCGACGCTGCGGCGACGGCGGATGCCGGCGGTGTCGAGCAGTTTCCAGCGCTTGCCTTCCCGCTCGATCGTCGTGTCGATCGTGTCGCGGGTGGTGCCCCGGATCGGACTAACGATCGCCCGCTTCTCGCCACACACGGCATTGAGCAAGCTCGATTTGCCCACGTTGGGCCGGCCGATGATGGCCAGCTGGATCGGCTCCTCCTCCTCCACCTCCGGGGTGGGGGGCAGGTGGGTGAGCAGGGCATCGAGCAGCTCGGCGGTGCCGGCGCCGTGGATGGCCGACACCGGGTAGGGCTCGCCCAGGCCCAGGCTCCAGAACTCGGCCGCCATGGCCAGGCCCTGGTCGGGCGATTCGCATTTATTCACCGCCAGCAGCACCGGGCAGCTCTGGCCCCGCAGCCACTCGGCGATCGATTGGTCGGCGGCGGTGAGCCCCTGCTGGCCATCGGCGATCACCACGGCCACGGCCGCCTCGGCCAGGGCCAGGTTGGCCTGTTCGCGGATCTCCGGCAGAAATTCGCTGTCGTCATCGAACACCAGACCGCCCGTATCGACGACCCGGAAGGTGCGATCGCCCCAGAACCCCTCCTGGTAGGTGCGGTCCCGGGTCACCCCGGGTTGGTCATGCACGATCGCTTCCCGGCTCCGGCAGAGCCGGTTCACCAGGGTTGATTTGCCCACATTGGGGCGGCCAATGATGGCGACGACTGGAAGAGCCACGACGCCTTATTCCTACAACGCAAGTCCTGTCTTGACCCTACACATCGACCCGACGGCTGACCGTACCAAGCCCGCCCGGGACCCGCAGCCCCCCGGAACCAGCGCCGAAACCAGCGCCGGAGCTACGCCCTGGCTGGCCTAATCCGTCGCCAAGCCCAGGAGCCAGGCCAGCCGCCGAGCCGATGGGAAGCGGGCCCCTGGGCCGAAGGGGGTGCCCTCAGCCCACGGGCCGATCGCCCGGATGGCCCGCCACCGGATCGGCGGGCGCCGCCAGCAGGGGCGGCAGGGGGCCGGTGTCGGCCAGGGGCTCGCCCCGCTCGGCCAGGTGGGCCAGCAACCAGTTCACGGCCACGGCCCGACGGGTGCGGCGGGGGTAGAGCTCGCCGATGCGGTAGCCGCCAAAGCCGAGCTGCTCCTTGAGCAGTTGCTTGTGGGGCGCCGCAATCGAGCGGGTGAGTTGCACATTGGCGGGCCGTTCGGCCACCAGCTCGGGGCCCTGGGGGAACCGGTCGGCCCAGGCCGCTGGCGTGGCTGGCGTGGCCCACCAGGGGACGCTGGCGGACGCGATGGCATCGGCCGCGCCGGCCGCCGCGGGCCTGTAGCCGAGGCGCCACCAGATCAGTTCACACACGAAGCGATCGTTGAGGCGATCGTCGAGCACCGCCTGCAACAAGGGCCGCGACAGGGGCCAGGGGGAGGGCCAGGGCGAGGGGGAGGGGGAAGAGACAGCGGCGGGGTCGATGGCGCAGGGCAGGCGAAGGGACGGGAGCGGGAGGGGTGCGGGGATGGGCCGGGCCCTAACGATGGCGAGAATGGGGTAAGGGTCCCCCATCCGGCAACGGCGGGCGGCGCCCCCCAGAAATCAGCCGCCCCAGGAGCCATCCACAGCCCAACCGCCAGCCCCGCCCCCTGGGCCCCGCCGGCCCCCGCCAGCCCAGGGGCGAGCGACGCGGTGACGGCCACGGAGGGGGCTAACGAGGGGGCCCCGCAGGGCACCCCTAGGAGCGCCCTTACCGGGGCCCTCGGGGCTGGCCCGTTCCAGAGCCCCCTGGAGCTGGCCGGCCGGGGCACGCCGCGCCAGTTGGTTTGCCGGGTGTTGCAGTCGCCCCTGGCGGGGGTGAGCGACCGGATTTTTCGCCAGCTGGTGCGGCGCTGGGCCCCCGGGGCCCTGCTGTTCACCGAGATGGTGAATGCCACCAGCCTGGAGCTGGGCTTTGGCCTGGAAAAGGTGGAGGAGCTGGCCAGCGAGGCGGGGCCGATCGGCGTGCAGCTCTTTGATTACCGGCCGGCGGCCATGGCCGATGCGGCCCGGCGGGCCGAGCAGGCCGGCGCCTTTTTGATCGACATCAACATGGGCTGTCCAGTGAAGAAGATCGCCCGCAAGGGCGGCGGCAGTGGCCTAATCCGCGATCCGGGCCTGGCCCAGCGGCTGGTGGCCACGGTGGCGGCGGCGGTGTCGATTCCGGTCACGGTGAAAACCCGGCTGGGCTGGTGCGGCGATTCGGCCGATCCGGTGGGGTTCGCCCTGGCCCTGCAGGAGGCCGGCGCCCAGGCCCTCACCCTGCACGGCCGCACCCGCCAGCAGGGCTTCCGCGGCCAGGCCGACTGGCAGGCGATCGCTGCGGTGAAACGGGCCCTCACCATCCCCCTGTTTGCCAATGGCGATGTGGCCAGCCCCGACGACGCCCTGCGCTGCCTGGCCGTGACCGGCGCCGATGGGGTGATGGTGGGCCGGGGCACGATGGGTGCCCCCTGGCTGGTGGGCCAGATCGATGCGGCCCTGGCCGGCCGGCCCATCCCACCCACCCCCGGCAAAGGCGAGCGGCTGGCCCTCGCCGCCGAGCAGTTACGGGCCCTGGTGGCGCGCAAAGGCGACCACGGCCTGCTGATCGCCCGCAAACACATGGGCTGGACCTGCCAGGGCTTCCCCGGGGCCGCCCAACTGCGCCAGCAATTAATGCGCGAACCCACCCCGGCCGGCGCCCTCGAGCTGCTGAAGCGGGCCGCCCAGGAGGACTAGGCGCCGCCGCCCAGCCTGGCCGCCTGGCCAGGGGCCAGGAGCGCCCCCAGGCCGGGGAGCGTCAGCTAGCGCCCAAACGCTTAGGCGGGAGCCAGCAAGCCCGGGGCCAGGGCCGCAGGGGGCAGGGCGGCGGCCTGATTCGCGGCGGCGGCCTGGTTCTTGGCTGAGGCCTGGTTCGCGGCGGCGGCCTCGGGGGAGTCGCCAGCCGGAGCTCCGGCAGGAGCAGCCAGGGCCGTGGGACCCCGCTTGCCCAGGGCTTCCTTAACGGCCCGATCCAGGGCCTGGCGGAAGGCCTCGGGGGAGATGGTGGGGGCGCACTTCAAGGTGACGTGATCACAACCGCCCAGGGCCGGCGCCTGCCAGCTGGGGGGGATTTGCAACAAATCGCGGGTGCCGGTGATCGCCATCACGGCCAGCAACACGGCCACCAGCACGTTGGCTGTGACATGCAGGCGGCGCATGCGCAGGGAGCGCAGCACCTCGGTGCGGGCCGCCACCGAGAACAGCAGCAAGCCCGTGAGCAACACACCCGCCCAGTAATGGGAGCCCCAGAACTCGCCCGTCAGGGGGTTATCGCTCAGGCGCCAAATCTCCTTCTGGCTGCCCAGGCCCAGCAGGCCGGCCCAGGTCAGCAGGGCAAAGCTGGCCCGCAGGCGGGCTTTCTTCACGAACCACAGGGCCGCGTAGGCCAGCAGGGTGCCAACGCTGATCAGCAGCAGCAAGGCCAGCCGGGCCGCACCGCCCGCGAAGGGTGGGGCCGGATCGAGAAAGTGCTTGATAAAGCTGTAATCGAGGGCGATCAGCACGGCCACCACCACGCCGCCGGTGAGCCAGCGGCCGTGGTCGCCGTGCTCAATGCCAACGCTGGGGGGCAGGGGATTGATCTTGAGCCGCCGCTCCCGCGCCAGGATCCCCAGCCGGATCGTCGCTCCCACCACCGGGTAGACGAACAGGATGATCAGCACCGGGTGCAGCAACGCCAGCCAGTCGATCGGCGTCATGGGCAGTGGCGGGGTTGAAACCATGCAAGCATCCGGCGCCGATCGGATCGGACCCAGGCCGCTGGCCCCCAGGTGACTAGGGCAACACCTCCGGCCAGCCCTGGCGAACCAGCAGCAGGGAGAAGTAGGGCTGCTCCTGGGGTGCCACGGCGGCCGCCGGCGCCACCAGCTGGTCGGGCCAGCCCACCCGCTGGGCGAACAGGGCGCCATCGAGCAGGCCCCGATCGGCCAACACCTGGCGCACCCAGGGCCAGCGCTGGCCAAGCTTGAGCAGGGCCAGCACCTGATCGCCCGCCGCCGCCTGGTCCAGCAGGGCCGCCAGGGCGGCGGGGGCCTCGGGGGTTGGGCGAATCAGCAACGCCTCCTGTTGCAGGGCCAGGGGCCAGCGCCCGGCCGCCGCCGCCGCCGCCACGGCCGTGATCCCGGGGATCAGGCGGATCGGGCACTCGGGATGGCGGTGCTGCAGGGCCAGCAGCCCGTAGGAGGCCGTGGCAAACAGGGAGACATCGCCCTCGCAGAGCAACACCACCGCCTCCCCGGCCGCCACCTCCGCCGCCAGGGCGTCGGCCGCCGCCCGCCAGGCCAGCTGGCGCGGCTGGGCCTCCGCCACCATCGGAAACACCCGGGGCAGCCGGCGCTGCTGGGGGCCGATCCAGGGGGCGGCGATCGTGGCGGCCATGCCCACGGCGTCGGGCCGGGCCACCGGGTAGGCCACCACCGTGGCGGAGCGGATCGCCCCCACGGCCGCCACCGTGAGCAGGTCGGGGTCGCCCGGGCCCACGCCCACCAGGACCAGGCCCGGCGCCGCGGAAGAAGCCCCCAAGGACCCAGGGGCCGGCTCAGGCCCGATGCAGTCCCACACACAAACGCCCCAGCTGACCTTTTCTAGGCTCCCCCCAACGCCCACCGCCCCCCTGGAGCCCATGACCCGCCTGAGCCTCTACCGGGACAGCGCCGGCGCCGATCCAGCGCCGGCGCTGCTGCTCGAGAGCCATGACGGCGACGTGATTGCCCAGGCCCTGGCCGAGCGGGGCCTGGGCTACGAGCGTTGGCCGGTGAAGCCGGAGCTGCCCACCGAAGCCGATCACGCCGCCGTGCTGGCGGCCTACGCCACCGAGATCGCCCAGGTGCAGGCCAGCGGCACCTATCCCACCGTCGATGCGATCCGCCTGGGGCCCGACCACCCCGACCGGGCCGCCCTGCGCCAGAAGTTCCTCTCCGAACACACCCACAGCGAGGACGAGGTGCGCTTCTTCGTCGAGGGCCGGGGCTTGTTTGTGATCCACCTGGAGGGGGAGGTGCTGCAGGTGCTGTGTGAAACCGGCGATTTCCTGCGGGTGCCCGCCGGCACCAAGCACTGGTTCGACATGGGCAGCGCCCCCCAGTTCACGGCGATCCGCTTCTTCGACAACCCGGCCGGCTGGGTGGCCGAGTTCACGGGCGATGGGATCGCCAGCCGCTATCCCCTGCTGGATTGAGCGGCGGCCCCCAGCCGGGCTCCCCCAGGGCAGGCGACCTAGCTGTGCATGCGGGGCTGGGGGTGCAGCGGGGCCAGGATCGCCGCCTCGGCCTCGGCCAGCTGCTCCAGCCGCTCCACCACCTGGGCCCGGGGAAAGCGGGCCTCACACAGCACCCAGTAAAGACCGAAGTGGCGGGCCTCACTGGCCAGCAGGTCGCCGTAGAGCTGGCGCAGCACCGGATCGGGGCTGTGGGCCGCCAGCAGGGCCATGCGCTCGTGGCTGCGGGCCTCAATCAGGCCGGCCACCAGGAAGCTGTCGAGCTTGCGCTCCGGGTCCTGGCGCCGCACCAGGGCCACCAGGCTGGAGCCGTAGGGCGGCGCCGGCAGGGGCCGCAGGGCAATGCCCCGCTGCTGCATCAGGGCCAGCACCCGCTCGAAATGCTCCAGTTCTTCGCGGGCCAGGGGGCTGAGCACCGCGGCCAGTTCCGCATCGGCCGGATAGCGAAACAGCAGCTGCAGGGCCGTGCTGGCCGCCTTGCGCTCGCAAAGGGCGTGGTCCAGCAGCACCAAATCCGGATGGGCGATGGCCTGCTCCAGCCAGGCGGCGCTACTGGGGGCCGCCAGCCACTTCACCCGGGCCGTGGGCGAGGCGGGAGCGGCCCCGGGGGGCTCGGAGGCCCCCGGGCGGATCCCGGCCGGTAGGAGCCCAGCCTGGGGAGGGGTCACGGGGCTCATCGCTGGGGGGACTGGCGCAGTCTGTCCACCAGGCCATCGAGGGCGAGGCGGTAGCTGGTGGGACCAAAGCCGCAGATCACCCCGATCGCCTTGTCGGCCAGGGTCGAGTGGTTGCGGAAGGGCTCGCGGGCGTGGGTGTTGCTCAGGTGCAGCTCCACGAAGGGGATCTCCACGGCCAGCAGGGCGTCGCGGATGGCCACCGAGGTGTGGGTGTAGGCGCCGGCGTTGATCAGGATGCCGTCGCAGTGGCCGCGGGCCTGGTGGATCCGGTCCACCAGGGCGCCCTCGTGGTTGCTCTGGAAGCTGGCCAGGGCCACGCCCAGGCCGGCCGCCTGCTGCTGCAGGGCCCCGTCGATCTCGGCCAGGGTGCTGCTGCCATAGAGCCCCGGCTCCCGGGTGCCGAGCAGGTTGAGGTTGGGTCCGTGGAGCACGAGCAACTGCATGGGGAGGGGCGGCTGGTAAGTTCTTGGGGTGTGGTTCGGGTCGGTGCCCGAGTGGTTAATGGGGGCGGACTGTAAATCCGCTGGCTCTGCCTACGTTGGTTCAAATCCAACCCGGCCCACCTTCCACATGCCCTTGTAGCTCAGTGGTAGAGCACTCCCTTGGTAAGGGAGAGGTCACGAGTTCAAATCTCGTCAAGGGCTTTCCAACCATCCAGAACCGACAGCGGGGGCATCGGGGTGCTCCAGGCCCCCGCTCTTGATTAGCAACGGCTGGGACTGGATCGGAGCTGCTTAAAGCTGGACCCATCTGGGCAGCACAACCAACACCAACCCAACCAGAAGCAAGGGGACAACCCCAGAGATGAAGTAGCGAAAGATCATCAAACACACCCCACAAACCAGGGGAACCAGGGCACCATTCTTTTTGCCATAAACAAAATAGGCAAGCCCAAAGGCCCCTAAAAGCAGGTTGAGGGCCAGCATCGCAGGCGTTGGCATGGCTGCATCCACCGCCCAAGGAACCGAGTCCATGGTCCCACGGGCGACCCAGGGTGGGAACGGATTCAGGGCGTCAACCCAAATCGGCACCACCGAACTGCATCAGGGATGAGGAACAAAAGAATGGCTTGAAAGAGCAGCACAAACCTTGGGCAACTGAATTCAAGATTGACATCACTCCCTAGCACCCTGCGCTTAGAACTTGGCCGATACCTTTGCCAATACCTTTGCCAATACCTTGACTAAAACATTGCCTAGCCGTGCATGACGAAGGATTCTCACCATCAGTCCATCACGATCGTAGTGGAAACTTTTGGCCGAGGTTGGGCGCTGGCCACCCCTTGGCCGCCAGCCCTGTTGCCTACTAGCAGCCATGGCTGGCCAATCACGCCAAGGGTGGGGCTAGCTTCGCTGGCCAAGTCCCATTCAAGGCCTGGCTTAAAGCCAGTTCACTGAAAGACAGGGTAAGCTAGTTCAAAGATCAATGAAACCCCTCCTCAAGCAAGTCGTTAGCCCCCGCCCCCAAAGCCAGACGGGTCCGAAGCCAGCCCATGGGCCCATTAACACTGCCTGAGTCTCTCCTCTTTGCATGCTTGGCCCAAGCAATCATGATTTTCACCGCCAAACAATTGGCCCACGCCACAACAAGCTATGAAGCCCGCTTCCGCCTGGCCTACCTCTCCAGTGGCTTTGAGCCCACGGTCATTTTTGCTTGCCAGTCCCACCACCTGATTTCCCAATTATATAAGGGCCTGCCGATCAAGCGTCATTTCCTGGGCGCAGCCGATACCGGCAAAGAGGCCATAGAGCTTGTCTCCAGGCTCATGCCAAACATACTTGGAGTCGACGATACCCTTCCTGATCAGAGCACAACGAGCGTGATTAGCCAAGCGAAGCGACTGAGGCCAAGCATGCGCATTGCGGCATTCGTCACCAATCTGAATACATTTTTCGGCTATGTCGACTGCCCCATTATTGTGGCGGAAGCGGATATTTTGCGCCAACCAAATACCCTTACGCTTGTCTCCATGGCGTTGATCAGCAACACCAGCTACCTCAGTCCATCGATCCATCAGCGCCTAGGCCAGCTGAAACAATCAGCCCCCGAGACCTACCCCGGAACCATTGTCCTCACGCCCCGGGAACATCAACTACTAGAGGCCTATGCCCTCGGCCTGAGCAATCAGGAAACAGCGGAGCAGCTTCAGCTCTCCGTTCGTAGCGTCCAAACCTACAGCGCCAATCTACTGAATAAGCTTGGAACCAATAATCGCCAAAAGGCCCTCAGACGGGCCTTCTCCCTAGGCCTGACGGAATTAAGCCATCTATTTGAATCAAACTCTCGCTAAGGCTCTGCGGTCTGCCTACTAACTAACGGCTCCCATCTCCTTCAGCGCTGCCGCAAGGAGCCGAAGCAGATGACTCGATCGAGAGTTCCACGACGCTGCGGAGTTGGGCCAGCCAAACAGGCCATTGGGAGCGGGGCAATTCAACGTCGAAGGACAAATCTTCATCGCGATAGAGTGTGGCCATGGGAGTCAGGTCAGCAATCTGCAGCAGTTCATCTGGCAGGGCGACACCCGCTTGCCCTAAGAGCGCCAAAAGCACTCTAAAATCATGGCTGCGTGCATAATCAAGACCATGCAAGGTGGGTAGGGCCCTAAGCAATTTTTCAGCAGCTTGTTGGGCATGATTAGCCCAGGGATTCATCTGTGATCAGTGGGTCATCAATAAGGCGATTGAAGATCACCTCGTCCTGCTGCGCCTTTCGCAACAGCAGCCGAGCTTGCTCAGCGGGCGTCATGCAGAAGTCGACCTTCCTGGGCCAGGTGGTAATCCAGGGTTCCAGGAATCTTGGAGCGCTCTTGAAAGCTTACCTCCGTTGTCACCACAAGATCAATCGGCATCCATACATCCCGCAGCAGGCTGCCCAGCCGCAAGGTCTCGGCGTAGCGATTCACTAGCTCCCGTTCAATCACCATCAGATCGAGATCGTTAGCCGCCCTGAGATCGCCCCTGGCGGCCGAGCCAAACACAATCAGCCGCGAGGGAGCCCCATCGCATCGACTCCCCAGCCTGCACAGGCCCGCCCGATGGGGAACATGCGAGGCCAAGGGCAGCAGAACAAGGGCTATTCACCGCAACTCCCCTAAAAACCTGGCGGCCGCTTGCGTCCACTGGACAGGGACACATTGCCGGGCTGGCCCGCAGGATTAGCCGCAAATGGATTAGACCCACTGCTCGGCAAGCCCGTCACCAAGGGCATTTGCGGTGGCCTGGCTCCACCGGCCGGCTGGGGCACGGCCACCACGTTGAAGGCCAACGACCAACGTTCGCCCTCGCCGCGGAAGGGGGGCACCGAATGGGGTTGCCAAGCGGGGAACACGTAGAACTCCCCGGGCAGCGGCAGCACGTACTCCGCCATGCCGGTGCGGAAGCTTTGGATGTGCCATTCCTCCGGGCCATGGAAACACAATTGGCCATCGAAGCTGGCGCCGCTGATCTGGGGGGGCACCTGGAGATAGAGCACCCCGGAAAAACTGCCGCCGTGGGTGTGGGTGGGGTTGTAATCCCCAGCACGCTGCACATTCAGCCACACGTCAACCATCTGCAGGCCGTAGCGACCCTCCGTCCAGGGGCCCCGGCCCTGGGGCGGTTGGCGATCGATCACATGGCGGATCCAGCGCTCGCAACCCGGCAGGATCACCTCGCGGCACAGGTCCAGCACGGCAGGGTGCTGGGGCCCGAGCTCCAGCTGCAGGGCCAGCTGGCCGGCCAGTTTGCGGGAGGCATCGGGGCTGCGTTCGGGCGCCTTCAGCACCTCCTCGGCGAGCACCAGAAGGGCCGTCAGCAGGGCCGGGGGCAGGGTGCCCTTCAGCACGTAGCGGGGGAATAGCTCCAGCACCTCCATGGAGGGCCCCCCGGTGGCGCCGTCTGGGGCGGGGGGAGGCGTGCCAACCATGGGTGCAAGGGCCTGAGGGGGCGAGGCTAGGGCCTGGGGCAGAACCAATCGGTTCAGCATGGGTCGCCTTCGCGCCCTACGCCCGCCAGAATTTTGGGCCCAGCCCCCGTCCTCAGCCATGTCGGCAGCGCCGCTATCCGAGCTCTTAGCAGCACCGGGGGCACCCTTGGTTAGCAGGGCTACGCCTACGAGCACCGCCGTGTCTGGCGACACCGTGGCGGCCCTGCGCCTGCCGGTGACCCAGGGAGACACCCTGCCCCTGGCCTGGCGCCTCGAACAGCTCGACCGCCTGGAGCGCCTCTGCGCCGAGGGGGAAGACGCCGTGCTGGCCGCCCTCGCCGCCGACCTGGGCAAGCCGCCGCTGGAGGCCTATTTCGAGCTGGTGGCCGTGCGCGATGAACTCCGCCTCTGTCGCCAAAAGCTGCGCCGCTGGCTGGCGCCGCGGCGCGCGGCCGTGCCCCCCAGCCTGCAACCGGGCCGGGCCGAAACCCAGGCCCAACCCCTGGGCTGCGTGTTGATCATCGGCCCCTGGAACTACCCCTTCCACCTGCTGCTCCAGCCCTTGGTGAGCGCCCTAGCGGCGGGCAACACCGCCGTGCTCAAGCCGTCGGAACACGCCCCAGCCACGGCGGCCCTGGTGGCGGAGCTGGTGGCACGCCACCTGGATCCGGGCGTGGTGCGGGTCGTCCAGGGGGATGGCCAGGTGGCCCAGGAGCTGTTGCAGCTGCGCTTTGACCACATCTTCTTCACCGGCGGCGAGCGGGTCGGCCGGCTGGTAATGGCGGCGGCCGCCCCCCACCTCACCCCCGTGACCCTGGAGCTGGGCGGCAAAAGTCCGGCGGTGGTGCTGGCCGATGCCGACCTGGAGATCACGGCGCGGCGCCTGGTCTGGGGCAAAGCCCTCAATGGCGGTCAAACCTGCGTCGCCCCAGACCACCTGCTGGTGGAAGAGTCGATTCGCCAGGAGCTGGTCGGCCGGCTTGCCAGCCGGATCACGGCCTGCTTCGGCGCCGATCCCCTGCAATCACCCGACCTGGCCCGGATCGTCAACCGGGCCCAATTTGAGCGGCTCTCGGCCCTGCTCGAGGGTGCCCGCCAGCGGGGCCAGATCCTCTTTGGCGGCCAGAGCGATCCAGAGCAGCTGCGCATCGCCCCGACCCTGCTGGCGGTCGATGACCCGGCCGATCCCCTGATGGCCTCCGAACTCTTTGGGCCCCTGCTGCCGATCCTGGCCGTGGCCTCCCTGGCCGAAGCAATCACGGCGATCACCAGCCGGCCCAAGCCCCTGGCCATCTATTTATTTAGCCGCAGCGCCGCCGCCGAGCGCCAGTTGCTTGCCGGCACCAGCTCCGGCAGCTATTGCCGCAACGATGTGGTGATGCAGGCGGGCCTGGCGGACCTGGCCTTCGGCGGCGTCGGCGCCAGTGGCATGGGCAGCTACCACGGCCAGGCGGGCTTCGACACCTTCTCCCACCAACGCAGCCTGCTGCGGCGCCCCTTCGCCTTCGATCTGCCCTTCCGCTACCCGCCCTACGGCACCAAGCTCAACCTGGTGAAGCGCCTGCTGGGCTAGGCCCCGGCCCAGGCGGCGGCACTCCCTGGCCAGGTGCGGGGGATTTCGCCGCTGAATCGGTGCTCTAGGCACTGGCAGGCTGCCCGGTTCTCCGTAAGGTTCATCCAGCCGTTTCCCCTTCCATGCGCCGCTCCGCTGCCGCCCTGGCCCTGGCCCTGTTGCTGCCCCTGCCCGGGCTGGCGGGTCAGGTCGTGGTGCGGCAGGGCGAAACGCTCTCGGACATCGCCGCTCGCTACAACGTCAGCGTGGATCGGCTGCTGCAACTCAACGGCATTAAGGATCCCAAGGGCCTCCAGGTGGGGACCAAGCTCACGGTCCCGGGCGCTCCGAGCAGTTCGAGCCGCGGGGCGGGCGGGGGTAGCAGCAGCAGTGGGGCCGGCCGGGGCAACTACACGGTGAAATCGGGCGAAACCATCTCCGAACTCGCCGACCGCTACGGCATCAGCACCAACCGCCTGTTGGAGCTCAACGGCATCCGTGACCCCAAGGGTCTCCAGGTCGGTAGCCGCATCACCGTGCCCACCGCCGGGCCCGCCGCCAAGCCCGCCAGCGGGGGCGGCGCCTCCAGCCCGGCCAGCCGCGGCCCCGGCAACTACACGGTCAAATCGGGCGAAACCATCTCCGAAATCGCCGACCGCTACGGCATCAGCACCAACCGCCTGTTGGAGCTCAACGGCATCCGCGACCCCAAGGGTCTCCAGGTCGGTAGCCGCATCACCGTGCCCACCGCCGGGCCCGCCAAGCCACCGGTGCTGCCCGCCATCAGCGCCGCCCAGGGCAAGGCCCTCAGCCACACGGTGCGCTCCGGCGACACCCTCTCCGATATCGCCAACACCTATGGGGTGCCGGTGGAGCGGATCGCCGCCCTCAATGGCCTCAAGGACCCGGACAACCTGGTGCCGGACACCCAGCTGAAGCTGCGCAACCCACCCCCTCTCCCGAAGCCGGCCGCCAAGCCCGCCAGCCGCCCCCCGGCCAAGGCAGCCCGCAAGCCCGCCGCTAAACCAGCCCCTAAGCCGGCTGTCGCCACCGTTGCCGCCCCCACCAAGGCACCAACGGCCAAGCCCGGAACCGCCCCCACCACCACCAGCCCAACCCCGGGCCCGACCCCATCAACGGCACCGCAAGCGACCACCAAACCGGCGGAGACCACCCCCAGCCCCGTCGTCACCAAGCCCGCCGCCGAGAAACCTGGGGCGACGAAACCGGCCGCAACCAAGCCGGGGGTCCCTACCCCTGCTGAAACCAAGCCCGTGGCGACCAAGCCCGTCGTGACCAAGCCCGTCGTGACCAAAGCGGTGGTGAGCAAGCCAGTCGTTGAAAAGCCAGTGGCGGAGAAGCCGGCCGCCCAAACGGCTGAAACGGCCAAACCGGCCCAGACGCCCAGCGCCAAGGACGAAACGGCCCTGAAGCCGGAGACCGTCGTTCGCCAGGAGCCAGCCGGGCAACCGGAGGTCAAACCGGAACCCAAACCAGAGGTGAAAGCCGAGGCCACCCCCAAGGCCGAAACAACCAGCAAACCGGCGAAAACCGAAGTGGCCACCGGCAAACCGGCCAAGCCCGACTGGCGCAGTTTCGGGCCCCTGCAGGTGGATTGGGCCAACTGGCAACCCATGGGCGGCAGCTTCGTCGCCCCGGGTCTCAATGCCACCGGCCAATCGTTCTATCTGGCCGTGAATTGCAGCGCCAAGCGCATCAACGCCACCGGCCCCTCGGGCGCCTGGAAAACCTGGGACCTGCCCAGCACCGACTACGAGCAACAGCTGGTGAAGGACCTCTGCCGGGCCAAGGGATCCTGATCGACTTTCCTGATCGCGCATTGCCTGATCGCATGGCCTGAGCCCTTGGCCTAATCCCTTGGCCTGAACCCCTGGCTGGGGCCCTCAGGCCACCCAGCGCAGGGGCCAGGGCTGGCGCAGGTAGCGGCGGCCGGCGGGCTTGAGCCAGAGCCGCTGGCTGCCGTCATCGCTTTCGCTGAGGAGGTCCTCCTGCACCAGGCGCCGCACCAGCCAGCGCCAACGCTCCTCCCCCTCGCCTTCGGCCCCGGCCAACTCCTCCCCCAGGCTGCGCAGCACCACTCCGCTGCGCTGCTCCAGGCTGGCCAGCAGCCGCGACACCAGGGCCGACCAGTCCTCCAGGGGCGGGGTGCCCAGGCAGCGATCGCAGCGACCACAGGGGGGGACCAGTTCACCCACCACCAGCAGCAGGGCCTGCTCGCGGCAGCCGTCGCCCTCGGCCACGGCCTCCATGCGCCGCAGCTTTTGCTGGGCCAGCTCCAGCCGCAGGGCCTCGGGCCCCAGGCGCTCCGCCGGCGAAAGGTCACCCCACTGGGGGCCGCCGGAGCGGATCGCCCAGCCCAGGGAGGTGCGGTCCTCCGGGTCAAAGAGCACCAGGCAGCGGGCCGGCAGGCCATCGCGACCGGCCCGGCCCGATTCCTGCAGGTAGCCCTCGGCGCTGGCGGGCAGGTCCAGGTGCAACACCAGGCCCACATCGGGCCGGTCCACCCCCATGCCGAAGGCCACCGTGGCCACCAACACCGGCGCCGGATGGTCCTGGAAATGGGCCAGGGCCAGGCTGCGGCTCTCCGGATCCATGCCAGCGTGATAGGCGATCGCCTCGATGCCGGCCCCGGCCAGGCGGCCCGCCCAGCTCTCCACCGAGCGGCGGGTGCGGGCGTAGATCAACACCGCCCCCCGGGCCTCGGCCAGGGCCGCCAGCACCTCCGGCAGGGGATCGGCCGGCCGGCGCCGCATGGCGTAGGCGAGGTTGTCGCGCCGGGCCGAATGCACCTGGAAGAGGGGCCGGCGCAACTGCAACATGCGGATCAGGTCGGCCCGCACCCGCGGCGCCGCCGTGGCACTGAGGGCCACCAAGGGCACCCCCGGACAAAGGCGGCGCAGCTCGCCAAGGCGGCGGTAATGGGGGCGGAAATCATGGCCCCAGGCACTGATGCAATGGGCCTCATCCACGGCCAGCCCCACCAGGTGCCCCTGGTCCTGGATCTCCTCCAGCAAGCGACGGGTCGCCTCCCCCTGCAGGCGTTCGGGGGCCAAATAGAGCAGGCGCAGCCGGTTCTCCCGTAAGCGCCCCAGCAGCTGGCGGCGACTGGCCGGATCGAGGCCGCCGTGGAGACAGGCCGCCTGGATGCCGCGGCGCTGCAGGTGCAACACCTGGTCCTCCATCAGGGCCACCAGGGGTGACACCACCAGCATCAACCCCTGGCGCACCAGGGCCGGCAGCTGATAGCAAAGCGACTTGCCGGCGCCGGTGGGCAACACCGCCAGGCAATCGCGCCCCTGCAGCAGGGCTTCCACCACGGCCCGTTGCCCCGGCCGGAACTCCGTCCAGCCGAAATGGCGCTCCAGGGCCTGGAGCAGGGGATCGATCTGGTTGGGCTCGGCGGGCTTGTGTAAGCCCTCCTGGCGCGGAGCCGACGGCAGCAACTCCACGATCCCCCACCCCTAGAGAGATCCGACCCTAGCCGGCACTAAATGTGGTGGGGAGGGGCGGCGCTTCCAATTGGTCTGGCGCCTCCTCGACAATCTGCAGCCGCAGGCGCTTGCCCCCGGCCAGCTCGCCCAGGGACACCCGCATGGTGCTGCCGCTCAGGCTTTGCAAGGCATGGAGCAACTCCCGCAGGTGGGGCGTGCTGCTGCCGCTCTCCACCCAGAGCCGCTCCTGCAGGCCGCCCAGGCGGCGCCAGCTGGTGTGCAGCTTGAGCACTGCGCTTTCCAGCTGCTGGGCCTGCCCCACCGCATCGGCCAGCAGGCCGAGGGCATCGAGGCGCTGGGCCTCCTGCATCGCCTTCTCCAGGTTGAGCTCACCCTGTTGAAAGGCCCGCACCGCCAGACCCGCCTCGGCCGCCTTGCTCAGCCAGCGGGCCGTGGAGGTCACGTCCTTGACCCGTTCCAGTTCCGGTTCTTCCCGCAGCACCCGCCGCAGGTCCTCCTGTTGCTGCTCCGGCAACTTGGAGAGCTCCCTCACCAGGGGCGCCACCGCCTTCGAGGGCAGCAGGTTGTCGGCCGTGCGCTGGCGGATCTCCTCGGGCAGCAGGGGGCTGGTGGCGGAGGTGAAGTCGTCGGTGAGGCGCCGCACCGACTTGCGGGTGATCTGCTCACCGCCATTGGCGGCCTCACTGATCAGCAGTTGAACCTCCGGGTCAGCCTGGGCCGTTTCCATGAAGGCCCGCTTCGAGAATTGGTTCACGCTTTCGGCATCGAGGGGCCCCTGCTCCACCAGGCTCTCGGCCGATTCGGCCAGCTGGATCAGGCCATAGGCGCGGGTCTTGCTGATCTCCTGCTCGCGCAACCACTGCAGAAACCCGGTGCCCCGGCCCTCGCCGCCGCGGCGCTCGCGATCGCGCACGGCCTTCAGGATGCGGCCCCGCCAGATCTCGGTCTGTAGGTCGAAGCGGTCGCAGATGGCCCAGGCCTCCTCGATCCGGGCCAGGAATTCCATCGAGCTGATGTCATCCCGCTCGGGATCGGGCAACTCCAGGTTGAGGCCAGGGGCCTCGTTCAAGCCAGGGGCCTCGGTCACGGATCGGCTCAGGCAGGCGCTTCGATCGTGCCATGCAGCTCAGCCGCCACCGGCCGGGTCTAGATGGTGCGGCCAGACCAAGCCAACCGCCCCCCCAGCCTCTCCCCCAGCCGTAAAAAACCCCCACCGGGCCGCCTGGAGCCCGTCCCATGTCCCGGCCAGCGACATTGTGTGACGGCCCCAGGGCAAGCCAGCCCAGCCCAGGTAAGTTCACCAGGCAGCTCCATTCACTCAGCGCAGCGATGGCCATCTCCCGCGGCGACAAGGTGCGCATCATGCGTCCTGAGTCCTACTGGTTCAACGAAGTCGGCACCGTCGCCACGGTCGACACCTCCGGCATCCGCTACCCCGTGGTGGTCCGCTTCGAGAAGGTCAACTACAACGGCTATAGCGGCTCCGAAGGCGGCATCAACACCAACAACTTCGCCGAAAGCGAGCTGGTCAAGGCCTGATCCGGCCAGGCCACTCCTAGGCAACGGCCTGGGGGTTAGCCGCCTGCCTCCCCAGCCCTGGTCCCCAGCGGACCAGGGCTTTGCCATGGCAACCTGAGCCCCTGCCGGCATTCCAACCTTGCCTGAACTGCCGGAGGTGGAAACGGTGCGCCGGGGCCTGGAGCGCCAGACCCTGGGCTTGGAGATCGCCCGGGTGGAGGTGTTACGGGCCCGGGCGGTGGCCGCACCAGCTGAGCCTGCCGCCTTTTGCCAGGCCCTGCAGGGCAGCAAGTTGGTGGGCTGGCGGCGGCGCGGCAAGTATCTGGTGGCCAGCCTCACCCGCCCAGGGCCGGGCGGCCCAGCGGACGCTGGCCACTGGGGGGTGCACCTGCGGATGACCGGCCAGTTCCTCTGGCTCGACAATCTCCAGGAGCCCTGTCGCCACACCCGGGTGCGACTTTGGAACGCGTCCGGCGCCGAATTGCGCTTTGTGGACACCCGCAGCTTCGGACAGATGTGGTTTGTGCCGCCGGGCACGCCGGTGGAGACGGTGATCACCGGCCTGCAGAAGCTGGGGCCCGAGCCCTTCAGCGAGGCCTTCAACGCCGCCTACCTCAAGGCCAAGCTGGCCGGCTCAATCCGGCCGATCAAGAACGCCCTACTGGACCAGGCCCTGGTGGCAGGCTGCGGCAACATCTATGCCGATGAATCCCTCTACGTTGCGGGCATCCGCCCCCAAACCCGCAGCGGCAGCCTCAGCCTCCAGCAGCTCGAAGCCCTGCGCCATGCCCTAGTGATGGTGCTGGAGCAGAGCATCGGCGCCGGCGGCACCACCTTCAGCGATTTTCGCGACCTCACCGGCACCAATGGCAACTACGGCCAGGCCGCCTGGGTGTACCGGCGCGCCGGCCAGCCCTGCCGCCACTGCGGCACCCCGATCGAACGGGAACGGCTCGGCGGCCGCAGCAGCCACTGGTGCCCCAGCTGCCAGCACTCAATCCCTGACCCAGAACGCCTGCTCAGTTCAGGCCCGCAGCTGGGTTAGGGGGGGCTGGGCGGCTGGATTGGGTGACTTGGCTGAGTTGAAGCCTGGAGAGACTCCCCTCTGCTGACCATTTCTGCCGGTGGGGTCCGTATTCCGATGCAGCCGCTCCGTCCCCCTGGTGATGGCAGCTGCGCCAGGGGGCGCTTGCGTGGTTCGATGGAGCGGATCCCCGCTAGCCCCCCCGCCGCGATGGCCCTGGCCGACGAGCTCACCGCTGCCATGGCGGCCATCCATGCCCGGGGCTGGTGTGACGGCACCGGCGGCAATTTCAGCTGCGTGCGGCAACGGGATCCCTTGCAACTGTTGATGGCCCCCAGCGGCGTTGACAAGGGCCAGGTGCAACCGGCCGAGCTGATCGTGGTCGATGCCGCCGGCCAGGTGCTGGAGGGCACGGGCAAGGCCAGCGCCGAAACGGCCCTGCACCTGGAAATCGTGGGCCGCTGCGGTGCTGGCGCCGTGCTCCACACCCATTCCCAGGCCGGCACCCTGCTGTCCCGCCGGGCCCTGGCAGATCCAGGGCGCCCTGCGCTGGGACAGGACCCGGCCCGTTGCGATGGCGTTGTGCGCGTGGAAGGGCTGGAGATGCTCAAGGGCCTTGAAGGCATCAGCACCCATGCCACCAGCATCGAGATTCCCGTGCTGGCCAACGACCAGAACCTGCCGCGCCTGAGCCAACGGGCAGGCCCGCTCCTAAATGAAGCCCCCCAAGGCCTGCTGATCGCCGGCCATGGCCTCTATGCCTGGGGCCCAACCCTCAGCCAGGCCATCCGGCATCTGGAAATCCTGGAATTCCTATTGGAACAATCCTGGCGCCAGCTGCTGCTCGACGCCCTCATGGCCCGTCCTGAGCCAGGGCAACCGATCTCCCATGGTTGAGCCCGTGATTCGTTGCATCCTGCTTGACATTGAGGGCACCACCTGCCCGGTGAGTTTCGTGGCGTCAGTGCTCTTTCCCTACGCCCGGGAACGCCTCGCCAGCTATCTAGAGACCAACCAGGGGGATCCCGAGGTGCAGACGCTCCTTGCCGCTACGCAAGCCGCCTTTGGCGCCGATCCCAACCCGGAGGTGCAAGCCCTGCGCCAAGGCTTCCCCATCCCAGGCATCCAGCCCGCCGGCCAGCAGCAGCTCCCTGCAGGAGAAACCCAATCCCCCCTAGTGGCCTACCTGCAGTGGTTGATTGATCACGACATCAAATTCCCAGCCCTCAAAGAGTTGCAGGGGCGCATCTGGGCCTCGGGCTACGCAAGCGGCGATCTGGTTGCCCCCCTCTTCGACGATGTGGCGCCAACCTTGCAGCGCTGGCACCGGGACGGCTACCAGCTTGCGGTTTATTCCTCCGGTTCCGTAGCCGCCCAACAACTGCTCTACCGCCACAGCCAAAACGGCAACCTGGAGGAGCTATTCAGCCACTGGTTTGATACGCGGATCGGCCCAAAACAAGCGGCCGATAGCTACAGCGCCATCGCCGCAGCCCTCCAGCTAGAACCAGCTGAGATCCTCTTTGTTAGTGATGCCCTAGCCGAGATTGAAGCAGCCCACAGGATCGGCATAGCCGTGAATTTCAGTGATCGGGAAGGGAATCCTGGCCGGGCCCCTGGTCCCTTTAACGCCATTCAGTCCCTAGTCGAAATCAAATTGCCCTAAACGACAGGCCCCATCGCCAAGCCAGCTCACCCAGCTTGCAACCATCCCAGCGATGGCGATTCGGCCGAGCCTGCCGGGCCATCACCGGCCACCGGAAAGCTCATCTAGCCACCTCAAAAAATCCCCAACAAAAAAGCCACCCCTGCGGGTGGCTTTTCGGGCAGCGCCAACCTCTCGGTTGGCCACTAAGGTTTGGAGCAAAAGTTTTACCTGGCATCGAGCTATTTTTGCAGGGGGCTACCCCCCAACTATCGTCGCCGCTGCTGCGTTTCACAACCGAGTTCGAGATGGATCGGTGTGGTTCCACAGCGCCATGGACACCAGGATAGAAATCAACTCAAGCCTTTCGGCATGCTTTAATTTCGCTTTTGCCCTCAGGTGAACCCTGAGAACTGCATAGGAAATGGCAGCAAGCTCCCGGTGGTCAATTCAACCAGCCGGTAGCCTGTTGCAGTCTGGAAATCAAGCGATGTAGAGCCAAGTGTTGGTCAAGCCCTCGGTCTATTAGTACTCCTCCGCTTCACGCATTACTGCGCTTCCACGTAGAGCCTATCAACGGGTGTTCTTCCCGTGACCTTACTGGCTAACGCCATGGGAATACTCATCTTGAGGTGGGCTTCCCACTTAGATGCTTTCAGCGGTTATCCTCTCCGCACATGGCTACCCAGCGTTTACCGTTGGCACGATAACTGGTACACCAGAGGTGCGTTCCTCCCGGTCCTCTCGTACTAGGGAGAAATCCTCTCAATATTCCTGCGCATGCACCGGATATGGACCGAACTGTCTCACGACGTTCTGAACCCAGCTCGCGTACCGCTTTAATGGGCGAACAGCCCAACCCTTGGGACCGACTTCAGCCCCAGGTTGCGATGAGCCGACATCGAGGTGCCAAACCTCCCCGTCGATGTGAACTCTTGGGGGAGATCAGCCTGTTATCCCTAGAGTAACTTTTATCCGTTGAGCGACGGCCCTTCCACTCAGAACCGTCGGATCACTAAAGCCGAGTTTCCTCCCTGTTCGACTTGTAGGTCTCACAGTCAAGCTTGCTTCTGCTTTTACACTCGTCGGCTGATTTCCAACCAGCCTGAGCAAACCTTTGCGCGCCTCCGTTACCTTTTAGGAGGCGACCGCCCCAGTCAAACTGCCCACCAGGTACTGTCCGGTCTCCGGATGACGGATGACCGTTAGAACCCTAGCTCGCAAAGAGTGGTATCTCACCGTTGACTCACAACAACCCGCAAGCTGTTGATCAAAGTCTCCCACCTATCCTGCGCATTGCGAGCCCGGGCACAATACCAAGCTACAGTAAAGCTTCATAGGGTCTTTCTGTCCGGGTGCACGTAGTCCGCATCTTCACAGACAATTCTATTTCGCCGAGCCTCTCTCCGAGACAGCGCCCAGATCGTTACGCCTTTCGTGCGGGTCGGAACTTACCCGACAAGGAATTTCGCTACCTTAGGACCGTTATAGTTACGGCCGCCGTTCACCGGGGCTTCAGTCGCTAGCTTCGCTTTCGCTGACCAGCTTCCTTAACCTTCCGGCACTGGGCAGGCGTCAGCCCCCATACATCGTCTTGCGACTTAGCGGAGACCTGTGTTTTTGGTAAACAGTCGCCTGGGCCTATTCACTGCGACCACCTTGCGGTGGCACCCCTTCTCCCGAAGTTACGGGGTCATTTTGCCGAGTTCCTTAGAGAGAGTTACCTCGCGCCCCTCGGTATTCTCTACCACCCCACCTGTGTCGGTTTCGGGTACAGGCAATCATGCCTTAACGGGTATAGGGCTTTTCTTGGAAGCTTGACGTCACCCACTTCGTTGCCGTAGCAACTCGCACTCACGCCTCAGCTCAAGCTGTTTTCGCCAGCTCTCAACGCCTCGAACGCTTGGACCAGTAACCAACATCTGGCTGGGCTAGCCTTCTCCGTCCCCCTTCCCAAAACATGATCGGTACAGGAATGTTGACCTGTTGTCCATCGACTACGCCTTTCGGCCTCGCCTTAGGTCCTGACTAACCCTCCGCGGACGAGCCTGCCGGAGGAACCCTTAGGGTTTCGGGGCATGGGATTCTCACCCATGTTTTCGCTACTCAAGCCGACATTCTCACTTCCATGCAGTCCACGCCCGCTTACGCTAACGCTTCACCCCACATGGAACGCTCCCCTACCATTAAACAAGTTTAATCCGCAGCTTCGGTAGAATGCTTAGCCCCGTTCATTTTCGGCGCAGGATCGCTCGACCAGTGAGCTATTACGCACTCCTTTGAGGATGGCTGCTTCTAGGCAAACCTCCTGGTTGTCTGGGCAATCCCACCTCCTTTATCACTGAGCATTCATTTAGGGACCTTAGCTGGCGGTCTGGGCTGTTTCCCTTTCGACCATGGAGCTTATCCCCCACAGTCTGACTGCCTAGTTTCACACAGGGTATTCAGAGTTCGTCTCGATTTGGTACCGCTCTCGCAGCCCGCACCGAAACGGTGGCTTTACCCCCCTGCTATAGCACTAGACGCTACGCCTCAACGTATTTCGGGGAGAACCAGCTAGCTCCGGGTTCGATTGGCATTTCACCCCTAACCACAGCTCATCCGCTGATTTTTCAACATCAGTCGGTTCGGACCTCCACTTGGTTTCACCCAAGCTTCATCCTGGCCATGGTTAGATCACCCGGGTTCGGGTCTATAAACACTGACTTTCGCCCTATTCAGACTCGCTTTCGCTATGGCTCCACCATTCCCGGTTTAACCTGCCAGTGCCTATAAGTCGCCGGCTCATTCTTCAACAGGCACACGGTCATCCGATTAGTCGGACTCCCATTGCTTGTAAGCTCACGGTTTCATGTTCTATTTCACTCCCCTCCCGGGGTTCTTTTCACCTTTCCCTCGCGGTACTGTTGCGCTATCGGTCACACAGGAGTACTTAGCCTTACGAGGTGGTCCTCGCTGATTCACACGGAATTCCACGTGCTCCGTGCTACTCGGGATACAGCTAGGCCAGTTTCGTTTTCGCGTACGGGTCTTTCACCCTCTCTGGAGCGCCATTCAAACGCTTCCGCTAACGTCCCTGGTCCACGTTGCTGTCCCACAACCCCGATGGTCGAAACCATCGGTTTAGGCTCGTCCCCGTTCGCTCGCCGCTACTTAGGGAGTCGTTTTTTACTTTCCTTTCCTCCAGCTACTAAGATGTTTCAGTTCGCTGGGTTGGCTCGCGCCTGCCTATAGATTCAGCAGGCCGTTCTAGGGGTTGCCCCATTCGGAAATTCCCGGATCAATGCGTGTTTCCAGCTCCCCGAGACTTATCGCAGGTAACTACGTCCTTCATCGCCTCTGTGTGCCAAGGTATCCACCGTGAGCCCTTTGTAGCTTGACCAAATTTAAACTCCCAGTTCTTCAGGTTGTTGAAACCTATTTTCGGACCTTCACCTGGCTCTTACCCGTGGGGGCAATCGCTGGTTTGAATGGCCCAATCAAACTCCCGTGCCCTCGGCAGGCTTGGAAGAAAACTGAAAGCTCTCGGCTCTTACAATCATAGAATTTTCCCAGCTAGTCAGCTTTAAGCAACATGCTTGCGCATCTTGCTTCAGCTTTCTATCTGGACATCCATGAGATGCTTTATTTCCAGACTTTCCTATGCAGTTGTCAAGGTTCTGCTAAACATCCAACCCAAGCTTTCACTCGGGCCAGGAGTCCAGCGTCCTTTCAAGTTCAAAGCTAACAAGTAAAACCCTTGCGCTTTGCTAAAATGAAAAGAAGCTAGAATCTCTAGCAAACTAACGTCTCGATCACAACTTACCCAGACACCTCCTATTTCAGGGAGGTTCGTCAGTGGAGGTTAGCGGACTCGAACCGCTGACATCCTGCTTGCAAAGCAGGCGCTCTACCAACTGAGCTAAACCCCCAGTCATGACGTCCTGCCTGCTGGGCAGGCGGTGAATGGGCCATCCTGGACTTGAACCAGGGACCTCACCCTTATCAGGGGTGCGCTCTAACCACCTGAGCTAATGGCCCAGGAGTCTGTCTTTTAGTTCGCATGCCCTTTGATTTGGTCATTTATTAACCTGCCGTTTCCATTGCTGGATTCAACTTGCTATCTCACAACCAGATCAAAACAACACACTCCCCATGGGGTGTGACCTAGACAAAGTTTAGGAACTGATGGCAGAATCTTAAACAACGTCGCCTTTAACAGCTAGCTTTTAAGTCCTACCCTGAGGTACCGATCGACCTTCGAGATGACAGGATTTCGGTCTAGCATTAAAGTAGCCAGACATCAAAATCAGTTGTTGTCTCCCTGTTAGGAGGTGATCCAGCCGCACCTTCCGGTACGGCTACCTTGTTACGACTTCACCCCAGTCATCAGCCCCACCTTCGGCATCCTCCTCCCTTGCGGGTTGGAGTAACGACTTCGGGCGTGGCCAACTTCCATGGTGTGACGGGCGGTGTGTACAAGGCCCGGGAACGTATTCACCGCAGTATGCTGACCTGCGATTACTAGCGATTCCTCCTTCACGTAGGCGAGTTGCAGCCTACGATCTGAACTGAGCCACGGTTTATGGGATTAGCTAGCTCTCGCGAGTTTGCAACCCTTTGTCCGTAGCATTGTAGTACGTGTGTAGCCCAGGATGTAAGGGGCATGATGACTTGACGTCATCCACACCTTCCTCCGGTTTATCACCGGCGGTCTCTCTAGAGTGCCCAACTAAATGCTGGCAACTAAAGACGTGGGTTGCGCTCGTTGCGGGACTTAACCCAACATCTCACGACACGAGCTGACGACAGCCATGCACCACCTGTCTCTGCGCTCCCGAAGGCACTCCCTCGTTTCCAAGGGATTCGCAGGATGTCAAACCCTGGTAAGGTTCTTCGCGTTGCATCGAATTAAACCACATACTCCACCGCTTGTGCGGGCCCCCGTCAATTCCTTTGAGTTTCACACTTGCGTGCGTACTCCCCAGGCGGAACACTTAACGCGTTAGCTACGACACCGAGGGGGTCGATTCCCCCGACACCTAGTGTTCATCGTTTACGGCCAGGACTACAGGGGTATCTAATCCCTTTCGCTCCCCTGGCTTTCGTCCATGAGCGTCAGTTATGGCCCAGCAGAGCGCCTTCGCCACTGGTGTTCTTCCCGATATCTACGCATTTCACCGCTACACCGGGAATTCCCTCTGCCCCTACCACACTCAAGCCTTGTAGTTTCCACCGCCGAAATGGAGTTAAGCTCCACGCTTTAACGACAGACTTTCAAGGCCGCCTGCGGACGCTTTACGCCCAATAATTCCGGATAACGCTTGCCACTCCCGTATTACCGCGGCTGCTGGCACGGAATTAGCCGTGGCTTATTCCTCAAGTACCGTCAGATCTTCTTCCTTGAGAAAAGAGGTTTACAGCCCAGAGGCCTTCATCCCTCACGCGGCGTTGCTCCGTCAGGCTTGCGCCCATTGCGGAAAATTCCCCACTGCTGCCTCCCGTAGGAGTCTGGGCCGTGTCTCAGTCCCAGTGTGGCTGATCATCCTCTCAGACCAGCTACTGATCGATGCCTTGGTAGGCCTTTACCCCACCAACTAGCTAATCAGACGCGGGCTCATCCTCAGGCGAAATTCGTTTCACCTCTCGGCATATGGGGTATTAGCGGTCGTTTCCAACCGTTATCCCCCTCCTGAGGGCAGATTCCCACGCGTTACTCACCCGTCCGCCACTAACCCGAAGGTTCGTTCGACTTGCATGTGTTAAGCACGCCGCCAGCGTTCATCCTGAGCCAGGATCAAACTCTCCGTTGTATCTTCAAGTCCTATTAACCGCTCTATCAATCAAGCAAGGTTCGTAAACCATCACTTCATCAACAAAACTCGCTTGCGCATGTCGCAACTTGAATCGCCCTCACCCACTAAAATTGCACTGGCGTACAAAATCGCAGTTGGAGCCTCCTTCCTCTGACAGAAGGGTTCTTAAGAGTGCACTCGATTCATCTTGGTATCAACAACCATCTCTGGCTATCTCCTCAACATTCCCTCAAGTAACTTTCCAGGATCTCAGATCCGGTCGCAATTCAACCCATCGCAGCCTTTCATCTGTTCCACCTCGTGAGAAGGTTTCCTAGACAACCGCAACAGATCTCAATTGCTTGTTTCTTTTGACGGGACCTCACACCTCTGCTGCTATTCCGTCACGATCTCAAGGCTGGGTGACCCCCATCAAGTGGGTCGCTTCAGACCAAGACCATGACGCAGCAAAAGCGTCAGTTCCTAAACTTTTTTAGTTGTCCAGGTGCGCCCTTCCAAAACTCTTAAAGCCAATCTCTCAGCTTCTCGGGTTTCCTTCAGGCTGCGG
>CALRNL020000012.1:0-93034 GCA_943369525.1 Synechococcus sp. UW140
ACCGGTGCTCTCAAGTCCATAACGGCTGAAGTTGCCCTCGACAAGGAAGTCAAGGCGAATGCCTACGTCAAAGTCAACCCAAATACCGGTGAAGCCTTTGATTTTACCTATGACCCCATCACCGGGCTCGGGGCAGAACTGCTAGACACTAACAAGAATGGATTAGTGGACACTCTCAAAATTCACTTGCACGATGGCGCAAAAGGTGATGTTGATGGTCTCATCAATGGAGAGATACGTGATCCCGGAGTTCTTGCTGATGCGCCAAGACAAAGTGTTTGCCGGTTCTTTAAAGCCTCAAAAGGCGTTCACCTCTATTCCTCCAGTGAAGAGGAGCGAGCTATTGTCAATGCCAACCCGGAGTGGGGCTATAAGGACGAAGGTGTCGCCTATGACGCGCTTGTTACCCAAGGCAAAGCCTTGCATCGCTTCTTCAATGCTAAAGCTTCTTACCACTTTATGACCACCAATGATGAGGAAGCAAAGACCGTCAAAGCCAATCCCTCATGGGGATTTTCCTATGAGGGCGAGAGCTTCAGTGTGAGCACAATCTCTCAACTGGGAATGAGTACACCTGTTAACCGCTTCTATAGGGTGCTTGATGGGGTTGGTCAGCATTTTTATACGGCTAGTGCCGATGAAGCAAATACTATTCTGGACCATCCAGAATGGGGCTATAAATCCGAAGGTGTGGGTTGGTATGTGTGATCTGGTTGGCCAAGGGGGATTGGGGCCTGAGGCCGGATGGTGGGGATTAGGGAATCCGAGTGTTGGTTCTGAAACCCTTAATGGAGGCAGCCAAAGCTACCGCCACTCTATGCAGGGGCACGCCTAGCTGCTGACCGTCCATTCGCTTAAGTTGGTCTTGTTTTTAAGGTGATTTTGTGCGGAAGTAAGATGTCTGTCTAGCATTCTTTAGGTCTTAACCAGTTGGACACACCGGGCAGAGCATCCAAACAATGGTGCCTTGAATGCTGCAAGCCACTCTCAGAACTTGCTCGAGAAGTGCCTTTGCTCTTGCTAGGGCTGTGCCACCACCAAACCTTGGAGCTACTGGTTCAACTAGTTTTAGGTTTTGTCGATCCCGGTTGGCCAAAACACCTGTCTCCTAAAGTGTGTTCTTCTGGCTGTAGGTCTGGTGGGAGCACACCTGCATGTAGCACTGCACCTAAGCGTCAGCCATCAGCGGGGAGTGGATTTTCAGCAAGATACTTGATCGGCCCAAAGCCCCCTGGATCGCGCCCTGGATTGCCCCGGCGATTCCAGGCATGCCCCGCCATACCGATCCCATTGACTGTCTTTTTTTCGGCATTGGCATCACTCCCAACCAGTATCCCAGCTGGTACTAGCTAGAGGGATGCGGCCTTGGCACATTAACTTGCTGACGCTGTAACTTGCTGGTGCTTAGGTAGGGCCGATCCTTGTATTAAACTAGTTGATCAAAAGGCCTGCCAGGTTGCCGTCTTGGTTGGGGCGCTAGGGCAGCTGTTGGGATGGGCCTAGGGGTCCGTTCTGGCAAGTGTTGGCGTCGAACCCACTGTGATGGGGGATTCCCCTGCCATGGGGGTCTGCCAGTTGGTATGGGCCCGGTAGGGTCGGGGGGATGGCGGGTTAGGGTTCTGGCCTGATTCTTGGTTGAAGTCGGCACGATTGGGCAGTTTTCCCCCTAGTAAGCGCAAACGGTTTGGGCTGGTAGCGCGCTTGAGTTGGCGCGCCTATCGCCTCTGGGATCAGCAGGATTGCGTGGATCTCAGCGCTTCCTTTGCCTATCACAGTCTCCAGTCCCTGTTCCCGGCCCTGCTGATTTCCCTGGCGGTGGCCAGCCGCATTCTGGGTCGCGACGATGGCATTACGGACAGCATCCTTGAGTGGGCTGCCAATGTTGTTCCCGATAATGTGTTGCCCTTAATTCGCAATACGTTGCTGCGCCTTTATCGCCAGGGCAATGGTGCGGGCTTGATCGGGGCCCTCTCGCTGTTGGTGACATCCAGCAATGCCTATTTGAGCCTGCGGCGGGGTGTTGATCGCCTCTGGGGCTTCCGCTCCCCACTGCAACCCCAGCCCTGGCAGCGGGTTGTGCTGCGGTTTCTGCGCTCGCGCGCCGAGGCCTTCGGCCTGGTGGCCCTGTTGGGCTTGTTTGTGGTGTGCGGCCAATTCGCCGCCAGCTTGCGGTTGCTCGCCCGGGGCTCCTGGCAGGAACTGTTGGCCCCGTTGGTGCCGACTCCGTTGCAGCACCTGCTGCCCCTTTCGATCGTGGCCAACCTGGGGTTGTCCCTGCTGTTCAGTTCCGGCGTGGCCCTGGCCCTGTTGCGCCTCCTGCCATCGAGGCGGGTGCCCCTGGCCCCCCTGGTGCCTGGATCCCTGTTGATCGGCCTAGCCCTCACCAGTTTGAACTTGGCGCTCGGCAACAGCCTGATTCCCCTCGGCGCCCGTTTCCAGGCCTATGGCG
Source organism: Synechococcus sp. UW140 (assembly GCA_943369525.1). Classification (GTDB taxonomy): domain Bacteria; phylum Cyanobacteriota; class Cyanobacteriia; order PCC-6307; family Cyanobiaceae; genus BAIKAL-G1. The sequence continues at coordinate 2,450 of CALRNL020000012.1, forward strand.
TGATTGGCGGGGTGCTGCTCCTCACCCTGTGGGTGTGGTTGGTGGCCCTGATTTTCTATTACGGCATGGCCCTGTCGGTGGTCCTGGCCCGTCCCGAAGCTCCGGTTAACGGGCCTGCCCTGGCGGAGCCCCTGCCTGGGGGGCGATCCACACCCAGCCCTGGCCTGGGCTGATCCGCCCGGGGGGAGAGGATGGGATCCAAGGTCCCACCACCCCTGGTCAGCTGATGTCCCGTCCGGTTCCCTGGTTCTGGATTGTCCTGGCTGGCCTGCTGCTGCTGGCTCCTGGCCTGGTCGGCCGCCTGTTTGTCGATGTGCTGGAGGGGATCACCCTGTTGCTGTTGGTGGTGCCCCTGCTGTTGGCTGGCGGCGGCGCCATCGCCTGGTGGTGGTTACGCCGCACCCTGCTGACCTGCGCCGTTTGCGGCACCACCAGCCTGGGCCAAAGCCAATGCCCAGCCTGCGGAGCCGACCTGCAGACCGGCGGGGGGGCGGCCAGCCCCGGATCCCCTTCTGCGGCGGCTGCGCTTGGGGTGGATGCCAGTGAGGTGACGATTGATGTGGTCGCCCAGTCGGTCGAAGACGGAGGACAGCGCTGAGCGGTTTTGCCGGTTTGGCTAGGCACCTGGGAAATGCCGGCTCCTAATCCATGGGCGTCCAGGCTGCGTTGGACCAACTCTTGATTTGGAGCGTGAATCTTGATTTGGAGCTCGATTCTTATCCCCCTTCCATCTGGATTTACTGGTTTACCCCAGCTTTTGCGAGTTCCCCTAAACGCCGTTCCCTCAGAAATAGAAAGAGGGGTGCTCCACAGGCGAAGGCGATGCCAAAGCTGGCCAGCAGGGCGACCCAGAAGAATTTGATCTGCAGCCTTTTGGCCTCCACCACCATCCAGATCGTGAAGGCCGTGGCGCCGATCAACAGATCGCGGGAGAGGGATTGGGCGGCTGGATTGGCATTGGCCTGGGCAATGAAAAGGGCCAGGTCAAAGGCGCCGTTGCTTGCGCGGATGAAGTCGAGGTTGGCCAGCCAGGGCAGGATCGCCCCGGCGCCGGCCAGGCCCAAATAGAGCCAGGCCAGCCAGGGGTTGGGTTTGTTGGCAAGGGGGATGGTCATGGTTTGGCGCGGCTGGGGGCTGGGCTGGCTTGATCCCATTCAATGACGTCCTGTTCCACCTGGGAGAGCACGGCCTCACAGCGCTCCAGGTAGGTGAGCGCCCGCCGGTAGTGACCCGCCATCGCTTCGACTTCCAGGTCGGATGCCTGCAATTGGCCAAGGCAAAGTTCCAGAGCCGTTCGCGCCTCCTGGAAACTGAGTTGGGCCACCTCGGCTTGCCACTCCAGGTCCGGCTCGCCCGGTTGATCCTGGTTAGGCAGTCCACCCTTGGACTCTCCTTCAGGCGGGCGGCTTGTTTTGCGCGGGGGTGACATCGGTGACCTGGGCTTGGAGGCGGCCATCGGCGAGCTCCACCAGGAAGGGATCGCCGCAGCCAATCTGCTTGATCGAGCGCAGGAGCTGGCCGCCGGGTGATCGCACCAGGGCAAAGCCGCGCCGGAGCAGGCGCTGGGGTGAGAGGGCCTCAAGCAGCTCGCGCCGTTGCTGGAGCCCCTGGCGTTGCTGGGCCAGCAGCCGGCTGGGCCGGATCAGCTCCAGCTGGACCTGGAGGCTGGCGAGCTGCTGGCGCTTGGCCTGCAAGCTGAAGCTGAGGGCCTGGCCCAGTTGGCTACGGCTTTGGTTTAGGCGTTGCAGCACCGTTAGGCGATCGGGCAACAGGGCCACGATCGCGGCGGTGGGGGTGGCTGCCCGGTAATCGGCCACCAGATCGGCCACGGTGGTGTCGTCCTCGTGGCCTAGCCCGGTGACAACGGGCACGGGGCTGGCGGCCAGCAGGCGGGCCAGGCCTTCGCCGTCGAACACGGCCAGGTCCTCGCGGCTGCCGCCGCCGCGGGCCAGCACAATCGCTTCGATTCCAAGCTCCCCGGCCCGCCCGATCACCTGGGCCAGGAGCCGGCAGATCTCCGGTTCCACCGGCCCCTGCACCGGGATGGCCACCTGGTAAAGGCGGGTGCTGGGCCACCGTTCGGCGGCCGTGCGCAGCATGTCGGCCAGGGCGGAGCTGGGCACGCTGGTGAGCAGGGCGATCGCCGCCGGAAAGGGCGGCAGGGGGCGTTTGCGCTCCGCTGCCAACAGCCCCTCGGGCTCCAGGATCTGGCGCACCCGCTCGAACTGGCGCAGCACGGTGCTGAGGCTGGGGCGCAGGTCCAGCACCTGCACCGCCAGGGTGGCCCGGGCCGCCCAAAAATTCAGCTTGCCCACCACCATCACGCCATCGCCTTCGGCGGGCTGGTGGCTGAGTTTGGCCAACTGGGAGGCCCAGATCACCGCCGAAATGCTCGCCTCCCCATCCACCAGGGTGAGCCAGAGGTGGCCCTTCTTCAGTTGGGGGCGGGAGATCGTGGCGTCGATCAAAAACCTGGGGGCAAAGCCCCGCTCCAGCAGGCTGCCGATCGCCTGGTTGAGCTGGGCGACGCTATAGCGGGGCAGGCCGTTGGCCTCAGCCAAGGGTGTCACTCCTGCAGGGCCCGGTAGCCCAATCCCCAGTAGATCGCCACGGCGCTGGCCACCACCGCCACCAGCTTGCCGAGGGGATGGTCGATGGCCATCAGGCCGATGGCGCTCACCACCACGGCGATGCTGATTTGGCGGGCGCCGTCACGGCGGTTCTTGGCAAAGGGACGGGCCAAGGCGGGTCCTGGACTCGGAGACCAAACCACTCTCGCCGATGCCGGTCTTGGGGCCGAGGGCGGTGGCTCGGGCGAAACGACCTGGCGAGCGTTGGCTGGACGATCGGGGGGGCAGCCGCTGGCATAAAAAAGCGCCCCAAAGGGGGCGCTGCTGCGAATGCCTGGGGCGGCCCGCAGGGGCTGGGCTGGCAATCAACCGAGGCCGATCTGGCTGAGGATGCCCTGGCCGGTGAGCAGTTCGGTGGCGAGGCCGATCACGAAGCCGAGCATGGCCAGACGGCCGTTCCAGGTTTCAGCAAAGGCCACAAAGCCAAAGCGGGAGGAGGAGTCAGCCATGGGTCAAAGGGTGAATCGACTATGCCACTGTAAGGAAATATTTAGGTTGATTGACAGCTCTGGGCCCCCGCTTTCGGGCGGTTTCCCGAATCCTCTAGGGGGCTGGGGATGGCGCCTGGGCCTCGGCCTGGGCCAGGCGGCGCTTGGTCAGGGCTGTGGCCTGGGCCGTGCTGGGGTCCTCCGGCCAGGGGTGGCGCGGGTAGCGGCCGCGCAGGTCGGCGCGCACCTGGCGGTAGCCCGAGCGCCAGAAGTTGGCCAGGTCACTGGTGATGGCGGCGGGCCGGCCCGCCGGCGAGAGCAGCTGCAGGCTCACCGGGAGGCGGCCGCCCAGAACCCTGGGCCCGTCGTTGCAGCCGAACAGCTCCTGCAGCTTCACGGCCAGAACCGGCACCCCTGAGCCGTAGTCCAGCCGCGCTAGCCGGCCCGAGGGGATCGGCACACTTTCCGGCAGGAGTTGGTCGAGCTGGCGCCTCAACTCCCAGGGCAGGCCATGCCACAGGGCTTCGACCAGGTTGAGGCGCTGGAGCTCCGCCGCCGAGCTGATCCCCTCCAGCTGGTCCCCCAGCCAACCGTCGAGGTTGGTGAGCAGGGCGCCGTCGCTGCGGTCGGGCCAGGGGGCGCCCAGGTGCTGGTGGGCCAGGCCGAGCCGCTGCTGCAGGCTGCGGCTGGTCTCCGACCAGGGCAGCAGATGCATCCCCTGGGGGCCGGAGCCGCCCAGCGGGTTGGCCTGGCCCAATCCCTCCAGCAAGGCCCGTTTGACCAGCTCTGGCGGTGGGTCGCCCCAGGGGAGGCGCTGCAGCACCAGGGCCCCCAGGCGCCGTTGCCGTTCGGCGCGCACCCGTTGACCCTGGGGATCCCAGCGCACGAACTCCTCGATCACGCCCGTCTGGGCCGCCCAGGCGTCCAGGCTCGCCCGCGCCAGGGGCATGGCCAGGTGGATGCGGCAGTCCCTGCCGGCTCCGTCGGTGTGGGCGATGGCCAGCACCTCGCAGCCCTTGAGGGGATCGCTGGGGTTGAGTTGGGCGCCCCGGCCACCCCGGGTGAGATAGCGCTCCTTACTGCCTGGACGCAGCAGGGCCACCCAATCGGGGTAGGCATGGGCCACTAGCTCGCCGGCGAGGGCATCGGCGTCCAGGGGGACGGTTGCAGGCGTTTGTGCGGTCTCCGGGGGGGTCGCTCTGGCACCGCCCGGGCTGGCTTGGCCGCGGCGATCGGTTTTGGCTGCAGGCGGTTCGATCGGCCCCAAGCCCTGCAGTTGGGCCAGCAATTGCCGTTTGAGTTGCAGCAGCCGTTGGCGCTGGGGATCGCGGCCGCCCTGGCGCAACCAGTCGAGCCGGCGGCCCAGGTCGCTGCCGTCGGTTTGGGGGTTCAGGGGATCCCGTTCACTCAGCAGCGTCGCTAGGGCACAGCCCAGGTCGGCGGCGCCGAGGTTGCGGGAGTGCAGCAGCAGCTGGCCCAGGCGCGGATGCACCCCCAGGCCAGCCAGTTGGCGGCCGTGGCCCGTGAGGGCCCCTCCCCCATCGACGGCCCCAAGGGTTTGCAGCAGGGCCTGGCCCTCCTGCAGGTTGGCCCGGGGCGGCGGATCCAGCCAGGGCAGGGCTTCACCCAGGCCCGCGCCCCATTGGGCCAGTTGCAACACCAGCGGCGCCGGATCGGCCTCCAGCAGTTCGGGGGGATCAAAGGCGGGCCGGCCCTGCTGGTCGGCGGCGGACCACAGGCGGACGCAGCGACCGGGCCCCAGGCGGCCGGCCCGGCCCCGGCGTTGCTCGGCGCTGGCCTGGCTGGCGGGTCCGGTCACTAGGGCATCCATGCCCGTGCGCGGATCGAAGCGGCTGCGCCGGCTTAGGCCGCTGTCGATCACCAGGGTCACCCCCTGCAGGGTCAGGGAGCTTTCGGCAATGCCACTGGCCAGCACCACTTTCCCGGCGCGCCGGCGAGCCCCCGCCAGGGCCTGGCTTTGCTCTGCCAGGGGCAGGTTGCCGTGCAGGGGGCAGACCTCCAGGTCCTGGGCCCAGTCCCTGGCCTCAAGGGCCCGCTGGCATTGCTGGATCTCCCGTTGGCCGGGGAGGAACACCAGCACCGTTTCCTGGGGCTGGCGCTGATCGAGCCAGTGCTGCTCCAGGGCCCGCACCACCTGGCTGGCCAGGGACTCCAGGGGCCTGGGCGCCTGGTGGGTCACCTCGACGGCAAAGCTGCGCCCCTCGCTGCTGACCTGCTGGGCCTCGGGCCATTGGGCTGCCAGGGGGGCCAGGTTCAAGGTGGCAGACATCACCAGCAGGCGCAGATCCGGCGCCAGCACCGTGCGCGCTTCCCGCACCAGGGCCAGGGCCAGATCCGCATCGCTGCGGCGTTCGTGGAATTCATCAAAGATGACGCAGGTCACCCCCTCGAGGCCGGGGTCGGCCTGGAGGCGCCGCAGAAACAGCCCATCGGTCACCACCTCGATCCGGGTGGCGGTCGAGCAGCGCTGCTCGAAGCGCACCCGATAGCCCACCCGGGCCCCGACCGGTTCGTTCAGGCTGGCCGCCAAGCGCTCGGCGGCGGCCTTGGCCGCCAGGCGCCGGGGTTCCAGCATCAGGATCTTGCCGGCGTTGGCTCCCCAGGCTTCCAATAGGGCCAGGGGCACCCGGGTGGTTTTGCCGGCGCCAGGGGGGGCCTGCAGCAGCAGGCTGCCCCCCAGGGGTAGCCCCGCCACGATCGCCCCCAGGCAGGCCTCAATCGGCAGACTGGACCCGGGTGATGGCGAGGACACCGACTCTGGGATCGGCCCTGGCACCGGCCCTGGCGCTACTGGGGGGTCTGGCCTCGGCGCAGGCAGGGACTCGGCCAACGGGGCTCAGCGCACGTGGCGGATGCCGTCCACCGGGTGGTAGGCCTCACCGGTGGTTTCTTCGTAGACGATGGCGGGCAGCCCGGTTTCAAACATCGTTTGCAGGGCTTCCTTGAGGTAGGGGTTCCAGCCTCCGGTGGTCACCTTGCCGTGGCGCACGGTCCAATCCCAGGTGCCCTGCAGGTCCCGGGGAATCCGGCCTTCCCGGTCGCGGCGGGCCACCAGATCCTGGGATTCCACCAGGCCCACCAGGATTGGATCCTTGCCGTAGGCCGGTGTGATGCTCAGCTCCAGGCGCATCGGGTCTTCCTTGACCATGCGCAGGCGGAAGCGGGGGGGCAGCTTCAGGCTGCTAAGCACTGCTGCCACGATGCGGGTTCTCTGGTCCACCGAAAGAGGCCTCCGCCTAAAACACTCCACTCCAACGGTTGTACCAGTTGGCGTGCTGCGGGGATTCTCCTACTGCGGGTCCCCTGGTCTCAAGGCTGAGGGCGCCTGGGGCTAGGGCTGGGCGTCGCTGGGGCTTAAGGGCGGGTCCTGGTCGGCGCTGAAGCGCACGGTCAGCAGGTCGTCGCGAATCAGCTGGCCCTCGGCATCCAGCAGCTCGGGATGGATCGTCAACCGGCCGGTGCGATCGGTTCTTTGGCTGGGCAGGGGATCTTCCGGTCGGGGCACCGCACTGAAACCGCGGGCCATCACCCGGAAGGCCTGCCAGAGCAACAGCAGGAAAAATCCTCCGTAGATCAGTGGAAACAGGTGGGTGAGCAGGTCAGTCATCGGCAACGGCGACGAAGGGACCCCGGCCCATTCGGCTGGGTCCATCATGGACCCGTAGGACGCCGGTGGGCGACCCTCCAGGCCCAGAGGCTGCTGCAGGCGGCACCGAAGGCCAGGAAGCCAAGCAGGTAGGGATGGGCGTTCATGGCGTCGGAGATGGGTGGTTAGGCCGACCCGCAGGCGGTCGGGTTGGGGGGGCTGATCGGTCGTTGGGACCAATCTGGGGGTTAGCTCGGTCGGTTTGGGGGGATGGGGACGCTGGAGCCTGGGCCAGGTCTGGCCGGACTTGGCGAGGACCCGATTGCCGCAAGTGCAACTGAGCAAGGGTTCGCCAAGCAAGGGGCTGCTGGGCAACGCTTTGCTGAGGAAGCTTGATCCCAGGAACGCTGCCCTGCTGGGCGATCAGCCCTGATGGTTGCTGGAATCCGAGGGACCGGGGGGCTCAAAGCTGGCCAGCAGGGCGCTGGGATCAAGGCCGATCCGGGGCGGACCACTGAGCTGTTGACGCATGACCCACTGGGTGGCGGCTTTTTGGCTGTGCCAGGCCTGGAGCAGTTGCTTGGCCAGGCCCTGGAGGGTTTGAAGATCGGCCGTGGAGTCGATCAACCGGGTCATGCGTTCCAGCTCGAATTGCTGGCCAAGGGTGAGGGCAAGCGGTTCGGACATGGCGGACGACGCAAGGGGACATTGGGGTCCGCCAGAACACTACGAAATGTTTCGCCTGCTCGCGTATCGGTCGCCACAGAGTTATCGATCCCCTGTCAGGGTCTTGGCACTAAGTCCCCTGCTCCCAGGGCCTCGCTGGGGCCTGGGAGCAGGGGACTGTTGGGGCTGGCTGCTGGGAAGGCAGGGCCCCAACTTGAGTCAGGGCAGGGCTTGGCGGCGCAGATCAGCTGCTGTCCCGCAGGGTTTCAACGCAGCGGGTGACGCACTCCCCATCATCGACGGAACAGGCGGTGATGCACTCGAAGTAGGTGTCGACGTGGTCGTCGGCGCTGACGCCCCAGGACGGGCCGTGCTCCTGACGGGGCCTGTGGGGGCCTGGGTTCAGCGAGGCCTGGGACAGGAAGGCGGCGTTGCTCGATACGGAACCCATGGCCGGAATGTCGCGATGGATACGGTCAGGCTATGCACACAATTGCCGCGAGTCCAGCGAAATGGGTCTTCATGCCTAAGGGGGCATGAAGTTTGATAAAGGGGAGCTTTATTGGCCATGGCCCTTTGCGGGTGGTTGGGCCCTCGCAGTCCTGGGGCTTGCCGGGTGGCAGGCCTCCAGGGCGGGCCCCGGGCTGGTGCCCCATGGGCGGGGCTCCCATGGCTAGTCCACCTCGGCTGCTGGAGCCCAGGCCGACACCAGCTGGCCGAAAGCCGCCAGGTCTGGCGTCCAACCCTGGAAGCGCTTCAGCCCTTGCCGGCCGCGGCCAACTTGCCGGACGCCTCCTTGGCCTTTTGCTTCTCCCTGTTGGCGCGGCGTTTGGCCTCCTGCTCCCGTTGCAGGCGTAGCTCTTCAGCCGCGAGTCGCTCTTCCTCTTTCTTTTGCTGGTAATAGGCGTAATCGCCCCGATAGAGCACCAATTCGCCATCGCGCAATTCGACGATACGGTTGGCTACCCGGGAGATGAAATAACGGTCGTGGGACACCACCAGAACGGCCCCCTCGTACTCCATTATGGCATCCTCCAGCATCTGCTTCGCGGGGATGTCGAGGTGGTTGGTGGGCTCATCTAGCACCAGCAAATTGCAGGGGCTGAGCAGCATCAGGGCCAGGGCGAGGCGCGCCTTTTCGCCACCACTGAGTTGGCCCACCTGTTTGAAGACGGCGTCATTGCTGAAGCAGAAACTGCCCAGTAGGGAGCGCACCTGGCTTTGGGTCCAATCGGGCACTGCTTCGAACAGGGTGTCGATGACGGTTTTGCTGAGATCGAGGGCTTCGGCCTGGTTCTGTTCGAAATAGCCGGCAATCACATTGTGGTCCCCCAGGCTGGCCCGGCCTTCTAGGGGCTCCTCCATGCCCATCACCAGCCTTAGCAGGGTGGATTTACCGGCCCCATTGGGTCCCACAAAGGCGATGCGATCGCCCCGTTCGATTTCCAGTTCGGCGCCCAGAAACAGGATGCGGTCGCCGTAGCTATGGGTGAGGTTGTCGAGCAGGGCGACCTGGCGGCCGGAGCGGGGCGCCGGCGGAAACCTAAAGCGGGGCCCGCCGAGGGCATCCACCGGCGCTTCGATGCGCTCCACCTTGTCGAGCAGTTTCTCGCGGCTCTTGGCCTGGGTGCTGCGGGTGGCGCTGGCCCGGAACCGATCGATGTAGGCCTGCTGGGTGGAGAGCTCCTTCTGCTGACGATCAAAGGCGGCCTGGCTGGCTTCGCGCTCGAAGGCCTTCTGCTCCAGATGTTTGCTGTAATTGCCCAGATAGCTGCGGGACACGCCCCGCTCCGTTTCGACGATCTGGTTGCAGACCCGATCGAGGAAGGCCCGGTCATGGCTGATCACCACCAGGGGCACGGTCTGCTCGATCAGGTAGCCCTCTAGCCACTGGATCGTTTCCACATCCAGGTGGTTTGTGGGCTCATCGAGCAGCAGCAGATCCGGGTCTTGCAGCAGGATTTTGCCGAGGGCAATGCGCATCTGCCAACCGCCCGAATAGTCTCCCACCGGCTGCTCGGCGCCTTCGGGGGTAAAGCCGATCGTGGGCAGCAGTTTGTCGATGCGGGCATCGAGCTCATAGCCATGGAGGGCCTCGAAGCGGCTATGGAGCCGGCCCAGCTCGTGGATCAGCCCATCGAGATGGTCCGGGTCACTGGCGGCCCTGTCGGTCGCCATGGCGTCCTCCACCTGGCGCTGGCGATTGAGCACCTCGGCAGCTTCGCCGAAGGATTGAAAGAGTTCCTGGCGCACGCTGCGGGCCAGGTCCACATCGAATTCCTGCTGCAGGTAGGCAATGCGCGGCTCCCCCTGCTTGACCACCAGGCCGCTAGTGGGCTCCTCCAGGCCGGCAATGATGCGCATCTGGGTCGACTTGCCGGCCCCATTCACCCCAACCAGGCCGATGCGATCGCCGGCCTTCACTTCCCAGGTGACGTCCTTGAGCACCTCGCCCGTGGGGTAAATCTTTGAAACACGTTCCAGACGAAGCACGGGGGCAGGGCTACAGGCGTGCCCCCATCATCCCCTGAGCGGCAGACTGCAGGACTGCGGTTGTGCCCAGGGCCATGATCAAACGACTCGAACAGGTGGCCGCCCTTGTGGTGGCGGCTGGTCTGGCGATCGTGAGCTACTGGTTGTTCTTCAGCTGGGCCCAGGGGGGGAATGGCACCCGGCCCCAGCGCTCTGCCCTAGAGGCCCCCGCGGGCCTTCAACAGCCACTGCTTACTGCCCAGGTCATCCAGGGCGCTGATGTGGGCCTTCACCTCGTCGACACTCACCGGCAGGCCCCAGTCGTCGCCCAGGCGGCAGATCTGCTCGAGGGTGCCTGAGGGGTCCTGCAGGGCCTGGCGGAATAGGGCCTGGGTGAGGTCCGGGTCCTGGCTGATGCGTTCGTAGAGGCTGGCGGCGTTGCTAGGGGCGTTTGCGCTGGCGCTGCTGGTCGCGCTACGGGCGCCCCCCTCGGCAGGCTTGGACTGGTCTTGGGCCATGGCTGGGTTGCACGCCTTTGGACCCTATGCAGGTCGGGCCCAAGCGGAAACCAATTTGATACAGCTAGCAGCACCGGCGTGGGGCTTGTGGGCCCAGGAGCCTGCTCCCCAGGTCCCAGGTCCCAGGTCCCTGAGCCCGGACTCAGGCGGCCAGGGGGGCGTCCTCGGGCTGGCCGCTGGCGGAGGCATCTTCCATGGTGCGGGCGTCGAGGCAGAGCACCTTGCGCAGCTGGGCGTAGTTGGCGGCTAGGGCGGCGCGGCCGTCCTGCTGGGCCCCGAACTCGGCCCGTTGCAGCACGTGGTGCAGATGGGTGAGCAGGTAGGTGCTGATCACCGCGGAAACGAGCACGTCACTGTGTTCCGCCATGCGGCGGCGTTCCGTGCGGGCCTGGTCGGCGCGGGCTTGCCCCCCCTTGGCTGATTTCAGGTCGCCGCTGGCCCTGGTCGGAGCCGCCTTGGTGGCCCCCGCCTTGCGGGTAGCTCCCTGGGTGGATTCGGCCACGGCCTGGGCGGCGGCGGCGCTGGGCGCAAGGGTTTTCACGCCCGGGGTTTTGACCGCAGAGGTTTTGCTAGGCGAGGCGTTGACAACCGCGCTTTTGCCAGCTCCAGCGGCCCGGCGGCCGCCGGCGGTCAGGGGCAGGGCGACGGCGGCTTGGTCGAGGGACTGGCTGCCTGGCCCCTGGCTGGCCAACCCCTGGCTGCCTAACCCTGGACGGGCTCCAGCCTGGCTGGCCAGTGCTTGCGCTGTCACGGTTTTTCCCATCGGGACCAGGGCTGGGTGGTATTGACCCAAGCATAGTCCCGGATACTACCCTTGTGCATCTCAGTACACTGGTGGATACGCCGGGGGATCCGTTCCACCCGGTTCCCGTTCCGGTCCGGTTCGGTTCGGTCCCCTTCTTTCCCCGTCCCTGGGGCTGTCCTTCGCGCTTTGGGCTGACCCTGTGGCGACCCGTCAGAACTCCACCAGTGGCCGCCCCAAGTCGCCCCGGATTCAGGTGGTGCTGCCGGAAGATCTTTGTGAGCGCCTTGGGGCGGTGGCCGATGCGGAGGCCCGCACGGTCAGCAACATGGCCCGGGTGTTGATCCAGCAGGGGCTAGAGGTGTACGAGCAGCAACAGGCCGCCCTGCGGGCCGCTGCCGCCCAGGCCCCCGCCCCATCCCTCGCCCCATCCGCCGCGCCCGGGGTCCGTCGAACCCCATCGGCGCGGGCCCCGTTATCCGGGGTCCCCGTCCCGGCGGCAACGCAGGCCCAGGCCACCGACAGCTTTCGCCAGGCCCTTGAGCAGCAGGGTCAGGCCGAGCCCAAGCGCCTGCGCGGAGCTCCCAGGCGCCTGCGCCTTAACCGTCCGCGCGCCTGAGGTCGGCCTGGGGCCTGGCGCACACCCCCAGCACCGAGGCCTGGCGGGCACCGGTGACCGAAGCTAGGGAGCCGGGATGGCCGAGATGGTGCCACCAGGCCAGCAGGGCAAAGGCCAGGGCTTCCCGTTCACTATCGCCGATGCCGAGCTCCGCCAGGGGGCGCACGGCCATGCCGCGGCAGCGGCGGCGCAGTTCTGCCATCAGCAGGCGGTGGCGGGCACCGCCGCCCGCCACCAGCAGCTCCAGGGGCATGGGGCCCCGGCTGAGGTCCTGGGCCACGGCCGCAGCCGTGAAGGCGGTGAGGCTGGCCAGGGCGTTAGCGGGCTGGAGGCTTTCGCCCCGGGCCCGGGCCGCCTGCTCCAGGGCCTGGAGGCGGCGCTCGAGATCCTCGGAGCCAAATCGTTCGCGCCCCGTGGATTTGGGGGGTGCCTGCTGCAGGTACGGCTCCTGGAGCCACTGGTCGACCAGGGCTTCGTCGCTTTGGCCCTGGCTGGCCCAGGCGCCGTCCGCATCAAAGCGGAGGCTGCCGCCACTGAATTGGCTGACGGCCAGATCGAGCAGGCTGTTAGCTGGGCCGCAATCCCAGCCCTGGATCGGCGCCTGCCGTTGCGGCCCCGAGCTGGGGGGTAGCAGGGTGAGGTTGGCGATGCCACCAAGGTTGAGCAGGGCCCGCCAACCGCCGATCGCCGGCAGCAGGGCCCCATCGGCGGCGGGCACCAGGGGCGCCCCCTGGCCGCCGAGGGCCAGGTCCTGGGCCCGGAAGTCAAACACCACCGGGGTTGCCAGCAATTCCGCCAGCAGGGGGCCCTGCAGCAGTTGCCAGCTGGCGCCGCGGCGGGATCCCTGGGGCGGCCGGTGCCAGAGGGTCTGGCCGTGGCAGCCCACCAGCTCGGCCTGGCCCTGGGGATCGCAGGCCCGGGCCGCCTCCGCCTGGGCCCCGGTCACGGCCTCGGCCAGATCCAGCAGGGCGGCGGCGGGCTGGGGCTGGCCCTGGCCCACGGCCAGTAACTGGTCACGCAGGCCTGCCGGATAGGGCCGGGAAACGCTGTTGAGCAGCTGCCAGCGGGGCCGCTCCGGCCGGCCGCAGAAATGGGCCAACACGGCATCGATCCCATCGGCACTGGTGCCGCTCATCAGCCCGAGAACGTGCATCGCCGTGGGGGGCTAGCCAGCAAAAAGCCCTCCCATGATGGAAGGGCAGTGGGGGCCAGATCCGGGTTTAACGATCTGGGGCGACCAAGTAGGGCTGGATCCAGCTCAACGGGGGTCCAACCCCATTTGCTCCTCGCCCAGCGAGGAGCAAATGGGGACTCACTTATTGGGTTGGGGGGTGAAGCGCAGGTAGGGACGCACTTCGGTGACGCCCTTGGGGAACTTGGCGCGGGCGTCTTCGGTGGAGATCGAGGGCACCACGACACAGTCTTCGCCGTCCTTCCAGTTCACCGGGGTGGCCACGGAGTGGTAATCGGTGAGTTGCAGGGAGTCGATCACCCGAAGGATTTCCTGGAAGTTGCGGCCCGTGCTGGCGGGATAGGTGATCTGCAGGCGCAGTTTTTTGTTGGGATCGATGATGAACACCGAGCGCACCGTCAGGTTGTTGAGGGCGTTGGGGTGGATCATCCCGTAGAGATCGCTCACCTTCTTGTCGGCATCGGCCAGGATCGGATAGTCGACGCTGGTCTGTTGGGTGTCGTTGATGTCGCCGATCCAGCCCTTGTGGCTTTCGGCCGAATCCACGCTCAGGGCGATGGTCTTGACGTTGCGCTTCTCCCACTCGGGGCGCAGGCGCGAGACCTCGCCTAGTTCGGTGGTGCACACCGGGGTGTAGTCGGCGGGGTGGGAGAACAGCACAACCCAGCTATCGCCGCCGAAGTCGTAGAGATTGATCGGACCGAGCTGGGAGTCCTGGGTGAAGTCGGGGACGGTATCGCCGAGCTGGAGAGCCATGGCAGGCAGGGATGCGGAATGGGCCAACGTCTTTGATCGTGCCACAGGAGGCCTGCCCTGGCCCGCCATTGGTGGGGTTTTGTGTGGCGGCGGCTACAGCGGGCTCGCGGCCAGGGCGCTTATGGGGTCTGGAAGAGCCAGTCGCCCAGGTTCTGCAGACCCAGCCCGGCGGTGGCCGACACGAACAGGGCCTGGGGATCGCGGATCCGGGCCTGGCCTAGGGCGGCGGCGGGGCAGCGATCGATCTGGTTGGCGATCAGGCGGCGGGGGCTCCGGCTGCCCAGGCCATCGAGGATGGCGTGCACCGTGTCGAGTTGGTCTTCCCAGGCCGGATCGGCCAGGTCCACCACCACCAGCAATTGGTCGGCCTCCAGGGTTTCCTCCAAGGTGGTGCGGAAGGCCTCCACCAGGGGCGGCGGCAGTTCGCGGATGAAGCCAACCGTGTCGGTGAGCAGCAGGGTCTGGGGCGGTCCGCCGGTGGGATCGGCCCGGCTGATGCGCCGGGTGGTGGCATCGAGGGTGGCGAACAATTTGTTCTCAGCGAGGACCCCTTCTCCGGCCGCCGGTTTGCTGAGGGCATTGAGCAAGGAACTCTTGCCGGCGTTGGTGTAACCCACCAGCGCCAGGCGCCGCTGGCCCTGGCGCCCCTGGCGCAGGCGGGCCTGGTGGTCGCCGAGTTTGCCGACATCGGCCTGGAGCTTGTCGATGCGCCGGGCGATGGCGCGGCGGTCTTTCTCCAGCTGGGTTTCGCCCGGGCCTCTGGTGCCGATGCCGCCGCCCTGGCGCGAGAGGCTGAGGCCCCGGCCGCTCAGGCGGGGCAGCCGGTAGCGCAGCTGGGCCAGTTCCACCTGGAGGCGGCCGGCGGCGCTGGCGGCCCGTTGGGCAAAGATGTCGAGGATTAGCTCGCTGCGGTCACTGACGGGCAGGTCCAGCACCCGCTCCAGGTTGCGGGCCTGGGAGGGCCCCAGGTCCCGGTCGGTAACCACCAGGGTGGCGCCGAGTTTGCGGGCCTCCAGGGCGGCCTCCATCACCTTGCCTTCGCCCCAGAGGCCTTGGGCGGCCCGCTCCGAGCGGCGCTGCTCCACCACCCCCACCGGATCGGCGCCGGCGCTACGCACCAGCCCCTCCAGTTCGGCGATCTGGCGCTGGCTGGCCTGGCGGTCGCCGCTGCTGAGGGCCAGCAGCAGCACCCGTTCCCGGCCAGAGGGGGTGGCGGCGGGCAAGGCCCCCCGCTCCGGCCCCGGACCGCCGCCCAGGTCCAGGGCGCAGAGATCCTCCAGGGAGCCTTCGGCCAGCACCTGCCAGGGCTGGTTGCGTTCCTCGCTGGCGCTAGGGCGCCCCCGGCTTGGTTCACCCAGGCCATAGAGCCCGGCGGGCCAGTGGCCGCCCGCCTGGGGCTGCTGGACGTAACGGAGCCACTGGCTGGGGGCCAGATCCAACCCCACCACCGCTTCACTGCCCTGGGGTTCGAGCTGGCGCGCTCGGGTGCTGCAGGTGATCAGGCGCAGGCCCGGGCCATGGCGCCGGGCCGAGCCGGGAAGGCGTTCCAGCAGCCGGCCGGAGTGCTCCAGCGGTCCGATCCACAGCAGGCGGCAGAGGCCGCGGCCATCCACCACCAGGCTGAGGGGCAGCTCCAGCTCCAGGCTTTCCAGGGCCAGGCGCTGCAGGCTGAGCAGGTCGGCGCCGTGGGCTTCGGGGTGGCGGCGCTGGGCGATGCGCTCCAGGCGGCGCTCCACCGAGGGGCGCAGGCCGGCGGTGCGCCCCAGCAGGACGGCCTGCTTCAAGGTCGGCGGATCCGGACCCAGGCCAGGCCTGCCGCCTGGGCCCCCAGTCCATCTTCCGGGCTATCGCCCACATGCCAGGCCTGGGCGGGGCTGAGGCCCAGTTGGTCCAGGGCCAGGGCAAAGGGGGCCGGATCGGGCTTGGCGGCCCCGGCCGCACTCGACACCACCACCACCGAGATCCAGTCGGCCAGCCCCAGATCCCGCAGCAGGCCGATCAGGCGGCCATCGAAATTGCTCACCACCGCCAGGCGCAAGCCGCGGCGGTGCCAGCGCTCGAGGGCCCCGGCCACGTGGTCGTAAACCATCCAGAGATCGGCTTCGGCAAAGCGATCAAACAGGGCATCGCTGAGGCCCGGTGGCATGGGCTGCTCGACCCCGACGGCGGCCAGGGCCGCGGCGATGCGATCGGCCCACCAATGGCGCTCGGCGGCTTCGAGGGCCGCGCCATCGAGGCCCGGGAAGGCCAGGGGCGGCGCCTGGCAATGGATGCGCGGGAATACCGCATCGATCGCCTCTGCGGCCACGGTCAGGCCGTGGTCGGCGGCCAGGGCGGCGTAGGTGTGGCCCACGGACTGGCGCAGGCCGATCAGGGTGCCCATGGCATCGAGCAGCAGGCCCTGGGGGGGCGGCAGGGCCGGCGCCCAAGGCAGGGCCGGGGTCCTAGCCAGGGCTGGGGTCCTAGCCAGGACTGGGGCAACGGCCCGGGATTGCGGGTCCCTTGGCGAGGGAGGGGGGCTCATCGCCAGTCCGCCAGCCAGCCGGCAGCCACCCGCAGCTGGTGGGACAGCCCCGGCATGCGGGCCAGGTAGGCCAGTTGGCGGATCTGGAAGGCGGCCGGACCGGCCAGGGTGAGGCCCAGGCCCGTGAGGCTCGCCTGGCCGATGCCCAGGCCGACCATTTCGCCGAGGTCATGCCACTGGAACGGTTTGAGCGGCTGGCCCGCCAGGGAGAGCATCAGGTTGGTGGCCAGCTGCTGGGCCTGTTGGTAGGCCACCTGGGCCGTGGCCGGTAGGGGCGGCTGGTCGTCGCCGCAGAGGGCCCCATCCCCCAGGGCAAACAGGTCGCTGAGGCCCGGCACCTGCAGGTCGCTCTGGCAGTAGAGCCGGCCGCGGCGATCGCGCTGCGGGGCCGGGCTGATCGGCGGCAGGTTTGGGGCCATGCCCGCGGTCCAGATCACCGCATCCGCCGGCAGCCGCTCCCGTTGCACCGGCAGGACCTCCCTGGCTGGCGACGCCCCGGCAGGGGCCAGGGGGGGGAGCCCCCCCCGCACCAGCTCCAGGGCGGTGGCATCGATGCGCTCAACCCGGGTGCCCGTGCGCAGGTGAATGTCGCGGCGCAGCAGGGCACTGCGGGCCTGGTCCCGGTTGAAGGAGCGGCCGTTGGGCAGGAGTTCCGGGCCCTGTTCGACCAGCTCCAGGATCGTGCTGCCTTCGAGCAGGTCGGCCAGTTTGCAGATCAGCTCGACGCCACTGGGCCCTGCCCCCACCACCACCAGCCGCTGCAGGGGCCGCTGGCGTTGCTTGAGCCGCTGGATCAGGACCTGGAGCCGCTCCACATCGGCCAGGCTGCGGAAGTCGAGGGCGTGCTCCGCCACGCCGGCAATGCCGAAGTCCTCCCTGCGGCCGCCGGTGGCCAGCACCAGCCGGCTGTAGGCGACCTGGCGGCCCGAGTCGGTTTGCAGGCAGTGGCTGGCCGTGTCGACATGGGCGACCCGATCCCGCAGCCAGGCCACCCCCCGGCCGGCCAGCAGGGTGTCGTAACGGGGGGCCACCTCCCAGCGGCGCAATTCACCGCTGAGCAGTTCGTAGAGCAGGGGCAGGAACAGGAACCGCTCCTGGGGCTCGATCAACAGGATCGGCGGATGCTGCTTTTGGCCCGCCAGGGCCAGGGCCGTGGTTAGGCCACCGAAACCGCCTCCGGCAATCACCACGGGAGCGGGCTTGGGGGTCGGCACCATCGGCGCAGCCGTCTTTGGGGAAATTTTTTAAACCCTAACCAGGGCCGCCGGCGCGGGAAGATGGGGGCCATGACAAGCACCCTTGCTGATTTGGCGCGGCGCGGCGACCCGGTCCCCGATCCGGACCAGCCCCTGGCTGGCGATCCGGCTGGGGATCCCGCCTTTGAGCAGGCGCTGGTCTGCCAGGAGCTGGCCCAGGGCGATGCGGCTAGCCGCCTGCGCTGGGGGCTGGAGACCTTCGGCGCTGGCTTTGCGCTCACCACCAGCTTTGGCATCCAATCGGCGGTGTTGCTGCACCAAATCAGCCGGCTGGATCGGCCCGTGCCGGTGATTTGGGTGGATACGGGCTACCTCCCCCCCGAGACCTATCGCTATGCCGAAACCCTTACGACCCTGCTCGACCTGCGCCTAACCGTCGCCCAGGCCGACCTGAGCCCGGCCCGGATGGAGGCCCTCCACGGCCAGCTCTGGAACACCGGCACGCTTGAAGACATGGAGCTTTACCTGCGCCTGCGCAAGGTGGACCCCCTGGACCGGGCCATGGAGGCCCTGGGCGTTCGCTGCTGGGCCAGCGGCGTGCGCGGCGGCCAGACCGACCACCGCCAGGCCATGGAACCCCTGGCCAAGGTGCGCCAGCGCTGGTCGTTGCGGCCCCTGCTCGATTGGTCGAAGAAAGATGTTTTCTATTACATGCAGGAGCACAAGCTTCCCCAGCACCCCCTGTTTGAGCAGGGCTATTCCACCGTGGGCGACTGGCATTCCAGCGGTCCTGACGACGGCACCAGTTCGGGGCGGGCCACCCGCTTCGGAGGCCTCAAGCAGGAATGCGGCATCCACCTGCCCGGGGTGATGGGCGAGGGCATCTAGGTGGCGATGGCCCCTGGCGCCGCCTGGGCTGGTCCGGGCCCGGGGGCCGTGGTGCTGCTTGGCAATAGCCGCTGGCACTGGGCTGACCTGGCGGCCGGGGATGGGGACCCTGGCCCTGGCGCCAGCAATTTGCACGACCCTGGCCCAGGGGTTGCCCTGCGCTGTTTCCACACCTCGGCCGCGCCCCACCCCCTGCCGATCCCGCCGGCCCGGTGGCGGGCCTGGGCGGCGGTGGGGGCGGCGCCTTCGGGCCTCAACCTGCCGGCAGAGCGGCAGCTGGCCCTGGACCAGGTGCCCCTGGCCGCCATGCCCCCCTGGCTCGGCATCGATCGGGCCCTGGTGGGCTGGGGGGCCTGGCGGCGCCAAGCCCTGGTCAGCCAGGCACCTTCGGTGCTAGTGGCCGATGCGGGCACGGCCCTGAGCCTGACCCTGGTGGATGGGGAGGGCCGCTTCTGCGGTGGCCGGCTGGCGGCGGGGGTGGGCTTGCAGCTGCGGGCCCTGGCCAGCGCCACGGCCCTGCTGCCTCCGGTGGATCAGGCCTGGTGGCAAGGGCCCAGCCCAGGGCCCTGGCCGCTGGAGACCCGCGACGCCATGTTGCGGGGCTGCCTGGAGGCCGGGGCCGCGGCGATCGCCCAGGCCTGGCGCCAGGGCTGGGACTCCGCCGGGGCGGGCAGCTCGGCTCGGACCAGCGCGCTCTGGCTCACGGGGGGCGATGGGGCGGCCCTGGCGCCCCTGTTGGCGGCCCAGGGCGTGCCGTTCACGGCGGCCCCGAACCTAGCCCTGGAAAGCCTGGCGGCCCTGGCCGTGGCTCGCGAGCAGGCGCGTCTCGATTGATGCAGGCGGGGTTGCTGGGCCGCTGGCTAAAGTTGGTTGATGCAGGCTTGGTTGGATTGGAACAGGCACAAACGCCAGGGCAGTGAAGTGGGCTGCAGATGGATGCCAAATCAGCTTGAAATCGCCCCGTCGCAAGGGTCCAAGTGCAATTGCCTGGTTAAGCCCGGGCTTGACGGATTTTGATTGCCCATGCTAAAAATAATCAGCCTGGGTGATTGGGCTTCATTGGCTGCAACTAATAGTGCCATTGGAATCCTTCTTCCGGGATAATTATTCTGACTGGATCGAAAAGTAGGCTTTGAAAGCCTTCTTTGCTCGTGTTTTTGTTCTCTGGATGGTTCTTATGGCTCGATTGTTTTCTAGGTTTTCTGTTTGCCGGTTGTCGCTGCCGCCTTCCTCAGGCTTGTTGGCAGCTTGTCTTGCCTGGGGTGCGCCCATGGTTGCCAGCCTGGTTTTGGCGGCTGGGCCGGCGAGGGCGGCAGATTTTTCCTTATCCAGCCGGGACATTCCAGCGAATAGTATTATAGGCAAGAAGTATATTTTTAATGGGTTTGGGTGTACTGGCGATAATATTTCTCCCCAGTTGAGCTGGAAAAATCCGCCGACTGGCACCAAGGGCTATGCGATTTTGGTGCACGATCCCGATGCGCCAACCGGCGGAAGCGGTTGGTGGCATTGGCTTGCCGTCAATCTGCCCGCCAGCATGGGAAGTCTGGAGGCCGGGGGCCTGAGCCCAGCCGCTTTGGCCGCTGCGCCGGCGATCCGCCAAGTGAAGACCGATTACGGCACCCCAACCTATGGAGGACCCTGCCCGCCAATCGGGGACAGGCCCCATCGCTATATCTTCACGATTTACGCCCTAAAAGTTGCCCCATTGGAGATCCCTGAGGGGGCTACGGCGGCCCTAGTGGGCTATCTGGTGAATGCCAACAGCTTGGCTAAGGCCTCATTCACCGCCCTCTACGGCCGCACCCCCTAAGGCGGTTGCCTGGGAACTCGCCAAGGGGCCCCAGCCATGACGAGGTTAGGCTAGGGCCCGGCCGGGGTGACCCCTTTAACAGGCCCTGACCTACAACCCTTGCCAGGCGAATGGATAGGCCCAGGCCCCTAGGGGCCAGCTCAACCCAGCTTGAGGTCCTTAAGGATCTGGTCGGCCATGGTTTCGGCCTTCACCTTGAGATAGATCAGCTCCAAGTTGCCGATGGGGTCGACCACAAAGGTGTGGCGCATCATGCCCATATACTCCTTGCCCATGAACTTTTTAAGCCCATAGCTGCCGTAGGACTCGGCCACCAGGCAGGGTTCGGCGTCGCTTAGTAGACTAAAGGGCAGATCGTATTTCTTGATGAATTTGCTGTGGCTGGTGGCGCCATCTTTGCTGATCCCAAGCACAACCATGCTCTTGTCTTCGATTGCAGCCCACTGGTCGCGGAAATTGCAGGCTTCCTTGGTGCAACCAGGGGTGTCATCTTTGGGATAGAAGTAGATCACAACCCGCTGGCCCCGCAGCGCCGACAGGGTGACCGGATTGCCGTCCTGGTCGGGCAGGGTGAATTCGGGGGCTGGATCGCCGATCTGGAGGGCCATGGCTCGCGCGCGGAACGGCTTTGGAGCCTAGGCGGATTGGCCTAGGGGCTGGCCTGCTGGCCCTCCCGCCCAGCCCCTGGCCTGCATCGCTGTCCTTTCCACGGCCCGGCCAGGCTCCCAGGCGCGCCGGTTTTGCTGTCGATGGGCACCAGCGCTCTGGGGGTTTGGCCCCAGGCCCAGACCTGGGATCCCCTCGCAGCACTTCATTTTGGGGCGGCCGGACCCCGGCTTCCAGCCGGAATCGCACCCCAGGGGGGCGATCGTCCGGGCCCTCGCCCCCCCTGGCCGGTTGGCCGGGCTCCCTAACGTCGTTGGCGTGGCTGAACCTTCCCTGGGGACCCCCAACCCGGGGGGGCTGGCCCTGCGCTTGGCCGTGGGCGGGGTATTGCTGGGCCTCGGCCTGGCGGGACTGGCCCAGCTATCCCTGGAGCCGCCGCTCCTGCCCCCCTTGGGCAGCCCGCTTGGCGGTTCTGCTGCCGACGCCCCCCTCGCCGCCGCTGCGGCTGGTTCGGCTACGGCCCCAGGGGTGCCAGGGCCGCCAGCCAGTGGGGCCGACCTGCTGGCCGATCTCGATCGCCAGGAGGCTCTCCAGGATGGGCGCCAGCGGGCCACGCTGCTGTTGAGCAGTTTTGTGGGCGCCGAAATGGCCCGCTTTTTCTGGGGCGGTTTCAGTGGCTATCTCGATGGGCTCGGCCTCGAGCCCCCTGAAGACATGGCCGTGAGGCTGACGCTGCCGGCCTCCCCTGCCGCCGGCGTGCAGCTGGAACTCACGCCCCGGCAGGGCGGTGAGCGGTATCTGGCCCGGGTGGTGGCCGCTGGCAGCGTTCCCCGTGGGATCGCCTGCCGCGGTGAAGGGCCGGTGGGGGCCTTTCGGCTGCGGGGCAACCACCTGCTCTGTCCGCCGGGTTGGCAGGAGTTGCCGTTCCAGCGGGCGCGCCGCTGATGCTGGCTTGCCGAACCCGACCGCGCCGCTGCGGCATCGGGCGTCTGCCAACCCGGGGGTTGGGGGCCGGTCCCCGGGGTAGGGGTGGCCATGGGAGTGCTTGAAGCGCCGTCGTTGGCTGGCTGGCTTCGCCCTGGCCAGCGATGATCGGGCCCATGCAGATGCCCGGCTCAGCGATGGTGCCCGTCTCCCAGGCCCCACGGCCAGGCCGTCTTGGCTCCAGGCTCGTTTCGGTTCTCCTGGCCGGGCTCGCCGGCCCGGTTGGCCTGGGGGCCCTGGTTCCCCTGGCTGTCCGAGCCCAGGCTGCTGGGTCTGGACCCGCGACCCAACCGCTCCGGGTTGACGGCGGTTCAAGCCTTGCCGTTGGGACCGCCAACGGCCGCGAGGTGATCCCCGTGCGCTGGACCAGCGGTGTGGGGGTTTGGTCGCTTCAGCCGGAGGCGATTCGCCGCTTTGTTGAAACCGGTGTGGTGAGCGACCGCTCCTTGGCCAGCGCCATCGACCGATCTGGCTGGAGCGCCGAGGAGCTGCGTCTTGGTCTGGCCAAGCCCTACAGCGTGGATCTGGTGGCCCTGGCCCGTTTCCTCTATGGCCGCGATGGCCTGGCCTTCCTGCGCAACCAGACCCGAGGCTACGGGCCGTCAAGCACCCAGGCCCCCTATGCGGTGGAAGCCCTGCGCTCGGCGATCATTGCCGCCGCTGCGGGCGGCCAGATCTCGGCGCTGGCGATCATGGCCAACTTGCCCACCGACTTCAGCACCGTCCAGGCCTGTGGCCGCGATGCCAGTCGCCCGAATGTCTGCGCCGCCGGCCACTGTGTCGGCGAGGCCCAGTGCACGTCCTTGTTGTCCTGGTATGTGTTCCTGCCGGCCTGTCTGCAGGCCAACCAGGCCCGCCAGGTATCTCCCGCCGGCTTGGCTCCCCTGGGAAGCTCGCCTACGCCAGGCCTGAAGCCCTAATCGCTGGGCCGGCGCTGGGCGACCAGCAGCTGGTGCTGCAACCGCTGGGGCAGCCGCTGGCCCAGGAGCCCACGCAGCAGCTCGGCTAAGCCGTCGATCTCGGCGGCGGGCAGGTGGGTTTGCAGCTGCTGGCGATAGGCCGCCTGGGGGCCAAACCAGCGCTCCAGCAGGGGTTCGCCGATCTCCAGGTCCAGGGCTTCGGGCCAGCGCTGCCAGGCCACGGTCCAGCCGCGGGCCTGGAGGGCCCGATCCAAGGCGTCCAGGTTCGGGCCGCCGGCCAGGGCGCTGTTGGCGGCCCCCTCCCAGGCGGCGGCGGCCCGCACCAGGTCCGTTTCGGCGGCGTGGAAGGTCCGCCCGCCCGCCAGCAATGCCCCGGCCGGCCCCAGGGCGGGACTGGAGAACAGCAGCCGCAGCTGGCAGCGGCGGGCCGCCAGGGCATCGAGATCGGCAATGGCCGTCTCCAGGGCCCCCCCCACCAGCAGGCGGAAGGGATGGCGGCCGGCGATCCACTCGAAGTGCTGGCCGGTTTCTAACTGGCGTCCCAGGGCCTGGAGACCGGCGGAATCCCTGGCCTCCTGGGCCCCCGGGCCTGGGTCCGAAGTCCGATTGGGGTCTTGCCCCTGACTTTGTTCCCCCTCCAGCTTTGGGGGCTGGCCCGGGGCTGGGCGATCTAGGGGGGCCACCAATTGGGGCTGGCTGAGGCTGTCGAGCACCTGCAGCTGGGCCTGCAGCCTTTCCCGGTCGCTGCCCTGGGCCAGGTGGATGACCACGCCCCCTTCGGGAGTGGCGGCCAGGGGATCGAGGGCCCAGAGCAGGGAGCGGGCTTCGAGGATCAACACCCGGTCCTGGCGCCGTGGCGCCGCGTCCTGCCAGAGGCGCTGGCGCAGCCGGTCGAGCCGTTGGCCCTCGCTGCCCAGTTGCCGTTGCAGCCAGCGGGCCAGGGCCGGATCCTCGGGCCCGCCGCTGAGCACGGTGCCCTGCTCGGCCTCCTGTTCGGCGGCGGCGGCCAACTGGGCGGCGCGCCGTTGCTGCATGCGGGCCCGCCGCTCCCCTTCCCAACCCAGCTGGCCGGGCTGCCAAAACAGTTCCCCCTGCAGGGCGCCGGGCAGGTATTGCTGGGCGACCCAGTGCTCGGCGTAGGCATGGGGATAGCGATAGCCAACGCCATCGCCAAAGGCCTGGCCGTCCCGGTTGGCATCGCGCAGGTGGGAGGGCACCTCCTGGCGGTTGCTGGCCTTGACCGTTTTCAGGGCATCAAAGAAACCCAGCAGACTGTTGCTTTTTTCGGTGCTGGCTAGATACAGGGCCGCTTGGGCCAGGGGATAGAGCCCCTCGGGCAAGCCCACCCGCTCGAAGGCCGCGGCGCAGGCTTCCACCACCACCATCGCCTGGGGATCGGCCAGGCCGATGTCCTCGCCGGCGGAGATCAGCATGCGCCGGAAGATGAAGCGGGGGTTCTCGCCTGCCTCCACCATGCGTGCCAGCCAGAACAGGGCGGCATCGGCATCGGAGCCCCGCAGCGACTTGATGAAGGCGCTGATCGTGTCGAAATGGGCATCGCCCTGCTTGTCGTAGAGCACGGCCCGCTGCTGGATCGATTCCTCGGCGATGGCCAGGTCGATGCGGATCACACCAGCCGGGGCGGCTCCTGGGCCCCTGGGCTGGCTGGCTGAAGCGGCTGGATCCGGCTCGGCTTGGGGCTCGGGCTCGCCAAGGGGCTCGGGCGTGGTGGTTTCCACCGCCAGCTCCAAGGCGTTGAGCAGGCTGCGGGCATCGCCGCCGGCCACATCCACCAGATGGGCCGCCGCCTCGGCCGTGATCTCGACGCGCCGCAGGCCATAGCCCCGCTCGGGATCGGCCAGGGCCCGCCGCAGCAGGGCCTGGAGGTGGGCGGGCTCCAGCGGTTCCATGCGGAACAGCCGCGAGCGACTGACCAGGGCCTTGTTCACCTCGAAATAGGGGTTTTCGGTGGTGGCCCCGATCAGGGTCACGGTGCCGTTCTCGACCCAGGGCAGTAGGGCATCCTGTTGAGCGCTGTTGAAGCGGTGCACCTCATCGATAAACAGCAGGGTGCGCAGGCTGTGCTGCTCCAGGCGGCGCTTGGCCGCGTCCACCTCGCTGCGCAGGTCTTTGACTCCAGCCAGCACGGCGTTGAGGCTGCTGAAGTGGGCGCGGGTGGTGGCGGCAATGATGCGGGCCAGGGTGGTTTTGCCGACCCCCGGCGGCCCATGCAGGATCAGGTTGCCGACCCGATCGGCCTGGATCGCCCGGCGCAGCAGCCGGCCGGGCCCAAGGATCGCCTCCTGGCCCTGGAACTCCTCCAGGCTGCGGGGGCGCATCCGGTCGGCCAGGGGCGCCAGCTGGGCTAGCTGGCTCTCGCGGTGATGGCTGAACAGGTCGGCCACGGCGCCAGGGGCAGGCCCCCATTGGGATCACAACCTTCCCATTTCATCGCCTGGGCTGCAGCCATCTCGCTGCTTGTCCGGTAACTTGCTGGCAAGTTGAAGGACCATCGTGCGGCGATTAAGACCCTTCCTGGCCTTGCTCGGGCTGGTTGCCCTCGGGGGCTGTGGGTCCAAGCCCCCGGCCCGGGCGCTCCTATCGGTTCAGGTGGAGCGCGTCGGTGAAGCCTCCTTCAGCCCGGGCATTGACGTGATCAGCCGGCTGGAATCCACCTCCAACGTGGCGATGCGGCCCGAGGCCGATGGTCGGGTGGTGAAGATCCTGGCCACCCAGGGCCAGCGGGTGAAGGCAGGCCAACCCATCATCGTGCTCGACAACGTGCAGGAAACGGCGAGCCTCAATGCCAGTAAGGCCGAATCCCTAAAAGATAACCTCAACGCCGAGCGCTATGTCTTCTTGAATAATCAAGGAGCTGTGTCCACCAAGGATCGCGATTACTACATCACCCAGGCAATCAAGAGCCGGGACCAGGTGACCGCAAACCGGGCCACCCTCTTCTATAAGTATGTAACCTCGCCGATCAACGGTGAGATCGGTGACCTCGATTCGGTCAAACTTGGTGATTACGTGCGCCAAGGTCAAGCCATTACCGGCATCGTCGATAACAGTGTCCTTTGGACGCTGATGGATGTGCCGGCGACCCAATCGAGCAGCGTCAAGATTGGTCAGACGGTTCAACTTGTTACCCAAAGCACGCCGCCGGTGAAGGGCACGGGCACGGTCGTATTCATCTCGCCTTACTTCGGCGTCAGCGGCACCGAAAACGCGCCCAATACGGTGCTGGTTAAGGCCTCCTTCCCGAATTTAACAGGAACTCTTAAAACGGGGCAGTACGTGCGTAATCGCATCATCACCGGCAGCCAGCGTCAGTTGTCCGTACCGGTTGAGGCCGTGATGATGCAGGCCCAGCAGCCGTTTGTCTACAAGATCCTGCCCCTTTCTGTCCTGTTACCCAAGATCAAGGCCTCCGCCAAGATGGCGCCGGCCCAAAAGGCCTTGTTTGAGTCCCTCCCAGCCACGACCCCGATCGTCGTCCAAACCATGGTCCGTCTCGGCACCCTGGATCAAAACCGCTTCCCCGTGATCTCCGGCCTGGCGGCTGGGGATCAGGTGGTGGTCAGTAATACGGCCCTGTTGAGATCGTTTATGCCCGTCAAAGTCGTCGCTGCTGCCAGCACCGGCACTGCCAACTGAGGATCGATCATGTCGTTGTCTGATCGGTTTATCAAGCGGCCCGTTCTTACGACCGTTTGCAGCATCTTGATTGTATTGATCGGCATCATTGCGATCCCGAGTCTCTCGATTGAAAACCTTCCCAATATTGCGCCTCCGCTAGTGACGGTGACCGCCAACTATGGCGGCGCCAATTCCTTGGTGACCGAGCAGGCGGTCACGAACCCCCTAGAACAACAGATCAACGGCGTGCCCGGTGCAGCCTACATCTCTTCCTTCAGCACCAGCCAGGGCCAAAGCACGATCCAGGTCTACTTCGACGAAGACACCGATATCAACATTGACCAGGTCAATGTGCAAAACCGGGTGTCCTTGGCCATGCCCCAGTTACCCCAGCAGGTGCAGGCCACGGGTATCTCGGTGATGCAGAGCACCCCGTCGATCCTATTGGCCTATCAGGTGTCATCCTCCGAAGGCCAATACGACGCGGCCTATCTCAATGGCCTGATCTACGAAAATCTCTTTTACCAATTGGAGCGGGTGCCTGGCGTGGCCAGCATCAACCTGCTCGGAGGTAGCAATCCGGCCTTCTGGCTGTTCGTGGATCCCGCCAAGCTGGCGGCTAACCAGCTCACGGCCGACCAGGTGGTCTCGGCGGTGAAAAACCAGAACACCGTGGCCATCGGTGGCCTGGTGGGCGGTCCCCCCGCCGGTGGTGATCAGAAGTTCGCCTATCCGATCCTGGTGGAGAACAACGGCAACCTGGTGTCGATTAGCGATCTCAACCGCCTGATTGTCGGCAAGACGCCCCAAGGCAACCTGCTGAGGCTCCAGGATGTGGGCGAAGCCACCTATGGCTTTAACACCTTTGGCCAGCAGGCCATCAGCATGGAGGGCCATCCGACGATCACCGTGGCGGTGTTCCAGACGCCTGAGAGCAATGCTCTCAATGTGTCTGAGGCGGTGGTCAAGGTGATTAACTCCTTCAGCAATCAACTGCCCCCCGGTGTAACCGTCACCGAGATCTACAACATTGGTCAGTTCATTGAATCGGCCGTCGAAGGGGTGGTTGATGCCCTGGGCTTAGCCATTGTGCTGGTGCTGCTGATTCTGTTCCTTTTCCTGCAGGATTGGCGCGCCACGATTGTTCCCAGCCTGGCCATTCCGATTTCGCTGGTTGGCACCTTTGCTTTCATCAAGGCCTTTGGCTTCTCGATCAACCAGCTCACCTTGCTGGGTCTGGTGCTAGCCACGGGCCTGGTGGTGGATGACGCCATTGTGGTGATCGAGGCCGTTTCTAAAAACCTGGAAAAGGGCATGAAACCCCGCCAGGCGGCGATCGAATGCATGGGCGAATTGATTGGTGCCCTGATCGCCACATCGCTGGTGCTGATGGCCGTGTTTGTGCCAGTGGCCTTCTATCCGGGCGGCATCGGCATCATCTACAAGCAATTTGCCCTCACGATTGCCTTTGCCATTGCAATTTCCACATTCAATGCCCTCACCTTTTCGCCGATGCTGTCGGCCCTGATCCTCAAAAGCGAGCGTCCCCCCCTGCCCAAGGGTTGGGGCTGGGCGATCGGCGGAATCCTGGTTGGTCTGGCCTTTGGCCGTTTCAGTGCAGCCTCCTTCGGCATGGGGGCCTACGTGTTTGGCGTGGTGGTGTTTGGCTTTGCCGGAAGCCGGCTGGCCTGGATTTTTGAGCGCTTCAACCATAATTTTGCCCGCCTGGAGAAGGGCTACGCCAACCTGCTTGTTGTTTTGATCGCCCGCAAGAAATGGATCCTGGCGGGGTTGGCCGGTGGCATCGTGGTCACGGCCATGGCCTTTTCGGCCCTACCTACTGCCTTCATCCCGGAAGAGGACCAGGGCTACGGCCTCGGGATCTACCAGCTCCAAAACGGGGCCTCCCTCAGCCAGACCCAGAAGACGGGCGATGAGATTGCCAAGGTGCTCAACAGTGAGCCCGACATCATTGCTGGCTCGGTGATTAGTGGTTATGGCTTTAACGGCTCTAGTCCGGACCAGGGCGTGTTCTTCTTTGGTCTGAAGCCCCTGGATGAACGCTCCGGTGCGGAGCACAAAACCCCGGCGATTGTGGCCCGCCTCAACGCCAAATTGGAGAGAATCAGTTCCGGTTTAGCCGTGGCGGCCCAGCCTCCGGCGATCCCTGGCTTCTCGGCCCAGGGCGGTTTCTACTTCCAGTTCAATGACCTCAGCAATGGGTCCTACAGCTTCAACCAGCTCAATGACCTGGCCAAGGATCTGGTGGTTGCTGGCACGGCCAGCGGCGATTTCTCTACCCTTTATACCCAGTTCATTCCAAGCGCCCCCGCCTTTGGCCTCAAGATCGATCGCTCGATCATGGGCGCCCTGAATGTGGATTTCCAGCAGGCCATGCAGACGATTGCCATTCTGGCTGGCGGCAACTATTCCGGTCTCACCTATGAGAACGGCCAGGTGCGCAATATCTACGTTCAAGCCGAAGCGCAGGGTCGTAGCAAGCTCGACGACATCCTGAGCTATTACGTTCGCAGCAAGGACGACAAGATGATTCAGGTGTCGCAGTTTGCCAAGGCAGAGCTCAGCAGTGCGCCACCGGTTGTTAGCCACTACAACCTCTATCGCACGATTCTTGTTCAGGGCGCCGAGGCGATTGGCAAGAGTTCCGGCCAAGCGCTGGACAAAATCCAGGCGATCTTTAATGCCCAGAACTTCAATAATATCGGCTATGCATTCACGGGTCTGGCGTCCCTACAGCTCTCGGCCGGCAATGCCAGCGTGCTGGTGTTTGGCCTAGGCATTCTGGTGGTGTATCTGGTGCTCTCGGCCCAATACGAGAGCTATGTCACCCCGGTGGTGATCCTGATGACCGTGCCCCTGGCCATGTTGGGTGCCCTGGCCTTCCTGGCCCTGCGCTCGATTGATCTGAACATCTACGCCCAGGTGGGCCTGGTCACCTTGATTGGCCTCGCTGCCAAAAACGGCATCCTGATTGTGGAGGTGGCGGAGCAACACGTGGAAGCCGGCATGACGGCCGTTGATGCTGCCATTGCCGCGGCTGAATCACGGATGCGCCCCATCTTGATGACTGCCATTGCCTCCTTGGCGGGCTTCCTACCCCTGGTGGTGGCTACCACGGCCGGCGCCAATAGCCAGCAATCGCTCGGCACGGTGATCTTCGGTGGCCTGTTGGTGGCCACCGTGCTCTCCCTGGGGGTGGTGCCGCCCTTCTATGTGGCGATCAAGAACCTGGAGTCCCGTTCCGCCAAGCCGGTCAGCCAGGCCTGATCTGGCGATTGAGCCAACTCCAGGCCATCCCTGTATTGGCTCCCCAGGGCCAGGCCAATCGCTGGGAATGGTTGAATGGCCCCCTCTGGCCAATCAAGCGCCGCTACCGAAAAGGGCCTGATCAGCATTCACTGACCAGGCCCTTGCGATTGGTTAGGCCCGTCGATCAGGTGATCACGGTCGGTTGATCCATGCCAGTGCGGGTTTTGATTTCGGCCAGCTGGTTGGCGGCGCTGATCAAATCAGCCAGGGCTACCTGGGGATCCTGGTGGAGGTTGCCCCCGGTGGCCGCATAGCTCTCCAGGTAGAGGCGCAGGGTGGCGCCCTGGGTGCCCGTGCCCGAAAGCCGGAAGACCACCCGGCTGCCGTCATTGAGCAGCAGGCGCAGGCCCTGGCCGCTGGTCAGGGAGTCGTCAACGGGATCGAGATAGCTGAAATCATCGGCAACCGCAATCGTGCGCCCGGCAAAGCCGGTGCCGATCAGCCCAGGTCCCATGGCCCGCAGCCGGTCATAGAGGCCATGGGCGGCGCCACTGTCGATCGCTTCGTAGTCATGGCGGGAGTAGTAGTGGCGGCCGAAGCGCTGCCAGTGATCGGCCATGATCTCGGCCACGGAGCAGCCGCGGCGGGCCAGGATTTGCAGCCAGAAGAGCACGGCCCAGAGGCCATCTTTCTCGCGGATGTGGTTGCTGCCGGTGCCAAAACTTTCTTCGCCGCAGAGGGTGATACGGCCCGCATCGAGCAGGTTGCCGAAGAACTTCCAGCCCGTGGGGGTTTCAAAGCAGTCCAGTCCCAGCTCCTTGGCGACCACATCAACCGCGGCGCTGGTCGGCATTGAGCGGGCCACGCCGGCCAGGCCAGCGGCGTAGCCAGGTGCCAGGGTGGCGTTGGCAGTGAGCACGGCCAGGCTGTCACTGGGATTGACGAAGCAACGCTGGCCGATCACCATGTTGCGGTCGCCATCGCCGTCGCAGGCGGCGCCAAAGCGATAGCGATCGCCGCCTAGGAGTAGCTCGGCCAGTTCATGGGCGTAGGTGAGGTTGGGGTCGGGATGGCCGCCGCCAAAATCTTCCAGGGGCGTGCCATTGCGCACCGTGCCGGCCGGAGCGCCCAGCAGTCCTTCCAGGAGCCGTTTGGCATAGGGGCCGGTGACCGCATGCATGGCATCAAAGGCGATTGGAAAATCGCCGCGCAGCAAATCGGCTATCTGATCGAAATCAAACAGACCTTGCATCAAGGTGATGTAGTCGTCGACCCCATCAATCACCCGCACCTGCATGGTGCCGATTGGATGGCTGCCAGGCCCATCGAGGCTGATCGGCTCGGCTTCGCAAATGCGGTAGCCCTCCAGGCTCAGGCTGCAGGCGTAGATCGCATCGGTGAGCGATTCGGGGGTGGGTCCGCCGTTGGAACCATTCACTTTGACGCCGAAGTCGCCCTCGGGTCCGCCGGGATTATGGCTGGCCGAGAGGATGATCCCGCCGACGGCGCCATGCTTGCGGATCAGGTTGGAGGCCGCCGGGGTGGAGAGGATGCCGCCGGAGGTCGTGATCACCTCGGCCACGCCGTGGGCGGCGGCCATGCGCAGGATCACATCAATGGCCTGGCGATTGCCGTAGCGCCCGTCGCCGCCGAGCACCAGGGTGCCGCCCACCACCCCGGGTAACACCCGCAGAATCGCCTCAATGAAGCTTTCTAGGTAGTGGGGCGTGGCGAACTGACGGCTGCTTTTGCGCAGGCCGGAGGTGCCGGGTTTCTGGTCGCTAAAGGGCTGATCTAGCGCCACCTGGAGCACGCTGCTGGTCATCGGGGCCGGCCGAAGTCGCCCCAAGTTACGCCTGCTAGCGACGCCCCTCGCTGCAGTCCAGGCGACCGGTCCGGGCAGCAGGGTCTCCCCAAAGGGGGCTGGGGGGTGGCAAGGGCTGAACGCCCCTTTCGGGGGCTGGTCTCAATTGCCGAACTTGAAGCCGCTGTCCTTGGCGGCGGGCTTGTTACCGCCCTTGCTGGCCGCGGGGGGGGCCTCGCGCAACTGGCAGCTGCGCACGACGGCCTCAGCCGGTTGCTCCAGCCCCTCGCGCCGCTGGTAGGTGTTGCGATCGGCCGGCTTGGCCTGGTAGGTGATCGTCCAGAGCAGGTCCTTGCAGCCGGAGGGCAGCAGGGGGTTGTCGATCAGGGGATCGGCCAGGGCCTTGGCCTGGCTGCAGCTGCTAGCGCTGTTCTCGCGGGCGCAGGCCACGGCCGCCAGTTGGATCTGGCGCAGGCGTTCCGTGCTGGGGTAAGGGATCTCCGGGGGCGCCCCTGCCCTCGCCGCCAGGCCGCTGCAAGTGGCGAGCAGCAGGATCAGGCCGCTGATGGGCCGGCGTCCTAGGGCCTGCTGGGAGCGGGGGTGAAAAGCCATGGACCGGGTGCACTTGGACCCCATCATCGCCGGGCCGGCCCGGTGCTGACTGGGGCATCCCTGGCGGGCTGGTCCTTTGCCCTAGATGGGACCGGTTGGCCAAGGCCGACTCAGGGGGCCTGAGTTTGGGATACCGGATCCGTCCTTGGTGGTTGAGCGGGTCTTGATTGGGTTTCTGCTGCAGCTTTGCTCTTGGTCGCCATGCTCCTGTGCCCTGCTTTTCTCCTTGCATAGTTGCTTGATTTGTCTTCCTGTCGTTGAACTTTCCGTTCCTGGCTTGTTGTGGTTGCTGTCGTCATTTTTGGGTCCTTGTCAATAGCCTTGCAAATGGGTTGCTGCTAATTTTTCTCGATTAATAGCCTGTAGCCAGAATCGTTGTCCAAGGCGTCTTGCTTTTTCTGCTTCATTTCCCTCCGCTTTTTTATGGTTTTAACCCGTTCGCCGAGATCGACTTGTTTTCGGCCTTCGTAGATGTCGGCAGCCCCATGGACTACGCCGTTTTGGCTGTCAGCTTGGGCTTCAGACGGGTTCGTTAATGGTGGCATTGAGCCAATCCGGTGGGTTCCCAAGCCATCGTTCCGGGGGCCTACACCCTCTGCATGCCGCTGCCGCATCGCTGCCTGTCCCGATCCAGCTTGCGCTGCAGCCGCTGGTTAAGGCCCAGTTCCGCCCCGGCCCAGAGCCGATCGATCTCCCGGGTGAAATGGGCCGCGAGCAGGGGCGAGTCGATGATCATCAACACTTCATCGTTCTGATGGGCGGCCGACGGACTCCAGTTGAAGCTGCCGGTGATCACCGTGCGGTTGTCGATCACGGCGACCTTGTGGTGAAGTTTGTCGCCCCTCGCCAGCCTGGGGGTGGCGACCCCTTCCATGGGGCTGGCCAGGGGGCGGTTGCCGGCTTCCAGTTTGCAGTGGCGATCGGGCAGGGCCAGGCCCAGCAGGTCGAGCACTTCTGAAAAGGGGCGATTGGCAAAGCCGGGGTCGGCCAGCAGCCGGATTTGGACGCCCCTGGCCTTGAGCTGGCCCACGGTGTCGGCCAGGTTCTGGGCCGAAAAGACAAACAGGGCCATGTCCAGGCGGCGCTTGCTGCTCGAGAGCACCTGGGCCAGCAGGTTCAAGCCGTTGTGGGGATCGCTGCGGCGCTGGGGGGTAAACAGCAGGCGCACTTTGGTCGGGCCCACCATCACCGACTCCACTCCCCCCTGCTGCTTGGGGAGTCCGAACTGGCTATCGCTGCTCCCGCCCGGCCCATCGCCCCAGAAACGGTTGAACTCGCCCACAAATCGCTTTGCCAGGGCCGGGCTGTCGATGCGCAGCAGGTGGTTGGCATTGCCGCGGGTGCGGGGATCGCCGGGATCGCCGTGGATGCAGGAGGGGGTGAAGTTGGCCGATCCCGTCACCACCAGCTGCCGGTCCACCACCAGAAATTTGGCGTGCATCAAACCGCTGCCGGCGCTGCCGTCTTCCCTGTCATCAATCACGGGCACGCCGCCCCGCCGCAGGATGGCCACCGCATCGCCCCGTTCGATTTCGCTTTGGCTGAGCACCCCGTTGTGGTCCTGGTCGGCCAGGGCCATCAGTTGCTGCCGGCGCAGGCGCAGCGTGGGACTGAGATCGGCCGCGTGTTCGTCGCTCCAAGGGGTGCTGTAGGTGTTCTCCAGCACGACCCGCACGAGCAGCCCCTGCCGCTGTTTGGCGACCAGGGCTTCGGCCACCCGTGGCAGTGACAACTCCTGGACTGCGACCAGGACATCGCGTTTTGCGGAGTGAATCGCCGCCAGCAGCATGGCTTCGAGATCGTCGCCGGCGCGCTCTCGCCGGCTGATTGGACTTTGGTAGTGGTGGTCGGCCCGGTGGTTGAAGGCCACGGCAAAGCCCGGCGGCAGGGGCAACGCTTCGGGGGGCTGGCCGATGATTCTCCCGGCCTGGCTGCAACCGCCCAGGGCCAGGCCAAGGCAGGCCGTTAGGCCCAGGAGAGTGGGGCTCTGGAGGCTGGCTGTTGATCTCCAGCGGGCTGGTGGGCTTGGCTTGATCCGATCGGTGGCTTGCCATCGCCGGCGCCCCAGAACGCCCGTCGGCCAGGCAGGTTGCGGGGGACAGGCGGAGGTCCGATCCTGCAGTTCAGCCATCGCCTCACCATCGCTGCAACCAGGGTTCCCGGCTTAGTCGCCCTCCGGCTCGTTGAGGCGGAAGTGGGGCCCCTGAGGTGAAGGGTTGGCCTTAGGGACTGGGGACCTGCTTGAGGACTCCCGATGGGGATCGCCCCCTGGCGGACCTAGCCGTGGTGCGGCATTTCCGAGGTGCGCAGCATCAAGGTGAACCAGATGCAGCTCACGATGACGGCTGCCGCCACCCCGGCGCCAATGCCGACCCGCACCATCAGGATCGGCACTAACAGGGGGACCACCACGGCTCCGGCCATGGGGGTGAGGGCCACGATTGGCTTGAGAACGCTGGTGGGGATCGGGGAGGTCATCGGATCAGAACCACTCGGCCACGGCTTGGCTTGCCGTGTTGGTGTTGTCTTCCGGGGTGCGCCGTTCAAATTCCAGGGTGATGTTGCGCTTCTGTTCGCCATCGGCGGCCACCGCCTTGATCGGATAGATCTGCTGGCCATCCCGGAAGGGCACCTGGACCCGGAAGGTGCCGTCGCTAGAGAGGGGCACATCCTCATCGCCGATGCTCAGGCGGGCCGAGGGATCGGTGGCGCCGTAGACGATCAGTTCGGCATCGGCCACCAGCCAGAAGGCCCGTTGCCGCGAGGCCAGGGCCCCGGCGCCGGATTCGTTGCGGCCGCTGGCCCAGACCCCCACCCCCGACGATTGGCCGCCGGCCGCCTGGGCCGTGGAGCCGGCCAGGGCATCCTCATGGAAGGCTTCGGAGCCCCGACCCAGGTGGCGCCAGCGGGTGGCAGGCAGGGTGGCGGCTTGATAGAGGCGCTCGTGCAGGCCGTTGTCGCTGCTGCTCTCAGGGCTGGTGGCGCCTGGGGGAGCCTGGGTCGCAGGCAGCGGCGTGGTTTCCAGGGAGAAGGGCACGAACTGGTCGTAGATCTGCTCGCTGGGATGGAGGGCTGGCACCCGGGCAACGGCCGAGGTGGCGAGCGAGATCCAACCACCGCCACCCTTGCGGTAGCCCAGCTCAACCCGGTAGTCCCGATCACTCAGGGGCACCGGCAAATACCACTCGGTGGCATGGCTGTTGACGGTCACCTCCTGGAGGGTGTGGGGGTGGCTGCCGCCGCCGCTCAGGCCGGTGACGTCGGCGACCCGCAGGCAGAGCTGGCTAGCCCCAGCCTGTTGGGCCTGCTGCCGGTCCCCATCGGAGATTTCCCAGAACACATAGGCCCATTGGGGATCCCGGGGGAGGAACACCACCCGGGTGTCGGACTCGGGGCGGGGGGCTGGTGCCAGGCCCGCTTCGAGGCTGCTCAGGCCGGGATCTCTCCAGGCCTGATCCACCGGGTCCTCGCCCCCAGCGGCTTTGCTGGCCAGGGGCTGGCGATCACTGATGGCGCTAACCAGCTGCTCCTTGGTTTTGCGGCTGTAGAGGGACACACCCAGATCGCTGGCGACCTGGCGCAGTTGCCTCAGGGTCATTTGGGCCAACGAAGACAGGGCTTGGCTCACAGCGCCTCCAGATTTCTTTCGGGATCAGTCTGCACAACTTTTCGGCCATCCCCGGGTCCCACCCCTTTGTCGTCAGGATCCACTGACCCCCGAGCCCGGCCCATCCCAGTGCTGGACACAAAAAAAGTGGCGGGGTGGCCCGCCACTTGGGTGCTGCAAATGGGCTGCGGGGCTCAGCGGCCCAGGCTGCGGTAGGGGACTTTCGCCAGGTAGTCGATGTTGGCACTGCCGCCGGAGTTGCCGCGGGTGCGGGTGGCGGGCAGGGTGCGCACCCAGGCCAGGTAGTCCTCGGGGTAGCCGCCGCGACGCTGGCTGGCGCGCTCGGGCAGGCTGCGGGCCGTACCGGTGTAGATGATCTGGGGGAAGCCCAGAACATTGCGGTGGTAGGCCTCGTAGCGGGGGGTGGTGATGTTGAAGGGGGTTTCGCCCAGGTCACGGGAGCCCACCACCCGGTTGCGGTGGTAGGGCACCGTGTCGTAGCCGAAGGCGTCGAGATACTCCTGGCTATTGAGGATGTCATCAACAGCGCCCCGGATTCCCCGGGTCATGATCACCGCCGACCAGGCGATCTCTTCCGCTTTGCCATACACCTGGCGGCCCAGCAGCTTTTCCACGAGGTGGCGGGCCACCCGGTAGTTGCTGTTGAGGTTGTAGAAGCTGCGGGTGAAGGTATCGGACAGGCACAGGGAGCGAATGAAATCGCGCACCGTGATTTGACCGTCACGCAACTGGGATTCCAGGGTGCGGTCCCGATCCACCTTGAAAGCGTGGAAGAAGATCTGGCGGTAGGCCGCTTCGATGACGAAGTTTTGATCTTCACGATCAATGGCTTTGTCAAGGGATACGGCTTTCGGATCCTCATCCGAACCCACCCGCAGATCCTTCACGCGAGAATTCTGCGTGCTGGGCGCGTACTTCAGAAGAGGAAGGGCCACTCGAAACTTCGGCATCCGTCGCCGCTGATCGTAGAAGTCCGCCCTCGGGGCGACCGGTTAGCCCGGGCCAGGGCTCACAGTCCGTAACGTTCCCTACCAGCCCAGGGGCGACAGGGTGGCGCTGGCGCCGGGGCTGCTGCCGGCGGCGGCCGGGCTGGCGTCCAGGTCTGGCCCGTCCTCCTCGCTGCAGCGGGTTTCCACGCAGAAGGAGGCCGTGTTGGAGAGCCCCTCCACCGTGCTGGTGCGCAGGCGCACATTCGGCCCGGCAAAGGAGAAGCGCTCTAGGGAGCTCATCGTTTCGTAGGCGGTGCTCAGCAGCAGGTCGTCCCGGTCGTCCATGCGGAAGTGGCCGGCCACCGGTGCCGTTTCGGCGTAGCCCCGGTCCCGCAGCAGCAGGCCGGCCCGGCCGCGTCCATCGGTGGGGATCAGGCCGAAGACACTCTCGCCCTGGTGGTCCTCGCCGGCCCTGTCCCAGGCCATCGAGCCACTCCAGCGCACCCGGCAGCCGCCCACCAGCCCGGCGGGATCCTGGCCATGGAGCTGGGCAATCGCCGCCAGGCGGGGATCGTCCACCAGCAACTCCTCCACCACGATCAGGGAGCCGCCGGCCTCAGCGCGGCGGTGCAGCAGGTGGTGGCTGCTGCGCTGGGAGCGCCAGCGCCCACAGCTCAACTGGAAAAAGCTGAGGGCATCGTTGATCGCCAGGGGACCTGGGCCCTGGGGGCTGCGGGCGGAGGGGCTGCTGGAGACCGGCTCAGGGCTGCTCAAGGGAACGACTCAGATCCCCTGATCTTCTCAATGCGGCGGTCCGCCTGGCGATGGGCCCAGGCCACCAGCTCCGCCAGGCCTAGGTCCAGGGGGCCGGCGGGCTCCTGCTGCGGTGGCCAGATCCCCGGGTTGGGGGCGCCCCTTTCTTGGGCGATGGCTTCGAGCTGGATGCCGGCCCCTTGCAGCTGGTCGAGGAAGGCCTGGCAAAAGCCCGGGTCGGCCTGCAGTTCCGGGTGGGCCAAGGCCCAGGCCAGCAGCATGGCCCGGTCGGGAAGGGGACCGCTGCGGCGGCCTGCGGCCGCCTGGAGGCTGCGCAGGCTGTGGGCCAGCAGGCGCAGGTGGTGGCGCTCCAGGGCGGGTAGCAAGCTGGCTTCCAGCTCGGCCAGCTCTTCGGGAGTTAGCACCCTGGCCCGGGGGATGGGGCCCCATGGAGCTGGAGGCGGAAGCCGCAGGAGTGGCCCCCCTCCAGGCGCCAATGGACGCGATCCACTTGGCAGTCGGGGAAGGTGTGGCGGATCAGTTGTAGCTCCTGGTCGCAGACCTGGGGAAACTGCTCGGCGATCCGCATCACCGAGCAATGGAATTCACTCATCACCCAGCCCGGGCCATCGCTGTCCCGCTGGAACTCGGCCACGTAGCCGTCGCGGCGGCGTAGGTCCACGAGCCGCTCGATCCGTTCAGCCAGGGAGCCGGAGCCGATGTTCTGGCGATAGACCGCTGCCTGGGTTGCCGCCTGTTCGGCCAGCAGCTGGGCCACGGTTTGGGCGGGCAGGGTGGCGGCCAGGGAATCGAGCAGGCCGAGGGCAAAATGCTCACTGCCATCAGGGAAGCGGGTGCGGCCTTCGCGGGTCAGGCCCCAGCGGTTGCTAGGCCGGCCCGGGCCTTCGGCGCTGGGACTGGCCACCACCAGGCCATCGTCTTCGAGGGAGCGCAGATGGCGGCGCATCACCTGCACGGACACCACCAGCTGTTGGGCCAGGTCTGCGGCGGTGGCCTCGCCCTGGCGCAGTAGCAGGGTCAGCACCGCGTCGCGGGTTGGGGCCGGGCCAGCTGTTGCCGATGGGGAAATCCCTGCCGATGGGGCGGACCCTGCCGCCGCTGCGCGGGAAGCCCTGTCGCTCGCCTCGCCTAGGGGAGGGGGCCCGGGCCGCGGGGACTCCCCGACCCTGCTGCCCTGCTGGCTCGCCGTACTTGACGTGGGTTGGGCGGACAGTGTCATGGCCCTGGTCATGGCCCTGGTCTTGGCCGGAGCCTGGACCTCCACCATGCCACGTTTGTTTTGCTGTTGTTGCCTTGGCCCTGGGGCAGCCTGGGCTGGATCGGCCTGGGCAGGGCGGCCTAGGGGGCTGGGTTGGCGCGGGGCCCAATTGGCCCCCAGCAACCGGCGCCGGGTTCGGTGCCCTAGGCTCAATCCTAAGGAAACCCCCAGGTTTCGTTATTGCTGCCATCTGCCTTTTCGGGCCCCCAGGGCCTGGCCGGGCACCCTTTCTGGCACGACTTCGCCGTTCACTTGCCGCCCATGTCCGACACCCCAACCTCCACCGAGGCGACCAAGGCCAGTGACAGCCTTGAGGTGATCCGCAAGTTTGCCGAGACCTACGCCCAGCGCACCGGCACCTACTTCTGCATCGACTCCGGCGTGACGGCGGTGGTGTTGGAGGGGCTGGCCCGCCATAAGGACGAGCTCGGCGGTGCCCTCTGCCCTTGTCGCCACTACGAGGACAAGCAGGCCGAGGTCCAACAGGCCTTTTGGAACTGCCCTTGCGTGCCCATGCGCGAGCGCAAGGAATGCCATTGCATGCTGTTTCTCACCGAAGACAACGCCTTCCGCTGTGACAAGCAGACCATCTCAACTGAAGAGATTCAGGCCCATTGCTCCCTTGGATAGACGGCCATGACCGCTGCAGCCAGCGTTGGTGATCTCGTCAGTCAGCCGTACAAGTACGGGTTCGTGACTGATATTGAAACTGAAAAAATCGCCAAGGGCCTCAGTGAGGACGTGGTGCGGCTGATTTCCAGTAAAAAGGACGAACCCGCCTTTCTGCTGGAATTCAGGCTGAGGGCCTACCGTCAATGGCTGCAGATGGAAACACCCGATTGGGCTGCCCTGGGTTATCCGGCGATTGATTTTCAAAATATTATTTATTACGCGGCTCCTAAGCAACGTGATAAGAAGGCAAGCCTCGATGAGGTGGACCCGAAGCTGCTCGAAACCTTCGACAAGCTGGGCATTCCGTTGAGTGAGCAGAAGCGCCTCACTAATGTGGCCGTGGATGCCGTTTTTGACAGCGTTTCGATCGCCACTACCTACAAGGAAAAACTGGCCGAGCATGGGGTTATTTTCTGCTCGATTAGTGAGGCTGTGAAAGAGCATCCTGAGCTGATCGAGCGCTACTTGGGCACGGTTGTCCCCAGCAACGACAACTACTATTCGGCCCTCAACTCGGCTGTTTTTAGTGATGGATCCTTCGTGTTCATCCCCAAGGGGGTCGAATGTCCGATGGAGCTCTCCACCTACTTCCGCATCAATTCGGGCGACACCGGCCAGTTTGAGCGCACCTTGATCGTGGCGGAAGAAGGGGCTTCGGTGAGTTACCTGGAGGGCTG
The DNA here is from genome assembly GCA_943369525.1 of Synechococcus sp. UW140. GTDB lineage: Bacteria > Cyanobacteriota > Cyanobacteriia > PCC-6307 > Cyanobiaceae > BAIKAL-G1. The sequence continues at coordinate 42,274 of CALRNL020000012.1, forward strand.
CACGGCCCCCATGTTCGATACCAACCAACTCCACGCGGCCGTGGTTGAACTGGTGGTCCTGGATGATGCCTCGATCAAGTATTCCACCGTGCAGAACTGGTACGCCGGCGATGAACATGGCGTGGGGGGGATCTACAACTTCGTGACCAAGCGGGGCCACTGCCGCGGCGATCGCAGCAAGATCAGCTGGACCCAGGTGGAAACCGGTTCGGCAATCACCTGGAAATACCCCAGTTGCGTGCTTCAGGGCGCTGATTCGGTCGGTGAATTCTATTCGGTTGCCCTCACGAACAACCATCAGCAGGCCGATACCGGCTCCAAAATGGTGCATGTGGGTCCCCGCACCCGCTCCACGATCGTCAGCAAGGGCATCAGCGCGGGCCATTCCGCCAACAGCTATCGGGGCCTGGTTCAGATTGGTCCTAAGGCCGTGGGAGCCCGCAATTACAGCCAGTGCGACTCGATGTTGATTGGCGACCAGGCCGCCGCCAACACCTATCCCTACATCCGCTCCCAGCAGCCCCAAGCTTCGGTGGAGCATGAGGCCAGCACCTGTCGCATGTCCGAAGACCAGCTTTTCTATCTGCAGAGCCGGGGCATTGCCTTTGAGGAGGCCGTGTCCATGATGGTGAGTGGCTTCTGCCGCGACGTGTTCAACCAGTTGCCGATGGAGTTCGCTGCCGAAGCGGACAAGTTGCTCGCCCTGAAGTTGGAAGGGTCGGTCGGCTAGGCCGGCGATCCGCCCTTCGCTGCTGTCCATGGGGGCAGCGGTTGATCCCGTTTCTGATTCGTTTGTTTCCTCACCCGTGATTCGCCCCGACGCCGACGTTCTGCTTGAGATCAGCGGTCTCCATGCCCGCGTGGAGGACAAGGCGATCCTCAAGGGGGTGAACCTCACCCTGCGGGCCGGCGAGATCCATGCCGTGATGGGCCGCAATGGCAGCGGCAAAAGCACCCTCTCCAAGGTGCTGGCCGGCCATCCCGCCTACACGGTGACCGCAGGCACGGTCACCTACCGGGGCCAGAACCTGCTGGAGCTCTCGCCCGAAGAGCGGGCCCGGGTGGGGGTGTTCCTCGGGTTCCAATATCCGGTGGAGATCCCGGGGGTGAGCAACCTGGAATTTCTACGGGTGGCCACCAATGCCCGCCGGGTCCAGCTCGGCCAGGAGGAACTCGACACCTTTGCCTTTGAGGACCTGGTGCGCCAGCGTCTGGCCGTGGTTCAGATGGATCCGGCCTTCCTCGATCGCAGCGTGAATGAGGGCTTCTCGGGGGGCGAGAAGAAGCGCAATGAGATTTTGCAGATGGCCCTGCTCGAGCCCCTGGTGGCCATCCTTGATGAGACCGATTCGGGCCTAGACATCGATGCCCTGCGGATCGTGGCCGCCGGCGTCAGCCAGCTGGCCACGGCCGACACCGCCACCCTGTTGATCACCCACTACCAGAGGCTGCTGGAGGCGATCACCCCCGATTTTGTCCATGTGATGGCCGCAGGCCGCATCCTGCGCACGGGGGGGCGCGACCTGGCCCTGGAACTGGAAGAGCGGGGCTACGACTGGGTGGACCAGGAACTGGCGGCCCTGGAGCGGGGCTGATGGGAGTGGGCACTCTTTCGGCCAAGAGCCTGGCTAGTTGGACCAAGGAGCTGTTGGCCCAGCTGCCTGCAGCGTCTGGTCCCTTGGCTGCCGTGCAGGCCCGCGGCCGGCAGGCCCTCTCGACCCTGCCGGTGCCCACCAGGCACCAGGAAGCCTGGCGTTTCACCGACCTGGCCCTGCTGGCCGGCCTCGACCTATCCCCCAGCGGAGCCCAGTCCAGGGGTCTGGCCCTTGATGGGCCTGCCCCGGAGGCCCCGTCCCTGGACGCCGCTTGCCAAGACGGACCCAAGACCCTGCGGCTGCAGCTCGATGGGGGCTCCGATCCCCTCGCTGGGGTGGTCTTGCCGGCGGGGTTGGCGCGGCTCTCCGAATCGGAACTGCTGCAAGCCCTGGGCCACACCCTCGCGGCCACGGGCTGCGAGCAGCACTGGCCGGTGGAACTCAACCATGCCTGTGCCTCCCAGTTGCTGGCCCTGCGCGTCGCTAGCCGGGCCCAGGTCAGCCTGGAGCTAGTTAGCGACGGCGCCACGGGCCTGCGGCCCCTGCGGGTGCTGTTGATCCTGGAAGAAAAGGCCCAACTGCAGCTTTGTCAGCGGCTTAGCGCCGCCGGGGCGGGCCTCAGCAGCCTGGTGCTGGAGGCCCACCTGGGCCGGGGCTCCAGGTTGGAGCATGGCCTGGTGGCCCTGGGCCAGCCCGGTGCAGCCTTGCTGGCCCACCTGGCCCTGGAGCAGGAGCCTGAGAGTGCGTTCAACTTGGTGGCGGTGAGCGCCGGTTGGGGCCTCTCCCGGCTGGAGCCCCGGGTTGTCCAGGTGGACGGCAGCGCCACCACTAACCTGCGCGGCCTCCAGGTGGTGGCTGGCGATCAGATCGCTGACACCCATAGCCACATCGCTTTTGGCGGCCCCGAGGGCCAGCTCGACCAGCTCCATAAGGCCGTGGCCGATGGCCGGGGCCGCAGCGTGTTCAACGGCGCCGTGCGGGTGCCCCGCGCCGCCCAACGCACCAATGCGGCCCAGCTCAGCCGCAGCCTGTTGCTCTCCGATCGGGCCCGGATCGACACCAAGCCCGAACTGGAGATCGTGGCCGATGACGTGCGCTGCGCCCATGGCGCGACCGTGAGTTGCCTGCAGCAGGATGAATTGTTTTATCTGCAGAGCCGCGGCATCGCCGCCGACCAGGCGTCAGCCCTGCTCAAGCGGGCCTTCAGCGAGGAGATCCTGCGCGAGCTGCCTGCCCCGGCCCGGCTTTGGTGCCCATTCGAGCGCCTGCTCGCCCCTGATGGCTTGGCAGATGGGCCAGCCCCCGGGGATGACGCGGGCCCGGCCGCCCTGGAGGGCGGGGTGGCCTGATGGGTTTGAGTGCCGACACCACTAACGCCCCTGGCAACGCCGATGCCCCTGGGCTGGCCAACGCCCCTAGCCGGGCCGGCGCCAGCCCCGGAGCTGGGGCCAACCTGGCTGCCCTGACCCGGCCCGATTTCCCCCTGCTGGCCCAGACGGCCTGCCTGGGCCAGCCCCTGATCTACCTAGACCACGCCGCCACCAGCCAGAAGCCGCGCCAGGTGCTGGCCGCCCTGCAGCACTACTACGACCACGACAACGCCAACGTGCACCGGGGCGCCCACCAGCTCAGCGCCCGGGCCACGGAGGGGTTTGAAGGCGCCCGCGCTAAGACGGCCGCCTACGTGGGCGCCGCTTCGTCCCACGAGATTGTGTTCACCCGCAATGCCAGTGAAGCGATCAACCTGGTCGCCCGCAGCTGGGGGGACGCCAACCTCAAGCCCGGCGATGAGGTGCTGCTCAGCGTCATGGAGCACCACAGCAACCTGGTGCCCTGGCAACTGCTGGCGGCCCGCACCGGTTGCGTGCTGCGCCATGTCGGTCTCACCGCTAGCGGCGAACTGGACCTCGGCGACCTCCAGGCCCAGCTCAACGAGCGCACCCGGCTGGTGAGCCTGGCGCAGGTGAGCAACACCTTGGGCTGCCTCAACCCGATCGCCGAAATCGCCCCCCTGGCCCACGCCGCCGGCGCCCTGCTGCTGGTGGATGCCTGCCAGAGCCTGGCCCATCTGCCCGTGGATGTGGGCCAGCTCGGCGCCGATTTCCTGGTGGGCTCCTCCCACAAGCTTTGCGGACCCACGGGCATGGGTTTCCTTTGGGCGCGGGAAGCCCTGCTGGAGGCCATGCCCCCCTTCTTGGGCGGCGGCGAGATGATCCAGGACGTGTTCCTCGATGGCAGCACCTGGGCGGGCCTGCCCCACAAATTTGAGGCCGGCACCCCCGCCATCGGCGAGGCGATCGCCATGGGGGCAGCCCTGGACTATCTCCGTAGCCTGGGCCTAGGGCGCATCCACGCCTGGGAGCAGCAGCTCACGGCCCACCTGTTTGCCAGGCTCGAGGCGATTGAAGGGCTTCGCATTCTGGGCCCCACCCCCCAGGAGCAGCCCGATCGCGGCGCCCTGGCCGCCTTCAGCGTGGCGGGGCTGCACGCCAACGACCTGGCCGAATTGCTCGATTCCGCCGGCATCTGCATCCGCAGCGGCCACCACTGCACCCAGCCCCTGCACCGCCACTACGGCCTGGCCGCCTCGGCCCGGGCCAGCCTCAGCTTCACCACCACCATGGAGGAGATCGATCGCTTCGCCGAAGAATTATTCGGCGCGATTGCCTTCCTGCGCGAGCACAGCTGAGGGGCACCGTCGCCAGCGTTGCCCCCTCCCCAGCCCCGCTGCCCAAATCCATCCCGAATGGGGGTTGACCGCCGCCGATCCGTCCGTCCGTACCCGGTTTAGGTTCCTCCGATGCTTTCATCCCAGAGGTTGGCCAGGCTGTAGGGGCCGCCGGGCAGCTCCCAGAAGCGGCCGTCGATGCAGCGTTCGCCCCGGTCGAGGGCGGCGATCTGGGCCAGTTCGGAGGCGTTCAAGGTGAGCTGGGTGGCCGCCAGGTTGGCGGCCAGGCGCTGGGGATGGACGGATTTGGGAATCACCGCCGTGCCGCAGGCGATCCCCCAGGCCAGCAGCACCTGGGCGGCACTGGTCCCATGGGCCGCCGCGATGGCGCCGATCACCGGATCACTGAACAGGGGTGAGCTGCGGCCGACCGGCGGCGAGCCCAGGGGCGCATAGGCGGTGAGCTGGATGGCGTTGGCCTGGCAAAAGGCCAGCAATTCCGGTTGCTGCAGGTAGGGATGGCGCTCCACCTGGTTCACTTCCGGGGCTAGATCGGCCCCCGCCAGCAGGGCGGCCAACTTGGCCTGGCTGAAGTTGGACACGCCGATGTGGCGCACCAGGCCGGCTCGCACCAGCTCCTCCATGGCGCTCCAGGTGGCGGCGATCGGCCGCTGGTCCAGGCCGAGCTGGTCTGGGGCCTGCTGGGGCATGATCACGCCATGGCGATGGGCCACGGGCCAGTGGATCAGGTAGAGGTCGAGGTAGGCCAGGCCCAGATCCGCCAGGCTGCGCTCCAGGGCAGGGCGCACGTCTTCTGGGGCGTGGCAGTCGTTCCAGAGCTTGGAGGTGATCCAAAGTTGGTCCCGCCCGAGCGTGCCAGCTGCCCAGGCCCGCTCCAGGCTGGCGCCGATTTCGGCCTCGTTGCCGTAGATCGAGGCGCAGTCCAGGTGGCGGTAGCCCAGCTCCAGGGCCGCCGTCACGGCCCCCCCCACCTCGCCGGCGCTGGCTTTCCAGGTGCCAAGCCCCAGGCTGGCCATGGGGTCGCCGTTGGCAAAAACCAGGCTGGACATGGCGTTGTGGTCTCTGGCTTCACTATGGGCGCAGGATGGGCGCCTGGCCGGTTTGCAGTCGCTGACTGGCCCCGCCGGGATCCCGGCGGGGCCCCCAGCCCCCGGGCCGATTCGTGCTGATCGCAGAGCTGATGGCAGACCAAGCAATAGACGGCGATGCCCCAGCGGCCCAGGAGCTCGCCCCCCAGCTGTTTTTGGTGGTGCTTGGCGGCCGCGTTGCCGGTTGCCAGATCGAGCAGCACGATGTGCGCTTCGTTGCCGGGCGCAGCATCGAGGCCACCCTCCCCGCGCTGCGGCGCCAGTGGTTCGGGAGGCGGGAGGGTTTGCACCTGGACAGCACCATGGCGGTGCGGGCGATCGATGGCTACACCGTGGGCCTGGGGCTCGAGCCGCCCGCGCCCCGGCCCGAGCGGCTCTGGTTTGTGAACCTGGGCGCCTACCGCCCCGATTGCCTCGCCGAGCTGCACCACTTCGGCTTGGTGGTGGCCCGCTCAGCCCAGGCCGCTAAGGCAGCCGCTAGGCGCCAGTGGTTGGTTGGGGCGCGGGAGCAGCACAAGGATGACCTGGCATCAGTGGACGACTGCTTGGCGATCGAGCAACTGGAGCTGGGGGGCGGCGAGCGCTGGTACGTGCAGCTGGAGCCCCATCCCGAAGGGCTGAGCCAGCCCCAGGTGCCCGATTGGTTCGGCTATCGCCGGATCGACAGGGGATGATCTAGGGCGGAGCCCCGAACCCCATGAACATCGACGGCAAGGCCTGGCGCACCATCTGGCTTGAAGCCGGGGGCCGCTCGATCGCTGTGATTGACCAGACCCAGCTACCCCATCGCTTCACCACCCGCTCGATCGCCAGCCTGGACCAGGCGGCCGAGGCGATTGCGACGATGGTGGTGCGCGGGGCGCCCCTGATTGGGGTCACCGGGGCCTACGGCCTGATGCTGGCCCTGCAGGCCGATCCCAGCGATGCATCCCTGGCGGCTGCCTTCTCCCAGTTGCTCGCCACCCGGCCCACGGCCGTGAATCTGCAATGGGCCCTGGACCGGGTGCGGGACCGGGTGCTGCCCCTGGCGCCGGCGGAGCGGGCCCTGGCCGCCCAGCAGGAAGCGGGTGCCATCGCCGAGGAAGACGTGCTGATGGGCTCAGCCATCGGCGACCACGGGTTGCGCCTGTTCCAGGAGTTGGCGGCCCGCCGCCCGGCCAGCCGCCAGCAGGAGCCCTTCAACCTGCTCACCCATTGCAATGCCGGCTGGCTGGCCACCGTGGACTGGGGTACGGCCCTGGCGCCGATCTACAAGGCCCACCGCGCCGGCATGAAGGTGCATGTGTGGGTGGATGAAACCCGGCCTCGCAACCAGGGCGCCAGTCTCACCGCCTTTGAGTTGGGCCGGGAGGGCGTCCCCCACACCGTGATCGTCGACAACGCCGGCGGCCACCTGATGCAGCACGGCCAGGTGGATGCGGTGATCGTGGGCACGGATCGCACTACCCGCAGCGGCGACGTTTGCAACAAGATCGGCACCTATCTCAAGGCCCTCGCTGCCCACGACAACGGCGTGCCCTTTTATGTGGCATTGCCGGCTTCCACGATTGATTGGTCGATCTCCGATGGGGTGGCTGAGATTCCGATCGAGGCACGCTCGGACCGGGAGGTGACCCATATCCAGGGCCTGGTGAGCGCCCTTGATGGCGCTGCCCTGGGGGACAGCCCCAGGGCCGATGCCAATGGCGCCGCCCTGACCCAGGTGCAGCTCACGCCAACGGGCAGCCTGGGCTTCAACCCAGCCTTTGATGTCACTCCGGCCCGCCTGGTGACGGCCCTGATCACGGAACGGGGGGTGGTGAGTGCCAGTGAGGAGGGCCTCAAGCAGCTTTACGGGCTCGGATGAGCGGCAGCTGGCGAGCGGGCAGGGGAGAAGGGGCTTGCCTGGGTTTGCTCTCCCCGTTTCGCCAGGCCCCTGGCCCAGCCCATGGCACCGCCCCTCCAGCTCAATGGGATGGATGAACGGGGGCTGGGCCGGCGTCTTGCCGGTCAGCCAGTGGGCGTTTGGTCCAAACCTGGGGATCAACCGGACTCCGGGTTGGTGGGCCCAGCGTCTGCGCCCGGTGGCGGCGCTGCGGACCTGGCACCCCAGCCGCTAGGGGACGATTGAGCAGGCTGGGGGCCGCATACACCCGAGCTGGCCTGTGTGCTACGATTTGTAAATCAACTTTACAATTGGGATTGGTTGCCAATGTTTACCCTTGAAAGGGCTACCCAGATTTTTCCGGAAACCCTTTCGGCGGACGTTGTTCCGGCGATCACGGCACGGTTTCGCCTGCTCAGTGCTGAGGACCAACTGGCGCTGATTTGGTATGCCTATCTGGAGATGGGATCCACAATCACGGTTGCAGCGCCGGGGGCGGCCCGCATGCAGTTTGCGGAACCCGTTCTCAATCAAATCAAGGCCCTGGGCTTCGCTGAGCAAAGCCAGGTGATGTGCGACCTGGCCAACCGAACTGACACCACCATTGGCCGCACCTACGCCAACTGGTCGGTCAATATCAAGCTGGGATTCTGGTACCAGCTGGGCGAATGGATGGCTGGCGGCCTGGTGGCTCCGATCCCCGAGGGCTATCAGCTTTCGGCGAATGCGTCGGCAGTCTTGAGCTCCCTCAAGGGCGTGGAGCAGGGTCAGCAGATCACCTTGCTTCGCAACTTCGTGGTGGACATGGGCTTCGATCCCGCCAAGGGGGAAGGCCAGCGGGTGATGGAGCCCGTGGTGGCTCCTACCCCCGAGGAGCTGCGCAAAAAAGTGTTCATCGAAGGGGTGATTAACCCCACCATTAATGCCTACATGGATCGGCTTAATGCCAACGACTTCGATAGCTTGATTGAGCTGTTTCTGCCCGATGGTGCCCTGCAGGCTCCCTTCCAGAAGCCGATCGTGGGCAAGGATGCCATCCTGCGCTTCTTCCGTGAAGATTGCCAAAACCTGAGGCTCCTGCCCGAGCGCGGCTACTCCGAGCCGGCTGAGGGGAATTTCAACCAGATCAAGGTTACTGGCAAGGTTCAGACCCCCTGGTTTGGTGCTGGTATTGGCATGAATGTGGCCTGGCGTTTTCTGCTTAATCCCGAAGGCAAAATTTACTTCGTAGCCATTGACCTCTTGGCTTCCCCGGCGGAACTGCTCAAGTTCGCCCGTTGAGCCAGACCGGCAAGGGGCTGCTTTTCATGGCCGCCATCATGGCGGCTTGGCTGCTGTCCCTGCTGGCTTTGCTGCGGGTTGATCTCGCTAGCCAGCCCCCAGGGCTGGTGATGTTGGCGGTGGGGGTGAGGACTTTCCTGCAAACAGGATTGTTCATCATTGGCCACGACGCCATGCACGGTGTGTTGCTCCCCTCCCGGCCCGGCGCCAATCAGCGCCTGGGCCAACTGGCCCTGGCCCTCTATGCCGGCCTGCCCTATCAGCGCTGCCTGCGTAACCATCGCCAGCACCACCGGGCCCCGGCCGGTCCCCATGACCCCGATGTCCAGGACGGGGCCGGGCCCCTGGCCTGGTATCGCCATTTCATGGCGGGCTATTTAGGTGCTGGTCAGATGGCTGCCCTGCTCGCAAGTTGGGCCCTTTGTCTGCGGTTGGCCTGGCCCCACTCAGTCATGGCGGGGCTCACGGTGGTGCTGGTTTGCATCCTGCCCCTGGTCCTCAGTTCCCTGCAATTGTTTGCCTTTGGCACCTACTTGCCCCACCGGGGCACGGGGGTGGCCAGCGGGCCTGGCCAGCAGGCCCGCAGCCTTGATCTGCCGGTCTGGTTATCGTTGCTCGCCTGCTACCACTTCGGTTACCACCGCGAGCACCACCAGGCGCCTGGCTTGCCCTGGTTTGCCCTGCCTTCCCAGCGCCGGTCCGTTACGTCTGCTGGCCAGGTCCCCTTGGGCTCGCGCCAGCCAGGGCAGCGCGATAGCGTCCCATTCAACAAAGTCAATCATGATGGAATCGGTATTAGCAGGCTGGACAGATCAGGAGCAGGCCATCGTCAAGCAGGCCTTTGACACGGCCTATGGCCGCGCGATTGCCCAGTTGACCGAGACCCTGCGGGAGCGGGTGCGGACCCTCGAGGGTGCGGAGGATCTATGGCAGCTCCATGATTTCTTAAGCATCCAGCGCCATTCGATCGAGGGCCATTTCGATTTCCGGCTCGATGGCATCTTGTTTGTGTTTGCCAGTTTGGTTAAGGACAACTTGCTCAACCTGGATGAATTGGTCGGGCTCGAGGCTGAGAAGTTAGCCAAGATTGCAGCCATGTCCAGGTTCTAGTATTCCGAAAGTTCTGTTAAAGACCACAATTAGGGCCTAGCTCAGTTCTGTAAATAGGTCTTTATTCTTCTTTCGTCCTGGCCAGTCCTGGAGAGGAGGTAACTGGCTAAGTTTATCGTTGCCATGGTTGAATTGCCCGGTATTGGTGATGGGGACGATAATTATGCGGCGCTTGGCAACTGCTTTGAGAGGGAAAATATTTTTCATTTTACCTCTCCGTTAGTGCCTGATTAGCCCTATCTGCTTGGCTGTCTGGACTCCGCAGCAAAGGGGGGGCACCCCTTCGGCAGGCCGACCGGCGTGGGGCGAGTTCGGTTTCTGCGTTGAAAGGGTGCATTCCTTGGCAATGCCGATCTGTTCGCCCGCCCGGGCTCCTGTATGGGCCCGACTCCCTGCATCGGGGACTAGGGGAATCGACCCGACGGAGAGCAGGCTGATGGGATTCACGGCGATCCTTCAGTTCGCTGACGCCAACCCCCTGGCCCCCTAGCCTCCCGGCTGCGCCGCCAGCCCTCGCCCATGCCCGTGCTCAACCGCTGGTCGGATGCCGCCGCCGCCGAGGCCGTGGCGACCTATGGGGCCAAGGGGGTGGCGGAAGCCCTGGCCCTGCGCACCTACTCGGCCCGGCTGCTCGGGGCCGATCCCGACCTGGTCCTCCATGGCGGCGGCAACACCTCGGTCAAAACCACGGCCACGGGACTGCTGGGCGAAACGATCCCGGTGCTGTGTGTGAAGGGATCCGGCTGGGACCTGGCCACGATCGAGCCCCCCGGCCATCCGGCCGTGCGCCTGGAGCCCCTGCTGGCCCTCCGCGCCCTGGGGAGCCTCAGTGATGAAGCCATGGTGGCGGCCCAGCGCCAGAACCTGATCGATCCGGCTGCCCCCAATCCGTCGGTGGAGGCCCTGCTGCATGCCTTCCTGCCCCACACCTACGTCGACCACACCCATTCGATCGCCCTGCTGGCCCTGGCCGACCAGCCCGATGCCGAAGCGATCTGTCGCCAGGTCTATGGCGATCGCGTCGCCCTGGTGCCCTACGTGATGCCCGGCTTTGACCTGGCCCTGGCTGCCGCCGCCGCCTACGAGCAGGCGGCCGCCCGGGCTGCCGACCAGGGCATTGAGTTGGAGGGCATGGTGCTGCTCAAGCACGGCCTGTTTTCCTTTGGGGCGACCGCCAAGCAAAGCTACGGGCGGATGATTGCGCTGGTGCGCCAAGCCGAGGAGCGCATTGCCCTGGCGCAGAGCGCCCAGGCGCCCAGCCAACCCGCCCCCGGGCCGGCGCCCACCAGCGCTGCGGCGGCTGTGCTGCCGGTGCTGCGGGGGGCCCTGGGCCGGGCCGCCGAGGCCCAAGGGGCGCCCCTGCGCTGGCTGCTCCACCTGTGCGCCACGCCCCAGGCCCTGGAGCTGGTGAACGATCCCCGCCTGGCCGATTGGGCCGGCCGTGGCGTCGCTACCCCCGACCATGTCATCCGCACCAAGGCCCATCCCCTGGTGTTGCCGGCTGAGCCGCATGCCGCCCAGATCGAGCAGGCCCTGGGGGCCTACATCGCTGCCTACCAGGCCTACTTCCAGCGCCAGAACGCCCGGGCCGGTGGCATCAAGAGCCCCCTTGATCCCCTACCGCGGCTGGTGGCGATTCCGGGTTTGGGTCTGGTGGGCATTGGCAAAAGTGCGGCGGAGGCCTCCGTGGCGGCCGACATCGGCCTGGCCTGGGCCCGCACCCTGCTGGCGGCGGAGGCCGTGGGCCGCTTCGAGCCCGTGGATGAGGCCGACACCTTTGCGATGGAGTATTGGAGCCTGGAGCAGGCCAAGCTCGGCAAGGGCAGCGAGAAGCCCCTGGCCCGCCAGGTGGTGCTCGTGACCGGCGCCGGCGGCGGCATCGGTGCGGCCACGGCCCGGGCCTTTGCCGCCCAGGGGGCGGAAGTGGCCCTGCTCGATCGCGATGGCGCCAGGGCCGACCTGGCGGCCAAAGCCTGCGGACCCCAGGCCCTGGTCCTGGCCTGCGACCTCACCGATGGGGCGGCCCTGGCGGCGGCCATGGACCAGGTGGTCGCGCGCTTCGGCGGCCTGGATCTGGTGGTGAGCAATGCCGGAGCCGCCTGGAGCGGCCCCATGGCCAGCCTGGGCGAGGCCGACCTGCGGGCCAGTTTCGAGCTCAATCTGTTTGCCCATCAGGCCGTGGCCCAGGCGGCCATGGCCGTGTTCCGGGCCCAGGATTCGGGTGATGCCAGCCAGGCCGCCCGCCGGCCAGTCCTGGGGGGCCAGCTGCTGTTCAACGTCAGCAAGCAGGCCCTCAACCCGGGGCCCAACTTTGGCGCCTACGGCATCGCCAAGGCGGCCCTGCTGGCCCTGATGCGCCAGTACGCCCTCGAAGGCGGAGCCGAAGGGATTCGCTCCCATGCGATCAATGCCGACCGCATCCGCTCCGGCTTGCTCGATGACGCCATGGTCCGCTCCCGCTCCGCCGCCCGGGGCCTGAGCGAAGCCGACTACATGGCCGGCAACCTGCTTGGCCAAGAGGTGCGCGCCAGCGATGTGGCCGCTGGCTTCGTTGCCCTGGCCCTGCTGGAGCGCAGCACCGGCGTCGTGCTCACCGTTGATGGCGGCAACGTGGCGGCGATGGTGCGCTGAGGGACGGTTCGGTGGCCATGATCCGGCCGAACTTGGGGCCGGGGTTCGGGCGCTTGGGTTCCGGCGTGGGCCGGTTCGCGACCAAGGCGCCTAGGTGGGTCGGTTGGCCAGGGCCAGCCCCAGGCTGGCCCAGACCAGCACCAGGCCAAAACAGAGGCCGGTCCAGGCGGGCAGGCCCCAGCCGCTGATCGCCAGGGGGGCCACCACCGTGATCACCCCGCCGGCGAGGAGGGGTTGGAGCAGCAGCTGTTTGATCGAAAAGGCCTGCAGGGCCTCGCTGCGGTCGTCCGGATCGGCCATGCGGAGCAGCAGTAGGCCGCTGGCCGCCACGCCCGTGGCCTGGCCAAATTCGATCACCGCCCGTTCAAACCAGTCCTGGGGCAGGATCCGAGGCGCCAGCAGCAATACCACCGCCAGGTTCCAGAGCAGCCCGGCCAGGGAAAGCACCAGAAGGGGAAGCCAGTCCTGGCGCAGCAGGGCCAGATCCAGGCCCGCCGTGGCGGCCGTGATCAGCAGGTCGGCCGAGAGGGTGCCGGTCTGGCCCTGGATCGGCGCCGATACCCAGCCGTCTAGGTGCAGGCGCTCCAGTACCAGTCGCACCAGGATCGAGCCCAGCAGGGCCAGGGGAAAGACGGGCAAGGAGTCGATCACCAGGGCGAAGACGCCACCCGTGCGCCCAGCCAGGCCGCGGAGCAGGGCCAGCAGGCCGACGCCCACCAGCACGGCCACCCCGGCCAGGGCCAGATTCACGGCCCAGGCGGCCAGGGTTTGCCGGGGCCCTTGGGGAGAAATCTCCCCCCCCGGCGCTCCGGCCTGGGCGCTAGGGGCTGGGCCGGCTGCGGCTGGGCTCGGCTGGGCGACTGGGGCCGGCCAGGAACTGGTCCAGCCCCGGCTGCGGCCCACCACCACCAGCACGCCGCCCACCAGGGTGGCGGTCAACAGCCCCACCGTGGACAGGGCCAGGCCCAGGGCTTCGCCGGCCGGAAAGCCCTGGCTGGCGTAGCTGGGCCCCATGGCGGCGGCGGAGCCATGGCCGCCCTCGAAGGCCACCTCGATCAGGCAGGCCATCAGGGGGCTCACCCCCAGCCAGGGTTGCAGCAGCAGCAATACCGCCAGGCCCGCCACCAGAAACTGGCCAAAGGCAAGGGTCAGCGCTAGCAGCACCTGGGCCGAGACCGGTCGCCACAGCCCCGCCAGCTTGGGCAACGGCTTGGCCAGCAGCAGGGTGGCGAACACCAGGGTCAAGAGCACCAGGGGCAGGTCGGCCCAGAGCCCCATCACCGCTGCCGGCAGCAGGGGCAGGGGTCCGGAGGGGGCCAGGGCCAGGCCGATCAGGCCGGCCACCAGGGCCTCGGGGATGCCGACCAGCTTGAGCTGGAGCCGTTGGCCGATCGCCCGCCCCAGGCCCAGCAACATGGCCAGAGCGGCCATGGCCAGCAGCAGCCAGGGCAGGGCCCGGGCCGGCTCCTGCAGCCAGCTCGGCAGGGAGACCAGGGCGGCCGACCAAAGCAGCCCTAGCTGGGCTGCCAGGGGAGGGAGAATCCGATCCGGCCCTGGGGCCGCCAGTCCGCTCGCCCACCCATGCGCTAATTCCGTTGTTGCCAGGGGCCCCATCAGGGACACCCCAGGGCGAAGTGGTGGCGGAAAAAGGCTTCCGTGGCCTCCAGCACGGCCACCCGCACGGCGCCACTGCGAAACCCATGGCCCTCGCCTTCGAAGCGATGCACGTCCACGGGCACGCCCCTTTGGCGCAGGGCATTGGCCATGGCATCGGTCTGGGAGGGGGGCACGACCTGGTCCTCGAGGCCCTGGAAAAAGATCACGGGCGCCTGGATGCGGTTGGCGTGGTGCAGGGGGGATCGTTGGTGGTAGGTGGCCCGCTGCTCGGGCCAGGGGCCCACCAGGCTGTCGAGGTAGTGGGCCTCAAAGCGGTGGCCATCGGCCACCAGGCCCTCCAGGTCGCTGACGGCGTAGCGGCAGGCCCCGGCCCGGAACACATCGCTGAAACAGAGGGCTGACAACACGGTGAAGCCGCCGGCGCTGCCCCCTTCGATCGCGAGCCGCTGGGCCGACGCCTGGCCGGCGGCCACCACCGCCAGGGCGGCTGCGGCGCAATCGGCGCTGTCGACCAGGCCCCAATGGCGATCGAGCCGTTCCCGGTAGGCGCGGCCAAACCCAGTGGAGCCGCCGTAGTTGACATCCAGCACCCCCCAGCCGCGGCTGGTCCAGAACTGGATTGCCAGGTTGAGGCCGCAGCGGGCCATGGCCGTGGGGCCGCTATGGCCCTTGACCAGCAGGGGGCTGGCCGGCGTGGCGCCGCCGGCCGGGGGGTAGTACCAGGCGTGGGTGTGGGCGCCGCCGTAGCCGCTAAACCAGAGGGGTTCCGGCCGGCTGATCGCCTCGGCCGCCAGGGGACTGGCGGCGGCGGGGCTATGGCGCCAGGGGCCGCCGGCGAGGTCCAGCTCCAGCAGGCCGGCGGGGCTGGTGGGCCCGCTGGCGAGGCAGGCCAGGGAGCCGTTCTCGGCGCAAAGGCCGCCAAGGTCGTTGAAGGGCAGCTCGAACGGGATCCAGCGGCCTGGCGGGGCTGGGGCAGCCCGATCCGCCGGGGTCCCGGGAGCCGGTCCCGTTGGCCGGTAAGGGACGTTTTCGAAGTCGATCCGGCCCAGTTGCCAGCTCCCCTGCACGCAGGCGCAGGCCAGCAGCTGGCGGCCATCCCAGGCGGTGGTGGCGAGGCCCAAAACCCACTGGGGCGTGGCAAATTCCGCCTCCATCGGCAGCAGGGGCTGCCAGGCCAGGGTCGGCTTGGGCCAGGAGGGCGAAGGCGGGGCGAGGGTCTCTTCGCCATTGCCATCGCCTTCGCCATCGCCGCCGCCGTGGCCGCTGGCGAGGGCGATGGGCTCTAGGTCGGCCGCCGTGAGCGCCTCCGCCGCCGCCAGCCGCTCCAGGTTCCACCAGCCGCTGCGATCCCAGGCCACCACCAGATCGGCGGCAGGGGCCCCGGGGCCCGCAGGGTCACCCAACTCCGGATCGCCCAACCAAAGGGGCTGGAACACCGAGCTGGCCTGGCTACGGCCGTTGTCTGACCCGGCCACGGGTCGGCAGGCCGTGAGCCCTGTGCCCAGGTCTCCGCCGGCGCCATCCCTCCCTGGCGCCGTAAAGCAGCCCAGCCAGAGTTGGCTGCGCTCCCAGGGCAGGCAGGGCTGCTGCCATTCCACCCAGGCCAGGTGGCTGCCCCGGGGGCTCAGGGTTGGGTAGCCGCAGAAATCGGCGGCCTGGTGCAGGGTCACCGGTTCGCCCCCCCGCAGGGACACCGCCACCAGTTGGTCGCGCCCGTCCGCCTCCAGCACGCCGATCCAGCGCTGGCGCCGGCCATCGATCAGACCTCCGCCGAAGGCCCGGGGGGCCGGCCCGGTGAGTTGGATGGGTCCGTTGAATGGCGCCCCGGCCGGGCCCAGGTCCAGGCGCCACAGGCAGCGGTCCCGGTCATCGACAAACACGGCGATGGCCTGTCCTTCGACGAGCCCCAGGGCGCAGGCCCCGCCCCCATAGCCATGGATGCGGCTGCGCAGGTTCCAACCGCCCGGGGTCAGCTCCTCGGCCGGGGGGCTCGCCCCCGCCCCGGCGGTGGCCACGCCAAAGGGGCGACGCATCAGGGTTGTGCGTCCCTGTTGATCGGGCCGCTGCTCCAGCCAGTGCAGTTGGCCGGCCAGGAGTTGGGGCTCCAGCAGGCTGGGGATGCGTCCCTCCACCGTGGACGCAGGCAGTCCTGCAGGGGTTGGCGTCACCGGTGGTCGTCTGCCGCGGCTCCTAGAATCGCCCCCAGTCGGAACGGGATTGTCCTTTGGCCAGCAGCTTCGCCAGGATGGCGCGTTCGGCGGAGCAGTCGAGCAAGGGGGTGCATGTCACCAAGGAGCCCCTGGACACTCCGCCCATGGCGATCCATACCCTGGGCGATGAGGTGCTGCGGACACCGGCTAAGCGCATCGGCAAGGTGGATGAATCGGTGCGGGAGCTGGCCCGCCAGATGTTGCTCAGCATGTATGCCGCCAAGGGCATCGGCCTGGCGGCTCCCCAGGTGGGCGTCCATCAGCAACTGCTGGTGATCGACCTGGATCTGGAGAATCCGGCCACCCCGCCCATGGTGCTGATTAACCCCGAAATCACGGCGGAAGGGGGCTCGATCTGCACCTACGAAGAGGGCTGCCTCAGCATCCCCGGGGTCTATTTCGATGTGGTGCGCCCCAGCGTGGTGGAGGTGAGCTACCGCTGCGAGATGGGCCGCAGCCGCCGGCTGAAGGCCGATGGGCTCCTGGCCCGCTGCATCCAGCATGAAATGGACCATCTCAATGGGGTCCTGTTCGTCGACCGGGTCAGCGATGGCACGGGGCTGGAGGAAGGCCTCAAGGAGAAGGGCTTCGACCGGGCCCACGTCCGCTCCCTGCTCTGAACACCTGCAATTCCCATGCCGATGAAACCCCTGGCGGGCCTGTTTTTGGCCCTGGCTTGCCTGCTAGGCATTGCCGCCACAGGCTCCGTCTTTGAACTTGCCTACGGAGAGCCCGACCTGGGCGTCACCGCCACCCGCTGGATCCTGGGCGCCTCAATCCCCGGCACCCTGGTGGCCCTGGTGGTGGCGATCCGCCTCAACCAACCGGCCTGATCGGGCTTGCGGCCCGATCGAGCACTTCTACGATTTCCCCCTAGCCCGAATTCTGACCATGACGCGCCTGGTCCGTCCCCTGGCTGTTTTGTTTTCGCTCGTCGGTGTGGCGGCGGTCGGCTGGGCTCCAGCGCCCCCAGCCCGCGCCCAGGCCTCGATGTTCAGCACCCAGGAGGTGGACCAGGGCAAGTTCATCATCGTGGCGGCACCGATTGGCGATGGCAGCCGCGCCCAGCTCAACATCTATGAGCAACGCAATGCCCAGCGCCCCTGCTATGCGGTGTCCGGCAGCCGGCCGGCGGTGGTGGATCCCCTGCTGGCCAGCTTCGACTTCACCGGCATTTGCAACCGCTTCATCGATGGCAACGGCTATTCGCTGCGGATCGGCACGGCCGATCTGGGCACGGTGTATCGGCTCAGCGTTGTGAAGGACTCGGCGGAAACCCTGTTGATGGCCCAACCCACCCGGCCCGACGCCGGCCCGGAGATGGTGGTGGCGCGCACGGGCGGCCAGGGCAATGGCTTTCTGCAGCTGGTGGCCGAGCCCGGCTGGCGGGTGATGCGCCGCAGTTTCGGCACCCGGGCCCTGGGCCATGTCTACGTGTATCGGGACAGCTGGCCAGATCGGGCCACCGTCACCGGCCCCTCGCCCGAGCCCGCTACGCCAGCCACCAAGCTTTTGGTGGACCCCCAGGCCCCCTTGGAGCAGAAGGGAGCCAGCCAACCCCAGGTCCCCTTGGGCGAGAAGCCAGCCGTGGCTGGAGCCAAGTCGGCCCCGGGGACGGCCCCCACTCCCCGCCCCGGGTCGGTGCCCAGCTCCGGCTCCATTCCCAGCCAGGGAACCGTTCCAGCGCAAGGAGCCCGGCCCAGCCAAAACCAGGCCCCGGGCCAGGGGCCAGCTCCGAAACCAGGCCTGGGGGCTTCCGCTCCAGCCCTAGGTTCCGGGGGCTCCAAACCTGGTTCCCTGAATCCCAAGGCTGGGCCTGGGGCGTCCAAGCCAGGGGCAGGAGCGCCCCTGGCCCAAGCCCCCAACCTGCCCGCCCTGCCGGCCGCAGCCCCGGTTGCGGCAAAGGCCTTGCGTTGATGCAGGCTGCGCCGGGTCCAGCCTTGGCTGGATTCAGCCTTGACGTAATCCAGGCTTGGGCCAGGCTCGCCATGGGTCCAATCCAGTCCAGGAAAGCCGATAGGGGCACTTGCTACGATCCATTCACTGCTGAGCACCAAAGCGCTTCATGACCCAGGTCACCGTCGGCGAAAACGAAGGCATCGAATCGGCCCTGCGCCGTTTCAAGCGGCAGGTCTCCAAGGCAGGCATTTTCGCTGACCTCAAGCGCCTGCGTCACCACGAAACCCCCACCGAGAAGTACAAGCGCAAGGCCCAACAGCGCCGCCGCCGCCGCTGATTGGAGCCCACCAAGATCCCGGCAGATTGGCTGGACCCAGGTGGTTTCTGCCTCCAATGTCGCCCGTTTCCCCTGGCTTGGACCTAGGTCAGGCGATGCATCCGGCCCCGCCCACCAGGTTGGGCCATTTTTTTTGGATCCGTGCTTCTACCTGTTGGCAGGTCGCTCTGGTCTTCCAAGACTGGGGCTAGTTCTCTGGGGAGCTGGATCCATGATTCGCCTGATGGCCCGCTTTGGGCGCTGGTTTGGGAGTTCCCTGGCCCATGCCTTCGGTAATCCGAGGGAAGAGCAGCGGCACCTCCCCCCAGCGATTGGCGTCCAGCCCTACACCGGGGACAGGGCCCGCCATGGCCGCTAGGGGCTGGTGCTAGGGGCCTCCTAGCCCGGGGCCCCTTAGCCAGGAGCCTGGTGGTTCTGATCGAAACTGCGGTAGGTGAGGGCCTCGGCGATCGCCTGGCTATCGACGTGGTGCTCCCCGGCCAGGTCGGCAATCGTGCGGGCCATGCGCAGGACCCGTTCGCCGGCCCGGGCACTCAGGGCCCGGTGCTGCAGGGCGGAGCGCCAGAGCTGCAGGGCTTCGGCTTCGAAGTGGCCGCATTCAGCCAGGTCCCGGGAACTGAGGCGGCTGTTGGCGTAGCCGCGGGGGTTGCGCTCGGCCATGCGCTGGCGGGCCTGCCAGACCCGTTCAGCCACCTGGGCCGTGGCGCCTGGTGAGGCAGGCGATCCAGGGGATCGGCAGGCTCGCCCTGATCCAGGCGATTGGGGGTGGTTCTGGCCGGACAGAGCGGTGCTGCTGGGCTGGCGGCCCGGCTGGCGATCGGGACCGAGCTCCTGGACGTGGGGCCGGCGCAGGATCACCTGCAGGTCGAGGCGATCGAGTAGGGGGCCGCTGAGTTTGCCCCAGTAGCGCAGGCGCCGGGCCTCGCCGCAGACGCAGGCCCGCTCCGGGTCCCCATACCAGCCACAGGGGCAGGGGTTGGTGGCCGCCACCAGGGTGACGGCGCAGGGAAAACGCAGCCGCGCCCGGGTGCGGCTGATCCACACCTCCCCTTCTTCGAGGGGCTGGCGCAGCTGGTTGAGCACGTCGCTGCGAAATTCGGCCAGTTCATCGAGGAACAGCACGCCGTGGTGGGCCAGGGCCAGGTCGCCCGGCCGCGGGATCGGGCCGCCGCCGATCAGGGCCGGGCCGGAGCAGCCGTGGTGGGGCGCCCGGAAGGGCCGCTGGCTGGGGAGCTGGCCCTGGCCGCCGAACAGCCCCGCCACCGAATAGAGCTGGCCCAGTTCCAGGGCCTCCTGCCGCTGCAGGGGCGGCAGCAGGCCTGGCAGGCGCCTGGCCAGCATCGTCTTGCCGCTGCCCGGGGGGCCGACGAGCAGCAGGTGGTGGCCTCCGGCCGCGGCAATCTCCAGGGCGCGGCGGCCATGGGGCTGGCCCCGCACATCGGCCAGGTCCAGCTCCCGGCTGGCCGGCGCCGGGGGGGCGGGGCTGGGCAGGCTGGCCCGGGTTGGATTGGCCAGGAGCTCCAGCACCTGGCTGAGGCTGGCTGCCGGCCAAACGGTCAGTCCCTCCACGAGGGCGGCCTCGGCCCCGTTGGCCTGGGGCACGATCAGGGCCCGGGCCCCCGCCTGCTGGGCTGCCAGGGCCAGGGCCAAGGCACCGCGCACGGGGCGCAAGCGGCCATCGAGGCCCAACTCCCCCGCAGCCCAGACCCCCGCCAGCCGGCCATGGTCGAGCTGGTCACTGGCAAGCAGCAGGGCCAGGGCGATCGGCAGATCAAAGGCCGGGCCCTCCTTGCGCACATCCGCCGGAGCCAGGTTGACCACCACCCGGGTGAGGGGCATGCGCAGGCCGCTATTGCGCAGGGCCGAGCGCACCCGTTCCCGCGATTCCTGCACCGCCGCATCCGCCAGGCCCACCATCAGCACCCCAGGCAAGCCGGGGGTGATGTCCACCTCCACAGCCACCTCCACCGCATCGAGGCCCACCAGGGCTGCGCCGCTGCAGCGTGCCAACATCAAGCCAGGGTCAGGGTTTCACTGGTAAGTGCCACCACCGTTCCCCCGGGGCAAGCTGCGAGCTGGGCCGCTTCGCCCCAGGGCCACCGGGGCGTGGGGCAGACCAGGGCCGGGGCGTTGCCCCAGTTGCCGCCGGCCCCCTTAAGCGCCCCCTGGCCCGCTCCCGTCCGTCCCATCTCCGCCGCCATGGACCAGCCCGCAGACACGATTTTTGGCCGCATCCTGCAGGGCGAGATCCCCTCGGATCAGGTCCACAGCGACGACCTCTGCATCGCCTTCCGCGATGTCCAGCCCCAGGCCCCGGTACACCTCCTGGTGATTCCGCGCCAACCCCTGGTGAACCTGGCCGACGCCAGCGCCGCCGATGGCCCCCTCCTGGGCCACCTGTTGCTCGTGGCGGCCCAGGTGGCCCGCCAGGAGGGGCTCACGGCCTGGCGCACGGTGATCAACAGCGGTGCCGAGGCCGGCCAGACCGTGTTCCATCTGCATGTGCACGTGATTGGTGGCCGGCCGTTGCAATGGCCGCCGGGGTGAGCAATCCCTGGGCCAGCCTCTGCTTGGGGCGCTTCAGCGGCCAGAATGACGCCACTTGAGCGTCGTCATGAGTCCCCTGAAGGCCTTCCGCAGCCAGCTCGGCAAGCTGCAGCGCCTGGCCCAGCCCTATTTTCTGCCGTTGGATAACGGCGCCAGCTCCGGCCAGTTCCTGGTGCTGGTGGTCGCCCTGATTGCCGTGGTGGTGGGCGTCACCCTGCTACTGCTGACGGCAGCGATCGCCGCCAGTAGCGCCTGGATCCCCGAGTTGCAGCTCCGGTTCGTGCCGGGGGTGCGCGAACAGGTGGCGTCGATCTGGGCGGGGCCCTGGGGCATGGTCGTGATGGTGCTCTTTGGCGCCGGGGTGGCCTGTTTCTGGACCTTGCGCGCCAAGTTGCGCCAGGGACGCTGGTTGCCCTGGCTGTTGCTGGGGGTGATCACCCTGCTGATCTTGGTGATCAACGGCATCAATGTGGGCATCAGTTTTGTTGCCCGTAACATTGAAAATGCCCTGGTGGCCTACAAGGCTGAGGACTTTTGGAAGATCGTTGCGATCTACGCCTTTTGCCTGGTCCTGGCCTTACCAATTCGGGCCCTGCAGAGTTACCTGATCCCCAAGCTGGGGTTGATGTGGCGCGAGTGGCTCAGCGAAAGGATGTTGGGTCGTTATCTGACAAACCGGGCCTATTACGTTCTCAATCCCAATGATGAAAGCGTTGAGGAAATCGATAACCCCGACCAGCGGATCTCCCAGGATGCGGCAAGCTTCACGGCTACGAGCCTTAGCGTTACGGTTGAAATAATTTCAGCGCTTCTCACCTTTTTTAGTTTTATTATTGTACTCTGGAGTATTAATTCAACCCTGGCCCTGTGGCTTTTGGCCTATTCGGTACTAGGTACTTCCCTAATTGTTTTTGCCAGCCGCAAGCTGGTGAATCTCAACTACCAGCAGCTCAAGCTCGAGGCTGACTTCCGCTACGGCTTGGTGCACATTCGTGACAACGCTGAGTCGATTGCCTTCTACCGCGGCGAGCAACAGGAGCAGAAGGAGGGAACCAGGCGCCTTGGTGGTGTCATCCAGAACTACAACAAGCTGATTGTGTGGGAGGCGCTCATTCAAGTGATCCAGCGCTCCTATGATTACTTTTCTCGCTTCCTGCCCTGGCTGGTGATTGCTCCGATCTACTTTGCTAAGGAGGTTGATTTTGGTGTGTTTGGTCAGGCCAGCATAGCCTTTTCCCAGGTATTGTTCTCGGTCAGTTATATTGTCAACAACATTGATCGTTTGGCTGCCTTCTCCGCTTCGATTAGCCGGCTAGAGGGCTTCCAGGGCAAGGTGGAATCGATCGGCGGCGAGATGCTGGCCCAGTCGATCGCCGAGCAGGCTAAGCCCGCCCTTGCATCGGAGTCGGCCCACGGTGATGAATCGCTCGATTCGATCCTGGTGAGCCATGTGGACCTAATCCCGCCGCGTAGCAGCCGCCGGCTGATCCATGACCTCAGCTTGGAGGTGGCCCCAAGTCAGCGCCTGCTGGTGGTGGGTCCTTCCGGGTGTGGCAAGACCTCCTTCCTGCGCCTGGTTAGTGGCCTCTGGCCTGCCGGCGCCGGCCGGGTGCACCGGCCCCCCGTGGGCGAGCTGATGTTCATTCCCCAGAAGCCCTATATGTTGCTGGGCAGCCTGCGGGAGCAGCTCTGCTATCCCCAGAGCCCGGAGCGCTTTAGTGATGGCCAGTTGCGCCATGTGCTTGAGGAGGTGAGACTGCCCGAGCTGGTGCACCGCTATCCCGACCTCGACATCAAGCAGGATTGGCCCCGGTTGCTTTCCCTGGGAGAACAGCAACGGCTGGCCTTTGCCCGCCTGCTGCTGAATTCGCCCAGGTTTGTGGTGCTCGATGAGGCCACCAGTGCCCTCGATGTGTCCACTGAAAAACATCTCTACAACCTGCTGGCCCAGCGCGAGATGGCCCTCGTTAGCGTCGGCCACCGTCCCACCCTGCGCAGCTTCCATGACACCGTGCTGGAGCTGGACGGCCAGGGAGGCTGGAAGTTGATTCCGGCCGCCAGCTATGAGTTCAACACCGGAGCCTGAGAGCCATGGCCAGCCCCAATCCTGATGCCATCAACCCTGAAGTGCCCCAAACCGAGAGTCCCCCCGCAGCCATCCCCCAATCCGGCGCTGCTGAGCCCGCAGCCCCGGCTAAACCCGAACCGCCTGCCACCAGCGCCACCACCCTTGATGTGCCCAGCTTCGGCTGGAGTGGCTACGCCGAGCGCATCAATGGTCGCTTTGCCATGGTTGGTTTTACGGCCATCCTGGTGATCGAGGCCTGCAGCGGCGAGACCTTTCTGCACTGGGCCGGGCTTGTCCCCTAGGCCCCCCGGACCGCTAAGCCGCTGGTTGCCCAGCCCCAAACCCCCGATCCCTGGCGGGGGTTTGGGGCTGACCGGCCTGATGTTTGGGCCTGGGGTGCCCCAGCCTGGCTTAGGGCAGCTCCAATAGGTCGACCTGGCTGAGGCCGCCCCGGCCCACCTCCACGGCCAAGACCCGGCCATCGGCACTAAAGGCCAGCCGATGGGGCACCCCCGCCGGTTCGATCGGGATCAGCTGCAGGCTTTGCAGGGAGCGGCGGTAGAGCACCAGCTCGCTGCGGCCCTCCAGTTCCCGAATCAGGGCCAGGCGTTCGCCCCGTTGGTCTACGGCCACGCTCACGGGCCGGGCATCGGGCCTGTTCATCCCTGGTAGGGGAACGGGGCCCCCCTGGCTCAGGCGCACCAGCCGCACCTGCTCGCGCCCCTCCCGACCTCCGATCAGGGCCAGCCAGTCGCTGCCCAAGGCCGGATCCCGGTTCACGGCGGTATGGGCCAGTTGCAGGTTCAGGCCCATCAGCGGGCGGGCGCCGTTGTCCAGGCAGCCCCCCAGCAGCAAACCCAGCGCCAGCCCGAGCCCGGATCCTGCTGCGGCCAGGCCCCTGGTCTTCCCTTGGCCAGGGCGATTCATGGACGGGACCCCGCGGCCGGACCCTGCTGCAGGGAGCCTGGGACCGGATCGGGTTCCAGCCATTCGCCCAATCCAAAGACCTCGACCCGGCTTTGGCCGCCCTCCACCAGCTCCACGGCGAGATGGCGGCCATCGGGGGCGAGGCTGAGCCGCCGGGCCTCCTGGTCGCCCCGCAGGGGAAGGGGGAGTAGCCGGTTGGTGGCCCGGTCATTGATCACCACCTGGCGCCGCCCGCCGCGCCAGACGAGCAGGGCCAGGTAACGGCCATTCCAGCTCAGGGAGGGGGAGCTGTGGGGTTGCTGGCCCCGCAATAGGGGTAGGGGCATCGTCTGGCCAGAGCGGCGGTCCTGGAGCAGCACGGTGCTGCGGCCCGAGCGCAATACGAGGCTGGCGAGCAGGCGGCCATCGCCGCTGAGGGCGGGATCCTGGCGGCTTTCAGCCCCCAGGCCGAGCTGCCCCCTGGGGCTGGGCTGGCGCCGAATGGCCCAGGGCAGGGAGCAGGCCTGGGCGAGGAGCAGCAGGCCCAAGAGACAGGGGCCTAGCCATCGGTGACCCGGATGGAAGGGGGCCGGGCTGTTGGGCACTCAGTCGTCGAACCGGGACGTGTTATCCCGTGGGGAGGCGGCTGGTGCTGGGCCCTGGGCGCTGGCGCTGCGCCCAGGGCCGGACTCGGGGCTAGGGCCCGCCGGGCGGCCCTGGACGCGGGCGCCAGGGCGACCTGGGGCAGGGGTTGCGGGGCCTTCGTCCTGCCGCAGGGGCTGGAACTCGGCATCACCGATCGCGGGACCCGCCGAACGGGGGCTGCCGCTGCGGCCGAGCGGGGGCTGGTTGGATCGGGCGGCGGCTCCTAGGGGGCCAGGGCGGTTACCCAGTCCCGATTCCTGGCCGGCTGGGGGCCTGGAGCCGTAGGCGCCGGCAATCGGCGATCCCTGGGGCACCGCACCGCGGCTGCCGAGGGGAGCGCCGAGGGGCGGCTGAACGGGTCCGCTGCCAGGCCGGCGGCCGGAGCGGGGCATGTCGTCGGCGCTGCTGATGGCACTGGGGCGGCTGCCGCGCCGACCTTCGTCCCTATCGCGGCGACGGGCACCGAAGCCAGCGGCGGCATCGGCGGAGGCGTTAGGGCCGCTGCTGGCGTAGGCCGAAGCCCTGGTACCGGGGCCGGGGCCGTAACCCTCGCCGCTAGGACCCTCTGGACCGTAGCGACCGGTGCGGGGCGGCAGGTCCCGGGGGGCAGCCGATGCGGTGCCTGGGTTCCAGTCCTCAGGAGCCGATCCGCGGCCAGTGCGGGACACGGCCCGTTCGGGAATGGCGGGCCTGGGGTTGGTGCGGGGCCGGTAGAAGTCCTCCTCATCGGCGGGTTCATCGATCCCCTGCCGGGAGCGAATGCGCCGCCGCAGCGGTTCCGGTTCGTCGAAGCGGTCGAGGTCGTTGCCCCAGGCATCGCGGCCGCCCATGCGCGGTCCCGAGGGCGGACCGTCGTCGTCATCGAAAAAGGATGAGCGGCGGGCCTGCTCGGTGGTAATCCCCCGCAGGCGCACGCTTTCGTAGGCGAAGAAAACGGTGGTGCCAGCCAGCAGAAACTGGCCGAACTGCAGGATCGGATCGAGCCGCCAGCCCTGGAAAAAGAGGATCCCGCCGCACAGCAGGCCCACCGCCGCAAAAAACACGTCGTAGTCCCGGGCCAGGGCGGGCTTGAAGCTCCTCATGAAATAGAGGAGAGCACCACCAACCGCCAGCACGATGCCGACGATGCTGGCCCAGTTGAGGCTGGCATTAACCACGGCTTCGACCCCTCAGTCGCAACGCTGAATGACAAGGCCCCGGCTCAAGGCCCAAGGGCGATGATCCGGGGTACACAGTTTCGCCCAGTCTAGGCCGGTGCCCAGGGGCAACCGGTGGTCAGGGGCGCGGAGCTTCGCGGTTCAGCGGCGCTTGGCGAATTACAGGCGCTTTGCGGTTCAGAGGCGACGGTCGAGCCGGTCGTTCTGGCTGATCAGGATCAGGGCAATCGTGATGGGCACCACCACGATCACGGCGCCCCAGGCGAGGCTGCTCAGGAAGTTCGCAAGGGATGGGGTCATGGCACCGGTGGATCCGGCTGGGATCCTAGGCAGTGATGGCGGATCCCTACGATCGGGGCCCTGCTGCTTAGAGCTTTGTGACGGGGATCCCGGTGCCATCGCTTGCCCCCTTGCCTGGTCCCCTGGCTGAACTGGCCCTGGCCGATTTGCCCCTGCCCGGGTCAGTGGGGATCGCCATTGCCACCCTGTTGCCCGGTTTCAACCTGGTGCTCGGCCTGGCTCTGGCCCTTTGGACCCTGTTGTTTTTGTTCCGCATCGTGCTCACCTGGTATCCCCAAGTGGACCTGGGCAAGGGGCTGATGCGGTTGGTGGCGATGCCGACCGAGCCGGTTTTAGCCCTGAGCCGCCGCCTGATCCAGCCGATCGGGGGGGTCGATGTCACCCCGGTGATCTGGGTGGGCCTGATCAGCTTGCTGCGGGAACTGCTGGTGGGCCAGCAGGGCCTGCTCAGCCTGATCGCCCTGCGGGCCCAGGGGCTGGTGGTGGCAGCCGGTTAGGGGCCAGGAGCCAGGGGCCAGAAGCAAAGGCCACCCGTCGCTAGGGGCCGCTTGCTAGCAACAGCGTTGGCTTGCAGACGGTTTGCTTGGGGGCGGTTGCCAGGGGGCGGCTTGCTACTTGGGGCCGCCGCCGATCTGGTGCAGCATCTCCTGCTCCACAAATTTGGTGTGCACATCGCCGCGCTGAAATTCGGGCCGATCGAGCAGGGCCAGGTGGAATTCGATCGTGGTGGGAATGCCCGTCACGGCGCATTCCGATAGGGCCCGGCGTAGGCGCCTGAGGGCGTGGTCCCGGTCCACCCCCCAAACAATCAACTTGCCAATCAGGGAGTCGTAAAAGGGCGGAATCTCGTAGCCGGTGTAGACGTGGCTGTCAAAGCGCACGCCCGGACCGCCTGGGGGCAGCCAGCCGGTGATCTTGCCGGGGGCCGGTCGGAAGTTTTGGCGGGGATCCTCGGCGTTGATGCGCACCTCAATGGCGTGGCCGCAGAGTTTGATTTGGTCCTGGCTGACGCTGATCGGCTCGCCACCGGCGATGCGGAGCTGCTCGGCGATCAGGTCGATGCCCGTCACCATCTCGGTGACCGGGTGCTCGACCTGGATGCGGGTGTTCATCTCCATGAAATAGAAGTTGCCGCTGCGATCCACCAGGAACTCAACGGTGCCAGCGCCTTCGTAGTGGATCGTGCGGGCGGCAGCGATGGCGGCCTCGCCCATGCGGCGGCGCAGTTCGGGGTCGATGGCGGCGCTCGGAGCTTCCTCGAGCAGCTTCTGGTGGCGGCGCTGGATTGAGCAGTCCCGTTCGCCCAGGTGCACCACATGGCCGTGGCGATCGGCCAGCACCTGCACCTCGACGTGGCGCGGCCGGTCGATGAATTTCTCCATGTAGAGGCCCGGGTTGCCAAAGGCCGCCTCGGCCTCGCCCTGGGCGGCCTTGAACAGGTTGTCGAGCTGGTCGCGGGAAGGCACCAGGCGCATGCCTCGGCCGCCGCCGCCGGCGGTGGCCTTGATCATCACCGGGTAGCCCATGGTTTCGGCCAGGGCGGCCGCTGCGGCGGGGCTTTCCAGCAGGCCCTCGCTGCCGGGAATGGTGGGCACCCCCACCCGCTGCATCGTCGCCTTGGCGGTGGACTTATCGCCCATGGCCCGAATCGCCTCCGGGGAGGGCCCCACAAAGGTGATGCCGTGGGCGGCGCAAATCTCGGCGAAGCGGTCGTTTTCGGCCAGGAAGCCGTAGCCCGGGTGGATCGCATCGGCGCCGCGGGAGGTGGCGGCGGCAATGATGTTGGGGATGTTGAGATAGCTCTTGCTGCTGGGGGCTTCGCCCACGCAGACGGCCTCATCGGCCAGTTGCACGTGCAGGGCGTTGCGATCCACCGTGCTGTAGACGGCCACGGTGGGGATACCCAACTCGCGGCAGGTGCGCAGGATGCGCAGGGCGATTTCGCCCCGGTTGGCGATCAGCAGCTTGCCGATGGACATTCCGTGGCAGTCCGGCGCAATCCGGCGACGCAGGCCGCTGCGGACTGTATCAGTGCTCACCCGGTGCCTCCCCGTGGCTCCCAAGGGGCCCGCTCGGACCTGGGGAGGTCGATGGGTATATTGCTGGCTGGCGGGGCGCCAGCCCTGATCCAGCCACGCGGATGTGGTGGAATTGGTAGACACGCACGTTTGAGGGGCGTGTGACTTCGGTCTTGCGAGTTCAAGTCTCGCCATCCGCATTTTTTTCCAAACCAGGTTTGAGCCAGTCAGTTCCGGTTCAAACCCCCCGTTCCGGCGATGCTGCAGGCGCCATTGGTGCCGTTGTCCTCGTTTGTAATGGCCCGGGGGAGTTGAGCACCTGGGTGAGGCCCCTGGCCCTGCGTCTGCACCGGGACTTGGCCCTGCGGCCCCTGGAGCCAGGCGCCGACCTTGCCCTCGATCTGGTTTTGGTGCCCTGCCCCAATGCCACGGGCCGCGAGCACCAGGTGGCGGCGGCGATGGGCCTGTTCAACCGGATCCTGCTGGCCCGTTCCTTTTGGCGCCTGTTGGCCTGGCCGCGGCGTTATGGCGCCTGGCCGCGCCAAGGGGTGGTGGTGTTTCTCGGCGGCGACCAGTTCTGGACCGTGCTGCTCTCAGCTCGCCTGGGCTACCGCCATCTCACCTACGCCGAGTGGGTGGCCCGCTGGCCCCGCTGGAACGATGCGATTGCGGCCATGGGGCCCTCGGCCCTGGCGGGTCTACCCAGGCGCTGGCGGGATCGGGCCACGGTGGTGGGCGACCTGATGGCCGACCTCTCCGAATCGGCCCGCCAGGAGACGCCCCTGCCGGCGGGCGAATGGCTAGCCCTGATGCCCGGTTCGAAGCGTGCCAAGTTGCAGGTGGGCATGCCCTTTTTGCTGGAGACCGCCGATCGGCTGGCGCGGCTGCGCCCCCAGGTGCGCTTCTTGCTGCCCGTGGCACCCACCACCTCGGTGGCCGAGTTGCTCGCCTACGCCAGTCCCGCCAACCCCCTCTTTGAGGCCTACGCCTGCGGTGAACCCGAAGTGCTGGAGGGGGCCTCCGGCCGGTGCCTGCGCACCCCCGCCGGCAGCGAGATCCTGCTGCTGGAGACCCATCCGGTCCATGGGGCCCTGAGCCAGTGCGCCCTGGCCCTCACCACGGTGGGGGCCAACACGGCCGAATTGGGGGCCCTGGGGGTGCCGATGATCGTGCTGGTGCCGACCCAGCATCTGCAGGTGATGCAGGCCTGGGACGGCGGGATCGGCATCCTGGCCCGCCTGCCCCTGTTGCGCTGGATGCTGGGGGCGGCCCTGACGGCCTGGCGGATGCGCAACCACGGCTTTTTGGCCTGGCCCAACATCTCGGCGGGCCGCATGGTGGTGCCGGAGCGGGTCGGCAGCCTTACTCCAGCGGCGATTGCCCAGGAAGCGGCCGATTGGCTCGACCAACCCCAGCGGTTGGAGGGGATGCGCGAGGACCTACGCAGCCTGCGGGGCCAGCCAGGGGCCGTGGCGGCCCTGGCGGCCCTGGTGCGCCAACTGCTGCCGTCCAACCTCAGGGGCCCTGCCGCGCGAGCCCCCCAGGCCGCGCCAGCCCCCGGCCAGCCTGATTAGCCTGCGGCCTCGCCAGCGATTTCAAGGCCCCGATGAGCGATTCCACCAGCTCGGCAGCCACCAGCGCAGAAGCCACCAGTTCGGAAGCCGTCGATGGCCAGGAGCAGGCCACCCCGGGGCAGCCCCTCTCCGAACAGGCCTGGCGCGAGCGGCTCACCCCCGAGCAGTTCCAGGTGGCACGCCAGGGCGGCACCGAGCGGGCCTTCACTGGCGTTTACTGGAACAACAAGGCCAAGGGCACCTATCGCTGCGTCTGCTGCGGCAGCGAGCTGTTCAGCTCCGAGACCAAGTTTGAATCCGGTTCCGGCTGGCCCAGCTTTTGGGACGGGGCCCAGGCCGGGGCGATCACCACGGTCACCGACCGCAGCCACGGCATGGTGCGCACCGAAATCAAGTGCGCCCAGTGTGATGCCCACCTGGGCCATGTGTTCAACGATGGACCCCAACCGACTGGCCTGCGTTACTGCGTCAATTCGGCCTCGCTTGCCTTTGATCCCCAGGGTTGAGGCGGCCTAGGCGGCTTTGCTGGCTAAAGCAGCGATCAGAGCCTGGGGCTTCACCAGGGGTCGCTCAGGTCCCGGCGGCTCCTGGGCAGGGGCTCGCCATCGTCGAGGGGTTCCACGTCGAGGGGCTCCTGGGAGCGGCGATAGCGGCGCTCGGGTAGGGGAGCTGCTGTCCGATAGGGGGGCTCTTGGTCAAGGGGCTGGCGGCCGGTCGGGGCCCCGCCGAAGTCGTCCGGTTCGAAACGCTGGCGGGGGTCGGCTGGCGACTCCGCCGCGTAGGGATCCCTGCCGCTCCGTTGCGAGCCCCGGGGTTGGGCAGCCAATCCTTCCGCTTCAAATCCTTCCGCTGCAAATCCTTCCGATCCGAACCCTCCTTCTTCAATTCTTGAGGCTTGCGAGCCAGGGCGACCAGGGCCAAAGCGCTCAGAATCAGGGCGCTCAGAACTAAACTTTTCTTGATCAAATCGTTCCTGACCAGACCGTTCCTGGCTAAACCGATCCGGGATGGGACGTTCCGGGCTGAGGCGTTGCGAAGCAACGCGATCGCCCCCATAGTCTTCGTCTCGATAGTCTTTTTCCCCATAGCCATCGCCGCCATCGCCATCGCGGCGATAGCGCCCGTCGTCCTCATCGAGGTAGCGGCGCTGGCGCAGGGGTTCTTGGGAGCGGCGTTCCACCTCGACGTAGTCGAGTTCGGCCTCGGGCTCCACCACCCGGCTGGCGGCGGGCTGGATTCGGCGCTGTTCGCTGGCCGCCGGT
Organism: Synechococcus sp. UW140; assembly: GCA_943369525.1. Taxonomy (GTDB): domain Bacteria; phylum Cyanobacteriota; class Cyanobacteriia; order PCC-6307; family Cyanobiaceae; genus BAIKAL-G1. The sequence continues at coordinate 73,072 of CALRNL020000012.1, forward strand.
AGGCCAGCCGTCAGCTGGTTTTCCACCGGAACCATGTTGAGGCGATAGCGCTCCCGCTCTTCCTGTTCCCAGCCGGGCCCCCCGATGCCTAGTTTTTCCAGCAGGCCCGTGCCGAGCTGCTTGAGCTTCTCCTCGGCGCCTTCGTACACAATGATGCGATCGGGACCGCTGCTGACCACTTCCTCCACGGCCAGTTCCCAGGTGCTCAGCACCCCTTCACCCAACAGGGGAACGCCTAGGGCACCCATGACCAAGGTGGTGAGATCACCAGTCTCGATGTCAAAGCTGAAGCCCAGGACCCGGCCCAGTACTTCACCTGATTCGGTGATTACCTGGCAATTGATCACCTTGCTGTAGCGATCCGGATTGAAGCCCTCGGAAAGGGAATCGGCCGAATCCACCAAAATCACATCGCCCACCTGGCGGATGCTCTCCAGGGGCATCCAGCGGGGCAGGCCCGGCAGGAAGCGGGTCAAGGGGTTGTCGCGCAGGCCTAGGGCTACCACCTCGCGCCGGTCGATATCCACCACCACTTCACCGACCACCCCGAGGCGCCGGCCGGTGTCGCGGGTGATGACCTGGGTCCCCATCAGTTCGGAGCGCAGCCAGAGCCGGTCGCTGGGGGGCGGGGTGCCGGGGGACGTGCCAGGAGGCGTTGTTGTCATCAGGCCATTGTGGCGTAAAGCTCCTGCCCTGCTGGATTGCTGGCCGGGGCCGGGCTGGGCGGCCGAGCTTTCCCTAGGCGGCCGGGGGCAGGCCAACCACCTGGGTGTGGGCGCCGCGGGCCTGGGTCACCCCAATCGTGCGGGTGGCCGCAGCAATCATCGGGCGGCGGTGGCTGACCACCATGAACTGGGCGGCCTGGGCCTGGCTGGCGATCAGGGCCGCCAACCGTTCCACGTTGACGCCATCGAGGAAGCTGTCCACCTCATCGAGGGCATAGAAGGGCGAGGGGCGGAAGCGTTGCAGGGCAAAGAGGAAGCTCAGGGCCGTTAGGGATTTTTCGCCCCCCGACATCGAGGCCAGGCGCCGAACCGCCTTGCCCTTGGGATGGGCCACCAGGGTGAGGCCGCCGTCTAGGGGCTGCTCGGGGTTTTCGAGTTGGAGATGGCCTTCGCCATCGGAGAGGCCGGCGAAGATCTGGCGGAAGTGGCCATCCACCGCGTGGAATGCCTCCAGGAAGGCCTCCTGGCGCAGGGTGGCCACGGTTTCAATCCGCAGCAGCAGCTCTTCCCGTTCCTTGCAGAGCACGTCGAGCCGTTCCTCCAGGTCGGCCAGGCGCAGCTCCAGCTGCTCCAGTTCCTCCAGGGCGAGCATGTTGACCGGCTCAAGCGCCTCCATGCGCTGCTGCAGGCTGCGCAGCTCCTGTTGCAGGGCCTCCAGGCCCGCCAGCCGCACCTCCACCGGCAGCTCGGGCCGGGGGTCGGGCAGTTCGCGGGCCAGTTGCTCCAGCCGTAGGGCCGAGCTGCGTTCTTGCTCGGCTAGGGCCAGGCGCTCTTCGCCCAGGCGTCCCAGTTCCCATTCCTGCTGTTGCAGGGCTTGGCGCTGCAGCGATAGGCGGGCTTCGGTTTCGTCGCGGGCGCGGCGGCGGGCGCCGAAACGCTCCTGCAGTTCCCGCTGGCGTCCTTCCAGGGCGCCGCGCTTCTCCTGGTCGGCCTGCTGCTGTTGTTTCCACTGGTTGCGTTCGGCCACCAGGGCCTGCACCGCCACCACCAGCCGCTGTTCGTCGCTGGCCAGGGCCTCGAGCTGGCTCTGGAGCCGCTCGGCGCTGAGGCTGCGTTCCCGCTGGGCCGTTAGCAGGCCATCGCTGCGCAGGCGCGCCTCGCTCAGGCCCCGGTCGGCGGCTTCCAGGTCCTGCTGCAGGGCCTGCCAACGGTCGCTGTCGCCGGAGGAGCGGGCCTCGGCTTCGGCCGTTTCCAGGGCCTCCAGGTTGGCGCGTAGGGGCTGGAGCAGGCCAGCGACGTGGGCCTGCCGTTCGCCATCGCTGGCCAGGCTGGCCTGGAGGCTGGTGAGGCGGGCGGCGATCTGCTGGTGGCGCTCCAGCAGGGGGGCGTGGGAGCGCTGGGCGGCGGCCCGTTCGGCCTCCAGGGCGGCGCGGCGCTGTTCGAGCTGGCCGAGCTGGGGCCGCAGCTCCTCCAGCTCCTTGGCCAGGGCGGCCTCCTGGCGACGGCTGGCCACCAGGGTGTCGCCCAGCTCCAGCAGGCGCCGGCGCAGGGGTTCGGCCTCGTCGTCGTCGCGGCTGACGCCAAAGCTGAGCTGGTTGCTGCGTTGCTGGATGCTGCCGCCGGTCATGGCGCCGCTTTTCTCCAGCAATTCGCCATCGAGGGTCACGGCCCGGGATCGCCCCAGTTCCCGGCGGGCACTGGCCAGATCGCGGAATACCAAGGTGTCGCCGAAGACGTAGCGGAACACCTCGCCGTAGACGGCCTCATGGCGCACCAGTTCCACGGCCCGGCCGATCAGGCCCTCACCGCCCGGGGCGCGCCCGGCGCCAGCCCCCCGTTCGAAGGCCGCGCTGCTGCTGCTGCCCCCACTGCCACTCCCACCGCGGATTTTGTTGAGGGGCAGGAAGGTAAGCCGGCCGGCCCGGCGGCTCTTGAGCAGCTCAATGGCCCGGGCGGCGATGCGGTCGTCATCGACCACCACCTGGCCAAGCCGGGCGCCGGCGGCCACCTCCAGGGCCAGGCGGTGGGGCTCGCCGACCTCGCCGAGCTGGGCGACCGGTCCATGGATGCCCTCCAGGCCCGCTTCCAGCAACAGGCGCAGGGCACCGGTGCCGCGGCTTTCCTGCAGGGCTTCGCGCCGGGACTCCACCCGGGCGATCTCGCGCTCCAGCTGGGCCTGTTCCTGCTCGAGCCGGCTGCGGGTGCGCTGCTGGAGGGCCAGGGCCTCCACCAGGTCGGCGAAGCGTTGTTTTTGGCGCTCCAGGTCGGAGAGCAGTTGTTGCCATTCCCCCTCCAGGGCCACCAGGGCGGCCTGCACCCCTTGGCTTTGGCCCGTGTCCTGTTGGAGCTGCTCGCCCAGCTCCCGCAATCGGTCCTGGTCCTGGCGCAAGCGCTCGCCGAGTTGTTGCTCTTCGGCCACCAGCGGCCCGAGCTGGGTCTGGAGCTCCTGGCGCTGGCGGCTGCGTTGCTTCTGCTCCTCCAGCCAGCTGCCGGAGCGGCCCGCCACCTCCCCGAGGCGCCGCCGCGAGAGCTCCACCGCCGCTTCAGCGGCGCGGCAATCGGCTTCCGCCTGGGCCAGGGCGGCGCCATCGTCGGCTCCGCCGAGGGCCTGTTGCTGGGAGCGCAGCTCCCCCTGTTGGTGGGCGAGCTCGTGGCGCTGGCGTTGCAGCTCCTCGGCCCGGCTTTGGTGCCGTTCCGCCTGGCGGGCCAGTTCGCGGTCACTGGCCTCCAGTCCTGCCAGTTCGGCCTGGACCGCCAGCAGGCTGTCTTCGCCGAGGGCCTTGACCTCCGCCTGCAGGGCATCCAGCTCCTGTTGCCCCGAGGCCAGGGCCGCCTGGGCGGCGGCGACGGCGCTGCGGTCTTCGGCTTCCTTCTGGCTGAGGCTCTCCTGGCGGCGGCGCAGGCCTTGGAGTTGGTCCTGGGCAACCTCAAAGCCAAGCACCTGTTCCTGCAGGCGGCCGCCGTGGAGCCGGTCGCGCAGCTGCTGGTAGGTGCGGGCTTTGGTGCAGTCGCGCTCGAGTTTCTGGCGACCCACCAGCAACTCCTGCTCAACGATGCGGCAGCGTTCCTCCCGCTCCTGCACGTCCGCGAGCTTGGAGCGGGCCTGGTCGATGCGGCTGTCGAACAGGGCGACCCCGGCTAGTTCATCAATCAGGCCGCGGCGATCCTTGGCCCCCATCGAGACGATGCGGGTGACGTCTCCTTGCATCACCACGTTGCTGCCCTCGGGATCGACCCGTAGGCGCCGCAACTGGGTTTGCAGCTGCTGCAGGTTGCAGGTCACGCCATCGGCGCTGTAGGTGCTGCTGTAGGTGCCCCCTGGGGCCACCCGCAGGCGCCGGGTCACGCTCCAGTGGCTCTGGCCCTGGCGGATCCAGGGCCCCTCCTGGGGGGGCTCCAGCCCAGCCTCGGCCTCGTCAGGCTGCCACTCGCTGAGGTCGAAGCGCACGGTGACGACCGTCTCGGCGGCGCGCCCCTCCTTGAGCATGGCGCTATTGACCAGATCTGGGAGCCGGTCGGCCCGCATGCCGCGGCTATTGGCCAGGCCCAAACAAAAGAGCACCCCATCAAGGATGTTGCTTTTGCCTGATCCGTTTGGGCCCGTAACGACCGTGAACCCTTCTTCGAGCGGGATGGTGATCGAACCGCCGAAGGATTTGAAATGGGTGAGCTCGACCTGATTGATGTGAACCAACAGGCCCGTGCGCCGAGCCCCCTAATGCTAGCCGAAGCGGTGACAGGGGCAAGGGGCTTCCCTAGGTTGGGCCCAGTCCCCTGGTTGCGAGCCGTCCCATGGATTTGGAGTCCGAGCACGATCCCGCCGCGGCATCAGGGGCCCAGTTCCGCGAGCGCTTCGAGAGCCTGTTGCCCCTCATCCAGAAGGAATGGCCCGGCGTGGCCCGCTCCACCCTGGAGGCCACCCGCGGCAGCTTTGAGCATGTGGTGGAGGTGATCGCCGAACAGACCGGCCGCACCAGCAGCGGGGTGCAGGCCCAACTGCTGGAACTGGTGGCCGTGACGGGCGACCAGGCCAGCCGGCTAGCCGAATCCCTGCGGCCCCTAGAGGAGCAGCTCGAAGGCCTGCTCGATGAGCTCAACCGCAACCTCCGCCCTAAGATCGAAAAACCGGTGCGGGAGCAGCCCCTGCTGGCCCTGGGCATTGCCGCCGGGGTGGGTCTGCTGGCCGGGTTGCTGCTGGCTTCAGGCCGGCGGTCCGCATGAGCACCAGTCAGGGCCCGGGCCGGGACCAGGCCAGCGCCGAGGCGGCCAGCCAGCGGGGCCAGGCCGGTTCCGGCTTGCCCCGCCAGGCCGCCGGCCGGGTGGCAGCCCTGGTGGGTTCGGTGATGGATCTACATGTGCGCATCGCCCTGCAGGAGGCCGACCGGGAAAAGCGGCGGCTGATCAGTGGCCTGCTGTTGCTGGCGGCGGGGCTGGGCCTGGTGACCCTGGCCCTGGTCGCCGCTGAGCTGGCCCTACTGCTCTGGATCCAGGCCTCCCTGGGCTTGGGCTGGATCCAGGCGGCCTTGGCGGTAGGCGCCATCGATCTGGTGCTGGCTGGGTTGATGTTGCGCATCGGCGGCCAGCTCACCAAGGGCCCCTACCTGCCCCAGACCACGGCCGGCATCACCAAAACCACCCGGGCCCTGCTCGGTCGCTAGGCGCGCAGGGGCGTTAACCAGCCCTGGCAGGCCTGCGGGCCAGGGGATCTGGGCCTCAGCGCAGCTCGTACTTGAGCCAGCGGCAGTCGATGCCGCCGTTATTGATCGGCACCCGGCGGCTGGCTTTCATGCGCAGGGCCCCGGTCAGTTCCGGGTTGCCGCTCAGCAGCCATAGGGTCCAGCCGCTGCAGCGCTCCTTCACCATGGCGCCCAGGTCGGCGTAGAGGACTTCGAGCTGGTCTTTCTGGCCCAGCCGTTCGCCATAGGGCGGGTTGCAGACCAGGATCCCTGGGCCTGGGGGTGGCAGGAAGTCGCGGCAGTCGCCCAGTTGCAGGGCGATGGCCCCGGCCACGCCGGCGGCCTGGCAGTTGCTGGTGGCCTGCTCCAGCACGGCCTGGTCCTGTTCCCGCCCGACGATCGCCGCCAGGGGCCGGCCATCGGCCAGGCAGGCCCCTGCTAAGGCGGCGTGCCCCTCGCCGGTGCGATCGAGGGCCAGGGCAGCCTGGCGTTCCTGCTGCCAGAGCTGGGGGTCGAAATCGGGCCAGCGCTCGAAGCCAAAGGGGCGCCCTAGCCCCGGGGCCCTGCCCAGGGCCCAGCAGGCCGCCTCGATCAGCAGGGTGCCGGAGCCGCAGAGGGGGTCGGCCAGGGGCACCGACCCGTCCCAGCCGGTGAGGGCCACCAGCCCGGCGGCCAGGTTTTCCTTCAGGGGGGCCAGGCCCATGGCGGCCCGGTAGCCGCGCCGATGCAGGCTGCCGCCGCTGCCATCGAGACTGAGGGTGGCCCCATCGCCGCCCAGGTGGAGATGGAGGGCGAGATCTGGATCCTCCAGATCCACCGAGGAGCGTTCGCCCCAGTGCTGGCGCTGCCAGTCCACCAGGGCGTTTTTCACCTCCAGGGCGCTGAAGTGGCTGTGGCTCAGCCCCGGGGCGGTGCCGGTGCTGTCGACGCGGAACCGGGCCTCGGGCGGCAGCCAGCGCTGCCAGTCAGCCGCCTGTTGAACGCCGGCGTAGAGGTCCTGGCGCGAGCGGCAGGGGAAGCGGGCCAGCTGGCGCAGGATCCGAAACGGCAGGCGGGCCCGTAGGTGCAGCCGGTAGAAGCAGGCCAGGTCGGCCTCCAGGGCCACGGCCCGGCGCAGGGGGCGCACGGCCTGGGCGCCCAGGGCCGCCAGTTCCATGGCGGCGCTCTCCTCCAGGCCCGAGGGCACGGCGGCGATGCAGGCAAAGGGATCTGGCTGGCCTGGGGGGGCCTGGAACTGTTCGGGGATGCCCACTGGGACCAGGCGGCTAGGGGCCATCCTCTGCTGTCACAATGCAGGGGTTCGGTTTCGGCCGGACTAGGTGGTCCACACCAGTGTTTCGGACAGCGGTTCGATTCCGCTCAGCTCCATTGCTCCCCGCCAGCTCGGTGGGGTGCCCTCCCAGCCCCAGGGCTGGGACTTTCAGGGGCTGCAATGGTTTCGACGGGGCATGAGGAGGGTGACTGAAGCCTGCTCGGTAAGAGCACACACGTAACAGCGAACAACATCGTTCGTTTCTCCCGTCAAGCCGCCCCCGTGGCCGCCTGACCCTAGTTAGGGAGATGGGGTGAGATCAGCCTTATCACCCAAATGATCCATGGGGCCTGGAAGGGCCCTTTTTAATGGGCAACTCCAAGGGCGACCTGTTGCGTTGCTGCCCGAGATCCCACAGCGGAGCCGCTCTGCTTGAGGCCAAAGGCCGAAGCCAAGCTCCTACGGGCGAAGGGTTGGCGCCTGGTGGGGGTCGCTTGCTCGATGGCCTTAGCGGTTGAACCATATGCCGCTGCCAAAGCCGACTGGCTGCCCAGCAGAAGCCCCATGGGCAAATGGCTCCAAGGGCAGTGATAGGGCTCCAGGCCAATCCAGCTGCCGGGGCCGAGATGGGGCTGGGACCCAGATCAATGCTGGCGGAATCCAGCTTGATGGGCCGAAGCAGGCTGCCCTTGGGCTCGCGGCCAGGTTGGCTCCCCTAGGACTGGGGCGCTCCTTGAGAGGGTGTTGGAACCCTGCCCTGTCCCTGCCAAAAGATTGGCCCATTCGGCGATGATTGGGCCAAGCCCTATCCCATGGGGGGTCTCCAAAGGGTCCCGCGCGAACTAGGTTTCCAGCCAAGGGTTTTGGCAAGCCTTGGCCATCAGCCCTCGCTTGCGATCTGGTTTTTTTGCCCATGCCGGACAGCCGCCGACCTAGCTATTCCACCCCCTGGACAATGGGGGCCATGGTTTGTTGATGCAAAGCTGCACTCTGGGGTTCTAGGCATGGATGCCAAGACAACACTGCTAGCGGCATCTCTTGTCGGATTAAGGTCAAACGAGTATGATTTTGCCAATGCATTTGCAAGGCATTGAAGTCAAATCTAGAAGTATTTGAACTCACGGTGTATCGCCGGGAGCCCGAGGAGGCCGCTAAGCAGCTGCAGGCGATCCTGGCCACGCTGGATTCTGTCGCGGGCATGGTCGATGACCGCATCCACCCCCAGTCTGCGGAAAATTCCCTACTTGATGTCTATCTCGACCACGTGATCCATCGCCTGGCTGCGGCGATTACGTCGCTTTTTTCCGATCCAGGCTTCCAGCTGAGCGCCCAGGGATTCAGCGAGTTGATGCGCTGGCAGCGTTGGATATCGGCAATTTTTGCTGCTAGCGATTTTCATTCAACCGACCATATCCTTGAAACCTTCAACCTGCCGCAGCCCGTGGGTTCTCAGGACTACACCCTCAACCTCGAAGATCTGCCCAAATTTGCTTTTCTCTACTCACCCGAATCCCAGATTCCGCTCAACATCGATTTGCTCTGGCAGCATTATCCGGAGATGGCCGTGTCCCTAGCGATGGTGCTGCTCTCGCCACGCTTTCTAGGCTCTGATGCGGCCCACCACAAGCGCAATCAGCTGCTTCCCTGGCTCACCGATAAACTCAATCAGCTCGGGCGTTTAGAGGCAATACCGACCCAGACCTTGCATGACGTCTACATGCATTGCAGCTATGCCACCATTGGCGATCGTCATGCCATAAAGGGCTCGATCAACCGCTTGGTGCGGCAATGGATCGCCGAGCAAGGGATTGGGGATCTACCGCTCCAGCCGCTTCCCGTTAGGGCGGTTGCCCGTAAGCCGGCTGCCCGTAAGCCGGTGGCCCTGGTGGTGCTGGAATGGTTTGGCGCCAACCATTCGATCTATCGCACCCATTCCAAAACGATTGGGGCCATGCGCGCCGATTTCCACGTGATTGGCCTGGGCTATGGCAAATGTGTGGATCAGCAGGTGCGCCATGTCTTTGACCAGTTTATTGAAATCCCGGAAGTGGAAATGGCCCAGCAGCTGCAGCAGGTGCGCCAGATCTGCGACCAGCAAGGCGTGGCAGTGATTTATATGGTTAGCATTGGTATGAGCCCGCTCAATATATTTCTTTCCAACCTTAGGCTGGCACCCCTGCAGGTCACCAGCTGGGGCCACCCTGCCACCAGTAATTCTCCTTTTATTGACTATTATATCGCCGAACGCGATCTCGTGCCCGACCCCAGTCTGTTCTCCGAAGAGATCCTCTGGCTAGAGCCCGATGAGATGCCGTTTCGCATCACCGAGGCCATGGCCAAAGCCATGGCCAAACGGCAAGAAATCGCCAGTAAGGGGGTATTGCAGATTGCTATCTGCGCCTCGACAATGAAGCTCAATCCTGCTTTCCTGGCTACCTTGGTGCGAATTGTGCAAGCCTCAGAAGTGCCTGTTCATTTTCACTTTTTGGTGGCTGGCTGCATTGGTATCGTCTACAGGCAGATCAGCAAAACCGTTGCGAATTACTTGCCTGGTATGGTCAGCGTCTATCCCCAGCTGGGCTTTGAAGCCTACATGCAGGTGATTGCTAATTGCGACCTGTGCCTCAATCCCTACCCGTTTGGCAATTGCAATGGTATTGTCGATGTTTTGCTCAATGGCGTTGTGGGGGTGTGCATGCAAGGCCCCCACCTGTTCGAATCGATTGACCAGGCCCTTTACCGCCGCCTTGGCCTGCCGGAATGGTTGATTGCCTCCGATGAAAAGGGGTATATCGAGGCGGCCGTGCGCCTGATCAACGACGAAGGCTTGCGTCAACAGTTGGCAGCCCAATTCGGCAGCATCGAAAGTGTCCAGGTCTTGCATCAAGGTAAGGACTCCCAGCTGTCGGCGAAATTGTTGGCACGGATCAGCTAACTCCCCCCAGCTCCTGGGCCAATCCCCGACCTGCCCGCAGGGCACCTGCGCCCGGGTTGCCGGGGCTTGGAATGGCAAGACCATGCAGTCGTTTTGGCTTCCCTATGGCATTGGCTTGATGCCAGCTTGTCTGATCACGGTTGCTATTTCGTGCGCCGGCAGCAATCGTTTGCTGGGCCCCCCGGGCTCCAGAGTCCGTTTAAGGGGCTTGCTGAGGGGCCCTTAGCAATTCGGCATGGGAGCAATTTGGCTGAACTTGGCCTGATTCTGATGGAAAGGACTCTGAAAAAATCATTGGCCCTTTGTCATAACAAAGCAGGGGCTGGCACGCTTGTTTGCCTTGCCGCCATTACGGCTGCCCACGCCCACGCCACTGATTGGCTTGGGGCTGATTGCAGGTCTTTCGTTGTCGCCAGGCTGAAGGGACGAAGGGGAGCCTATCCTGTTGGGATGGGGAGCCCATCCCAACTGATACCCAGTTAAAGAGTTCTAATCTTGACTCTAGCTTGTGCAAAATCTAGCCGATCAGGCTACCGACGGGATCCCTTCTCCTGGGATGGGGGGCCAGCCCTATTGCTTCGGTTCGAGCCCTGCTTTGGTCGTGCCTTTAATCGTCAACGTTCATCCGAGACCATGGATCACCAACCCATCAAAACTTAAAGCGAATTCCGCCGCCATAGCCGAACTGGCTGCCACTGGAGAAGGCCTCCACCATGACGTTGGCATAAAGGGCCGTGGACTGACCCAAGGCCAAATCGACCCCGCCGGCGATGGTTAGCCCATGCACACCCCGGTTTTGCCCCTGGGTGAGGAAGGAACCGGAGCCGGATGCGGGCATGGAGGTCGAGAGGGAGCTGTTGCCCAATTCATTGGCGAGGGCATCCAGCTGGTAGGCGAAGGCCAGCCTGGGAATGAGGGCGATTGTTTTGGCCCTGTTGAGTGGAATCGCGCCAGAGGTCATTTCCAGGCCAATGGTGCCCACCAGGCTGCGGCCGGTGCTGCCATCAACATTGAGATTGAGGGGGCCGCCACCGGTTTCTGAGAAACCGCCCTGTTGATAGCTCCCAAAGGCAATCCCCAATAGGGGCTTAAGCAGCACCGGCACTGGAGCGGATGCTGGTGTGAGCGAGATGGCCAGCTCGGCGGTGAGGGCGGCGGTGAGACCGTGGGACGTGGTGGAGCCAGTGATCGGATTGCCGGCGCCAATCCCAGCTACGCGGCGGCTGCCATTGATGGCGTAATTGCCATAGCCCACTAAGCCCTTGAAGGTCCAAGGGGAGCTGGTGGTGGGGGTATAGACGCCATAGAGGCTGGCGCTGTTGACGGTTGAATTCACCCAGGCATTGGTGATGCCGAGGCCGTTGAGGTTGGAGGTGCCATAGCCGTAGGCCGCGCCGAGGCTCCAGTAGGCATTGGCCTTGACCTCTAGGCCGTAGAAGGACGAGAAGATGCCGGAGTTGTAGCTTGAGAGGCCAGCTTGGCCATTGATGCTGCTGTTGGTGTTGCTGGCCTGGCCGTAGAGGCAGATCGGGTTGGTCGCGGCCTTGGTGGATTGGCGGGTTGGGCCATTGATCACCCAGCCCGAGCTGGCACATTGGCCGGCCGATGCCAGGAGTTGCTGGCGCTGGCGCTGGAGGGTTTCCAGGCACACGCTTTGGAAGGCGGCGTAGGGCTCGGGGGTAATGGTGCTGATCGCTGCCGTGAGCTGACTTGGGGAGCTGACCCCTAGGAGCTGGGCGGTGGTACTGAGGAATTCAGGCGAGAGGCCAGCCGCTGCTGCCTGGCCTGTGGTGAATCCGGTGCTGCCGATGGCTGGGCCTGGGGCATTCAGCCCGTTGGTGCTTCCAGAGGCATCGCCCGCCGCCACCGCCAAGCGGCGGAAGGCGCTATCAAACACGCCGGCAGCGGCAAGTTGGTTGCGATTGGTCTGGCCGAGGGCCGCCATGGCGGAGGCGGTGACACCGCTGCCGTTGTTCGGCCGCCACATCACATCAAAGGATTTGGGATTGCCATCGGCCTCCTGCACCAAGGTGGTACCCCTTAGCAGCAGGGCACTGGTGATGCCAACCGGAGTGAGGGTGAGGTTAGGGCTATGGGCAAAATCATTTGCCGCCGTAATCAACTGATAGTTGAAGTTGGGCCAGGGCGTGCCTCCGCCGAAGGCGATCAGATTGGCATTGCCTGAGAAATTGGTGACACTACCGGCGACGGTTGTTTTGTCGTTTTGGGGGCCTTGGATTTCGGCGTCAAGGATGCCGCCGGGGCCGAAGTCCAAGGAGGCAAGGGTGAGTTGGCCAATCGAGTTGCCAGGCGCCAGGGTGCCACCCGGTGCGATGGTTGTGGCTGGCAGGGTGCCGTTACCCGCGATGATGGCGCCGGCATTCACCGTGAGATTGGCAGAGCTTGCGAGCGAACTGTTGACTGCGAGCTTGACACCATTGCCAACGGTTGTTGATCCTGTGTAGCTGTTGTTTGCGCTAAGAGTTATTGTGCCGATCGATGTGCTTGCCTGTGAATTGCTAAAGGTAAGTGGGCCTGATCCGCTGATGTCTCCAGTGAGTGCAACGCTGAGTCCATTGCCATCGATTGTGTTGGTTGTGGATCCCGTGGGGACTGCCAACACCAAGCTAGTGTTGTGGGATCCTGGAGTGTCGATGATGATGGTGCCACCGGAAATCGTTATGGAGCTGAGGCCCGAAATGGCTTCTGATTGGCCAGCGGGCAGGTTGGCGCTGAGCCAGAGGTTGAGAGCGGAAGTTGAATAATCTAAGGAATAGAGATAGAGACTTGGCAGGCCACTGGTAGCAATCGAGGCAAAGGTGCCGCTCAGACTTTGGCCCGAGAAAAGCACGTAGGGCGTTTTGGTGAGAAAGCTTCCATTCGTGAAGGCCAGATTCAAAGTGCCATCCAGTTTGATGGCGCCGTTGGCAGTAAGCCGATCAGAGCTGGTTGGGGTGATCGAAAAATTGCTAGTGGAGCCGCTGTTTAAGGTGAGGTTGCCGGAACCTCCCGTAATGCTGAGGGCGGTGGTTCCGGCATTGTTAGGCGCCAGAATGGCGCCGGAGGCGATGGTGGTGCTTGGCAGGTTGCCGCTGCCTGACAGGGTGGCACCAGCAGTCACCGTTAGGGCCGATGAGGGGGCGATCGATCCCTCCACGACTAGGGTTGACTGACCGCTCAGGCTGGTGGAGCCGGTGTAGGTGTTTAAGCCCCTAAGGGTGTAAGTGCCGGAGCCGCCGATCAGCAAGTTGCCCCCATTGCCCGTAATCACCCCACTATTGACTCCAGAGGCGGCGGTTAGGCTGAGGGTTTGGTTACCCAGGGTTGTCGAACCAGATCCGTTGAGGGTTGTGATGGCAACAGCACTGCTGGCATTGCTAACTGAGAAATTGCCGCTATTTCTAATTTCGCTTGAGGCACTGATCGAACCGCTCCCGAGTAGGGCCAGGGTTGAACCGTCGCCAATGGTCGTGGCCCCGGTGTAGGTGTTGGCGGCATTGAGACTGTAGGTGCCAGAGCCATCAATGCTTAAGGATCCGCCCAAGCCTGAGATAACTCCACTGTTCAGGCCATTGGCGTTTGTGAGGGTGAGGGTTTGGTTGCCCAGGTTGGTGTCGCCCGATCCCGTCATGTTTTTGAGGCCAACGGGGCTTGTTGCAGCGGCAATCGAGAGGCTGCCGCTGTTAAACACTCCGCTGGAGGGGTTGATGGATCCGCCAGCTACCAGGGCCAGGGTTGAGCCGGTGGCAATGGTTGTGGCACCCGTATAGGTGTTGAAGCCGCTGAGGCTGTAGGTGCCAGCTCCCTGCAGGGTTAGGGCTCCGCCTTGGCCCGAGATGACACCATCGTTGCGTCCCGCGGCAGCGCTGAGGATCAGGGATTGGTTCCCCAGGTTGGTGGATCCGGATCCAGTGAGGGTTGTAATGGTAACCGGACTTGTTGCCTCGTCAACGGAGAAGGTGCCACTGTTGATGATGCCACTGGAGCGACTGATTGAACCCCCCTTCGCCACGGACAAGGTTGAGCCAGCGCCAATGGTTGTCGCCCCCGTGTAGGTGTTTGAGCCACTGAGGCTGTAGGTGCCAGCTCCCTCCACCCCAAAGGCTCCGTCCAGGCCAACGATGGCACCGTCGTAGCGGCCAGAGGCAGCGGTGAGGGTGAGGGATTTGTTGCCCAGGTTGGTGGAACCCGTTCCCGTTAGGTTCCGAATGGTGACCGCACTAGTTGCATCTACAATCGAGAAATTACCGCTATTGCTGATACCACTGGAGCCACTGATTGAGCCAGATCCCAGGAGGGCCAGGGTTTCCCCGTTGCCAATGCTTGTGGCGCCCATATAGGTATTGTTGCCGCTGAGGCTGTAGGTGCCAGAGCCGTTAACACTCAGGCCACCAGCCCCTAAGAAGACACCACTATAGAGGCCGTTGGCATTGTTAATGACGAGGGATTGAACGCCCAGATCGGTGGTGCCGGACCCGGTCAGATTGGTAAGGCCAACCGTGCCGATCGCTTGGCTAAAGGAGAGGGAGCCCCTATTGATTACTTGACTCGATGTTTCGATGGTGCCGGCATCCACCAATGCCAGGCTTGAGCCAGCCGCAATTGTTGTGGTGCCCGTATAGGTGTTGTTACCCGATAGGGACAGGGTGCCAGAACCGATTTGCTCAAGGGAGCCGCTCCCACTGATTGGGCCGGAGTAGGTGGCGCTACCGCTGCGATTAAACACCAGTTTGGACTGATTGATGATGGCAGATTGGCTGTTCAGCGATCCGCTACTGAGGCCGGCGCCAACTACCAATGTGCCCGCCTCGATTGTGGTGCTGCCCGAATAACTGTTGTTGCCACTTAGAATTAAGGTTCCGGTTCCCTTCTTCACTAGGGATCCGGCATAGCTGTCTAGGGCTGCCGCGAAGTTGATGGTTTGATCGTTGGTGTCAATGCTGTAATTCTGATTAGCCAACTGGCTAAATCGTGTTGAATAGTCTGTCGCAATGCCGTTGCCATAGCGTAATGTGCCGCCCGCAAATGTGATCATGCCCCCTGATCCAAGGGCTGTTGGCGAGGCCACGCTGATCGTGCCACCGCTGAGGGTGGTGTTGCCCGTGTAGGTATTGGCACTGGCCAGAATCAGGGTGCCACCGTTATCATCAGCCGTAATGGTGAGATCGCCTGAGCCGGAAATGATACCTTGGAGAGTTGTATTATAGCCCGCTTGCTTAAACGTATTCACGGAGTCCCCAGAGGCTGCCGCCAGGGTCCAGTTGGCGCTAACGCTGCCTGGGCTGTCCACGGCCACGGTGCCGCCCGTTATGGTGGTGCTCCAGGGATTGCTTATGGATGTGGTCATGCCTGTGTCGAGCACCTTGCTGAGCCCCAACTGCACAGCGCTTGATCCGTAGAGAATGCTATAGCGATAGCCGGTGAGATCTCCCCTGGTGGTGATCGCATCAAATTGCTGACTAATGGATGGGGCCGTAATTAATGTATAGGGATTAACGGCATCGTAATTGCCGCCGGAGAAGGCGATGTTAATCGTGCCGCCTAGGGTTGCGGTTCCACCCACGCTGAGGCTGCTGGCCCTTGTGCTTTCAATAGTAAAGCGACTAGCGGAACCCCGATTGAGTATTAAATCGCCGTTGATTGTTAGGGTACCGGGGGAGTTCCCCGGCACGATCGCTCCACCGCTATGAATAATTGTCGTAGGCACGGTGCCGTTGCCTGCGAGGATGGCTGCGGATTGAATGGAAAGATTGGCGGAGCTAGCAATGGAGCCATTCACAGTGAGCTTGGCGCCGCTCTCTACCGTTGTGCTACCCGTGTAGGTGCTGCTGCCGCTAAGGGTTGTATTGCTGATTGCATTGCTTTGATTGAAATTACTGAACGTAAGTGGTCCATTGCCGTCGATCGTACCCGTAAGATCGGCGACAACACCATTGCCATCGATTGTGTTGTAATTGCTGCCAGGTCCTGGTGTTAAGACAGTTATATTGTCGTCAAAGGTGCCGGCCTCGTTGATCTCCAGGGTCCCACCTGAGAGTGTTATCCAGCCCGAGCTTGTGATGTCATAAGTCTGGCTGCTGTCAACAGCATTGCTGATTCTTAACTGCAGAGCCGTCGACGTGTAATCCAGGGCATATTGATAGGCTCTCGATAGGCCGCTTACCTGCACATTATTGCTTGAGAAGCTGCCGCTGCGACTGGTGCCGCTGAAGAGGGTATAGGGCGTAGAGGTGAGATAGTTGTCGCCCGAGAAGGCCAAGTTCAAGATGCCATCAAGGTTGATTGATCCGCTGGCAGTGAGGCGATCGGATGTGGCACCGATGATTGAAAAGTTACTGACGGAACCCGATGCCAAGCTAAGATTGCCCGAACCACCCGTAATCGCTAGGGCGCTACTACCGGCGTTGTTTGGCGCTAGAGTCCCGCCCGCATTGATGGTGGTGCCTGTGATCGTGCCATTACCCGAAAGGGTGGCACCGCTTGTGATCACAAGCCCCGAGGACGGCGCAATCGACCCTTCCACGCTTAGGGTGGCGCTGCCACCTACGGTGGTGGCACCTGTGTAGCGATTCATGCCACTGAGGGTATAGGTTGCGGCACCGTTAATGGTTAGGTTGCCGAGATCACCTGTGATCGTGCCGCTATTGACGCCATTCGCCGCGCTGAGGATCAGGCTACGGTTGCCTAGGGATGTGGTGCCATTGCCGATCAAATTGGTGAATGTTGTTTCTCGAGTTGTTTCACTAATATCGATCGTACCCGAGTTGTTCACCTCCTTTGATGCCGCTATTGATCCATCTCCTGCCAAGGCTAGGGTCGCGCCAGTCTCGATGATTGTCTTGCCTAAATAGCTATTGCTACCCATGAGCGTATAGGTGTTGACGCCCCCAACGGTTAACGAACCTTGGCCAGAAATACTGCCAGAGTTTGTGCCACTAGCCGCGCTCAGGGTGAGGTTTTGGTTGCCGAGAAGGGTTATGCCATTGCCAGTGAGTGTTTTGAAGCTGCTGCCAGTTGTGCTGCCCTTGCTGATGTCCAAGGTGCCACTATTGACAATACCTTCAGAGGTGGCGATTGAGCCAGTTCCTTGAAGGGCAAGGGTAGAGCCATTGCCGATCGTTGTTTTGCCTAGATAACTATTGGTTCCCTCCAGGGTTAAGGTTCCAGAACCAATCTGGGAAAAATTGCCGCTGCCTGTGATGGTGCCCGCATAGGTAAGGGAATCGCTTCGATCAAAGATCAGATTGGCATTGTTGATCACGGTTGTTGAATCACTGATCGCCCCGCTCGTGCCACCCGCGCCTATTTTTAGGGTGCCGGCGGCGATGGTGGTATTGCCCCTATAGCTGTTGTTGCCGGTGAGCACTAGGGTGCCAGAGCCGAGCTTGGTGAAGGTGCCAAAAGCTAGCAGGTTGATGTTGGTTGATTCCAACTGGCTGATGATTTCTCCGACTAGCTCCTTGATATCATCGACGCTTATCTGGCTGGTGTTGCCGCTGGAAATCTTGGTGAGGATACGTTCAGCAAGTTCGTTGATCTTCGCATCGGAGATCTGGTTAGGTTGATTTGCTCCGAGATCGTTGAGAAATTCCTGGGCAAGCGCCGCAAAGTCAGTTGCTGCTTCCTCGCTGATTTTGGCTACTTCCAGCTGGCTGATGATGACTTCAGCCAGCTGTTTGATGTTGCTTATGCTCAGCTTGTTGAGGGCGTCTTTGCCTAGCTGGGTGATTGTGTTGGCGCCAATGATTGAACCGCCATAGGTTATGTCGTCGCTGCGATTAAACACCAAGTGCCCATTGTTGAGGATGTCAGAGGATGAGCTAATGGCGCCACTTGTGCCACCGTTGCCGATCTCGAGGGTGCCGGAGATCAGGGCGGTGATGCCTGAGTAGCTATTATTACCAGTGAGCGATAGGGTGCGCGCTCCGAGCTTGGTGAGGGTGCCTGCCGTTAGCTGGCTGATCGTGTCGATGCCGGGTAGGGTACTATTTTCTGGCGTAGATTCGATTAGGGACTTGATGGCTAGGGGTTTGGCGGAGCCTGCGCCTTCGATTGTGCCGCCATAGATTACATCATCTCTGCGATTGAATATCAGCATGCCATTGTTGATGATGTGGGCGGAATTACTGATCGACCCGCTGGTGCCACCCATGCCGAGCATAAGGATGCCGGCGTTGATGGTGGTATTGCCCGTGTAGGTGTTATTGCCAGTTAGGGTGAGCATATTTAACCCCTGCTTGGTTACTGTGCCGTTGCCATCAATAACGCCCGAATACTTGTAAATGCTTGACCGATTAAAAATTAGATTTCCGTTGTTAGTTAGGCTGGTCGGCGCCAGTTCTCCGCCCTCGCCGCCAGCGCCGATTGCCAGGCTGCCGCCGCCATTGAGAGTAATCGTGCCGCCATTCCCTTTTGAGAGCCTGCCTGCAACCGTAACCAGGCCACCCGTCAGGGTGAGGGTGCCAGTGCCTGAACCAGCGACGCTCAGATTGCCAGTATGGAGCCAATGGCCGCCTGATACCACGGCCGTGCCGGTGCTTCCGGTCTGGTTGCCGATGGAGGCGTTGGTTGTTTTAAGAGTGCCGCCGCTAAGGGTGAGGAAGCCGCTGCCAGAATTGCCTATAAAAAGGTCGCTTGATGTGGTCCAATTGCCGCCCGACATGGTGGCCGCGCCGATGCTGCCAGCATTGAAACCAATCTGGCCATAGGTTGTGATAATGGTGCCATTCGGTAGATTTAGGCTGCCATTCCCTGAGTTGCCCACGTAGAGGGAGCCTGATTGGGTCCAAGTGCCGGCAGTGATAGTGGCTATGCCAAGGCCATCCGAATTGGTGCCAATAGAACCATCACTATTTTTAACTTCGCCCCCATTGAGCGTGAGGGTGCCATGGCCCGAGTCGCCCACATTCAGCTCTGCCATGGTGTCCCAATTGCCGTTGGTGACGGTTGCAGACCCCTGGCTGCCAGCCTTATTGCCAATTTGGGCTGCGCGGTTAGTGACATTGCCACCATTAATCAGAAGGGTTCCTTTGCCCTCATCGCCCACGGAAAGCAATGCAGCATTAGTCCAATTTCCTGCCAAGACAGAAGCGGATCCATTGCCTTCTGCGAAACGACCAAGACTAATCGTGTTGCTATTAATTGTGCCCCCATCAAGAGTTAAAAAGCCAGTGCCTCTTTCCCCGACTGTAAAAGCCTCATTGGTTGTCCATCGACCTGTGCCTGAAACAGTGGCGGTGCCGATCCCCCGCTGATCATTGCCAATGAAAGCATAGTCATTGGTTACACTGCCGCTGTTAAGCCCAATTCTGCCAGTGCCAGAGATGCCAACATATAAATTGCCTGACATGTTCCAGCTGCCACCTGCGATGGTGGCATCGCCGACACCCCCTAGATTTTGGCCAATTTTTCCAGCAATGCTGCTAACGGACCCACTTGTAAGAGTTAGCGAACCAGCGCCAGAACTGCCTATAGACAGATCCTTCGCGGGGATCCAATTGCCGCCTGCTATGACTACCCTGCCAACTCCCTTTGCTGATTGACCAATCGATCCCCAATCACTTTCAACAGTGCCGCCTGTGAGCGTTAGGGTGCCATCGCCTGAGTTGCCGACATAGAGGGCGCCCGAATTGATCCAATTGCCCCCCGATACGGCGACGCTGCCTGTGCTGCCCAAGTTGTTACCAATGACGCCCAATGAATTGATAATTATCCCGCTGCTCATGCTTAGGGTACCATTGCCTGCATTGGCAATGAATAGGTTAGCCAAATTGGTCCAATTGCCGCCAGAGACAATTGCCGTGCCGTTGCCGCCTGCTCTGTCCCCAATGGAACCGTTGGCATTAGAAACATTTCCGCCGCTGATCGTTAGGGTGCCATTGCCAGCACTACCGACTTCTAGGCTACCTCGATTGGTCCAGTTGCCACTAGAGATGGTTGCAGTGCCGTTGCCTTCAGAGCTGCTTCCAATAGAAGCGTTGCCAGTGGAAATATTCCCCCCATTTATTGTTAGTCTGCCAATGCCGTCGCGGCCTATTTCTAGTTTGCTTGAGTTTTTCCAGTTGCCTCCTAATACGGTGGCATGGCCTACGCTTCCCTGATCGTAGCCAATGTAGCCCAGCGTATTGGTAATGTTGCCGCCATTAATTGTTAGGTTGCCAATACCGCCACTGCCGATCGTGAGGGTGCCAGAATTGGTCCAGTTACCGCTGGAGATGGTTGCTGTGCCGTTGCTGCTTGCGCTGTCTCCAATGGAACCGTAGACACTAGAAACGTTTCCACCACTAATCGTTAGGGTGCCATTTCCCTCTCTGCCGATCACGAGGTTGCCCTGATTGGTCCAGTTGCCGCTAGAGACGGTTGCAGAGCCGTTTCTGCCAGAGGTGTTGCCGATCACTCCGTTGACGTTGGAAACGTTGCCACCGCTGATCGTTAG
>CALRNL020000013.1:0-71804 GCA_943369525.1 Synechococcus sp. UW140
TGGGTGTACCAGGAGGTGACAAAGGTGGTGCCGGTGAGCCAACCCCCCAGGGCCAGGTAGGCCGTGGGGAACAGGAGCAGGCCGGACCAACCGACAAAAACGAAGCGGTCGCGCTTGAGCCAGTCGTCGAGGATGTCGAACCATCCCCGCTGAGGCGCGCGCCCTAGGGCGATCGTCATGAGAGGCGAACTTCATGAAGCGTTACAGGACGACTGTACGGGGATCCGCGGCTTTTCGGTGGGTGCGCCGCCAATCCCGGCCCCAATCGGGGGCATTTAGGCAAAAATGCTTACGCCGCCCGGCGGCGGGGGAACGGGCTTGGGCCGGTTGCCTGGAGAGCGCCTGGGGGCCCGTGATCGGCCGGCCGATCACGGGGGCCTCCCATTCGCCAGAGTGGGGCCTGGCCGTGAACCTGATCCGTGTACGTCATCGAGCTCTCGCTCAAGCTCAGCCCCATGCCCGTGGCCGTGCAACGCAAGGAGCAGGACGCCGCCCTGGCCCTGTTTTATGAGGTGAAACAGGCGATGGAGAGCGGCGCACCGCGCCTGCTCGAACTCAGCTGTGACAAGGAGGAAGAAAAGCGGATCGCCCTGCTCAGCAGTGAAATCGTGGCCGTGCAGACCTACGAGAAAACCGCCGGCAGCTCCAGTGGCAAGCGCCCCGGTTTCTCCTTCGACGGCTGAGCCTTGGCGGCGGACTCCCTGATCACCAGCCCGGCGACCGGCGCCTGGCGCCAGGCCGATCCGCCCCTGCAGGTGGATCGGCTGCGCTTTGTCTGGCCTTCGGGCCAGGTGGCCCTTGATGACTGCAGTTTTGCCATTCCCAGGCCGGGGCTCTGGATGCTGGTGGGCGGCAACGGCAGTGGCAAAAGCACGCTGCTGCGCCTGATTGCCGGCCTGCTCGAACCCAGCTCGGGCCAGCTCCGCTGCAACCGCAAGCCGGCCCTGGTGTTTCAAAATCCTGACCACCAACTGTTGCTGCCCAGCTGCGGCAGCGATGTGCAACTCTCCCTGCCCCCCGGGCTCAGCGCGCCCCAGCGTCAAAAGCAGATTGCCCTGTCCCTGGAGCAGGTCGGCCTAGGCGGACTGCAGCAGCGGCCGATCCACAGCCTCAGTGGCGGCCAGAAGCAACGGCTGGCCGTGGCTGGAGCCCTGGCCAGCCGGGCCGAGCTGCTGCTGCTCGATGAGCCCACGGCCCTGCTGGACCAGGGCAGCCAACGGGAGGTGCTCGCCCTGGTGCGCCAGCTCTGCAACCCGGCGCCCAGGCCGGCCCCTGGCTCGCCCGAGGGGGCCCTGGCCGGGCCGATCACGGCCCTGTGGATCACCCACCGCCTTGATGAACTGGACCAGTGCGACGGTGCCGCCCTGGTCCGCCATGGGCGCGTTGGCCGCTGGCAGAACGGACCGGCCCTACGCCAGCACCTCAATCGCTTGCCCCTGGGTAGGGGCGAGGGGTAAGTTCAATTGGTCCCATTCCTCGGTAGCTCAGCGGTAGAGCGATCGACTGTTAATCGATTGGTCGCAGGTTCGAATCCCGCCCGGGGAGCTTTGCCAAACCCCAGCTCTAGCTGGGGTTTTTTTATGGCTGCGGCCCTGGCCAGGCAGCAGAGGCAGGGCTGATTCGCCCCATCTGTCCACGCCTGTAAACAATTCCGTCAGATTGGCAACTGCTTCAGCGAAAGAAATTCCGAAGATTTAGGCGCCATTTTGGAGGGTCTGGCGGAGAGAACCCTTGGCCCCATTGCTTTTTTCCCGAACCGGCCCAAAAAGCTGACTCGCCACACCCTCCGAATTGCGGCTTGATTCGGGAGAATGGACCAAATGATTGGTTGCGGAAGCGTTTGTCTGACCGCCTCAAGTCCCCCCCACGGATCCCATGAAGCCCTGCATCCTGCTGATCGAAGACGACAGCGACATGTTGGACCTGGTGGCCGGCCACTTGGAGCACAGCGGTTTTGAAGTGCAGCGTGCCGCCGACGGCATCAAGGGCCAGGCCCTGGCCCTGCAACACGGACCAGACCTGATCCTGCTGGATCTGATGCTGCCCAACGTCGATGGCCTCACCCTCTGCCAGCGGCTGCGCCGGGATGAGCGCACAGCCCAGATCCCCATCTTGATGCTCACGGCCCTAGGCGGCATTAAGGACAAGGTGAGCGGCTTCAATTCCGGCGCCGACGACTACCTCACCAAACCCTTCGACCTGGAGGAACTGCTGGTGCGGGTGAAGGCCCTGCTGCGCCGCAGCGTGCGCACCCCCGTGTCGAGCCAGCACAACGAAATCCTCAACTACGGCTGCCTCACCCTGGTGCCCGAACGCTTTGAGGCGATCTGGTTCGAGGAGCCGGTGCGGCTCACCCACCTGGAATTTGAACTGCTGCACTGCCTGTTGCAGCGCCATGGCCAGACCGTGGCCCCCTCCCTGATCCTCAAGGAGGTGTGGGGCTACGAGCCCGATGACGACATCGAAACGATCCGCGTCCACATCCGCCACCTGCGCACCAAGCTCGAACCGGATCCGCGCAAACCCCGCTTTATCAAGACGGTCTATGGCGCCGGCTACTGCCTGGAGTTGCCCACGGGCCCCCAGCTCGAGGCCCTCACCGAAGTGATCCACCAGGCCCGCGAAACCCGCAAACTGCTGGGCACCCCAGCCTGAAGACCCATTGCCAGACGAGCTTTTGCCAGCAGGCCATGGCCTGACTTGCTCGCTGCGCCTAGGTGGATCCACGTCCGGCGGGCCCACGCAACGACGGCTCCTGCTCCAACGGCGTCATACGCGCAAGCCCTGGCCTGGGGCTGGGTTCAGGCCGAGCCCCATCGATTCAGGGGCTGCTGCCACCTAGGCCCGAGAGTTCCAGCAGGGCCACCTCCCAGGCGAGCCGCGGCTGCACGAAGGAGCGCAGATGGCTACGCAGGCTTTCCAGGCGGCGCTGCACCCCAGGCTCGGGCCGTTGGCGCCATAGGCGCCACTGCCACCAATTGAGCAGCCAGAGCTGCTGTTCGCCATCGAGGGCCTCGCAGAGGTCCCGGGCCAGGGCCAGGGCCTCGATCGGGCTGGCCCCCTTGCCAGGCCCCGTTCTGGAGCTGGGGCCCGGGGATGGGCTGCCCAGGCTCCAGAGCCGCTCGGCCAAGCCTTCCGGCAAGGCGGCCCATTGCTCCCGGCACTGCAGCAGGGCGCCGGGGGAGCCGGCCGCCAGCTCCAGCAGTTCCGGCGGATCGGCCTTAAGGAGGGGCTCGCTCCTGCCCTCGGGATCGCCATGGGCCGGGGGATCGGAGCTGGGGATGGGCGCCTGCCGCTGCAGCACTTCGGCAATCTCGGCGGGGCTGAGGCGACGAAAGGGGATCTGCTGGCAGCGGGAGCGAATCGTGCTGAGCAGGCGTTCTGGCGCCGCCGTCAACAGGATCAGCAGGCCGCCACCTGGTTCCTCCAGAGTTTTGAGGAGGGCATTGGCGGCCCCTTCGGCCATGGCCTCCACCCTCTCGATCACCACCAGGCAGCGGGGCGATTCCAGGGGTCGCCGGCCTAGGAACTGGGAGACGCTACGCACCTGCTCCAGGCGCAACTGGGGCGGCGCCTTGCGGCTGATGCCCGCCGCCAGGGCCTCCGAGGCGGGAATCAGCTGGCCCTGGTGCTGGTAGGTGGGCTCAAGCCAGAGCAGGTCGGGATGGTTGCCCTCCTCCAGGCGGCGGCGCACCGACGGGGCTCCCGTGGGGCCGGCGATCACCCCCTCTAGGAAGCGCCGGGCCGCCAAGGAACGGCCCACCCCATCGGCGCCGCTGAATAAATAGGCCGGCGCCAGGCGCTGTTGGTGCAGGGCGGCCGCCAGCAGGGCCGTAGCCGGGTCCTGGCCAACCAGGCCCGTGAACAGGTCGCTGGATTCAGCCATGCCGCTCAGCCATGGGAAACACTCTGGCTCCCTGGGCTGGGCCTTGGTGCTTGGCCTTGGCACTGGGCCTTGGTCCGGGGCCTCTGATGGGCCCGGCTCTGGCGGGGATCGGCAGTCATCACCCTGGATCGGCCTCCCGCTGGGGCGGAAAGCCTGGGGGGACCATGCCGCCAAAGCGCTGCTCCAGCAGGGCCCCGATGGCCGCTGATAGCTGTTCGGGCGCCAGGGTTGCATCAAACCGGCACCAGCCCCGTTGGGCGGCCAGGGCGGCAAAGCCCCCGCAGACCCGCTCTAGGAAGGCATCGCCGGCCGCCTCCATGCGGTCGGCCGCCCGCCCAGCGCGGCGGCGGCGGGATTCGGCCAGGGGCAGATCGAGCCAGAGGGTGAGATCGGGTTGGAGATCGGCCGTGGCGATGCGTTCCAGCTGCTCGATCAGGGCCAGGCCCAGGCCCCGCCCATAGCCCTGGTAGGCGGCGGTGGAGCCGCTAAAGCGATCACTGAGCACCCAGTGGCCTGCCGCCAGGGCCGGGGCAATCCGTTGTTGCACATGCTGGGCCCGGTCGGCGGCGTAGAGCAGCAGCTCGGCCGTGGGTTGGGCGGCCGCCTCCCCGGGGGGGTGCAGCAGCAACTGGCGCAGGGCCTGGCCCAGGGCCGTGCCCCCGGGCTCGCGCGTCACCAGCAGCTCGGCCCCGGGGGGCAGCAGGCCACTGCGGGGCAACCACTCGGCAAGGGCGGCGATTTGGGTGGTCTTGCCACAGCCATCAATCCCCTCCAGCACCAGAAAGCGGCCCCGGGGCGAGGGGTCCCCGGGGGAATCGGCAAGGGGCGACGGGTCCTCGGGCGTTGGCATCATCGGCAGGTCACCGGCGGGAGCCCAGGGGGCCGGGGGCCTGCAGCAGCAGGGCATTGAGCACCACTGTGATCGAGCTGGTGGCCATCAATAGGGCCGCCAGGGGCGGCGAGAGCAGCAGGCCAAACCGGGGCAACAGCACCCCCGCAGCAATCGGCAACACCACCAGGTTGTAGCCGAAGGCCCAGATCAGGTTTTGGCGCACCTTGGCCATGGTGAGGCGGGCAATCAGCAGGGCTTCCACCACCCCCTCCAACCGGTCCCCCAACACCACCAGGCCGGCGCTGTCCTGGGCGATCTGGGTGCCGGTGCCCACCGCAATGCCCAGGTCGGCCGCGGCCAGGGCGGGCGCATCGTTGATGCCATCCCCCACCATCGCCACCGGCCCCCGCTGGCGCCACTGCAACAGGCGCTCCAGCTTCTGTTGGGGCAGCAGGTCCCAGGCCACCTGGTCGAGGGGCACGGCCAGCTGACGGGCCAACTGTTCCACCGCTAGGCGCCGATCGCCGCTGAGCACCCCCAGATCCAGGCCCAGCCGGGTGAGCTCCGCCAGGCTGGATGCGGCATCGGGCCGGGGCTGGTCCTGAACGGCCACCAGGGCCACGCCCCCAGCCCCGGGGGATCGCTCCCCCGGGGGAGCTGGTTGGGCACCGGCGCTGACGGCCAGAACGGTGGCGCCCGCCTGCTCCAACCGCTGCAAGGGAGCCTCGATCGCCTCCTGGGCCACGATCCCCAGCTCCACCAGCCAACCAGGCCGGCCGACGTGGCAGACCCAGCCTGTCCCCAGTCCGGCAGCCAAGGGGTCCTGCAGCCGTCCCTCGATCCCCTGGCCAGCCACCGTGAGGCTGGCTGCTACCTCGAGCAGGGGCAGGTCGCGCCGCTGGGCCTCCTGCAGCAGGGCAAAGGCGAGGGGATGGCGGCTGTGTTGCTCCAGGCTGGCGGCGATCTGCACCAGCCCATCGGCCATGCCGCCGGCCGGATCGGACCCACCGGAGGCCGGGGCGCCCCCCGCCGGATCAGCCCCAGCCAGGGCGGCATCGGCAATCCCAAGCTGGGACGGATTGGCAAGCAACTCGACGGCGGTGACCAGGGGCCGGCCCAGGGTGAGGGTGCCAGTTTTGTCGAACAGCACCGAGCGCAGGCTGGCCGCCATTTCAATCGCATCTCCGCCGCGGAAGAGCAGGCCGGAGCGGGCCGCCAGCCCCGAGCCCACCGTGATCGCCGCCGGGGTCGCCAACCCAAGGGCACAGGGGCAGGCCACCACCAGCACCGAAATCGCCAGCTGTAGGGCTAAGGACAGGGGCGCCATCGCCGCCCCATGCAGGGACCCAGCCGTCATGGCGGCTGACCCCATGGCCGCCATGCCCGTTGCTGCCATGCCGACCGCCTGGTGGGCGCCATGGGCCTGGGCGGCAGGGGCCGCCAGCAGCACCTGGGGCCACAACGTGGTGCCCCACTGCCACCAAAACAGGAAGGTGGCCGCCGCCAACAGCACCACGGCCCCGCTGAAGCGGCCCGCAATCCGATCGGCCAGGCCCTGGATCGGCGCCTTGCGGGCCTGGGCCTCCTCCACCAGGGCAATGATGCGGGCCACGGCGCTATCTGAACCGCTGCGCAGCACCTCCAGGGTGAGGGGCGCCTCGAGGTTGAGGCTGCCGGCCGCCAATTCGCTGCCGGGCCCGGCCTGCAGGGGCAAGGGTTCACCCGTGAGGCTGGACACGTCCACGGCGGAGTGGCCTGCGAGCACCAGGCCATCCACAGGCACCCGGTCGCCCGGGAGCAGCAGCAGCCGGTCCGCGGGGCGCAATCCGCCCACCCGCACGGGCCTGGCCGGCCCGTCACCGAGCACGAGCAGGGCCGTATCGGGCTGCAGGGCGGCCAGCTGTTCCAGGGCGCGGCCGGTGCGGAAGCGGGCCCGCTCCTCAATAAACCGGCCCAGCAACACAAAGCCCAGCAGCATCACGGGCTCGTTGAAAAAGCATTGCCAACCCAGGGAGGGCACCAGCAGGGCCACGGCGCTGGCCAGGTAGGCGCTGCCCATGCCCAGGCCCACCAGGGTGTCCATGCTGGGCACGCCATGGAGGGCCCCCACCAGGCCGCCCACCAGGATCGGCCGGCCCGGCAGGGCCAGGGCCAGGGTCGCCACCACGGCGTGGAGGCGGAAATCGGCCAGCCATGGCAACGGCAGCTCGCCCGCCTCGCTCAGGTGGCCCAGCACCGACACCAGCAGCAAGCCCAGGGCCACCACCAGCCGGCGCCACTGCTGCCACCAGCTTTCCTGGCGCTGGCGCTGGGCCCGGCTCAAGGGTGTGGAGGCCTGGTCGCGGCGCTGGGCTTGGAAACCCAGGCCCGCCAGGGCCTCCACCAGGGGGCCCGAGGGATCCCCTTCCAGGGCGGGATCGAGGCCCACCCAGGCGGTGCGGGTCATCAGGTTGGCGCTGGCCTGGCGCACGCCCGGTTGCTCCAGGAGTCGCTGCTCCACGGCGCGCACGCAACCGCCACACTTCATTCCCTCCACCTGCAGCAGCAGCGGCGCAACGGCTTCAGCGGCAGCGGGCACGGCTGGCGGGTCAGGTGCCCCAGGCTAGGCAGCCCCTCCCCCCGTGCCCCGCCCGGCAGGCGCCAGGCCAGGGGGCCAAGACCATTCAGCCTGCCGCCGCTGGGGGCAAGGGCCCAGCCGCCTATGTACGCCGATGGGCATTTGGCCCTAACACCGCTGACGCAGGGGAGGATGGGACTACGCCGATCCGAACTCCAGCCGTGCCCCGCTCGCAACGCAACGACAACTTCATCGACAAGAGCTTCACGGTGATGGCCGACCTGATCGTGAAGCTGTTGCCGATCGATCCCAAGGCCAAGGAGGCCTATGTGTATTACCGAGATGGCCTCTCCGCCCAGAACGACGGCGACTACGCCGAGGCCCTCGACAACTACGAAGAGGCCCTGCGCCTGGAGGAAAACGCCGTGGACCGGGGCGAAATCCTCAAGAACATGGCAATCATTTTCATGAGCAATGGCGACGAAGAAAAATCGCTCGACTACTACCGCCAATCGCTTGAAGAAAACCCCAACTCGCCGTCCTGCCTGAAGAACATGGGGCTGATCTACGAGAAATGGGGCCGGATCGCCGCTGAAAACGGCGACCAGGACGGCGCCGATCGCTGGTTTGACCAGGCCGCCGAATTCTGGGGAAGGGCCGTGCGGCTCTATCCCGGCGGCTACCTCGATATCGAGAACTGGCTGAAGTCCTCCGGCCGCAGCAATGTGGATGTCTATTTTTGAGCTCTAGGGACAAGCTGGGCCAACCGCCGACTCAATGCCGCCAGCAACGGCTCAGGCGCGATCGTCCGCCGGGTTGACGCCAAGGGCCATGACCAGGGCTTCCGCCACCGTGCCGGCCTCCAGCAGCTGGAGGTCGATGCCCGCCGCCATCGGCCCCAGGCCGCTGCCCTTGGGCACCACGGCCCGGCGGAAGCCCAGCCGGGCCGCCTCCTGCAAGCGCAACTCCAGCTGGCCCACGGGCCGCAACTGGCCGCCCAGGCCCAGCTCGCCCACCAGCACCGTGCCGGGCGGCAGGGTGAGATCGCGGTAACTGGCCACCACGGCCGTGGCCACCCCCAGGTCCGCCGCCGGCTCCTCCACCTCCAGGCCGCCAGCCACGGCCAGGTAGCAATCAAAACGGGAGAGGGGCAGGCCCAGGTGTTTTTCCAGCACCGCCAGGATCTGGTGCAGCCGGTTGGTGCCGATGCCGGTGGCGGTGCGGCGCGGACTGGCGTAGCTGGTAGTGCTCACCAGCGATTGCAACTCCACCACCAGGGCCCGGGTGCCCTCGCAGGCCACGATCGTGGCCGTGCCGGCCGAGGGCTCGTCGCTGCCGAGGAACAGCTCGCTGGGGTTGGTGACCTCGACCAGGCCCCGGTCGCGCATCTCGAACACCCCCAGCTCGTGGGTGGCGCCGAAGCGGTTTTTAACGGCCCGCAGCAGCCGGTGGCTGGCAAAGCGGTCACCCTCGAAGGTGAGCACCGCATCGACCAAATGCTCCAACACCTTGGGGCCGGCCAGCATCCCCTCCTTGGTCACGTGGCCCACCAGCAGCAGGGCCGTGTCCTGGCGCTTGGCGATGCGGGCCAGGGCAGCAGCGCATTCGCGCACCTGGGCCACCGACCCCGGTGCGCTGGCTAGTTCGCCGTCATGCAGGGCCTGGATGCTGTCGATGATCGCCACCGCCGGCCGCAGGGATTCGAGTTCCTGCAGCACCAATTCCAGGTCGGTTTCGGCCAGCAACTGCAGCTGGCTGCCATCGCCGCCGAGCCGGCGCCACCGCAATTTCACCTGCTGGGCCGATTCCTCGGCACTCACGTACAACACCGAATGGCGGGCCGCCATGGCCTCGGCGCTTTGCAGCAGCAGGGTCGACTTGCCGATGCCGGGATCGCCACCCACCAGCACCAAGGATCCGGGGACGAGACCACCGCCGAGCACCCGGTCGAGCTCGCCGTAGCCGCTGCCCAGTCGCTGCAAGGGCCGCTCACCAACCGTATGGATCGACTCAGATCGGCGCGAGCGCGGGGGCAGATCGGTGGCGCCGCCAGCCCCGCCGGCCACCCCGGCAGCGGCGGCAGCCCCGGCCACGGGCCGGCGCCGGCGGGTGTCGCTGGCGGTCACAACCTGCTCCACCAGGCTGTTCCAACTGCCACAGGCGGCACAGCGGCCGAAGAACTGGCGGGTCTGGGCCCCGCAGGTCTGGCAGACGTAGAGGCTGGAACGTCCCACGAAGGTGTATGAAGATTGGTGGCCCTTGGTGAACCCACGGGGCCTTCGGCCTTTTCAGTGGGTCGATCTACTCAAACCCTTCGGTCCGACCGCCGCAATGACGGCTTCTGCCCCCGCCAAGGAAACGATTCTGGTCGTTGATGACGAAGCCAGCATTCGACGCATCCTCGAAACCCGACTCTCGATGATCGGCTACCAGGTGATCACCGCCTGCGATGGGCTCGAAGCCCTGGAAGCCTTTCGGCGCACCAGCCCCGACCTGGTGGTGCTCGACGTGATGATGCCCAAGCTCGATGGCTACGGCGTCTGCCAGGAGCTGCGCAAGGAATCGGACGTGCCGATCGTGATGCTCACCGCCCTGGGCGATGTGGCTGACCGCATCACCGGCCTGGAGCTCGGCGCCGACGACTACGTCGTCAAACCCTTCAGCCCCAAGGAGCTGGAGGCCCGCATCCGCTGCGTCCTGCGCCGGGTCGACAAGGACCAGGCCGCCGGCATCCCCAACTCCGGCTTGATCCAGGTCAGCAACCTCAAGATCGACACCAACAAGCGCCAGGTGTACCGAGGCGACGAGCGAATTCGGCTCACCGGCATGGAATTCAGCCTGCTGGAGCTGCTGGTGGGCCGCTCGGGCGAACCGTTCAGCCGGGGCGAAATCCTCAAGGAGGTCTGGGGTTATACCCCCGAGCGCCACGTCGACACCCGGGTGGTGGATGTCCATATTTCCCGGTTGCGCTCCAAACTGGAGGACGACCCCGCCAATCCCGAGCTGATTCTCACGGCCCGGGGAACGGGGTACCTGTTCCAGCGCATCATCGAAGCCCTTGCCCCCGAAGGACACTGACATCACTGGCCGCAACCCCAAGCGTCGGCGGCCCCAGGCAATACGCCGCCTGGTGATTTGGTACCGCCGCAATGCGGCGGTGACCAGCCTGGTGGGCACGGCCTCGGCCGCCAGCTCCGTGGCCGGGTCCATGGCCGGCTCGGTGGCGGGTTCGGTGGTTTCCACCGCCGGCAACGTCGCCGGTGCCGCCGGCAATGTGGCGGGCAATGTGGCCGGTGTGGCCGGCTCGATGGCAGGCAATGTCGCCGGCGTAGCCGGCTCCGTGGCGGGCGTGGCGGGCTCGGTGGCCGGCTCGATGGCCCACTCCGTACTCCAGCCCCTGGTCTTCGATCCCCTGCGGCGGCTCCAGCAGGGCACCAATGCCGATGGCGAGCTGGCCATCGATGATGCCCAACGGCTCTGGGTGGCCGTTGATGGCATGGGCGGCGACCATGCCCCCGGCCCGATCCTGGAGGGCTGCCTGCGGGCGGTGGCCCTGCTGCCGGTGCGGGTGCGCTTCGTGGCCGAAACCGCCGCCGTCGATCAGGCCGTGGCCGCCCTCGGCCTGGCCGCAGAGCTGGCCGCCGCCATCAGCTCCGGACTGGTCGAGGTGGTCGCCAGCGGCCCCTCGGTGGGCATGGACGAAGAGGCCACGGTGGTGCGGCGCAAGCGGGACGCCAGCATCAACCTGGCCATGGACCTGGTCAAGGCGGGCGAGGCCACGGCGGTGTATTCGGCCGGAAACTCCGGCGCCGTGATGGCCTCGGCGATCTTCCGGCTCGGCCGGCTTAAGGGCATCGACCGCCCCGCCATCGGCGCCCTCTTCCCCACCAAGGACCCCAACCAGCAGGTCTTGGTGCTCGATGTGGGCGCCAACATGGACGCCAAGCCCGCCTACCTGCACCAATTCGCCCTGCTCGGCAACATCTACAGCCGCGATGTGTTGCAGGTGCAACGGCCCCGGATTGGCCTGCTCAACATCGGTGAGGAGGAGTGCAAGGGCAACGAGCTCTGCCTTAAGACCTACCCCCTGCTGGCGGCTGACGACCGCTTCGTCTTTGCCGGCAACTGCGAAGGCCGGGACGTGCTCTCGGGCGATTTTGATGTGGTGGTTTGCGATGGCTTCACCGGCAACGTGCTGTTGAAGTTCCTTGAATCGGTGGGCAGCGTGCTCCTGGATGTGCTGCGGGCCGAACTGCCCCGGGGACGCCGGGGCAAGGTGGGCTCCGCCTTCCTGCGCAGCAACCTGGTGCGCATCAAAAAACGGCTCGACCACGCCGAACATGGCGGTGCCCTGCTGCTGGGCGTCAATGGCGTCTGCGTGATCGGCCACGGCAGCAGCAAGGCCCTCTCGGTGGTGAGCGCCCTGCGGCTAGCCCATTCCGCCGCCAGCCATGGCGTGATGGACGACCTGCACAAGCTCAGTGACAGCACCGATGCGGTGGTCGCCTGTGGTTGACTGACCGCCAACTGGGGTCGTTCAGGTGTCGCTCAGCCCAATGGCGGAGGCCGTCGGCATGGCCCTGGTGGGCTGCGGCAGCGGCCTGCCAGCCGTGAGCCTCAGCAACGCCCAGCTCAGCGAGCGGGTCGAGACCAACGACGACTGGATCCGCAGCCGCACCGGCATCGGCGCCAGGCACGTCGCCGGCCCGGGCGAAACGGTCACCAGCTTGGCTAGCGAGGCCGGCCGCCAGGCCCTGGCCCATGCCGGCTGGCAAGCGGGCGACCTGGATCTCATCCTGCTGGCCACCTCCAGCCCCGACGACCTGTTCGGCACCGCCCCCCGGGTGCAGGGGGTCCTGGGGGCCAGCAACGCCGTGGCCTTCGACATCACGGCGGCCTGCAGCGGCTTCCTGTTTGCCCTGATCACCGCCAGCCAATACATCCGCAGCGGCAGCGTGCGCCGCGCCCTCGTGATCGGCGCCGACCAGCTCAGCCGCTGGGTGGACTGGGACGATCGCCGCACCTGCGTGCTGTTCGGCGATGGCGCCGCCGCCGTGGCGGTGGAAGCCTGCCCCGGGGCCGACAACGGCCTGCTGGGTTTCCGCATGCGCTCCGATGGCAGCCGCAACGGCTGCCTCACCCTGGCCCAGAGCGAGGACCACACCACCTTGGTGGCCGGTAGCCAGGCCCAGCGCGGCGGCTTCGAACCCATCCAGATGAATGGCCAGGAGGTCTACAAATTCGCGGTGCGCGAGGTGCCGGCGATCCTCAAGGACCTGCTCGATGGCACCGGCACCAGCCCCGACCAGCTCGACTGGCTGCTGCTCCATCAGGCCAACCAGCGCATCCTTGATGCGGTGGCCGAGCGCTTCGCCATCCCCCAGGAGCGGGTGCTCAGCAACCTGGCCCGCTTTGGCAACACCTCCGCCGCCACGATCCCGCTGATGCTCAATGAGGCCGTGCGCGATGGCCGGGTTGAGCCCGGTCACCTGATCGCCAGCAGCGGCTTCGGGGCCGGCCTGAGCTGGGGCGCGGCCCTGCTGCGCTGGGGCGGTCCCCAGGCCAACTGAGCCCGGGCGCTGCGGCGCGTCGAGCTGGTCTGGGCCAGAGGCTGCCGAGCTGGCCTGGCCTGATCAACAGCCGCGCCGTAGTCTCCAGCCCACAAAAGTGCAAGCGCCACCATGGGGATCGCCTGGGTGTTTCCGGGTCAGGGTTCACAGAAGCTCGGCATGGCGACCGCCGTGCTCGATCTGCCTGACGCCCGCCAGCGTTTTGCCCTCGCCTCCGAGCTGCTGGGCCGCGACCTGCTGGCGATTTGCGCCGGCGAAGGCCTCGACGCCATCGCCCCACCCACCGACCTCAACGACACCCGCAACACCCAGCCGGCCCTGTTCGTGATCGAGAGCCTGCTGGTGGATGGCCTGCGCCAGCAGGGCCGTAGCGCCGACCTGGTGGCCGGCCACAGCCTGGGGGAACTGGTGGCCCTCTATGCGGCCGGCGTCTTCGACTTCGAGACGGGACTGGCCCTGATGCACCGGCGCAGCACCCTGATGGCCGCCGCCGGCGGCGGGGCCATGACCGCCGTGATGGGTTTTGACCGGGGCGAGCTGGATGCCCTGGTCGCTGGCACCGAGGGTGTGGTGATCGCCAACGACAACAGCAGCGCCCAGGTGGTGCTCTCCGGTAGCCCCGAAGCCGTGGCCAGCGTCAGCGCCCAGCTGACCTGCAAACGGGCCATCCCCCTGGCCGTATCGGGGGCCTTCCATTCGCCCTTCATGGCCGGAGCTGCCGCCGCCTTCGCCCAGGAGCTGGAGCCGCTGCCCTTTGCCGATGCCCGCATTCCCGTGTTGAGCAACACAGACCCCACGCCGGAGACCAGCGGCGAACGCCTCAAGGCCAGGCTGGTGGGTCAGATGACCAGTGGCGTGCGCTGGCGCGAAACCATGGACCAGTTCGCCGCCCAGGCCATCGACACCACCGTGGAGATCGGCCCCGGCAACGTGCTCAACGGCCTGATTAAACGCAGCCTGGCGGGCGTCACCACCGCCCAGATCGCCACCGCTGCGGACCTGGGCCTGTGACCAAGCCTGCAGATCGGGCGGGCAGCAGCAGCGGGACCAGCCCAAACCCCAACGGGCCTGAACTGGGGTCTGATGGAGCAGCAAGCGCCCTCGTGCCCACCGAGGGAGGCCGGATCAAGGCCATGCGCCGGGCCCTGCGGCGCCGGCGCAAGCCCCCCGAACCGCCGGCCCTGCTCAACAGCCCCAAACCAAGCATCACCTACCGGCTGATCAGCTACCTGCTGGTATTCCCCGTTTTCCGGTTCCTGTTCCGCGGCCGCACCGCTGGCAACGGCAACGTGCCGCTAGATGGGGCCCTGGTGGTAGTGGCCAACCACGGCTCCCACCTGGATCCGCCCCTGCTCGGCCATGCCCTCGGCCGGCCGGTGGCCTTCATGGCCAAGGCCGAGCTCTTCCGAGTGCCCCTACTCGGGCCGATCATCCGGGCCTGCGGTGCCTATCCGGTGGCCCGAGGCGCCAGCGACCGCGAAGCGATCCGCACCGCCACCGACCGGCTCGACCAGGGCTGGGCCACGGGCGTGTTCCTTGATGGCACCCGCCAGGCCAATGGCCGGGTCAACAGCCCCCTACCCGGGGCGGCCCTGCTGGCGGCCCGCTCCGGCGCGCCCCTGCTGCCGGTGGCGATCATCAACAGCCACCGGGCCATGGGCACCGGCCGCCAGGCGCGCCTGGTGCCGATCCACATCCGCATTGGCACCCCCATCCCGCCGCCGGTCTCCAGGCGCCGCGCCGACCTGGATGTGGTGACGGCGGCCTGCCAGGCCCAAATCAATGCCCTGCTGGATCTGGGGCCGCTGCGGGCGGATGAACAGTCCGGCCGGCTCCCTCCAGCAGCGGAGCAAACCGCCCTGCCGCCCACAACTTGAGGTCGCGGCCGGTCAGCACCCACAGAGCCGCCCGCAGGCCATCGCCCCAGACCTTGCCCCAGCGCTCGGGGCTGCAGCGCTGGCCGCAGGGCACGGCCACGGGCGTGAGGCCGATGCCGCGGCTGCCAGCCACAATCCGGCCCACGAGCAGGGCCCTAGGCATGTGGTCGCTACTTGTGACCAGCAGCACGCTGCGCACCTTGGAGCGCTTGAGGTCGTCGGCCACGGAGGTGAA
Source organism: Synechococcus sp. UW140 (assembly GCA_943369525.1). Lineage (GTDB taxonomy): Bacteria > Cyanobacteriota > Cyanobacteriia > PCC-6307 > Cyanobiaceae > BAIKAL-G1. The sequence goes on from CALRNL020000013.1 coordinate 14,958, forward strand.
ATTGCTGAGGGTGTCGTGGGCGCGGTAATCAAGCAGCACCTGGCCGGGGTGGAGCCCCTCGCGGCGGAACTCCCAGGTGGCGTATTCGGGATTGCTGCCGCCACTCACCAGGAGGGGCAGGCCCTGGCGCCGGGCCAGCCGGGCCGCCTCCTGCTCCCGGGCCACATCACCGCCCAGCACCAAAATCAGCTGGGGGGGCGGCAGGGGCGGCAGCCACAGCCCGCGGGACAGCCAAAGCAGCAGACCTGCGACCAGGGCCAGGGGCCCCAAGCGCCCCAAGCGCCCCAGGCGCCAGCGAAAGCTCCCGGTGGGGCGGCGGCGGGAGCGCCCCGGCCGCAACCAGCGGCGACGGCCTGGCCCGGGCGACCGCCGGGCTGGCACAGCGGACCGATCGCTAGCGGGGCCGGGGCCAGCCATCAGCCCGCTCCGCTGCCCAGGCCTGGCAGGGGAGCAGTATGCGGAGAACCCTTTTGCGGGGAACCGGATTGCAGGGAACCCGTGGGAACCTGGCTGGGGATCTGGGGCGTGAAGTCCACCGGACTGGTGGGGTAGGTCGGCAACACGGGCTGCCAGGGGCCGGCCAGGCCCAGGGCCGCGGCCGCCTGGCCCAGGGCCAGGAGCTCCAGCACATCCAGGCAGGCGTCCACGGCCGCCGGCAGGATCAGCTCCGGCGCCAGACCCTGGGCGAAGGCGTCGCCGGGGAGATAGAGCCGGGGCTGCCCCACTTCGGCAAGGGCGCCGAGGGCGCGGGGGTCGACGCCGTAGCAACCGGCCACGGTGCCGCGCCGGGGCAGGTCCTGCACCAACCAGAAGCACCCGACCTCGGCCAGCCCGGGCCGCTGGCGCACCAGCCGCCGCGCCACGGCTAAAAAACTACTCACCCCATGCAGGGGCACGGCCAACTGCTGGGCCAGGGTGCGGGCCAACACGACCGTGAGCCGGGTGCTGGTGAAGCCCCCCGGCCCCGTCGCGACCACCAGCCGGCCGATTTCGGGCCAGCGCGGGGCTGGCAGCAGCTGCTCGAGGCAGGGGAGCAAGTCGTTGGAGAGCTGGCGCCCGAGGGGAAAGGCCCGCACCTGGGGGGGCTCGCTGCCAGCCAAGGACTGCAGGCCCACGGCCAGGCAGTCGCTGGAGCTGTGAAGGGCCAGCAGCAGGGACGCGCGGGCGCTCATGTCGGCTGGGCCTGGCCAGGACGCAGCCGCCGCCAGCGACCGGACTCGGCCTGGAAGCTGCCGCAGCCGCGCACATCCCACTCCACCCCGGCCTGGGCGTTGCCGAGATCAATCACCGACACATGGATCCGGGGGGACTGGGGCACAAAACTGGGGGCGGCGCACAGGTGATCCACCCCATGCTGCCGCTCCACCGCGTGATAGGCCTGGCAGCGGTCCACCCAGTGGCAATCGACGCAGATGCACATGCCACCGACTAACCGCCCCCATCCATTCTGGCGCGCCTTGGGCCCCAACTCCCCGTGCTTGCCCAGGCGCGGCCTGGGCCCCCGCCCGTTGCCGTGCTCAGGAGAACACCGATGACTCCCCAGGGCCTGACCCCGGCGGCCGCTAGCGAGTTGCTCTGGCAACGGCTCGCTCCCGAGCGCTGGCCGGTCCCCCGGACGGCCCTGCCCGCCGCTGCCGCCCTGGTGGGCGGGGCCGTGCGCGATGGCCTGCTTAACCGGCTGGCGCAGCGGCCTGACCTGGACCTAGTGGTGGACACGGATGCCATCGGCCTCTGCCAGCGCCTGGCCCAGGACCATGGCGGTTGTGCGGTTGTGCTCGATCCGCAACGGGACATCGCCCGGCTGGTGGTGCGCGGCTGGAGCCTGGACCTGGCCCGCCGCTGCGGAGGCAGCCTGGCGGCCGATCTGGCCCGGCGGGACTACCGCATCAATGCCATCGCCCTGCCCCTAGGCCCGGGCGAGCCGCTGCTGGATCCCCTCGGCGGGATGGCCGACCTGCAGGCTCGCCAGTTGGTGGCCGTAGGCGAGGCCAACCTGCTCGACGATCCCCTGCGCCTGTTGCGCGGCATTCGCCTGGCCGCCCAGCTGGACTTCAGCCTGGAGCCGGGCACGTGGATTTGGATCCAGCGCCACCACCAACGCCTTGCCAGCGTGGCCGGCGAACGGGTGCTGGCGGAGCTCGATAAGTTGGCCGAAGCCCCCCGGGGCCACCAGGGGCTGCAGCAAGCCTTGGCCGCGGGCCTGTTGCAGCCCTGGGGCGCGGACGACCAGGCCGCAGCGGCCCTGGAGCGGCTCAGCCCCGGGCAGGCCGATACCTGCGGCCTGACCCCCGATGAGCAGCATCAAGCCCTGCCCCTGGCCCGGCTGGCCCGCCTATTTGACGCCCGGGCCCTTGACGGTTTGCGGGCCAGCCGCAAGCTGCAACAGCGCTGCCAGCGGCTGCGGCAGTGGTGGCAGCGGCTGGAGTCTGGGGTTCCTGACCAGGAACCAGGCTCCGAGCGCCAGGCGCCTTGGAGCGGGGATCCAGGGCCCGCCATCGCCGCGCTCACGGAGCCGGAGCGACTGGCCCTGCAACGCCAGTTGGAGGACGAGCTGCCCGCCCTGCTCCTGGCCTGGCCTGCCCCCCTGGCCCGCACCTGGCTAGGGCGCTGGCGCAACCCCCAGGATCCCCTTTTCCATCCCAGGCCGCCCCTCGATGGCCGCAGCTTGCAGAGGGAGCTGGGCCTGGCCCCCTCCCGGCGCCTAGGTGAACTGCTCGACCAACTCACCCTGGAGCGGGCTTTTGGTCGCATCGGCGACCGCGAGCAGGCCCTGGCCTGGTGCCGCGAGGCGCTGCAGCAGGCAACCACACCTGGCAAAAGGGACCCTTGGCGTGATTAACTTCTCAGGCACAGTCGTTGCTAACGACCTGAATCGTGCCTGTTAGGGCAAAGCTCTCGTTCTGAAGCCTCCGTTCCGGATCCTTCCAAACAGACGGTGATCCCCGGACATCAGGACAACGCAGAAACGGACAACGGCCCAAAGGTCGGGTCCCAGTTTTTCAGCGTCAGCTCGCAACCCCGACCTGCCCATCCCTCCATTTCCTTTCTCTCCCGATCCCATGAGCGTTCGTCTTTACGTCGGCAACCTCCCCCAGAGCTTTGATGCCAAGGAGCTCGAAGCCCTTTTCTCCGCCGTCGGCGAAGGCGTGCGCTTCAAGGCCGTCCAGGATCGGGAGACCGGCGCTAGCCGCGGCTTCGGTTTCGCCAATGTGGAAGAGGAAGCCCTCGCCGACCAAGTGATCGAGCAGCTCAACGGCCGCGACTTTGGCGGCAACAACCTGCGCATCGAGCGCTCCGAGCGCCGCGACCCCCGCAGCGGTGGTGCCGGCAACGACCGCCGTCCTGGCGCTGGTCCCGCCACCTCCACCGTGGCCCGTAAGGCGATCAACAAAGTCGTCCACAGCGACACGGTTGTCGAAGGCGCCCCCGACCCCCGTTGGTCCGGCGAACTGGCCAAGCTCAAGGCCCTGCTGGCCGACCAGAAGGCCGCCGTCTGAGCCAACCTGGGCCCATCTTGATCCCCCAGGCCCCCGTGGTGGTCAACAAGCTCTGGACCTGGCGGGGCCACCAGATCAGCTACTGCTGCGTCGACTGGGGCGGCCCTATCCGCCCCACCGGTCCCTCCCCTTCAGATGGCGCCCAAGCGGACGCCCCGACGACCGGTTCCCCTCCCGGGGGGGCCGTCCTTTTGATCCATGGCTTCGGGGCCTCCAAGGGCCACTGGCGCCACAACCTGCCGGCCCTGGCGACCGTGAGCCGGGTTTACGCCATCGACCTGCTTGGCTTTGGGGCCAGCGCCAAGCCCCGCTCCCGCCTGGCCGATGAGCCCCAGGAGCAGGGCACTGTGCCCTATGGCTTTGACCTCTGGGCAAATTTGGTGGTGGACTTTTATCACCAGGTGATCGCCCAGGACGCCCCTGGACTGCGGCTGCACCTGGTTGGCAATTCGATTGGTGGCGTGGTGGCCCTCAATGCCGCCCGGTTGTTGGCCGAGCAGGGCCAGTCCCCGGCCCAGGTGATCCTGATCGACTGCGCCCAGCGCACCCTCGATCGCAAACGGCTGGCGGAACTGCCGCCGCTGCAGCGCTGGAGCCGGCCCCTGCTGATGGGCCTGGTGCGGCAGCGCTGGTTGATCGCCAGCCTATTCAGCCTGCTGGCCCGCCCGGCCGTGGTGCGCCAGGTGCTGCACCAGGCCTACCCCAGCGGCGCCAACTGTGACGACGAGCTGGTGGAGATCCTGGTGGGACCGAGCCGGGACCCCGGCGCCAAGGAAAGTTTCCGTGGCTTCGTCAACCTCTTTGACGACCACCTGGCTCCAGGACTGCTGGCCCAACTCCCAGGCCCGGTGCGCCTGCTTTGGGGCGAGCAGGACCCCTGGGAGCGGGTGGCCGAGGCCCAACAATGGCAACGCAGCTTCCCGTGTATTCAGGAGCTGCGGGTCTTACCGGGCCTGGGCCATTGCCCCCACGATGAAGCTCCCGAGCAGGTCAATCCGATCCTGATCGAGTGGCTGCAAAAGGTCTAAAAGGCGATCCCCCAGCGCCGGGCAGCGCCCCACCCACCAACCAGCGGACGGCCCCACCTAGCGGGCTTGGGAAATCACATAGGAAAAAGGAAGTTCCAGCAACTTGCCAAGCCGGGGCACATAGGCCCGGTGATTGAACACGTCGTAGTTCAATTGCTCGATCACATCGAGGATGCCCCGGTAGAGCCTCAGGGAGGTCCACACCGGCCAGCGGGCATCGGGGGCCAGCCAGCGCACCCCGGCCTCGGAGCGGGCAAACCAATAGCGGGCCCGCTCCAGCTGGAAGGCCATCAGGGCCCGCCAGTTGTCGTTGAGGGTGCCTGCGAGCAGCTCGGCCTCGGAATAATTAAACTGCTTCAAATCGTCCAAGGGCAGGTAGATGCGGCCCCGGCCCCGATCCTCACCAACATCGCGCAAAATATTGGTGAGCTGGTTGGCAATGCCAAGGGCAACGGCCGCCTCAGACGTGTCGGGGCGCTCGCTCCAGGGGGCGGTGGTGTAGGCCGGATCCACCCCCATTACCTCCTGGGTCATCAGGCCGACCGTGCCCGCCACCCGATAGCAATAGAGCTCCAATTCCGAAAAGCTGGCATAGCGATGTTGGAGCAGGTCCATGCGCTGGCCCTCGATCATGTCGAGGTAGGGCTGCAGGGGCTGGGGATAGCGCTCCAAGGTATCCACCATCACCCGATCCAGGCCATCACTGACATGGCCTTCAAACAGGCGGCGGGTGCGCCCTTCCCAGGCATCGAGGCGCTCGGACAATTCAGCCACCGGGCGCTGCTGGGCCTCCGGGCTATCCATCAGCTCATCGGTGCGGCGACACCAGACGTAGATGGCCCAGATCGCCCGGCGCTTGGCCGGGGGCATCAACAGGGTGCCCAGGTAGAAGGTTTTGGCCCACTGGGCCGTTTCTTGCCGGCAGGCCTCATAGGCCTGCTCCAGCCCGGACACCAGGCCGGCCGTTTCCCCTGTAGATCCTGCTGATGACGCCAGGGCCACGGCTACACCGCCGCCAAATTGGCCGGACTGGCGCCCCCGTACTGGGCCGCCGGCTGGGCGGATGCGGAGAGGTTGATCGCCTCGGCGCACTGCTTACCGCTCAACACGGCCCCCTCCATCGAGGCGAGGTAGCGCTGCATCGTGAAGCAGCCGGCAAGAAAGAAATTGGGGATCGGCGAAGCCTGGTCGGGGCGCAGTTGCTGGCAACCGGGCACGGTCTTGTAGACCGATTGGGGCGTTTTGACAACCTTCGCCTTCAACAGTTGGGCCTGATCCTCTCCACTGAAATGCATCGGGAACAGGCGCTTGAGCTCCTCCATCGTGGCCGCCACGATCTCGGCATCGGGCCGGCCGATCCAATCCTTGGCGGGGGCGAAAACCAGCTCCAACATGGATTTATGGGGGTCTTCATATTCGCGGCAGGTATTGCTCATGTCGGCATAGACACTGAGCAAATCGGAGCGGCTAAAGAGCAGGTGATCGATCTCGGTGAGCTTGCGATCAAACCAGAGGTGAATGTTGATCACCGGCACGCCAACCAGGCCATCGAGCTTGCTGAAATAGGGCATGGCTTTCCAGGGTTCCGGCAGCAGCAGCTTGAGCGGGTCCACGGGCATGGCGCTCACATAGGCATCCGCCTGAATCTGCTGGGGCTCCTTGCCCTTAATGCCGCCAATGCGGAATCCAGCAACGCTGCCGTCAGCGGCGAGCTGGATCTCCCGCAGGGGGCTATCCAGGTGGACTTCACCGCCATGGGCGCGCACATACTCCACAATCGGCATGCAGAGTCGCTCCGGCGGATTGCCATCTAAAAAGGCCATCTTCGAGCCATCGGTTTCCTGCAGGAACCGGTTCAGGGCCGTCAGCACAACGGTGCTGGAAATTTCTTCAGGATTGATAAAATTGAGGGCCTTGCTCATGGCCAGGAACACCTCATCGTTGACCCGCTCAGGGATGTTGTGCAGGGCCAGCCACTCACTCCAGGAATACTGATCGCAGTCCTCCACATAGCTCTGGCCCCTCAGGATCGCTGGCACCAGGCCGATGCCGAAGGCAATCTTCTCAGGCCAGGTGAGCATGTCGTTATTGCCCAGGATGGCGGCCAGGCCATTGAGCGGTGCGGGCAGGTCCGGGAAATCAAAACGGCTGTAGGTGCCGGGCACCTCCTTCTGATTGAAGATCATCGAGTGGGACTTCCACTGCAGCCGATCTTCAATGTTCAGCTCGGCAAAGAGCTGGCGCATGTTGCGATAGGCGCCAAAAAAGATATGCAGGCCGGTTTCATACCAATCACCGTCCTCGTCCTGCCAGGCCGCCACCTTGCCGCCCAGCACGTCCCTGGCCTCGAACACGATCGGCACATGGCCGGCGTCGCAGAGGTATTTGGCGCAGGAGAGACCCGCCAGGCCTGCTCCAGCGATGGCGACGCGCATGACACAAGGAAAACCAGTGGCAACCATAGGGGGGCCCCAGGCTTGGCGTCAGGCATCCGGCCTCGCCAGCCCAGGGTGCTGGGCCATGCCCAGCGACCGCCCCAACAGGACCGCCCGCCGCCAAACCGCCTAAACCCCAGACGCTTCTGGGCCCGGACGACCAAAGCGATGGCCGGTTGCGCGCCCTGGGGGACCAAGCGGAAGCCAGGGTTCCTAAACTGGGTCCCAAGCCCACGATCGGGCGCTGTCCTGGGGCCATGGCTGACATCCTGATCAAATCGACGACCCGCCACATCCGGCTATTCACGGCCCGGTTGGAAGACGGCCAACTGGTGGCCGATGCCAGCCAGCTCACCATGGATGTGGACCCCGACAACGAATTCCTCTGGGATGCCCAGGTGCTGGAGAAGCTCCAACAGCGCTTCCGGGATTTGGTGGCCAACCACGCCGGCGCCGACCTCACCGACTACACCCTGCGCCGCATCGGCTCCGACCTGGAAGGCACCGTGCGCCAGCTGCTGCAGGCCGGGGAGCTGCGCTACAACCCCGACGCCCGGGTGCTGAATTACTCCATGGGCCTGCCCCGCAGCCCGGACCAGGAGCAGGCATGAGCCGCTCCTACCGCAACGATCCACCGCCCACCCGGGGCGGCCGCCCCGCCGGCTACGGCCCTTCTCGCCAAGCCTATGGCTACGACGAACGGGATCCCTATGGCGAGCCGGGCCGGAACGGCCCGCGCCAGCCAGGCCGGAGCAGCAATGGCAACGGTGCTGGCGGTGGCCCAGGCGGACCGGGCGGGGAGGGCGGCCCCTTCCAATTCAATGTGGCCAGGATTGCGGTGCTAGCCGGGGTCCTGGTGCTGGGGATCGGGGTGGGCGTCACGATTTCAAGTAACACCCAGGGAGACCAGGGCAACATCGCCAGCAGCCAGCAGCTCGATATGGCCGTGGCGGACCCGGAATTCTGCAAGCAGTGGGGGGCCAGTGCCTTCGTGATGGACCTGCAGATGTACACAACCATGAACCCGTCCACCAGCTTCGTGACCCAGCCGAAACTGCAGCCAGGCTGTGTGATTCGCCGCGAAAACTGGGCCGTGCTGCAGAAACAAGGGGCGATCACGGCCGAACAGATGCGCGAATGCAAACAACGCATGAATACCTTTGCCTACACGGGATCGGTCAAGGACAAACCCGAAGTGCGTTGCGTCTACCAATCCGACATCGTTGACAACAAATTCCAAACCAAGGGCGCTGCCGATGACACCGTTGGCATCACACCAGAGGCCGACAAGTTCTAACTAACTTCAGGCCAACTGCGGTCAACAACCACCCGATCAACTCCTAGGGCTTTGGCCAATTGGTTTGGAGGCCTGGATTTGATTTTGGCGCTTCCTTTCAAACGATTCGTGTCAACCCATCCTGTTCAACGCCTCCCTTTCAGGCTAGGGATTGGGCTTGGGGCATGCGCAGGGGGCTGTCGGGGCTGGCGAACACGGGCAGCACTTCGCGGCGGAAGGCTTCGGCGGCGCGGGAGCAATAGCGGGCCGGATGGGTGATCAACTTGAGTTGGCGGCGCACCTGGAGGTCGGCCAGGATCGGCCGGTAGATCGTGCCGGCCGCCAACTCCCGCTCGATCGAGACCACCGGCAAGAAGGCGGCCCCCAGGCCACTTTGCACGGCGTTCTTGATGGCCTCAAAGGAATTGAGCTCCATTTCGATCTTGAGCCGGCCCACGTCGAGGCCCGATCGGGCAAGCAACTGGTCCACCATTTTGCGGGTGGTGGACTGGGCATCGAGGCAAACAAAGCCGAGGCGGTAGAGGTCGTCCTTGCTGAGCTCGCCCAGGCGGGCCAGGGGATGTTTCACCGGCAGCACCAGGGCCAGTTCATCACTGGCGTAGGGCACCACCTGGAGCAGGTCGTTGAGGTCGGCGGGCAGCTCGCCACCAATGATCGCCAGATCCACCTGGCCATTGGCCACGCTCCAGCCCGTGCGGCGGGTGCTGTGCACCTGGAGTTGCACCGCCACATCGGGATACTTCTGGCGGAACAGGCCGATCATGCGCGGCATCAGGTAGGTGCCGGTGGTCTGGCTGGCGCCCACCACCAGGGAGCCTCCGCGCAGGTTATGGAGGTCGTCGAGGGCGCGGCAGGCCTCCTGGCACTGGCTGAGGATGCGGTCGCAGTAGCTCAGCAGCAGGTGGCCCGCTTCGGTGAGCTGGGCCTTGCGCCCGCCGCGATCGAAAAGGGAGACATCGAGCTGCTTCTCCAGGTTCTGGATCTGGAGGCTGACCGCAGGCTGGGTCACGTACAAGCTGTCGGCCGCCTTTTTGAAGCTGCCTTCACTGGCAATGGCCCGCAGAATGCGCAGCTGGTCGAGGGTGAACGGCAGATCAGCCATGGAGTGGCCCGAAGGAGGCTCGCACCGGCAGGCGAAAGGCAACTCTAGGCGGGGATTCCCATTCGCCAGAATCTGACACTGCTTGTCATCACCATGCCGCCTCTCGCCTGCGTTGCCCCCGCCACCCCGCCGGAAGCGCTGCACCACAGCAGCCTGGTGATGCTGGCCCTGCTGCTGGCGTTTGCCGTGATCCACAGCGGCGGGGCCGCCCTGCGCAGCTGGGGGGTGGAGCGCATCGGCGAACGGGCCTGGCGCCTGCTGTTCGCCGCCCTCAGCATCCCCTCCGCGGTGGTGGTGATCGGCTACTTCCTGGCCCACCGCTATGACGGCCTGCGGCTCTGGAACCTCCAAGACCAGCCCTGGATCGTCCCCCTGGTCTGGGCCGGCACCGCCATCAGCTTCCTATTTCTCTATCCAGCTACCTACAACCTCCTGGAAATTCCAGCGGTGCTCAAGCCCCAGGTGCGCCTCTATGCCACCGGGATCATCCGCATCAGTCGCCACCCCCAGGCCGTGGGCCAGGTGCTCTGGTGCGCCACCCACCTGCTCTGGATCGGCAGCAGCTTCATGGTGGTTACCAGCCTTGGCCTGGTTGCCCACCACCTATTTGCCGTGTGGCATGGCGATCGGCGCCTGCGGCAGCGCTTTGGCGAAGCCTTCTTGGAGCTCCAAGCCCAGACCTCGGTGTGGCCCTTCCAGGCCGTGCTCGATGGCCGCCAAAAGCTGGTCTGGGCTGAGTTCCTAAGGCCGGCCCAGCTGGGCATCGCCATCGCCGTGGCGCTCTTCTGGTGGGCCCACCGCTTCATCGGCGTCGGCGCCCATGCCTTCCTGGCCAGTCCCCTGCAACGGCTGCTCGGCTGAGGGAACCCACACCTCCTTGGGAAAGGGCAGGACAAGCCCAAGGTGCTGCCTAGAGTCGGACTGCTTGAAGCCTGTGCTGGATGGACTCGGCCGCTCCCCTTGCCTGGTTGATCCCGGTGCTGCCCCTGGCGGGCGCCTGCCTGGTGGGCCTGGGCCTGATCAGCTTTAACCGCACGATTAACCGGCTGCGCAAGCCGGTTGCTGTGTTTTTGATCAGCTGCGTGGGCGCCTCGGCCGTGCTCAGCTACACGATCCTGGCCCAGCAGCTGGCGGGAGCCGGCGCCACCGAAGTGTTGTTCAACTGGGCCAGCGCCGGCACCTTCAACCTGGAGATGGGCTTCCGGGTCGACCCGCTCGGGGCCGTGATGCTGGCCTTGGTCACCACCATCGCCCTGCTGGTGATGGTCTATTCCGATGGCTACATGGCCCACGACAAGGGCTATGTGCGTTTTTTCACCTATCTGGCCCTGTTCAGCAGTTCGATGCTGGGCCTGATTATCAGCCCCAACCTGCTGGAAATTTATGTGTTTTGGGAGCTGGTGGGCATGTGCTCCTACCTGCTAGTGGGCTTTTGGTACGACCGGGACGCCGCCGCCAACGCGGCCCAGAAGGCCTTTGTGGTTAATCGGGTCGGCGACTTTGGCCTGCTGCTGGGGATCCTGGGCCTGTTCTGGGCCACGGGCAGTTTCGGTTTTGAGGAGATCGGCTCCCGCCTGCAGGAGGCCGTAGCCGGCGGCAGCCTCCCCAACGCCGCAGCGATCCTGCTCTGCCTATTGGTGTTCATGGGGCCCATGGCCAAATCGGCCCAGTTCCCCCTTCATGTTTGGCTGCCCGATGCCATGGAGGGCCCCACGCCGATCTCGGCCCTGATCCATGCCGCCACCATGGTGGCGGCGGGTGTGTTCCTGGTGGCCCGGCTCCAGCCCGTTTACGCCCCCTTCCCCCAGGTGCAACTGGTGATTGCCGTGGTTGGCACGATCACCCTGGTGCTGGGGGCGTCGATCGCCCTCACCCAGATGGACCTGAAGAAAGGGCTCGCCTACAGCACCGTCTCCCAGCTCGGCTACATGATGCTGGCCATGGGCTGCGGAGCGCCGGTGGCGGGGATGTTCCACCTGGTTACCCATGCCTTCTTCAAGGCAATGCTGTTCCTGGGTTCGGGCTCGGTGATCCACGCCATGGAAGAGGTGGTGGGCCATGAACCGGTGTTGGCCCAGGACATGCGTTTGATGGGCGGCCTGCGCAAATTCATGCCCGTGACCGCGGGTACCTTTTTTATCGGCTGCGTGGCGATCAGCGGCATCCCGCCCCTGGCCGGTTTTTGGAGCAAGGACGAAATCCTGGGCCAGGCCTTTGGCAGCTTTCCGGTTCTGTGGCTGGCCGGTTTCATTACCGCCGGCATGACCGCCTTCTACATGTTCCGCCTTTACTTCCTGACCTTTGAAGGTCCGTTCCGCGGTAACGATGGGGCCATCCAAGCCAGCCTGCTGGCGGCCGCCGGCAAGGCTCCGGCCGTTGAAGCTCCCCACGGCGGTGGCCACCACGCCAGCCATCCCCATGAATCGGGCTGGCAGATGGCCATGCCCCTGGTGGTGTTGGCCGTGCCCTCCGTGCTGATTGGCCTCTTAGGGACCCCCTGGAACAGCCGCTTTGCCGGCCTGCTGGATCCCGAGGAGGCCGCTGAGATGGCAGCCCACTTCAGCTGGGGCGAGTTCCTGCCCCTAGCGGGCGCCTCGGTGGCCGTGTCGCTAGTGGGGATCAGCCTTGCCGTGGCGGCCTACGCCCTGCACAAACTGGACCTGGGCCAGGCGGTGGCGGCCCGCCTCCCGGCCCTGAATGCCTTCTTGGCGAATAAGTGGTATCTGGATGACATCAACGACAAACTGTTTGTCCAGGGCAGCCGCAAGTTGGCCCGCCGGGTGCTCGAAGTCGATTCCAAGGTGGTGGATGGGGTGGTCAACCTCACCGGCCTGGTCACCCTGGGCAGCGGCGAAGGGCTCAAGTATTTCGAAACCGGCCGGGCCCAGTTCTATGCCCTGATCGTGTTTGGCGGCGTGATCGCCCTGGTGGCCCTGTTCAGCGTGCTGGGCTGAGGCCAACGGGCCTGGGGATCGTGTGGTTTCGCGTATCGGCTCCTGCCAGCCCTGGCGATGATTTCTACACTTCAGGCAGATCGTCCAGCCTGACCTGTGTTTGTTGACTTCACCCTGTCCCAGGGTGCGACGGTCCTGGCAACGTTGACGCCCCTGGTGCTGGGCCTGCAAGGTTCGGGCCTGGAGCCCTCTGGCCTGCAGGCCTTTCCCTGGCTGAGTGCCTCGATCCTGTTCCCGATCGCCGCCGCCCTGCTGATCCCCTTCATCCCCGATCCCGGCGATGGCAAGACGATCCGCTGGTATGCCCTGGGCATTGCCCTAGGGACGTTCCTGCTGACGGTGGGGGGCTACCTCAACGGCTACAACCCGGCGGTGGAGGGTCTGCAACTGGTGGAACGGGTGTCCTGGCTGCCCGACCTGGGCCTGGCCTGGTCCGTGGGCGCGGACGGCCTCTCCATGCCCCTGATCCTGCTCACCAGCTTCATCACGGCCCTGGCGGTGCTGGCGGCCTGGCCGGTGACCTTCAAGCCGAGGCTGTTTTTCTTCCTGATCCTGGCCATGGACGGCGGCCAAATCGCCGTGTTTGCCGTGCAGGACATGCTGCTCTTCTTCCTGGCCTGGGAGTTGGAGCTGCTGCCGGTTTACCTGCTGCTGGCGATCTGGGGGGCCAAAAAACGCCAGTACGCTGCAACTAAATTCATTCTCTATACGGCCGGGGGCTCGGTTTTCATCCTGCTGGCGGCCCTGGCCATGGCCTTCTACGGCGGTGGCGCCCCCAGCTTTGAATTCACCACCCTGATGGCCAAGGACTTCCCGGAGAAGTTCCAACTGCTCTGTTATGCCGGTCTGCTAATTGCCTTTGGCGTCAAGTTGCCGATCGTGCCCCTGCACACCTGGCTGCCCGATGCCCATGGCGAAGCTACGGCGCCGGTGCACATGTTGCTTGCTGGGATCCTGCTCAAGATGGGGGGCTATGCCCTGCTGCGCTTCAACGTGCAGCTCTTGCCGGAGGCCCACGCCCATTTCGCCCCGTTGCTGGTGGTGCTTGGCGTGGTGAATATCATCTATGCCGCCCTCACCTCCTTTGCCCAGCGCAATCTCAAGCGCAAGATCGCCTACAGCTCAATCAGCCACATGGGGTTTGTGCTGATTGGCATCGGTAGCTTCAGTGCCCTGGGCACCAGTGGCGCCATGCTGCAGATGGTGAGCCACGGCCTGATCGGCGCCAGCCTGTTCTTCCTGGTGGGAGCCACCTACGACCGCACCCACACCCTGCAGCTCGATGAGATGGGTGGGGTGGGCCAGAAGATGCGCAAAATGTTTGCGCTCTGGACGATCTGCTCCCTGGCCTCCCTGGCCCTGCCTGGCATGAGCGGCTTTGTTTCCGAGTTGATGGTGTTTGTGGGCTTTGCCACGAGCGAGGCCTATTCCCTCACCTTCCGCATTGTCATGTCGGTATTGGCGGCGATTGGCGTGATCCTCACCCCGATCTACCTGCTCTCGATGCTGCGCGAGATCTTCTTCGGCAAGGAAAATCCAGAGCTGGCCGCCCATAGCCAACTGGTGGATGCGGAGCCCCGCGAGATCTACGTGATCAGCTGCCTGCTGGTGCCCATCATCGGCATCGGCCTCTATCCCCGGATCTTGACCGACAGCTACCGGGCCTCGATCGAAGCCCTCGTCCAGCGTGAGACCGTGGCCATGGCCAAGGTGATCCATCCCCCGGCCACCGGCCTGATCCGCCGCTCGCCGATGGCCGAGCTGCTGCCGCCAGCCCTGCTCCAGGCCCCGGCCCTGGCCGGGTAACAAACCCCTGCGGCAGGGCCAGCCCCCTAACCAGAATCGGGCCCTAGTCCTTACGCTCTCAACATCAGAAAACCCAGCCTTGAGCCATGCGGCAACTGAACTTCCTGTTGATCTTCAGTTTTGGCCTGGCCACGGTGATGTTCACCCTGGAGAACACGGCCGCTACCACCGTGAAATTCCTGCCGGGCGTCAGCACCACCCTGCCCCTGGCCGCCCTGCTGCTGGTGGTTGGTGGCATGGGCGCCACGGCGGCCTGGGTGTTCGCCGTCTGGAGTGGGGTGGTGAAAAAGGTAGAAAACCTCAGCAACCCGGGCGAGGTCGCGGCCCAGCAGGTGCGGATCCAGGAACTGGAGGAGGACGTGCAGCGCTACCGGGCTGCCGTGGATGCCCAGTTGGGCCTGCTGCCCGCCGCCGGCGAAACCTCTGCCCAAACCAACGCCGACTGAGGCCCTAGCCCGGGGATTGGATCGGGCTCGGCGCTGCCAATTTGTCTCGTCATTTGCCTATTCCGTCTGGCATGGCTGGCCGCCCGGGTCGCCAGCCGGTACTTTTCGGTGAAGTGGGCTAATCGGGATTGGCAGAAGCTGGCGCCAGGCTTGCGATCCGGCTGCTCCAGGATGCGGCCGAACGGGGGGAGATCGACCCCTGGGATGTGGATGTGATTGGCGTGATCGATGGCTTCCTCGACCAACTTCGCTCACGCATTGCCCTGCCCAGGCTGGTGACTGCCCCTGGCTCCCGGCGCCAGGGCGGCAGCTACGAACACGATCTGGCCGAAACCAGCGAAGCGTTTCTAGCCGCCTCGGTGTTGGTGGGGCTCAAGGCCGAACTGCTGGAGGCCAGCACGGTGCTGCCCGACCCCGTGGTCGAAGATGCCTTTGACTTCGATCACGACGGCCAGGGCTGGTTGATCACCCCCGCCATGGAGCTGCCCGCCCGGCCCGAACGCCATCTGCTGCGGCGCCCCGTAGCGCCGCCGCCCCTGCAGCGGCCCGTGACCCTGGGGGAGCTGATCCAGCAACTCGAAGACATCGCCGAACGGCTGGAGCAGGAGGAAGGACGCCAGCGCACCCGCACCCGCAGCAAGCGCTTCAGCGATCGGGCCGCCATGGAACAGGTGGCGGCCCTGGCCCACCGCGAAAAGCTGCCCGAAACCACCGCCGCCCTGAGCCAGTTCCTGCTGCAGTGGCCCGCCAGCCTGGCTTGGGTGGGGTTCGACGGCCTGGTGGAGGCCTGGGCAGCCGTGGCTCCGGCCGACCTCGATTGCGACCGGGTGGGGGTGTTCTGGGCCCTGCTGTTCCTCTGCTCCCAGGGGAAGGTGGAATTGGAGCAGCCCGGGGGCCTCTATGCCCCCCTACAGCTGAAACGGCTGCTTGATGGCGGCGAAAGCGTGCAGTTACCGCTCGTACCCAGCCCCAGCCCGGGGGCCTACGCCCCGAACCTCGCCCCGAACCCGGCCAAGACCCAGGCGAAAAAGCCAGGTCCAGCTAAGGCGCCGGCCAGAACGGCGCTTGCGGCCTGATGTCGTTGCCTAAGGTTGCCCATCATTTCCACGGAAGACAGCGCCGATGAAGGCGATGATCCTGGCGGCCGGCAAGGGAACTCGGGTGCGTCCCATCACGCAGACGATCCCCAAACCGATGATCCCGATCCTGCAGAAACCGGTGATGGAGTTTCTGCTGGAACTCCTGCGCCAGCATGGCTTCACCGAAATCATGGTGAATGTGTCGCACTTGGCCGAGGAAATTGAAAACTATTTCCGCGACGGCCAGCGCTTTGGTGTCGAAATTGCCTACAGCTTTGAGGGCCGCATTGAAGACGGCCAACTGATCGGCGATGCCCTGGGATCTGCCGGAGGCCTGAAGAAAATCCAGACCTTCCAACCCTTCTTCGATGAGACCTTCGTGGTGCTCTGCGGCGATGCCCTGATCGACCTCGATCTCACCGAAGCCGTGCGCCGCCACAAGGCCAAGGGCGCCATGGCCAGCCTGATTACCAAGCGGGTGCCCCGGGACCTGGTGAGCAGCTACGGCGTGGTGGTGACCGACCCGGAGGGCCGGGTGCTCTCCTTCCAGGAGAAGCCGGCGGTGGAAGAGGCCGCCAGCGACATGATCAACACCGGCATCTACATCTTTGAGCCGGAGGTTCTTGATGTGATCCCGGAGGGCGTTCCCTTCGACATTGGCTCCGACCTGTTCCCCTTACTGGTGAAGCAGGGGGCGCCCTTCTACGCCTTGCCGATGGAATTTGAATGGGTGGATATCGGCAAGGTGCCCGATTACTGGCAGGCGATCCGCAGCGTCCTGCAGGGGGAAGTGCGGCAGGTGCAGATCCCCGGTAAGCAGGTGCGCCCTGGCATCTACACGGGCCTCAATGTGGCGGCCAATTGGGACAAGATCACGATCCAGGGTCCCGTCTATGTGGGCGGCATGACCCGGATTGACGATGGCGCCACGATCATTGGCCCCACCATGATTGGGCCCAGTTGCCACATCTGCGAAGGCGCCACGATCGACAACTCGATCATTTTTGACTATTCACGCATCGGCGCGGGCGTCCGCCTGGTCGAAAAACTGGTGTTTGGCCGCTATTGCGTCGATCGCAACGGCGACCACTTCGACCTGCAGGAGGCCGCCCTGGACTGGCTGATCACCGATTCCCGTCGCCTCGACCATGGGGCTCCCTCTCCCCAGCAAAAGGCCATGGCCCAGCTGCTGGGCAGCGATCTGGCGATCACTGGCGCCAGCTGATCCAAGATCCGGGCCGATCGAACCGGCAGCCCAGGGCCCAGCTCAGGGCCCCAGGCCGACCAGACCCGCCCGCTCCAGGATCAAGGGAATCCGTTCTTCCGCCTTAACGGCCATCAGGTGCACCCCTTGGGCAATGCCCCGATAACAGGCAACCTGTTCGGCCGCAATGCTGATGCCCTCATCGGCCGGATTGCTGGCGGCCGCCAGCCGATCGATCACCGCCTGGGGAATGCGGGCCCCGGGCACGACCCGGTTAATGAACAGGGCATTGCGGGCCGATTTGAGCAGGAACACCCCCGCCAGCACCGGCAAGCCCAGGGGTCCGGCCAGGTCGCCCACGAAGCGGCGGAGGGCCTCCGCATCCATCACCATCTGGGTTTGGATAAAGCGGGCTCCGGCGGCCTGCTTGCGTTGGATCCGGGCCCGCAGGCCACTCCAGCTGGGACTCTGGGGATCGGCCGCCGCCCCGGGGAACAGGCTGGTAGGACCATCGGGCAGCAGGCCGCTGACGGGATCGAGCCCCTGGTTGAAGGCGGCCACCTGCTGCAACAGCCTCACGGCCTCCAGCTCATTCACGGGCCGGCTGGCGGGTTGGTCCCCCGCCCGCACCGGGTCGCCGGTGAGGCAGAGCAGATTGGCAATGCCGAGGGCATGGGCGCCGAGCAGGTCGGCCTGGAGGGCGATGCGGTTGCGATCACGGCAGGCCAGCTGGAGCACCGGCTCGATGCCCTCATCCAGCAGGCGGCGACAGACGGCCAGGCTGCACATGCGCATCACGGCGCGGCTGCCATCGGTGACATTGACCGCATGCACCAGGCCGCGCAGGGGGCGGGCCACGGCCAGGGTGGCGGCCAAATCACCACCCCGGGGCGGCATGACCTCGGCGGTGATCGCAAAGCCACCGGCCTCCAAAACCTGTTGTAGCTGCAAAACCCCTTGCACCACTGCGGCCCATCATGGGGGACCAGGGTGCTGACGTCCCGGTCACCCTGCCTACAGTGCGGCCAAGACCCGCGGCGGTTTAATGGTTGAGCTTGATGAGCTGGGCCTGCCCCGACCAGGGTTGTCGGAGCGGGAACTCGAGATCATTGAACTGGTGGCCCAGGGCCTCACGAACCAGGAAATCGCCAGCACGTTGATGATCAGCAAGCGCACGGTGGATAACCATGTCAGCAATGTGTTCAACAAAACCGGTGCCAAAAACCGGGTAGCCCTGCTGAATTGGGCCATGGACCGCGGCAAAATCTGCCGCGATGGTTTCAATTGCTGCGCCCTGCCGCCGGCCGGCAGCCAGCCCCCCCTGGGCAGTTAGGAGCCGGGCAGCCAGCCCGGTGACTCAGGTCGGAACTGCCGCCAGGGATTGCAACACCGGCTGCCGCTCCAGTGTTGGCCATTGGCCAAAGGGCAGGCGGGCCAGGGCGGCGTTGCTGAAGGCCCCCTCGCCAGTGATCTCGCGCACGCACCAGGGCGGAATCGCCACCGGCTGCTCTTCCCGCTCCAATTCCACTTCGGCGATCACCAGGGGGGCGTTGCCCGCCCCAAACACATCCAGCACCCAATCGCCCCCGGGCAGGTTGAGGCCATGGCGCCGTTTGACCAGCTTGCTGCCGCAATGACCCAGCAAGGCCAGGCCATCGGCGGGTGGGATGGCGTACTCGTATTCGTGGCGGGCGATGCCGGAGGCCGCCAGCTTCAAGGTGAGCCAGGCTTCGCCGCCGCTTGCCAAGCCAGCTGGGCCGGCAGGGCCTGCCGCCGTGGCCAGGGCTTCTTCCGAACGATCTGAGCTAGCGAGATGTTTTGAACTGTCAACACGGACCGCGCCGCTGGCCCGGCTGCTGCGCACCCGCAGGGTCGGTCCGTCCGGCGAGGCCAGCAGGTAGCCCTGCTCCAGGGCCTGGCTCCAAACCACCCAGGGGCGCCACGCCTCTCCGGCCACCAGGAAGCGCCGCTCAATTTCCAGCGCCATGGCCTGGCTCCATCGGGGCGGCCATGCTGCCACGGGCAGGCCGCTCTCCAGGCGGAGCGCCATGGATTGGCCGGGGGGACGCCCTAATTCGGTGATGCCTCGCCACTGGTGAGGCTGCCAGCCCAATGGAGCTTGCGGGTGAGGGTGCGGTAATAGGAGGGGCTCTGGTCGAGGATCACCATCAGGGCATGGTCACGGGCCTGCTGGATGACGCAGCGATCCCCAGGCTCCAGCAGCGTGGCCGCTGCCCCATCCTTCCAAAGCTTGACGCGGCGGTTGCTCTCCCCCAGGGGCCAGACCCCGAGGCGCGAGCGGGGCGGCACCACCACAGCCCGGCTAGAGAGGCTCATCGGGCAAATGGGATTGACCACAATCGCGTCGATACCGGGATGGAGGATCGGCCCCCCGGCCGCCATGGCGTAGCCCGTGGAGCCGGTGGGGGTGGCGATGATCAGGCCATCGCCCCGGTATTGGTCCACCACCTCGCCATCAATCTCTAGCTCCAACAAACAGGTGGGCGACACCTCGTCGAGGCACGGGCGGAAATAGAAATCATTGAAGGCCAGATGCACCCCGTCTTGGCTGCCATCGCCGCCCCTACCAGCAACGGCCCCACCAGCGCCA
This sequence comes from Synechococcus sp. UW140, assembly GCA_943369525.1. Classification (GTDB taxonomy): domain Bacteria; phylum Cyanobacteriota; class Cyanobacteriia; order PCC-6307; family Cyanobiaceae; genus BAIKAL-G1. The sequence goes on from CALRNL020000013.1 coordinate 34,417, forward strand.
CCAGCGTGGGACTCGCCATGGCCATCGCCCGGCTGGGGCACGCCATCGCCCCGATCGATCAGGGCCTGCAACATCAGGCGCCGCTCCATGGCGAAGTGGTCTTCGCGGAGCCGATGCCAAAGCTCATCGCTGCCCGGCTGCTCGGAACTACTGTGCAGCAACTTGCGGTCGTGGGTGAGAAAACCCAGGTGGCCGCCCACGTTGAAACACAGGATCGGCACCTGCAGGGGGGCCATGTGGCGGGCGGCCCCGAGCACGGTGCCATCGCCGCCGAGCACCACCACCAGGTCGGGGGGCTCCCCCTGCTCGGCCAACAGGCCAGGGAAGGGGTTGGCCTCCAGGCCGCTCATGGCCACACTCACCTCGCTGCCGGAGGCCCGCAGTTCGGAGGCGGTGCGCCTGGCCTGGCGCTGGGCCGCCTGGCTGCCGGCGCGGTAGATCAGCCAGACCCGATTCAGTTGCATGGCGACTGGATGGCGATCGCTGGACGACAGGTGGGTGGCGAAGGGGAACCAGGCGAGGGCAACGGCAAAGAACCGGGCCTCGGGCGGGCCGCCTACCCGGGAGGCCCTACCAACGCAACAGGTTGAAGCGCTCCATGTCGACCGTATCGCGGTTGCGATAGAGCGAGAGCAGGATTGCCAGTCCCACGGCCGCTTCGGCTGCCGCCACGGTGATCACAAAAATAGTAAAAACCTGGCCCCTAATCAGCTGGCCATCGAGATAGCTGGAGAAGGCCATCAAGTTAATATTGACGCCATTAAGCATCAACTCAATACTCATCAACACGCGCACGGCATTGCGGCTGTTGATCAGGCCCCAAACTCCCGTGCAGAACAGCACGGCGGCCACCGCAAGGAAGCCCTGCAGGGGAACCGTTGTCGGCAGGGTAAGGGCAAGCAGGGGTGAGAGGCTCATGGGGTCTTCTCCAGGACGGGTTGGGGCTGCAGGTTTTTTTCGAGCAACAGGGGGGTGCGCGTCTTTTCGATCAGACCCTGGTCGACCTCTTCACCGGTGATCACATCGCTGCTGAAGACATCACGGCGGGCCAGCACAATCGCGCCGATCATCGCCATCAACAGCAACACCGAAGCCAGCTCGAAGGGAAGCAGGTAGTCGCTGAAGAGATGCTCGCCAATGCGGATCGTGGCCCCGTCACCAACGGACACGGGTCCCGGCAAGGCCCAGGGGGTGGTGAAATCAACCCGCAGGAGCAGGACCAGGAGGCCAGCGCAGACGGCACCGGACAGGACGCGGCGTAGGGCCAGGCCGGGGATCTCGGCCATGGTTTCCTTTTTGTTCACGAGCATGATCGCAAACAGGATCAACACATTGACAGCGCCCACGTAGATCATCATCTGGGCGGCAGCCACAAAACTGGCATTGAGCAATAGGTAGAGACCCGCCACGGCCAGGAAAACCCCGCCCAGCAAAAAGGCGGAATAGACAATGTTGGGCAACAGCACCACCCCGAGGGCCCCGAGCAGCACCGCCGCCGATAGGGCCAGGAAGCAGAGGAATTGGGTGGAATCGGCGATACTCATCAGCCTGGCTCTCCGGTGGTGGGGGCGGCAGGGGCCAGGGTCTCAAGCACCTGGTCGGGGCGCTTGCCGGCCCGGGGTCGGTTGGGATCGACGTCATGGGGATCGATCACCCCGGCGGGCAGATAGGCGAGCTCCCGCAGGGCAACGACAGCCGGATCGCTGGTCACGCTGGTGGGCAGGCGCCCTAGGGCGACGTTGTCGAAATTGAGGCTGTGGCGATCAAAGGCCGAGAGCTCGTATTCCTCGGTCATGGAGAGGCAGTTGGTGGGGCAATACTCGACACAATTGCCGCAGAAGATACACACACCAAAATCGATCGAATAATTACGCAACTCCTTCTTCTTAGTGGCCTTATTCATCACCCAATCCACCACCGGCAGATTGATCGGGCAGACCCGCACACACACCTCACAGGCGATGCACTTGTCGAACTCGTAGTGGATGCGGCCCCGGTAGCGCTCCGACGGGATCAGTTTTTCGTAGGGATACTGAACCGTGATCGGCCGGCGGCGCAGGTGATCGAAGGTGACCCCCAGGCCCTGGCTCAGGCTCTTGGCGGCATCAACCGCCTCGCGGGTGTAGTCGCCGACTGTCTTGAGGAAGCCGAACATGAACCGAAAAGGGGATGGGGGCGAGGGGTGGAGCTAGGGACTGGGATCGGCAGGTCAGGTGCTGCTGCCGGGGCAGGGACTTGAGAGAACCGGTTCCATGATGGCTGCCAGGGCAGCCGGATGGGGTTTAGCCACCGAAAACAGCCGGAAAGGCCAGCTTCAGGGCCGCCGTGACCAGCAGGTTGACCAGGGCAATCGGCAGCAGGAATTTCCAGCCCAGGTTGAGCAGCTGGTCGATCCGCACCCGGGGGACGGTCCAGCGCAGCAGGATCGCGAAGAAGACCAGCAGGTAGGCCTTGAGCACGGTCATCACAATCCCGAGGCTGCCGGTGATCACCTGCACCACGGGCGCATCCACCGACTGGCCCAGGGCACCGGCCAGCCATTCGACCGGCACAGGGAAGCCCCAGCCGCCCAAGTACAACACCGACACCAGCAGCGCCGAGAGCACCAGGTTGATGTAGCTGCCCAGGTAAAACAGGGCGAACTTCATACCGGCGTATTCGGTCTGGTAGCCAGCCACCAACTCCTCTTCGGCCTCCGGCAAATCGAAGGGCAAGCGTTCGCATTCGGCCAGGGCGCAGATCCAGAAGATCACAAAACCCACCGGCTGGCGCCAGATGTTCCAGCTGAGGATGCCAGCTCCGCTCTGCTGGTTGACGATGTCAACGGTGCTGAGCGAGTTGCTCATCATCACCACCGCCAGCACGGCCAGGGCCAGGGGGATCTCGTAGCTGATCGACTGGGCCGCTGCCCGCAGGCCCCCTAGCAGGGAATATTTGTTGTTACTGGCGTAGCCACTCATCAACAGGCCGATCGGCTGGATGCTGCTCAGGGCGATCCAGAGAAAAATGCCGACGCCCACATTGCTGATCAGCAGGTTCTGACCAAAGGGCACCACCAGCCAGCTCAGGATCACCGGCACCACCACCAGCACCGGCCCGAGCGTGAACAGCAGGCCATCGGCCCGGGCCGGGATGATGTCTTCCTTAAACAGAAGCTTGAGCCCGTCGGCCAGGGGCTGGAGCACCCCAAGGGCGCCGGCGTACTCGGGACCGATCCGTTGCTGAACCGCAGCGGAGATCTTGCGCTCCAACCAAACGGTCACCAGCACCCCCACCACCGCGGCGACAAGCACCAGCACCATCGGCAGGGGCAGCCAGACCAGGTGGGCCGCAGCCGGGGTCAGGCCCAGCCCCTCAAGCAGGCTGCTGAAGCTCGATTCCAGGTCGAGGCCAGGGCTGACCATGGCCAGGGGGCTAGGCCAGGCCAGGCCAGGCAGGGCCGGGGCCAGGGGCAACGCCGGGGGCAAGGGGGAGGCGATCACCATGCAGGTGGCGACGATGGGAGCGGTTGCAATGGGGGCAACTTAGGTGCAAGGAGGGCTGAGCGCTCGGGTGCAAGCAGCACCTAACGCTCGCAGAGGGGCTGCCAGCTGAGGCCGCTGGGCCCGGTATAGATCTGGCTGGGGCGGTAGATGCGGTTGGCCCCGATCTGCTCCTTCCAGTGGGCCAGCCAGCCAGCCACCCGGGCAATCGCGAAGATCGGCGTGAACAAATCCTCGGGAATGCCGAGTTTGCGATACACCAGGCCGGAATAGAAGTCGACGTTGGGATAGATGCCCTTGGGCCCCAGCCGTTCGGCGGCGGCCGCCTCCAGCTTTCGCGCCAGGTCGTACATCGGATCGTGGCCGAACTGGTCAAACAACTGCTCGGCCAGCTGCTGCAAGATCACCGCCCGCGGATCCTTGACCTTGTATTCCCGGTGGCCGAAGCCCATGATCTTCTGCTTCTGGGCGATGGCCTGGTCCAGCCAGGCCTCGACCCGGTCTTCCGTGCCGATCTGGGCAAGCATTTCCAGCACGTCCTCGTTGGCGCCCCCATGGAGGGGCCCGGCCAGGGTGCCCACGGCCGAGGCCACCACCGCATAGGGATCGGTGAGGGTGCTCGCCGTGACCCGGGCGCTGAAGGTGCTGGCGTTGAGGCTGTGCTCGGCGTGGAGGATCAGGCAGGCATCGAAGATGCGGGCGGCCAGCGGATCGGGCTCCCGCTCGGTGAGCATGTAGAGGAAATTGGCGGCGTAGGGCAGGTCGTCGCGGGGCTGGATCGGATCCTGGCCTTTGCGAATCAGCTGGAAGGCCGCCACCATCGTTGGGATCTTGGCAATCAGCCGCACCACGGCCCCGTAGATGTATTCGGGGTTGTCCAGGGCCCGCCGCGAATAGAACAGCCCCAGGGACGCGGCGCTGCTCTGCAGGGCATCCATGGGATGGCCCGCCGAGGGGAAGCTTTTCATCATGTCCCGGATGCGGAAGCTCACCCGGCGGTGCATCTGCACCTCCTGCTGGAAGTCCCCCAACTGGCTAGCCGTGGGCAAGGCCCCCCAAACCAGCAGGTAGGCCGTTTCCAGAAAGGAACTCTGGGCGGCCAGGTCGTCGACGGCGTAGCCCCGGTAACTGAGGATTCCCTTCAGCCCGTCGATGTCGCAGATGGCCGACTGGGTGGCAGGAACCCCTTCCAGACCTGGACGGAACGGCGGAGCGGCGGGAGTCCCGGCCGGCATTCCGGCACCCAAGCTTGCCTCTGCCACGTTGGCGATCCTGCAGCGATTCTGAAACGCTAAGGCCCGCCGCCAGAACGGCGCCGTAGCGCTACCGACCAGCCAGCAGGCTGTGCGGGCTCAAGAGCAACTTGAGCCGGGCCGGGCTGCCGTCCTCCGGCAGGGCCACCAGGGCCACCCCGGCTTTCTTGAGGGTCACGGCACCGGCGGGGGCGCCGATCAGGTGGGCCGCCAGCTGGCCCAGGTCTGGCTCGTGGCCCACCAGGGCCAACCGCCGCCAGCCGGGCCTAGGCGAGCTGGCCCCAAGCCAAAGCTGCAACAGGGGCCCGATCTCCCCAGCGGGCTCCAGGGCGGCGGCCAGCTCCAGGTCGGGCGCCAGGCCAGCCAGCCGGGCCAGGTCCGCCGTCTGGCGTGCCCGGGTCAGGGGGCTGCTGAGCAGCAGGTCGCAGCCCAGCCCCAGGGCCACCAGGCACTGCAGCACCGCCTCGCTGCGCTGGCGCCCCTCCGGCGTCAGGGCGCGGCGGCCATCGGGCAAGTCGACGCGACGTTCCTCGGCGATGCCGTGGCGCAGCAGCAGCAGTTCCCTTGTCGCCGCCATCGTCAGCTCCGCGTGATTAATCCTTGAACTGCAGCTGGCCCCGCAGCCGCAGCAGCCTGTCCTTGCTGGCCGATGCAGGCGCCCCCAGATCCCCGATGCTGGGGCTAGCGCTGGGGTCCGGCCCAGGGCCAAACCCGCCTGGATCGGCCTCCAGGCTGAGGGCGGCGCCGCGCACACTGTCCGCCAGGGATCCGTCCGAACCGGACAGGGCCACCAGCAGGCGCCAGGGCTGCCAGGCCGCCAGCAGGTTGCGGGCCGTGGCCCCATCCATGGCCCATTGCAGGGGGGCCTGGGGCGACTGGAGCGACTCCAACTGCTGCAGGCGCTCCTTGGGGGGATGGTGGCCCTCCAGCTGGGTCTCCAGCAGCGCCAGACCCTCGGCCCACCAGGCCAGATCCGAGCCGGTGCCTGGGTCTGGGGCCCGGGCACCGGCCAGGCGGGCCTGCAGCTGGTCCGGGTTGCCCTTCACGGGCTTGGAGAGCAGCTGGGTCCACACCAGCAGGGGGCGTTGCTTGAGCAGCAGCGGCGCGGGGGCGTAGCCGACCTCGGCCAGGGGGGCGGCCAGGCCGGCGGGATCGGGTTGGTCCTGGCGGCTGCCCAGCAGCCAGCCCTGGTCGGAGCGGGCCCCGAGCAGGGGGCCGCCATCGGCGCTGGCCACCAGGGCCGGCAGGGGGCCCGCCGTAGGGGGCAGGGCTCGGGCCAACAGGGCCGCAGCCAGGGGACGCCAGGGAGATTCGGCCGCCAGCAGGGCCGCCGGGTTCTGGACCAGGGCCAAGCTGGAGGCGGGTAGGGCGATCTGCTGGAGCAGGGGTTCCCCCTGCCGCAGGGGAGTTAGGGCCAGGGGCTGGCCCAACCGCAGCAAGCCCGCCAACTCCAGGCCCCGGCCTGCTGGGGCTAGGGCCAGCACCAGCTCCTCCACGGCGGCCGGAAGGGGAGCCCCTCCGGGATCCTGCCCCTGGCCAGGGGCAAATCCCTGACCAGGGGCAGGATCGGGCAAGCCCAACCAGCCGCCCAGGGCACCAGACCTGGCGGTGACCAGCACCACCCCCTTGCCGAGGCGCCGGACGGCCTGCTGCAACTGGGGGCTGCCGGCCTGGTTGAGTTCCTCGATCTGGGAAACATCGAGGGCCTGCTCAAGGGCGCCGCGACCGGAGGCAATCAGCACCAGGTCGTCGTTGATTAGGGCCGTGGCGATCGGCTGGGGCTGCTGGCCAACCAGGGCGCCGCGGCCGCTGATCAGGCCCATGCCCCGGTAGCTGCTGATTTGCAGGTCGGTGCCAGCCAGGCTGCGGGTCTGCCAGAAGCGCTGCAGGAAACGACGGGCCCCCTCGGGATCGCGGCTGCGCAGGGCCAGCACCCAGCCGGGCGCATGGTCTGGACCGGGGGGCGTCAACAGGGCCAGGCTGATTTCCTCGCCCAGCCAGGGAGCCAATTCAGAGGCGTAATCCAGACCGGCCGTGGCAAAAACGCCATCCCGCAGGCGCTCGGCGGCGGCGGCGGCCCGGCGCCGCTCCCCTGGCCTGGCCACGGCCCGCAGGTAGGCGGCCGGTTCATCGGCAGACACCAGCCAGTGCAGGCTCAGGGGCACGCTGCGGGGCACAAACCGGGCCGCCAGGGGCAAGCTCAGGGGGTGCTGCTGCAGGGCCAGGGGGCTGCGTTGCAGCAGCAACCACCAGCCCCCGATCCCCAGACCAAAGAGCAGCACCGCTGCCGCCACCACGGCCGCCAGAAAAGGGCGGGCCTTCATGCGCCGCACGCAGGAGTGGCCTCATCTTTATCCATCGGGCCGATCTTTGGCATCCCATGGCCCCAGAGCACCGTTCCCCATGGCCACCCCCCTCCCCCTGCGGGCCCCTGAACTGCAGGCCCGCCTGCAGCAGGGCGAGCCCCTCCAGCTCGTCGATGTGCGGGAGCACCGGGAGTTGGAGCTGGCCGCCCTGGACCAGCCCGTGATCCACCTGCCTTTGAGCCGCTCCCAGGACTGGCTCGATCAGATCCCGGAGCTGCTGGATCGCCAGCGGCCGGTGGTAGTGCTCTGCCACGCGGGCATGCGCAGCTGGCAATTCGCCTCCTGGCTGATCGATGCCCAGGGCTTCAGCGATGTCTGGAACCTGGAGGGAGGCATCGAAGCCTGGAGTCTGGAAGTGGATCCCAGCGTTCCCCGTTACTGACCGTTCTTAGGCAAGGACGTTTCGCTTTACGAACTGGGGGGACCAGGGGGCGTTAAGCGCTATGGGCTTTCGGCGCCGCAGCAGGACTGCCGCATACCCGGGCACCCCGCCTACGATTGCCGGATTGCCAGCCCCCCGAATTTCCTTGCAAGCGCTGCCCCGCCGCCAACAGGAGGTGCTGCAAGCGACGGTGAGGCACTACGTCGACACGATGGAGCCGGTGGGGAGTTCCACCCTGGTGCGCCGCTTCGGTCTGCCCGCCAGCCCGGCCACAGTGCGCTCCGCCATGGGGGCCCTGGAGCTCAAAGGTCTGCTCACCCAGCCCCACCCCTCCGCCGGCCGGGTCCCCAGCCAGCTGGGCTACCGCCATTACGTCAACTGCCTGCTGCCGGCCCCCGGGGCCGCGGCCGGCCAGCTGGAACGGGAACTGGCCAGCCTCAGCCTGCAATGGGCCGCCCTCGACGACCTGCTGCTGCAACTGGCCCGCCGCCTGGCCGACCTCACCGGCCTGCTCAGCCTGATCACCCGTCCCCAGCGCCAGCAGCCCCAGCTCCAGGCCCTGCGCCTGGTGCCCAGCGGCGACCGGCTGCTGGTGTTCCTGGTGGAAAGCGCCGCCGCCTCCAGCAGCCTCAACCTGCGCCTGCCGGCCGCCATCCGCGCCGAAGTGCCGGCCCTGGAGCGCTGGACCACCGCCCAACTGGGCCAGGAGGGCACCGTCGGTCGGATCGACTGGAGCACCCTGCCGCCCCAGCTGCGCAGCAGCGGTTCCCTGCTGCGCCAGGGCTTGCGGAGCCACCGCCAGGCCCGGCCCCTGGAGCAGGATGGCGCCGTCTCCCTCGGCCTGGGGGGCCTGCTCAGCCAGCCGGAATTCAGCCGCAGCGAAAGCCTGCGGCCCCTGCTGCAGCTGGTCGAACAGGACCCCCAGCAGCTGCTCCAGACCGATGGGGCCGGCGCCATCGGCGGCGTCTGGATCGGCCTGGAACATCCCCACCCGGCCCTGCGCGAGTGCGCCGTGGTCCAGGCGCCCTACCGCACCGGCAGCGGCGGCCAGGGCCAGGTGGCCCTGGTGGGGCCGATGCGCATGGCCTACGCCACGGCGCGGGCGGCGGTGCAATCGGTGGCTTCGATCCTGCAGCAGCTGCTGGGCTGACTCGCCCAAGCGGGAACCCGCCCTGGGGCGGCAGGGCAGGGCTGCTCGACGCGCCTGCCCGGGTTGGTCAGGGCGTCCCTAGCCGCCCAGCTGGTCGCCGAGCTTGTCGGCCACGGTGTTGACGTCCTTGTCGCCGCGGCCGGACAGGTTGAGCACCACTTCGCTGCCGGGGGCCAGGGTGGGGCAGAGGGTGTCGAGCCAGGCGAAGGCGTGGGCCGTTTCCAGGGCCGGGATGATGCCTTCCAGCTTGCAAACCAGCTGCAGGGCCGCCAGGGCCTCGCTGTCGGTGACCGCGCCGTATTCGGCCCGGCCGATCTGCTTGAAGTAGCTGTGCTCCGGACCGACGCCGGGGTAATCGAGGCCGGCGCTGATCGAATGGGCCTCCTGCACCTGGCCGTCGCCGTCCTGGAGCAGCAGGCTCATGGCGCCATGGAGCACCCCCACCCGACCCTCGGTGATCGTGGCCGCATGGCGACCGGTGGCGACGCCATCGCCGGCCGCCTCCACCCCGATCAGTCGCACTGAAGGGTCCTGCACGAAGGGATGGAACAGGCCCATGGCGTTGGAGCCGCCGCCGACGCAGGCCACCAACACATCGGGCAAGCGGCCGAAGGCCTCCTGGCACTGGCGCTTGGCTTCCTCACCAATCACGGCGTGGAAGTCGCGCACCAGCATCGGGAAGGGATGGGGTCCGGCCACCGAGCCGAGGATGTAGTGGGTGGTCTCCACGTTGGTGACCCAGTCGCGGATCGCCTCGCTGGTGGCGTCCTTGAGGGTGGCCGTGCCGGCGGTCACGGGCTGCACGGTGGCGCCCAGCAGCCGCATGCGGAAGACATTGAGGGCCTGGCGGCGCATGTCTTCGGCGCCCATGTACACCACACACTCGAGGCCGAAGCGGGCACACACCGTGGCCGTGGCAACCCCGTGCTGGCCGGCGCCGGTTTCGGCAATGATCCGTTTTTTCCCCATGCGCAGGGCCAACAGGGCCTGACCGAGGGCGTTATTGATCTTGTGGGCGCCGGTGTGGTTGAGGTCCTCACGCTTCAGCCAGATGCGGGGCCCGCCATCGGCGCGGCGATAGTGCTCGCTCAGCCGTTCGGCCTCATAGAGGGGAGTGGGTCGGCCGACGTAGTGCTTGAGCAAGTGGTTGAGGCGCCCGGTGAAGGCCGGGTCCTGCCAGGCCTCGGCGGCGGCCGCCTCCAGCTCCGCCAGGGCGGGGATCAGGGTTTCGGGCACGTACTGGCCGCCGAAGGGGCCAAAGCGGCCCAGGGCGTTGGGGCGAACGGCCGGTTCCAGCGCCGCGGGGTCAACGGTTAGGGCAGGGACGGTGCTGGTCACCGGCGGCGGTGCAGGAGGGTTCCAGCGTAGGAAGCGGCAAGGGGTTCGGGGCGCCCAAGCCCTGGTTGGCTGGCAAGGCGGTTTGGGCAGGAGCTTGGGCCGGGCTGCCTGGCCCGCCAATTTGCCCAACGATGGGCCATGTGGCTCGGGCAATGGGCCAGGTCCGGGCTGGCCGGGGCCCCGTCCTGCGCTGAACTGGAGCCAGCAAAGGGCACCACCATGGCCAAAGGCGGCTGGCAGGAATTCAGCAGACCAGCAAGCCTGCAACGCAGCCCCGGGCCCGGGGCCAGTCCTGGCCAGGGCAGCGCCGGCGATCCCAGCGCCAAGGCCCAGCAACGGGTGCGGGTGCAGCGCACCAAGGCCGGCAAGGGCGGCAAGTTGGTGACCGCGATCTCGGGCCTGGAGGCCCCCGAGGCCGAGCTCAAGGCCCTGCTCAAGCAGCTCAAGGCCCACGCCGGCACCGGCGGCACCCTTAAGGACGGCCTGATCGAACTCCAGGGCGACCAGGTAGCCCCAGCCCTGGCGGCCCTAGAGAAGGCGGGCTATCGGCCCAAGCAGGCGGGGGGATGACTCTCCCCTTGGCAACGTTGGTGGCTTGGTGGCTTGTGCCTGGCCAAAGCCCCCTGGCCATCGGGCTGCCGGCGGTGATCACCCCCGCCGATCTGCTGGTGCAGTTGGGCCTGTTTGGGGCCTCCTTGCTGGCCAACCTGCTCTCGGCCCTGGCGGGGGGCGGCGCCGGGCTGGTGCAGCTGCCGGTGCTGATCCTGCTGGGGCTGAGTTTTCCCCTGGCCCTGGCCACCCACAAGCTGGCCAGCGTCGCCCTGGGCGTGGGCGCCAGCCTGCGCCATGCCCGGGAGCGGTCCCTCAATCCCCGGCTGGCGGCCTTCATCCTGGGGTGCGGCTTGCCCGGCGTGGTGATCGGGGCCCGGGTGGTGCTGGCCTTGCCCCCCAAGCTCTGCACCCTCCTGCTGGGGCTGCTCACCATCGCCCTGGGGCTCTATTCGGTCGCCCAGCCCCAGCTGGGCAGCGTCAGCGTGGTGCGCCAACTGGACCGGCGAGGCCTGGCCATCGGCGGCGCCGGACTGTTTGCCATCGGCTTCCTTAACGGCTCGCTCACCTCCGGCACCGGCCTGTTTGTGACCCTGTGGCTGGTGCGCTGGTTTGGCCTCGACTACGGCCGGGCCGTGGCCTACACCCTGATCCTGGTGGGCCTGTTCTGGAATGGCGCCGGCGCCCTCACCCTCGGGATCCGGGGCCAGATCGCCTGGAGCTGGGTGCCGGTGCTGCTAGTCGGCTCAATCGCCGGCGGCTACCTGGGGGCCCACCTGGCCATCGCCAAGGGCAGCCGGCTGGTGAAGCGCGCCTTCGAGGTCCTCTCGCTGCTGATGGGGATGTCGCTGCTGGTCAAGAGCTTCTGAGGCCGGGCCGGGTTCTCGCCCCACCCCGATGGGGAGAATGGGCGGCATCGATCCGGCCGTCGCCCGCGCCCATGTCCGCCCCCAGCCCTAGCCCTAGCCCCCTCACCAGCAAGGGCGCCTCCACCAACATCGTGTGGCACCACTCCTCGGTGGATCGGGCCGCCCGGGCCCACCAGCGCGGCCACCGCAGCGCCATTCTTTGGTTCACCGGCCTCTCGGGCGCCGGCAAGAGCACCCTGGCCAACGCCGTCAATTCGGCCCTGTTTGAACAGGGGCTCTCCTGCTACGTGCTCGATGGCGACAACGTGCGCCATGGCCTCTGCCAGGACCTGGGCTTCTCCGATGCCGACCGCACCGAGAACATCCGGCGCATTGGGGAGGTGGCCAAGTTGTTCGTGGATGCGGGGGTGGTGGTGCTGACCGCGTTCGTGTCCCCGTTCCGGGCCGACCGCGACCGGGTCCGGGCGCTCGTGCCGGAGGGCGACTTCATCGAGGTCCACTGCGCGGCCGACCTGGCCGCCTGTGAAACCCGCGACACCAAGGGCCTCTATGCCAAAGCCCGGGCCGGCGTGATCAAGGATTTCACCGGCATCTCCAGCCCCTACGAAGACCCCGAGCAGCCGGAACTGCGGGTGGAGACCGGCAGCCAGTGCCTGGACGACTGCGTCAGCCAGGTGATCGCCTACCTGCAGGAGCAGGGGATCATTCCGGCGGCGGCGTAAGGCTTGAGCTCGGAGACCAACTGGAGCCCGGGGGCACGCTGGCACCTGGAGGCAGGCCGAGCTGGTTGGCCCAGGCATCCAGGAAGGTTTTCAGGCAGCTAGCCACCGGCACCGCCAACAACAGGCCTAGCAGCTCGCCCAGGCCCATCAGGCTGCCAAAGCGGGCCCCCAAAGGCAGGCTCACCAGCAGCCAGGCGGGCTGGAGGCCGACGATGCTGCCCATCAACCGGGGCTGGATCACCTGGTCGACCACCTGGCCCACGCTGATCGCCGCCGCCAGCACCTCCAGGCCGGTGCGGGGATCCTCCAAGGCCAGCAGCAGGCTCACTAGCAGGATCGTGACGGCACTGGCATAGGGCACCAGGGTGGTGAAGCCGATCAGCACGGCAAACAGCACCCCGTAGGGGATGCCCAGCAGGGTGAACACAACCATCTGGGCGCCGCTGAGGATCAGGGCCAGCACCACCTGGCCGGCGAAGTAACCCCGAAACGTGCGGCCCAAGGTGGTGAGCAATAGGCCACTCCAGGCGGCCGGCAGCCAGCGGGCCAGGCCGGCCACGATCGCCTCACCGCCAAGCAACAGGAACACCGCCAATACGGTCACGATCAAGGTATTGACCGTGAGGCCAACGGTGGCGCCAAGCAGGCTGAGCAGCCGCTGGCTGAGCTGGCTCGCCACCTGGCTGGTGCGGGTGAACAGGCTGCTGCTGAGGTCGCCAAATTCCGTCGGCAGGCCCCGTTCGGCCGCCCACTCCTGGAGCCGATTCAGCCAGCGCTCCCCCTCCGACAGCCAGCCCGGCAGCACATTGATCAGCCCCACCAGCTGTTCCACCAGCCGGGGCACCAGCCACAGGGCCGAGAGCACCAGCAGGCCCAGCCCCAGCCCCACCACCAACAGCACCGCCAGGCCCCGCGGCAGGCCGCGGCCGTGCAACCAGCGGGTGGGCAGATCGAGCAGGAAGGCGATCAGGGCCGCCCCAATGAACAGGGCCGGGAAGGGCGCCAGGGGCAGCAGCAACTGGCGCAGCACCCAGAGGTTGAGCACCAGCAGGGGCAGGATCAGGCCCAGCCGCAGCCAGGGGGGCAGCACCAGACGCTCGATCATCGCGGCCCCGCCATGGCCTCCAGGTAGGCCGCACTGCCCAGCTCCTGCAGGCGGCCATCCTTGGCAATCACCTGGCCATGGAGATCGCGGCGATAGGCGAGCAGCTGCTCGGCCAGGCCGGCGTCGGCGGTGGCGAGGATCTGCACCGCCAACAGGCCAGCATTGACCCCATTGCCGATCGCCACGGTGGCCACCGGGATCCCGGCCGGCATCTGCACGATCGAATGGAGCGAATCCACGCCCGAGAGGGCCCGGGTCTGCACCGGCACCCCAATCACGGGCAAGGTGGTGAGCGAGGCGACCATGCCGGGCAGGTGGGCGGCGCCACCGGCACCGGCGATCACCACCTTGAGGCCCCGGCCGGCGGCCGCCTGGGCAAAGGTCACCATTTCCAGGGGGGTGCGGTGGGCCGAAAGCACCCGCACCTCAACGCAAACGCCGAACCGCTGCAGCAGCGCCACGGCCGGCTCCATGGTGGGCAGGTCCGAATCGCTGCCCATCACCACCGCCACTAGGGGCGCCCCAGAGGGGCCCGGGGCCTGGTCGCCGGGCGCGGGGGCAGCGCCGGAGTCGCGCGGGGCAACGGCCATGGGTTGGAACGGGCGATGGAGCGGCGAGGATGGCATTCTCCCGCTTCAGCACCCCTTCGCCCTCCCCCGGCGGGAGTTGTCTCGATGCGCTGGCTCAGCAACGTCCGCCTGCCCGGGGGTGGCCCCCAGCCCTGGCGGATCGGCCTTGATGGCCACGACCACATTGCCGCCGTGCAAGCCCTGCCCCCCGGCAGCGCCGCGGCCGGAGCCGACTGGCAGGGGGACTGGCTCAGTCCCGGCGGGGTGGACCTGCAGATCAATGGCGGCCTGGGCCTGGCCTTCCCGGAACTGACCGACGCCGACCTGCCCCAACTCGAGGCCCTGCTGGAGCTGCTCTGGCGCGATGGCGTTGAGGCGATCTGTCCCACCCTGGTGACCTGCGCCGTCGCCCCCCTGCGCCAGGCCCTGGCCGTGCTGGGGGCCGCCCGGCAGCGGCACCGCAGCGGCCGCTGCCGCCTGCACGGCGCCCACCTGGAGGGACCGTTCCTGGCCCACGCCCGCCGCGGCGCCCATCCCGCCATCCACCTCTGTGCGCCCAGCCGCACCGCCCTGGTGGAGCGGATCGGCGGCTTTGAAGACGCAATCGACCTGGTGACCCTGGCCCCGGAACTGGAGGGAGCCGGCGAGGTGATCGGGGCCCTTCGGGAGCTGGGGATCGCGGTGAGCCTGGGCCACAGCGAGGCCACTGGGGCCGAGGCCAATGCCGCTTTCGGCGCCGGGGTTTCGATGCTGACCCACAGCCTCAATGCCATGGGCGGCCTGCACCACCGGGCCCCGGGGCCCGTGGGGGCGGCCCTGCTGGCGGGTGGGGTCCACCTGGGCCTGATCGCCGATGGCGTCCATGTGGCGCCGACCATGGCGGTGCTGCTGCAACGGCTGGCGGCCGAGCGACTGGTGCTCGTGAGCGATGCCCTCGCCCCCTACGGCCTGGCCGATGGTCGCCACCGCTGGGATGAGCGCGAACTCCTGGTGGAGCAGGGCACCTGCCGCCTACCGGACGGCACCCTGGCGGGGGTGACCCTGCCCCTGCTGGAGGGGGTGCGGCGCCTGGCCCGCTGGGGCGGCGAAGCGGAAGGCGCCATCGCCGCGGCCACGCTGGCGCCCCGGCGGGTCTTGGGCGACGACCGGCCGATCGAAAGCCTGCTGCTGGGCATGCCCCTCGCCGAGACCCTGCGCTGGAGTGGGGCGGCCCCAGCCCTGGCCTGGCAGCGGAGCAGACCCGGCAACCAACCTGCCTAGGATCCCGGCCAACCCTGTCCCACCAGCCGCTTTCACGATGGCCGCCGAGCAGCTCCTGGACAGCACTTCTGAGACAGCCCCAGCCCAGTCAGCCCCAGCCCAGACCGCCCCATCCCAGCCAGCCCCAGGCGACACCGCCAACGCCCCAACACCATCCGCCAAGGACAGCGAGAAGTCCGTGGTGGAGGCCTATTTCAATAGCACCGGCTTTGATCGCTGGAATCGCATTTACAGCGACAGCGAAGACGTCAACAAGGTTCAGCGCAACATCCGCATCGGCCACCAGAAAACGGTGGACCAGGTGCTGGCCTGGCTGCAGGAGGAGGGCAACCTGGCCCAGCGCAGTTTCTGTGATGCGGGCTGTGGCGTTGGCAGCCTCAGCCTGCCCCTGGCGGCCCTGGGGGCCGGCAGCATCCAGGCCAGCGACCTCTCCGTGGCGATGGTGAATGAGGCCAGCCGCCGGGCCACCGAGCAGGGCCTCGATCCGGCCCGGTTGCAGTTCAGCGCCTCCGATCTCGAAAGCCTGGGGGGCCGCTACGACACGGTGATCTGCCTGGACGTGTTCATCCACTACCCCCAGGAACCGGCCGAACAGATGGTGGAACATCTGGCCTCCCTGGCGGAACGGCGCCTGCTGGTGAGCTTTGCGCCCTACACGCCCCTGCTGGCCGTGCTCAAGCGCATTGGCGAACTGTTCCCCGGCCCCAGCAAGACCACCCGCGCCTACACCCTGCGCGAAAGCGGCATCGTGGCGGCGGCGACCCGCAGCGGCTTCCGCCTGGTGCGCCGCAGCCTCAACCAGGCCCCCTTCTATTACTCGCGCTTGATTGAATTCGAGCGGATCTGATCGGGCCTAGGGGCCCCTGGGCTCCTCAACAGGGCCGGCCGTAGGGCCGGGCCCAAACTCCCTAGGGTCGCGCCCATGGAGGCGCTGCAGATCGTCTGGTTCAAGCGGGACCTGCGGCTGGTCGATCACCAGCCGCTGCTGCAGGCCTGTCGCCGCGGACCGGTGCTGCCCCTAGTGGTGGTGGAGCCAGAGCTGTGGCAGCAGGCCGATGCCTCGGCCCGCCAATGGGCCTTCTGCGCCGAGAGCTTGGCGGAGCTGCGCCGGGAGCTCACCGCGCTGGGCCAGCCCCTGGTCGTGCGCCCGGGCCCGGTGGAGGCCGTGCTGGAGCGGGCCCGCCGCCAGTTCGGCATCGCCACCCTCTGGAGCCACGAGGAAACCGGCAACGGCTGGACCTATGCCCGCGACCGGCGGGTGGCCGCCTGGGCCCAACGCCATGGCATCACCTGGATCGAGCTGCCCCAATTCGGCGTGGTCCGCCGGCTGAAGAGCCGCAACGGCTGGGCCCGCCGCTGGGAAGGGCGCATGGCCGAACCGGCCAGCCCAGCCCCGGCGGCCTTGACGCCCCTAGGCAGCATCGAGCCAGGCCCCATCCCCACCGCCCAGGAGCTGGGCCTGGCCGACGACCCCTGCCCCGGCCGCCAACCGGGCGGCCGCCAAGCCGGTTTGGCCCTGCTGGAGAGCTTCCTGGCCGAGCGGGGCGCCCGCTACCACCGGGAGCTCTCCAGCCCGGGCACGGCCTTCAGCAGTTGCTCGCGGCTCTCGCCCCACCTGAGCTGGGGCACCCTGTCGATGCGGGAGATCGTGCAACGCAGCCGCGGGCGCCAGGCGGAACGGAAGGGCCTGCCCGCCCCGCAACGGGGCGACTGGCCCCGGGCCCTGCGGGGCTTTGAGGAGCGGCTGCACTGGCACTGCCACTTCATCCAGAAGCTGGAAAGCCAACCCGATCTGGAGTTCCGGGAGCTCCATCCGCTCACCGCCGGCCTGCGGGCCAGCGACCCGGAACGACTGGCGGCCTGGGCCGAGGGGCGCACCGGCCTGCCGTTTGTGGATGCCTGCATGCGGGCCCTGATCGCCACGGGCTGGATCAACTTCCGCATGCGGGCGATGTTGATGTCGGTGGCCAGCTACCAGCTCTGGCTGCCCTGGCGCGACAGCGGCCTGGTGCTGGCCCGCCTGTTCGTGGACTACGAGCCGGGCATCCACTGGAGCCAGTGCCAGATGCAATCCGGCACCACGGGCATCAACACAATCCGGATCTACAACCCGATCAAGCAGGGCCAGGACCACGACCCCCAGGGCCAGTTCCTGCGCCAGTGGCTGCCGGAACTGGGACGGGTGCCCCTCGTGCACCTGCATGAGCCCTGGACGATGCCGCTCTCGACCCAAACGAACCTGGGCTGTGTGCTTGGGGTCGACTACCCCCTGCCCCTGGTGGACCCGGCCGCCGCCGCCCGGGAGGCGAAGCAGCGCATCTGGGCCCGGCGCCAGGAGCCCGGATTCCGGGAGTGGGCCGCCCTGGTCCTACAAACCCATGGCTCCCGCCGCTCCAGCGGCACCAGGGCCCGCCCAGCGGCCAAGGGTGGACGGCGGCCCGGTCGAATTGCGGCTGTTGACGCCTCCGGGCCGCTGCAATTGGGCCTGGATCTGGACCTGGACCTGGCCTAAGCGGACCCGGCTTCCCCAAGCCAAAGTCAGCCCAACCAGGGATCGAGGAAGCTCAACGGCCGGGCCATGGTGGCCGAAAAGCCGAGGATGCCCCGGTCGATGTGGCGGTAAAGCAGGGAGTCGTCGGCTTCGAGCAGGAAGGTGCCGCCCCGCTGGGTGAGGAAGTCGTCGCGGGGCACGTAGGTGCGCCAATGGCCCAGCACTTCGGCCATGTTCTGGAGGCGCACGGTGGCCAGCTCAAAGGGCCGCAGGAAGCCCGAGCCACCGGCCCGGGCGAAGAACGAGCCCTGGATCGGCGGTAGGGGGCCCACCTGGATCGTTTCGCCATCGGCAAGGCGCTGGGGGGCGCTGCGGTCGCCGGTGTAGCCGCGCAGCACCTCCGCCAGGGTGCCGGGGGAGCCCACACCGGCGCACATCAGCAAGAGATTCGGCCAGGGTCCACCGACCGGGCCCAGGCCGCCGTAGAGCCCCAGGGCCCGGTGCAGCTCGGGCTCGGCATCCACCAGTAGTCGGTCGCTGGGGAAGCCCGTGTAGGTGCAAAAGCGCTGGCCGCTCCCGCCGTTGCCAATGCCGATCGCCAGCAGGGCGATGCCCGCCGACTCCAGTTGGGGCAGGGCCCTGGCCAGGGCCTGGGCGTATTCGAGGCTGTCGAAATCACCCAGCTGGGGCAGCAGCAGCACCAGCCGGCGCCGGCCCGGGCCCATCCCCGCCACGCTGGCGAGGCGCTCCAACAGGGCAGGCGGGGCCAGGTCAGCCCCAGCCGGGGCCGTGTCAGCGAGATCCGTGTCAGCGAGATCCCTGTCGGCGGGGGTGGGCACGGGCAAGGCGGGGCTCAGGGCAGCACCAGGGTGGCGCGGCGGAGGAAGGCTTCGGCGGCGGCGTTTAACCCCTGCCGGCGGTCTGGCCCGATCCGATCGAGCAGGTGCACCATCATCGACAGGCGCGGATTGGCCTGAAAAAAGGCTCGGTGGCGCTCGATAAAGCGCCAATAGAGCCCATCCCAAATTTCACACCAAGGGCCCCGTTTGTAGTCCCCCATCTTGAGGATGTAATTGGAGCCGCAGATGTAGGGCTTGGTGGCAAAGATGCCGCCGTCGCTCATCTGGCCCATGCCATAGACATTCGGGCCCATCACCCATTCATAGGAATCGAGGTAGCGCTCCATGAACCAGCGGTGCACCTCAACCGGGTTGATCTCACAGAGCAGCATCAGGCAGCTGATCACCATCAGGCGCTCGATGTGGTGGTTGTAGCCGAGCCGGTTCACCCGCTGGATCGCCCGATCCAGGGGCGGCAGGCCCGTGCTGCCGTCGTCCCAGCAGGGGGCAAGCCGGCGCTGGTGGTTCCAGAAGTTGGTGCTGGCCTGGCGCTCGCCGTGGGCCCGATCAATCCCGCGCACAAACTCCCGCCAGCCAACCACCTGGCGCAGGAAACCCTCCAGGGAGGCGATCGGCACCGGCTCCGCGCTGGCCTCACGCCTGGCGGCGTGGGCCAGGCAGGCGCCGACCACGGCGGAGGGGGTCAACAGGCCCGTGTTGAGCAGGGGCGAGAGCAGGGAATGGTGCAGGGTGTCGTGGCCCTGGCTGAGGGCGTCTTCGTAGGGGCCAAAACCAGCTAGCCGCTCCTCCAGAAAGGACTCCAGCCAGGCCTGGGCCTGGGGGTGGTCGTAGGGAATCCAAAGCGGACCCAGCTCGCCGGGGTGGCTGGCGAAGTGGCGGCCGATCAGGGCGCGCACCGCCGGCCCATGGGGGCTGGCGGGCACCGGCGGCAGGGGCGGCTCCTGGTAGCCCTTGGGCAGGCGGCGCCGGTTATCGGCATCAAAACTCCAGCGGCCGCCCGTGGGGGTTCCATCCGGTTCGAGCAACAGGCCCAGGCGCCGGCGCTGGCGCTCGTAGAAGGTCTTCATCAGCGGCCGGGCCCGCCCGCCAAACCAGGCCCGGCTCTCGCCAACCGACTCCAGGAAAGCGGGCGACGGCAGCAGCGTTAACGCCACCGCCTGCTCCTGGCAGACGCGCTCGAGCCGGGCCCCAAAGCGGCGATCGGCAACCTCCGCCACCCGCAACTCCCCCTGGCCCGCCAGCTCGGCGGCCAGCCGCTGCCAGAAGGAGCAATCAACCGAATCGGGCAGCTCGAAATAGCGCACGGCCACGCCATGGCCGACCAGGGCATCGCGGAAGTGGCGCATGGCCACGAAGGTGTGCAGCAGCCGCAGCTGGTGGTAGCGGTAGGCGGAGGCCACGGCCAGGTCCTCCACCATCAGGACCCGATCCCCAGCGGCCAGCTGCAGGGGCGAGGGGCTGAACCAATCCGGGTGGAGCTGGTCGCCCAGGATCAGGGTGAGGGTCATGGCTGGGGGCTCATCGGATCACGGGCATCGGCTGGCGGTCATCGGCTTCGGAGCCGGGGGCGGTAGGGCCAGAGGCCCCGCCAGCAACGCTCAGGACCATCGCAAGCGGTGGCTCTCCTCGGGGTCGTAGAGACCAACCTGGCGCTCGAGGTCGAAGCGGCGGGGCGCCCCCCCGAAACTGCGGGGATCGGAGCCCACCCCGGCCAGGTAGGCCCAGTTACCCGTGTTCAAGGCCGGCTCGGCATCGATCAACCACCACTCAAAGAAGCGGGCGCCCCAGACCCAGGGCAACTGCAGGCCGTTGACGAAGTGGGAGGCGACCCACTGGCGGCCCCGGTTGGAGAGGTAGCCCGTGGTGAGCAGTTCCCGCAGCTGGGCATCGATCAGGGGATGGCCGCTATCGGCGTGGCACCAGCGCACGAACAGCTCCCGGTTCTCGACCCAGTCGGGCTGGCGGTTCTGGAGGCCGCTGGCGCCATGGAAGGCGGCGCCGTGGCGCTGCTCGGACCAGAGGAAAAACTCCCGCCAGAGCAGCTCCAGCTTGAGCCAGTCGGAGCCCTCATCGGCGCCATGGCGGGCCTGGTACGCCAGTAAAACCTGCCAAATGCGCCGCACGGACAGCGACCCAAGGGCCAAAAAGGGGGACAGTTTCGAGGAGAACTCCGTGCCCACCAGGCCGTTGCGGCGGGCCTTGTAGTGGCGCAGGCCATCGGACATGAAACAGAACTGCTGGAGCCGGGCCAGGGCCGTGGGCTCATCGCCCCGGAAGGGGAAAGCGCTGCGGGGATCGCTTTGGGGATCCCGGCCTGGTTCGCCCAGGGGCTCGCCAAGGCCATCGGCGTGATCCAGCCCCCCCGGGGTCGGCAGCGGTTCGGTTCCGGAATCGCTTGCCGGATCGCTTGCCGGATCCCAATCAAGGGACAGGAGCCATTCCCTCGGCCAGGCCCCGGGCCAGGTCGCCGCCGTCCAGCCCAGGCCGGTGAGATCCGGCGGGGGCAGGGGCGCGTCGGGGGGGCGGTTTAGGCCGCGGCGAAAATCACTGAAGACCAACGGAAAGCGATCGGGGGCCAGGGGCCAGTCGCCAAACAACCGGCTCTGCCGGGCTTGGACCAGCCGATCAGGCCGCAGCAGCGGCTGGAGCTCGGCCAGGGCAGCGGCGGTGGTCTGCTGGGGAAAGGCCAGCAGGGGAATGCCCAAGGCCGCCAGGCGCGAGCGCAGCGACTCCAGGGCCTGGTCCCCGATCCGGCGTTGGTGGGGGCCCCGCAGGCGCTGGCCCTCGGGCCTGGTGGCCAGCACGACCAGGCGGCTCCCGGGCTGGCGGCGGACCAGGGCCACGGCCTCGTGCAAGCCGGGCTGGTCATCCAGGCGCAGCTGGCCCTCCAGGGCAAAGACCATGGTCAAGGCTCCCGGCCCGGGGGCTTCGGGCCCCGACGGGGAACCGGCCGGGCCCGGGGCCGGGGGAATTAGCGGCTGCTCTTCACTCATCCAGCCCGGGCGCGCCACCACGCTTAACGTTTCGTCACACTAGACTGGGGAAAAGCGAGAGCGGGCCGTGGAAAGCATCTTGGTTGGCGTTTATCTGATCTGCTTCGCCGGCATTGCCGGCGGCGCCTTTGCCTTGATGACCCAAAACCTGCGCCGAGCCAACCCACCGATGGGGACCAAGTCCCAGGCCACCCGCCGGCCCCGCCACCCCGAAGCGCCCCAGCCCGGCGAAGAAGTGCTCTACGTGGACCTCAGCCGGGAACGGCTGGAGTCGCTCTACCAGCAGGCCTCCTAAACGCAATTCCCTTCGGCAGGGAGAGCACCAAAGAGCTTGCAACACCAGTCAATCTGTTGATCTAATGATCCGAGCTAAAGACCCCTTGATGAAGCCTTTTTGGCATCATCAAGGGGTCTTTAGTGATTTCCCCCACAAAGGGGGCCAAGCCATTGCCCTGGGGGCCCCTCGTCCAAAGATCGTTGGCTAGGGGTTGGCCCCAACGAAGCAGGACCCCCTTGGGACTCCGATCCACCGATGGGACAACGGAAAGGGGTTTAGCCAGTGGAAGGGCACAAAAAAACCCGAACAGCAAGGGCTGTTCGGGCCTAGAAAAAAGTTGTTAGGACTGACGATCAGCCGAGGCCGATCTGGGTGAGGATGCCTTGGCCGGTGAGCAATTCGGTGCCGAGGCCGATCACAAAGCCGAGCATGGCCAGGCGGCCATTCCAGGTTTCAGCGAAGGCAACGAAACCAAAGCGGGAGGTGGGAGCGGCCATGGGAAAGAGTTCAACTGGACTGATTGTAACAGGTTGTAAAGCCGCCTAGGTGGGGCGGCGATGGCGGCGGCGGCCCAGGGGCTCGATCCAGCTCTCGCGCACGGCGTCGTGGCGGAGCTTGGCCTGGGAGAGGCGGCAGCCCAACTGGATTTCGCCCTGGTCGAGCAGGCGCCCGAGCCGCAGGGCCGTGGCCTCCTCCAGCCGCGAGAAGCGGTCCTGTTGGGAAGCGAGCCAGCCGAGCTCCGTGGGGCTGATCACGCCACTGGAGAGACTGGCAAGGAAAAGCTGACCGACCGTCATGGCCTTTGTAACGGATTGCTAAGAGTCTGTCCCATCTGGCGCCCGGGTGCGGGGGCGGCGGGGCTCCTGGTCAGGACGGCAGCCGGAGAACTAACCCGCAGGTGGACCTAGGGGCTGGCCGGGCCTGGGCGCGCCATCCCCTAGGGGGCCCTGGAGAAGGAGGCGACCGAATCTCCCAAGACCGATTTGGGCACAGGACTGGAGCCTGGTCATCAGCAACCCTGACACCGCAACCGCCTTACCAATACTTCGGATAGCGGGCCTCGCGGGAGGCGTTGTTGTAGACGAGGGCAACGGCCGTCAGCACCAGGGCACCCACCAAGGTGGGGAAGAGCAGGAAGCTCCAGCTGGGCTGCAGCAAAAACACAATCACGGGGTTGGAACCAGCTGGGGGGTGCACCGTGCGGGTGACCATCATCAAGGAAATCGCCGTGGCCACGGCCAGGGCCACCGCCCACCAATGGGCACCGAACACGGACAGGTAAACAAGACCCACCAAAGAACTGATCAAGTGGCCTAAAATGACATTTCTGGGCTGGGAAAAGGGCACATCGGGATAGCCAAAGACCAGCACGCAGGTGGCTCCGAAGGAACCCAGCACCAGGCCAACGGAGAGCAAATTGGTGATCCCGGCCACCGTGGCGATGGCAATAAATCCACCCAGCCAGGCCAGGCCCACCGCCTTAAGGGGGGGCTTGGGGGGTAACGGCGCCCCATCCCCCTTGAACTTCGCCAGAAACACCATAAAAACTCCTTAGGCAAGCAATGGTCCTGTCAACAGGCCTAGGGCTGCCCCGCATGGGCTGAAGCGAACGACAGCAAGCAAGGGCAACCGGCGGGAAGCCGTTCCGAACTGGAGCCCCCGGAACCACCAGCCCTAAACACGATCAGGAGGTTTGCACCCTGGCGGCCATCGGCATGCTCATCGAGCACCTTTTGGCCACCACCAGGGCACCCCGCCAGCCGGGCTGGGATCGGGCCTAGGGATTGGAGCGGCCCAAGGCTGGACTCAGGCCCGGGCCCCCGCGGTCCGGCGCTGCAACACCCACCAGTAGAGCCCTCCCAGCAGCAGGGCACTGAGCACCCCCACCAAGGTGGAGCCCACCATCAGGCGGCCGCTGAAGCTGGCCCCCAAGTTCATCAGGTCGCCGTCCTTCAACTGGCCCAGGGAGGGGAAGGCCGGGCCTGGGCCCAGCAACCAGCAGCCGACCTGGTAGTTGAACCAGTAGAGCGGCAATGAGGTGATTGGATTGCTGATCCAGGTGCCAACCACCGCCAAGAGATGGTTGCCACGCACCAGGCTGGCCAAGCCAACGCCCAGCACGATCTGCAGACCAAAGAAGGGATAGCAGCCGGTGAACACGCCAGCCGCCAGGCCCCGGGCCCGCTGGCCATTGCTGCCCTCCTGGCGCCATAACCAAATCAGCCGCTGCCGCAGCAGGCGCAGCCAGGACTGCCGGCGGCGGCGCCTAGGGATCAAGGGAGTCAGAAGAGCGGGATTGGGGAAGGTTCATTCTGGGATATCTGGCCGGGCGATTGCCTGAGGCACGCAAGGGATCGGGCCAGCTCGTCCAATCCCAGCCCAGGCCCCAACCCCCTGCCCGGGGGAGCTCATGGGCCTGCCGCACCCTCGGGCCGGACGGGTAGTTGGCTGCGCTGAAACCAATCATCCGGCTCCGGCCATTGCAGCAACCGCCGGCCGAGCGCCAGCAGGGCCAAGCCATCAAAGGGGGCCAAGCGCTGGGGCCAGAGGGTCTCGCGGCGATAGAGGAACCGTTGCAATTGCTGCCGCTGGCTTGCATCGAGCGCCCCCCAGGCCAAACCGATCCCTAGGCAACCGGGGCGCCTTTGCGTGCGAACCAGCTGGACAGGCCAGGGGCCGGCCAGGCCCCCAGTGGGGACCGAAAGATCCAGCCGGGCCCCAGGACTTGCCAGCTCCAAGCGGGCCTGATCGCCCAGCTCTAGTTCACAGCCGATCTCGCTGATGGTGTGGATCAAGCCAGGCCAGCGGGGGCCCTGGGGGCCAGGCTGGCTGAGGCTGGCCCCCAGCTGGAGCGTGAACCAGGGTGTGGTGCCTGAGCGCTTGCGATCCCAGCAGAGACGAATCGCGGCGGCCAGGAGCAAGCTGTTGAGCCATCCCCAAATCAGGGAGACCAGCAGCGTCCCCCCGGCCGCAGGGGCAGCAAGCGAACCCTGGTAGAGCGTGAGCTTGATCAGGCTGGTCAGCTGCAGGCCGAAGAGCAGCAGCAAGGGAACTAGCAAACGCTTGGAAGGTCCAACTTTTGCGCCGGTTGGCATACTTTTGGGCGTGACCCGAAAGCCCTGGGGCCGCCCCAATAGGGTCATCACCACACTGGCCGCCAAGGGCAGCACAAACACCCAGCGGTAGAGCTCGGGCATCAGGGCACCGCGGGAGCGGCCACTCAACCAAGGCAACAGCAAGAGTTGGCTCATAAAGAATGGCAAGGCCGCTGTTAGCAGGCCTGGCGAATCAACCCGGTAGGGCACAATCCCCCAAAAGGCCATACTGATCGGCACCAACAGCAGCACCAGCTGGGGCAACACCATGCCCCAGTGCAAAATTCCTTCCAGAAAGGCCAGGCGCTGGATCCGATTCAACCCCTTAATTGTGAGCGGATTTGCACCGGTAAACAGGGTTTGAATCGTGCCACTGGCCCAACGACTGCGTTGTCTGGCCATCGCCGCAAGGGTGAAGGGAGCCAAGCCGGCACTCAACTTTTCTGGCACATACACGCCCCGGTATCCCGCCGCAATCAGGCGAATGCCGGTGGCCAGATCCTCGGAGGCCGTTTGGGTTTCAAAACCGCCCACCTGGCGCAAACTGCCAACGCGCATTACAAACGAGGTGCCGGCACAGACCACGGCCCCCAGGCGTTGGCGATTCGGCTGAATCCAGCGATAGAAGCCCTCTTCATCGGGCATCAACCAGCGCTCCAAGCGCAGGTTGCGCATCACCGGATCGGCGTTCATATAGGTCTGGGGTGTCTGCACAAAGCCCACCAGCGGATCGCGGAACAGGCCCACGGTGCGGCTCAGAAAATTGCGTAAAGGCACCACATCTGCGTCAAATACGGCGAGCAAATCCGCCTGGAGATAGGGCAGGGCATGGTTGAGGTTGCCGGCCTTGGCATGGGTTCGCTCGGGGCGGGCCAGATAACGGCAACCGAGCTGGGCGGCCATCTTTTCCAGCTCAAGCCTGGCCCCATCATCGAGCAGCCACACCTCAACATGGGGATAGTCCAGATCTAAACAGCCCCGCAGGGACCGCTCCACCACGTCGAGGGGTTCGCCGCAACTGGGCACCAGCACGGCAACCCTGGGCAGGGCAGCGGGATTGCGGCGCCGATCAGCCGCCAGCTCCGCTGCCGCGGCCCCGATCTCGGCCCCGGCATCGGGCCCCGGGAGAACACTAAAGAGCAGTTGCAAAAAGGCGCTGGCCAACAACAACAGCTCCGCCCCAAGCATCACCAGGCTGAGGGCCACCGCGGCCCTGGAACTGAGATTCAAACTGCTACCAATCCGCCAGATCAGGTAGTGAACCCCAAGGGCAAAGCTGAGGCCAACGGCGAGGGCCCTGGTGATCACAGGATTGGGGAAGGGCCTAACGCAGCGCCCTAGGTCAGGAGCCAAAGCCTATCGCCCCTGCAGGGACACAGGTGTTTTGGCGACAACGGATGAAGGGATCCACGCTCCAGCCAGTCCCCGACAACAAGGCCCACCGCTGGCTGGGGCTGACCTCCCTAAGAGCCAATCAAAGCTGGGGGCACGCCTAACGAATGGCGCGTAAAAGGGGCACCAACCCCAGCAAACAGCCCAGTGATAACCGTTGATTAAACGACCCTTCATTCATGGAGATCAGCTATGGATTGGGGGACGACCCAGCCAGACCGGAGCGCCGCTTCAGCAGCGGACGGCATCCTGCGGCGATCTAGCCAATCCTCCATAGTTGCTATTGCATCGAAGCCTAATTGTTATCCCCTAGGGATTGCCCCCTCCCAGCACCATCATGGTTCCAACCCCAACGCCCTAGGGGCCTCCAGCCCGAGGTGGCCTCCCCCAGGCAGCTCCAGTTCCAGGCGCCAGGCCTGCAGGTGGTAACCGCCATCGCCGGGCAAGGCGCCTGGGATGGCCAGGCCGCCTGGGCCGTAAAGGGGGTCGCCGAGCAAGGGTGTCCCCAGGGCGGCGCAGTGGATGCGGATCTGGTGGGGGCGGCCGCTGGCGATGGCCACCTGCACCAGATCGGCCTGGCTGCCGCGCTCCAGCAGGGTGAGGCGGCTGCGGGCGGAGCGGTCTGCCGGAGCGGAGCCATCGGCGGCGCACCAGAGCTGGCCGAGCTGGGGATGGGCGCGCCGGCCAATCGGCACCTCGATCAGGCGCGCCTCGCCCGGTTGGAGCGCCAGCACCCCCGGCAGCACCAGGGCCCGGTAGAGCTTGCGGCAGCTTTCAGCCCCTTGCCCGCCCCCTGGCGCCTTTGCCTGGCCCGGGGGTCCCTGGGCCGTGCTCTCCCGCAACCGGGCGCTCAGCCAGGCCCGGGTGCGGGGCTGGCGGGCGCAGACCAGCAGACCCGAGGTGAAGCGGCCGAGCCGGTGCACGGGCCGGGGCACGCCGGCCGGGTCGCCCCGGTGGCGCCGCTCCAGCAGGCGCAGCACGGTGTGCTCCAGCCAGCCGCCGGCCGGCAGCACCGGCAGGCCGCTGGGCTTGTCGATCACATGGAGGTCGCCGTCATCGCAGAGGGGGCCGGGCAGGTCCGGCACGGCGGCCTCCTGCCAGGGGGGCCGATGCCAGGCCAGCCGATCGGCGGCTGAAAGCGGGACATCGGCCAGGAGCCTGCGGCCGTTGCAAAGCACCTCGCCGGCGGCGATCCGCCCCAGCCACACCGCCAAATCGGAATGGCCGTAGCGGTCGGCGTAGTAGTGAGCCACGCTGGTGCCCATGGCCAGGCCGGGGCCGGGGCGGTCGCGGTAGGTCCAGCCCTGGTTGACGGTTGGGGGCAACCAGCCCGCGGGCAAGGGGTCGCGAGGGAGCTCTGGGCTGGGATTACTCAACCAGGCCGTTTTCGAGGGCGTAGCGCACCAGTTCGGTGCGGCTGGAGGTGCCGGTCTTGGTGAAAAGGCGGCTCACGTATTTCTCGACGTTGCGGATCGAGGTTTCCAGGCGCCGGGCGATCTCCTTGTTCATCAGACCCTCGGCCACCAGTTGCAGCACCGAGGCCTCCCGGGGGGTGAAGTCATGGCGCACCGGGCCGGCGGCCTTCTTGGGGCCGCCGGTTTGCAGTAGGGAGCGGATCTCGGTGATCTGTTTGGCCATCTGGCCGATGTCGGCGTCGGCGTAGCGGGCCGCCTCGGCCAGCAGCCGTTCCTGGCGGCGCACCACGTTGCGCACCCGGGCCACCAGCTCATCGGGGTCAAAGGGCTTGGGGATGTAGTCATCCACGCCGGCCTGGAAGCCTTCGATCCGATCGGCGGTCATGCCCTTGGCGGTGAGGAAGATCACCGGCGTGCCGCCCAGGCGCTCATCGGCCCGCAGGCGCTTGAGCAGGCCGTAGCCATCGAGGCGCGGCATCATCACGTCGCTGAGCACCAGGTCGGGCAGCAGGGCCTGGGCCTTCTCCCAGCCATCGAGGCCATCCACCGCCGTGGTCACATCAAAGCCCTCGTCCTCCAGGTAGGCCTGCACGGCCGTGCGCAGGCCGGGTTCGTCGTCGACCAGCAGCAGGCGGGCCGGCGCCGGTGGCGGCGTTTCGACCGGGCTGGCCGGCCCAGGGGCTACCGGGGCACTGGTTCCTGGGACACCAGCTCCCGGGACACCAAGGGGGGCAGCGGGTTCGAGGGACATGGACCCGCGGGGGGCGAAGGGGACGTTGGCCGAAATCTATCGAGTGTTTCCCGGCAAGACCTGCTGGCGCTCCTGCAGGTGGCCGGAATAGCCGAGTTTGCGGGCCAGGGCCGCCAGGCCGGCGGGGTCCTTGCCGGCCTGCTCGGGGTAGCAGGCGGCCCACCAGATCTGGTGATCGAGCCGGTTGGCGCTGGTGATCGGGCCGCCGGGGTTGAGTTCGCGCAGGAGGAACTCGCGGCCGTTGCTGCTCATCCGCATCGGTTGGGAGGGGGAACAGCGGATCGTTTCCAAACGCACGCGCAGGTTGTTGGGCAGCTCCAACCAGACCTTGATCTGGCGCACTTCCGGGTCATTGGCGTCCTTGCTGACGCCAAAAACGCCGACCGCCTCCTGGCCGCCGCGGCCAGGCCGCTCCCACAGCACCACCAGCCCAGGCGGCCGGGCCTCGATCGGATTGACCATGTCGCCCTGGTCCGCACTGGCGGGGAGTGGGGCCAGCCAGCCAGCCAGGGCCAGCCCCGGGCCAGCTAAAGCCAGGCCCAGGCCGCTGGCCAGCGCCTGCCGTTGGCGCCAAAGGCGATCAGCTGCCATCCCAGAACGCCCTTGTCAACATGGACCCATGCTCGCCTACCTCGACCACCAGGCCACCACCCCCTGTGATCCGGCCGTGGTGGCCGCCATGGCCCCCTGGTGGACGGAGCAATTCGCCAACCCGGCCAGCCGCCTGCACCGGCCCGGCCTGCGGGCCGCCGCCGCCGTGGACCAGGCCCGGGACCAGATCCTGGGCCAGCTGGGCCTGGCGGCGGTGCAGGCGGCTGGCGAGCCCCCTGGCGAGCCCGGGGGCGGCCCCGCCGGCGCCCGCCTGATCTTCACCAGCGGCGCCACCGAGGCCAACAACCTGGCCCTCAAGGGCCTGGCCGAGGCGGAACTGGCGGCGGGAGGCCGCCGGCGCCAGCTGGTGACCCTGGCCACGGAACACCGGGCCGTGCTCGACCCCCTGCGCTACCTGGCCCGCCACGGCTTCCAACTCACCGAACTGGCGGTGGGCGGCGATGGCCTGGTGGATCTGGGCCAGCTCGAAGCGGCCCTCAACCCCGAGACCCTGGTGGTGAGCGTGATGGCCGCCAACAACGAAATTGGCGTGCTCCAGCCCCTGGCCGCGATCGGGGCCCTCTGCCGCCAGCGGGCCATCCCCTTCCACTGCGACGGGGCCCAGGCGGTGGGGCACATCGACCTCAAGCCAGCCGAGCTGGGCATCGACCTGCTCAGCCTCAGCGGCCATAAGTTCTATGGGCCCAAGGGCATCGGCGCCCTGGCGATCAGCCGGCCACTCACGCTCGCCCCCCAACTCCATGGCGGCGGCCAGCAGGGGGGCTTGCGGGCCGGCACCCTGCCCGTGCCCTTGGTGGTGGGCCTGGCGGCCGCCCTGACCCTGGCCCAAGCGGACCGCCAGGAGCGCGCGCAACGCCTTGGCGCCTTGCGGGACCGCCTCTGGCAGGGCCTGGAGGCCCTGGGCGGCATCCGCCTGAATGGCGCCGCCTCACCGCGGCTGGCCCACAGCCTGAATGTGGGGGTGGAGGGGGTGGAGGGGGGCGCCTTGCACCGGGCCCTGCGCCGCCAGCTGGCGGTGAGCGGCGGCTCGGCCTGCAGCAGCGGCGAACCCTCCCATGTGCTCGCCGCCCTCGGGCTCAGCCGCCTGGAGGCGGCCGCCTCGATCCGTTTCGGCCTGGGCCGCGCCACCACGGCCGCCGAGATCGAGCAGGCCATCGCCGCCATGGCCGAGGCCCTCAGCCAGCTGCGGGGCGCCAGAGGGTAAGCAGCAGAAAGCCCACCACCCCCACCAGGGCCAACAGCATCTGGGCCAGGCGGCTGACGAGCATGCCGCTCACCACCGCCAGCCCCACCTGCAGCGAGCGGCCCAGGATCGCTAGGGGGCCGCGGCCGGCGGCGGCGTCTAGGCGCCCAGGGCCACCGCGGCGCCCGGGCCCCAGCTCCGTCACCAGCTGCCCCAGGGAGGCCCCCAGCAAGGGACCCACCAACGCGCCCAGCAGGGGCCCGCCCAGGGGGAGGGCCGGCACCAGGCCGAGCACGCCGCAAAACAAGCCAAGGGCGGCGCCCCCGTAGGCCCAGCGGCTGGCCTGGAGCCGCGCCGCCCCCAGCACCACCCCCAAGGCTTCCGCCCCCCACCCCAACAGCAGCAGCAACCCCGCCAGCAGCAGCACCGGCCAAGCCTGGGCAAACCCCACGGCCCAACACCAGAGCAGGGCCCCCAGGGGCAACAGCACCAGGCCGGGCAAGACCGGCAGCACGGTGCCGGGAATCGCCAACAGCTGCACCAGCAGGGCGGCCCACCAGAGCAGGTCGGTTGGGGTCATGGCGCCAGGGGCGGGAACGGAACCGGACCCACGGCCATCCCTAGGCTCGTGCCCCTGTTTCACTCAGCATGGCGCCCCTGCCAACGGGCCCGGCACGCCTAAGGGTGGGGGACGCCTGCCGCGAGGGCTGGATCGCCTTTGGCCAGGCCCCCTGGCCCTTCCTGCTCTTCTCCCTGCTGGGGTCCCTGGCGATGGGGGCTTGTGGAGTGGTGGGGGCACTGGGGGTGGTGGCCCTGCTGCGGGCCACCGAAGCACCTGATAACCCAGCAGCACTCCTGGTGCACCTGCTGCTGATGCTGGCCAGCCTGGGTGCTGTCCTGGTGGGGCTCCTGGGCCTGGGGCTGGTGGCCCTGGTCACGACCCTGGGCTTTTGCCGTGGCGCCTGGCTGGCCCTGGAGGGCCAGCGGCCCCGCTTCGCCGACCTGATCCGCTGGGATGGGGCGGCCATCAACCGGTTGGTGCTGGCCTGGACCGCCCAGCAGCTGGTGCTGCTCCTCCCGCTGGGCCTGGCTGCCCTGGCCTGGTTCGGCCTCCAGGACCCGGGGCTGGCGCGGCCCCTGGCGCTAGCAATCGGCCTGGTTGCTGGAGCCCTGCTGGGTTGGGCCCTGCTTTGGTTCGCCGTCAACCAATGCTTCCTCAATCCCCTTTGCCTCTTTCGCGAGCAACCGCCCCTGGGGGCGGTGCTTAGCGGCATCCGAGGGGTGCGGGGCCAGTGGTGGCCCGTGGCTGGGCTCCAGGGGCTGCTGCTCGCCGGGATGGCGGTGGCCGCCTGCGCCAGCGCCAACGGCCTGGCGATCGCCTTCACGCCGGTGCTGTGCTGCATCAACATGGCCGCCTACCGCCAACTGTTCGGCACGGAGGACCGGCTGGGGCTGGCAACGCCCCGGCGGCTGGGGCGGCCTGGCGATCCCGGGGCCGAGCCCTAACGGCGCTGGGCGATGCGCAACTTGGCCGAGCGGCTGCGGGGGTTGGCTTCGGCCTCGGCTTCAGTGGCGACCAGGGGTTTGCGGGTGACCCGCTGCAGGCGGTCATCACCGACAAAGGCCGTTTTGACGCGGCGATCTTCGAGTGAATGGAAGCTGATCACGGCCAGCAGGCCGCCGCCCACCAACCAATCGGGCGCCTGCAGCAGCAGGCGATCGAGCACCCCTAGCTCATCGTTGACGGCGATGCGCAGGGCCTGGAAGCTGCGGGTGGCCGGATGGATGCGGCCGCGTCGGGCCGGGGGCGGGTAACAGCCGGCAACCAAATAGGCCAACGCAGCGGTGCCGCTGAAGGGACCGTTCTCGGCCAGGTGCTGCTTGATCTTGCGGGCGATGCGGCGCGAGAGCCGTTCTTCGCCGAAGGCATAGAGGAGGTTGGCCAGCTCGGTTTCTTCGAGGCGCTCAATCAGGTCGGCCGCCGTCTCGCCCCGCTCGGGGTTCATGCGCATGTCGAGGGGGCCATCGGCGCGGAAGCTGAAGCCCCGGGCGGCCCCATCCAGCTGGGGGCTGCTGACGCCCAAGTCGGCCAACACGGCCACGGCGGGCTCGCTGGGGCGGTAGTCGGCGAAGTTGCTCGCCACGATTAGGGCCCGATCGCCAAAGGGGGCCAGGCGCCCGGCGGCGGCGGCCCGGGCGCTGGGGTCCTGGTCCAGACCCACCAGGCGCAGCTGGGGGTGGGCCGCCAGCAGCAGGGCGCTGTGGCCGCCGCCGCCCAGGGTGCAATCGATCAGCAGGCCGCCGCTGGCGGGCAGGGCCGCGAAGGCAGCCAGCACCGGCTCCGCCAGCACCGGCACGTGCTCAAAGCGGTCAGCGGACGAGCCATCGGAAGACAAGGGGGGCCTCGACGCAGCTTCCTTCCTAAGATCTCGGCATTCGCCCCCCTTAGGCCCCGGTCCCATGACGCAGCTGGAGACGCGCACGGAGCCGATGGTGGTCAACTTCGGCCCCCACCACCCCTCGATGCACGGGGTGTTGCGGCTGGTGGTGACCCTCGATGGCGAGGACGTGGTGGACTGTGAGCCGGTGATCGGCTACCTGCACCGCGGCATGGAAAAAATTGCCGAGAACCGCACCAATGTGATGTTCGTGCCCTACGTGAGCCGCATGGACTATGCGGCGGGCATGTTCTACGAGGCGATCGTGGTGAATGCGCCCGAACGGCTGGCCAATGTGCCGGTGCCGAAGCGGGCCAGCTACATCCGCGTGCTGATGCTGGAACTGAACCGCATCGCCAACCACCTGCTCTGGCTGGGCCCGTTCCTGGCCGATGTGGGCGCCCAAACCCCCTTCTTCTACATCTTCCGTGAGCGGGAGATGATCTACGACCTCTGGGAAGCGGCCACCGGCCAGCGCCTGATCAACAACAACTACTTCCGCATTGGCGGCGTGGCCGCCGACCTGCCCTGGGGCTGGCTGGAGAAGTGCGAAGACTTCTGCAATTGGTTTGGACCCAAGATCGATGAATACGAAAAACTGATCACCAACAACCCGATCTTCCGCAAACGGATCGAGGGCCTGGGCGTGATCAGCCGCGAGATGGCAATCAACTGGAGCCTGTCGGGGCCGATGCTGCGGGCCTCGGGCGTGCCCTGGGACCTGCGCAAGGTGGACCACTACGAGTGCTACGACGACTTCGAGTGGGATGTGGCCTGGCAGAAGGAGGGCGATTGCTACGCCCGCTACCGGGTGCGGATTGAGGAAATGCGCCAGTCGCTGAAGATCCTGCGCCAAGCGATCAAGATGATCCCCGGCGGCCCCACCGAAAACCTGGAGGCCCGGCGCCAGGCCGAGGGCAAGAAAAGCGAGTGGTATGGCTTCGATTACCAGACCGT
The DNA here is from genome assembly GCA_943369525.1 of Synechococcus sp. UW140. Lineage (GTDB taxonomy): Bacteria > Cyanobacteriota > Cyanobacteriia > PCC-6307 > Cyanobiaceae > BAIKAL-G1. Next base: position 67,926 of record CALRNL020000013.1, read on the forward strand.
GGCCAAGAAGGTGGCACCCACCTTCAAGATTCCTTCCGGCGAGCTCTACACCCGGCTGGAATCGGGCAAGGGCGAAATCGGCGTGTTCATCCAGGGCAACGACGACGTGACCCCCTGGCGCTTCAAGATTCGCGCCGCCGATCTCAACAACCTCCAGATCCTGCCCCACATCCTCAAGGGGGCCAAGGTGGCCGACATCATGGCGATCCTGGGTTCGATCGACGTGATCATGGGCTCGGTGGATCGCTGATTCGACGAGAACGGCTGGGTCTAGAGCTGCTTTGATGAGAGCTGCTTTGATGAAATCGTTCGTTCCGTCCGTTCGTCCGTTTGCTGCTTCCTAAAAATCGGTTTTTTAGGGAAATGGTTCTTTAGGGAAATACGTTCTTTAGGGAAATCGGTTCTTTAGGAAAATCCATTCTTTGGCGAATTCGCTGCTTCGGCGCGATCGCCGGCGCAGCGTCGAGCCGGACGTTACAGATCCCTTTCGCCTGGCGGGATCCGGCAGTGGTTAGCCAACAAAGCAGCGCCGCCTGGGGCCTGGGCCAGGGAGTGCCATCGCGCAAAGCTCGCGGCGTGGGGGGGATGGGTTGCAAGCCAAAGAGGGATCGGCAGCAAGCCAAGGTCGGCGGGATCAAGGCCCACCACCGCGACGCGAACGAAAGCTGCGACTGGGTTCATATCTGGTCACAACTAGGCGCCCATGATGCACATCCCATGCGCATTTGGGACAAATCCGGCCGCTACCTTTGCCGGGTCCCAACCGACAGACCATGGCTTCCGTAGTCCTACCCCCCGTGATTGAGCCGCTGGTCGCCCAGGCGATTGTCGAACCAGTGAGCACCAGAAAGCCACCCGCTCCGATCAATTTGATTGGCACTGTTGGGGCCGACACCCTATCCGGCAGCAAGGGCAACGACGTCTACTCGGCCGGCGCAGGCAATGACCTGATCAAGGGCTCCGCCGGCAATGACAGCATCAGCGGTGGCTCAGGTATCGATACGCTCGACTACTCCGGGCTCAACGCTGACATCACCTTCTCCCGGGGTGGAGTGATCACAAAATCCGGGGGCATGGGCGTTGACACCATCGCCGCCTTTGATGTTGAAGTGATCAAAGGCAATGCCAATCGCATCAATACGATCGACGGGAGCGGCGGCACAACCGCAGCCCTGAACGTAGATCTCTCAACTAATTCTCTTGAAATTACCGGCTTGCCCGTAATTGGCAGTGCCAAGCTGACGGTGATCAACTTCAGCAATGTCAATGGTTCCGAGAACAATGACGTGATCCTTGGCGATGCCAAGGCCAATACCCTCAATGGCGGCGGCGGCAACGACACCATTTCCGGCGGTGGCGGCGACGACCTCTTGCTCGGATCGAGCGGCTCCGATGTCTACCGGGGCGGCACAGGCGCCGACACCCTCAGCTATGAAGGCCTCGCCGGCGGTGTGACCCTCGTGCGAGGGGGCACGATCATCAAAGCCGATGGCTCGGTCGACAGCATCGCCGATTTTTCGGTCGAAACCATCGTCGGCACCAAGGGCGCGGTCAACACGATTGACGGCACCACCGGGGTAACGGCCGCCCTGAATGTAAACCTATCCACCCAGAATCTGACGATCACCGGCCTGCCGTTTGTTGGCACGGCCGCCCTCACGGTCAAAAACTTTAGCGATGTGAGGGGATCGGAGAATGCCGATCTCATCACCGGCGACAAAGGCGCCAATCGCTTGATCGGCAATGGCGGCAACGACATCCTCCGCGGCCTCGGCGGCAAGGACATCCTCAGCGGTGGCGCTGGCGCCGATACCTTTGTATTCGGCTATGGGGATTCGCTGCTAAGCGGCTTCGACTCCATTACGGATCTGGCGATTGGGGTTGATGCCATCGATGGCTGGGCTGCAACGGCGGTGGCCAATGCGGGCAGGGCAACCAGCCTGAATGCCGGCGATATCAGCAGGGTGTTGTTTGGCAACACCTTCCTGGCCAATGGTGCTGCCGCCTTCGTGGTGGGCGCCACGGGCGGAGATCGCACCTTCCTCGCCATGAATGATTCCCAGGTTGGCTTCCAAGCCGGCAAGGACCTGCTCGTTGAAATCACCGGCTATACCGGAAGCCTTGGCAACCTGGCGATTGTTTGATGGCCTGGGATCGGCCCGGCCGCCGTTAGGCAAGGCCTCCCAAGACCAATCCCGATCCATCCCCATGGATCGGGCCCAACGGTTGACATTACGGCGATTCCTAGGGCCAGCTTCTCTACGAAGAAGCTGGCCTTTTTTCACATCCAAGCCTGGCAGCCCGTCCCTACGGCATGGATGAAGGGGAACAGCGAGCTGACCCCCAAGCCCAACTCCGATAGGGTTTTCAGGTTTCCTGGGCAGCTGATTCCTTTTTGCCAAGCAAAGGGACCATTTGCCCCCCGCAAGGGGCTGTCGCTCCATGGCCAGAGGCGCCTTTCTCAACCGGATCCGCTCCAGCGGCTACCTGCTCCCCGCCGCGCTGACGGGCTACCTCTGGCTGAAGGGCGGCTGGCCCGGTCTGCCGGGCCTGGCTTGCCCGCTGCGGGCCCTCACCGGCATCCCCTGCCCCACCTGCTTCCTCACCCGGGCCACCTGCGCCAGCCTGCACGCTGATTGGCCCGCAGCCCTCCAGCTGCACGCCTTTGGGCCCGTGGTGGCCGCCGCCCTGGTGCTCTGGAGTGTGCAGGCGATCCGTAGCCGGCGCTTCTATCCCCAGGGCGTGGAGGCCTGGCATCTGGTGGTGTTTGTGCTGGCCCTGGTGGCCTACTGGGTTGCCCGCCTGGGGCTCAGCTATGGCTTGGGCATCCAGGCGTTCCCAAGCGGGTAAGCCCCAGGCGAGATCGGCGGCCGATCAGGTGAGCACGCCCTGGCGATAGGCGGCGTTTTGGACGTAGAAGCTGGCCACGGCAGGAGCCACCAGCAGCCCCAGGCCGCAGGTGCAAATCGACACCACCAGCACCACCAGGCCTGCCAGGATCTCTATCCCCACAAAGGTCCAACCATTGTCAGAGCGATAGACCGCCTGGAAAGAAGAACTAAAGGCATCGAGGATCGCCATGTCGGTGGTGAAGATCTTGTTGACATAGACCGGCGTTACCAGCAGCACAGCCACCCCAGGCAGCACGCAGAGCAACAGGCCCAGCGTCGACACCACGGTAAAGAGGACACCGGCCAGCAGGTAGCGCCAGGGGCGCTGGAAAAGGGTGCGGAAGGCCCGATCCACGGTGACGGTTTCGCCGCTGACGTAATGGAGCGCTGGCACCGCAGCAAACAGAACGGCGACCAAATTGGAGAGAATCGTGAACGGAATCTGGCCGAGCTGGCCGAGCACCAAGCCCAGGCTGGAGGAGGTAGACGCACCATCGATGACGCTGCCCAGGCTGACACCCGCCACACCATTGCCGATCAGCGTCAGGATCAGCTGGGCGGCAAAGCCGAGCACGGTAAGGATCGCTGTGGCAATCCAAATAATCAAAATTGTAGGGATATGGGCGACAAATAATTCCCAGGCCTTATTCAAGGTGGGCTGTTCATAGGCAATCGGAGCGGCCACAATCCTGGGGGTCGAACTGGGCGAAAGCTAGGGGCCCCAGCTGGGGCGGGCAAGCCAAAGCCGCTGAAGCGACACCAAACGGCGCCGATGCCGGCGAGTCCCGGCGAATCGCCTCCAAGGAATTGCCTTCGAGGAATCGCCTTGGGGGGAACCGCCCCTAGGAGTTTGTCGCCTATAGGGCACAGAGATGCAGGCCACAGCGAATCGATGCTGAGCTGAATGACCGCAGCTCTGTTCTTCCGCCTTTTGGGCTCAGTCGATGTGGAGTTCACTCAGCCTTGGCTCAATTGGCCAGGGCCGCTG
>CALRNL020000014.1:0-36881 GCA_943369525.1 Synechococcus sp. UW140
CCCTTCCAAAACTCTTAAAGCCAATCTCTCAGCTTCTCGGGTTTCCTTCAGGCTGCGGCGCCTCTCGGTTCCGCCTTTTGAACCTACAGCATCGGCGGCTTGCGCCTCCCTCTGCTTTCAGTCCGACCGCATCAAGGCCTTTCGGCTCCGCTGTGGTCCCGCTAACACCAGAACCGGGGGGTGAACCCCTTCCCTGGCGCGCAGTCCAAAACCATACCACCCACTCCTCCCATTTGACCAGCAACCCCTCAGTCCAGCGGGGACTCGGGCACTTGGATAAAGCCCTCTAGGGCGCAGTCGGGTGCGACAAGGGCCTCGCCCCAGGGCAGGAAGCGGGCCAGGGTGGCCTCGTTTCGGGCCGCGAGCACGGGGTAATCGGTGCTGGTGAGGTTGGCGCCCGGCTCAAGCAGGCCCGGATCGCGCTGCAGCCAGCGCAGCGGGCAGCCCAATTCGCTTAGGAACAACCAGGCGGCGGCCAGATCCCAGATTTTCGGGGTTGCCTCTAGGGCCGCCACGGTCTGGCCCATGGCCACACTCACCAGATTGAGGCTGGCCACCCCCAGCAGCCGGATTTTGCCGGGGAAGCGCCGCTGGGGCAGCTTTTGCAGCACCCCAATCGAACGGCTACAGAGCGAAGCGCAGCCTGCCACCTGGTTCCGGATGGAGGGCTGGGCGATCGGTTGGCCATTGCGCCAGGCCCCCTGGCCGCGAATCGCCACCAGCCGTTGGCGCAGGGGGGGCACATCAAGCACGGCGAGCACGGGCACCCCCTGCTCAAAGCGGGCGATTGAAATGGCCCAAAAGGGGATGCCAGCCGCGAAGTTGGTGGTGCCATCGAGGGGATCCACCACCCAGTAGGCGCAGCTGGCAGGCACGGACTGGTCGCCCTCCTCACTGAGCACCCCTTCACCGGGGAAAATCTCCGCCAGCCCGGCCACCAGGGTGGCGTCGCTCCACTGGTCACAGGCCGTGATCAAGCTGCCATCGGCCTTGGACTCCGAATCCAGTTGGCCAAAATCGAGCCGTTGGCGCTCTGCCACCCGGTCGATCAAGGCATTCAGCCGCTCAAGGGCTAGGTCCTGAGGCAACAACGGTCAGGCTCGAGAAAGGGAACGGGGGCGGCCGAAGGGCAGCGGCCCTAATGAGACGCGAGGGTGGTTGACGCCGCCCTTTTGATTCACGACTGGCCCATGCGGCGCAGGTTGGCTTGGCAAGCGGGCTGGAGCGGCTCGGGCGGCACGGGCACCTTGATGCCGGTATCGGGCTTCACCGCCGGCAACTTTGGCGGCTGGCAAACCGCCACCTGGTCGAGCCCCGTACGCCGCCGCAGCTCCGCCAGGCTGGTGTTGTAGTTGGCCAGGGCCGAGGCGTAGGCCACCTCAGCCTGGGTGAGGTCCCGCTGGGTATCCACCACCTCCCGCTGGGTGGTGACGCCGGCCTGGTAGCGCAGGCGCGCCAAGCGCAGGGATTCCCGGGCCGAGATCACCTCCCGGGACGTGGTCTGGATGTCACGGTTGTGCTGGCGAAGCTGGTAAAAGCTCTGCTCCACCTGGAAGCGGATGGTGTCGCGCTGGTCAGCAAATTTAAAGGCATTCTCAGCCGCTTTTTGTTTATATTGACGGGACTGGGCCATGGCCTTGCCGCCGTCGAAAATGGCCCAGGAGAAGTTAAGACCAACGGTGTTATTAACATTATACTGATAGGCGCCAGGGCCATCTCCAGTTACCGAGAAAAGTGACGGGGTGTTGGTGGTGACGCCACCTGAATAGCGCTCAGCGCTGAAATTATTAAAGATATTCAGGAACGGCTCCACGGCACCGCGGGCCGAATTCGCATTGCTATTCGCAACTGAAATATCTAAAATTGCATTGCCCAGCTCTTCGCGGAAGGCATAGGCTGCCACGATGCTTTCCTGCAGAGAAGGGGTCCAGATCCCAAGCACCCTCAAGGGTTCCTTGGCTGTGGGCGTGATTGTTTGGGGGAGGTCAAGCAGGCGAGCCAAGCTGCGGCGGGCGATGCTCTGACTGGCAATGGAATTGGTAAGCAGCTGCTCATCGCGACCCAATTGGGTTTCGGCCTGAAGCACTTCCAGCTTAGTGGCCACCCCAGCCTGGAAGCGGGCCCGGGCATCGCGCAAACTCACCAGCGAGGCTCGCACCGACTCCTGGCCGATCCGCACTTGGTCATCGGAGAGCTGCAGCTGGAAATAGGCCTGAGCAGCCTGCAATCGCAGCTCCCGTAGGGCGATCAAATATTGATTCTTGGCCTGCTCAAATTGATCGCGGGCGGCGGCAATTTGGGGGACTCGCTGGGGATTAATCAGGGCCCAGTTGATGCCAACACCGGCTTTTGCCCCCTGCAAACGCGTATTACTGATACCTGTTGACGTGGAATTAAAGGATCCATCGGGCAAACTATTATAGGATTCACCATTAAAAAAACCTGGCATGTTAGATGCCGTCAAATTCAATGTTGGATACCAGGCTGAGATCTGGGCCCGCAGGTTGGATTTGGCCTGATCCACCTGGGAGGCAATCGCCTTGAGGTTGGGGTTGTTGACTTCGGCCAGGTTTTCCACCTCTCCGAGACCCAGGGGCCGAAGCGCCCGGATGCTGACCTGATCCGGGCTGGTTGGCAGGCCCAGGCTGGGCGGCGAGCCCAGGCGCAGCAGGTCGGGTTCAAGCCTGGTGGCGGCGGGAGCCAGCACCGATGGATTGGATTTCGGCCGGGTTCCCTTCACCTGGGTGGCAAGGGGCAGGGGCTGGGGAGCGGGATCGAGGCTGGCCGTTGGCGTCACGGGAACGGTTGTTGCCCCGTTATCGGCGCTGGCGGGACCAGGCACGGCCGCCCAAGCGGGCCCACCAGCCAAAGGCAGGAGCCCGGCGCCAACCAAGGCCACCAAGGAAGTCAAGCGAGGTGCCACCAGAGCTTTACCAAATACGTTCCGTGGCCAGAGCCTAGGGAATTACCGGGAGGGGCACCAGGCAGGCGGCCACGATGTCATCTGCCCCCTGCACCAGCCGCAGCGGCACAGGGAGGGCCTGGCTGACCGTTTCCAGGGTCAGGTCGTCGAGAAACACGGGCTCCCCCTGGCGCAGCACCACCGCCGGCAATAGCAATTCGTCTCCCAGATCCTTCCCCGCCAGGCCTTCGAGCAGGTCCTGGCCCGTCAGCAGGCCGGTTACCACCTGGTCCTGGCCCCAGTAGGGGCTGGGCAACCCATGGATCAGCACCTCCAGGCCCTGCACCCGATTCAGCCGATCCAGCGCCGGTTGCAGGGCCTCCGCCACCAGTTGGCCCACCACCCAGCTGACCCGCCTGGCCTGGGTGAGGGCCGCCGGCAGGTCCGCCGTGGCCTGCTCCATCGCCTCCAGGAAGGCCCGGATGCTGCCAACGCCGTTCTCCTGCTGGGGCAACTGTTCGTAGTTGGCCCGCGGCGGCAGGGCCAGGCCCGCCATCAGATACCACTCATCCGATAGCCAGGCAAAGCGGCTGCCGAAGGTTTGGAGGAACTGCTGCTGTAGGGGCTCCACCTGGGCAATCACCCGGCGGGCGCAGGCCCGATCCACCGGCACCAGGCCATCTCCCTGGGGCCGAAAACGGGTGAGGCCCACAGGCACCACCGCCGCCGAAAGCACGGCCGGCCACTCACCACCGGCAAATCCCGCCAAATCCGTGAGGGTGCGCTCCAAGGCAGCCCCGTCGTTGAGGCCAGGGCAAACCACCACCTGGGCGTGGATCTGGAGTTGGCGTTCGGCGAACCAGGCGAGCTGGTCGAGCAGCAAGCCGGCGCGCGGATTGACCAGCAACCGGCTGCGCAGCTCGGGGTCGGTGGCATGCACCGACACAAACAGGGGCGAGAGGCGCTGCTCTTCGATCCGCTGCCAGTCGGCCGCGGTCAGGTTGGTGAGGGTGAGGTAGGACCCGTAGAGAAAACTCAGCCGGTAGTCGTCGTCCTTGAGGTAGAGGCTGCGGCGATGGCCGGGGGGCTGCTGGTCGATGAAGCAAAAGGCGCAGTGGTTGTTGCACTGGCGCAGGCCATCGAAAAGGGCCTCACTGAACCCCAGGCCCAGGCCCTCATCGGCCTCCTTCTCGAGCTCCACGGCATGGAGGGTTCCATCGGGATCCTCCACCTCCAGGCGCAGCTCCTCCACCCCGACGAGCCACTGCAGGTCAATCAGGTCCCTGGGGCGCACCCCGTTGATGCTGAGCAACTTGTCGCCCGGCTGGAAGCCCAGCTCCTCACCAATCGAGCCCGGTTCGACGGTGTCGACCACGGCGGGTTGGGGCAGGCGCACCTCGCCAGATTGATCGGCCAGGCTCACACCCGCCGAGGGCTCCTTCCACACGGGGCGTACCGCCACTAACAAGCTGATGTCAGTCTGCGCCGCGGGCGTGCTGGTTGGGAGGGGGGTCGAAGGCGGATCAGGAACTCGGATCAGGAGCTCAGATCAGGAGCTTGGATCAGGAACTCAGTGGGCGGCGGCGCCGAACCTGCCAGCGAACAGGAGCAGGGACAGGCCAAACAGGAGGCGATAGCCGACAAACCACCAGGTGCTGTTGCTTTGCAGAAAGCGCAGCAACCAGGCGATCGCCAGCCAGGACACCACCGCCGCTGTGACGATGCCCACCAGCAGGGGGATCGCCCCGCCGGCGATCGGCTCGGCAAAGGCCGATTTCAATTCGACCAGGCCGGCCAGGGTGATCGAAGGTATCCCGAGCAGGAAGGAAAAGCGGGCGGCATCGGCCCGGCGCCAGCCATCGAACAGGGAGGCGGTGAGGGTGCTGCCGGAGCGGGAGACGCCGGGAACCAGGGCCAGGGCCTGGGCCAGGCCCACCAGCAGGCCATCACGCACCTGAACATCGTTGAGAACGCGCCGGCGCCGGCCCAGTTGCTCGGCCAGGCCCAACAGGATGGCCATCACGATCGACACCGCCCCGATCGAATGGAGGCTGCGCAGGGGCGAGTTGTCGAAATCGGGCACAAACAACTTGACCGCCAGGCCCGCCCCCACGATCGGCAGGGTTCCCAGGGCCACCGCCACGCCCAGGCGGGCCGGCGGCGTCTGCCAATCGCCCTGGCGCAGCGCCTCGGCCATGCCGCTGAACACCTCGACCAAGTCGCGGCGGAAAAAGGCAATCACGGCAACGATGCTGCCCAACTGGATCACGGCCGTGACCGCCACGCCGGGATCGCCCCAGCCCAACACCACCGGCACCACCTTGAGATGGGCCGTGCTGCTGATCGGCAGAAATTCGGTGAGCCCTTGGACGATGCCAAGCACCAGGTAATGCCAGCAGGCCTCAACCAATCCCAGGGTTGGGGCGGGTTCCAACGGGGGCATGGACGCTGCCGCGCGAACAATGGCGCCGACCCTATGGCGGCCAAGCGCCGATGGCCAGCCATTTTCAGCTGGCGCGTCCCTTAAGGTTGAACACCTTTCTTCACAACCGGGTGGTCGGGGTTCAGCCCAGCCTTGTTAGCCAACCGCTGGGGGCCTCCCTGCTGGATCCCGCTGGGGCGGCGCTTGACCCGGTGCGCCCCGAGACTCGGGCGCTCCAAAACCTGTGGGACGACCTGCCCACTGAGGAACGGCCCGCCGCCGGACGTCCCCTGAATGGCCAGCTCGGCGCCCCGATCACCCCCCTCGCGCCCGCCAACCCTGGCCTGACGGCAGCGTCCACCAGGCTGGATCGGCTCGCCGCGGCCGGCGCCCTGCTGGTGGCCCTACCTGTGTTCCTGCAGGCCCCCTGGGTGCGGCTCGCCCCCTTTAGCGCCGCGGTGTTCACCCTGGCCTTACTCCTCCTTGGGGTGGTGCTGGAGCAGCGGCGTCACCAGGGCTGGTCCACGGCCGGCGCCCTGCTGGTGGGCTTCAGCGGCAGCTGGCTGGGGGGGTGTCTGTTCTGGGGTTGGTGCCGGCTCCATCCCCTGTGGCACCTGCCCATCGAGGCCTTTGCCCTGCCCCTGGCCCTGGCGGGCCTGAAGGGCCGCTGGCGCCTCGCCGCCAGCTTTTACCTGGCCTCGCTGCTAGGCACGGCCTGCACCGATGCGGTCATGGCGATCACCGGTGTCATGGCCCATTGGCGGGAGGTGCTTCTGGCCCCCCTGGACCAGGCGGCCCCCCTGCTGCACCAGGCGGCCCTGAGCGTCCTGGAGCCCCTGCCCCTGGCGGTGGTCGGCCTGGCCGGCTGCGGCCTGATCGGCCTCTGCCGCCATTACTGGAGCCACCCCGATCCCGCCTGGCGCCTGGCCGCCTCGGCCCTGGCCACCACCCTGTGCGTGGACGGCCTGTTCCTGGCGGTGGCCCTGGCCGCACCCCGGCTGAGCGGCCTGATCTGAGGCCGGGATTTGGGCGCCATCTGAAGAACTGCAAAAGCCTGGGGGCTGGGCGAAGGATCCGCCGACCTAGGGCTGTAGGTTGCCCATGTGCTGGCTCTGGGCAGCGTGTGGTTTCTCATCAGACGGAGTTTTCGATGAAACGCCTGGTTTCATGGCTCATGGGTGGCGTGCTCCTGGTTGGCCTGCTGCTGGGCCTGGTGATGGCTCCAAGCGTGCAAGCGGCCGAACTTCGCAACCTTGTTGACGACAAGATCGCCGAGAGCGGCGGCAAAATCGACCTCAACAACTGCTCGGTTCGCCGCTTTCAGGTGTTTCCCGGCATGTACCCGACCCTGGCTGGCAAGATCGTGCTCGGCGGCCCCTACAGCAGCGTGGATGATGTGCTGAAGCTCGATCTGAGCGAGCGCCAGCAGGAACTATTTGAAAAATACAAGTCTAATTTCACCGTCACCCCGCCCTCGATTGCCCTGAACGAAGGCTTTGATCGCATCAATGACGGCGTTTACCGCTGAGCCCTAAACTGACTAGATGGTGCAAGCCGTCGGGCCCTCCCGGCGGCTTTTTTTATTGGTCCCTGGCACTTGATGGCTGAGCGTGCGGTCGAAGCACCCCTGGAATCCAGCTGGGATGTGGTGGTGGTGGGCGGCGGGGCCGCCGGCCTGATGGCCTGCCTGGAACTGCCGCCGGGCCTGCGCATCCTGTTGCTAAGCAAGGAGCGGGCGCCCCGCTCCGCCAGCCGCTGGGCCCAGGGCGGCATCGCCGCCGTGACCCGCCCCGAGGACAGCTTCGCCAGCCACATCGAAGACACCCTCAAGGCCGGGGCGGGCCTCTGTGATCCAGCCGCCGTGGCCCTGCTGGTGCACCAGGCCCCGGCCTGCGTCGAACGGCTACTGCAGCTCGACATGGCCTTTGATCGCAACGGCGATGGCCTCAGCACCACCCTGGAGGCGGCCCACAGCCACCGGCGCGTGCTCCACGCCCAGGACCGCACCGGCGGCGCCCTGGTCGATGCGCTGGAACGGGAGGTGCTGCGGCGCCCCGGCCTGGAGCGACGCCTGGGCAGCACCGCCCTGCAGCTCTGGCTAGAGGGGGGCCGCTGCTGCGGCCTGCAGGTGCTCGACCAGGGGCAGGTGCGCTGGTTAGCAGCCCGGGCCGTGGTGCTGGCCACCGGCGGCGGCGGCCACCTGTTCGCCAACACCACCAACCCGGCCCAGGCCAGCGGCGATGGCGTCGCCATGGCAGCCCGGGCCGGGGCCCTGATCCGCGACCTGGAATTCGTGCAATTCCACCCCACGGCCCTGATGCTGCCTGGGGCGCCCCACTTCCTGATCTCCGAAGCCGTGCGCGGCGAAGGGGCCCGCTTGGTGGATGGCGATGGGGCCAGCCCGGTGGCCCAGCTGGCCGGCGGTGATCTGGCCCCCCGCGATGCCGTCAGCCGCGCCCTGGTGCGGCGCATGCGCGAACGGCAGGTGGATCACCTCTGGCTCGACCTGCGGCCCGTGGGCCCTGATCGTCTCGAAAAGCAATTTCCCACGATCCTGGGCCGCTGCCGCGAATTGGGCCTGGAACCCACCACGGCCCCGATCCCGGTGGCTCCAGCCGCCCACTACTGGATGGGCGGCATCCGCACCGACCTGCGGGCGGCCACCTCGATCCCCGGCCTCTACGCCGTGGGCGAGGTGGCCAGCACCGGCGTGCACGGGGCCAACCGGCTGGCCAGCAATTCCCTGATGGAATGCCTGGTGTTCGCCAGCCAATTGGGCTCGATCCAGCTGGGAGAAGGGCCCCAGCAGCCGCCAGCCGCCCAGGAACCCCGGGCGATGCCAACTCCGGGCCCGGCAGGCACCCCCGTCCGCTTCACCCCCGAAGCCGTGGCCCGGGCCCACCAGGCCCTGCGACTCACCTGCTGGCGGGTGGCTGGGGTGGAGCGCTGCCGCGGTGACCTGGCGCCAGCCCTGGAAAGCGTGCGTCGCCAGCGGGCCGACCTGGAGGACACCCCCGTCCTGGCCCCCTGCCTGAACCACGCCCCCGGCAGCGGGGCCCTGGCCCTCGACCCTGGAGGAGCCAATACCCTAGCCGCGGCCCACGACCTGCTGCAGCGGCTGAGTGTGGCCGAATCCCTCTTTGAGGCTGCCCTGTTCCGCCAAGAAAGCCGCGGCGGCCACTACCGGCTCGATGCCCCCGGCCGGGCAAGCTTCTGGCAATGCCACAGCCTGCAAGAACGGGGCCAACGGATCCGCACCGAACCCATCGGCAACCAGGACCCCAGCCCAGGGCAAGCCAGCCAAACTGACATGGACCCCAAAACCAGCGCCGGCTAGGCCGCCCAGGCTGGGGCCAAGGGCATGGGGCCCAGCGATCCCACGGGCTCAGAAGCTGCGCGAACCCGTGTAGCCACTCTTATCGGCCAATTGCTCCAGGGGTTTAACGCCCGATGAGATCACACCCTTGATCTCCCAGCTGGGATAGCCCTCGACCTTCTTTTGATCGCAGAGCGCCTTCTGGCTATTGCGGCCATCGGGGGCGCATTCGATCACTACGAGCTTCTCAGTGGCCTGGCGGCCAAACAGTTCTTTTTGCTCGTGGCAATGGGGGCACCAATAGGCCGAGTACATCACGGCGCCACTGGTCTTGAGGTAGTCCGCCAGGGCGAGCTTGGCCGGATTGCTCTCGGACACCACCGGAATCGGCACACCCTTGCCACTGACCGCCGTGGGCCGGTTGACGGAGGCGGCCCAGCCCAGGCCAACGATGCCCACCAGCAGGCCCGTGATCACGGTGCGGAACACCAGGGTGCCGGTGTCCTCCCAGTCGCCGCCCACCAGGCTGAACACCAGAAGCGCCAGGCTGAGCAGGGCCGAGAGGATGCAGAAGGGGCAGCAATCGTTCACTCCAAACAGCATCACCCCCACCAGCACCAGGCTGAACACGGCCATGGCCGTGCTGGCCAGGGCTAACCCCCACCAGCTGCGCCGGGCCAGGCTGACCCGGGCCTCGCCCTGGACCACCAGGGGCACCACCGCCATCAGCAGGATCGCCAGGTAGGCGAGGAAACCAAACAGGGCCAGGGGCTGGCCGGCGACCGAGCCCCAGGCGCTGGAGAGCACCTTCTCGCAACCATTGCAGCCGAAGAAGCCCTCCTTGCCGCAACTGAGGGCGCCGAGCAGGCCCCATTTCTTCAAGGTGATCGAACCGGTGTCGATCGCTCCGACCGTGGCCAGCACGGCGATCACGACCCGCACCCAGCGCAGACCCGGGTCGCTGCGGCGGCGGGAACTGAGTCGACTGGCCAGCTTGGAGGAGGTCACAGGCAAGGACTTGGCTTGGGGGATTCTCGCAGCCGCCGGCAGATCCCAGCCCCGGGGGCTTTCAAACCGGAGCGAACGCCCTGGCTAGGGTGGGAGATTGGCTCCATTGCGGCTGGGGCCCTAATCAAGCCATCCGCCAGGCCGATCCCTTAGGCCCGCCCTCCATACCCCTACACGACCCTTGCCAGCCTTTGGAGCCGACCTGTCGATGAGCCCAAACCCTGCCCCCACCAAGCCCGGAGCCATCAGCCCAGCCCCGCCGGCCCGCAAGGCCACCGTGGCCTTCGCCCACCTGGGTTGCGAGAAAAACCGGGTGGATACCGAGCACATGCTCGGCCTGTTGGCCGAGGCCGGCTACGGCGTGAGCGCCGATGAAAACGACGCCGCCGTGGTGGTGGTGAACACCTGCAGCTTCATCCAGGACGCCCGCGAAGAGTCGGTGCGCACCTTGGTGGAACTGGCGGAACAGGGCAAGGAACTGATCATTGCCGGCTGCCTGGCCCAGCACTTCCAGCAGGAGCTGCTCGATTCCCTGCCCGAGGCCAAGGCGATCGTCGGCACGGGCGATTACCAGCACATCGTGTCGGTGCTGGAGCGGGTCGAGGCGGGCGAGCGGGTGCATCAGGTGAGCGCCAATCCCAGCTTCGTGGGCGATGAGCACCTGCCCCGCTACCGCACCACCAGCGAGGCGGTGGCCTACCTCAAGGTGGCCGAGGGCTGCGACTACCGCTGCGCCTTCTGCATCATTCCCAAGCTGCGCGGCGACCAGCGGTCACGCACGATCGAATCGATCGTGGCCGAGGCCCAGCAATTGGCGGCCCAGGGGGTGAAGGAGCTGGTGCTAATCAGCCAGATCACCACCAACTACGGCCTCGATCTCTACGGCAAACCCCAACTGGCCGAGTTGCTGCGGGCCCTGGGCGAGGTGGAGATCCCCTGGATCCGGGTCCACTACGCCTATCCCACCGGCCTCACAACCGAGGTGCTGGCCGCCTACCGAGAGGTGGCCAATGTGCTGCCCTACCTGGATCTGCCCCTGCAACACAGCCACCCCGAGGTGCTGCGGGCCATGAACCGCCCCTGGCAGACCGAGGTCACCGGCAGCCTGCTCAAGCGCATCCGCGAGCAACTGCCTGAGGCGGTGCTGCGCACCACCTTCATCGTTGGGTTCCCCGGCGAAACCGAGGAGCACTTCCAGCACCTGCTCGATTTCGTTGCCGAGCAACGCTTCGACCATGTGGGCGTGTTCACCTTCTCCAGTGAGGAGGGCACCGCCGCGGCCGAGCTGCCCAACCCGGTGAGCGCCGAAGTGGCAGCCGAGCGCAAGGACCGCCTCATGGCCCTGCAACAGCCGATCGCCGCCGAACGCAACGCCACCTGGGTGGGCCGGATCGTCGATGTGCTGATCGAGCAGGACAACCCCTCCACCGGCGAGATGCTGGGCCGCTGCAGCCGCTACGCCCCTGAAGTGGATGGCGAAGTGCGGGTGCTGCCGGGCGAAGGGGGCCTCTGCGCCGCCCCGGGCACCATGGTTCCGGTGCGCATCACCGCCGCCGACACCTACGACCTGGTGGGCGTGGTGGTGGGGGCCCAGGCGATGGTGGGCGATGCCCTCGCCGCCCGCCGGCAGGGCGCTTGAAGCAGGCGAGGCATCCGGGGCGGAGCCCTGGCGCCGCAGTCAGCCTGCGCCAGGCGCTCGGGCGGGTCCGCCGGCGGCTGATCCGCCACCAGCGCAGCACCTTCCTGGTGGCCTCCGGCCTCAGCACGGCCGGCTCCTTCGCCGGGCTCACCGCCAAGGGCTGGCTGCTCATGCATGGCAGCCACAACCCGTTAATCCTGGCCCTCAATTTTGCCGCCCTCTGCCTGCCCACCCTGCTGGTCAGCGGCCCGGCTGGCGTTGCCACCGACCGGCTCGGCAGCGAAACGGTGCTGATCCGGGCCCAGTGGGGCCTGTTTGCCGCCGGGGTGCTGGGAGCCGTGGCAATCCCGATGAGCCAGGGGCACCTCCAGGTGGCCCTGCTGTTGCTGAGCACCCTGGGGGTGGGCCTGGCCAGTGCCTACGAACTCACCGCCCGCAACAAGCTCTGCGCCCTCTTGGTGGATGGGCCCGACCAGCTGGGCCCCTATCTCACCAGCTTTTCGGTGGTGTTCAACGTGGGCAAGTTGGTGGGCCCGCCGATCGGCGGCCTGCTGGTCGCCGCCCTGGGCCCGGTGGCAGCGCTCGGCCTCGATGCGGCCAGCTACCTATTGCCGATCGCCTCGCTCACCTGGTTGATGGCCCCCCACCGGGAACGGGAGCAGCGCAGCCAGCGGGGCCCGGCGGCCAGCGTGGCCACGGCCTGGCGGGACTGCGGCCCGGCCCTGCGCCAGGTGCTGCGCTTCACGGCATTGGCCTGCCTGGTGGGCTTCTTCCACCCGGGCCTGGCCCCCCTGATTGCCAATGAGCTGCTGGGCTCCAGTCCCCAGGCCCTGGGCCTATTCACCAGCGTGCTGGCGGCTGGCAGCATCAGCGGCGGCCTGATCCTGCAGCGCCATGCCCAGCAGCTCTGCCGCAGACCCGCCCTCCTCCTCGGCAGCAGCGCCATGGTCACCGCGCTGGCCCAGCTGGGCATGGCGGCGGCCAGCGGCACCGCCACCGGGATCCCCACCAGCCTGGCCATGGCCTTCCTGATCGGAGCTGGCACGGCCTGCCTGCTAGCGGGCACCAACCTGATCACCCAGGTGGCAGCTCCCCAGGTGCTTCGGGGCCGCATGGCCGGCCTGGCCCAGGTGGCCTTCCTGGGCGGCGGCGGGCTCAGTGGCCTGCTGGCCGCCTACCTGACCCTGCTCTACGGGCTCCAGGCCTGCTTCGCCCTGTTGGGGAGCCTGGGACTGGTGATTGCCCTCCTGGAACTGCTCAGCAGGGGATCCCAGCGGCTGGAGCAGGACCGGGGCGAGCCAGGGATTCCGATCAGATCAGCTTGACGCCGCGCAAGACAAAGGCAGCGGCAGCAGCAGCGGTGAGACCGCCAGCGACGAGCAGGAGATAGAGCGCAGGACCCATGAACTCGCTGGGGGGTAATGTCCCCGCCATTACAGCAGAAAGGCGGCGACCCCCGGCCGAAACCTTCATGGAACCGCCTAGGCTGACGCCATAATTTGCGGTTGGTTTCCACCTTCCTCGCTAGCTCCCTGGCCCGTCCCCCCAGAAGACGTCCAAGGGGGCCCCTGTCCTCCCCACTCCAGGCGGATTTAGTTGGCGGATTGGTTCGGGTTAACCCCCCGCCAGCACCCTTCGCCTGAGCGTCATTCCCCACAGCTTGAGATCGGTCGGCATGCGCACGCTATTCATCTACCCAGAGTTCCCCAAGACCTTCTGGAGCTACGAGAAAATTCTCGAGCTAGTGAATCGCAAGGTGTTGTTGCCGCCCCTTGGTCTGGTGACCGTGGCGGCCCTGCTGCCCCAGCACTGGGAGATGAAGCTGGTGGATCGCAACGTCTCCGAGGTCCAGGAGGCGGATTGGGCCTGGGCTGAGCTGGTGATCATCTCCGGGATGATCGTGCAGAAGGCCGACATGGCCGCCCAGATCGCCGAAGCCAAACGCCGCGGCCTGGCCGTGGCCGTGGGGGGCCCCTTCGCCAGTTCCACCCCCGATGCACCGGAACTGGCCCTAGCCGATTTCAAGATCCTCGACGAGGGCGAAATCACCCTGCCCCTGTTCATCGAGGCGATCGAACGGGGCGAGCGCCAGGGCCGCTTCAGCTCCAATGGCGAGAAGCCCGATGTCACCGGCACGCCGATCCCCCGCTTCGACCTGCTCGAGCTCGATGCCTACGACTCGATGAGCGTGCAGTTCTCGCGCGGCTGCCCGTTCCAGTGCGAGTTCTGCGACATCATCGTGCTCTACGGGCGCAAGCCCCGCACCAAGACTCCGGAGCAGCTGGTCGCCGAATTACAGGCCCTCTATGACCTGGGCTGGCGCCGGGCGATCTTCCTTGTTGATGACAACTTCATCGGCAACAAGCGCAACGCCAAGTTGCTGCTGCCGGCCGTGAAGCAATGGCAGATGGAGCGCGGTTTCCCCTTCAGTTTCACCACCGAAGCCTCGGTGGATCTGGCTGCCGACGAGGAGATGATGGCGATGATGGCCGACGCCCGCTTTGAGGCGGTGTTCCTGGGCATCGAAACCCCGGATGAGGCCAGCCTCTCGGTGGCGGGCAAGCACCAGAACACCCGCAGCTCCCTGGAGGATTCCGTTGATCGGATCACCTCCTATGGCATCCGGGTGATGGCCGGCTTCATCATTGGTTTTGATGGTGAAAAAACGGGCGCCGGCGATCGCATCGTGCGCTTTGTCAGCCGCACCGGGATTCCTGCCGCCATGATGGGCATGTTGCAGGCCCTGCCCAACACCGGCCTCTGGCATCGCCTCGAAAAAGAAGGGCGCCTGATTCAGGAAACGGCCGATGCCAAGGGGGTCAACCAGACCAACCTGCTCAACTTCCTGCCGACCCGACCGATCCGCGACATCGCCAATGAATACGTGGATGCCTTCTGCCGGCTGTATGAGCCGAACGCCTACATCGATCGGGTCACCCACTACTACCTGAAGATGGGCGAACCCCGCTGGAAGGCCTTCTACAAAGCCGAAAATTCCGACAAGCCCGTGCTGCCGGGCTGGCGGGATCTCCGCGCCCTCTCGATCGTGGTCTGGCGCCAGGGGGTCCAACGGGACACCCGCTTCCGCTTCTGGAGGTCCCTCGCCACCGTCGCCAGGCGCAATCCCAAATGCCTGGAGCAGTTCCTGGTCACCCTCGCCCACAACGAGCACTTCCAGGAATACCGCGGTGTCGTCACCAAAGAAATCCAGGAGCAGCTGGCGTCCCTGCCGCCCGAGCCCCCCTCCACCCCAGCCAAGGCCCCGCGCGAATTACAGCCCGCCTAGGGCGACGTTCAGCCGCCCTAGGCGAAACTATTGCCCTGGCTGGGGCCTTCTAGCCAGCGCCAGGATCCCCAGGACTGATTGGCCGGCTCAATCCTGGATGTAGTCGCTGCCGTCTTCGAGGCAACGTTCGGCCCGCTGCAATTCCCGGCCCAGGTAGAGGGCGTGGTCGAGGCGGCTGATCGGCCAGGGGCCTTCGCCTTCACTGAGGGCGATGCCCAGTTGCTTAGCGCTGCGGCCCCGGAACACGGCCAGGGGCAGGCGGGGCCCATCGCCCCGGCATTGCAGCACTTCGCCCGTGTCCGGATCGGTGGCCAGGCCCCGCTCATCAATGCCATTGCCGTAGTGCTCGGCCACCAGTTCACCGGCGGCGCGATCGAGCTTGATCAGGAAGTAACCGCCCGGATCCAGGGCGATAAACCGATGGGACAGCTGGTCGTCGAGAGCCTGCCGATCTGGGGGGATGGAAACCATGGGGGAATGCTAAGCAGGGGCCCGTCAGCGGCTAGCCAGGGGGAAGGGTTCAGTCCCCAAGAGCCGACCCGAGGGCGGGCGGCTGGGCCGTGAACGGCAGCTCGGCATTAATCGCCTCAATTTCCTCCAGTTGCTGGGCATTGGCCTGGGGCAACCACTGGCGCAGCAGCCGATCGAAGCGGGGATCGAACCAGCGGTGCAGGCTGGCGTGGGGCCGGGCGACAAAGCCGCGGCGGCGCTTATGGCTGCCGCCGGCGCCAGGGTCAAACTGGCGAATGCCCCGTTCAATCGCCCAGTCGATCGGGGCGTAATAACAGACCTCAAAATGGAGGTTCTCCTGCTCCACATCACTGCCCCAATAGCGGCCCCAGAGCTGGTCACCGTTGTGCACGCACAGGGACATGGCCAGGGGCTCGGCGGGATCACCCGCATGGGCACTGAATAACACCAGATGCTGACGCAGCTGGACTGGGCTCTCGGTAAAAAATGCTTCGGTGAGGTACTTACTACCCCAGGCCCCCCAGCGGCTGCAGTGCTGGGCATAGAAATCGTGCATCCGCGCCATCAAATCATCCGTGATCGCTTCCCCCAGCAGGGGCGTGACCGTGATGCCAGCGGCAGCCACCGAGCGGCGCTCCCGCTTGATGTTGCGGCGCTGGTTGGCATTAAAACTGGCCAGATAGGCCTCAAAATTGGTGTAATTGTGGTTGGTCCACAGGCTCTGTTGGTTCAACCAGGGCGCCCACCCGGCCGCCTCCAACTTGGGCCGCCAGAGCGGATCCACGTAGAGAAAATTGCAGCTCAGGATCCGGTGCTCGCGGCAGAATTCCTCAATTAGGGTTAGAAGTACGGCCGTTAAGGCCGGTTCGTCTTCGCCCGGGGCCATGTGGAAGCGGTAGCCCAGCACCGGGCTGAGCGGGCTCATGCCCAACAGCTTGGGGTAGTAGCGCAGCCCCAACTGGCCCGCCAGCTGGGCAAAGGCCTGGTCAAAGACAAATTCGCCGTAGCTATGGCCCTTGAGGTAGAGCGGCGCCACGGCCACCAGGCTGTCGCCGCGCCAGAGCCCCAGGTGCACGGGCTGCCAGCCCTGGGCGGGCACGATGCTGGCGGAGGCCTCGAGCCGCTCCAGCCATGGCCAGGAGTAGAAGGGAAGCCCTGCCGCCGCCGTCACGGCCTGCCATTGCGCCTCGGGAATCTCGGCGATCGACCCGTGCCAGCGGGCTTGAAGCTCAGCCATCGCAGGGCGTCTCGGGGCAGCGGCGTGGCCGCAACGCTAGGAGTGGCCACGGCCCTGCTGCTGCCCCTGCAGGCCGGCCCGGCCCAGGCCGGCCTGCTGCGACCGGTGCTGCAATTGCTGCGGCCCCAGCTGGAAGCGCGGTTGGCCAACCTGTGCGTGGGCTGGCTGGGCGGCGGCGATGGGGCCCTGGCCGCCAGCCTGGAGAAACCCTGCCGCCAGCTGGCCGCCCCGGTGAGCCGTTGCCTGGTGGAGGAAACCGATGCCAGCGGCAACAGCCTGGCGGTGGTCACGGACCTGCTCAGCGGCCGCCTGGGGGAGACCAGTGAGCTGGTGGTGAAACGCTGCGCCGCCCGGCTCCTCGGCCTGCCCCCCGACAGCCTGCGCGAGGTGCCCCTACTGGACATCGCCAACCAGTTCAAGCCCCCGTCCCAGACCCAGCCCCAAGGACAACAGCCCCGTTAGGGGCTAGGGGCTGGGCTTGTGGTCCTTGGAGCTGGGACGGCCGTAGCGCAGCAGCAGCTCCCCCTGGCCCAGGGGGCGGCTCTCCTCCAGCTCCCAGGGGCCCGGGGCCGGCAAGGGCACTAGCGGCAGCCAGCCGTGCCCACCGCCCAGCAACCGGGGCACCAGGGTGAGCTGAATCCCATCCACCAGATCCAGGGCCAGCAGGCTGGCCGCCAGCCGGGCCCCCCCCAGCAACACCAACCGCTCCAATCCCTCGGCCGCCAACTCGGCCAACAGGGCGGGCCACCCGGAGCCAACCCTTTGGGGCTGGCTGGTTTCTGCTGGATCGGATTGCCGCTCGCAGCCCTGGGATTGGCAGCCATCGGCCACCTTGCCCCCGGAACCTAGGCCCAGGGATGGTCCCGTTTCCGCCAGAGCCACCTCAGGGGGCAAGGCCCATTGGCGATCAAAGCCCGCTGCCGGGCTGGAACGCACCCCGGCCGGGGCCACCAACCCCCGCCGCAAAGGCTGGTGAAAAAAGGGCAGCTGGGGATCGAACCGGCCGCTGCGGCTCACCGCCAGGGCCCAGGGCTGGGGAGCACGCCCCTGCAGGCGCCGGCGCTCCAGCAGGTCGGCCTGGTGGATCAGGCAGGTGCTGCCATGGAGCCGCAGCGTCTCTGCGCCCATCAGGCAGGCATCGGCCCAGGCCAGGGCCTCCTCCAGGGCGCGCCGGTCCCCGGCTCCGCCCAACTGGGCGGCACCTCCTTCGGGGGGTGCCAAGCGGCCATCGAGGCTCACCGCCAGCACCAACCGGACCTGGGGCAGGCCCCGTGGCCCCAAGGCGGGCCCGGAGCCAGCCGCCCTCACACCGCCGCCAGGGCATCCAGGGCCAGGGGCCGCATGTCCAGCAGGGGGGCTTCGGCGAACACCTCGGCGGCGTTATTGGGACTTTCCTGCAGGCGCACCTTGTGCAGGCTGGCGCCGGTGGTGGCGATCGGAGCCTGCAGCAGGTCGGCGATGTGCAGGGCAATGTTCTCGGCCGTAGGCACGCACTGGCCGAAGTGGGCCACGTCCTTGTTCAGGAAGGTGTGGTCAAAGGGCTCGACCACCAGGTCCTGCACCAGCTGCTGCAGCACGGCCAGGTCAGCAACCATGCCGGTGCGGGCATCGATCCGGCCGCGCACGGTGACATCAACCAGGTAATTGTGGCCGTGGCCGTGGGGCCGGGCGCACTTGCCATAGATCGCCTCGTTTTCGTCCTGGCTCAGCTCGGGCCGGGCCAGCCGATGGGCGGCGGCGAAATGGGTGCGGATCGTCAGGAAGGCTTCCATGGAGTCGTCGAGCACTTCGGCCCAGAGGGTGGAGGTTTCGTAGAGGCGCAGGCCCATCAGGGGCAGGTGCGGGGCGAGGCGCTGCCAGATGGCCAGCACCAGGGCCTCGGTGGTGGGCAGGCGACCCTCGGGACGCTCCAGGTCGAAGTCGGGCCAGGCGTCGTTAAGAAAGCGGAAATCCAGCTGGCCGGTCACTTCGCGGCGGATGGCGTGCTTTACATCCGAGAGGTTCAGCACCATGCCATCGCCATCGAGGCCACCGCCCATGGCAACGATCAGCTCGTAGTTGTGGCCGTGGCCGGGGGCCAGGCTGCAGGGGCCAAAGCGGCTGGCGTTCTCTTCGGGTCCCAGCTCCGGTAACCAATAGCGGTGGCTGGCGCTGAAGGTGGCCCGGCGGGTGATCACGCAGGGCCGCCCCTGGCCATGGGCTCGGAGGGTGGGCGCCGGGGGCGCCGCCAGCAGGGGCGGGGTCATCGCAGCGCAAGACATGAGGCAACATCCTAAGAAGGTGTCCCGTGTCAATGACTGCGCCCCAGCCCCAGCCCGCCGCCAGCGCCGGGGGCGACCCGGCCCTGGATCTGCGCCGGCGCCTGCAGGGGGTGAACCTCTACCTAATCGGCATGATGGGCTGCGGCAAAAGCGCCGTGGGCCGGCCCCTGGCTGGGGCCCTGGGCTATCGCTTCCTCGATGCCGACACGAGCCTGGAGCAGGTGGCGGGCAAACCCATCCCCGAGCTGTTCGCCAGCGACGGCGAAGCCGGATTCCGCGCCCTGGAAGCGGCCGTTTTGAACCAGATCGCCGCCTGGCATTCCCTGGTGGTGGCCACCGGTGGCGGCGTGGTGACCCGGCCGGAAAACTGGGGCCAGCTGCATCAGGGGGTGGTGATCTGGCTCGATGCCCCCGACGCCCTACTGCTGGAGCGCCTGTTGGCCGATCCCACCCCCCGGCCCCTGCTGACCTGCCCCGACCCGGCCGCCCGCCTGGCTGAGCTACTCCAGGAGCGGCGCCCCCTCTACGCCCAGGCCGATCTGCACATCGTCCAGGATGGCCGCCCGCCCGATGGGGTGGCCCAGCAGGTGATCGCAGCCCTGCCGGCGATCCTGCGCCAGCGCCCCGCCGCCCCCAGCGAGCCCGTGGCCCTCATCGACAGCGACGGAGCCATCGCCAGCTCCCTGAATTGATCCCAGGGAACTGATCCCAAGGGACTGATCCCTGGGAACTCAATCCCTGGCAGGGATCAAGGCGACCTTTGCGCGAGGAGCAGCTTGAAAGCGGCTGGGTCCCATGCCCGGCTGCCTAGCCCCGCCGCAAGCTCAGCCTCCCGAGCCGGGCGGCTCCATCCGCACCGCAAACCACTGCACGCTCACCCCGGGCTCCCATTCCAGTTCGCAGGCCGTTTCCAGCAGGCGCTGGGCCCGGCTAGGGGCATCCGGCAGGGAGGCCAAATCCGCTGGCACCACCTCCAAGGCCTCCAGCTGGGCAACCAGCCAATCAAGGGTTTCGGCTGCCGTGAGCAGCCGTTCGGCCCCGGCCGGTTCCAGCACCACATAGTGGTCGCAGGCACGGATCAAGGGGTCGGACATGGCCGCTCACCACTCGGGATCCCAATCCTGGCGCGGCAGGCAGGGCCACGGCGGGGCCCGTAGGGCATGGCCCTGAGCTGGGGTGGGGTGGGGTGACAGCGTCTTGCACCTTGGGGTCCGGCGCACCTTGGCTTCCCGTTGCACTTTGGGTTCCGGCGCACCTTGGCTTCCGGTTGCACCTTGGGTGCCGGCCAAGCCCAGGGCTGAGTTGGCTGCCCCCTGCCTGCAGGCGGATTCAGGGCCGGCCCACCTCGGCGCCGATGCGGTCGCGCCACTGGAACAGGGGCTCGAGCTGGGGGTCATCGGCCAGGCCGGGCACGCCCCAGCCGGCCAGAGGGGCGCCAGCGGCCTGGGGAAACTTGAGCAAGGAGAGCTGGCCTGCCACGGCCAGGTCGGCCAAGCTCAACCGCCCGCCCACCAGGTAAGGCCCGGCCGCCACCAGGGCCGTGAGCTGGCTGAGGTTGGGGCGCAGCTGCTCGAGGCCGCCTTGATCCACCGCCTGGCCCAGGCCCGCCAGCAACGACCCGGGCACCGCCCCCACCAGGCTCCGCAGGGGCGCCGGCGTCGCCACCGGCAGCAGGGCGGCCCGCAGATCGGCATCCTCCACAGCCGCCTGCAGCAGGGCCAGGCGCACGCCGGCGGCCAGGGCCGTATCGGCCCAGTCCTCAAGCAGCAACACCCGGGCCCGCTCGGCCGGATCGGCGGGCAGCAGGGCCGGCTCGGCCACCAGAGCCTCTAGGTAGAGGGCGATGGCACTGGAATCGGCGATCACCTCGGCCCCATCCACCAACACGGGCACCTGGCGCTGGCCCGAGAGCCGCAGCAGCTGCACCTGGCCCAGGCCTGGGGTCACCTCCACCACGCTGTAGGCGAGTGTCTTGGCCGCCAAAATCAATCGCACCTTCTCGCAGAAGGCCGAATGTCGAAACTGATGAAGTTCCAGCACCGTCACACCTGACCATTGGGCGGCAGAGTAACGCTGCATTTGGTTCACTGCCGCCGCCTGCGCCATGAGGGAGTTTTTCGTCAATGTGACGCGCTACCCGCGCTACCTGGTGGCCTTTGGCCTGGGGCTGCTCAATTCCGTCGTCGAGCCCCTGGCCGAGCGGCGCAGCAACCCGGTCACGGCCGTGGCCCTGATCGGCGCCCTGGTCAGCGGCGGCCTCAGCCTGGCCCTGACCCTGCGTGCCATGGTGACCACAGCACCGGTGACATAGGTATGGCCCAGGGGCGCAGGGTGGAACGGGTGGCCGCCTCGATTCGCCGGGAGGTGAGCGAGCTGCTGGTCACGGGCATTAAGGACGACCGGGTCAACCTGGCGATGGTGAGCGTCACCAACGTCGATGTGGCGGGCGATCTCCAGCATTGCAAGGTGCACGTGAGCATCTTCGGCAGCGAAGAGGACCGCCATCAGGCCCTCGAAGGCCTGCGCTCCGCCTCCAGCTACGTCAAGGGCGAATTGAGCCGGCGCCTGAACATGCGCCGCACGCCGGAAGTGATCTTCCTGCTCGATCGCGGCATTGAAAAGGGCACCACGGTGCTGGGCCTGATCAACAAGCTGGGGGCCGAACGACTGGAGAAGGGCGACGTACCGGCCGGTAGCGATGGCGAACCCGACCGAGATCACGAAGCTGAACCCGAGATTGCCGGGGAACCTGAGGCTGGGGAAGCCGTTGGCGGCGAGGCTGCTGCCGATGGCGTTCCCCCGGCCGGGCCTGCCGCCGACGATGACGACTGAGCCGGCCCCAGGCCCCGCCGTGAGCCCAGGGGCCAGCCCCCAAGCCCCAGGATCGGATTGGCGCGGCCTAGGCCTGCGCCAGCAGGTGGCCCGACTGCTGGTGGTGCGCGCCAGTGGCCACGCCAGCGACGGCCAACGGCGCTATCCCCGCTGGGAGCTCAGCAACGCTGACCTCCGGCGGCTGCTCCAGGGCGGCGTTGGCGGCGTGATCCTGCTGGGGGGCTGCGCCCAGGAGCTGGCCCTGCGCTGCCGCCAGCTGCAGGCCTGGGCCGGCCAACCCCTGCTCCTCTGCGCCGACGTGGAGGAGGGCGTGGGCCAGCGCTTCGAGGGGGCCAGCTGGCTGGTGCCGCCCCTGGCGATCGGCCGCCTGCAGGCTCCAGGGCCAGCAGGCGGCGAAGCCGCCCCAGCCGCCCCCCCAACCGGTCCGCGGCATGGAGCCCAAACCCCTTCAGCCCCCCACCCCCACCCCGAAGCCCTGGCCGAACGCTACGGCCGCTGCACCGGCCGCCAGGCACGCCTGCTGGGCCTGAACTGGGTGCTGGGGCCGGTCTGCGATGTCAACAACAACCCGGCCAACCCGGTGATCAACGTGCGCGCCTGGGGCGAGGACCCGGCCACGGCCTCCACCCTGGCCACGGCCTTCCTGCGCGGCGCCCAGGCCGAAGGGGTGCTCTGCTGCGCCAAGCACTTCCCCGGCCACGGCGACACCAGCAGCGACTCCCACCTGGAGTTGCCCCGGCTGACCCACAGCCGAGCCCGGCTGGAGGCGGTGGAGCTGCCCCCCTTCCGGGCGGCGATCGCGGCCGGGGTCGCCAGCGTGATGACGGCCCACCTGCTGCTGGAGGCCCTCGATGCCGAGCGGCCCGCCACCCTGGCGCCCGCCGTGCTCGAGGGGCTGCTGCGCCACGACCTGGGGTTCGAGGGGCTGGTGGTGACCGATGCCCTGGTGATGGAGGCGATCACCGCCCACCACGGCCCTGGCGAAGCGGCCCTGCTCGCCTTTACGGCCGGCGCCGACCTGATCCTGATGCCCGCCGATGCCGACGCCGCCATCGACGCCCTGGTGGCGGCGATCGACTCGGGCACCATCTCCCGCCAGCGGCTGGAGGCCAGCCTGGAGCGGCGCGAACGGGCCCTGGCTGCCGTGGGGCCGGTTGGCGACCAGCCAGCCCCCAGTCCCGATCCGCCCTTTAGCGGCCTGGGCGGCGATCCCAATGGCGCGTTGGTGTCCCCCGCCGAAGCGGCCCTGGCCCGCGACCTGGTGGAACTGAGCCTGGAGACCCACGGACCCGCCCGTTGGCCAACCCCATCCAGCCCGCCGCCGCCCCTGGCCGCTGGCCCCGGCCTCAACCTGATCCGCCTCGATAGCAGCCTGGCCTGCCCCTTCCTGCCGGCAATGGCGCCGGCCCTGGCCCGGCCGGCGGGGGCGGGGTACCAGAGCTGCCTAATCGACAGCCGCTGCCCGAGCCCCTGGAGCGGCGATCGCCAAGCGCCCCTGGCCCTGGAGCGCCTGCCAGGGGGCCCGGTACTGCTGCAGCTGTTCGTACGCGGCAACCCCTTCCGCGGCAGCGCCGACGGCGAGGAGCCCTGGCCCGCCGTGGTGAGCCAGCTGCTGGCCAGGGGCCGCCTCGCCGCCCTGGCCGTCTACGGCAGCCCCTACCTGTGGGAGAGCCTGCGCCCCCTGCTACCCGCCACCCTGCCGGCGGCCTACAGCCCCGGCCAGATGCCCCTGGCCCAGGCCCTGCTGCTGGATCGCCTCGGCCTGGCCGCCGCGGCCCTGGAGGGCGGCTTCACCGACTGAGGTCAGTCCCCAGTCCCGGCGATCGCAGGGTGGCCGGATCCAAGCAGAGCCCTTCCCTAAGCCCCAAAGGCAGCTGGGGCTTGGTCTTGGGCGCCGGTTGGGCCTCCTGGCCCAACGGCCGCTCCTGGCACGGCGAACGGCCCTAGCCTCCGCAGGCCATCCCTGGCCCCGGGCCCGATGCTCAGCCTCTCGATGATCGTGCGCGATGAGGCCGAACGGCTGGAGCGCTGCCTGGCCTCGGTCCAAGGCTTTGTCGATGAAATGGTGCTGGTGGACACCGGCTCCCAGGACGGCACCGTGGCCCTGGCCAGGGGCCTGGGGGCCAGCGTGCATGAAATTGCCTGGCCCGGGGATTTCGCCCCGGCCCGCAACACGGCGATGCAGTGGCTCCATGGCGACTGGGTGCTGGTGCTGGATGGCGATGAGCAGCTGCGGGCGGAAGCGATGGCGCCCCTGCGGGCCCTGATGGCCCAACCGGATGTGCTGCTGATCAACCTGCTGCGCCAGGAACTGGGCGCCCGCCAATCCCCCTATTCCAGCGTCAGTCGCCTGTTTCGCCGCCATCCGGCGATCCGCTGGAGCCGGGCCTACCACTCCAGCGTTGATGAGAGCGTGGCGGAACTGCAACGCCAGGAGCCCCACTGGCGGGTGGCCGACTGCGGCGTACCCGCCCTGCTCCACGACGGCTATCGCCCCGAGCTCCTGGCCCAGGGCACCAAGGCCCAGCGGCTGCGCCAAGCCATGGAACAGGAGCTGGCCCAGCGGCCCAACGACGCCTACGCCTGCGCCAAGCTCGGCAGCCTGGAGGTGAGCGAAGGCAACCTGGCCCAGGGGATTGCCCTGCTGCGGCGCGGCCTGGAGCACTGCCCACCCCAGGCCCAGCCGGAACGCTACGAACTGCTGCTGCACCTGGGCATCGCCACGGCCGAGGCCGACCCCGGCGGCGCCACCGGCCTCTATCGCCAGGCCCTGGCCCTGCCCCTCCCCCAACGGCTCAGCCTGGGAGCCCGCCTCAACCTGGCCGCCTTGCTGCTGGAGCAAGGCGAGCTAGTGGAAGCCCAGGCCCTCTGCCGCACCGCCACGGTCGTGGCCCCGGAGGTGGGCCTGGGCTGGTACAACCTGGGCCTGGTCAGCCGCCGCAGCGGCGACCTGGGGGCCGCCCTGGAGGCCTATGGCCAGGCCCGGCGCCTGAATCCTGACCATGCCGAAACCCACCAGAACCTGGCGGTAGCCGAGCTTGTCGCCGGCGATATCGCCGCGGCCCGGGCCAGCTTCCGCCAGGCCATCGATCTGCTCAACAGCCAGGGCCGCAGCAGCGAAGCCGCCCACCTGCACCAGCAGGCCGGCGCCATGGTGAGACTGGAGCCCTGAGCCCGTGCCCGAGCCCCTGCCCCAGCCCCAGCCTGCCCCCCCCGATGGAATCAGCCCATCAGGCCTGACCAACGCCAGCGAGCCGACCAGCCCAGCCGAGCGCCCAAGCCAGCAGCCCTTCACGCCGGCCAAGGCGGCAGACCCAAACCCAGCCGAGCGCCCCCTCGAGGGTCGACGCATCGCCGTCACCCGGGCGGAACAACAACTCGCAGCGGCCCGCAGCCTGTTCGAGCGGGCCGGTGCCCAGGTGTTCGACCTGCCGGCCCTGGTGATCGGCCCGCCCGACCACTGGGGCCCCCTTGATGACGCCCTGGCCGAACTAGAAGACTTCCACTGGCTGATTGTCTCGAGCGCCAATGGCGTGGAGGCCGTGGAAGGGCGCCTGCAACGGCTGGGCCGCAGCCTGGCCCGCAGGCCGGCCCGCCTCAAGATCGCCGCCGTGGGCCGCAAAACCGCCGCCCAGCTGGAGGCCCTGGGGGCGCCCGCCGATTACGTGCCGCCCGCCTTCGTCGCCGACAGCCTGATCGACCATTTCCCGGTCTCCGGCTGGGGCCTCAGGCTGCTGCTGCCCCGGGTGCAGAGCGGCGGCCGCACCGTGCTGGCCGAGGCCTTTGGCGAAGCGGGCGCCCGGGTGGTGGAAGTGGCCGCCTATGAATCTCGGTGCCCGGCCTGCCTGCCATCGGCCACCTTGGCAGCCCTGGCAGCTGGGGACCTCGATGCCATCACCTTCAGCAGCGGCAAAACCGTGCTCCACACGGCCCAACTGCTCGAAGCCCATTTCGGCGCCCCCTGGCTGGAGCAGCTCAACGGCGTGGCCCTGGTCTCGATCGGTCCCCAGACCAGCCGCAGCTGCCTAGAAATCCTGGGCCGGGTCGATGGCGAAGCCAGCCCCCACGACCTCGAGGGCCTGGTGGCCGCCTGCGCCCACTGCCTGGCCTGATCCCCCCGGGTTACTCAAGGTGACGGCGGAGCACCAGGTTTGGGAGCTTGACCCACCCCTGGAGAAGGGGCCGCCGGCGCCGATGGTGGGGGGATGGCCGGGGTAGGGGCCTGGCCCCCAGGCCCCAGGGGACCCGCGAGGCCGCCGGTGACGGACGCCGCCCTGGCGGATGGAACGCCCAAGGAAGTGCACACCGAAGGAACCGAAGCAGGCTGATAGGGAGGTCGAAGCGAAGGCCGCACAAGCCGACAGGTCACGGGCAGCCGGCCCTGGCGCATGGACAGCACCCCTTCCCGCAGACCAATCCGGGTGACGCTCCAGCCTGGCGGCAGTTGGGCATCGCGCCGGTCAGCTCCTGGGCAAAGCCCCCTGGGCCCTACGCACAGGGTGGTGCTTGGCTGCCCGGCAGCCTCGACGGTCAAATTGCCAGCACCGCTGGATCCCGATCCCGGGACCGTTGTGCTGCCGCCCCCCAGGACCACGATGGCCTGGGGGACACCCCGGCTATCCATCACTCCCGTGAACTGGAACCCCTCCGGCAGGCTGGCCGTGGGGCTCCCGGCCTGGGTCGACGGCAGGGGCGCAAACGGATCATCGCGGCGGCCGTTCGCCAAGGGACCGACCACCTGCTGGGGGGAGGGCAGGGGCGTAAAGCCAGCCACGGTGTCTAGGGCCGCCGGGCCTGGCGGCGTTGCCGGCATTCGCCCAGCGGCTGGAGGGGGCACCGCCCCGCCATCGGCAGCGCTGGTGGGGGCTGGAGCCTGGGCGGCGCCCGGGACGGTGCCCTCGCCTTCGCCCCCACAGGCCGTCAAGGCCAGCAGGGGCAAGACCAGCCCCAAGGCCGAAAGTCTTAGGCCCCAACAAAGTGGCTGAAAAGGAATCATGGGATCCCTCCCAGGATCAGGCCTCGCCATACCCGCCTTCCACAAGGTCGCGGAAGCGATCGAGATTGGCCTGCAGTTCCCTATTGACAATCCCCCCCAGGATGGTTGGTTCCATCAATGGCGCCAATATTCCCGGCAATTCATAGCTCACGGAGAGCTTCACAGCTGTTCGATCGGCTGCGCCCGGATAAAAGCGAACGGCCCCTTTGGTGGGCAACCCCCCCACCGATTCCCAATGCAGTTGCTGGGCTTCGACCCGCTGGGTGATGCGCGCCTTCCAATGGAAGCGGAAACCCTGGGCCGCCAGGGTCCAGTCGGTGAGATCGGGATCGTCGAGGGTCTCCACCGCCTCAATCCAGCGCATCCACTGGGGCATGGCCTCCAGGTCGCTCCACACCTCCCAAACCCGCTGCACCGGCGCTTTGATCTCGGTGGTAACGCTGTGATCTAACCAACGGCCCATCTCAGCTCACCCCAGCGGTGGCAGCCCGCCCCGAAGCCGGCCCCACCAGGGTGGCCAGACTAGCGAGCTTGGCCGGCTGGCCCAGGATCGCCGCCGCGGCGAGGCGACCGCTCATCGTCGCCCCTTCCATCGAATCGATGTAGTCCTGGCGGGTGTAGCTGCCGGCCAGGAAGAAGTTGGCCACGGGCGTGGCCTGCTCGGGCCGGTAGGGCTCCATGCCGGGGGCCTCGCGGTAGAGCGACTGGGCCAGTTTCACCACGTTGCTCCACACCAGGGTGAGTCCCTTGGCAGAGGGGAACAGGGCCCGCACCTGGGCATCGGTGGCCGCCACGATCGCCTCGGTTGTTTTAGGGATCCAGGGGTCGCCGGGGGTAAGCACACATTGCAACAGGGAACCGAGACCATCCTTGCGGTAATCGACGGGGCTGGCCAGGGCCAGATCGGCGAAGCAGCTGAACTGGGCATCCGCCGTGTAGAGCAGGTTGTCGAGGCCGGCGGGGCTGGCGACATCGTTGCGGCGCTGATCGGCGGCGGCGTCCTGGCCCAGCTCCGTCACCCAGCCGTCGTAGCGCAACTGCACCGTGGCCACGGGCACGGCCTCAAGTTTGTAGATGTGGTCGAACTGGGGGTGGCGGCGCCAGGCCTCCGGCAGCAGGCGCTGGATCCCGGGCACATCGCAGGCGGCTAGGTAGGTGTCGGCCTCCACCCGCTGGGGACCATCGGGGGTGGACAGGGTCAGGCCGGTGACGCGGGTGGGGCCGCCCCCTGGGGAGCCGGCTGCAGGGGGAGCGTCCTCGTAATGGACCTCGCCCACGCGGTGGCGCAAGTGCAGACGGGCGCCACGGGCGGTGATGTAGTCGAGGATCGGACCGGTGAGCCAGCGGTGGGGCGAGCCCTTGAGCAGGTTGAGCTTGGAGGCCTCGGTCTTGGTGGCGAACATCAAGAAGATGGTCAGCATGCAGCGGGCTGAAATCGCCTCGCAATCGATGAAGCCGAGGGCGTAGGCGATCGGATCCCACATGCGCTCGATGCTGCGCTCGCTGCCGCCGTGGCCGGTGAACCAATCTTTGAAGCTGATGCGATCGAGGTCACGGATCACCGCCATGGCCCCCTCGTAATCGACCAGGCCCCGCACAATCGGGCTGGTGCCCAGGGCCAGGGCATTGCGCAGCTTGTCGACCCAGTCCAGCTGGGGGGTGGTGAAGAACGCCTTGAGGCCGTTGAAGGGGGCACCGATCGGGAAGCGGAAGTCGAGTTCGCGCAGGTCGCCCCCCTTGTTCACAAACAGATGGGTGTGGTCCTTCGGCAGCAAGTTGTCGAGGGCGCCCACCTTGCGCAGCAGAGCAAACAGGTTGGCGTAGTTGAAGAAGAAGACATGCAGACCCATCTCGATGTGGTTGCCGCCCCCATCGACCCAGCTGCCCACCTTGCCGCCCATGAACGGCCGGGCCTCATACAGATCCACTTCATGGCCGGCATCGACCAGATCAACGGCCGCCGCCAACCCGGCCAGACCCGCACCCACGATGGCGACCCGCACCCTTGCACTCCTTTGGTTGCCCGACTCTATGGAGAGGCTGGGGGCCCGTGCGGTGTTCCCGTATCCCCCCCGAGCAACCCGCCCCCACCCCCCTGGGCATGCCAGCCCGGAACTCCATAGAGTTGCGGTACTTGGATGTCCCGTAGGCCGCCGCCATGAGCACTGAAACCGCCCCGGCCCCAGCCCTGGAAACCGCCAGCCCCGCCCCCCACACCGCCAAGGACGGCAAGGGCATCCTGGTGACCGAGCCGGCCATGAAGCAGCTGGCGGCCCTGATGCAGCAACAGGGTGAAGCCAAGGTGTTGCGGGTGGGCGTGCGCTCGGGGGGCTGCAGCGGCATGAGCTACACCATGGACTTCATCGACGCCGGCGAGATCCGCGCCGACGACGAGCAGTATGTGTACGAGCCCAGCGGCGCCCCCAGCTTCAAGGTGGTCAGCGACCCCAAGAGCCTCCTTTACATCTATGGCATGCAGCTGGATTTCTCCAGTGCCCTGATCGGCGGCGGCTTTAACTTCACCAACCCCAATGCCTCCCAAACCTGCGGCTGCGGCAGCTCGTTTGCGGTCTGAGCCAGGCCTGGATCGGCCCCTGGGCCGGGCCTTAGCCAGCCGGGTGGCAATCTGAGGGCAAGAGATCCTGCTGCTGCGCCATGACGGCCACCCCCGCTTCCACCGGCGAATCCGCCTTCGAACAGGCCCTGGGGCGCTACCAGCGCGGTGAACCCACGGCCGAGGTGTTGGCCGACTTTCGCGTCATCACCCAGCACGAGCCGCGCCTCTCGGCCGCCTGGACCTGCCTGGCCTGGCTGGAGCTGCTCGATGACCAGCCCCTCCAAGCCCTGCGCTCGGCCCGGTTCGCCGTCAAGCTCAGCCCCCAGGATCCCCAGGCCCGCATCAACCTCAGCCTGGCGATGCTGGAAACCAATGCCAAGGGCGTGCGCGAGCACATCGAACTGGTGCAACGCATGCGGCTGATGGCGCCCGAGCTGGCCGCCGAACTGGACAACTCGATCGCCGATGGCCTGGCCCGCAAACCCGGCTGGAAGGCCCTAGAAAAAATCAAGGCTTGGCTGAGCGCGTGAGCCCAAACGGTGTCCGCGCAGAAGGCGTGAACGCGAACAGCCTGCGCCCAGGCGCCCCGATCCTGCTACTCAGCAACGGGCACGGCGAAGATCTCAGTGGCGCCCTAATCGCCAGCGAGCTTCGGGCCCGGGGCTACCGGGCCGAGGCCCTGCCCCTGGTGGGCCACGGCCGTGCCTATGACCAGGCGGCCATTCCCCTGCTGGGCCGCACCCGCGAATACAGCACCGGCGGCCTGGGCTACACCAGCCTCTGGGGCCGGCTTACGGAGGTGTTCCAGGGCCAGGTGGGCTACCTGCTGCGGCGCCTGGCCCTGCTCTTTCGCATCGCCCACCGCTACGACCTGGTGGTGGTGGTAGGCGATGTGTTGCCGGTGGCGGCGGCCTGGCTGAGCTGGCGCCCGGTGGTCACCTATTTAGTGGCCTATTCGAGCCATTACGAAGGACGGCTGAGGCTGCCCTGGCCCTGTGGCGCCTGCCTGGCCAGCGCCCGCTTCCGCAGGGTGCTCAGCCGCGATGCGCTCACGGCCAGCGACCTGGGCGAGCAACTGGGCCGGCCGGTGGAGTTCCTGGGCAACCCCTTCTTTGATGCGGCTGTGGTCGCCAGCGATCCGGCGGCCAACGGCGATCCAGGGGCGGCCAGCGATCCCCTGGGCGCCAGCCCGCCGGGCCAAGCGCCGGTCCCCGCCCAGCGGCTGGGCCTGCTGCCGGGCAGCCGCCTGCCCGAGGCCCTCCACAACCTGGAACTGATGCTGGAGGTGTTGGCCCAGCTGCCCGAGCACCTGCAACAGCCCGACCAGCTGGGGCTTTCGGCCGCCCTGGTGGGCCGGCTTGGCCCCGAGGAAGTGGCCCCCCTGGCCAGCCGGCTCGGCTGGCGCCTCGATAGCGAGGCCGGCACGATCACCCGCCTGCGCCGGGGCCCCCTGCGGCTGGAGCTGGTCTGGGGACGCTTCGCGGCGGTGGTGCAACACAGCGATCTGGTGCTGTCGATGACCGGCACCGCCGCCGAACAGGCCGTGGGCCTGGCCAAACCGGTGCTGCAGCTGGTGGGCTCGGGCCCCCAGTTCACCGACAACTTCGCCGAAGCCCAGCGGCGCCTGTTGGGGCCGTCGCTGTTCTGCGCCGAGGGCCGCAGCGGCAGCGCCGAACAACGGGAGGGCACCGCCCGCCTCCTGGCCCAACTCCTCGGTGAACTGCAACGGGATGGCGCCCTGGCCGAGCGCTGCCACCGCAACGGCCTTGAACGGATCGGCGCCGGCGGCGGCACCGCCAGGATGGCGGACGCGATTGTCGACGCCCTGGACCAAGCCGCCCCCGGAGATCCCAATGGCTGACCCCAGCGACACCCCCTCACCGCAGCCGGATGCCCTTCCGGTGAGCCAAGCCCAGCCCGAGGAATCCCACCCCCCAACCAGCGCGCCCCCGAAGTCCCAATCCCTGGCTGGGCCCCTGGCCCAGAGCGTGCCCCTGGCCAAGCCCCACCCCCGCCCCCTGGCGGAGCGTCTTAAGGGCTGGCTCGATGGCCTGCTCGTGGCCGACGTGTTCCTGGTGATCGGCGCCGCCCTCTGGTTTGGCCTGGCGGTGCTGCTGCATAGCCGCGGCGTGGAGGCCCCGCTGCAGCTGTTTGAGCGCCTCTGGCAACCCCTGTTTCTGCCGGCGATCAGCCTGCTGATGGCGGCGGCGATCGTCAGCGGGGTGCTGGGCTGGTGGCGACGGCGAGGGCAGTCTTGAGATCGGGCGTTTCAAAAACAAATCCCTGAGCCAGCAGGCGCTCGGGCCGCACCTGCTGGCCTTCGAGCACCACCTGGGCACCATCGCCAAGCAGCAGCTGCAGGATCGGCCCGGGCACGGGCAACAGGCTGGGCCGCCCCAGGGCCCTGCCCAGCTGGGACGCGAAGCTGGCCATCGAGCAGGGTTCGGGCGCCACCGCGTTGTAGGTGCCCTGGTAACTGGCATCGGCCAGGGCAGCGCTGATCAGGCGGCAAAAATCCCGGCGGGAGATCCAGCTCATCCACTGCTGACCCGAACCGATCGGCCCGCCAAAGCCGGCCCGGAAAATCGGCAGCATCTTGCCCAGGGCACCGCCATCGGCCGCCAACACAATCCCCGTCCGCAGGATTACCAGCCGGCCGAGGCCGGAGGCCTTCTGGGCCTCCGCCTCCCAGGCGGCGCAGAGGCGGCCAAGCAGGTCGCTGCCGGCGGGACTGGCTTCGCCGAAGCAGCCGCCAAGGCTGGTGCCGTAGTAGCCGATCGCCGAGCCATTGATCAACACCCGGGGCCGGGGCAGCCCAGGCTGGGCGGCTAGGGCGCCCAGGGCGGCCACCAGGTGCCCGGTGGTGGCCACGCGGCTGTCAACCAGGAGCTGGCGTTGGGCGGCGGTCCAGCGCTTCTCGGCGATCGGCTCGCCAGCCAAGTTGACGACTGCCTCGGCCCTGGCCAAGGCCGCCTGCAGCTCGGGCTGCTGCCAGGTGGCGGCCTGGGACGGGTCCCCCTGCAGGCGTTCCAGGGCGGGATCGGAGAGGCTCCCTAGGGGCCGGGCCTGGCGACTGAGCAGGCTGAGCTGATGGCCCTGGCCCAACAGCAGGGGCACCAGCTCCCGGCCCACAAAACCGCTGCAGCCGACAAGCAGGATCCGCATACAGGCCGTTCCAGAACTCTCAGTGGCGCCAGGCTAGGGGCCACTGGGGAAGCCCCAAGGGCCTTGCCAGCCCCTTCAGCCCTGGCGCCCCAGCCTTGGCCCCATCGGCTGATTCACCCCACAGCTGATGCGGGTGCTGTCTCCACCCCGGGAGTGCCCGGCACCAGCCAGGCCCGGAACCTGATGGGAACCCAGCCTGGGATCAGGCTGCGGGGGCCCTAGCCTGGGAAGCGATCGAATGCTGTCGCCATGGCCGAAACGCCAACCCCTTCGCCCGCCCCGGCACCGGCAGCCCTGAAAAAGGGCAGCCTGGTGAAGGTGTCCGGCGCGGCCTACGGCGGCAGCCTGGAAGCGGGCGCCAGCGACCCCACCCCCCCGGCCTACCTGCTGGAAGGCCCCGGGGAAATCCTGGCGATCAAAGGCGATTACGCCCAACTGCGCTGGCGCCGTCCCGTGCCCGATGTGTGGCTACACCTCGACCAGCTGCAAGCCTTTTAAGCGAGTCCAAGCCAGCTCAAAGCTCCAGCTGGCGCCGTTCGGCCAGGAGCTGGCTGCGCAGGCGCTTGGCTTCGCGCAGCAGCTCCCGGCCATCGCGCAGGTAGCTGTCGACGTAGCCCATGGTGTAGCGCTCCAGATCCCGCAGGGCGTCCTGCACCTGGCTGAGGCAGTGGTAAAGGTTGAGGGCGAAGGCCTGGGCGCCGGTGGGGCAGGCCCGCGAGCGGTAGAGGCTTTCCACCTTTTCAAGCTTGGCCTGGCTCTGGCTGAGGAAGGCGCAAAAGGCCTCCATCAGGTTGTCGTCGTAGGGATCGGCGGAGAGGGCGCGCAGCTGGGCTGGGAAGGGGTTGATCACCTGGGCCAGCAGCCGGTCGATCGGCGCCACCACCTGCTGCAACCAAAGCGAGAGATCTTCATCGGCGGCGCGGGCCTGGCCTGAGCGCGGCGCCCGAGGCGCCCAAACCCCGGCGGGCCCCTGGGACGGTCCAGGCGAGTGGGAATAGCGCAGGTCATAGGCGCGGCGGCG
This sequence comes from Synechococcus sp. UW140, assembly GCA_943369525.1. GTDB lineage: Bacteria > Cyanobacteriota > Cyanobacteriia > PCC-6307 > Cyanobiaceae > BAIKAL-G1. The sequence continues at coordinate 33,114 of CALRNL020000014.1, forward strand.
CTCGCCATCGCGCAGCAGCTCCCAGGCGGCATTGAGGGCAATGATCCGCTCCTGGTCGCCACCCGCATCGGGATGGTGCTGCTTCACCAGGGCCCGGTAGGCGGCCTTGATCTCGGCGCCGCTGGCGGCGGCCGTGAGCCCCAACACCCGGTAGGGATCGGCAACCGTGGATGCAGCGAGCGGAGACCCCATGGCGGCGATGGCCGGGCAGCAACAGGGCCATCCTGACCCGGGGCCGGCCCCCATGGCCGGAGCAAAAAAAAGCCCCCCGTTGCCGGGAGGCCAAAAAGATGTGTGTGAGTGAGAGCCCGAGGAAGGGACGTGAAGGAGTGCCTGGGAAATCGAGGAATAGGGGGCCGACCCGTAGGCCGGCCCCGTTCTGAAAAAAGCAGTTGAAGCAACTGCCCTATTCAGATCAAATGAACCGCTCTGAACGAGAGATCAGAACTTGAACTGGGCCACAACTAGGCCACCAAACACGTTGGCACCCGAGTTAATGGTGGTGCTGGTAGCAGCGCCGGCGCTAGAGGGGTTGCTGAGGTAGAAGAGGGCCGGGGACACCGAGATATTGTCGGTAACCTGGAACTTGTACCACCACTCCCAGGCGTAGTTGCCGTCCTGGGGAGTTCTGCCGTTACGCAGGGCAGTCACGAAGTTGGGCTGGCCCACGGCCATACCGGCGGAGTTGCCCTTGATGAAGGCATCCTTCCATTGCAGCGCCACAGTCCAGGACTGGGAGGCGGCAATGTTGTTAGCACTCATTTGCCCCAGAATACCTTGCGTCGAAGTGAAGGCTGCAGCGGGCACTCCCATACCAGTCTGGTCATATGCGGTATAACCCCAGCCAGTGCTGATCGAAGGAACGATGGTGCCGTTCTTCTTGGGGGTCCAAGCCAAGCCGAGGGCAAAGCTATTGGTGCCGGTAGCCCAAGTGGTGCCGGGGCAGTTTTCAGCGGTGCCTGCAGCCTGGGTGGAATCTTGGCCACGGCCAGCAGAGGTGCTACCACACTGGCCATAACGCCAACCGAAGGTGGCTTTCCACTGATCGGCTTGATAACCAAGCTGGGTGGTGAGGTTGCTGGAACTTAGGTTGTTCATGATGCCGCCTTGGGCATTCAGAGCTCCAGCTTGGGAGCTCGGAGCCACGTAGCTCAGCGAAGCAGCAAAGAAAGGCTTGCCCTTCTTCACGTTCTGCTTCCAGATCACAGCAGCACCACCACCGGTAGCCTTGTTATAGACACCAGGGGCACCAAAGACCCGGAAGGTATCAAGAACGTCGAGGTCGCTGTAGTAGAAGGGGGTGATCGCCAGAGTTTCGGTGTTCCGCATCCTCGGACCCACCACGACCGTCAGCTCCTTACCAGCTGGGAAGCGGTAGTAGAGACGATCAAGCTGGAAAACGTCGTTACCTGCCGTACTAGCGAAAGCCCGATCTAAAGTAGCGAGCCTATAGGTGGTTCCGTTGAAGGGGCTACCTGAATAGTTACCGGCCCGCAGGCGGGTATACAGCAAGTCCTTACCAGTGAAGCTGGTGGACAGGTTCAGGCGCAGGTCGTAGTTAAAGGTGGTGCCACCAGCGGTCTGGGCGTTGGTGTTGGTGCCATTGGTGCCGTTGGGAGCAGCATTGTTGCCACTACCGAAGGACAGACCACCCAGGGACCAGTAGGTGTCACCCTGGAGTTTGGTGGTGGTGGAGAACTGGGTGGCTTCAAGCTTGCCCACTTTGGCTTCGAGGCCGGAAACGCGGCCCTTGAGCACGGCCAGCTCTTTGGAGAATTCCTTCTGCAGGCGGCGCAGTTCGTCGGTCACTTCGGTGACGCGATCGAGGCAGGCGTTGAGCAGGGCAGCCGCTTCAAAGCGGGTCATGGCCTGCTTGCCCTTGAAGGTCCCGTTGGGATAGCCGGCCACGCAGCCGTAGCGCTCCACCAGGTTGGAGAGGGCCTGGTAGGCCCAATCGGTGGGCTGCACGTCGGAGAACTGGGAGACGCTGGTCACCTGGTTCTGGGACTGCCAGGCGCGGAAGGCGTCGGTGTCCTGCTGGGCGGAATAGGCAGAAGCGGCGGAAACGCCACTCAGGGAAGAGACATCGGCGGCTTGGGCAGCGATGGGAGCCAAAAGGCCCAACGCAGCCGGAGCCAGCAGCAGTTGCTGGAAAAGTTTCATGGTCCTCACACCAATTGAGGGATTGAGACAAAAGTCTCTTATGAATTTTATCCCGTCGCAATAGGCACGCCAACCCTATGCAATCACTTTCCCAAGTAGCACAGGATACAACTTCAGGTAGGTCCAAAGGCAAATAGCCGAACCGAGGCATAACTATTTCATAACCAAAGCACAATCCAAGAAAAAACCCCGGCAACCAGAGGCTGCCGGGGAAACAATTAAGGACATTGGGTGAAAAGGAGTGCCTAGGAGGTTAAACCGTTTGCAAGCCTGAGGCAGGGCTCCAGCGCGGGTGTGTGTGAGGGTGCGCTGGAGCGAACTTGCAAGCGGTTCGGCAACCGCCGATCAGAACTTGAAGGTGGTCTTGATCAGGCCGCCGAAGTTGGTGAGGGGATTGCTGGTGGACAGACGGGCATTTTGGTCGGCCGTGAAACCAGTTTGGCCGGTGGGGTTTGAAAGGTAGAAGATCGCGGGAGTCACAGCGATTTTGTCGGTGACTTGGAACTTGTACCACCACTCCCAGGCATAGTTGCCATCTTGGGGAGCGCCGTTACGGTTTTGGGCCGTCACGAAGGTGGGCTGACCAACGGCCATGCCCAAGCTGTTGCCCTTGACGAAGGCATCGGCCCACTGCAGACCCACATACCAGTTTTGGGCAGCGGTGATCTGGGTGGGGGTGCTGGAAGCGTTAAACGCGCTGTAGGCCCAGCCGGTGCTGATCGAGGGGATGTAACCGGAAGTCTTGGGCGTCCAGTAGGCGCTCAAGCCGTAGTTGTTGCTGTTGAAGGCAGAAGCCGTGAGGGCGAAGGGAGTGGCATTGCCACCGTATAGGGAAGACCCATTCGCACCATTCTGGTTGTAGGTGTAGGCGAAAGCAGCACCCCAGTTGCTACCGGCATAACCCAGCTGAACACCGCTTGTGGAAGCAGCACCAGCGGTGGCAATGCCGCCTTGGCTCGTGTTGCCGTTGTTGGCGTTAGCGGAAACATAGTTGGCGCTCACGCTGAAGCCGTTCTTCTGCCACCAGATACCAGCACCACCACCCAGGGTGAGGGGGTAAGCACCGGGAGCACCGGCGTAGGTGAAGATATCGAGAATGGTGTCAGCCGGGTAGGCACTAGGCCACAGGGCCAGCATGTCGTCCTGGCGAACGCGGGGGCCACCGGTGAAGGTGAAGCCATTGCCCAGGGGGAACTGGTAGAACAAGCGGTTGATATCAACCACATTTGCACCAGCGCCTTCTTCGAAGGAGACTTCAAGACCATTCAGGCCGACAGCGCCCTGGCTGCCACCGAAACCGGATCTGCCGAAGTTGCCAGCACGCAGGCGGGTGCGCAGCAGGTCTTTGCCGGTGAAGCTGGTGTCGAGGTCGAGGCGCAGGTCGTAGTTGAAGGTGGTGCCACCTTCAAGGATGCTGTTAGCAGAAGCGCCGTTGCCGCCAAAGGCGTTACCACCGAGCACCCAGTAGGTGCTGCCCTTCAGCTTGGTGGTGGTGGAGAACTGGTTGGCCTCCAAGGTGCCGACGCGGGCTTCGAGGCCATCAACCCGGCCCTTGAGGATCGCCAGTTCCTTTTCGAACTCCTTCATCAGCTTTTTCAGCTGATC
>CALRNL020000015.1:0-34783 GCA_943369525.1 Synechococcus sp. UW140
GGTTTGCTCCGGCTGCCAGGGGCGGAAGGATTTGGGCTTCTGCATGGCCCATTCTATCGCCCAGATCCATTGCAGTCACTGTGATCTGGGCAGATTTAAGGTCGTCTGTGGAGAACTGGAGAGCTGTTCTATGCGCAACAGGCTCCTAGTCGGACAGAGTAGGAAGCGTTACTGCCCCAGGGCGTGGTGCCGCTAGCCGAGAAGCGGAATCTGCATTGATAGTCCATGCCGCCATGGCTGGGGAAAGGCTTGGGGTGCGAGGGGGCAGCAGAGGGCGATGGGTCCATGGACCAGGGAGGCGGTCAGGAGATTGGAGCCTCAGGGGGGGATGCCTCCTGCCTGGCAGGAGAGCGCTAAACCTTGCGCGGGATGCCACCAAGATTGGACCCAGTTCCTTTATAAAAAAGTTGCTCTTCAAGCAAAAAAGAAGCCAAATTGGAGAGGGAGCGGCCCTGGTAGTCGCTGGCTTGCACTAGCGCCTCGTAGAGGCCATAGGGAATCGTGATGCTGATGCGCTGGGGTTTACGGATGAGATGGCCAAGGCGATCGAGGGGGCCATTGCCATTCGCGGTGGGGCTTGAGCCGCCCTTGCCAAAAGTTGATGACATTCCAGCTGGATTAATTGCGAAATAGCAATCTAGCGGCCATCAGCCATCTCCCACCTAGTCCCCAAATGGGACTCCCCATTTGGGGACAAACTTGGAAAAATCAAGTCAGCAGAGGGGCTCCCGGCCTTAGAAGCTCTAGACAAACATTTATGCAACCCATGCATCAGCAGGCAAATGTCCTGCGCCACAGGGACTCCGAAGCGCCGATGCAATCATTGCAAGAAAAAGAATCTCGCTTAAATGCAGCACATAGACAGCGCTAAGCTTCGCCCACGGGGCTGGCCGGAGCGGAGATGCGGGGGCTAACGCATGGCAACGCAGCAGGCCGCACCAGCCCTAGGACAAGGAGATACCTAAAAAATGGCCCAGGGCCCCAAGAGCGTTAAGGGCAATCACCAGGCCAACGGACCAGAGCAGGGCCACCACCTATCCCCGGCGCCCCTGGTCTTCTGCACCCTTCCACATGGCTCCGTAGATCGTAAGCGTGACAAACAGGAGCAGGCTCTCCAGGGGCAAAAGCCATAGGGAAGGCAGCAATGGAACGGCTCATTCAATTTCACCAACCAATTCAAAGATCTAGAACGCCCGCAGGGAAACCCCCAATTGGGGAGTGGGCCCACAGCGGAGCCGACAGGAACCCAATGCCCACGCATCCAAAGCCACCCATAGCCGACTAGCCAAGCAAGCGAGCGAGCCAAGGCCAATGGGGCGGATCTGGCACCCCCTATTTCAATAGATAATGCCCCCCGGCTAGGCCCATAGGGTAGTCATCAGACCCACAGCCGTGATTGGGGGAGGAGCCCTCCCCAACGCTTGACGACCGATGCTCGAACGGCCCCTAGCGAACCCCAATCCCGAAATGGGGACTGGCCACAGGGATTGGGCCTACAGGAGTGTTAACCCAGGGATTGGAATGCGTGGTTATGGAAAAAGGTTGAAAATGTCCTTGGCCCCGCCTATTTGGCCGATGCCAATCGGCCACACAAAGCAACCGCCAGCTCAAACTATCGGGCTGTGAGTTGGCTTCAAGCCAAAGGCCAATGGAAGGCCCAGCTGCATTGACGAAGCAAGCGCTATTTCCTGGGCTTGTTTAATAGCGAGCTGGCAGCAGCCCAAAGCCATAACCGCCATGGGCGCCTGATCCTTGGCCCGCCGGCGCCAATCCATCGGCCAAGCCCTGGGGATTCCAGCCCCACCCCAGCCCCCTGGCCCCCGTCAAGGCGGCCGCAGCCGCGCCGGCGCAGGCCTGGAGCCAGCCAAGTGAACACGAGATTGGTTCCATACCAGTGACCCCTACAGGCGAGGGGGACAGCCTTAGGCCAGGCATTCAGGCAATGGGATGGGCGGCTAGGGGCTAGGGGTTAGGCCCCCAGCCCCCAGCCCGCGGGCCGCGGGCATTCAGCCAAGCGAGGACTGCCGAACGCGCTGTCTCAAGCGCCGGGACCAGCCAAAGGCGGCACCAGCTCCGAGCAGGGGCAAGGGACCGGGAACCTCGCTGCCCGGAGCATCGAGAACCCAATACCAATACTTGGTATCGGCATCCAATTTGTTTTCGGCACTATTTTCCCACTTCTTCGACCTACTATTATAGTAGACAACTTCGGCATTAAGCGAAACCTTTCTGGGCTTAACGTCGATGTCCCACAGGAAGTAAGGACTAAAATTGGACTGGTTGGGATTGTTGCCGATCTTCTCATTGACCAGCATCTTCAAGCCATCGTCATTCCAGTTCAGCCGAGTTGTATCGAGCGGATCGGGGGTGGCCGCATCGGGAATATCCCAATAGCCATTTTTGATGAGGGAATCGGCAAAATTGACGGCGACACTATTTCCAGGCGCCTGATACCAAGGCTGGAGGGTCAAGTCAGGAAAATTCAGGTCAATCGTCGGGTCGGGGATCACCTCGGGAGGCACGGGCTGCCCTGATTGGCTCGCCGACATGTAGACGGCACAAATCGGAGTCTGCTTACCGGCAAAAGCTGGTGGCTTTGTGGGTGTTACCCAAACCGGCGTCTGGGGGATCGCGATCGGGCCTGGCGGGACCGTGGGCAGGAAGGGCGATGGATAGGCCGGCTGGGTGGAACCAAGCACCGGGCAAACACCGCTAAATTCGGCAGCCCGAGCAGGATTGGTAGCGGCAATCCCAAGGGCACCCAGTGCTGCAGCACCGAGCAAGGAGGCGGCAGCCAATCGGCTGGCAACCACAAATGGTCGCAAGAGGCTTGACATTGCGGGCAAGAACAGCGATGGACTTGGAATTAAACCTGAGACGCTGCAGGCTCAACCCAACCATAATTACTATATTCTTTGGGTCATAATTTAAATGGCTCCAATCTGCTGCAGGAAAGCCGCAGCAATGGGGGCAACCATGCTGGATTGATTACTTACCCAGCAATCAAATCGGAACTATCCCAGTCAGCAAGCTCAAGAACAGCTGAGCCGGCAAAGGGGGCCCTGGCGTCCACGCTGACGCAGGCGCCGGACCTAGCCCAACGCCCCGCCAGCGCCAAAAAGCGGCAGGGGGCCTGGGGCACCAGTGATGGCAGGAACATCGAGAACCCAATACCAATACTTTTCGTCTGGATCCAATGATTTGACGGTGCCATCTTGCCATTTCTTGAATTTATGATGGCAATAGTTGACCTCCCAACTCAAGGAAACATGCCGGCGCTTTTGTTCACTATCCCACAGAACGCAGGGGCTGAAACCAGCCTGGTTCCCACTCGCTCCGATCTTCTCGTTAACGAGCATCTTTTGACCAGCAGACCACCGGCTCAGCTGGGTCCGATCGGTTGGTTCAGGCGTCTGGCCATTGGGGAGGTCCCCATCACCATGGCTGCTTAAGCTGGTGGCCCAATCCGCAGATCGGGCTTGGCAGGCCAGCCCTTCTGGCGACTGCTCTGTTGCTAGCCAAACCAGAGCTTGGGGGCTGGCCGTCGAGCCACGGAAGCCAACAGGCAGCAATAGCGAGGGAAAGGCCGGCTGGGTGGAACCCAGCTGCGGCCAAACGCCGCTGAATTCGGCAGCGCGGCCAGGATGGGAGGCGCTAAGCCCAAGTAGCGCCAGGGCGAGGGCAGCGAAGAAGGGGGTGAGGACAGGCTGATTGGCAACAATGAAAGGTTGCGATACTATTAACAGGGGAAAGTACGGCAATTAAATGGGCATCAAGCTAAGGGCCTCCCAGCTTAAATACACCGCTTAAACCCTATTTCCAGGAAGAAACTGGACTGGCGCCCTTGCGCCGCACTCAAGCTGCAGAAGCGATGCCAGCTGCCGTGGATCGATGGCCCTAGGGCCCTTAGAACCAACGCTCCAACCCACGGACGGGTCCCACCACAGGCCAACGCCCAGCAGCCAGGATTACAAGGGAGCAGGGTTTCTAGGGCCGCTGCACGGCCCAGGCGGCCAGCAAGCCACCCGCGAAACCGGTCGCATGGCCAATCCAGCTGACCCCCGCTGGACTGAGAAAAGGAATCAGGGCGGGCAACAGGCCGCCATAGAAGAGCAGGCACAGGAGCGATAGCAGCAACGACAGGGGCCGCTTCTCCAACCAACCAATCCAGAGGAGATAGCCCAGCAGCCCGTAAATCACCCCCGAGAGCCCATGGCTTCCCCCCGGCCAGAACAACCACACCGGAATCGAGAGCAGCCAAACGCCAATCCAAACGGCAAGGTAATCCCGGCCCCCCTTGAGCAACACCAGCCAGGAGAGGGGCAAAAACCAAAGGGAGTTGCTGATCAGGTGGCCAAAGCCGCCATGGCTGAAGGGGGCTGTGAACAGGCCCCACAGCGGCCCCCCCTGCACTAGGGGCAGGTTCCAGCGCCCCCGGAACAGGAGTTGGTCCAGCACTTCCTGCAGCCAAGCAAGGGAGAGGATCGCCACCGGCAACAGGGCCTTGGCCTTGAGGCGCTGCAGCCAGCCGAGGCCGCCTGAAGGAAGGGATTCTTGCGCCATCTCGACCAGCCCATGAACCAAGGGGCCGCCATCCTGGCAAGGTTTCCCCTGGGAGCTGCTGGCCATCGGCTTGCCCCAGGGGCCAAGGCCGGCTCCACCGTGCGGACCGCCCACCACCCCCTGCACTAGCGAAACCACCCGATTGTTCCCGTTGCCCGTGGCTACCCCCCCGAACCGGCCGAGAGCCGTGTTTCTCGATGCCCTCAGCCTGGGGCCGGTGGACCTGGATCCCCTGCGGCGATGGGTGGGGCTGACCTGTTGGCCCAGCACGAATCCACACCAACGGCTGGAGCGACTCCAGGGGGCCGAGGTGGTGATCACCAACAAAATTCCACTGGATGGCCCCCTGCTGGCCTCCTTGCCGAGGCTACGGCTGGTCTGCACCGCCAGCACCGGCACGGACCAGGTGGATGGCCAGGTTTGCGCCGAACGGGGTATCGCCCTTCGCAACGCCGGCGCCTACAGCCAGCCCTCGGTGGTGCAGGTGACCTGGGCCCTGATCCTGGAGCTGCGCTGCCAATTACGGGAGCGGCGCCGCCAGCTGGAAGCGGGGGACTGGCAACGCAGCCCGGTGTTCTCCCTGGTGCTGCCGGAATTCGATGAATTGGCCGGTCAACACCTCACTGTGGTGGGGGCCGGCGATATCGGCCAGGGGGTGGCCCGCATCGGCGCTGCCTTTGGCATGGAAACCAGCTTGATCACGAGCAAAAGCAGCCCTGAGGACCTAGAGAAGGCCCTGCGCAAAGCCGATGTGGTGAGCCTGCATGCGCCCCTCACCCCGAGGACCCGGGGCATGGTCAATGGCACCAGCTTGAACTGGCTCAAACCAAGCGCCCTGCTGATCAACATGGCCCGGGGGGCCCTAGTTGAGACGGACGCCCTAGTGGCGGCCCTGGAGGCTGGGCGCCTGGCCGGGGCCGCCCTCGATGTGTTGGTGAATGAGCCCCCCGGAGCGGAACTGGACAGGCTGGTGGATATGCCCAACCTGATTCTCACGCCCCACATGGCCTGGAGTTCGCGCCAGGCCCGGCGCAGGCTGGTGGAAACGATCGCCGCCCATCTTCAGGACTTTGTGCAGGGTCCCTGGGGGGGCGCATGAGCCCAGGGGCGAGTCCGGGCTAGGCGCCATGGGAACCGTTGGAGCCGTTGGAGCCACTGATCGACGATTCCAACAAGTAGGCCGCCAGGTTGCTCAATGAGCGGCCCTCCAAATCACTACGCTCCAGCAGCAGCCGATGGATCTCGTTGGGAATGGTGATCGAGATACGCTTCGGCGTCTTGAAAATAGCGTTCATGGAGGAGTGGGCCACTTGGCCGTACTCAGACTTCATGGGAAAGCTGTCGGGAAGACGTAATTCTGACTTATATTCATGCGATAAATAGGACAAAATGCCGGCGTATCCGCGCGCGATCTGCTGCAAACTTCAGCAGCAGTGATGCTGACCGCGGAACGGGAGGCCCAAAGGAATGTGATCCGCAACGGTTTGCACTGCGGCCGCGTACCGAAACGAATCAACAGACAACCATCCGCGAAAGCTCGTAGCAGCTGGGAAGCGCAAACCGCCTAAGCCAATCCCAAGCCCAGGCACTAGCCCAAGGCGAGTAATCGACCAATGACCTGGCACCATCCAACCCTTGGCCGCAAACTCAAGGGAAGTAAAATGTGCTATCCCCTGGCAGGAACGGTCTTCGAGCCCAACCACCCTAACTTGCCACAAGGCCTAAAGCGGGATTGCCGCAAAATCGGAGCAGAAGAGGGGCAAGGCTAGGCCAATCAATCCAAAAAAATGATCCCCGAAGGGAAGCAGACAAACAAATAGAAGATCACCGCAATCCCAAGTCGACAAGGCCCTTAAGACTGAATACCTTATTGTCTTGGCAAAAATCATATGAGCATGGTTAATCAAACTGCGCCCATGATCTGATCAGGCTCCAGAAAAGGAGACCAGAAGCAGCATCGCTGATTTGGAACAGGCAAAACCCTGACCCAAGGAGACAGGACATCGAAGCTGGATCTCGTGTCGAATGCCGTGAAAAGGCGCGTAAACCGGTGGCAGAGGCGCTAGGGCGGGATAACTCACCAGGGCCTTAGTTGCCGCCAGGGGGAAAGGGGCTATGATGACGCTAATCCGCACCATCATGCGGCAGTCAAAACCAAAAAGCCAAGGCCACAAGCCTGCTTAAAGGCACTCAAAAAAAATTCAACTAATAACTAGCCATGGCCAGCAGCCTTAATCGCAGCAACAACCGGATTGAAGAAGAGCTCGACTTTCGCAAAGAGGTTATCTATTTCATTATTGTTGATCGTTTTCTGGATGGCTGCACGGACCATGACGAAGGCAGCAAGGCTGAATTGTTTGACCGTAGCCGCAGCCACTGGGGCAAGTATTGGGGCGGAGATCTCAAAGGTATTATCGAAAAGGCTGATTATCTCAAGTCCCTTGGGGTCACTGCCCTATGGATCTCGCCCCTGTTTGAGCAAGTGGATGCCCTTAGGGGCGAATACACAGCCATGCACGGCTACTGGACCAAGGATTTCAAACGGATCAACCCCCGTTTCCTTCCCTATGGCGAATCGAATTCCTTGAAGGATTCAACCACCCTAAAGCAACTGGTCGACACCCTCCATGCCAAAGGGCTCAAGGTAATTCTCGACATTGTCTGCAACCACAGCTCGCCGGATATCAGCGGCAGCAAAGGCGTTGTCACAGACGATGGGGAACCCTTAGCAGACTTCAACAACGACAGCGGGAATTTCTATTACCACTTCCCAGAAATTACCGACTGGGACGATGAATTCCAACTAATCCATGGCGAGATGGCAGGCCTTGCCACATTCAACGAAAAAAACATTGCCTACCGCACCTACATCAAAAGTGCGATGAAGCAATGGTTGGATGCCGGCTTCGACGCCTTCCGGGTGGACACCCTCAAACACATGCCCCTGTGGTTCTGGCAGGAATTCGTTACAGACATCAAGAAGCACGCGCCATCCACCTTCCTCTTTGGTGAATACGGCTTCGGCAAGCCCTGGGATGAACGCACCATCGCCTACGCCAATCAGTCGGGGATGTCGATTCTCGATTTCGGCCTCTGCGATGGTATCCGCTTCGCCTTCTCCGGCAGCCAGCCCGGAGGCTTCCACAACGTGCAAAAGGTGCTCGACTACGACAGTGCCTACCACCGCGCCAATGAGCTTGTCACCTTCATTGACAACCATGACATGCCAAGGTTTCTCTCCATCAGCGATGGCTACAACCTGGAGTTAGCCACAAGCTTGCTGATGACCCTAAGGGGTATACCCTGCATCTTCTACGGAACCGAACAATACCTCGTCAACAACACCAATGCCGGCCAGGACCCCTACAACCGGCCCATGATGGAGAGCTGGGATCTCTCCAAGAGAATGGTAACGATCATCCAGACCCTGAGCGGCCTGCGGCGGACCAATCCAGCGATCGCCTACGGGTCCCACAACACCAAATACCTCAGCAACGATATTTATGCCTTCACCCGCAAGTATCGAGACTCCCGCAGCTTTACCCTGATCAACCAGGGCGGCGATGAAACGATCAGCATCGAGAATACGGATCTACCCGACGGTAGCCACCAATGCCTACTCAGTGGCGAGACCATCGCTGTGGTGGATGGCCGCATCAGCAATCTGAGGCTGGCCTCCAAGGCCGCCATCGTGATTAGCGTGGTGGGCGAACCCGTTGCTGGTAAAATGGTGGTGGCCTTCCAGGTGAATGGCTATGCCACCCAACCCGGCGAGGTGATTGCGGTTACCGGTGATGCCCTGGAATTGGGCTCCTGGGACTTCAACCGGGCCTACGTGCTCGAGTATGTGAATGCCAACACCTGGTTTGGTGAAGTGCCGTTTGAGGTGCCCGCTGGTGGCACAAGCCTGCGCTACAAGTTCATGGTGCTTAAGGGCAACGCCCAGGGACTGCGCCATGGTGAGGATCTTGATCCAGCGCTCCAGCCGATTCCCGAGTCCCTAACCAGCCGTCACTGCCTGCTGCCAGACAGCGGTCGCCTCAAGGTGGAATGCCTCTGGAACTCCCTAGAAATTGCTCTTTAAATTCAAATCCACTGGCGCCAACAAAATAAAGCTGTCGACTGAAGAGATGGGCAGCTTGGATCAATCGACAAAGGGAGCCGAGAATCAATCAAGCGCTCGGATTCAAAGGGCAAGAAGGACTAAAGGAGTGATCGAAAAGGCAGGGAGAATGCATCGTAGTTTAACGCAAAAGTAGGTAGGAATGGCGATTAACGGCCCAACGCCTCCTTGGGAAACCACCTCACTCTGTGACAGGGATCGGCCTAACGGTTGTCTAAGGCCCGTAAACGATCCACTGGAATGACAACCCAGAGGCGTTTAGCGCGCCCCCCCCGATCACCCTGCTCCAGTCCCACATAGACAGCCACCATCCCGTTGGCTCCCTCCTTAATCAGGCCCAAAGGATAGCCATGGCGGCTACCAAAACCTGCCAAGGTGGCGTAAGAGCGAAAATCCAAGGCCTTGGCAGCATGGAACGTGGGGATGCCAACCTCAGATTGCAAACTGGCCAACGTGTGGGTGCTGACGATGGCGACATCGACAGCTGCCGCTGGCGAACCGGCGGCCGGATTGGTCTGCAGGCCCCCTTGCAGGGGAGGGGCCTGGGCAGGTGAAGGCTCCTGGGAGGCGGAAGTTCGCCGACGCAGTCGTCGTTCACCAGGGCCCTGGGAAGGTTGGGCCAGGGTATCGGGAGGGGATGCGGCAACAGCCGCTGGGGCTCCACCAGGGCCAGACTGGCTGTCGCGGCTGGGTAAGGGTGCAGCGCGGCCCTCAAGGGAATCAAGCCGCTGCAGGATTTGCTGCAACACATCTGATGGGGGGGATGGAACGCCATGGGCAGGGGACGCCGAAGCGGGGCCTGCACCGCTGCCCATCCCAGCGGTTGGAACAGGATCGGGGCCGACGGGGAAAGGTTCAGCCGACTGGGGCTGGCGCTGGAGCTGGGACACCACCGAAGGAGCAGCCTGGACCTGGGGGGAAGGGGGATCGGGGATACGGCGCCGAAAGAACATCATTAAAAGGCTGCCCAATGGGTAGATCCCCACCAACGACCAGCCCTTCTGGCCATGGCCATTGAGGAAATTTTGCAACTGCAACGCCGGGTGGTTGGCCTGCTGGGGAGGTTGGGGCTGCTGCTGCGCAGGATTGCTATAAAAATTGGGAAATTCCTGCTCCAGGTAGGCCTTAGAGAAGACCGGCTGGCCAGCTAGGGGCGCAGGGTTCCCAGGGGGGGCCACTGGTGCAGGAGGTTCTGGGGGACTGGCGGGCCCGGGGCCAGGGGGATTGGCGGCCTGACTGGAATCTTCCACATTCAAGTGGATTACCTGGTATTCCCAGCGGCTCACGGGCAAAACAAGAAGCAATCTTTCAACGTTAGGGCCTTAAGAGCAACAATGACAACCTGAATCCGAGCCAGCAGGCCTATCAGAACGTCCAGGGCAAGCCGCCTCCGTAGCCGAACTGGCGGCCCATGGAGAAGAGGTTCCGATTGATTGAGTCCTACAGGCTCCTCTGGGTCGAGCGATTGGGATCAGGGCTAGCGACAAAGACGAGGCCGCTAAACCAGCCGGTCGCCCCCTGGGTGGTACGGGAGCCCCGGGGCGGGGCTGCCTGGAAGGAGCCGGTCAGCTGACGCTACGGAGATCGTTGACCAGCCCATCCCAGCGGTAAAGCCCCGCCTGGAGCAGAAAGTCCACCAGATCCGCAGTGGGGGCGGCGTTCTCCACCAGCACGGCCAGGTTGGCGAAGGCCACCGGCCCGGCCTGGCCCGCAGCAATCAGCAGGCGGTAGAGCTAGGCGGTCTGGTCCCGCTGGCCGGCCAGGCTCAGGGCAACGGCCCGCTCCTCGCCCCTAGGGGCGCTGATCGGCCCCAGATCCGCGCCCGGGGGAGCACCTGGCCGGGCCCCACTGCCGCTCTCCACGCCGTTTGAATCGAAACAAACCTTCTCCCTAGGAGCTGGCCTGGCACCAGGGAGAAGGGGCTTGGGCGAAGCTCGGCGCAGCAGGGGGCCCGGGGCGCGGCCCTTCCATGGAGCCGGCTGCCATACTTCAACCCCAAAGCAGATCAACTCGCCCCACTGGCTGAATACACCAAATCCTTGGTAAATTGAGTTCACTAAAATTTTTAGAATGGGCGAACAAAATCCCCTGAGCCCGATTGTTGGTCCGCAGCCCCGCAGGGGCGAGGATCGCGAACAGCAGGACTTCCCAAGGGCGGAGCTCCTGGGGAATCCTCTGCCGCCCCCACCGCCATTGCCACAGCCATTGCCAGAGCCAGCGCCCGCCACCCCAAACCAATCCGTAGGGATCACCGCCCCAGCGCCGGCGGCATCCCTGCTGAAGGAGCCGATCGCTAGCCAATCCCTACTCAGCCCATTGTTGACCAGTTCGTCCTTACTGATCGACCCCTTATTGCTTGCCGAAAACGCGATCCCCCAGTCCCAGGATGGCGGCTCCCAGCGCCGTGAGTTCGACCGTAAACCCCTGCCCTTCGGGGGGGTTGCTCCCGAGGGAGAGATGGCAGGCCCGACGGGCCAGAAATGGCACATCAGGCTCTGGGACGTGAGTATGGGCGGCCTTTGTGTGGTTGTCGAGGGTGCGGTGGATCAACCCCTGGGCAGCCTATTTGCGTTTTCTGTTTATGAAAGCTTTGGTCTGGGTAGTGCCTTTTTCAACGCCCAGCTGCGCTGGCGCAGCCTGGAGGCAGATAACACCTATTTAGGCCTGGAATTCGAAGACCAGGACCTGCTCAAAAAGGGTTGCTTCCTGATGGACTTCGTCCATCAGGACAAGGGGCCTGCTTCTTAGGGCGGGGGGGCAGGGGTTGGGGCCAAGGGGCCAGCGGTTGAAACCAGGGGCCAGCAGCTGCGGGCCAGCAGGCCTTCCTCATCGGCCGGGATCACCACCAGGGCAAAGGGGTTGAGCCAACCGAGGGCCAGGCTGAGCTCCTCGGCGAGCAGGATGTCGTGTTCGCCGATCCCGCCACTGAGGGCGATCACATCCACCCCCCCCAGGCTGGCCGCCATTGCGCCGATGGCCGCCAGCAGGCGATGGCGAAACACGGCAATCGCCAATTGGGCGCCGGCGTGACCCCCAGCGGCGGCAGCGCGCAGGCTCTGCATCGAGCCGCTCAAACCGGAGAGTCCCAGCAGGCCGGAATCGTGGTTGAGGGCCTGGTCGAGGGCTTCGGGGCCCAGGCCCTGGCGCAGCAGGTGCAGCAGCAAGCCGGGATCGAGGGAACCGCTACGGCTGGCCATCACCAGGCCCTCCAGGGGGGTGAAGCCCATGGTGGTGTCGATGCTGAGGCCATCGCGGATGGCGCAGAGGGAGCAGCCCGCCCCCAGGTGGCAGCTGATCAGGCGCAGGGGCTGCCGGCCTGGGAACCGCTGGGCCACAACCTCACTGATGTGCTGGTGGTTAAGGCCATGGAAGCCATAGCGGCGCAGGCCCAGGGCCCGCCAGCTGGCAGGGATCGCATAGGTGGATGCCGCCTCGGGCAGGCTGCGATGGAAGGCAGTATCGAAGCCGGCCGCCTGGGGCCAAGCCGGCTCCTGGTTGGTAAACCAGCGGATTGCCGCCAGGGCCGGGCCGTTGTGCAGGGGCGCCAGAGGCACCAGCTCGGCGATTGCCCCGATTTCCCCTGGCCCCAGGCGGATCGGGGCCCCGAACCGCTCACCGCCATGGACAACCCGATGGGCCACCAGGCGGATGGCGCTCCGCCAGGGCGCCAGCTGGGGAACCAGCCACTGCGCCAGCAGGGTTTCCAGGGCGGCTTCGCCATTGCAGGGCCGTTGGTCGCGCCAGAGGGGCGTGCCTGTGGACGTGATTAGGGCTGCCTTGAGGCTGGAGCTGCCGGCATTGATCACCAGCACCAAGCCATCGGGGGCCGGCGGGTGGGCAGACGTTCGGAGCTGGGGCGGCTCTGGGGGCTCAGGGCTCATGGACTGGGCGGCGACGGGGCCCTGGCTCAGGGACTGGCCGCAGGTTGGCGCCGGGGGAGCGGGCTGTCTGCCCCGCCCGTCAGCGCCTGCCAGCAACGCTCTACCAGAACCCGATCCCAACACCCCAACCCCAGGGCCTTGCCTCCCCTGCCCTGACCCTGTAAGGATCATCCCCATGACCGATCTCCCCCTCACCGCGGCCCCCGCCCGCCAGGCCCACGAAAACCTGGATCCCGGTGCCCTGCTGGCCGCCCTGCATTGGCGCTACGCCACCAAAACATTTAATCCCGAGCAGCCGATCAGCGCCGAGCTTTGGGACACCCTGGAGCAGGCCCTGGTGCTGTCGCCGTCGTCCTACGGCCTGCAGCCCTGGAAGTTTCTGGTGATTACCGATCCGGCGATCAAGGCCGAGCTGCGGCCCCATTCCTGGAACCAATCCCAGATCACCGATTGCTCCCATCTGGTGGTGTTACTGGTGCGCCGCAGCATCGATGGAGCCGATGCCGACCGGCTGATCAACGCCACCGCCCAGGCCCGGGGCTTGCCCCTGGAGCAGCTGGCCTTCTACCGGGGCATGATCGAAAAGGACCTCATCAACGGCCCCCGCAGCGAGGCGATCGCCCAGTGGGGCTCCAACCAGGTGTACATCGCCCTGGGCAACCTGATGACCTGCGCCGCCCTGCTGGGGGTGGACACCTGCCCAATTGAGGGCTTCGCCCCCAGCGAATACGACCGCATCCTCAACCTGGGCGACACCCCCTACCGCAGCAGCGTGGTGTGTGCCTGCGGCACCCGCAGCGCCGAGGATAAATACTCCCAACTGGCCAAGGTTCGCTTCCCCCTGGAAGAGCTGGTGGAGCGGCGCTGAATTCCTGAAGCGCTTGATTGTGCCTAGTTGCAAAGGGCGGCAGGGGGAACAGTTCCACTAAAAGTTGAGCCAATCTCCCCTCCCTTCAACCTAAGATCAGAGCACATCTTGACCGTTCGCACTGATAAAACTAGACAAAATAATATCGATGCAAAATATTAAGTCAAGAATTTTAGATAAAAGGCAAAACAACTCGCTCACGAGTTGAATACATCAGAGCATGCAGTGCCGGGTCTTGCATGTAATCCAGGATTCTTTGGGGATAATCGAGCTTGCCATTATGGAGGTAGGCGATCGTGGCAGCAATCTTGGCGTCACGGCGGCGGAGGCTGACCTCTAGGCGATGGCCCTTGGGCACACCAAGCATTTTTTGCAGGCGGGCTATTTGACCCGCCAACACCTTCACATTTTCGTTTGGAATCAGCAGCTTCTCCAGGGCAGCTGCCACCTCAGCATCGCTGGCATCGGCCTTGAGCCTGCCCTGTTTTTCCAATTCGCCAATGCTTAGCTGGGCCAAGCCATTACTACCGAACAGGCCGGATTTAGCCAGGATCCGGATATCTTCACCAGGCTTGGCATGCTGCATCTCGTCAAAGAGAATCGCTGCCATCAACATCCCATTGACCTGCTGCTTACGGCTTTGTTCAAGCACAATCGGCCGCACGGCTTCAAGCCTGGAAAGGGTATGGGCCCTCAGGGGCCCCAAGTAATCCAACCCCTTGGTGAACAGCTGGCCTAGGCGAGGCTGGGCGCCATGGACCCCAAAGCGGCGCTGGAGTTCGCGGATCTCCTCGGCACTGAAATAGGAGGGATTGAGCTCCTCGGCCTCGGCCACCAGCCGGTCCACCGGGCCCCAGCCGGCCACCCCCCCCGGGTCGGCCATGGGGCCCCCTAGGGGCTGGGGATCGGGTGGGCTGCCTGGGCGAGACGCCAAAAATAAGGGGGACTGGGACGGTAGCCCCTGAACCAGCAGGGCTGAAACAAGGCCACTCAACAGGGTTCCAGGCCGAAGCAGCTTGCCCAGGGGCGCTGGGAGCCCTGAGGGCATGGCCAACGCCCTAAGGAAAGACCAGGCTCCAGTCACAGGAGTTGGGATCGGCAACGATCCATCAATCGGGACTGCCGGAGCACCTGGTATCGAACATTGCTTTTTTAAATTTAGCATCGTTTTTGGGCACTCCCCCAGGGGCAGGCCTACCAGGGCCAGCCTCCTATTGACCCGATCGCAGCTCTGAACGGGCGGGGGATCCTTCCCTGCGGGTCCACCCGGGGCTTGGACCGCTGCCCCGCCATGATTGCTGCCGATAGCTGGCCGACGCCATGGATGCCGACGGGCCCCAGGCGGGCGCTCCGCTCCAGCCCTTGCCGCTGGAAGCCCTGCCCCCCTTGCCGCCCCTGGGGCTGGCGGTGGTGGGCCATGTGGAGTGGGTGAGTTTTGTGGGGGTGGACCACCTGCCCGTGGCCGGCGAGATCCAGCGGGCTAGCTACAGCCAGGACTTGGCCGGCGGTGGCGGGGCCGTGATTGCCGTGCAGCTGGCCAAGCTCACCGGCCAGCGGATTCCCTTCTTCACGGCCCTGGGGCGGGATCGGATTGGCGAATTGGCGGCGGAGCAACTGGAGGCCCTGGGACTCGACCTGCAGGTGGCCTGGCGCGAGGGGGCCAGCCGCCGGGCCGTGACCTTCATCGATCCCAGCGCGGAACGCACGATCACCGTGATCGGCGAGCGCCTCAGCCCAACGGCTGCCGATCCCCTGGCCTGGGGAACCCTTGCGGCCTGCGATGGCGTGTTTGCGACCGCCTGCGATGGAGCGGCCCTGGCCCTGGCCCGCCGCGCCCGCCTCCTGGCGGCCACCCCGCGGCTGGGCCTGGAGCTGATCCAGCAGGCGGCCGTGCCGATCGATGCCCTGATCGGCAGTGCCGCTGACCCAGGCGAGCGCTATCGCCAGGGGGATCTCGATCCGGCGCCCCAGCTCTATGTGGGCACCGAAGCGGAACGGGGGGGCTTCAGCTGGCCGGGGGGTCGCTTTAGCGCCCTGGAGCTGGCCAGCCCCCTGGTGGATTGCTACGGCGCCGGCGACAGTTTCGCTGCCGGGGTCACCGCCGGCCTGGCAGCGGGCTGGAGCCGGGAGCAGGCCCTCAGCCTGGGCTGCCATTGCGGTGCGGCCTGCATTGGTGGGCGCGGCCCCTATGACAGTCAGCTGCGTTTAGGTCGGATCTGAACCGGGCCCGATCGGGCCTGGCCCGAAGGCTGCCTAAATCGTCCAGGGAGGGCTCAGCGTTTGGAGCGGGGCCTAGGCCCAGGGCGCTTGGGCCCAGGAGGGTTGGGCTCGGGGCCAGCCTCCAACCTGGGGGCGGCAGCCCCGGCAAACAACCACAGGCCCAGGGCCAGCAGCAGCCAAGCAAGCCAATGGAGCTCCAACACGCCCTGGGCGAGCTGCATCAGCGGCGTCAACAGCCAATGGTTGAACGTGAGCAACAGCAGCAGCAACCAGGCCATCGATCCCCCAAATCCACCAATCCAACCGCTGACGTGCCGGGGTTAGGCCCCAGCCAGCAGGTCTCTGGGCATCAGAGCACCGGCGCGAAGAATCTGCCAATGGCCGGCATCCCTTGTGAGGGGATTGGCCCCTGGAGCCCCAGGGCTGGCCCCCGGGCCTGGGGGGCCGCCTGCCGCGGCGTCTTCGCCTTCCCGTTCAGGGCTGGCTTGCCCGTTGGGCCCGGTCCAGGCCAGAACCGTGCTCGGCTGGCCGCTGCCCTCGGGCCAGGGGAGCGGGCCCAGCAGGGGGAGCTCGGCGAACAGGGCCGCCGCCTGCGCCGCCGTGGTGCAGGGGGGTTCGCTGGAGCGGTTGGCGCTGGTGGTGGCCAGGGGGCCGCTGCGGCGCAGCAAGTCCAGGGCAACCGGACAGGCCGGGATCCGCAGACCCAGGCTGGAGCCGGCGCCATGCAACGCCTGGGCCACCGGCCCCCGGGCCGGCAGGACCAGGGTGACGGCCCCCGGCCAACAGCGCTCGGCCATGGCCCGCCATCGGGCCTCAATCGGGACCCCTAGGGCGGCAAACAGGGATTCGGCATCGGCGCCCATCAGGATCATCGGCTTGCGGGCCGGCCGTTGCTTCAGCTGCCAGAGCTGGGCGGCGGCCTCCGGACGGGCGGCCAGGGCCGGCACCGTGTCGGTGGGGAACAGGGCCGCCGAACCGGCCCGGAGCCGGTCGGCCAGCCCCGCTGCAGCCAACACATGGCCTGGAACGGGGGGCTCAACCATGGCCCCCTCCCCCGGGCAGGCCCGACCGGTCGCCAGGGCCGGCCCCCGGCGGATCGGCCGCCAGGGCGGGTCGGCGGGCCTGGACAAAACGCCAGTGACCCTCCAGGTCTGGGTGGGGCTGGATCGCCTCGAGGCCCTGGTCGGCCAACAGGGCCTGCACGGCGTCGGATTGGTCGTGGTGGTGCTCGAGCAGCAACCAGCCGCCCGGGGCCAGAGCCTGGGGAGCCCCGGCGGCAATGGCCCGCAGGGCATCAAGACCATCTGGGCCGCCATCGAGGGCCAGGGGGGGTTCGTGGTCTCGCACCACCGGCGCGAGCTGCTGCCAAACCGAGGTGGGGATATAGGGGGGGTTGCTCAAGACCAGATCCAGCCGGCCCCATTCCGGCTGCAGGGGCTGCCACCAGGAGCCCTGGCGCAGGGTCACCCGGCCAGCGGATCCCTGGCGTTCCAGGTTGGCGCCAGCCTGGGCGAGGGCGATCCCACTGCAATCCACGGCCAGACCCTGGCTAGCGGGCAGCAGCTGGGCCAGGGCCAGGGCCAGGCAGCCGGATCCGGTGCCGAGGTCGGCCCAGAGCAGGGGCGGCGAGCCTGGCCGATTCCCCAGCCCCAAGGCCTGAACCAGCTCAATCAGCAGCTCGGTTTCCTGGCGGGGGATCAACACTCCCGGCCCCACGGTCAGTTCAAAGTCGCGCCAGGGCGTGATTCCCACCAGGTATTGCAAGGGGGTGGCC
Organism: Synechococcus sp. UW140; assembly: GCA_943369525.1. Taxonomy (GTDB): domain Bacteria; phylum Cyanobacteriota; class Cyanobacteriia; order PCC-6307; family Cyanobiaceae; genus BAIKAL-G1. The sequence continues at coordinate 17,430 of CALRNL020000015.1, forward strand.
GCCTGCAGATGCTGGCTCCAGAGCGCCTCGATCTCCCCGAGGCCGCAGCGCAGGGCCACCGGCTGGCCCGGGTCTAGGCGCAGGCGCTGGAGCTGGCTCCAGCCCAACCCGCCGGCAAAGTCCAAAAGCCAATCGAAATCAACCGGGCTGCCACCGCGCTGCAGTTGGCTCCGGCGCCAGGCGAGCAGGGCCTCCGCGCCGATTAACCCCGTTGCCGGCCCCAAGCCCCCAACTGCGGTCCGCGCCCATGGCAACTCTCCGGTCGACGCTTCAGCCAACGGCCTAGCCCACTCCGTTGTTCATTTCCTGAACAACTTTGTAGCTCAGGACGGAGCCAGCTCCGCCGCCCATGCCTGAGCCAGGGCCTTCCCAGGACCTCTGGCAATCCCTCAGGACTTGCCTCAGGGCTTGCCGCTGAGCATGGCTCCAAGAATTCCGCAGCCAAGGCCCATGCCAAGCCACCACCCCAGCCCCTCGGCTCCCAGGAGCCCAGCGGCCGGCGCAGAGGGGCCTCAGCCCATCGCCTACTTGGGAAAGCGACTACATCGGGCTCCACCAAAGCCCGGGCTCGGCCCGTAGCTGCCCCTGTAGTTCCAGCTCCAGCAGGGCCTGGGCGGCGGCGGCGGCACCCAGGTCGAGGCGCTCGCAAACCTGCTCCAAGGATGCCCCGGCGCCCACCGCCGCCAGCAGGGCCCGCTGGGCTCCACCGAGGACACCGGCGCCAGGGGCGTCTGGGCCGCTTGCAGCCCCTAGCCGCTCGCTGGGGGCTGCTGCAGCGGGGCTGGCGAGGCCAGGCCGGGCCAGCAGGGGGCCAGGCCCCAGCTGGCGCACCAGATCGGCCGGATCGAGCAGCACGCTGGCGCCGCAGGCGAGCAGGCGATTGCTGCCGGCGGCCGAGGGCTTGCCCGCATCGGCCGGCACCGCCCAGAGGGGCAGGCCCTGGTCCCAGGCCAGGGAGGCCGAATGGAGGGCGCCACTCTGCTCGGGGCACTCGACCACCACCACGGCCTGGGCCAGGCCCACCTGGAGCCGGTTGCGGCTGGCGAAGTGGCCCGGGTGCACGGACGTGCCAGGGGGTTGCTCGCTGACCAGCAGCCCCGCTTCAGCCACCTGGGCCTGGAGGCTGTGGTGGTGGCGGGGATAGGCCCGCTCCAGGGGGGTGCCAAGCACGGCCACCGGCACACCGCCCGCGGCCAGGCAGCCCTGGTGAACGGCCCCATCGATCCCCTCGGCCAGGCCACTCACCACCGGCCAGCCCGCCCCCGCCAGGGCCGATCCCAGGGTCCGCGCCATGGCCAACCCATGGCGGGACGGACGGCGGGTGCCGACCACGGCCACGGCCCGGCGTTGGCGCAGGGGCGCCCAGAGCTGGCCGTGGCCCTGCCAGTGGAGCTGCAGGGGGGGCCGGGCCAGGGCCGTGAGGGCCCTGGGCCAGGCCGGATCGCCAGGCAGCAGGCGCCGGTGGCGACCCCAGCCGGCCAAGCGCTCGCCGCGATCCGGCTGACCGAGGGGATCGGCCCCCCAGCCCTGGCGGTAGGTCTTGACCTGCTCCAGCAGACGACCGCGGACTCCGGCCCGCTCGGCCAGGGCATCGAGGGGGGCCCGCCAGGCGTGATCCAAGCCGCCAAAGGCCGCCTGCAGGCGGGCCAGCCGCTGCCAGCCAATGCCAGGGCAGCCACACCAGAGCAGCCACCAGAGGCGCTGCCGCTGGGGCCAGGGGCCAGGGGGCGGAAACGGGCCCGGACTGGCCACCAGCACCAGGGGGGCCGGAGGCTGCTGGCCTGGGGCCTGGGGGGTTGGGGCCTGGGGGGCTGGGGCCTGGGGAAGCAGGGCCGGCAAGCCGTGCTGGAGCGCCGCAACGGCCAGGGGGGCCGCGGGCACGGGATCAGCAGGCCCGGGCTGCGCGAGCGGCGAGCATCCCGGCATCGGGGCTCCTGGCGAGGGAGCACCAGCCCGTGGCCCCCCAAAGCGACCAACCCCCACCACCACCGCGCCGGCCCCTGCCAGCCGAACCCCGGCGCGGGACCCCAAAGGACGATCCGCCACTCCCCAGCCACCAGTAGCTTTGTACTATACACCCTTACTGGCCGGGCTTGGGTCCGGCGTGGAGACGTTCGATCGCGGACGCCAGGTCGGCGGGAGGCTGGCGGATCAGGCGGCGCTGGGCGCCTCCCGGGGAGAGCGCCACCAGCACCAGCTCCACCCTTGCTTCCGCCGCCACGGCCCCATCGGGGGCGATGAACTGGCTCCTCCAGGGCAGGCGCAGCCCCGCCCGGCGCTCCACCCGGCTCAGCAGCTCCACCTGGTCGCCATGGAGCAGGGCCTGGCGGTAGTCGATCGCCAGGGACACCACCGGCAGCTCCAGGCCCTGGGCCGACAAATCGCAATAGGCCAGCCCCACCTGCTGCAGGGCCTCCACCCGGGCCTCCTCCAGCCAGGCCAGGTAGGCGCCATGCCACATCACGCCCGCATGGTCGGTGTGCTGGGGTAATACCCGGCGCCGCAGGGACCAGGCCCGTTCCATTACGTCCTTTTCGCTATGCACGGGTGGCTTGGAAGTTCGCCATAGGCTGCCAGCAGCTTCCGACTGGCCGTGTTTCGCAACCTGCTAATCGCCGATTCCGGCAAGGGTCACGTCGAAGAAATGGTGCGGATGCTGCGCGCCATCCCGGTGCTGCGCCAGGCCCGGCTCAACCTCCTGCATGTGGTGCCGGAACAGGCGGGTTCCGATTTCCAGGAGCATTGGCAAAAGGCCGCCGGCCTGGTGGCCGAGGCCGTGCAGCGCCTGGGCCTCAATCCCAGTGAAATCAACACGATCATTCGCCAGGGCGACACCAAGCAGACCGTGCTCAAAGTGGCCGACGAGCTCGATGCCGACCTGATCTTGATGGGTTCGCGGGGCCTGAGCCGGCTGCAGTCGATCCTCAGCAACAGCGCCAGCCAGTACATCTTCCAGCTCTCGACCCGGCCGATGCTGCTGGTGCGCGACGACCTCTACGTGCGCCACATCAACCGGGTGATGGTGACGATCGATGGCACCGGAGTGGGCGATGACGCCCTCAAAATCGCCTGCGAGCTGGTGCGCGAGATCCCCGGTGGCAGCCTCACCGGCATCCACATCAGCCGCCAAGACATCACCCCCTCCCGCGGCGGCCTCTCCCCCGCCGATGAGGTGTTGCAGAAGGCGGTGCTGCGGGCCCGCAGCTTTGGCGTTGAGCTAAAAGCGATCCACACCACCGGCGACATCGGCCGGGGCGTGTGCGCGGCCGCGGAAGCCGAGAAGGCCGACCTGATGGTGATTGCCTCCCAGGACCGCCGGCCCCTGGTGGCCCGGGCCCTGGTCGATATCGACCGCCTACTGGGCAGCTCGGTGAGCGACTACATCCGCGTGCATGCGCCGGCACCGGTGCTGCTGGTGCGCGAACCGGAAGGGAGCCGCGCCTGAGGGTCTGCCCCGAACAGGGGGCCAGGCGAGCACATAGGGAAACGGAACCCAACGGGCCCGGACCAACCGGTCCTGCCTGTCCCCTGGACCCACGGAAGGGCCGCAGCCAAACGGGCTTGGCGGGACAAGCACCCTGCCAGCTGGGCCAGGGGGCCAATCAGGCAGCCGCTAGAGCCTCAGCTCTGGCGGCTGTTGGTCTGGATGTAGAGGATGATCAGAAAAACCGCTGGAACCAGCACGAACATCAGGCTGGCCACGAAGCCGAGATCGTTGGTTTCCATTGCAGATCGCTGGAGCTGAGCGACCGTATCACCGCTGATGGGCCCGATCCCGCCCGCTTCACCGCCCGTTGTGGTTGGCGGCCCGCACCCAGACCAGGCAAACCGGGCCTGGCCCCAGGGGCGGGCTGGGGCAAACCTGCTGGAAGGCCCTAGCCCGGGCCCTGGGGATCGGCTTCCCCCTCTGCCAGCTCTTCCTGCTCGCCGGGGGCCGGTTCCACCACGGGCCAGGCCGTGGGGCCCGCTGGCAGGGGCTCCTGGCGGGCCGCCGCCACCAGGGCTTCGGCATCGGCCAGACCCACCTGGGGCCTGGTCAACACCATCAAAGACTCCTGCACCAGGGCCTGACAGGCCAGGCGCCAGCCCTCGGGCCGTCGCTGGAGCTTGCGCTCCTCCACGCCGGTGCGGGGCGAGAGGCTGCCGGGGGAGCTGTTCCCCACCACCTCGACGAAACAGGTGATGCACTGGCCGCAGCCGCCGCAATTGCCGAGCTTGCCCTTGAGGCCATACAACTCAATCCCCTCGCGCAGGGCCACTTCGCGCAGGTTTTCGCCGGGATAACACTCCACATCCCGACCCTCACGCACAAATCGGATCACGGGCATGGCCAGCTCACTGCGGGATGGATTCCCATTGTGGGCCGGCGCAAATAATTGCGTTTTGTAAACGCCAGCCAGGGGCCAGACCCGCTGCCCCATCACGGCACGTTTCAGCTGGGCCCGCTGGGGAACGCTCGGCCGGCGGAACCCCTTACCATCGCCAGCACGGATCGAGCCTTCGTCGGTTTCGATCGTTCTGCCGTCAAGTTCCAGGCAACCCCTGGACACGACGGCTGGTTGTTTCCCCGGACCTGAACCCCATGGGATTGCCCTGGTATCGGGTGCATACGGTCGTTATCAACGACCCAGGCCGCCTTCTGGCCGTGCACCTCATGCACACCGCTCTGGTTGCCGGCTGGGCCGGCTCCATGGCGCTTTACGAGCTCGCCATCTTCGATCCCTCCGACCCGGTGCTCAACCCGATGTGGCGCCAGGGGATGTTCGTGATGCCCTTCATGGCACGCCTCGGCGTCACGGGTAGCTGGGGCGGCTGGAGCATCACCGGTGAAACCGGTGTTGACCCCGGCTTCTGGAGCTTCGAAGGTGTGGCCGCAGCCCACATTATTTTCAGCGGCCTGCTTTTCCTGGCCGCCATCTGGCACTGGACCTTCTGGGATCTGGAGATCTGGCAGGACCCCCGCACCGGGGAACCCGCCCTAGATCTCCCCAAGATCTTCGGTATCCACCTGCTGCTCGCCGGCCTCGGCTGCTTCGGCTTCGGCGCCTTCCACCTCACAGGGGTGTTTGGTCCGGGGATGTGGGTGTCCGATGCCTATGGCCTCACTGGACACCTGGAACCGGTGCAGCCGTCCTGGGGACCGGAGGGGTTTAACCCCTTTAACCCAGGCGGAATCGTGGCCCACCACATTGCCGCCGGCATTGTGGGCATCATCGCCGGCATCTTCCACATCACCAGCCGTCCGCCGGAGCGCCTCTACAAGGCCCTGCGCATGGGCAACATCGAAACCGTGCTGGCCAGCGCCATTGCCGCTGTGTTCTTCGCGGCCTTCATTGTGGCTGGCACCATGTGGTACGGCGCTGCCGCCACCCCGGTTGAACTGTTCGGCCCCACCCGTTTCCAGTGGGACCAGAGCTACTTCAAAACCGAGATCAACCGCCGCGTGCAAACGGCCCTCGACAACGGCTCCACCAAGGCGGAGGCCTACGCCGCCATCCCCGAGAAGCTGGCCTTCTACGACTACGTCGGCAACAGCCCCGCCAAGGGCGGCCTGTTCCGGGTTGGTCCGATGGTGAATGGAGATGGTCTGCCCACCAGCTGGATTGGCCACATCTCCTTCACCGATAAGGAAGGCCGCGATCTTGAGGTGCGTCGCCTGCCCAACTTCTTTGAGAACTTCCCTGTGGTTCTCGAAGACGCCCAGGGTGTGGTGCGCGCCGACATTCCCTTCCGTCGGGCTGAGGCGAAGTATTCCTTCGAACAGACCGGCGTCACCGCCACCATCTACGGCGGCGCCCTAGCCGGCCAGACCTTCACCGATCCCGCAGACGTGAAGCGCCTCGCCCGTAAGGCCCAGCTGGGCGAAGGGTTTGAATTCGACCGCGAGAAGTACCACTCCGATGGCACCTTCCGCAGCTCACCCCGCGGCTGGTTCACCTTCGGCCACGCCGTGTTCGCCCTGCTGTTCTTCTTCGGCCACATCTGGCACGGTGCCCGCACCCTGTACCGCGACGTGTTCGCTGGTATTGACCCCGATCTGGGCGAACAGGTGGAATTCGGTCTGTTCCAGAAACTGGGCGACCGCTCCACCCGCAGGCTGCCGGAGGGCTACGTGCCCCCCGCCGGCAGCACCCTTCGCTGACCGCCAGACCCTCGAGGTAACCCATGGAGAGCTTCGCCTACATCCTGATCCTCACCCTGGCGATCGCCACGTTGTTCTTCGCCATCGCCTTCCGCGATCCCCCGAAGATCGGCAAGTGATCCCAACGGGACCCAGTTGATCCAGCCAGCCCCCACCCCGCGGTGGGGGCTTTTTCATGGCTGCAATGGCGGTGGCATTCGGGCAATAGGAACCGGGAGCGGCCCCTCGGGGGCAGGCCAGCAGCCCCGCCCCGGGGCGTGCCTCGGGGGTCTGCTTCCGATAGACGCTGAGACCCATTGCGGCGTAGCCCTTCTCAACGGGGCATCTTGTGTCTACACTTGAACTGATCGCAGATGCGGTGATTAGGGCATGCAATGCCCCTCCTGCCAACACACCGACAGCCGCGTGCTGGAGTCCCGGGCGGCGGACTCCGGACGCAGTGTGCGCCGGCGCCGTGAATGCCTCAACTGTGACTTCCGCTTCACCACCTACGAACGGGTCGAAACCGTGCCGGTGACGGTGGTGAAACGCAACGGCAGCCGCGAAACCTTCAGCCGCAGCAAATTGCTCCATGGCCTGCTGCGGGCCTGCGAAAAAACCGGCCTCGAGCCCGCCCGGCTGGAAGGGGTAGTCGATGAGATCGAATTGCAACTGCAGGGCCGCAGCGGCCGCGAAGTGAGCAGCAATGAGATCGGCGAGCTGGTGTTGCAGCAGCTCAGCGAAATTAGCGAGGTGGCCTACGTGCGCTTTGCCTCGGTGTATCGCCAGTTCCAGGGGATCAGCGATTTCGTGGCCACCCTCGAGGGCCTGAGCCGCCGGCCCCGCAGCCGGGCCGCCAAGCTGGCGACAGCGGTGGGCTAACGCTCGCCCCCCAATGGAAGGGCTTGGGGGGAGGGGCCAGGCCTTTGGCATGGCCTGAGGTCGGCTCTATAGGCATCCCAAATAAAGCGCGCCTATTTCTGTCGCCGTTTTGAACCCATCAACCTGGGCCGCTCTGGTTGATCGGCCCAGGCGGGCAGGTTCGGGCTTGGCGGGTTGCGCCCTGGCTTAGGGGCGTGGGGCGGGGCGTGGGCAACGGGAACCCCGGGGCCCGGTGCGGCAAGGGGGGCTAGGGCCTGACAGGGAGGATCCAGTCCCGGTTCAGGGGAGCAAAACCGCTTTTTGTATAGTGGTTGATTCTGCGCCTGACGTCGGCGGACGTTGGCGCCGATTCCCTCGCCCTGCCCTAGGCAGTCCGCCACCTCCCCCATGACCGTGACCCCTTCCGACGTCAGTCTCCTTGAGGCAGGCAGCCCCATTGACCTGGAGCAGGAGATCGCCGCAGAGCTCGATCTCGACCTGGCCATCCCGGAAGAGGTGCCCACCGCCGATGACCCCGGCAGCCGGGCGGCCGTGCGCGACATGGATGGGGTGGGCTTCACCCTGGAGGAATTCGCCTCCCTCCTCAGCAAATACGACTACACCTTCAAGCCTGGCGACGTGGTGAAGGGCACCGTGTTCGCCATGGAGCCCAAGGGCGCCATGATCGACATCGGCGCCAAGACCGCCGCCTTCATGCCCATGCAGGAGGTGTCGATCAACCGGGTGGAAAGCATCTCCGACGTGCTGGAGCCCGGCGAAGTGCGCGAGTTCTTCATTCTCAGCGAAGAGAACGAAGACGGCCAGCTCACCCTCTCGATCCGCCGGATCGAATACCAGCGGGCCTGGGAGCGGGTGCGCCAGCTGCAAAAGGAAGACGCCACCATCTATTCGGAAGTGTTTGCCACCAACCGCGGTGGTGCCCTGGTGCGGGTGGAAGGCCTGCGCGGCTTCATCCCCGGCAGCCACATCAGCACCCGCAAGCCCAAGGAAGACCTGGTGGCCGACTTCCTGCCGCTCAAGTTCCTGGAGGTGGACGAGGAGCGCAACCGCCTGGTGCTCAGCCATCGCCGCGCCCTGGTGGAGCGCAAGATGAACCGCCTCGAGGTGGGCGAAGTGGTGATCGGCACCGTGCGCGGCATCAAGCCCTACGGCGCCTTCATCGACATCGGTGGCGTCAGCGGCCTGCTGCACATCTCCGAAATCAGCCACGAACACATCGAGACCCCCCATACGGTGCTCAATGTCAACGACCAGATGAAGGTGATGATCATCGACCTCGACGCCGAGCGGGGCCGCATCTCCCTGTCCACCAAGGCGCTCGAGCCCGAGCCCGGCGACATGCTCACCGATCCCCAGAAGGTGTTTGACAAGGCCGAGGAGATGGCCGCCCGCTACAAGCAGATGCTGCTGGAGCAGGCCGAGGAGAACGAGCCCATGGGCGTCACCCTCGACTGATCCTCCGGCGCGAGTCGCCCAGGCCCCTGGGGAAAGCAGCCGCTTTCCCCAGGGGCCTTTCCATGGGATCCTGCCCGGAGATAGGGGCGCCCAGCAGGCTGCAGCCAGCCGGAAACGGTTGAACCCAACCTGTTGGCTGCCCCTGCCAGGGCCAGGGCATCCGTCCCCTGCGTTCGTTTTCATTCCGTTCCCTTCGGTTTCGCGTCCATGCCCCGCCTGCTGCTGCGCGGCGCCGTTCTCGGCGCCGTTGAGGCGGTGCTGTTCGACAAGGACGGCACCTTGAGCCATAGCGAACCCGACCTGCTCAGCCTGGCCCAGGCCAGGGTTTTGGCCTGTATGCAGCAGGTGCCCGATCGCCAGCGGGAGCCCCTGAGGGCGTTACTGGAGAAGGCCTATGGCCTGGCGGAGGGCCGCATCCATCCGGCCGGCGTCACCGCCGTGGCCGCCCGCGACCACAACCTGATCGCCACGGCCACGGCCCTGGCCCAGGTGGGCCTGGGCTGGCCGGAAGCCCTGGCGATCAGCGAGGCGGTGTTCGCCGCCAGCGACCTAGGCGACCGGCGCCGTAGCGGCGAACCGGGCAGCACCAGCGACCTCACCGCCGGCCTGCGGCCCCTCTTGCAGGAGCTCCACGCCGCCGGGGTGGTGTGCGCCGTGATCAGCAACGACGACCGCGCCGGCATCGAGCATTTCCTCGCCAGCCACAACCTGGCTGACCTGTTTGCCGGCTACTGGAGCGCCGAACACCGGCCGCGCAAGCCCGATCCCGCCGCGGTGCACGGCCTCTGCGCCGAACTGGAGCTGGAGGTGGGGCGCTGCGCCCTGATCGGTGATGCCAACAGCGACCTGCAGATGGCCCGGGCCGCCGGCATTCCGGGGCAGCTCTGTCTCGGTTATATGGATGGCTGGAGCAGCCCGCCGCCCCTGGGTGACCCCCATCCCCTCATCCACCACTGGTCGGAACTGGGCGTCCGCAGGGACGGCTAGGCGGAGGGTGAAGCCGCGCCAGCCCCGGGCGGCGTGGGCCTGGCGCCATCCGGGCCAGGGGGCCTGGCCATAAGCTGAGCAACTTGATTTGGCACCCTGCTGGATGGCCCGATACGTCTTCACCTCGGAATCGGTAACCGAAGGCCATCCCGACAAGATCTGCGACCAGGTCAGTGATGCGGTGTTGGATGCCCTGCTGGAGCAGGATCCCGCCAGCCGGGTGGCCTGCGAAACCGTGGTGAACACAGGCCTGTGCCTGATCACCGGCGAAGTCACCACCACGGCCCGGGTGGACTTCAACACCCTGGTGCGCGGCGTGATCGAGCGCATCGGCTACAACGGCGCCCGCGCCGGCGGCTTCGATGCCCTCAGCTGCGCCGTGCTGGTCGCCCTGGACCAGCAATCCCCCGACATCGCCCAGGGCGTGAACGAAGCCGACGACCACGATGGCGATCCCCTCGATCGCATCGGGGCCGGCGACCAGGGGATCATGTTTGGCTATGCCTGCGATGAAACGCCGGAGCTGATGCCCCTGCCGATCAGCCTGGCCCACCGGCTGGCCCGCCGCCTGGCCGAGGTGCGCCACAACGGCAGCCTCGAGTACCTGCTGCCCGACGGCAAAACCCAGGTGAGCGTGGTCTATGACAACGACCAGCCCGTGGCGATCGACACGATCCTGATCTCCACCCAGCACACCGCCGAGATCGATGGGGTGGGGGAAGAGAAGGCGATGCGGGAGCGGATCGCCGCCGACCTCTGGAGCCACGTGGTGCTGCCCGCCACCGCCGACCTGGCACTCCAGCCCAGCCTGGAGGCCGTGGGCGCCACCGCGGCCACCCGCTTCCTGGTCAACCCCACCGGCAAGTTCGTGGTGGGCGGTCCCCAGGGCGATGCCGGCCTCACCGGCCGCAAGATCATTGTGGACACCTACGGCGGCTACGCACGCCACGGCGGCGGCGCCTTCTCCGGCAAGGACCCCACCAAGGTGGACCGCTCCGCCGCCTATGCGGCCCGCTACGTGGCCAAGGCCCTGGTGGCCGCCGGCCTGGCCCGCAAGGTGGAAGTGCAGCTCAGCTACGCCATCGGCGTGGCCAAGCCCGTGAGCATCCTGGTGGAGAGCTTCGGCACCGGCAAGCTCGACAATGACAGCCTCACCGCCCTGGTGCAGGAGCACTTCGACCTGCGCCCCGGCGCCATCATCGAAATCTTCAGCCTGCGCGACCTGCCCCAGCAACGGGGCGGCCGCTTCTACCAGGACGTGGCCGCCTACGGCCACTTCGGCCGCAGCGACCTCAACCTGCCCTGGGAAAACGTGGACGCCATCGCCGCCACCTTGCAGCAGGTGACAGCGGCCCAAATGGGCGTGGCCTAAGCCGGCCATCGGACCCGGCGGCAACCAGGGAGCCCCGGGGGGTCGCCTGGCCCTGGGGATGGACCTGGGCACCAGTGGCCTGCGGCTGGCCCTGCTGAATGGCCAGGGCCAGTTGGTGGCCGGGCGCCAGGCCGCCTATCCGGGAGCCTTTGAAGACCCTACCAGTTGGCGCGACGGCCTGATCGCCCTGGTGGCAAGCCTGGAGCCCGGCCAACGCCAGCGGATCGGGGCGATCGCCCTCGATGGCACCTCCGGCACCCTGCTGCGCTGCGACCCCAACGGCATTCCCCTGGGGGACGCCCTCGCCTATCACCGGGCCCGCCCCGATCAGCAGGCCGCCAGCGCGGCCCTGGTGGCGCCGGGCAGCCCGGCGGCGAGCGCCAGCGGCAGCCTGGCCCGGGCCCTGGCGCTACGCCAAGGCGCCAAGGGCCCGGGCCTGCTGCGCCACCAGGCCGACTGGCTGATGGGCTGGCTCCTGGGCGACTGGCGTTGGGGCGAGGAGGGCAACAACCTCAAGCTGGGCTGGGATCTGGTGGAAAGCCGCTGGAGCGGCGCCCTTGGCAGCCAGGACTGGGCATCCGAATTGCCCGAAGTGGTGGCCAGCGGCACCCGCCTGGGGGCTCTCGGAGCCGGCGCCCGCGCCCTTTTGGATCTGGAACCCGGATGCCTGGTGGTGGCGGGCACCACCGACGCCAATGCGGCCGTGCTGGCCGCAGGTCTGGAGCCGGGCGATGGACTGACCGTGCTCGGCACCACCTTGGTGCTGAAGCAATTCAGCCCCGAGCCGATCAGCGGCCCTGGCATCAGCTGCCATCGCCTGGGCGGGCGCTGGCTGGTGGGTGGCGCCTCCAACGCCGGGGGCGGCGTGCTGCGCCAATTCTTCTCCGAGCGGGACCTGGCCGAGCTCAGCCGCCAGATCAACCCCGACCGGCCCAGTGGCCTGCCGCTACGCCCCCTGCCCCGGCGCGGCGAACGGTTCCCTGTTGACGATCCAGGCCTGGAGCCGGTGCTGGGCCCGCGGCCGGTCAGTGATGCCCTGTTCCTGCAGGGGTTACTCGAGGGGCTGGCGGTGATTGAGCGGGACGGCTGGCAGCGGTTGCAGGCCCTGGGGGCGCCACCGATCCGGCGGGTGATCAGCCTGGGGGGCGGCGCCCGCAACCCCCAGTGGCGCCGGATCCGGGAACGGTGCCTCGGGCTGCCGGTGCGGAATCGACCCAACCTCTCGGCCGCAGCTGGGGTGGCGCGGCTGGCGCTCAGTGCCCTCCCCCAGGAGCTTGGAGCCACAATGGGCCCTGATCCTTTGGCCCCGGCCACCCCAACCCCATGAACGAGCGCTTGCGCACGGTGTTGTCGATGGGCCTGTTCGTGATCCTGGCTGGCTATGTGGGTTTTAGCGGCCTGCGCCTGGCCGTGCTGCTCTGGCAACGCTTCGGCGCCGGCTGAGGCCAGGGCCCCAAGCACCGCCAAGGCACCGCCCGCACCCCGTCGCCCCCAGAATCACCCCACCCCCACCGACCGTTTGCCATGGCCGCCGACCCCCTCAGCCCCGCCGTGAGTGATCGGATCTGCAAGCACATGAACGAGGACCACGCCTCTGCCGTGGTGGCCTACGCCCGCCACTACGGCGGCATTAGCGATGCCCAAACGGCCACGATGCGCAAGGTGGGTGCCGAGGCGATGGAATTGGAGGTGGATGGCCAGCCCGTGCTGGTGCCCTTCGACCACCCCTTGAGCGATAGCGAAGACGCCCACCGCACCCTGGTGGCGATGCTGCGGGCCATGCCCCGTCCAGACAAAGTCTGAAGCCAGGCCGCGCCTGGCCGTCGGCCGCTGAGCCTGGGCCGGTGGGCTTGGCAAACCGGCCAGGACCGGGGAACCCTTGGGCCCGTATCGCCAAGCCCGGCCATGCTCCAAGCCCTGTTCCAGGCCGGTCTCCAGCTGATCAGCACCAGCCCCTGCCCCCTCTGCGGCGGCGGGGCCGATCCGCCTGAAGAGCGAGGGCCCTGCCACCCCTGCCGGGACCGATTCGCCCTGCCCAGCGGTGGCCTAGCCGGCGAATCGCCGCTCCCCTGGCATGGCGTGGGGATCTACGACGGCGCCTATCGCCAGTTGCTGCTCAGCCAGCGGAAAACACCGAAAGGGACAGTGCTGCGGGGCCTGGCCCGGGCCCTGGCCCCGCAGGTTCCCGGTGGGATCGGGGGCACGATCCTCGTGGCCATCCCCAGCTGGAAACGCCGGGGCAATCCCCTGCCTGGCCTGGTCGTGCAGCAGCTGATCGGCCCGCCTTGGGGAGGCCGGACCCTGCCGCTTCTGGAACGCAGCCGCCCAACCCTGGGCCAACACCACCTGGATCGCCAGCTGCGCCTGAGCAACCAGGAGGGCACCTTCCGGCTTGGGCCTGGCCCACGGCCCGCCCTGGCGCAGCTGAAACGCCAGCCGATCTGGCTGGTGGATGACATCCTCACCACCGGAGCCACGGCCCTGGCTGCCGCCGGCGCCCTAGAGCAGGCGGGCCTAACGGTGAAGGGGCTGCTCTGCCTGGCGAGAACCCCCTTTCGGGGCCAAGGGCAGAAGCACGCCATGGACAACGACGAGCCCTTGCCAGCCCCCTTGCTGGCAAGGGCTCCAAGGGGCCTGGAAGGAAGGGTTTGGGCAGCGGGTCAACCCGCCACAGCAAAGGGGCCCGAACCCCGTGATCTAAGATCTTCGGGTCGCTCCGGCGACGGGCCGGGATAGCTCAGTTGGTAGAGCAGGCGATTGAAAATCGCCGTGTCCCCAGTTCAAATCTGGGTCCTGGCATTCATAACGCCCCAGGGGTCATGCGTACTCCACGACCGGAGGCCAGTAACCAGCTGTTCGATAACGCCGACAGCTTCGGCATGGTTTTCGATGAGGCCTGGAAGCGCCACACCGCCCAAAACCCCGGCCAGGCCCTGGCCAACAGCGACAAACTTGACCTAATTCTGGCCAGCTGCGCCGACCATCCCTTCATGCTGAGCAACCCGGCCATGGCCCGCCAGGTGGCCGAGTTCCGCATCCGGCTGTTGGGTCTCTAGGCGGGGCCAGGGGCTTGGGCCTGGATCGCTGCCGGTTGCTGAGTTCTGCGTTTCCAGCGATCGGTCCATTGCCGGGACGCCACAGCCCATAGGATCCGGCCATGACCAGCCCCTCCGCCCGCCTGCTGCGCCAGTTGAGCGCCGGCTTCAGCAACCAGCACCAGGCCTTCGAAAACCCGCCCCTCTTCGCCCACATCCTGGTGAAGTTCCGGCCCCTGCCCCAGCTGGAGCCAGGCTCGCTGCTGCTCGAGCAGTGCTATTCGATGGATCCGGGCCGCCCCTACCGCATTCGGGTGCTGCGGGTGGAGCAACGCAGCGACAGCCTGGTGATTCACAACCAGGCGATTGGCGAGGAGGAGCGCTTCTGGGGCGCGGTGGAGGACGCCGAACGGCGCCAGCTGATCCGCCAGGACGACCTGCGCCTGCTCGAAGGTTGCACCTACATGGTGAAGGAAACGGCCAACGGCTTCATCGGTGAGGTGGAACCGGGCTGCCGCTGCCTGGTGGAACGCAAGGGAGCCACCGCCTACCTGGTTAGCAGCTTCGAGCTCGATGGCCAGGGCATGCGCACGATCGACCGGGGCCACGACCCCCGCAGCCACGACCAGCTCTGGGGCTCCCTAGCTGGCCCGTTTGAGTTCGAGCGCACCCACGACTACAGCGCCGAACTGCCCCGCGACTGGCTCCAGGGTTGACGTTCCAACGATCTGCCGAACAGGCGATCGGAGCCCCACTCAATCTGGATAATCGAACCGTCTAAGTATGCGGAAGATGCCACCCTCAGCCGAACATCGGTAGAGCCGACCAAGCGATCGGGCCCTCAGGCGATCAGCTCATCCATAAAGACCTGCTCTTCCTCCTCCGGGAAGGGATCAAAGGCCGCTTCCCGCAAGGCCGGGCTGGCCCCAGCCTGAATCGAAGCCTGGGACCCGAGCGAACTACCCAGGGGCTGGCGGCGGCCGCTCAGCAGGTCTTCCAGGCGGGCCAGCCGTTCCTCCGTAAGGGCCAGCATTTCGCCCGTGTCCACCCCCAGGGCCGAAGCGGCCTGGTCTTCGCGGGCATGGAGGCTGCCGAGCTGCTGCTCCACGACCCCGAGCCGCTCCTCGAGGTCGAGCAGGCGAAACATCAAGGCCTCCGATACCTGGCTGAGGGCCTGGAGTTGCTCCCCGAGGCGGTGTTGAAGCTGGGCTGGGGAGTGGGCTGGAGACTGGGCGGCCATTACAGAGCCCATAGGGGTTGTGCCGGATGGTATCGGCTGGGGGCCGGGGCGCCAGCCGCCACTTTTGTAACGATTCTGAAAGGGTCGTCCTGGAGCAAAATGGCCCCCATAGGATCGGGCCGCAGCCCCATGGGCTCGCCTGGATAAACCTGGCTTGCAACGCTTTTCAAGGCGAAAAGTCAGCCTCATTGTCTGGCGACTGCCCCTCCCCGTCTGCCCCCATGCGCTCCGGCCCGCCCCCGGCTCCGGCGCTGCCCCGTTTCTCCCCTCGGCCCGCACGTTCATGACTCTTGCCAACGCTGCCTACCTGGGCATCGAGCGCTACGCCAACGCCTCCAGCAAGGAAAACTGGATCAATGGTTCGGAAGCCGACAAGGCTGCCCTGATCCGCGCCGTGTATCAGCAGGTGCTCGGCAACCAGTACGTGATGGCCAGCGAGCGTCTCGAAGGACCCGAATCGCTGTTCAAGCGGGGCTACCTGAGTGTGCGGGAGTTGGTGCGTCAGGTGGCCAAGAGCGGCCTCTATCGCGCCAAGTTCTTCGAGAACTGCAACGCCTATCGCTTCATCGAACTGAACTTCAAGCACCTGCTCGGCCGGGCCCCCCAGAACAAGGCCGAGATGCTGCACCACTTCACGATCCTGCAGGAGCAGGGCTTTGACGCCGAAATCGACTCCTACCTCGATAGCGCCGAGTACCAGGAGCGCTTCGGTGAAGAGGTGGTTCCCTACCTGCATGGCTGGAACTATTCCGCCGGCCAGCAGGGCCTGCAGTTCTCCTACATGCTGCAACTGAGCCGGGGCGGCGCCGGTGCATCGGTGCGCGGTTCGGTCACCAAGAACCAATCCACCCTCAACCCCAGCGTTCACTCCGAGAGCCCCGTGCCGGTGGTGAGCCCCAGCACCAAGGCCGCCGCCTTCCGTAAGGTCGCAAGCGATGGCATCACCCGCCAGGGCGTGGGTTCCGGCGAGGAAGGCCGCACCTTCCGCGTGGAGATCACCGGTTTCAACAACTACCGCCTGCACAAGCGCAGCAACCGGGTGCGCTTTATCCCCTTCAACAAGATGCTGGAGTACCAGCAGCAAATTAAGCGCGAAGGCGGTCGCATCGCCAGCATCACTCCGGTGAACTGAAGCGCCCCATTAAACGCGCTTTAAGCCAGGGCGCCTTACTGCCAGCCAACCCACCAAAGTTGCTGCATTAAGGCACCCAACTGGCCTGATTCTCCCGTTCCATTCGTTCGCATCGACCCATGAAGGTTTCCACCGGATCCCGCGTCAGCGGCATCGATAGTGATCGCCAGGTGTCCCTCACGATCACGGGCCTCAACAACATCGACTACGCCCGCACTTCGGATGTGGTCATGAATGTGCCCTTCTCGCGCATGGGTGACACCATGCGTCGGGTTAGCCGCATGGGCGGCAAGATCGTTGGGGTCAGCGTGTCCACCGGCGTCGGCGGCGCCGATGGCGAAGGCGGCAAGGTGAAGGAGGCCAACAAGGCCAACCGCTCCAAGAAGGGATCCGCCAATAACGGCTGATGGGCTGCTGGGCAGCCAACCGAGCCATTGGCAGGCCAGCTACCCAGCTCCATAGCTGTCGGCAAGCCCAAAAGTGCAGGCCTCCTAAGCCCCCCTTGAGGGGGCTTTTTTGTGGAATTTGGCGCCCTGTTGCCCCTAGGGCTCGGGGGAAGCAGGCCGAAAGCTGGTGGGCCAAACTGCCACGCCCCCTCCCTGGGGACCTGTAAGGCTTCGCTGGCAAGGACTTTTGCCCAGCCCTTCGGGCCTGGCCCACCAGCCCCCGCCCAGCAGCCCCCCGCAGAGCGGGCGCCGATCCCATGGGGCTCCCAGGCGCCCTGCTGGGCCAGCGGCCCCCCTGGGGATGGGGATGATCCGATTAGACCCACTAGCTCCGCCCATGCTGTTGCCATGCCTACAAGTCCCTCGGCGGCGTTGCGCCCGGCCCTGGCAGCGTCCCCGGCAAAGGCACTGCACCGCAACAGGTTTGACCTGGCGGTGACCGTTTGTTAAGTATCCCTCATGGGAGCCATCAGGAGCACAACAATATGGGGGCTGAAGCGGTTCGGACGCCTTGACTGGTGGCCAGCCATTCACCCCGTGCACCGCTTTGGCGGTCACACCCCTTCCCCCCTAACCCCTTCCTGACCTCGAACGTCAGGACCATGGAGCTCCTCAATGTTCGACGCCTTCACCAAGGTCGTTGCTCAGGCTGATGCCCGCGGCGAATTCCTCAACGCTGGTCAG
>CALRNL020000016.1:0-32632 GCA_943369525.1 Synechococcus sp. UW140
ATGGGGTCATAGGTAAAATCAAAGGCTTCACCGGTATTTGGGTTGACTTTGACGTAGGCATTCGCCTTGACTTCCTTGTCGAGGGCAACTTCAGCCGTTATGGACTTGAGAGCACCGGTTTTGATTGTGAAGTCAATAAAGGATGAATCAATATCTGATGCTTTCTTCGGTGCTGCTGATGTCGAGTCATTAATTTTATAACGATCAAGTAGTTTTCTGGACTCTGCCTTGAGAGGAACTGATGCCGTTAAGGCACTTAAGCTGCTGGTCTTCCGTGCAGCGGTAACACCAGACGCTTCCTTGCCGGATAAATCCTTGATAATGGGTGGAGGTGTTGTCAACGTATCATTAATGGGCACCGGCCCATTGTTCACTGCTGCAACGGTTCCAGCGGCAATAGTGAGTGATTCGCTGAAGTTTTGGGCGTCGGTGTACGCCACCCGAACCCGGACCTGCTTGCTCTGTTCATTAGCGGTGAGGGTATAGGTGGCAGCATTGGCGCCGATGTTGTTCCAGGTGGTGCCATCCGTTGATGATTGCCACTGGTAGCTAAAGGTGCCATTGCCATCTGGGTCATCGGCTGTTTGCGCAATAGTTAGGACTTTGCCGACCTGGGCGGTACCTAAAACACTGAAAGTAGCTGCTCCAAAGGAAATGGCTGGCATTGTAGTCACTCCCTTTAGCCAAACAAGAATCTCATCGTCATTATTATAGGATTTATCCTTATTTTTGTCTTCATAAATTGCCAGTCCAGCATCTGTGCCCAGGTTGGCAGGCAAAGACCCATAGGTTTGCGATGCCGCCAATAACAACTGGTCTGTCAATATATTGAAATCTTCAACGACCAAGAGGTCAGACTCTTTGTTGTTGGCATAAAGATTAGTGCCGCTAGGTGCTTGTAGTTGAATTTGATTCTTTCCCCCACCTAGAATGATGCGATCCAGGCCGGTTGCGCCGACGCCCAATGGCGCAAAAAACTCATCAGCACTGGACCCCATCATGACATCGACTGAGGCCGAAGTCGTGCCCGTCTTATAGACGTAAATCGAGCCATCGCCATTGATGTCAACCCCAAACTGCGATTCCACCTCTTTTCCCTTACCACTTGAGGGCTCAACCAAGGCGCCTGAGCTGGTCCAGTTCCAGCTTGAGTCAAAAGTCCAAAGGAGCAGCTTGTTCGTGAGTCGATTTTTCCAGAGAACCTGATTGACTTCGTTGACTCTTTCTGCGGCTATAATCATCCATTCACTGCCAAGAGTTCCTGCATGAATTGGATTGCCGTCCTTCTTTAGCGTAAACGTATCAACAGTATTACCGATTGCATTTTGGTAGGTAAGCCGTGAAGACCCCCTTGAAATCCCACGAATTTCCACATCAAACAGAAGGGTGCTATTCGCAGGGATTGAGCCAGTGGCCCTTGCCCCATAACCAAGGCTGGCAGGAATTTCCAGGTGATAGATGTCTCCAAGACTTGCCCCTGTTAAGCCAAGATCAAAGCCCTGAATGACCTGTCCCGCACCCAGTGTAAACGAAAACTCAGGCTTCCCCGCCGTCGTATTGGTGTCAAAAATTGTACCGTCTACTAGCCTGCCAGTATATAGAACTGATAGTACATCACCAGGCTGGGCCTCAAATCCGTAGCTTAGGTTTCTATACTTTTGACGTAAGAGCCCACTGCCAAGCTGCTCCTTTGGTGTGTTAACACTATCTTTGGACAGCTGACTTGGCAGGGTGCTTTGAACGTTGTAAATCCCTTGGCTATCGCTTGAAAGCTTAATTAGGCCGGCCGCCTCGCTTGTGATCGGTGTATAGGGTGCACCAGTTTTGTTTGGGGCAATGGTGAATTGATCATCGGTAAAAGGATTGGCAAAGCCCACCACACCACCCAGGCCCACTGGTGCCGTGCCGCCATAAAAGCTGTCACCCCAGGCGACGACGGTGCCGTCGCTTTTAAGCGCCGTAAAGGCAAAGTAATTGGAGAAGATCTGGGTTACATTGCCGAGCCCAGCCGGTGCCGCGCCACCCCAGTTTGCGTTACCCCAGGCAACGACGGTGCCATCGCTCTTCAGCGCTGCAAAAGCACTGCCAGTGGAGAAGATTTGGGTCACACTGCCCAGCCCCGCTGGTGCTGTACCGCCACGGGTGGAGTCACCCCAGGCGACGACGGTGCCATCGCTCTTGAGCGCCGCAAAGGCACCTTCAGTCGAGACGATCTGGGTCACACCGCCCAGCCCCGTCGGTGCTGTGCCGCCATTGCTGCCGTTTCCCCAGGCAACGACGGTGCCATCGCTCTTGAGCGCTACAAAGGCTTCGTCATTGGAGAAGATTTGGGTTACATCGCCCAGCCCCGTCGGAGCTGTGCTGCTATTGCTGCTGCTACCCCAGGCAACGACAGTGCCATCGCTCTTGAGCGCTGCAAAGGCACTGCCAGCTGAGACGATCTGGGTCACACCACCCAGCCCCGTCGGTGCCGTACCGCCCCAGTTAGGGTCTCCCCAGGCAACGACGGTGCCATTGCTTTTGAGTGCGGCAAAGGACCGTACAGTTGAGACGATTTGGGTCACACCGCCCAGCCCCGTTGGTGCCGTACCGCCCCAGTTAGGGTCTCCCCAGGCAACGACAGTGCCATCGCCCTTGAGCGCGGCAAAGGCATTGGAATTAGAGAAAACCTGGGTGACACCGCTCAATCCGGTTGGTGCCGTGCCGCCATATTGGGAATCGCCCCAGGCGACGACGGAACCGTCGCTTTTAAGCGCTGCAAAGGCATTGGTATTCGAGAAGATCTGGCTAACACCGCTCAGCCCTGTTGGTGTTGTGCCGCCTTTGGTGCCGCTACCCCAGGCGACGACGGTGCCATCGCTCTTGAGCGCCGCAAAGGCATACAGATTTAGTGCTTCCCCACCGTTCCCGTTCCAGCCGGCACGGGAAGACACCTTGGGCGTTACCACCATCCCCTCCGCCGTGATCGTGGCGGTAGCAAACTGTTTACCAGGGGAGATAGTGTATAATTCTGATGGGTTAATCCTGGCGATGATCATCTCACCCGGATCAATTAGGGCGCCATCCGCCAGGGCTGGCAGGGTTAGGGACGCCGTGGTGCTGCCCACTGCAAACGAGATCGCGCCGGTGCCACTGCCGCTGTAGTCGCTGCCAGCCTTGGCGCTACCAAACAATTGATAACCAACGCTCAGCGCCGCATCCGTTGGTCCAGTGCGACTAAAGCTAAAAACTACCGGGCTGCCATCGGCCTCCCAGCCGTTGGAGAGGGCGGTGACGGAGATCTGGGGTCGCGCCACAAAATTTTGTAATTACAATAAGATTATGATAGCAGACTCCAGATGAATACCAATCAACGCTCTGGACTGCTGAATTTGTCCAAATTCTCGTTGATTGAGGCGCTGCTGTCTGCCTGCCTACGCAAGCCACCACCCTCTAATGGGAAATGCAAGCCGCAGGTTGGACTCCTACACTCTAGGCGCAAAAGTAGGCACCCAGGTATGGGCAGTGTTGGCAATCTAAGCCTGCTAACTTCGCATGATCAGGAAGTTCCAAGTAAGGCAATGGGTCTGGTCTTCCAAGGGTTCCAGCACCCATAACGAAGCCATAATCCAAGCCCCCCTTCCCCCATCTCAAACCCTTCGCTTCTGCGAGCGCTTTGGTTAGAAGCCGCTGCCAGAACCGACTTGAGATCCCCCCATCGAAAG
Source organism: Synechococcus sp. UW140 (assembly GCA_943369525.1). Taxonomy (GTDB): domain Bacteria; phylum Cyanobacteriota; class Cyanobacteriia; order PCC-6307; family Cyanobiaceae; genus BAIKAL-G1. The sequence goes on from CALRNL020000016.1 coordinate 3,705, forward strand.
GCAGGCCTTCTCTGCCTCCTGCACTTGCGTTCCTGCTGTATTGCTAGACCTTTCCCATTAGCCCACTGGGTCAGGGAGTACCCACAGGGCCCGCTTGCCGTATCAATCGTTACATGCCGCCAACCGGGCCGTGCCTACAAGTTGCCCACTTCGCTGCTTGGCCGATGACCTCCGAACAAGCTGCCCAGCTGGTCGACGACACCCTGGATCTGGTGCACCAGCGGCTCCTGGAGTTGGAGGCGTGCCAGCACCAGCACGAGCAACGGGCCCTGGCTGCCGAGTTCCGCGAGTGGCGCCAGCCCTTGGGGGGGCACATTGATTTGATGGTGTGCCCGGGGTTTCCGGCGATTTGAGTCGCCGGGGCCGCCCTAGAGCGGTGGACTGGCCGGGCCAGGGCCTCAGCGAGCCGGGCGCTGGGGTCCGACACTGGGGACATGTTCAAGCCCAGGCCCCTAAGGGGCCAGCCCTGCCCTTGGCCGATCCCGGATCTGATGCGCTGAGGCCCCTGGCTGGTGGACTTGGGGGTAGGGCTGGTCTGGCCGGATCTGTTGCTCCTTTGGAGGCCGCCGATGGGGCCGAAGCCTGGGCCCCTGGGGGCGAGCCCGCCGCTGATGGGACCAAACCCTGCGCCGATGGGGCCGACCCTGCAGCCACGATTGCGGCCATTGCCACGGCGGTGGCACCGGGCCAGGGCAGCGTGGCGATCGTGCGGCTTTCGGGGCCGGCGGCCCTGGCGATCGGGCGGCGGCTGTTTCGGGCGCCCGGGCGCCAGCTGTGGGAGAGCCATCGGATCCTCTATGGCCACGTGGTGGATCCGGCCTCGGGCGAGCGTATCGATGAGGCCCTGCTGCTGCTGATGCAGGCGCCCCGCAGTTTCACCGGTGAGGACGTGGTGGAGTTCCACTGCCACGGCGGCCTGATCTGCGTGCAGCGGGTGCTGGCGCTGGTGCTGGCCTCCGGCGCCCGCCGGGCCCAGGCCGGTGAATTCAGCCAGCGGGCCTTCCTCAACGGCCGCCTCGACCTCACCCGGGCTGAGGCGGTGAGCGACCTGGTGACGGCCCGCAGCCGCCGCGCCGCCCAGCTGGCAATCGCCGGCCTCGATGGCGGCCTGCAGCGGCGCATCTCAGGCCTGCGCGAGCGCCTGCTCGACCAGCTGGCCGAGCTGGAGGCCCGGGTCGATTTTGAGGAGGATTTGCCCTGGCTCGATGGCGCTGGGGTGGCGGCCGAACTGGTGGCGGTGCGGTTGGAGTTGGAGGAGCTGGTGGCTGGGGCCGCCCAGGGCCAGTTGCTGCGCGAGGGCCTGCGGGTGGCGATCGTGGGCCGGCCCAATGTGGGCAAATCGAGCCTGCTGAACCGGCTCAGCCGCAGCGAGCGGGCGATTGTGACCGACCTGCCCGGCACCACCCGCGATTTGGTCGAAAGCGAGCTGGTGCTCCAAGGCGTGCCCCTCACCCTGCTCGACACCGCCGGCATCCGCGCCACCGATGACCCGATCGAGCAACTTGGCATCGAGCGCAGCCGCTCCGCCCTGGCCTCGGCCGACCTGGTGCTGCTGCTCTTCGACCTAGGCGCCGGCTGGACCAAAGCGGACCAGGCCCTGCGGGCCCTGGTGCCGGAGGCGGTGGCCTGTCTTGTGGTGGGCAACAAGCTGGACCAATCGCCCCAAGCCTTGGGGCCCGTGCCCGAGCCCGAGTCCGGCCTACCCGGGCCGGTAGCTGGCCTGGCCCAGGCTGGGGACCCTGTTTCAGGAGAGCGGATGGCTCCAGGGGACCCGGCTCTAGGGGGCCCGGTTCAAGCGGATCCGGCGGAAGTCCGCATCAGCGCCGCCACCGGGGCCGGCATCGAGGAGTTGGTGGGCACCCTGTTGGCCCGTTGCGGCTCCAGCGGTGACCAGGGCATTGCGGTGGCCCTCAACCGCCGCCAGGCGGACCTGGCCGCCAGCGCCGCATCCAGCCTGGAGCGCAGCCTGGAGGCCGCCGAACAGCAGCTGCCCTGGGATTTCTGGACAATCGACCTGCGCGCCGCCGCCCTCTGCCTCGGTGAGATCACCGGTGAGGAGGTGAGTGAGGCGGTGCTGGATCGGATCTTTTCGCGCTTTTGTATTGGCAAATAGGTGAAACGACGAATCGTTGAGGAGCGATAGCTGGGATGGGATCGGCCTGGTGATGGGGGGCTGGGGGGGCTCTTTGTTTTTGGCCTTCTGCTTTGGGTCTCTCTTCCCTTTGCTGCTAAAGCGTTAGGCGTAAGTGGCTTGGAAGGGATGGATTTGATCGAGCTCTTTGGCCATTGCTCGCTGGGCATGGTCTAGGTCGTGAATCACCTGAACCCGCAGCCAATAGCCATCGCTCAAGCCAAAGAAACGACAGAGGCGCAAGTCCGTATTGGCCGTAATCGAACGCTTCCCCCTAAGGATTTCGCTGATCCGGGTCTGGGAGACCCCGATCTCCTGGGCTAGGCGGTAGGGCGTAATCCCCATCGGATCTAGGAACTCTTCGCGGAGCAGTTCTCCAGGGGTGATGGGTGGTAAGTGGACCATGGTGCCCTCCGAGCAGTGCGTTGAATTCAGTGGTGAAGTAGTGGTCAGTAAGGGGTCAGTTAGTGGTAATCAACGATCTCCACGGCCTCGGCGCCGGCATCGCTCCACAGGAAGCAAAGGCGCCATTGGTCATTGATGCGGATGCTGTGCTGGCCGGCCCGATCCCCTTTCAGGGCTTCGAGGCAGTTTCCCGGGGGGACCCGCAGATCCTCAAGCCTGGTGGCGACAGCAAGCTGTAAAAGCTTGCGGCGGGCCACCCTCTCGATGGCGACAAACCGCTTGACGCGCTCTCCGCTAGCGAGGGCTTGGGTGTCCGCACAGCGGAACGATCGGACCATGCATCAATACTAACGCCATGCGATAGGGTTTGGATTGTTGGGCTGGTTCAGGCCCCCCCCCCCAGCTGCGGCGACACTGCCCTAGTCCCTGCTTGCCGCTTTGGTGCCCTCCCCCCTGCTGACGATCACCCCAGCCCTGGAGGCCCAGCTCGCCGCCTGGCTGGCCGAAGACCTGGGGCGCGGCGACCTCACGGCCCCGGCCCTGACCGGCCGCCAGGCCCGCGCCCACTGGATCGCCAAGCAGGCCGGCGTTTTCTGCGGGGGGGTGCTGGTGGAGCCGTTGTTTCGGCTGCTCGATCGGCAGGTGCGGGTGCGGTTGCTGGTGGCGGAGGGGGAGCGGGTGCAGCCGGGCCAGCGCCTGTTGGAGCTCGACGGCACGGCCCCGGCCCTGGTGGCGGGCGAACGCACCGCCTTGAACCTGGCCATGGGCCTCTCCGGCATCGCCACCGCCACCGCCGCCCTGGTGGCCCAGTTGGCCGGCACGGGCGTGGGCCTGGCCGACACCCGCAAGACCACGCCGGGGCTGCGGCTGCTGCAGAAATACGCCGGGCGCTGCGGCGGCGGTCTCAACCATCGCCTCGGCCTGGATGACGCGGCCATGCTCAAGGAAAACCACCTGGCCTGGGCCGGCGGGGTGGCCGCCGCCGCCGCCGCGGTGCGCTCTGGGGCCCCCTGGCCGGCGCGGCTGATCGTGGAGGCGGAAACGGCGGCCGAGGCCGAGGCGGCGATCGCCGCCGGGGCCGATGGCGTGTTGCTGGATGAATTCAGCCCTGCCGCCCTGGCCGAGCTGGTGCCGCGCCTGCGGGCCCAGGCCTCGGCGCGGGGATCGGCGCTGGTGCTGGAAGCGTCGGGCGTGCAGCCCGAGCAGCTGGCCGCCTACGCCGCCACCGGCATCGACCTGATCTCCACCAGTGCCCCGGTGACCCGCAGCAGCTGGCTGGATCTGAGCATGCGTTTTGAGCCCTGAGCGGCTGGGCAGCTGCGACGGCCCGCCCCTCCCTAGCTGCGATGGCGAGGGCAAGCCCCAGGGCCCCCTCGATCATTAGCCCACCCCCTTTGGCACCTGGGAGGCGGCATTCAAGCCCCAGAGCCGCCATAGCAGGCGGTCCAGATTTCCCGGCATGGTGATGCAGAAATGACTTGGGCCGCAGCTAGAACGCGGGGCCATGCTTCTAATCGACCGGCCCCGTAGTTGCTGGGGCTGCCTATAGCCCTGAAGCTGGCGTGGCACCGATGCTTTAGGGGCAAGGGACGCCTTGGTATAGCAGAGCCTGCGGCACTTAGGAGGCATCGCTCACGCAAGCGCCCCCTGCTGCGATCTCAAAGGGCTACAACTACGGCTGTCCACATTTTCTACTTCCATGAGGTTCCTGAAAGCAGCGATCGTGCTTGGCATGATTGCGGCTCCATCTCCGATATTTGCCGCACAAAGTGCTGATATCGATGCGAAAGGGAATTCCCCTGCGTTCTGCAATGTCAGCAATGATGGCGGCACGATTTCGATGGATGTGTCTGCTGATTTTGGCAAGCTAAGCGGCACGGGTAAGTACAGCTACGTTGCCAATGGCAACTCAAAAGTGGTGCTTAGCGCAGTTAGCCTGATTGCCCCCAAGGGTGCTGAGGCAGCAATTCCAAGCCTTGAGCTTGTTGATCTTGTTGCCAATAATTCGAGCAGTGCTGAGGCGTCCAGCAAGGCGACTGATGGCGCTGTCCGCCAGGCCGGTTCCATCAATGCTGCGATCACCCAGGACAATGTCAAGCGTCTTCTGACGACGGGAGACTACGCACTCAACGCAATCGCAACCTGCACTTCCCTCTGATTTCATGCGCTTCAATCTGCTGCTGATTGCAGTTTTATGGTCTGGGCCGGCGTTGGCCCAGACCGCTTTTCTTGCCAAAAGAGAATACAGCGCTGCGGGTGGCTCCGTGCGCGTGAAAATGACTGTGTCCCATACACGCAAAGAGGCGGTTGAACTCACGGTTCGCCTCAAGGGATCCGGAAAAAATGATGAGACGCCCGGCCCCATTCTGGTCGAAGGCGTCAGCATCGTGCCCAGTGAATTCAAGATCCCTCCTGGGAAAACCCGGAAGTTGACCATCCGCTTTCAGCCCGATGTTGCCAAGCGCACTCCTTTCTTTGCATGCGTACTTTATCAACCAGTTGTAGAGCGTGCCGAGGGTGGTCTGCGAACTGGTGGATCCATGCTCTTGGCTACGGAATCCTGTTCTCGCTTTTGGGTTGTCCCGTAAGGGCGGGCGAAAGGCTTAATCTGGACACGTTCTCTGTTTATCCGCCACAGCCAAAGATTGATCTGGATCTTGATGATGGCAGCACATGCTCCGTCACGGATCGTGTCCCTCCCACCCTGGTTTTTTATGGCCGTCAATTAAATAGTTTGGATCAATCCAACAGCACGCAAAATGGAACCAAGAGCGACATCGGGGGAGGGGTCGCCTTGATGATTCCATTGGGCGGTTCAGACTTCACCCAAAAATGCACCACCTTGCTGAAGCTGCAAGAAGGCAGGGCCAAGATCGCCCTGGCCAACCAGCTGCTCGAGGCAGGTCAGATTAGTGAGTCTGACATGAAGAAAATCATCCTCAAGATGCGTGGGGTTTTGGGGCTTTGATGTCAACTGGTTGGCATTAGTCTCGCCGCACCGATGCAGGCGTGGCTGGGGCCGCATGGTCCAAGTCGGGCCGATTCGTTCTGGTCAATCCTGCTGGGCTATCCCGCGGCACCGTGGCCGCAACAGAGTTAATACGGCCCTGCCAGCACCCGGGAATCCTTGGGGTGATGGTTGTCGTCCAAGGCGTGCAGGGCAGGGGGCGGGGCCGGGACTGGTGCTGCTGGCCCCCTGCGCCCCGGGCTCCCGGGGCCGGGCTGGGCCGCCGCTGGCTGGAGGCCGGGGCAACGAACCACTCCCGCCAGGGGCCAGCCTGCAGAGACTGCGGCTGGATCAACCTGCCACCGCCTTGGCCTGGCCCAGAACCGGCTGCGGTGGCTTTGGCGGCCAGATCCATCCCAGCGCCGCCATGCCGCTGGCGTTGGTCGGGGAGGGATGATCGGGGCACTGCCTGCCGCTTTGGAGCGGTTCACCGCCGTCGATGCTGACCGTTCTCCACGCCCTTGAAGGCCAGCTGCGCGCCGCCACCGGGCGGGCTTTCCCGGAGGCGGCGGCGGCGGCCCTGGCCAGCGGCAAGCCCCTCGATCCGGCCCTGGGGCCCGCCAGCAAGCCCGAATTCGGAGACTTCCAGGCCAATGGCGCCCTGGCCCTGGCCAAGCCCCTGGGCCAGCCGCCGCGCAAAATCGCCGAGGCGATCGGGGCCGAACTGGCCGCCGATCCCGCCTTCCTGGCCGCCTTTGAAGTGCCCCAGATTGCCGGGCCGGGCTTCATCAACCTCACCCTGCGGCCCGAGCGTCTGGCCGCCGAAGTGCAGCGGCGCCTGGGGGATGGGCGCCTGGGGGTGCCGCTTGTGGCTGGGCCCGATGGTGCTGCCGAGCCGGCCCAGGCAGTGCCGGCCATGGCGCCGGTGATTGTGGATTTCTCCAGCCCCAACATCGCCAAGGAGATGCATGTGGGGCACCTGCGCTCCACGATCATTGGCGACTCCCTGGCCCGGGTGCTGGAGTTCCGCGGCCATGCGGTGCTGCGCCTTAACCACGTGGGCGATTGGGGCACCCAGTTCGGCATGTTGATCACCCACCTCAAGCAGGTGGCGCCCGAGGCCCTCGACACCGCCGATGCGGTGGACCTGGGCGATCTGGTGGCCTTTTACCGCCAGGCCAAGCAGCGGTTCGATAGCGACGAGGCCTTCCAAACCACCTCCAGGGAGGAGGTGGTGAAGCTCCAAAGCGGCGATCCGATCAGCCGCAAGGCCTGGACCCTGCTCTGCGACCAATCGCGCCGCGAATTCCAACTGCTCTACGACCGGCTCGACATTCGCCTGAGCGAACGGGGCGAATCCTTCTACAACCCCTACCTCGAAGCGGTGGTGGCCGACCTGGCGGCCGCCGGCCTGCTGGTGGTGGATGACGGCGCTGGTTGTGTGTTCCTCGAGGGCCTGCAGGGCAAGGACGGCAAACCCCTGCCGGTGATCGTGCAGAAGAGCGATGGCGGCTTCAACTACGCCACCACCGATTTGGCGGCGATTCGCTATCGCTTCGCTGCGGCCCCCGAGGGCGATGGCGCCCGCCGGGTGATCTACGTGACCGATGCCGGCCAGGCCAACCACTTCACCGGCGTGTTCCAGGTGGCGCGGCGGGCCGGCTGGATTCCGCAGGATGGCCGGCTCGAGCATGTGCCCTTCGGGCTGGTGCAGGGGGAGGACGGCAAGAAGCTCAAGACCCGCTCCGGCGACACCGTGCGCCTCAAGGACCTGCTCGATGAGGCCGTGGAGCGGGCCGAAGCGGACCTGCGCCGTCGCCTCCAGGAAGAAGAGCGCAGCGAAGACGACGCCTTCATCAACCAGGTGGCCACCACCGTGGGCCTGGCGGCGGTGAAATACGCCGACCTCAGCCAGAACCGGATCACCAATTACCAGTTCAGCTTTGACCGGATGCTCGCCCTCAGCGGCAACACGGCCCCCTACCTGCTCTATGCGGTGGTGCGCATCGCCGGCATCGCCCGCAAGGGCGGCGACCTGGAGTCCGGCGGCGCCGCCGACACGGCCGAGCTGCAATTCAGCGAACCCCAGGAGTGGGCCCTGGTGCGCCAGCTACTCCAGTTCGATGCGGTGATCGCCGAGGTGGAGGAGGAGCTGCTGCCCAACCGGCTGTGCAGCTACCTGTTCGAACTCAGCCAGGTGTTCAACCGCTTCTACGACCAAGTGCCGGTGCTCAAGGCCGACGGCCCCGCCCGCCGCTCCCGCCTAGCCCTCTGCCGCCTCAGCGCCGACACCCTCAAGCTGGGGCTGGGGCTACTGGGGATTCCGAGCTTGGAGCGGATGTGAGGGGGGGGCGTGGGGTTAGGGGAATTCAGGCTGTGGCTTTTTGGCCATCAGTCTGGAATCTTGCCCAAGCAACGCCTGATGCTTCCCCCCTTTCTTTCGGGGCTGTGATGGTCATGCTGGCGATCGCTGGCCCCCGAGAGCTGGTCGATCAGGCTCCTGCCTAACGTCGAGACCTCTCGAGGCCTTCTCGAGACCTTCTCGTGGCCTTTGATGGCCATCGGTGTGTTAACCGCCCTATGACGCGGTGACCCATCTCTCAAGGGCTTCTTGAGCCAAGACATTCAGGCTTTTGCCCTGCGCCTGGGCCGTCATGGCAAGCTTTGCGTGCAGCTCAGCTGGAATCCTGAGATTGAACTTACCGGAATACTGTTTAAGCGGTTCAAGGCCTTTTTCCTTGCAGACCTCCATGAAGACATCGAGCGATTTTTTGAACTCCTGACGGAGCTCCTCTGGATTGGCTCCATAAAAGTCAGCGCCGCCATTAAGCCCCAGAATCTCACCGCGAAACAGATCGGTCTCTGCGTCGTAGCCAATCTTGGCGCTGTAGCCATCGACTGTCATCAGGTTCATGGCGTGACTCCGTGTTCTTCAAACCACTTTCGAAGCGAAGCAACAGCCCCTTGTCGCTATCCGGGGAAGGATGGGGCCGGTGAAAGACCCTCACCTCGCCGAACAGCACAACAGCAACCCGGCTCCCGGCCCTTTCGCTCACTTCCGCTCCAAGCTCCACAAGGAGAGCTTCAATATCCAGCCAAGGCAGGCCGCCGTTGACAGGCCGAGCAAAGATCAACTCCAGGGTGCGCTGGTGCCTGCGCTTGATCAAGGCATGGTACCACCGATCAGTACCAGTGACCCATTGTGCCCCCGATGGCGTCTGGCCCCATCGGGCAGGGCTGAAGTCGCCTCGGAGAGGCCGGCCAGGTCCATACGGACGAGCTTCAGTTCAGCGAACCCCAGGAGTGGGCCCTGGTGCGCCAGCTGCTCCAGTTCGATGCGGTGAATGCCGAGGTGGAGGAGGAGTTGTTGCCCAACCGCCTGTGCAGCTACCTGTTCGAACTCAGCCAGGTGTTCAACCGCTTCTACGACCAGTTGCCCGTGCTCAAGGCCGACGGCCCCGCCCGCCGCTCCCGCCTAGCCCTCTGCCGCATTAGCGCCGACACCCTCAAGCTGGGGCTGGGGCTGCTGGGGATTCCGAGCTTGGAGTGGATGTGAGGGGGTGGGGAATTCAGCCTGCGGCTTCTTGGGCACAGGCTGAATTACTGCCTAATCCATGATTACGGGTTCCGCATGGGCTCGCCACTGTGGGGCTAACGCTTCAGATCAGAAGCGGGCAAAGATGGCGGACTAGGATGTAACACTGATCTCTTCTTCTGAGTATGGGTGTTCGGCGATATCCTCAACTTCGGCAAACAATTTACTTAGCTCTGCATCGCTAGTCTTCATATCTGCAATAAACTTCTTTCGCATTAGATCTAGGTTTTTGGAATCCTTGGTATGCATGCCATGAATTACAAGCCCTTGCTGAAGCCCTCGTGACGCAGCAAGTCCGCCTATCTCAATCGAACATTCTACTAGAGAGCTGAAGATCTTTCCCAGTATGCTTCTGAGAGTTTTTTGAACATGCCTCCTGTTCTGCGGGTCATAGTTATCTAGGATTGAAAGGAAGTAAGTAGCGCCATTTAGCAATTCAGTCGCTTGATGCAATCTTGCTGCAATAGCAGTGCTAGGTATTTCTTGATTAGGGATCTGGCGCAGATCTCTCAGTAGGAGCTCCAGGTATCCAGCCTCTAGCTTCCATATCCCTTCCGGCTTGAGTAGCTTTCTATTCAGTCGTAGGCAGGAAGATGAAATAGAATTGAGAATATATAGGATTGATCTGAGTTGAATCGTTAATATTTCGTTGTCGCGCTGACAATTTTTCTGACGCTCGTGCCGAAGCTGTAGCCAGGATATTAAGAATGCAGCGGCGATAGCGACTATGGAGCCGACAGCCTGAACCCAAGCTGCTATCTCTGTTGAGGGAGTTGCCGACAGCAAGTCCGCTACACGTTTTGCGACAAGAGTCGATACACCGATGCCAAGCGCAGTAGCCAGGCATAGCTTAAGCATTATATTCTTGATTTGATGGTCATTCTTGTAGTTCTTCATCTTGAGTTATTGGGGTCTGCAAAGTTCGTTGCTGCCATGACTAGTAGATTCGCCGAACTTGACTTTGGAAGGTTCCGTGAACCGCGCCCACCTCCGCCGTGCTTTCTGTGAACCATCCGCATGGCGGCTAATTATCACATCTAAATCTAGCATAAGTGTTGCCTTGGTTGTAAAGGATGCCTCGCGGCGGGCCTGGATGGCGGCTCCTAAAACTACCTGTTCACTGCGCTACACAATGTCCGCCGACCCACGCACTCCGAGGGGCCACTGTTGATGGCGTGGGTATAGCCCATGGCGGCGCTCCCGCCCTTGGGGCCCAGCAGCCTCAACGCCTAGGTGCTGGTGCCCAAGGCCGACGGCCCCGCCCGTCGCTCCCGCCTAGCCCTCTGCCGCCCCAGCGCCGACACCCTCAAGCTGGGGCTGGGGCTGCTGGGGATTCCGAGCTTTGTGCGGATGGGAGGCGGGGATAGGAATTCAGCCTGCGGCTTCTTGGCCATCAGGCTGGAATCCTGCCTAATCCATGCTCACGGGTTCCGCATGGGCTCGCGAATATGGGGCTAAAGCTAAAGATCAGAAGCGGAAAGAATACTCGGCAATGTCGACGCTTTTTGCTCCTGTCTTCTGTATCTTGATGTTAAGCATCGCGAATCGCAGCTTACTTTGGGGTGCGCCCACAATGCGGGCACACAGAGGCCCGATTGCTCTTTGCGTGGAGCTCGCGCTCCTCAGAGAAGCCCGTCGCCAAGATGCCGGCCGGCAAAGCGAAGAATGCGATACCCAGTATGGCGATCACCGAGCCCAACAATTTGCCAAGTGTAGTCTGTGGATATATATCACCGTATCCGACCGTTGAGAATGTCGCGACACCCCACCACATCGCTGCAGGAATGCTCGCAAATGCCACCGGTTGAACGTCGCGTTCGACGTAATACATCAGGCTGGAACCGAGCACGAGCATCACTAGCAACACGATCAGGGCAGCCGCGAGATCAGGCCACTTCCTCCTAAAAACACGAGCGACGAGTGACATCGAGGTGGAGTAGCGCCCCAGTTTCAGCACCCGCAACAGGCGGAGGAGTCGCAAGATCCGCAAGAACCTAAGATCGAGCGGTAGCGCGGCAATGTAGAACGGGGCGAACGACATCAAGTCGATGATGACCATTGGCTTGAGCGCGTACTTCAAGCGACCAAGAAATGGTCTGCTATAGCGTGAATCCACGGTGCATGCCCATAGCCGCAAGACATACTCGATCGTGAAGATCGCGACTGAGAACACCTCGAATGCCAGGAAGAATCGGGCGTGCGCCAGCTCAATGGCTTCGACGCTCGCGACGATGACTGCAAGAACGTTCAGGATGATCAGTACGGCCAGGCTCTTGTCGTACCAGTCGACCACGGGCGAACGAGTTTCCGGGTCGTAAGTGACTTCGAGCAGATCCCATATCCGGTGCCTCGCGCCCATCAAGCCAACTCGCCACTGGTCCTGAGCCTAACTGGGCTTTTGCAGGTTTCGTAAACCGCGTCCACGGCCACTGTGCTTTTTGTGAGGCATCCCCAGAGTAGCTTGGGAGAATCGTCTAAATCTAGCACAAGTATTGGATTCAAAATAAAGGATGCCTCGCAACAAGCCTAGATTGCGGATCCGAGAACCACCTGCCCACTGTGCTCCACAAGCCCCGCCGAGCTACGCACTCCGAGGGGCCACTGTTGAGGGCGTGGTTATAGACCATGGTGGCGCTCCCGCCCTTGGAGCGGATAGGCGCGGCTTGGTGCGTGGGGGTTCGGGGTGGGATCTCGCCAGCGGCCCCGCCGCGTCAAAACCCTTAGCCTGCCTGGGCAGCCTGTCTCTGGGCAGCATCCTTTGGCCCCATGACCGAAGCCAGCCCCGCCATGGCCGCCGCCCCTGCCCAGCAACCAGCTGCGGGCCTGCCCCAGGGTGCGCTGCTTGAGGACTGTGCCTGGGCCGTCACCGCAGACAAGATTGATGCTGTGGCGGCTCGGCTCGTGGCCGTGGCCGCTCCCTTGCGGCTGATCGCCTTCGGTTCGGTTGCCCGCGGACCTCTTGAGGGCGCCAACGATCTGGACCTGCTGGTGGTGGAACCCACAGGGGCCAATCGCTACAGCGAAGTGGTGCGGCTCCAGAAGGCCCTGCGCGGACTGTTGATTCCGGTGGATCTGGTGGTCTCCAGTCAGGCCGCAACCAACGAGCGTTGCCAAGTGCCTGGAACCCTGGAGTTCACCGCTCGCACGCAAGGGCGCCTGCTGCATGACTCCCTCTGATCCAATCCAACCCCAGACCTAGGCTGCCCCTGGCAGTCGCGCCACCCCCGGTTGACCCCCTTCCCCCCGCTTGATCCCAGTGGCAGCCGGCCCGGCGGGCAACGGCTGGGGGTGGCGGTGCAGCGGACCCAGGCCGGCCCTGGTTGCAGCCCGTGGAGCGATTGGGCCCTGTGATCGATCCCGCTCCCATGGAGAGTTCCGTTCCCTTGCCGTTTCCCCAGGCGCGGCCTGAGGTGGAGTCGCTCACGGCCTACAGCGCGCCCCTGGAGGGGCGGCGGGGGTTGTTGCGGCTCGATTTCAACGAGAACACGGTGGGGCCCAGTCCCCAGGTGGTGGCGGCGATTCGGGCCATGCCGGCCGATCACTTCGCCATCTATCCCGAATACGACGGCCTGCGCGAGGCGGTGGTGGACTCCCTGGTGGCGACCGCTGGCGTAGCGGCGTCCCAGGCCCCGGGCGCCGGCGGCTTAAGCGCGGACCACATCGGCCTGTTCAACGGGGTGGATGCGGCGATCCATGCCGTGTTCCACGCCTATGGCGACCGGGGCGATCGGCTGCTCACCACCAGCCCCACCTTTGGTTACTACACGCCCTGCGCCCAGATGCAGGGCATGGCGATCGAGGCGATTCCCTACGCCCTGCCCGATTTCGCCTTCCCATTGGAGGCGCTCACGGCCGCCCTGCTGCGGCCCGGGGTGGCTCCGCCCAAGCTGCTGTTGATCTGCAATCCCAATAACCCCACCGGTACCCGCCTGGCCCCAGACCAGATCCTGGCCCTGGCGGCGGCGGCGCCCCAGACCCTGGTGGTGGTGGATGAGCTCTATGAGGCCTTCACCGGCGACAGCGTGTTGCCGAGGCTTTTGGGTGGCGGCGATCCCTTTGCGGCCTATCCCAACCTGGTGGTGTTGCGCTCCCTGGCCAAAACGGCTGGCCTGGCGGGCCTGCGCATCGGGTTTGCCATCGGCGATCCGGCCGTGGTCGATCGCATCAGCCGCGTCACCGGTCCCTATGACATCAACAGCCTGGCGGTGACGGCCGCCCTGGCCGCCCTGGCCGACCAGGCCTATGTGGACGCCTACGTGGCCGAGGTGCTGGAAGCCCGCGACTGGCTCGTGGCCCAGTTGGCCCAGGCCGGCGTGCGCCACCACAGCGCCGGCGGCAATTACCTGCTGATCTGGCCCCAGGGCAACCCCCAGGCCGTGGAGCAGGCCCTGCGCCAGGCGGGGATTTTGGTGCGCTCGATGGCGGGCAAGCCCCTGATCGATGGCTCCCTGCGGGTGAGCCTGGGCACCCGGGCCCAGATGGAGCAGTTCTGGCGGGCCTACGCGGCGATTGGGGCGTTGGCCTGAAGCTCTGCTGCGGCCTGGAGGCCCGAGAGGTAGGCGCCGTGGGTGGTGCCAAACATCGTGGGGTGGCTGGCTTCGCCGGCGAAGAACAACCGCTGGGCCAGGGGCTTGGCCAGCTCCTGCCGTTGGGCTGGCGTGCTGCCCAGGGCGTTGAAGGAATAGGCGCCGCCGCTGAAGGGATCGGCGTGCCAGCGGCTGATCTGGGCCCCGACCGGCTCCGGGATCCCCGGGCCATAGAGGCGCCGCAGGCTGGCCATGGCGCTGGCCACCACCGCCCTGTCATCAAGCCGCTCCATGGCTTCGGCCGGTTGGCCGGCCTGGAAGCCGATCAACACAGGCTTGTTCAGGGGCCGAGCCAGGCTCACCCATTCGCCCCAGTCCCCCGCGCCCGGGGCGATCTGGCCGAGCCAGTCCACGTCCGTGGGCCAGAAGGGGCGCCTAAAGCGCAGGCAGCACTTGTTGAGCGTGCCCATGCCCAGGCTGCGGATCGCGGCCTGTTTGGCCTCCGGCAGGGGCGGGTTGAACTGGATCGTGCCCGCCTTGAGCACCCCCAAGGGCACGGTCAGCACCAGCTTGTCGGCCTCGAAGCGGCGCCGCTCGCCGCCGGGCCCCGCCTGGCAGAGCACGGTTACGCCAGCTGTCCCGCCAGTTGTCCCGGCGGCTGTCCCGCCAACTGTTCCGCCAGCGGCCGCGCCGGGGCCGTCCCAGATCACCTCCTGCACCCGATGGCCCCTCAGGATCGTGAGCCCCTTGGCCAAGGCTTCAACGATGGCGCCAAAGCCAGGCACCAGCAGGGCTTCGCCGCCGTCGTAGGCCCCATCCATGTCCAACCAGCGGCTGGAGAGGGTTGGGGCGCTGGCGCCGTATTCCTGTTCGTAGCGGCGGTTGACTAGGTAGGTGAGCCGTTGGCGGTCGGCGCTGGCCAGTTGCTCCCAGCCGAAGGTGCGAACCACCAGCTCCTGCAGGGACAGGTCTGGTCCCTCCTGCTCCTGGGCCTGGGCGACGGCGGCCACCAGGCGGCGCTCCAGCCGTTCGAGCTGCCCTTCCTCGTTGGCGCTGAGGGGTTTGCCATCGGGGCCATAGACCAGGGCGCTCTCCAGGCTGGTGTCCACGAGCTTGGCGCCACTGCTGCGGGCCAGGGCCGTGATCGGGTTGCCGCTGGTCCCATGGATCCAGCCGGCCCCCAGGTCCAGGGGCAGGTCCGGCCAGGCCCGGCTGGTCCAGGTGCGCCCCCCCAGCCGATCGCGCCCCTCCAGCACGGTCACTTGATGGCCCTGCTGCTGGAGTTGGCGCGCCGCCGCCAGGCCGGCCAGGCCGGCGCCCACCACGAGCACCCGCAACCCCCGGCGGCTGACCCGATCCAGGATCGGGGGGCCTAGCAGGGTTGTGCCCAGCCCAACCAGGCCCAGGCTGAGGAACTGGCGGCGGTGGAGCATGGGGGCAGGTGGCTGCTGGGTTGGGGCGTTGCCAGGGTGCAACAGGCGCGATCGATCAGGTCAATGCCGATCGCGCCAGGCTGTTTCTAGAAAGATTTTGTCAGACAACAACAACGACCATCCCTTGCCTCGCTGGATCCGATTGGTTGCGTTAAATCATTGCAATGGGATAGCGATCCCAACCGGCTTGATGGGCCTCAGCGCAACACCAAAATTTGGATGCCGTCGGAGAGCTTGGCGGGCAGGCTGATGCTGCTGCCGCCCCGTTTCACCGGGGTGCCGGCCATGGCCTTGAGGAACGGGTCGATGCTGCCCTGGTCACAGTCTTTTGGCGTTTTGCCGCTCACGTATTGCACCGGAATCACGCGCCGGGGTGCCAGGCCCTTGACCACCGCCGCCGCCTCGGCGCCGTCGTAGACCTTGGCGCCGCCGCCCACGCCAATGATCAGCACGTCGGGCCGGCCCAGCAGCACCCGGTCGGCGGGGAGCAGCTCGGCGGCGGTGCCGCCCAGGTGGGCGAACTCGAGGCCGCCCTGTTTCCAGCGCCAGAGGGTGGACTGGCCGAAGCGGCGGCCCCCGACGCGGTCGTGGGGGGCGGCGATGCCTTCGATCGCCAGGCCATTGATCCGGTAGGCGCCGGGGCTCACCAGGAAGCGGCCCTTGGCGCCGGGGGCGCCCTCATCGGCCAGGCGGCTGCTGGCCAGGATCACGCTGGCGGCGGGCCTTGGCGGCGTCAGGCCGGCGGCGCAGCCCACGGCCTTGAAGGGATTGAGCAGCACGCTGGTGCCGCCGCCCTGGATCAGCAGGGCGCTATGGCCGTAGCTGGTGATGGTGACCCCGGTTTGGGCCCGCGCCATCGGCGCGCCCAGGCCCAGCACCAGGCCGCAGGCGGCCAGGCCGGTTGCCAGGCGAGCTGGCGCCTGTGCCAGGGCACCCCTTTGGCTGGCCGATTGGTTAGGAGCTAGGTCCCAGGGGCGGCGCCGGAAAGGGCCAGAAAGCAGGGCCATGGCGGATGGGCGCCCAACGCGTTGACGGTGGCGCGAACCTAGCAGCGCTGGCCTGGCACGCCTGGCTTCCAGGCCCAGCGGCGAGCCTGGCCTCAGCCCGGGGGCGAAACCGCCGCTGGGGCCGGCGTGGCCGCCTGGCGCAGGAAGTTGGCCAGCAGCTGGTGGCCCGCCTGGGTGAGCACGCTTTCCGGGTGGAACTGCACCCCCTGCAGGTTGGGGTAATCCCGATGGCGCAGGCCCATGATCGTGCCGTCCTCCAGCCAGGCGGTGATCTCGAGGCAGGCCGGCAGGGAGCTGCGCTCGGCGATCAGGCTGTGGTATCGGGTGGCGGTGAGGGGATTGGGCAGGTCCGTGAATACCCCCTGGCCGGCGTGCAGCACCGGCGAGGTCTTGCCATGCATGAGTTCAGCCGCCCGCACCACCTGGCCGCCAAACACCTGGGCCAGGCACTGGTGGCCCAGGCACACCCCCAGGATCGGCAGCTCCGGCCCCAACTCCTTCAGCACCTGCAGGCAAACCCCGGCCTGGTCGGGGTCGCCGGGGCCGGGGGAGATCAGGATCGCGTCCGGGGCCAGGGCCCGGATCTGCTTCAGGGTCAGGGCGTCATTGCGCTCCACCCGCAACTCGGCGGCAATTGGGTGGTCCGCCGCCAGCTCACCGAGGTACTGCACCAGGTTGAAGGTGAAGCTGTCGTAGTTGTCGAGCACAAGCAGCATGGGGTCCCCTACGCCTCAGGGGCGCTCACCGGCTCCCCATTCAAAGGCCGAGCCGGGCGGCCAGCGGTGGCAGCAGCAGCAGCAGGGCGATGAGTAAGGAGGAGAGGGAGGCCACCAGCACGGCGGCGGCGGCGCAGTCCTTGGCGATGCGGGCCAGGGGGTGGAAGCGGCGGCCGATGGCCAGGTCCACCACCGCTTCGGTGGCGGTGTTGAGCAGCTCCAGCACCAGCACGGCGGCCACGGTGAGCACGAGCACGGCCAGGCGATCGGCGCTCAGCCCCAGCCAGAGGCCTAGGCCAAACACCACCAGGCCCGTGACGACGTGGATGCGGAAGTTGCGTTGGCTGCTGAAGGCGTAGCTGAGGCCCTGGGCGGCGTAGCGAAAACTCACCCCCAGGTTGCCGGCCACGGTCCAGGCTCCGCTGCGATGGCTGCTGCGGCCGGCCCGGGGCCCGGTGGATGGCGGGGCGGCTGGATGGTCCTGGGTCCGCTCCATGGGCGTCGAACTGGCCTGATGGGCGGCTCCCGGGTCCGGGGGGGCGGCGGCGCGGCGGCGCTCCTGGGCCTTGCTCCTGCCGGCCAGATAGGACACGGCGCCTGGACGGGGATCCTGGGGAACAAGCATCGCCATAGGCGCCCGAAGGTCTGCCGCTGGCCTGAACCTTATCGCCGCTAGCTCGACCCGAAAGACACCTAGGGCACCGTTCGACGATCCAGCCGGCCGGCGCTGGAGTAAGGACCGCGAACGGCTGGGCGGGCCGGGCCTAGGGCCGGGACTAGGGCCGGACCAAGGGCCGGACCAAAGGCCGCCCTAGGCGCCGGTCTGGCCGGCGGCGGCCAGCAGCCGTTCCTGGCGGGCCAGCATGGCCGCCAGGCTGGCGTCATCGGGGTGGTCCCAGCCCAGCAGGTGCAGCAGCCCGTGGCTAGCCAGGAACAGCAATTCCTGCTCCAGGCTGTGGCCGTGCTCGGGGGCCTGGCGGGCAGCCGTGTCGAGCGAAATCACGATGTCGCCCAGCTCCAGGGCCCCAAAGGCTGGTCCCCAGTCCTCGCCATCAGCCCCTTCGCTGGGCTCGTCAGCGTCTTCGTCGGCGGCTTCGTCTTCGTCACCGTCTTCGTCTTCGTCACCGTCAGCGTCTCCGGCTTCCTCGTCCTCTCCGTCTTCGTCCCCGTAGCCCGACCGCTCCGGATCTGCGTCGTCGGACTGGTCATCGGCGCCCCTAGCTGCCGCGCCATCGCTTATCTCCTCCCCATCCCCGCCCAGCCCGCTCGGCAGGGGCATGGGGACGGCCTCGTCCAGGTCCGCGTCCTGGGCGGCGAAGGCCAGCACGTCCGTGGGGCCGCCCTTGCCGCGCCAGTCCTGGTTGAGGGCGGCGATGCTGGCGTCGCTCACCAGCTGTAGGCCCAGGCAGTAGGCCCCCGATTGCAGCGCCCCGGGCAGTTCCGCCTGCAGGTCACCCAGCCAGGCGCTGAGGCGGCCATGCCAGAGGTCGGCCCCGGCGAGGGGATCGGCGAGGGGGCCGGCCTGGTGGAGCAGGGCCCCGGCCAGGTCGTCGTCGCTGCCGAAGGCCAGATCCAGGTCGGTGGCGGGGCTCATTGGGGCAGGGTCGGGCGGCCGAACCAGGCCACCAGCAGGATGAAGCCGATGAAGCCCACGGCCGTGAGGCCGAAGTGCAGCAGGCTTTGGCGACCCTTACGCACCATGTTGCGCATGGCCAGTTTCACAAAACTGGGGGGCGGCTCGCTGGATCGGGGCGCGGCGGCCTGGGGTTCGGCGGTTGGCAGCTCGGCAGCCAGGGTTTCGGCAGCCAGGGCTTCGGCAGCCATCGGCTCGCCGGTTAGGGCGCCAGGGGCTAGTTCAGCCATGGCGTGGGCTGGGGCATCCCCCTCGATGACCCCCTTGCCTGCAGGACTGGTGTCCGGGTTGGGGTCAGTGTTGGCTTCACTCATCGGCGGCGGCTCCCACCTCCACACCCTGGCGCAGCAGCGACTGGATGAAGGGATCGAGGTCGCCATCCATCACGCCTTGCACATCGGTGGTTTCCTCCGCCGTGCGCAGGTCTTTCACCATTTGATACGGGTGGAACACGTAGTTGCGGATCTGGTTGCCCCAGGCCGCCTCCACCATGTCACCGCGGATGTCGGCGATTTCGGCCGCCCGCTGCTCCTGGGCGATCACCATCAGCTTGGCCATCAACAGGGCCATGGCCTTTTCCTTGTTCTGCAGCTGGGAGCGTTCCTGGGTGCAGCGCACGGCGAGCCCCGTGGGGAGGTGCTGGATGCGCACGGCCGTTTCCACCTTGTTGACGTTCTGGCCGCCGGCGCCGCCGGAGCGCGAGGTGGTGATCTCCAGGTCTTTCTCGGGGATATCGAGCTTCACGTCCTGCTCGAGTTTGGGCATCACTTCCACGCCGGCAAAGCTGGTTTGGCGTTTGTCGTTGGCGTTGAAGGGGGAGATGCGCACCAGCCGGTGGGTGCCCTTTTCATTGCGCAGGTAGCCGTAGGCGTAGCGGCCCACGATTTCGATCGTGCAGCTCTTGATCCCCGCCTCTTCCCCTTCCGAGAGTTCCGCCACCGTGACCCGCATGTTGTGGTCTTCCGACCAGCGGGTGTACATCCGCATCAACATCAGGGCCCAGTCCTGGGCGTCGGTGCCGCCGGCGCCGGCATTGATTGAGATCACCGCCCCCTCCTTGTCGTAGGGGCCATTGAGCAGGCGCTCCAGCTCCCAGCGGTCCAGGTCGGCCTTGAGGCCTTGCAGGGCCGTGTTCGATTCGGCCAGCAGCTCCGCGTCCGGTTCGAGGTCGTAGAGCTCCAGGGTGGCCTGGCCATCCACGATGGCTGCGCGCCAGGCGTCCAGCTGCTCCAGCTGGGCCTTGACGTCATCGAGCTGGCGCATTTTCTTCTGCGCCTCCTGTTGGTCGTCCCAGAAATCCGGTTGGGAGGCCAGCTGTTCCAGGTCCCGCTGGCGGGCGTTTAGGGCAGGGACGTCAAAGACAGTCCTGGGCATGGCCCAGGCGGTCAGTGAGCTCGGAGAGGTCGCGCTTGAAGTCGGTGAGGTCGAGCACCGGTGAGGCCAATCAGTGGTGTCGACCGTACTCAATGGCGCGCATTCAGCCGCGGCAGTGATGCGGTCCAATCGAGAATGGCTCGGTCGGCGGTGGCTAGGGCCAGCCCCCTGGCCTGGGCAGTGGCACAGATCAAGCGATCGGCGGGATCGGGGTGAACCGGCTGCAGTTCCGCCGCTTGGATGGCAACACGGCCGTCGAGGGGAAGTTCCTTCAGCCCGGCCTTGAGCCAATCGTCACGCCAGACCAGGGCAGGCACCGCCAGGGAGATGCGGCCGCGCTCCTGGAGCATCGCCACTTCCCAGAAGCTGATGGCGCTGACCGCCACCTGGTGGCGGCCCCAGAAGTCACGGATCTGGTCACGGGTTTGGGCCCCCAGCTGGGGGGCATCGCAATCCAGCCAGAGCAGCACGTGGGTATCCAGCAGGATCACGTCAAGGCATCCCAGCAGACGTCCAGCGGGCTGACCACATCGCCGAGCAGGCGTGTCTGGGGGTGGAGGCCGAAGGGGTTGGTGACAACGGCGGGTTGGCAGGGGTGCAATTCCGCCACCGGTTCGCCGTTTTTGGTGATCAGCAGCGGCTCGCCGCTGAGGGCCACCTGGTCCATGAGCCCCAGGCAGCGGGCCTTGAACTGGCTGGCGGAAATCCGCTGGGTCATCGCTGCAGGGGTTAGGAGGGCCGATCCAGCCAGGTTATGACCATAGCCATGACCATGGTCATGGGCTGGCTGGGGGCGCCAGCGTCGCCCCTAGGATCCGGCCACTGATTTGATCTTTGGGGCGACAACAGCCATGGCAACCGTGGAGATCTACACCTGGCGCGCCTGCCCCTTCTGCGTGCGGGCCAAGGCCCTGCTGGATCGCAAGGGCGTCAGCTACACCGAGTTCGCCATCGATGGCGATGAGCCGGCCCGCACGGCCATGGCGGCCAAGAGTGGTGGCCGCCGCAGCGTGCCCCAAACCTTCATCAACGGCCAGCACGTCGGCGGTTGCGATGACCTGCATGCCCTCGAGCGCTCCGGCCAGCTCGATGCGCTGCTGGGAGCCTGAGTCTTGAAGGAGCCCCAGCTGTTCATTGTCGATCCGATCGCGCGGCTGCGGCCCGCCAAGGATTCGAGCGTGGCCCTGATGCAGGCGGCCCAACGGGCCGGCCAGCAGGTGTGGGTCTGCACCATGGCCGACCTCTCCGCCGCCGCTCCCCTGGCTGGTGGGGCTGCCGCCCCGCACTCCGGCCATGGCGCCTGGGTGCGGGCCCAGCCCGTGCGCCTGGCCGACTTCGTCCCGGGTGAGGCCGGCTGGCAGGTGCCCGAGCCCTGGTTCTGGCTGGAGGAACCCCAGCTGCTGCCCCTGGACCACTTCCCCCGGGTGTGGATGCGCAAGGACCCGCCCGTGGATGAGGCCTACCTCTATGCCACCCACCTGCTCGATTTGGGCGACCGGGCCGGCGTGCGGGTGCTGAACCGGCCGGCGTCGCTGCGGGCCTGGAACGAAAAGCTTGGCGCCCTGCGCTTCAGCCACCTGATGGCGCCGTCGCTGGTGAGCAGCAGCACCGACCAGCTGGCCGCCTTTGCCTCCAACTACTCAGACGTGGTGCTCAAGCCCCTGGGGGGCCGGGCCGGCCAGGGGGTGGTGCGCACCAGCGCCAGCGCCCCGGGCCTGCGGGCCCTGCTGGAACTGGTCACCGGCCAGGAGCAGTTGCCCGTGATGGTGCAGGCCTTCCTGAGCGGGGTGAGCGCCGGCGATAAGCGCATTTTGTTGGTGGATGGCGAAGCCCTCGGGGCCGTGAACCGGGTGCCCAAAGAGGGCGATTTCCGCAGCAACCTGGCCGTGGGCGGCGCCCCCCAGGCCACCGAATTGAGCGAAGCGGAACGGCTGATCTGCACCGAGATCGGCCCGGCCCTGCGGGAAGCGGGCTTGTTTTTTGTGGGCATCGATGTGATCGATGGCCGCCTCAGCGAGATCAACGTGACCAGCCCCACGGGCGTGCGCGAGATCGAATGGCTGGGCCGCCTGCCCCTGGCTGACCTCACCATGGAGCGCCTGCTGGCGACCTGAGCTGGGGCGATTCCGCCCTGGGGCGACCCCACCCTGGGGAGATCCCGCCCTGGGGCCCTGTGCTGGGGCTCCTGGCCTAGGCCGGCTCGACCTAGAGATTCAATTGCTGCTGCAACACGCCCAGCTTCAAGGCCACTTCCTGGAGTTCCTTCTCCACATCGGAGCCGCGCACCAGGCCGGCGCCGGCCGTGAGCTCCAGCCGGTTGCCCGACAGCGTGCCGCTGCGGATCGCCACCCGCAGCTCGGCGTCGCCGGCGCTGTCGATCCAGCCGATTGGAGCGGCGTAATGGCCCCGTTCAAACGGCTCCAAGCTGCGCAGGGCCGCCATCGCGTCGCGCCGGGGTAGGCCGGCCACGGCCGGGGTGGGGTGCAGGGATGCGGCCAGGGTCAGGGGGTGGTGGTCGCCCAGGGAGGCGGTGATGGGGGTGTGCAGATGCACCAATTGGCCGTGGCGGGCCAGGCGCGGATGGCGGGGCCGGCGCGGCTCCAGGCCCGCTTTGCGGAGTTCGGCGGTGATCGCCTCCACCACCAGCTCGTGTTCGTGGCGGTCCTTGGCCGAAGCGAGCAGCTGGTCGGCGGCGGGGCCGAGGCGGGCGGTGCCGGCCAGGGCATCGCTGCGCAGCTGCTGTTGGCGCACGCTCAGCAGCCGCTCCGGCGAGGCCCCCAGCAAGGTGGCGCCATCGCCGTGCTGCCAGAGGAAGCGGCAGCTGCCCGGTTGGCGTTGGCGCAGCTGGGCCAGCAACTGGAGCGGATCGAGGGGCGCCGCCAGCTCGATCTGTTGGCGCACCGCCAGCACCAGCTTGCGCAGCACGCCGGAGTCCACCAGCGCCAAGCCCCGTTCGGCGGCAGCGCGGTAGCCCGCCTGCCAGGCGGAGCGGCTGGCCACGGCCGGGCCGCCGGTTTGGTCGGTCGGCAGGCCTGGGATTGGCGGTCCCGACCGGTCGCCCCTGAAACCCGGATCCGCTTCGGCCCCAGCGGGGCCAGCGTTCCAGCCCGGGCTGGCGGCCGCCGAGGGGCCAGCCCGACTAGCTGGCCGCTCGGCGGCCAGGGCCTGCAGCCGTTGGGCCTGTTCCCACAGCTCTTCGGCCACGGCCCGGGCGGTGATGTCGCCGCCCAGGTTGCGCTGCAGCCGCAGCCAGCAGTGGCGGCCCTGGCGGCTCAGTTGCCAGCGGGGCAGCACGGCCCGCACCCCGGCGACGCCGCTGCCCTCCTGCAGGGGGCTATCAAAAAAGGCAAAGGCAAGCAGCACCCGGGGCCGGGCCAGGGGCGGACAGGCCTGGGGGGCGGCCAGGCGACTGAGGCAAACCGAGCTAAAGCGCTGGGCCAGCTCAAAGCGGCGGGGGCCGCTCAGCTCCAGGGCGTTGGTGCTGCCGCTGGCGGCCAGGCACAGGCCCGGGGCGCTGTCCCAGAGGCAACGGAAGCGGCTGCCCTCGGGCAGGGCGCCCAACACCGCCAGGGGATCGGGTCCCTCCAGGGGCAGGGCCAGGCTGAGCACCCCCTCGCCCTCGAGCTGGCGCTCGCCCGCGGCCGCGGCATCCAACAGCGCCGCGAAGCCCAGGGGCTCGATTCGGGTGGCGCTCGGGTGGTCGATCAGCGGTTCGATCGGCAAAAGGCTGGGGACGCCTGGCCCAGGGACCCCCGCGGGAGCGCCCTGCCTGGGGGGCCCTGACCCGGGGGAGCTTGGGGTCGGCTGCTCAAATGTATGGGTCTTTCCTTGCCTGATGCAGCCGGCCCCCATGTCCGAGCCCCAGGTCGTCGCAAGCCTTCACGCCCCAGGGGGGCCGCAAACGGGCTCTGCAGGCGGCCCGCCCGCCCCGGACCGGCGCCGGCTTTGGCAGGCGGCGATCAAGTGGCCCATGTATGCGGTGGCGGTGATGCCGGTGCTGCTGGCGGCGGGCTACCGGGCCAGCCAGGGCCAGGTGGTGCGCCTCGACCAACTGGCCCTCTTCCTGGTGGCGGCCGTGCTGCTGCTGGCCTGGGAAAACCTGGCCAACGATGTGTTCGATGCCGACACGGGCGTGGACCAGCAGGGCAAGCCCCATTCGCTCGTGAACCTCACCGGCCGCCGCGACCGGGTGGCCTGGATTGCCCATGGGGCCCTGGCCCTGGGGCTGCTGCTGATGGCCCTGGTGGCGCTGCGCAGCAGTCCGGCGGTGCTGGCCCTGGTGCTCGCCTGCTGCGGCATCGGCTACGCCTACCAAGGACCGCCCTTCCGGCTCAGTTACCAGGGCTTGGGCGAGCCGCTCTGCTGGATCGCCTTTGGCCCCTTGGCCACCGCCGCTGGCCTGCTGGCCCTGGCGCCTGGGGCTGAAGCCCTCACCGTGCCCTGGCGCACGGCGATTGGCCTGGGCAGCGGCCCGGCCCTGGCCACCACCTTGGTGCTGTTCTGCTCCCACTTCCACCAGGTGGAGGAGGACGCCCGCCACGGCAAACGCTCGCCGGTGGTGCGCCTCGGCAGCGGCACCGCCGCCGGCCTAGTGCCCTGGTTCGTGGCCGGCACCCTCTCGTTTGAATGGGCGCCGGTGCTGGTGGGCCACTGGCCGCTCACGGCCCTGCTCGGCGCGGCGGGCCTGCCGGCGGGCCAGGCCCTGATCCGCCTGCTGCGCGACCACCACCGCGAGCCGGACAAGATCAGCGGCAGCAAGTTCCTAGCCCTGCGCTTCCAGGCCCTCAACGGCCTCGGCCTGGCCGCCGGCCTGGCCCTCGGCCCCCTGGTGCCGCCCGCCCTCGCCCGCCTGGGCGGCGGCCCCCTGCCCGGGCTCCACTGATGGATCGCGCTGGCGGTTGCCAGGGGTGGGCTGGCCCAAAGAGGGTGCTGCCCCTGGGCGTGCCAAGCGATCGCAGGGCTGGGGGCGCGGCTGGCTGCGGGCGCGCTGCCCTGCTGGGGTCGCCCTAATGGACGACTGGCTTGAGCTGGCCTGGCGCCCCTTCGCCTTTCGCCTGCCCCGCCCGCTGGTGACGGCCCAGGGGGCGTTGCTGGAGAAGCGCGGCTGGCTGCTGCGGCTGCAGGCGGCCGATGGCCGCCTGGGCTGGGGGGAGGCGGCGCCGCTGGTGCCCCAAGCCCCTGGCGCCGGGGCGATCCAGCCGAAGGCCTCCCAAGGCCAGAGCGCTCAAGATCAGGGCCATCAAGGCCAGGACTCGCAGAAACAGGGCCCCCGGAGCCAGGACGCCGCGGCTCAAGCCCCCTCCGGCCTGGGCCCAACGGCTTTCCCCGCCGATGGCCAGCCCGGGGATCGCCGCGCAGCCCCTGGTTCCCAGGCCCCGGCAACGGGCTTACCCACTACTGAAAGGCAGCTCCCTGCTCCGGGGTTGCCCACCGCGCCGTTGACCAGCCCCGATCGCTTCGAGGCCTGCGCGGCGGCGATCGCCGCCCTGGGGCCGCGGCTGGAGCGCCGGGTGCTTGAGCAGGCCCTACCCCAGCTGCCCGGCCCCCTCGCCTTTGCCCTCGGCCTGGCCCTGGCCGACCTCGATGGCCTCGGCAGCCCGGCCCAGGGGGGCTGGCTGGCTGCGCCCCCCTCCGCCGAACTGCTGCCAGCGGGAGCAGGAGCCCTGACGGCCCTGGACGCCCTGCTGCAGGAGCGCCCCCTGGGCCAGGCCGCCAGCCCTTCGCCCGGGGGAGATGCTCAGGTGCCGGCCACAGATCCCCCAGGCCAGGGGATCCCGCCGCTCACCGTGAAATGGAAGGTGGCCGCCGGGGCTGATGCCGAAGAGAGGGCCGTGCTGGAGCAACTTCTGGCGCGCTTGCCCGCCGGCTGCAAGCTGCGTCTCGATGCCAATGGCGGCTGGGACCGACCCACCGCCCAAGCCTGGGCCGCACGCCTGGCCGGCGACCCCCGCCTCGACTGGCTGGAGCAACCGCTCGCGGTGGCGGACCCGGCGGGCCTGGAGCGGTTGGCGGCCCTGGTGCCGGTGGCCCTGGATGAATCCCTGCGGGCCGATCCGGCCCTGGCCCAACGCTGGAGCGGCTGGCAGGTGCGCCGTCCGGCCAGCGAGGGCGACCCCCGCCCCCTGCTGGCGGCCCTCCAGGCGGGAACGCCAAACCTCTGCCTGAGCACGGCCTTTGAAACCGGCATCGGCCGCCGCCTACTGGCCCACCTGGCCGCCCTCCAGGCCCAGGGCCCCACCCCCACGGCCCCCGGCCTGGCCCCCGGCTGGCGCCCCCAGGGGGAGTTGTTTGCTGCGGATCCCGAGCGGGTGTGGGGGGCGGTGGGGTGATTGGGTTGGGGGAGTTTGGGGGGTTGGGATCTAAGGGAGGGGGTGGATGGGATGGTTTTTGGGGGGGCAGGAAACAAGGACCTATCCATTCCCTTGGCGGGATCCCGGTAGTGGCACGATGATCAGGCTTGATCCTTTGGATCGATCAAGATAAGTAGTTGTTCGTATTCGCAGCGGGATTGGCTATGTCTGACTGGATTGCGCTGTGCAGGCTCAAGCCATGAGATTGTGGTCTCAGCAACATAAGCCCCTGGTGCTCCAATATGTTTGGGCTTGGATTGAACGCTTCCAAAATTAAGTATGCCGAACGCTCGCTAGAATCACGATAGCATGAGATTATCGATGCCTGGAGCTACTACTACGGAGGCTGAGGCCACCAACGTGTCCAAGCATTGTCTTTGGATACTTACTGACGGCGAAGAGCTCGCCCTCTCTTGCGTTGATTCCCCCTTAAGGCGAAGAGTTCATTGATATAGCAATGTTGGTCTTGGCCCTCTTGGAGCGGGCAGAACGGGTCAAAATCGGCAATTCAAAGGGAATCCGCCTCTCCAGCCACTCCTGGAGATGGTTGGATTAGTTGACGCTATGGATATTGATCCCGCGCCTGCTCCGTTAACCATCAGGCCGGCCATGCACCCCCGAGCAGGCTGGGCAGAAGCGGCAGCCGCTTGGGAAGCCGAGGGCATGATCGATGCGATGGACGCCACCAGCTTTGATGATGAAGAGTGGGCCTGGTGACTGGTCCTACCGTTTTCAGGGGTGACATTTTCTGGTTTCTCTGAATCCAACGCATGGTTCGGAAACCAGAAAGACCAGGCCATGTGTCATCGTCTCGCCAGATGAATTGAATGCCCATCCGGGCCCATTTGTTGTGGCACCCCCCAGCCCCATGACCCTCGACGCCCTCCAAGCGCGCGGCGGCTGGCAACTCCTGGCGGCGCCCGAGGAGCGGGCCGCGGGTGAAGCGGCCCTGGCCCTGGCGGCTGGCCAGTTGCCCGCGGGGGCGGGGCTGGTGCTCGGCAGTGGCGGCAGCAGCGGTGGGCGGCGCTGGTGTTTGCAGCCCTGGGGCAATTTGGAGGCCTCCGCCGCTGCCTGTGGCCAGTGGTTGGTGGCCCAGGGCTTCGAGCTCTCGGCCCTCACCCTCGTGAATCCTCTGCCGGGCCACCACATGAGTGGTCTGATGCCCCAGCTGCGGGCCCGGGCCTGGGGGGCGGATTTGCTCACCCTCAGCCCCGCCCAGCTCAAGCAGCCCTCGGAATTGGTGGATCTCCAGACGGACTGGCGCCAGCCGCTGCTGCTCTCGCTCGTGCCCACCCAGCTGCAGCGCCTGTTGGCGCACCCCAGCGGCCTGGCCTGGTTGCAGCGCTTTGAGTTGATCTGGCTGGGCGGCGCCGGCCTGCCTGGGGAGCTGGCGGAGCGGGCCCGCCAGGCCCGGTTGCGCCTGGCCCCTTGCTACGGCGCCACCGAAACCGCCGCCATGGTGTGTGCCCTCGAACCCGACCGCTTTCTGGCCGGGGTTCCCGGCTGCGGCCACCCCTTCGCCGATTGCCAGCTGCGCCTCGGCGAGCAGGGAGCGATCGAGCTCCGCACCCCCCGCCTCAGTCCGGGCTGGCTGCAGCACGGGGCCCTGGTGCCCTTTGCCAGCCCACCGCCCTGGTGGCGCAGCGGCGATGGCGGCCGGCTCAGCCGCGACGGCCTGGAGGTGCTGGGCCGCCTCGATGGCGCCATCAACAGTGGCGGCGACACCGTCTTCCCGGAGCAGGTGGAGCAACGGCTGCTGGCCCTGGCCGCAGCCGCCGGCCTGCCCCTGGCGGCCTTGCTGCTGCTGGGCGAGCCCGAGGAACGCTGGGGGGAGCGCCTGGTGGGCCTGTTTAGGCCCCTGCCGGAGGCGTGCGATCCGGCCGCCACCGCCCAGCTAGCGGCCGCCCTCACAACCCTGGCCCGCCAACTCCCGCCCAGCCAGCGGCCCCACCGCTGGCTGGCCTGCCCGCAGCTGGCCCCCTCAAACCTGGGCAAATGGCAGCGGGGCCACTGGCGCCCATGGCTTGGCGGGCCCTAGGGCCGCTGGGGATTCGGCCTGGGCGGGCTGGTCGCCTGGGGGCGCTTGGCCGCCTCAGCCGTGGGCCCCGGAAGCCTCCAGCCAGGACCTGATCGCCGCCGGTAGGGCGCAACCCTGGCGATCGGCGACCGTGATCGCCCGGTGGCGGGTGAGGCCCTGGGCGGCCAGCTGGCCCCCGCAATCAAAGCGGTAGCTCACCTCGAAGCGGCCGGGATCGAGCTGGCGCGGCTGCAGGTTGATGCTGAGTTGGTCGCCGCAGACAAGGGGCCGGCGGTAATCGGCGCTGCAATGCACGATCGGCAGGGCAATGCCCAGGGCCGGCTGGATCTGGTCAGGCGCCGCCAGCTCGCCTGGGGGTGGGGCCATGCGCCAATCCGGCCTGGGAAAAATCTCGGCGGCCCCAATGCCAAAGCGCTCCAGGCTCTCCTCATAGGCCTCATGGCACCAGCGCAGCAGCTGGTGGAACTGGATCACGCCGGCGGCGTCCGTGTCGCCAAAGCGGACCCGGCGCTCCAGCCGCAGCCAGGGGGGGCACTTCATTGCGCGCTGGGCTGCCAGCCGGGGGACTGGAGCCATGTTGGCCCCCGGGACGGTGACCTGGGGGCCGTTTCCCGGGGGCGATGCCTAGGAGCCTGTTGCGCATAGAACAGCTCTCCAGTTCTCCACAGACGACCTTAAATCTGCCCAGATCACAGTGACTGCAATGGATCTGGGCGATAGAATGGGCCATGCAGAAGCCCAAATCCTTCCGCCCCTGGCAGCCGGAGCAAACC
>CALRNL020000017.1:0-13648 GCA_943369525.1 Synechococcus sp. UW140
GGCACCGGCCCCATCGATGAGTACCTCATCGCTGGTCTCGATGAAATCAACCGCGCTTTCGAACTGTCCCCCTCCTGGTACGTCGAAGCCCTCAACTACATCAAGGCCAACCACGGCATCTCCGGCGACCCCGGCGTGATCGCCAACAACTACATCGACTACGCCATCGCCGCCCTCGTCTGATCCCAGACCCGGCGTCGACCACATCGTCGATCCTTCCTAAGGGCCCCTCCGGGGCCCTTTTTTTGTGACCTGCGGGCGAAATCCGGAATCGGCCCCCAAGCACGGCCAGCAACGGTTGGCAGCAGCTCTGTGACAGGGGCCCGCCAGACCTGCAGGCGGATGCCAGCATCAGCGCCAACGACCTAATCACCCGGCCCCCATGGCGGACGTTGAGGACAACCGGTTGCCAGGGGCGGAGGGGGACCCGATCAACGAGGCCGAAGCCCTGCGCCGCCTCCGCCTGGGCGACGACCCCTCGGCCCAGTACTACGCCGCCTGGTGGCTGGGCCGCAACCGCAGCAACCACGCCGACACGGTGCCCCTGCTCTGTCAGGCCCTGCGGCAACGGCGCCCCCGCGACCCCGGCGCTGGTGTGGAGGAGAACGCCGTCGCCCGCAATGCGGCCCGCGCCCTCGGCAAGCTGGGCCCGGCCGCCCAGGGCGCCATAGCCGACCTGCTGGCAACCCTGGACGACCCCGATGACGGCCTACGCGAAGCCGCGGCCCGGGCCCTAGGCGACCTGGGGGCCCGGGAGGCGGTGGCACCGATCTGCCGGCGCCTGGCCAGTGGTCCTGACGGGGCCGGGGCCCTGCGCCCAGGCACACCGCGCCTGCAGGAACCCTGTGAAGCCCTGCTGGAGGCCCTGGGCGACATCGGCGACAGCGATCCTGCCGTGGTGGCGGTGATTGCGCCCTTTGTCGCCCACGGGCGCCCCCTGATCCGCAGTGCCGCCTACCGGGCCCTGCTGCAACTCACAGGAGAGCGCCGGTGGGGCGACCGGTTGACGGAGCTGCTAGCCGATCCCTTGCTGCAGGTGCGCCGCGCTGCCCTGATGGACCTGGGGGCCGCCGGTTGGCGGGCCTCCCTGGGGGCGATCAGCAGCACCCACGCCGAGAACAGCCTCAAGCTGATCGCCCTGCGCGGCCTGGTCGAAAACGGTTTGGACGGCCAGGACGGCGATACCCCCGACACCGAGGCCGTGTTGGCGGCCATGGATTCCCTGCTCTAGGCCTACCTGAATGGGGGCCGGCCCTAGCCCTAGCCAGGCAGGCCCTGCCCGATATCGGCCCCGATTCCCACCTGCCCCCCCCCCCGGGCCGGCCCCACCCCCTTCCCCGCCGATGACCTCCCTCGCCGACCCAGCCCCTACCCCGGCCAGCGCCTCCGGGCCTGCCTTAGCCAGCGAAACGGCCAGCGCTGGCGTCGACGCCCTGATTGCTGCGGTGGCCGCCGCAGACAGCGCCATCAGCCTGCTGCTCGCCACCCAGGCCCTGGCGGCGGCGGGGCACCCGGCCGGGATCGCCAGCCTGGTGGAAGTGCTCGGCTTCAACAACCCAGGCGCTGCCGTGGCGGCGGTGGATGGCCTGATTGCCCTTGGGCCCCAGGCGGTGGCACCGCTGCTGGGCAGCCTCGATGAGCGCAACTATGGGGCCCGGGCCTGGGCCGTGCGGGCCCTGGCCGGCATCGGCGATGTGCGCGGCCTCGACCTGCTGGAGGAGGCCCTCGGCAGCGACATCGGCCCGAGCGTGCGCCGGGCCGCCGCCCGGGGCCTGGGCCAGTTGCGGCTTGACGACCTAAACGACAGCCAGCGCCAGCAGGTGCGGGACCGCTGCCTCCAGGCCCTCGTGGCCGGCTGCGCCGATGGCGAATGGGTGGTGCGCTATGCCGTGGCCGTGGGGCTGGAGGCCCTCGGCCTGGCTGATGGCAACGGCGAGCAGCTGCGGCCAGCCAGCCGCCGGGCCCTCACGGCCCTGAGCCAGCCCGACGCCGAGGAGGTGCCGGTGGTGCGGCTGCGGGCTGCCCTGGCGCTGCGCCGCCTGAACGACCAACCTGGCGGCTGAACCAGGGCGTTCGCTCCCCTCGCCAGCCCCTCGCCAGCCCCTCTGCCAGCACCCTGCCAGCCCTACGGCCCTTCCCCCGCCATGTCGCCCCAACGCCTGCTGTTCGTTTGCCTCGGCAACATCTGCCGCTCCCCCGCCGCCGAAGGGGTGTTTTTGCACCTGCTGGCCCGGGAGGGCCTGGAGAACGGGTTTGTGGTGGATTCGGCCGGCACCGGCAGCTGGCATGTGGGCAAGCCGGCGGACCGGCGCATGCTCGCCGCCGCCGAGCGGCGGGGCATCGTCCTGCCCAGCCGGGCCCGCCAGATTGAAACCGCCGACCTGGGCCGCTTCGATCGCATCCTCACCATGGACAACGACAATCTGGCGGCCGTGGAGGCCCTGGCCCGCCAGGGGCGGCCGGCCCCTGGCACGGAGCAGGCCCTAATCGAGCCGATCACCCGCCATTGCCGCCAGTTCGGCCTGCAGGAGGTGCCGGACCCCTACTACGGCGGCGAGGAGGGCTTTGAGCAGGTTCTCGACCTGCTGGAGGACGCCTGTGGCGGCCTGCTCGACCAGCTCAGGCCCCGCTAAAGCCAAAGCACCGCTGAAGCCAAGGCCCCGCTAAAGCCAAGGCCCCGCAAAAACCAGACCCTGCGAAAACCAGGACCAGGCCAGGGGCTCTCTCCAAGCAAGCCCCTAGGCCTGGACGGCAGCCCTAGGCCCCGGCCGGACCGGCCCAGGCATCCGCCGGCACCCGCTCACGGAAGAGCAGCTCGAGTTGGTCGATCACGGCCCCGATCGTGAGGCCATCAGTAATCAGTTCCACCGCATCGGCGGCTTGCACCAGGGGAGCAACGGCCCGGCTGGAATCGAGGTGGTCGCGCTCGGCGATCTGGGCTTCGAGCTCGGCCAAGTCGGGCACGGCAAAGCCCCGCTGGGCCAGGTCCAGGGCCCGGCGGCGGGCCCGCTCGGCCACGGTGGCGGTGAGGAACACCTTGAGCTCCGCATCGGGGAACACGGCGGTGCCGATGTCGCGGCCTTCGGCCACCAGGCCGCCCCGGGCCCCCATGGCCTGCTGCTGGCGGGTGAGGGCCTCGCGCACGCAGCCATGGGCCGCCACCACCGACACCTGGCCGGTGACCTCCGGGCTACGGATCGCCTCGGTGACGTCCTGGCCATTGATCGTCACCCGCTGGGCCCCCTCGGCGCTAGTGCTGAGCTGCAGATCCAGGTCCACCAACAGCTCGGCCACGGCGCCGGCCTCGGCCGGATCGACGCCGGCCGAGGCCACCAACCAGGTGACGGCCCGGTACATGGCGCCAGTGTCGAGGTAAATCAGGCCGAGGCGGGCAGCAAAGGCCTTGGTCACGGTGCTTTTGCCGGCCCCGGCGGGGCCATCGATGGCAACGATCGGCGGGCGGCGCATCAGAAACACATGGTCGATCAAACGGGTGCTGCCGCAGAAGGCCGCCGCCGCCAGGAGCAGGGGGCTGGTCTGCAGCGTGGCAGCTGGCCGCAGGCTACGGGGCTCCACCGCCTCCACGTAGTCCACCACCAGGCCAGCCTCGAGCAGGTCGCTGCGCACCGCCTCGGTGAGGGACGCCAGCGAAGGCCCGGCCTGGGGGCCCGGGAGCCCGCCCTGGACCTGCTGGGCCGCCGCCGCCAGGCTGCGGGGCAGGGCCAGGGCCTGCTGCTGCTGGCCTGGGCTGAGGTAGCGGTTGCGGGAGCTCAGGGGCAGGCCATCGGCTTGGCGCTGGGTGGGGCCGCTGCACACCTGTAGAGGCAGGCCCAGGTCGGCCACCAGGCGCCGCACAACCACCAGCTGCTGCCAGTCCTTTTCCCCCAGCCAAAGCACATCGGGCCGCACCAGGGCCAGCAGCCGGGCCACCACCGTGGCCACGCCGGCGAAATGGCCCGGCCGGCTGCGGCCGCAGAGTCCCGCCACCAGGGAGTCGGGCGGCTGCAGGCGGGTGAGTTCGGCGGGGCCGTCCGGATAGATCTCGGCAACACTTGGGGCAAACAGGGCATCGGCGCCGCTCGCGGCGGCCAGCCGGACATCGGCCGCCAGGTCGCGGGGGTAGCGATCAAAATCCTCGGCCGGGCCGAATTGGAGCGGATTGACGAACACGCTCAGCAGCACCTGGCCGCCCGTGCTGGCGCGGGCCCGGTCCGCCAGGGCCAGCAGGGACTGGTGGCCCCGATGCAAGCCACCCATGGTGGGCACGAATTGGAGCGGGCCCGCCGGACGCTCCCAGGCCTGGCGCCATTGGCGCAGCTCGGCGGCGGTGTGAAGCAGACGCAAGGCACAACCCCCGGAACTCCCCCATTGAAAAGCCCACCCGTCAAGGACGGATGGGCGACGGGAAACAAACGGGAACCGGCCCTTGGGGAAGGGGGATCAGCGCAGCACTTCTAGGCGCACTGACGCCACGCCACTGGCAACCAAACCCAGGTGGCTGGCGGCCCCAGGGCCAATGTCAATCAGGCGGCGTCCCACGAAGGGACCCCGGTCATTGATCCGGACCACGGCGGTGCGGCCATTCCAAAGGTTGGTGACCCGCACCTTGGTGCCGAAGGGCAGGCTGCGGTGGGCTGCGGTGAAATCACCGTGGCGCAGCACGTCCCCGTTGGCGGTGCGACCGCCATAAAAGCCCGGGCCGTACCAGCTGGCTTGGCCGGTGCTGACACTGCGGACCTGGGGGCTGGACGAGGTGGCAATTGGCTGGCTGGGAACCAGGGGTTTGGTCGGTTGCTGGTCCTGGAGCTGGATGGGCTGCACCTCGCGGATGGCGAGATCACTGGATTCCGGTTCGTAGGCCTGGGGGGCCTCGTTGGGGCCTGCAAGCACGGAGGGCTGCTGGCTGGCCAGGGCATCGGCGCTCTGGGCTGCACGGCTGGAACTAGCCAGGGCAGGCGAGATGGCGCTGCTACCGGACATCAGGAGGGCAAAGCCGCTCAGGAGAATGGATCGACGCATAACAGGCGAAACTCGCCGCTCGAGAGCAGCAGCCACAGACGAAGTTGCGACCCGTCAGCGTTGAGTACAAAACAGCGTTTTGGGAGAGAAGCTGTGATGAACTGCCGGCGGAGTTCCTATCGGGAATTGACGACCCGGCAAAGTTAACCTGATTTGCCTGATCGCTTTGGTCACATTCGCAGCATAAAGATTGATCAGCATTCACTATCTAAAGCGCGATCCAAGGCCCTGGCTGGGTTCTGCCCCGGGCGTCAACGGGCAACCGATCAGCAAGTCCGATCGCGACCATAAGCCAAGCTGATCGTAAAGGGGGCCAATCGGCCAGCTGTCCACCATCCAGCCCCCCTTTCGGCCGTTCGCAGCCCCCAAAGGCGTGGCGCGCCATTGCAGGATCGGGGTAACAGCAGCTCTGGAATGGACTACCGCACAGCCGGCGTGGACGTGGTGGCGGGTCGGGCCTTTGTCGAACGCATCCGTTCAAGCGTGGAGTCCACCCGCAGGCCGGAGGTTCTCGGCGGCCTGGGCGGCTTCGGTGGCCTCTGCCGGCTGCCGGCGGGCCTAAGCAAGCCCCTACTGGTGGCGGGCACCGATGGGGTGGGCACCAAGCTCGAACTGGCCCAGGCCCATGGCGGCCACCACGGCGTCGGCATCGACCTAGTGGCCATGTGCGTCAACGACGTGATCACCAGCGGGGCCCAGCCGCTGTTCTTTCTCGACTACCTGGCCACCGGCAAGCTCAGCCCCGAGGCCATGGCCGCCGTGGTGGAGGGGATCGCCGAGGGCTGCCGCCAGAGCGGCTGCGCCCTGCTCGGCGGGGAAACGGCCGAAATGCCCGGCTTCTATGGCCCCGGTCGCTATGACCTGGCCGGCTTCTGCGTGGCAGTGGTGGAGGAAGACGCCCTGATCGATGGCCGCGCGGTGGTCGCCGGCGATCGGATCGTTGCCGTGGCCAGCAGCGGCGTGCACAGCAATGGCTTCAGCCTGGTGCGCCAGATCCTCGAGGCCCACCAGATCGACCGGGCCAGCGAGCTCAGCCCCGGGGGGCCGGCGGTGATCGGGAGCCTGCTGACCCCCACCCGCCTCTACGGCTCCCTGGTGCAAGCCCTGCTGGGCGCCGCCATCCCCCTCCATGGCATGGCCCACATCACCGGCGGTGGCCTGCCCGAAAACCTGCCCCGCTGCCTGCCAGCCGGACTCCAGGCCCGCATCGACCCGGCCAGCTGGGAGCGGCCGGAGCTGTTCCGTTGGTTACAAGAGAAAGGAGAGGTGCCCGAAGCGGACCTCTGGCACACCTTCAACCTGGGTGTTGGCTACTGCCTGGTGCTGCCCGAGGCGGCCGTCGCCCAGGCGCTCCAGGTCTGCGCAGACCAGGGCCACCGGGCCTGGCCGCTCGGCGTGGTGGAACCCGGAGCAGCGGGCGCAGGCGCCAGCTTGGTCGGACTGCCGGCCTAAGGGGCCAAGTTTTTGGTGGGCCAAGGGGGTTGGTTCGGCCCAGCTGTTCGTTCGGCGCCCCAGTTGGCTGGGCGCAGCCCTTGGTTTGACGACGCAGGGGCTGGCTCGACCGCTTCGAAAGCGTTGCTGTTCTGACGGCGCCAGATCCGGTGATCGCCCCTGCAGGGGCTGCTGGCAGGGGCCTGGGCCAGAACTGGCCAGGGCGTTGCAGCAGATCCGACCCGCTGCTAAGCCCACCCCCCCCAACGCAGGGTGGTTTTGGCAATGGATTGGTTAAGGTGCTGGATCAATGCGGTTTGGGAGACCCGATCCGTATTTGCCGTCAGTTGTCCGCAAGACAATCCCCGTAGAGGTTTGAGATGCTGAATAGACCGATCACAAGGCCCCTGGCCACCAGCCCAGCCGAGGGCGTGAATCGCCTGACCCGGCGCCGTAGTTCCGCCGGCCCGATTCCGCCAAATCGCCCCCTGAACCCCCGCGATCCCCAACAGCCGATTCGCGGCGGTGCCCGGGCCACCTTCCTGGCCCTACGGGACCACGGCAAGGTGTTTGTGGCCGACCTGCCCCGCCTCTCCGATGGCCAGCTCTGCAACGTGGTGCGGGAAGCCCGGGAGGTGCTGGAAAGCCTGAACCGCCGCATCGAAGAACTTCAACAGCAGATCAACCTCTCCCAGCTGGAGCAGGAAACGATCATCCGCGCCTCCACCAAGCGGGATGTCACCGAGCGCTTCATCCGGGCGGTGGAGGACGAACAGGAGCAGCGCCGCAGCAATCCAAACCTCAAGGCCGCCGCCGGGGAATCCCTGAGCCGCACCTTCCTGGAGCTGGCCCGCCACCGGCTGCCGGGGGCCACCTTTGATTCACTGCTGCAGGAAGCGGTGTGCATCCTGGAATTGGAGACCGGCCTCAAGCTCGACCCCGACGCCGCCATCGCCCTCGATGGCCCAGGGGCCGGAGCGGGCGGCCCGGAGCCGGCTAGCGCCGATTTGGCGGATTCAGGGCCCAGCCAGGGCGAAGAGTTGACCGGAGAGGGGCCATCCCCAGCGGGCCTGGGCGCCGGCCCCACCCTGGCCGCCCGGCCCCAGGCACCCCGCAATTTGAATGTGGTGCGCCACGCCACCAGCCCGGAGGTCGAGCGCCAACCCTTGCCCGTGGTGTTGAGCCCGGATCCCTCCCAGACCCTGGCCAGACCGAGCCAGCCGTGAGGTTGGGCCGCCGAGGTAAACCGGCCAGCCCAGCTCGCTTCAGCAGCCCAACCCACCAGCTCCCCCCAAGAGCTGACCTAAAGAGCATGGCCCAACCTCTCCCCTAAGCAGCCGAGCGAAACGGCCGAGCGAAACGGCCCAGCGAAGCAGCCCAATTCAACGGCTCTGGAACGGGTTGGTCGGCATGCGGGGGCCGCCCAGCACCAGCTGGTCGAGCTGCTGTCGTTCCGCCAGGCTGAGCTGCCAAAGCCGCGCCGCCGCCACCGTTTCCACCTGATCAGGCCGGCGCAGCCCCGGAATCGGCATGGCCCCATGGGCCCGGCACCAATTCAGGGCCACCGCCACCAGGTCGCTGCCATGGGCGGCAGCGATCGCAGCCATGGTGTCAAGCAAGGGCCCCAGCTCCGGTTGAAGCCGCTTAAACAGGCTGCCGCGGGGCCCCGTTGGCGCAGCTCGGGCCTGGCCGGGCGGGCGGGCCAGCAGGCCCAGGGCCAGGGGGCTGTAGGCAATTAATTCAATGCCCAGCTCGCGGCAGACCGGTGCCACGCCGCCAGGGGCCACGGCCTCGGGAGCCAGCAACGACAGCTGCACCTGGAGGCTGGCCACCGCCACCCCCTGGTCGGCCAGTTGGGCCACCACCTGGCGCAGCCGCTGGGGCCCCAGGTTGGAGAGGCCCAGGCTGGCCACCTGGCCGCTGCGAACTAGATCGGCCAGGCCCAGCAGCAGGGGGGGCTCCTGCCAGGGCGCATAGCGGGCGGTGCTCCAGTGCAACTGCACCCGATCGAGCTTGCCCTGCAGGCGCTGCCTGGACGCCGCGAAGGCGCGGTCAAAGCCGCGCCGGCCCAGGCGCCAGGGGAAGGGCGCCAATTTGGTAGCCAGGCAACAGCGCGAGCGCTGGGCGGGCGCGAGACCAGCGGCGAATTGGCCGAGCAACCGCTCGCTGCGGCCGTTCCAGCGGCCGGTGCCGTAGGAATCCGCGGTGTCAAAAAAGCAAAGATCCAGGTCGAGGCAGCGCTGGAAGGTGGCCGCCAATTGGTGATCCAAGCTGGGGTCATAGCCCCAAAGGAACTGGTTTCCCCAGGCCCAGGTGCCCACGCCGATCGATGGCAGGGGCTTGGGAGGCTCGCCCGCAATCGGGCCGGGAGAAGAACACGCCGCCGCCCCGGCTTGGGGGCCGCCACCAAGGGGGTCTGCCCGCCCAGCCAACCGGCCGGGCGGTTTGGCTGGCGGGGAAGGCGGCTCACTTGCCATGATCAAGTCTCTAAAGACCCTCTATCGGTGCATTCTCTGCTGCCTGGTCCCGGCCCGTCAGCCGGCGCCCCGGCCCCCGGCCCGGGTCCGGGTCCGGGTCCGGCGGTGGCAGGGGCGCCGGCGCAGGCCTCCCGCGACCGCGTGCTCTGCCAGCACTGCGGCCGCACGGCTAGCAATGGAATCAGTTGCGAGGGGATTTGCGTCGCCGATTCGGGCTATTGAGCCCCCAAGGCCCGGAAGTCAGCCTGATCGTGCCTGACCTGCCCAGCAGGCCAGTCCCCACACTTCTGGCCCCCCCACTCCGCCCAAAAACTGGATCAACCGGACCTGGCCATGGCTGCGGCACGCCCCCACCCCCCTGAGCATCGGTCCACCGGGCGCCCCAACCCAGGCGCCCTGGCCGGTCAGGGGCCGCACCCTGATCGCCCCCCCGAATCGCCCCGGGCAGCAACGGCCAAACCCGAAGCCCCCACTGGGGCTACCCCCTGGCCTGGCCCCATCGGCTCGGCCGGGCTAGCCCTCGGCCTCGCCGGCTTGACCCTGCTCAGCTGGGCACCCCAGGCCCCAGCCCTGCCCGCCGCCAGCCCCGCCAAGGCCCCAGGCCAGCCGGCCAGCAACCGGGGGGCGTCGGATCGGGATGGGGGGTACGGCTTCTGGCAGATCGGCACCAGCAGCTGCAGCCGCAACCTGGCCGGATCCCCCCCCAGCAGCTGCCAACAGGTGCAATTGGACCAACAAACGGAGGGGCTGCTCACGGTGCGCTTTATCGCGCCAGGGGCCGAAAGGGACAGCCTCAACCAGCTGATCGTGGTGGGGCTGCTGGAGCCCAACAGCCAGCCCCTGGCCTGCCAGCAGGGCCGCTGCCAGCCGGCCGGCCCCCTCTCCACGGTGGTGAGCACGGTGAGCGAACGCAGCTTCAATGGCCGGGGCCTGGCCCAGGGCCTGCCCAAGGCCTGGCTTGCGACCGGCAGCTGCCGGTTCGAGGGCCGCAGCCTGCGTTGCGAGGCAACAGCCCCGGGCGGCGAACGCTGGCAGGGGAATGCCCGCTTTTAGCCGGGCCCCTTGGGCCCACGGGGGCAGGTAGGCAGCATCGAAGCCGCCACCAAGATTGAAACCAGGGCGCGCCATAGCAGCTCCCCGCGTTAACACGACTTCCAGGGCCCCTGGCACCGCCCATGGTGCGATTAACAGGAGTGAGGCAAGGCCCCAGCGTTCCCCCATCTCTAGCCAGGCGAGCCTCAAGGAGACAACAAGAACCCAGGAGTAGGCCCAAAAGAAGGTGCATTCAGGGTCTGGCGCGCCCCAAGAACAGCCGCCAGAATTGATCCAAAACCCCAGATCGATGCCCAGGATTTCCGCCTTGGCATACCCCGGCGCTGCGGCCAACAATCCCAGGATTCCTAGGGGTTTCTAGAACAATGCCATGCCTTACTTTGGCTACCATCCCTTGAAAATGGGCCCGGGAGCATGGATCGGCACCCGCCTAGCCCATGCGACCTGCATCGTGATGCCAGGTTGGATTTGCCATCCCGGAATGACGCTAAAACACGATGCCCCCTATCTTGACTTCCTTGAAGAGCACCCCTAGATTCAAATTACTTGGATCTACACAATGATCAACCAAAAGCCCCAACAGCCCCATCATTTAAGATTCCTGGCGGATCACGTTCATTTATTCTCGGTGTTCGGCGGCGACTGGTTCGCCAAAGGGGCGGAACGCTTTGCTAGATTCTTCGGAACCCCATTCTTTTTGATTGCTCAAACAGTTATCGTGGCGTTCTGGATTAACTACAATATCAGTGGTGTCCATAAATTCGACCCCTATCCATTTATTTTACTGAACCTCGCCTTTAGCCTCCAGGCTGCATACGCCGCTCCCCTCATTTTACTCGCCCAAACCAGACAGGCAGACCGCGACAAGGCCCACGCGGAGGCAGATGCCTTACATCGGGAGGAAATTGCCTATGAAATGCAAAAGGAGCAGCAGCTCGCCCTTGAGCAAACCAAGCAAGTGATTGAGCTGGTAGATAAAAACAATCAGATCACCGCCGCCCTAAAGCAACTCACCGAGCGGATCGAAGTGCTCACCGCTGAGATTCACACCAAAGTGATTACGCCCTGAGGCCGATCGGCGCTCGACGCCGAAGGCGCCAGGCCATCGGGGCCCAAGGGCCTAGGCCAAAGTCGCGGCACCTTGCTTCCTGGCCTTTGGCTGCCTTGGCTCCATGGGCCGGCAGCGATCAGTCCGGTTACCTGGGGCGGGGCAAGGGGAAACCCATCGTGCGATGCGGGGGAAACTGCTGCAGGGGCTAGCGTCTTGGCGCCAGACGCTTAAAAAGCCGCCAAGCGCAGAACGCCCAGGGCTGCCCATTTGGCGCCTGATACTGAAGAGCCCACAGCAGCAATGGTCGACTTACGCACAAGTGCGGATCGCTACAGCGGTTTCTTTATATTTGCTTTAGAAAAGGCTCCGTTGCTGGTCGTCGTGGGCGTCTTCGGTCTTCCCTACCTGCTTTCCCTGTGTGGCTTGGCCGGCTTGCTGGTGGTTCAAGTGGTGTTGCGGGTCGCTGGGGCCTGAAGCCAATCAATCCGCTTTTTAAGCCTAACCATCGTTGAATTGAGGCACCCACCTCAGGGGGGCTGCTTCCTGCCCTGGGCGAGCAAGGTTTCCCCCCATTGAACCCACCCAATGTCTTGGGATTCTGGGCGCCACGGGTGCGGCCTGGAGATGCCCTCTGGGCCCCGATGGCTTCCCCTGCTGCTACTTCCCTATCTCTCCCGTAACTTGCGAAACTGCCCCTCA
Organism: Synechococcus sp. UW140; assembly: GCA_943369525.1. GTDB lineage: Bacteria > Cyanobacteriota > Cyanobacteriia > PCC-6307 > Cyanobiaceae > BAIKAL-G1. The sequence continues at coordinate 11,731 of CALRNL020000017.1, forward strand.
TCCAGGGGGCTGGCAAAATGGCTTTTCCTAAAAACACTGCCAATCCAGCAAATTTGTTTAGCCAGGGAAAGGAAATAATTCTGGGACGTGATTAACGCCCGGCCTGAAGAGCACCGCCCTGAGTCCTGGAATTGACGTCCTGTTCCTGGAGACGGTCCACTAGGCACCTCAAAATCTCGGAGCGGAGATCTCCATTGCTGTCCCAGCGCAGCGCCGTTGGCAAAAGGGTGATCTGCTCCTGATCCATTAGTTGCTGGTTCCGTGAATTAGTAATGGCAAGTGCAACGGCCGTTAGTGGTTACTTGAATTACTTTTTAGGGGAAGTAATTCGAAAGACCTTAACCAGTGCCGCCCTTCCCGCATGGGGCAAGGGATTTTGCGAGCACGGTGGTGAAGGTGTCGGGCTCTTGGGTTCCAAGGGAATAGGCTAGGTCCGTTGCGCCCTGCTTACTGGTCTTGCGATCCCGAGGATCAATGGGTTGGGAGAGATCCGCCAGGGCTTCGGCAGGGGGCGCGAAGGCAGAACTCGGAGGGCGTGGTCGCCTCAATTCCGTTAATGGATACGTCAATGATTGCATTGATCCTCTTTGGGATTCGTCATGGTAGATGTGATAGCAAAGAGTGCCAATACGGTTTTCTGTGCTCTGCGATGCCCACGCCCTGTTACGTTTCGATTACATCGCTTCCCTTGAGTGGATTCCGGCTCAACTCCCCTGCTAGATGCGTTGGATCACTTCCTGCATCAGGTCGATGGGGATCTGGAACTAGAGCGGGAGTTTTATGCCGCCACCACTCCAGCAGAGATGGTTGACTTGGCAGTGAATGGCGGAATTTTAATAGGAGCGGATGATTTCAGGGCCCTGCTGAGAAGTGGAAGCACAGAGTTCTGGTTGGTTCGTGGAGGAGGCAACATCAATCCGATTGTCCACCTTCAGCAGGTCTTTAGAGTTTGATATGGGAGTGGATTCTAAACCACAGAAAGCGCTCAATAGTCGTCGCCATATTTAACGCCTGATGCAGCATTCATTAGTTCCACAGTGGTCTGGTAACCCTGGGAGACAGTTACATCGTGCTGAACTCCAATGTCCCTCAAGGCGGCCACATCATATTCAGGAGCAGTGATCCAACTGAAACCCTTACCAAAGGTGTTATCAGGATTCACTACGTACCAGTGACAAGCGGTGTCGGGCACATTCACGGAGCACTTGGTCCAGTCGTTGTCCCATTGGGGCACCTGAACAAAAGAAAGCACCGCAAGCAACACACTCAGAAATCCCTTGATCACAATGGCTTTACAACTTGTTACATCCTACCTGGTTTTCCCGTGCTTCGCGCAAAAACCTTGAAGCAGGTGCTCTAGCGACCGAGCGATGGCGGTTCGATCCCCGATTCGGCGCCCAGGTGCTCCCATGGGTCAGGCAGAGATCAGAACTCACCAGGGGCTGTGCCCTCCCACCTCGTTGCGCTATTCGCTGTGCATCCTTGATGGCTGCACGGATCTTGGGGGCATCATCCCAAGGGATTGGGGACCTGGAGCGAAGAACCCGCCTCCCAGGGGCACGACCACCCTGGTGAAGTTCGGAATCTGAGACCACCACCAGCAATTCAGCGTCAATGGCTTGCCGTTCCTGCTCCAGGGTCTTGCTCTGTCCTGGAACCTCAACCCTTTGCCTCAAGAGGGCGTCAGCACTGAGATCGGCCAGATGGGGGAATGGATCTGATCGCTCTGGCGGTCGTGAGGCCAGAACCGGCTGAAGGTCAGAGGGGGGCTAGGAGCCTGTTGCGCATAGAACAGCTCTCCAGTTCTCCACAGACGACCTTAAATCTGCCCAGATCACAGTGACTGCAATGGATCTGGGCGATAGAATGGGCCATGCAGAAGCCCAAATCCTTCCGCCCCTGGCAGCCGGAGCAAACC
>CALRNL020000018.1:0-11838 GCA_943369525.1 Synechococcus sp. UW140
GAGCTGCCGGAGGAGGAGGTGAAGGAGCTGCTGTGCCGGGCGCGCCAGCCGGTGAGCCTGGAAACGAAGGTGGGGGATGGGGAGGACACGGAACTGCTGGACCTGCTGGCATCCGAGGGAGGGGAACCGGGGGATCTGGTGGATGGGGAATGCCTGCGGGGGGATATGCGGGCGCTGCTGGAGCAGCTGCCGGACCTGCAGGGTCGGGTGCTGAAGATGCGCTACGGGATCGATGTGGATGAACCAATGAGCCTGAGCTCGATTTCCCGCGACCTGGGCATGAGCCGCGATCGCACCCGCAACCTGGAGCGCTCGGCCCTCGAGACGATCCGCACCACATCCCGCGATCTCCAGGGTTATCTGGCCTCCTAATTCGCCGGCCTCCGCATCGGATGGCTGCCTGCGATTAGGCCCTGCGGATCAGACGCTGGGGGCAAAGGGTTGGCTCCGTGCCATCCAACCCTTTGCTTGAGGGTTTTTACTATTTTTGCTTATTTCATCCGCCCTGGTTCTGGTTTGGGTCTCCGGTTTGGATTGGGGACCATGGCTGGCAGAAAGGTGGACTTTGATTGGATAGGAATCGTCGTAGCCCCTGGCGAAACCAGGCAATGTTTCAGAATATCAACAGAGACTCTGTTGGGATTGCGCAGGTCCTGGGGGACTTCCAGTGGTTCATGTTGTTACGCCTGGCCCCGTTAATTGTTCGCTGACGAACGGTTTCCCCGGGCAAATTTGCCGTTTCCGCATCGTCTTAGGTGTCTTGGACGCCCCTTTGTTTCTGGGGTCCCTTGTGGGTGGCTGTGTCAATCGCTACTATTTGGCCAGCGGGGCCGCCAGGTCCTTGCGTATTAATTCATTTGGGATCTCGTGTTTAAATCCGCGCTGCTTCTGGCCGTCGTCGCCACTAGCTCCCTTTCGCCTGCCCTCGCCATCCCCCTCGGGATGGAGCGCTCTGGTGGTGTCGATGGTGGTGCATCGGTCGTTGGCCCCCGCCGTCCTGGCCAGGTCGTGACTCCCTCTGGTCAGCATGCGGATACGGCCATGGGGCCCCGTCGCCCTGGCCTTGCTAACTCGGCCGTGGATCCTGTCTATCTGGCTGATCGCTGATTAACGGGCTCGATGGAGGGGCCCCCAAGGGCCAGGCGGTCTGCCCAGGACAGGGCCCTGGCCCCCATTAACAACCAAGCCTGCCCTGGTCGCCTACGGGACCTGGGGGCAAGCTTCAGTGAATGAATTGGTTGATTGGTGTTCTGGGTCGGTCGAATCGTTAGGGAATCGCTTAAAAGAATTCGTCGAAATTATCGAAATCCACCACCTTGAAGGTGCCCTTTTCGACCTGCTCCATCAGCCGCACCAGCTGCACCCACAGAGCCCCAGTGGTGAGCAAGGACAACAGCAAGGACACCAGCAGGGAGGTGCCGCTGGCGAAGCCGAAGATCTGCAGGCAGCTGCCGATGAACAGGCTGATGCCGATCACGATGCCAATCGCCGGGGCGACCGTTTCGACCCGGCTCAGGGGCAGCAGGGCGAGGCGGTCCTGTTTCCAGCCCTCCAGGCGGTTTTCGATCACCTTGGCGAAGGTGAGCCCGCAGGCGGCAGCCACCAGCAGGCCGGCGAAGGCGACGAAGTAGGGCGGCTGGCCGTAGCCCACCAGCTCGAGCAGAAAGTCTTGGCCTGATTCATCCATGGGGCGGGCGCTTGGGGGGAGCTAGGAAGGTGAGTGGACGGAAGGGGTGACCCTAGACCGCGGCAGCGAGCGGGTTGAGCCTGGCCAGCAGACCGCCGGCCAACTTGCGGGCGGAGAAGGTGCGACGCATCAGGGCCACTAGGGCCAGCAGGTCATCGGTGTGGAGGTGGTCGTTCTCCACCAAGGTGAGCAGCAGCCGCTGGCGCAGGCTGCTGCCGCCGGGGCCCAGTAACAACTTCAATCCGGCCCCTGCCACCGGCAGCAGGTCCGGGCTGGAGTCGTCCTTGCCGACCACGGCCAGGAGGTTTTCCAGCCGCTCCACCTGGAGCCGGCCATGGCGATCGAAGAGCACCTCCAGCAGCTTTTCGCGCATCTCGGCCGTGTCGCCCGCCAGCAGGCGCCGGGCGACGTAGGGATAGGCCACGCCAATGATCCGGAAGCTGGGATCAAGCCGCAGGGCCAACCCCTCCTGGCTCACGACCGCCCGGATGATCAGGGCGAAGCGGGCCGGCACCCGGAAGGGATAGGCATACATCAACTCGGAGAAGCGATCGGTGATCGCCTTGAAATTGAAGGAGCCAACGCTGTCGCCGAGGGCGCCGCCGAGCACCTGCTCCAGGGCCGGGATGATCGGTGCCAGGTCGGTCTTGGGGTTGAGAAAGCCCAGGGCCACAAAGTCCTGGGCGAGCCCGGCGAAATCCCGGTTGATCAGGTGCACGACCGCCCCGGTGAGGGTGAGCCGGTCGCGGTCGCTGATCGAATCCATCATGCCGAAATCCACGTAGGCCACGTGGCCCAGGGCGCCGGTTTTGCCTGGCAGGGCAAATAGGTTGCCGGGGTGGGGATCGGCGTGGAAGTAGCCGAATTCGAGCAGTTGTTGCAGGCCGGAGATCACGCCGGTGCGAATCAGGGAGGTGGGATCGAGCCGTTGGGCCAGCAGCTCCTGGCGGTTCTGCAGCTTGGTGCCATTGATCCAGGTGGTGGTCAACACCCGCCGGGCCGAGAGCAGCCGATCGACCCGGGGCACGATCACCGCCGGGTTATCGGCAAACAGGGCCGCAAAGCGCTCGGCATTGGCCGCCTCCTGGCGGTAGTCAATTTCCTCGAACAGGCTGCGGCCGAACTCATCGATGATCTCGCCCAGGCCAAAGCCCAGGTTCAGCGGTAGCAGGGGCGCCGTGGCCACCGCCAGCAGGCGGATGATGACCAGGTCCCGGCGCAGGATTCGCTCCAGGTCGGGCCGCTGCACCTTCACGGCCACCCAGGTGCCGCCGTAGGGGCGGGCCCGATAGACCTGGCCCAGGCTGGCGGCGGCCATCGGCGCCGTGGGGAAGTCTTCAAACAGCTGCTCGACCGGGGCGCCCAACTCGGCCTCGATCGTGGCCAGGGCAATGCTGTGGGGGAAGGCGGGCAGGTTGTCCTGCAGCTGGGTGAGCTGGTCGAGCCAGTCGCGCCGCACCAGGTCGGGCCGGGTCGAGAGGGCTTGGCCCACCTTGATAAAGCAGGGCCCCAGGTTGGTCAGGGTGGTGAGGATGCGCTGGCCCAGGCGTTGCTGCTCGGCCGGGTCGCTGCTGTTGCCCCGCACGGCTAACACCACCGCCAGGGCCAGCAGCTGCCAGCTGATCGAGATCAGCCGGCCCACCAACACCCAGGGCCGGAGCAGCAGGCCGCGCAGGTCGGCGGCCGGGTCGTAGGCGACCTGGCCGGCAGGGCCGCCGGGGCCACCGCTGGCATCGGCGCGGGGGGTGGGCACGGCGAAGGGGGCTGGCAATCGGGTCCAGACTCTAGAAAGATCGAACCCGGCCCCATGGATCTGCTGGCTGCCCTGGGGGCGCGGGGGCCAGAATTGTCCCTGCACCTTCCGGCCCACGGCCGCGGTCGCGGCCTGGCCCCGCCCCTGGCGGCCCTGCTGTGCCGCCCCCCGGCCAGCTGGGACCTGCCGGAATTGCCGGCCATCGGCGGTCCGCTGGAGGCGGACGGAGCCGTGGCCGCCAGCCAAGCCGCCACGGCCGCCCTACTGGGGGCAGAGCGCTGTTGGTATGGGGTGAATGGCGCCAGCGGCCTGCTCCAGGCGGCCCTTTTGGGCCTGGCCGATCCGGGCCAGCGGGTGCTGCTGCCCCGCAACCTGCACCGCAGCCTGTTGCATGGCTGCCTGCTCGGCCAGCTGCAGCCGGTGCTCTTCGACCTGCCCTTCGATCCGGCCACGGGCCTATGGCTGCCGGCCCCAGCCGAGCACCTGGAGCGCGTGCTGGCGGCGGCCCTGGCGGCTGGTCCCTTGGCGGCGGTGGTGCTGGTGTCGCCCAGCTACCAGGGACTCTCGGGCGATCTGGCCGCCCAGATCGCCCTGTGCCACCGGGCTGGCCTGCCGGTGTTGGTGGATGGGGCCCACGGCGCCCACGCCGGCCTGGCGCCGGGGCTGCCCCCCGCCGCCCTGGCCTGTGGAGCGGATCTGGTGGTGCTGTCTCTGCAGAAGGCGGCCGGGGGCCTGGCCCAGAGTGCGGTGCTGCTCCAGGCCGGCGCGCGGGTGGAGCTGGCGCGGCTGCAGCGCTCCCTGCTCTGGCTGCAAACCTCCAGCCCCAGCGCCCTGCTGCTGGCCTCCTGCGCCGCCAGCCTCCAGTTTCTCCATAGCGAGCGGGGCCGCCGCCAGTTGGGGCGGGCCCTGGACCTGGCCGGACGGCTGCGGCAGCGCTTGGACCGGGCGGGCCTGCCCCTGGTTCCGAACCAGGATCCCCTGCGGCTAGTGCTCCACACCGCCGCCCTGGGCATCCCCGGCCTGGCCGCCGACGACTGGCTGCTGCCCCGGGGGGTGATCGCCGAGTTGCCCGAGCCCGGCTGCCTCACCTTTTGCTTGGGCATGGTGCCGCCGGCGGGCCTGCTGCGGCGCCTGCCCCGCCAGCTGCTGGCCCTGGCCCAAGCCCTCGGCGCTCCGCCCTTGTCCCCCTTCCAGGCGCCGCCCCTGCCCCTGGTGGCGGAACCCGAGCTGGCCTTGGGCCAGGCCTGGCGAGCGCCAGCCGAGGCCCTGCCCCTGGAGGAGCTGGAGGGGCGCATCGCCGCTGAGGCCCTCTGCCCCTATCCCCCCGGGATTCCGTTGCTGATTCCCGGTGAGCGGATTGACCGGGGCAGGCTGGCCTGGCTGCAGGCCCAACGGCGGCTTTGGCCGGGCCAGATCCCTGATACGGTGAGGGTTCTGGCCCCTTGAGCTCGGCGCCCTTGAACACGCCGCCTGACGGCCCCTTCCAGTGGGATTTCGTCACCCCGGGGCTGCCCGATGCGCTGTTTGCCGAAGCGCCTGGTTTTAGTCCCACGCCGATGGAACTGCGCGTGATGCTGCTGGCCCATCTGCGGCCCCGCGCCAATTCCTTGGTGTGGGATGTGGGCGGCGGCACCGGCGCCCTGGCCCTGGAGATTGCCCGGCTGATGCCCGCCGGCCAGGTGCACACCCTGGAGCGGGATCCGGATGCGATCGAGTTGCTGCAACGCAACCAACGCCGCTTCGGCATTGGCAACCTCCACATTCATGCGGGCGTGGCCCCCGAGGGCCTGGCCCAGCTGCCGACGCGCCCCGACCGGGTGCTGCTCGAGGTGGGCCGCCCCCTCAGTGATGTGCTTCGGCTGGTTTGGGAGGCCCTGCAGCCGGCTGGACGCCTGGTGATCAGCACCGCCAGCTTGGAGGGCCTGGTTGATGCCACCGATACCCTGGGCCAATTGGAGGCTGTGGATCTGCAGGTTGTTCAAGCCACCGTGCATCGCATGCAGCGCCGTGGTAGCCAGGCCCGGTTGGCGGCTGCCGAACCCCTGTTTCTGATCGCTGCCGAACGGCCCGTTCCTGCCCCTTGAGTGTTCCGCCTGCCCCCGTCCGCACCTCCCCCCAGCGGTTGCTGAGCGGCTATGGCGCCGGTGCCTTCGGCCTGCTTGTAGTGGGCCTGGGGGGCTGGTGGTTCACCCTGGCCCTGGGGGTGATCGTTCACCTGGGCCTGCTCGAATTTTTTCGCCTCGCCCAGTTCAAGGGGATTCGACCGGCGGTGAAAACCACCCTGGTGGTGTGCCAGTTGCTGCTGATCACCACCCAGTGGGCCCATGGCGATGCCAGTGGGGTGGGTTTCTCCAGTGATCTGGCGGCGGCGGTGGTGCCCGTGTCGGGCGCCGTGCTGTGTGGCTGGCTGTTGTTGCAGCCCGTCACCGGCACGATCGCCGACATCGCCGCCTCGATCTTTGGCTTGTTTTATCTGGGTTTTTTACCCAGCCACTGGATTCGCTTGCGGGATCTCAACGATCCCCAGCTAGCCCCTCGCCTGGCCGAGCACTTCCCCAGCCTGTCCTCCGGCATGGCCCTCACCCTGATCGGTTGTTTGTTGGTGGTCGCCACCGACATCGGCGCCTATGTGATCGGCCGGCGCCTGGGCCGCCACCCCCTCTCGCCAATTTCGCCGGGTAAGACCGTGGAGGGGGCCCTCGGAGGGGTCGCCTGTGCGGTGGTGGTGGGCGGCTTGGGCGGCGTGGCCCTGGGCTGGCCCTGGGGCTGGGCCCTCGGCGGTGTGCTGGGTGGCGGCGTGGCGGTGTTTGCCCTGGTGGGCGATCTCACCGAATCGATGATGAAACGGGATGCGGGCGTCAAGGATTCCGGCGATGTGATCCCAGGCCACGGCGGCATTCTTGATCGCATCGACAGTTTTTTGTTTACGCCTGCGGTGTTTTTCTATGGCGTCAAGTTGCTCCTGCCGCTGGTGAGTTGAGGGCGGGAGGCCGGCGGCCCTCACTTCCCTAGGGAGAGACCTGGGCTTCACCGTGCAGTTCGAGCTTGCCGGCCTGGATGCAGGCCCGTTTGATGCGGATGTTGGGGTCGGCGGGCAGCCGCGTGCGCCGTTGGCCATCGAGGCTGGCGAGCTCCAGGGCCCCATCCACGGCCTCAGGCCGGGTGGCCAGTTTCCGTTGGGGCTGGTCGCCGCCGCTGGCCAGGACTAGGGCCCCATCGGCGATCGCCAGCTCCCCCAGGGTGGGGGCCTCGAGCAGGTCCTGGGCCAAGCCATCGGCCAGGCCGCGCCAGCGCCGATTCCCCAGGCCCCGGTCCAGGCCGGTCCCACTGAACAGCACCTGGCCCCGCACGGCAAAAGGGTGGTCCAACTTCAAGCCCTGGCCCTTGAGCAATGGGCCCGTTTGCAGCTGGATCGCACCGCTGCGCAATTCCACCCGCTCCATCGGCAAGCCGGCAAATTCCACGCCGGATGCCACCAGGCTGACCCCCTCGAGCCGGCCCCGCAGCAACTGCAGGGCGGAGCCATGCAACTGGAGCTCCAACTGGTCAACGGCGTCGCACTGTTGCTTGATCCAAAACTGCAAACCCGAGGCCAGCAGTTGCAGCACCGGCCCGGATCCGGGGAGCGCGGCCGTCATGGCTGGATCGCTCCCAGCTGCTGCCAGGCCAGGGCCACGGCAGCGGGCTGGTCGATGTGGGGCAGGTGGCCGCAACCATCCAGTTCCGTGACGCAATCCCCCAGCAGGGCCAGGGCCGCCCGTTTCTGGGGCGGCCGCAGGATCCGATCCTCTTTGCCCCAGAGCACCTGCAGGGGCTGGGGTGGCAAGGGGTTGCCGCAGCCGGCAAAACCGCCGCTGCGGGCGAAGGCTCCCAGGGCTTGGGCCCAGCCGGGACTGGCCAGATGCAGGGAGGCAATTTCCAGTTCGGCCGGGCCCACGTCCCGATCGGGATCGGCAAAGGCGGTGCGGCAGAGGCTGCGGCGCACCCCCGGCAGGGCTAAAAAGCGCACCCCCAGGCCATCGAGCAGGGGCGGCACGGGCATGGGCCGCCCGGTGAGGCCGGCCGGCGCCAGCAGCAATAGGCGAGCGATGGCCTGGGGCTGGCGGCGGGCCAGCTCCACGGCCACCGAGCCGCCCATCGAGGCGCCCATCAGGCCGATGGGCCCATTGTGGGTTTGGCGGATCTGGGCTAGCACCGCTTCCAGGTGGGCCAACACCCCCTCGGGGTTGTAGGCGGCGCCGGCGGGCCGGGGGGTGAAGCCGAAGCCGAACAGGTCTGGAATGACCAGCTGGTGGTCCTGGGCCAGCAGCGGCACCAGCCGCCGGAATTCCAGAAAGCAGCTGTCAAACCCGTGCAAGAGCAGCAGGGGCGGGCCCTGGCCGACCACAGCCACAGGCCAGCCTTCGGCCCCAGTCAGGGGGCCTGGCCCCACCAGTCCAGGGAGATCCCACCACTGCACCGCCGCCGCCAGGCTGCGCCCGAGCGGATCGATCAGGGTGCTGGCGGCTTGGCGGACCAGGTCCCGTTGGGGGCTTCTGGGCGGGGCTTGGGCGATCAAGGGCTCTAGCTCTGACGGGGGCTGGCCACCGGGATGGTGGTGGTGCTGACCAGGGCGGTGAGCAGGTCGTCGCTGCTGACCGCAAAGGGCAGGTTGTGCAGGTCCGAGTCCGGCCGGCAGGCGAAGGCGCAGACCGCCTTCAGATCGCTGAGGCTGGCGCCTGTCAGGCCCAGGTCGGCCAGGTCGATGGGCAGGTCGAGGCTGCGGAAGAAGGGCAGCAGCTGGCGCCGGGCCTGGGTCGCCAGCAGATTGCCGCCCACCAGTTCTTCGAGGCGCAGTTGCACCAAGATGCCGAAGCCCACCTTCTCGCCGTGCAACACCCCATGGGTGGGGGCGAGCTGGGTGAGGCCGTTGTGCACGGCGTGGGCGGCCACGGTGCGGCAGCGGGCCCCGCCCAGGCCGCCGATCAGGCCGGCGGTGAGGGCCGAGGCTTCCGCCACCCGGGCCCAGGTTTCGCTGCCGGGGGCCGCCAGGGCGCCCTCGCCTTCGAGCAGCAGCAGGTCCCGCAGGAGGCGCGCCTGTTGTACGGCCTGTTGCACCAAGCCGTCGCTGCTCTCGCTGCTACTTACGGACGCCTCGTACCACTTGGCCATGGCATCGGCAATGCCGCTGGCCAGGGTGCGGGCCGGGGCCTGGGCCACCAGGTCGTGGTCAAAGATCAGCAGGTCGGGGCAACGGTCCAGGGCCACGTCGCCGCGGAAGGCTCCCTGGGGGGAATACAGATTGGCGAGGGCGGTCCAGCCGGCGCAGGTGGCGGCGCTGGTGGGCACGGTGATGCAGGGCAGCCCCAGGCGGTGGGCCAGGAGTTTGCCGGCATCGAGCACCTTGCCGCCGCCAATGGCGATCACGCCATCGCAGGCGGCCTGGCTGGTCCGGGGCGCCAGGGCCTCGAGATCCATTTCGCAGCAATCAAACCGCAGCTCCGCCGCTAGGGGCTGCAGTCCTTGGGCTGCCAAGTCGGCCAGCAGCTTGGCCCGCACTGGGGCCGTGGCCGCACTGCGACCGAGCACGAGGGGCTGGGCGCACAGGGCTTGGATCGCCCCCTGGGCCTGCTGCCAGGCCTGGGCACCGCGCCACACCCGGGCTGGAGCAATGGCATTCAGGGTGCAGCTGGAGCCCATGGAGGCCGTTTGGGGTCAAGGCCCACCATAGAAGCGACTTTTGGATCGGCCCGATGGCGTCTCCCTACCAACCGTCGCTGCTGCGGCTGGTCCACGGTCTCACCGGCATCGGCGTCCTCGGGGCCTGGGTTAGTGGCGTCCTGATCTACAGCGCCTACGACGGCCGCTGGGGCAGGTTGCCGTTCCAGCCGCCGGGCGACTGGATCGAATGGCACGGCTACCTGGGCCTGGTGTTGCTGCTGCCGGCGATCGGCCTGGCCCTCTATTCCTTCAGCCTCGGCCGCCAGCGGTTGGGCCGGGCTAGTAACGCCATGCCCCTGATCGCCCTGGGCCTCACCTTGGGCAGTGGCCTCTTTATGGAGGGGGACTGGCTGGAAGAGGGCCATCTTCAGGCCACCGTCTACAGCCTCCATCTCACCGGCTGGTTGCTGCTCAGTGTTTCGTTGGTGGCCCACATGGCCGGTCTGTTGCGGCGGGGCGGCTGGCCCCTGGCCGGCTCGATCCTCCGCCTGGCGGTCCGGCCCGGTGATGGCCCAGGGGCCTGGCCGGGCCAGTTGGGCTCCTACCTGCGGCGATTGCGCCGCTGACTGCTTCCCCCTTCGCCGGGGCCCCGGGATTGGCGCCTGGGCGTGCCCCTGGGATCGGCCCCTGGCCCGCGGCTGAATCGCTGTTGAAACCACCCAATCCACCCAATCCCTGCCGGCCGCCCTTCATCCCACCCCTGGGGCTCGCCATGCCTTGGACGACGTTCGCATCCCAACTAGGTCCTAGACTCCAATAACTATTGGGGCTAACCCGTCGGTGCAGCGATGACGATCAAAGTTGGCATTAACGGATTTGGTCGCATTGGCCGCTTGGTCTTTCGCCGGGCCTGCACCCTGGCCAACGTGGAGGTGGTGGCGATCAACGATCTGATCGACGTTGATTACATCGCCTACATGCTCAAGTACGACTCCACCCATGGCCGCTTTGATGGCGATGTGCGGGTCGAAAATGGCCAGCTGGTGGTGAATGGCAAGGCGATTCGCATCACCGGCGAGCGCAATCCCGCCGACCTGCGCTGGAACGAGGTTGGCGTCGACACCGTGCTCGAATCCACCGGCCTATTCCTCACCGATGCCAGTGCCCGGGCCCACATCCAGGCCGGTGCCCGCCGGGTGGTGATGTCGGCGCCCTCCAAAGACGACACGCCGATTTTCGTGATGGGGGTGAACCACAGCAGCTATGCCGGCCAGGAGATCGTCTCCAACGCCTCCTGCACCACCAACTGCCTGGCCCCCATGGCCAAGGTGCTGCACGACAACTTCGGCATTGTCTCCGGCTTGATGACCACGGTCCATGCCACCACCGCCACCCAGAAAACCGTGGATGGGCCTTCGGTGAAGGATTGGCGCGGTGGCCGCGGGGCCGCCCAGAACATCATTCCCTCCTCCACCGGGGCTGCCAAGGCCGTGGGCCGGGTGATCCCTGAACTCAACGGCAAGCTCACCGGCATGGCCTTCCGGGTGCCCACGCCGAATGTGTCGGTTGTCGATCTCACCGTGAACCTGGCCAGCCCGGCCAGCTACGACCAGATCAAGGCGGCGATGAGGGCGGCCTCCGAGGGCCCCATGGCCGGGATCCTGGGCTACACGGAGGATGAGGTGGTCTCCACCGATTTCCTGGGCCAGTCCTGCACGTCGGTGTTTGATGCCGGCGCCGGCATCGCCCTCACCGACACCTTCGTCAAATTGGTGGCCTGGTACGACAACGAGTGGGGCTATTCCTGTAAGTGCCTCGACCTGATCGAGCACATGGCTAGCCACAGCTGAGTTTCCAAACCTGGTTCCGCCCTCCCAGGCGGGGGATTGGGCGCGTCCTGCTCGCTCGATCGCCCCGATCCGGGCCCTGCCCCTCGGGCTAGGGCAGGCTCACCAGCCAGCGTGCCCAGCGAATCTGTGGCGGGCTGCTGCAGACGGAGCTAACCAAGAAGAGACCTGACCGCCAGGGAGCTTTCTATGGAGGACAGTCCGATCACCCCCCACGCGGGCCCGATCATCGATCGCGATGGCAACCTCACCTATATCGGTGATGACGGTCGCCGCTACGTGGTGGGCCCGGTGCCCGAGGGGGATGAGGCCAGCGTCGATCGCGTCATGGAGTTGCTGCGCAGCGGCAATGACCTGTTCAAGAGCATTGAGAGTCTCTCTAGGAGTTGGTTGGAAACGGTCAGTGGCACCGACCTGGAACGGCGGGCGGCCCTGGTTTTGCTGCTGACCACCTTGGAAACGGCCCTCGAAGATGGGGAAGAGGAGTTTGGCGCAGGGTCCTGAGCGCCTTGGTGGCGCAGGGCCCTGCGCTCTCACTGGCGGCCTGGGTCCCGGGTCACCCCCTGCCTTCGGTGGCCGCTGGTCAAAGGGGAGGAGTAAGTGGTATGGTTTTGGACTGCGCGCCAGGGAAGGGGTTCACCCCCCGGTTCTGGTGTTAGCGGGACCACAGCGGAGCCGAGAGGCCTTGTTGCGGTCGGACTGAAAGCAGAGGGAGGCGCAAGCCGCCGATGCTGTAGGTTCAAAAGGCGGAACCGAGAGGCACCGCAGCCTGAAGGAAACCCGAGAAGCTGAGAGATTGGCTTTAAGAGTTTTGGAAGGGCGCACCTGGACAACTAAAAAAGTTTAGGAACTGACGCTTTTGCTGCGTCATGGTCTTGGTCTGAAGCGACCCACTTGATGGGGGTCACCCA
>CALRNL020000019.1:0-7972 GCA_943369525.1 Synechococcus sp. UW140
CCGTAGCGCTCCACCAGGTTGGAGAGGGCCTGGTAGGCCCAGTCGGTGGGCTGAACGTCGGAGAACTGGGAGATGCTGGTGACTTGCTCGTCGGCAGAGGCGTACTGCTTGACGCCGGCGAGGTTCATGTCTGCAGCGGAAGCGGCCACGGGAGCCATCAGGCCCAGGGCTGCCGGCGCAAGCAGGAGCTTGTGGAACAGTTTCATTGGGGTCCTCACACCAAAAAAGAGGAAGGCGCATGGCGCCAAACGGAGAATCCCCCCACTTCGTCAAGTCCGCTACCCCCAAAAGCAAGAAACTGCAATGATCCATCCCATTCGCCGCACCGGGGCAGCGGGTCCGCAGCGCCACCCTGCGGGGTCTGAACGCTTCTTGGGGTGGCGGGGCTGGCGCGCCTTGGGCAGCTGGATCGCCAGGCCCCGATCCGGGGGCGGGCAGGCCTGGCGAACCTGGCCAGGCCTGCTGCTGTTCGTGCCCCTGCTGGTCAGCGTCGCGCCGCGCAGCTTCCTGGCCCATGACGAGGGCTACTACGCCCTCCAGGCCCGCTGGATCAGCGAGGGCGGCCAGTGGCTGGCGCCGCTCTGGTGGGGCGAGCCCGTGTTCGATCGCACCATTGGCGTGCAGTGGCTGATCGCGGGCGCCTACCGGCTGCTGGGGGTCCACGCCTGGGTGGCCCACCTGCCCAGCCTGGTGGCGGCGGTGGCTTGCCTAGGGCTCACGGCCGCCCTGGCCCGCCAGCTGGGGGTTGGCTCGCTCCCGGCTGCGTCGCCTTTGGGCTCAGGGGCGGCTGAACGAGCAGGTGGGACCGGTTTGGTTGATCCCCCTGTCTCTCCATCGCCTGCAGCCAGCTCCAACGGCTGGTTGGCCGCCTTGCTGTTGGCGCTCACGCCGCTCTGGATCAATTACGCCCACCTGGCCAGCCAGGACATGCCCTTGCTGGCGGTGGAGCTGGTCGGCCTCTATGCCCTGGTGCGGGCCAGGCCCGGGGCCTCGCCGCTCTGGGGGCTGCTGGCGGGGCTCAGCGTGGGGCCGGCCTTTTTGATCAAGGGCTTCATGGTGGCGGTGCCGCTGGTGGCAATCGCGCCCTTTGGGGGGCTGCAACGGCGCCACCTACTGGGGCGGCCGGCCCTCTGGCTGGGACTGGGGCTGGGCGGGCTGCCGGTGCTGGCCTGGCTGGGCCTGAGCCTGGGGGCGTTTGGGCCGCAGGTGGTGGGGGGACTGGTGAGCAAGCTGCATTACCTCTCCCAAAGCGATGTGTATAGCGGCGGGCCCCTCTATTACCTCTGGAACATCCCCGCCAACACGGCCCCCTGGGTGCTGCTGGCCCTGGTGGGCTGGTGGCGGCTGGGGCGGGGGAAGCCGCTGGGGGGCACCCAAGGGCGCGAGCAGCGGCTGGTGCTGCTGCTCTATCCGCTGTTGATGCTGGTGGTGCTGAGCGCCTTCCGCACCAAGACCCCCTACTACGGGCTGCAACTCACGCCGATGCTGGCGATCGTGGCGGCCCAGGTGCTGCAGCGCTGGAGCCAGGCCGGTCGGGCCCGGCCCCGGGGGCTGGCCTGGGGGTTGGCCGGCTTGGGCGGCCTGCTGGCGACGGCGGGACTTGGCTTGCTCTGGCCGGGGGCGCCCCTGGCTAGGGCCCTGCAGCTGGATCCGGCCCAGTTGCCGGGGGGCTTGCTTCCCTATGGCCTGGCGGCCCTGGCCCTGGGGGGGTCCTGGCTGCTGATTCCCTTCGGACGCCGGCCCCGGGCCCTGCTGGCGGCAGCGGTGCTGGGGCCCTGGCTGGCGCTGGTGCTGCTGGTACAGGCGGGCCTATTCAGCGACCGCAGTCCGGCCCTGCGGGCGGCCCTGGCCGAGCCGGTGCTGGCCCGCGCCCTAGGCCAGGGACCGGTGGCGGTGGTGGCGCCCGAGCCCCTGAGCGGCGAGGCCCATGCCCAGCTCATTCTTTTGGCACTAGCCAGCCCCCAGCTGGGGCCCCGGATCCCCAGCCCCGATGGGCTGCCGGCGGGAGGCCTGGCCTGGGTTCAGGGGGTTCAGGCGGCCCGGGATCAGTCGTCCACCCTTGAGGTGGTGGCAGGCGGCGAGACTCTCGGCGATTGGGCATTGGTGAGGAGGCGGCCTTGAGCACCACTTCGGACAGGCACGCCGCTGCAGCGCCTGCACCGCCAACCCGGCGCCCTGGCAGTGATCGCCGCGATGCCCTGGTGCTGCTGGCCCTCTGGCTGGCCTGCCTGCTGGCCGATGGCCTCTGGGTGAGCCAGCACCACCTGCCCCCCGCCTGGGACCAGGGCGACCACCTCAGCCGCGCTCTCGGTTTTTGGCAGGTGTTGCAACAGCCGGCCCCCTGGAACGGCGAGTGGTGGGTGAGCCTCTGGAACCAATCCCCCAGCTACCGGGGGCCGCTCACCTACCTGGTGACAGCGCCCGTGTTTTCGCTGCTTGGCCCCGGTTTTGGGGCGGCCATCCTCTCCAACAGCCTGATTAACGGACTGCTGCTGGCCAGCGTCTATGGCCTGGGCCGGCTGGCCCACTCCCGCGCCGCCGGGCTGTGGGCGGCCCTGTTTTTGGCCTGCGCCCCGGCCCTGCTCAACCAGCGCAGCGACTACCTGATCGATTTCAGCCTCACGGCCGTGCTCACGGCCTGTTGGTGGCTGCTGGGCGTGGCGGTGCTGGCCCGGCCCAGGCGCCCCTGGCTCTGGGCCGGGGCCTGCGGGCTGGGGCTGGGGTTCGTGGTCCTGACCCGGCCCACGGGGGTGGTGCTGCTCTGGCTGCCATTGGGTGCCGTGGCCTGGACGGCCCTGGCGACCCTCTTGGCACCGCCCCGGCTTACGTCCGGGCGGTACGCCGCCCGGCGTTGGGGTCCGCTGGGCCGCTGCGCCCTGGCCCTGGCTGTGGCGTCTGCCATCGGCGGACCCTGGTTCAGCCAGAACTGGCTAACGATCCTCTCCACCATCAACAAGGCGCGCCAATGGGGCGTGGCCTACCAGGAGGGCATGGGCGCCACCAGCCTGGCGGGCTGGCTCTTTTACCCCCAGTTGCTGCCCAAGATGCTGGGCCAAGCCCTAGTGGCCCTGGTGGCGGCTGGAGCCCTGGTGGCCCTGGCCCTGGCCTGGCGGCGGGGCTGGCGGCCGGGCCCCTGGCCCAGGGGCGCCCAGCGGCGGGCCCTGCTCTGGTGGCTGAGCTTCCCCCTGGGCGGCCTGCTGGTGTGTGTGCTGATGACCAGCAAGGACTTCCGCTTTGTGTTGCCGCTGTTGCCCCAGCTCGGCCTGGCCCTGGGGGTGGTCACGGCCCAAACCGCCGCCCGGGCCCGCGCCTGGATCCGGCCCTGGCAAGGGGCCCTGCTGGTGGTGGCCCTCACCGGCCTGCTCTCGAACCACTTCGCCCTAGGCCCCAACCTCACGGGCTTTGCCCCCCATGCCCCCCGGGGCGAACGGGGTTGGCCCGTGGAGTCGATCGTGGCCACGATCCGCACCCAGAGCCCCCACCAGCTCTCCACCCTGGCGGTGCTGCCGGATCACGAATTCCTCAACGCCTTCAACCTCGATGCCGAAGGCCGCCGCCAGCAGTTCAAGGTGGCGGCCCGCCAAACCCTGGCCCCCCTCGGCCAACTCCAGGACGACCTGGCCGGCTTCGACTGGTTCCTGCTCAAGGGCGGCCACCAGGGGGTGATGAGCGACGAACGCCAGGCCCAGCTCACCGAGCTCGTGGCCCACTCCGCCGCCTTCGAGCCGGCCGGCCAGTGGCCCCTCCCCGATGGCAGCCGCGCCGATCTCTACCGGCGGCGCCAGCTGGGCCTGGCGGTGGAGCCGATCGACTGGACCGCCGGCCAGCCCGCGCGCCTGGTGGCCCGCCTGGGGGCCCCCGCGCCAGAGCGCCTGGAGCCGCCGCTGGCCTCGGCGCCATCACCCGAAGCCCCATCGGTCACCAGCTCAGCCACCGCGCTTCCAGAACAAACCGGCGGTGGACTTGCGCCTCAAGCCTTCCGGGCGGGAGACCAGCTGGACCTCAACCTGGAGCTTGAGGGGCCAAGCCAGCAACTGGCGACAGGCCTGTTGTTGCTCGAGTGGCGCCCTCTGGCGGTAACGGCCCCTGGGGAAACGGGGACCGTTACCGCCAGCCCAAGGGCAAGGGGCACGGGTGGGGCCGGCGTTCACTCCAGCTCCAGCGCTGGCACCGTTCCCACCAGCTGGCGCGCCGACCACGCCATTGGCCAGGGGATGGTGCGGGCCCAATCGCCTGGCGGCCAATCCAGGGGGCGTCCCAGCCCTGGCGGACTCCGCATCCAGGAGCATCTGGCCCTGCAACTCCCAGCCCCGCTGGCCCCAGGCCCCTACCAGCTGCAAGCCCAGCTGCTGACCCCAACGGGCCAGAGTTTGCCCCTGACGGTGACCTCCCCACCCGTACACGTGGCCGCCGGGACCAGCAAGCCAAAGTCGGCACCGCCCCTGGCCGCCAACCGCATCACGGTGTTGCGTCAGTTGGGCCAGCAACTACGGGCCGGCCAGCTCGATCCCCTGTTTGCCCGCGTCGGCCAGCTCAACCAAACCGATCCCGACCAGGTGTATCTGCGCGACGGTGCCGCCATCTGTGCAGCCCGGCTGCGGCAGGATCCCCGCAACCTCGACGACCTCTACGCCCTGGCCCTCGCCCAGGCCCTGCAACGCCAAGCCGACGGCGCCGCCGCCACCCTGGCGCGGATCCTGGCCCTCGATCCCATCAACCCCAACGCCCTCCTGGGGCTGGGGGTGGTGGATCTCTACCGGTTCAAACCCGGCGCCGCCAAACCCCTGCTGGAGCGGGCCGCCCAGCTCGACCCCAGCAACCAAACCCTGCGCACCCTCCGCATCGTGGCCAGTGCCATGGGGCTGGATTGGGGTCACGCCCTGTCACTTCTGAAGTCATGACCACCACCAGCGCAGCCCTGCATTTCCACCAGCGCAACCGGGCCTACTACGACGACCTGGAGCGGCTGCACCAGCTGCTGGTGGCGCCGGGGCTGCGGGTGCTGGAGATCGGCTGCGGCCTCGGCGACCTGTTGGCGGGGCTCAAGCCCGGCCATGGGGTGGGCATTGAGCTCGATCCCCAGCTGGCCGAGGCGGCCCGGGCCCGCCACCCCCAGCTGCGGGTGATCAGCGCCGACGCCGAAACGATCACGCCCGAGTCGATCGGCGAAGGGGAGCCCTTCGATGTGATCCTGCTGCCCAACACCCTCAACACCCTCCATGACGTGCAGGGGGTGTTGGAGCGGCTTGAGGCCTTCTGCCATCCCCGCACCCGGCTGGTGGTGAGTTTCCACAACTGGCTCTGGCAGCCCCTGCTCAAGGCGGCCGAAAAGCTGGGCCAGCGCCAACCCCAACCGCCGGAAAGCTGGCTGACGCCCCGGGATGTGACCAACCTGCTCGATCTGGCCGGCTGGGAGGTGCTGAAGCAGGGCCACCGCTGCCTGCTGCCGCGCCAGATCCCTTTGCTCACGCCCCTAGCCAACCGCTGGCTGAGCCAGTTGCCGGGACTTGAGCAGCTGGGTCTTACCCACTGGCTGGTGGCCCGGCCGGCGCGGCAACGACGCCAGGATCCCAGTGTCAGCGTGGTGATTCCGGCCCGCAATGAGGCCGGCAACATCGCCCCGGCGATCGAGCGGCTGCCCCAGCTGGGACGCTTCACCGAAGTGCTGTTCGTAGAGGGCCATTCCTCCGACCACACCTGGGCCGAAATCGAGCGGGTGTGCGCCGACTACCAGGGGCCCCTGCGGCTGAAAAAGTTTCGCCAGGGCGGCAAGGGCAAGGCCGATGCGGTCTGGCTGGGCTTCGAGCAGGCCGAGGGCGACGTGCTGATGATCCTGGATGCCGATCTCACCGTGCGCCCGGAAGACCTGCCCCGCTTCGCCCAGGCCATGGCCGATGGCCGCGGTGAATTTGTGAATGGCTGCCGGTTGGTCTATCCGCGCAGCTGGGCCGCCATGCCACCGCTCAACACCGCCGCCAACCGCTTTTTTGCCGCTGTGTTCTCCTGGCTGCTGCGCCAGCGCCTCAAGGACACCCTCTGCGGCACCAAGGTGATCTGGAAAAGCGACTACGAACGGCTCAAGGCTGGGCGCGCCTACTTCGGTGATTTCGATCCGTTCGGCGATTTCGACCTGCTGTTTGGCGCCAGCAAACTCAACCTCAAAATTGTTGAAGTGCCCGTGCGCTACCAGGAACGCAGCTACGGCAGCTCCAACATCGCCCACTTCCGCGAAGGCCTGATTCTGGCGGGCATGTGTCTCTACGCCGCCCGCAAATTGCGGTTCATTCCCTAAGCCGGCCATGTCCAAGCGTTGGCTGCTGGGGCTGCTAGCCGGGCTCCTGCTCTACCTGGGCCTGAGTGTCTGGTTTGGTTTCCAGAGCCTCACGGCCAGCCTGGGGCGCCTGGCCTGGTGGTGGTGGCTGCTGGCGCCGGCCACGGTGGCCCTGGGCCATGGCCTCCTGTTTGGCAGGTGGCAGGCCTACTTGGCCCAGCTGGGATACCCCCTGGCCTGGCGGCCCAGTGGCGCCATCTATGGCGCCGGCCTGGCCCTAATCGCCGCCCCGGCCCGCAGCGGCGAGGCCCTACGGGGGCTGTGGCTGCAACGCCGCCACGGCACACCCCTAGCCGTAGGCGTGGGCATCACCCTGGCGGAGCGGCTCACGGACCTGGCGGGAGCCCTGCTGGTGTTGAGCTGGGGCCTGGGCGGCCGCGTATTGCCGGCCGTGGGGATGGGGCTCCTGGTGGCTGGCGGCGGCGCCTGGCTGTTCACCCACCCGGTCGCCCTGGCCAAGCTGGAGCGGGTCCTGGAGCGGCTGCCGGCCCACCGACTGCTGAAGGGGCCGATCCGCTTGTTGCGGGAAGGGCTCTATGGCATGGCCCGGCTGCGCTCGTTGCTGCGGCCCGGGCCCCTGCTGCTGGGAACCTGCTTGGCGTCCCTGGCCTGGCTGCTGGAGGCAACCCTGCTGCACGGCCTGTTTACCGCCATGGGCGGCCCGATCGGCCTGGCCCAGGCAGCGGTGGTCCGCACCGCCACGGCCCTGGGCGGGGTGCTGTCGGTGTTGCCGGCGGGCCTGGGCACCAGTGAACTCACCAGCATCGGCCTGGCCGTGGCCTTCGGCGCCAGCCGGCCCGTGGCCCTGGCCACCACCTTGATCCTGCGGCTGGTCACCGTGGTGCTGCCGAGCCTGGTGGGCAGCCTGATCCTGATGCGCCACCGGCCCCAAGCCACGCCCCCAGAAACGGGAGCCCCATAGCAAGACTGGATCCCTAGGGGATGCTGGAGATAGGGCCTTGAGCCTTGGGGCCTATGGGGCTGGCTCGACGTTGATCATTACAAGGACGAGTCTTGCTTGCCTCCTTGGTGGCCAAGCAAGCGATGTTCAATCACTCCATTCAATTCGTTCCTGTAAACCATTCCATAAACGATGCCCCCGATGGGCGCAAGCACGGGGCTTGGTCCATCGGGGGCTCTCGCCGGGTCCACTTTGTCGCGGAACCGAATGATCAGGAATCAGGCGCCGAAATCAGCCGGCGTTCTCCACGATCAGCAGACCCTGGGTCATACAACTGGAAACCATGGACACCTCCTCCCGGGGGATTGGTATCAGCCGGCGGTGCATTCGAGGGATTCAAACCGGCAAGCCGGTCCGATCCCCCACACCACTGCTGACAGAACCCTCCAAATCTACCTGGGTTCAAGCTGGATCGGCCGGTTTGGGCTGATTTGAAAGGGAACGAACTGGGCCTAGTCCACAAAAAAGCGCCCCTTTCGGGGCGCCTAGGTGTTTGAACGGTCTTTAAAACCCGATCAAAGGGCGTTACCGCGGGGCAGAACCTCTTCAGGGAAGACGAAGTTTTCGTGCGGCTGGTCGGCCGGTGCCATCCAGGCACGCAGACCTTCATTCAGAAGAATGTTCTTCGTGTAGAAGGTTTCAAACTCGGGGTCCTCAGCGGCGCGGATTTCCTGCGACAC
>CALRNL020000020.1:0-6803 GCA_943369525.1 Synechococcus sp. UW140
CAGAACAGCACCGAATCGAGTACAACGTCTACAGACCGCATTCGGCTCTCCAGGGGCATACGCCCCTGGAGGTCATCCAGCAATGGAAGGCGGCCTGATCAACCCACTAGCTCTCATAAGGACTGGAGCAGCAAGGGGGGTCACGTCACCAGCTCCAGTGCTAACGCCGAAATCTCAAAAAAAAGGGACCCCCTGATCAAGCCAGGGAGCCCTTGGGATTGGAAGACGTGATCCAGGGGCCTGGAGCGGCATGGCCCCCCTGAGTCCTGGGTAAGGGCCCTAGGGATCAGTCGTCATAGATGCGGCACTCGGCCGCTTCGGGGTTGAGATCGCAATACACCTCCAGCGGGGTGGGGTCGTGGGCGTCTTCCGGGTGGTGGGCCTTGTATTCCTGAAGTCCCTTGAGCTCCTCTTCGAGGTGGCGCACCTTGCCATCGTTGCCGACGGCTTTGGCGGCCTCGATCTCGCTCTGGTCCTTGAGGATGTGCTCGTCGATGGTGTTCATGGAAGAGGCCGGAGAATTCCGGCCGCTCATCGTCGCCCACACCATACGGGTGGGGTCCCTGCCCCCGGGGGCTTTGTGGCCAGCTGCTGATTCACCGTTACCTAGGCCCTGGGCCAGATCCCGCTCAACCGGCCAGCTCGCTCAGTTCCAACCAGCGTTCCTCGCCCTGGTGGATGCGCTCGAGCAGATCGGAGAGCTGCCCGGTCAGGCCTTCTAGGGCCGTGTAATCAGCCCCGCCGGCCGCCAGCAGACCCTCCAGGCGGCCGCGCTCCGCGTCCCAGGCCGGCAACTGGCGCTCCAGGTCACCCAGTTCGCGGCTTTCCTTGAAGCTGCGTTTGCGCGTTGGCTTGGCTGTTGCGGTGGGGTGGCCTGGTACCGCTGGCTGGGCCGCTGCCATGGGCTGGGTCGCCCCAGCCGCTGACGGGGCTGCGCCGGGGGCTGGCCCTGGGCCCGCTGATGGGCTGGCGCTTGCCTGGAGCGGGGGCCCCGCTGGGGGCGACGAGCCTTTCGGGCTGGCCAGGGCGGCCTGGCGCTCCAGATAGGCGCTGTAGTTGCCTTCGAAGCGGTGCAGTTCGCTGTTGTCGAAGCTGAACAGCCGATCCACGGTGCGATCGAGGAAGTAGCGGTCGTGGGATACCACCACCACGCAGCCCCGGAAATCCTCGAGGAAATCCTCCAGCACCGTCAGGGTCTGGACGTCCAGGTCGTTGGTGGGCTCATCGAGCAGCAACACGTTCGGGGCTTCGATCAGCAGCCGGCAGAGGTAGAGCCGTCGCCGCTCGCCGCCGGAGAGCTTGCGCACCGGCTGGTGCTGTTGGGCTGGCGGGAACAGGAACCGTTCCAGCAGCTGGGAGGCACTCAGCTGGCTGCCCTCCACCTCCACGGTGCTGGCGGCCTCCTTCACCACATCAATCACCTTCTTGTCGAGCAGCTTGCCGCTGGCGCTGCCGGCCTCCCCCAGCAGGCTCTCGCTGTGCTGGTCGAAGTAGGCCAGTTTCACCGTGGCGCCCAGCTCGATCCGGCCGCCATGGGGCAGGCGCCGCCCGGCGATCAGGTCGAGCAGGGTGGATTTGCCCGAGCCGTTGGGGCCAATGATGCCGATGCGATCTTCGGGGCTGAAGTCGTAGCTGAAGTTGCGGAGCAGCGGCTGGCCGCCGGCGGTGTGGGCCCCATCGGTGGCCCACACGGCCAGATCTTCGGCTTCGATCGCCCGTTTGCCCAGGCGCCGCTGGTTGCTGGCCAGGCTGATCTGGCCCTTGGCCTGGCGCCTCGGCGCCTCCTGCATGGCCTCGATCCGCTGGATGCGGGCCTTCTGCTTGGTGCTGCGGGCCTTGGGTCCCTTGCTCAGCCACTCCAGTTCGCGCCGCAGGGCCCCCTTGAATTTGGCCTCGGTGGCCTGGGCTGAAGCCTCCTGTTCGGCTTTACGGGCCAGGTAATAGGCGTAGTTGCCGGCGTAGCTCTTGGCCTCCCCCCGGTCCACCTCCACGATCCGCTGGGTCACCTGGTCCAGCACGTAGCGGTCGTGGGTGATCAACACCAACGCCCCGCTGAAGCGCGCCAAGTAGCCCTGCAACCACTGGATGCAGTCGGCATCGAGGTGGTTGGTGGGCTCGTCGAGCAGCAGCACATCGGGGTCGGCCACCAGGGCCGAGGCCAGGGCGAGCCGTTTGCGGTATCCGCCCGAGAGGTCGCCGACCCGGCGTTGGGTGTCCTGGATGCCGAGGCGATCGAGCACCTCCCGGATCTGCTGCTCCAGGCCCCAGGCCTGGCTCTGGTCCATGCGCTCATTGAGGCTGCCCAGTTCGGCGAGCAGGGCCTCGGTGCTGGCGGCGTTGTCGCTGGCGTGGGCCAGGGCCTCACTCACGGCCGTGTAGCGCTGTAGCAGCTGCATTTTTTCGCCGCTTTCGGCAAACACCTGCTCCAGCACGGTGCGCTGCGGATCCATCTCTGGTTCCTGGTTCACCAGCACGATCCGGGCCTGGGGCAGGGTGCGCCGTTCGCCAGCGCCCGGGGGCTCGAGCCCCGCCAGCAGCCGCATCAGGGTGGATTTGCCGGCGCCGTTGGGGCCAATCAGGCCCAGGCGCTCTTTTTCGCCCACATGCAGGGTCAGGTCGTCAAAAAGGGTGCGGATGCCGAAGTCCTTGCGCACTCCCACCAGGCTGATCAAGCTCACGCGTTGGAGGGTTGGCGTTGACCCTCTAGATAAGCAAACACGCTCTTATCGCCCACGTCGGCCGCGGCCTCCATCGGGAATTTGCGCAACGTGAGCACCACCAGCAAGGCGGCCTCCAGGGCCAGCAGGCTGCCGCAGGCCCTGGCACCCAGCACGCCACTGAGGTGACCAAGCAGGGCCAGGGGCAGCAGCAGGGTCACGCCGATCGCTTCGGGCCGGCGGAAACAAAAGAACTCCTTGAAACCGATCCCCGCCAGGGCCGCGAAGAAGGGGCCGATGGCCCAGATCCAGCGCCTATCCCTCGCCAGGCTGGTGGCCATGGCACCCGGTCCGCTGGCCCAGGCCAGGGCGGCGAAACCCAAGCAGCCAGCCAGCCAGAACAGCTGGAGGGCGCGGTGCAGGGGCCGCAGATAAATGTGGATCCAGCGCAAGGCCAGCCCCAGCCCGGCGGCCAGGGGCAGCAGCCAGGGCCAGAGGGCTTCAGGCCCGATCCAGTGCCACTGGGCCAGGAGGGCGGCCTGGGCGATGGCGGCGGTGAGCAGGGCTAGCCGGTAGCCGAGCACCTCGCGCCGGTCCTGGGCGGTGATGCTGAAGGGGCCGTAAACGCCCTCAAAAACCGGGTCGCCGATAGCTGGGCCAGGGCCCTTGGCTGGGCCGGGCCCCATTGCCGGGGTATCGCTCATCGCAGGGGCATCGCTTGCACCAGTCTGGCCAGATCGGGGCCCGCCGGAACAATGCCGGAGGGATGCAAGGGGAAGAGGGCGCCGAAGTAGTCGCGGCGCCAGGCGTCGCCGTCGCAGGTGGCGGCCACGCCCGGGAGGGCGAAGAGCCGGGCCCGCCAGGCCCAGAGGTGGCCCAGTTGCCAGAGCGGCTGGCGGCTGCAGCCAAACAGGGGTGCGTAGACCAGCTCCCAGCGAATCAGGGTGGCAAACAACTGCAGATCCGCCAGGGTGAGGGCGTCGCCGCAGAGCCAGGGGCCCGCGGCCGCCAGGGCCGCTTCGGCCTCCGCCAGCGCTGCAAACAGCTCCGCCTCGGCCCGGTCGTAGGCCGCCTGGCTACGGGCAAAGCCGCAGCGATACACCCCATCGTTGACGGCCCCTTGGAACCGCTGGCGCCATTGGTCGCAGGCGGTTTTGATGGCCTCTCCCTGGAGGTTCAAGGCGCCAGCGGGGGCGGGCCAGTCGTTGAGCAGTTCGATCAAGCGGGCGCTTTCGCCCACCACGATCCGCTGCTGGTTGCGGCTGAACAGCACCGGCACCGTGGCCCGCTGGCGCGGGTCGGCGCCGGCCAGCCGGTAGAGCTCCACCAGGGTGTGGCACCCCTGGAAGGGGGCCTCGAAGCGCCAGCGGCCCGCCTGGGGGTCGGGCTCCACCACCAGCAGCTCGATGCTGTCCTGCAGCTGGCGCAGGCTCCACACCAACCGGGCCCGGTGGGCCCAGGGGCAGCTGCGCCCCACGATCAATACGTGGCCGCCCTGCTCGCCTGCCGTGGCCGGCAGGGGCGGGCAGGCGTTGAAGGCTCCGGCAGGACGGCGGTAGTTGCCCTCGGCGTCGGCCGGCCCCAGGCCAGCCATCAGCCGCAGCCACTGCCAGTGCCAGGTCGCCCGGGCCGTGGCCACCACACAAGCAGGGATTGCCATCGCTACCGCCGATCCGGGAAGTGCTGTCAGGCTGGCGCACAGGTGGCGACTGGGCGCAACAGATGGCCGGATCCGGGGCAAGGCAAGCGGCTGGGGCGGCGCGGGTGCTGGTGGTGGCCGGCACCCATGGCAATGAGCGCAATGCCCCCTGGTTGCTCCAGCAGTGGCGCCAGCGGCCCGAGCTCCTGCAGTGCCATGGCCTGGCGGTGGAGCTGGAGATCGGCAACCCTGCCGCCTTCGCCGCCCAGCGCCGCTATATCGACCGGGACCTCAACCGCACCTTCCAAACCGACCTGCTCACGGACCCCAACCAGCAGGGGGTGGAGGTGCAACGGGCCCGGCAGCTGCTGGAGTGCTTTGGCCCCGGGGGGCCATCCGCCTGCCGGGTGGCCTTGGATCTGCACAGCACCACCGCTGCCATGGGCAATGCCCTGGTGGTTTATGGGCGCCGTCCGGCCGATCTGGCCCTGGCGGCCGCCCTCCAGCACCGCCTCGGTCTGCCGGTCTACCTGCATGAGGGCGACGCCTCCCAGGTGGGTTACCTGGTGGAGCAGTGGCCCTGCGGCCTGGTGATCGAGGTGGGGCCCGTTGCCCAGGGCCTGGTGACGGCCGGAATCTGCCGCCAGAGCCAGTTGGCCCTGGAGGCGGCCCTGGCGAGCCTGGCCGAGGCCCGATCGGGCCAATTGCGGCTGCCGGCCGCCCTGGTCGTGCATCGCCACTGCGGCAGCATCGATCTACCCCGGGGCCGCGACGGCGAACCGATCGCCGTGCTTCACCCCAGCCTCCAGGGCCGCGATTGGCACCCCCTGGGCCCGGCCGCGGCGATCTTCTCCCTGGCCGATGGCGGCGTCCTGCGGCTGGGAGATCAGCTTGTGGCAGGGGGCGATGGGCCAGCCGGGAGCCATTGGCCGGTGTTCATTAATGAAGCGGCCTATGGCGAAAAGGGCATCGCCTTCAGCCTCACCCAGCGCCAAAGGCTCGCCTGTGATCCGGCCTGGGCCCAGGCCTTGGCCGACCTGCTCGGCTAGGGCCCGGTTTAATCCGCTCGCCAGCTTCAATCCAGCTTGGCCGCGCCCTGCTCAGCGGGTGCTGGGGGGCTGGTTGAAGACCACCTGCAACACCTGGCGGCCATCGGCCGACACCAGGATCTGGGTGTCCCAATTGGGTTGCAGACCCAGCTCTTGCCAGCCCGGAGCCCCACCCAGGAAGCGGAACAGGAAGCCCTGGTCGTCGCGGCGGATGAGGCAGTTGCCCCCGCCCAGGCTGGTGTCAAACATGCACTTGGCCGGGCGGTAGGCCGTTAGGCCGCCATTGAGCTTCACCGCCGTATCGCGGGCCAGGTTCACGGCCCGCACCCGGGCAAAGCTCACCTCCACACCAACCTGGGCCTGGGCGGCCCCCGGTGGGAGGGCCAGGGGGCTGGCCAGCAGGCCCCATCCGGCGGCCAGGGCAAGGAGGCGGCGTGTCACGGGCGCGCAACGGCAGGAACGCTCTTTCTAGGGCGCAACTAGGGCGCGGTAACGATCGATCCCAAGCCAGGGTGATCGCTGGGAGTTAGGCCCCATGCATCGGCATCTGGCCCAGCCCTAGCTGCCCATGGAGGAGCGGGCCTGGTCCGCCACGCTCAGCCGCAGGCCCAGGTCCCCTGTTCCTTGGTGCAGGGGAGGTCGCTGGTGCTGCCATCGGCCCAATAGATGCGCAGCCGGTCGTCCTGGGATCCCATGCGGAACGTGAGCGACTTGACCACCCCGGCAGGCGGCTTGCCGTCGCGATCACCGGGGTCGCTGGAGCGGGTCAGGTTGAGGCGCTTTTCCAGTTGGTCGACCCTTAGCTGCAGTTGGTCGAGCCGCTGACTCTCCGGCGAGGGGCCCCGCTGGCAAGCCGTAAGCAGCAGGCTTGCGGCCAAAAGGGCCGTCAAGGAGCGCCCCAGGCCCCGTGCATCGATCCGTCCCACAACTCCATCCCCTTAAGGGCCCCTCCAGTCAACCGTGACGGCGACGACCTTGCCGCTCGGAACCGCCGGTTTGTTGCCTTGCCGCCCTTCTCACGACTTCACAGGGTCTTGGTTGGGAAGCGTGACCCAGGCCGCCAGGCCCTGGGCCGGCGGCCTGGGTCACAAGGCACGAAGCCTTGCCGGCGCCCAACTCCGTTCCCCTCGCCCCGCCACCGGTGCAGCATCGATGGCGGGGCGAGGGGTCCAATCTGAGCCTGGAATCGATCGGCGTTCCGATGGGCCGCTGCTGGCGCAGCGTCTGAGCTCGCAACCAAGGCGGCTGCCTGGCCTAGGGGCCCTAGGCCGGCCCAGCCCACCAATCCGCTCAACCTTTCCTCACCAAGCGCAATCTTCTGTTACAGTGACGCAGGCGATGGCCAAGCGGGTTCCCGCACAGCCCTTGTCCTACTTACCGCTCCATTCGGAGCACACTTTCCCCGTTCTCATGACCACCACAATTCAGCAGCGCCAAGGCGCTTCTGCGTGGAATCAG